>CAWDFQ010000001.1:0-519264 GCA_963801625.1 uncultured delta proteobacterium
CTGCGCCGGATCACGACCCCGCGGCCGACTCAGTCAGTGGCCCGCCCCTGGGGGTGGGAAGTCCCTGCTGGCGTCATCGAGCACCAGCACCCAGTCCTGGCCGTCGCCGCTGCCGGGTGGCGTGAACTCGCGCTCGCCGCGCCGCTCGTACTCCCCCGCCTGCTCAGCGGCCCCGGTGCGCGGGTCGAACCACCACGCCCGCACGCGGCCTCCCGCGAGCTTGCCGAGGGCCACCGTCACGGTCTTCGCGCGCGGGAGGTAGAGCATCCCGTAGCTGCCATCGGCAGCCCGCGTGGCGACGACGTGGTCCAGGCCCTTCCCCGGGTCGCCGAGCACCAGCGACTGGTCGGGAACGCGGTTCAGGAAGGGCCGGGACTCCATGAGGTTGCGCAGGTGCACCATCTGGGTGGCGCCCTCCGCGTCCAGGGCCGCGCGCCAGTGGCCGCGCTGTCCGGGCCCGTCGGGGAGCGGCACCACTTGGCCGGGCGCGGCCGGTTCGTGGAATCCGTAGACATCGTTGTGGCCGTACGTATGGCCGAAGGCTCCGGCGAAGACCGACCAGTAGGCCTTGGCGCGGACCGCATGCCCGTCGGCCCGCGGGCGGTTGATGTCCCGGGCCATCCAGATGCCGTCCGGCGTGTCCTCGTAGATCGGCTCCCCATCCAGCACGGGCTTGACTGGCGAGAGCGCGTAGTCGTGGGCGATGAGCGTGTGGTTCTCCGCCATCCCGAAGGCTTCGCAGTCGATCGCGTGGCCTGACTGGAGCATGTCGAAGTCCAGCCACGGCGCGTCGTGGAAGTCCAGCGAGGACGTCCGCGCGACCCCCGGGTGGACGGTCATGAGCTGCGCGCCCCCGTGGACGCTGCGCAGCCCCTCGCCCACCGCGGTCAGCACACCCTTCTGTTCAGAGCGTGATGGGCACGCGGAAGCCGTTGATCGCGTCGTACTCCCCGCTGACGATCCACAGGATGTGGCTCAGTCCGGCGTACCGCCCGGCAATCCACTCCCCAAAGCGCCTCGCCCGCGCCGCGTCAGTGCCGAAGGCTTTCCCGTACTCATCTCCCCACATCGGCACCAGGGCGACGTACAGGCCGTGGTCCCGCGCTGACGCCACGAGGGCGTCCACGTTGTGCCAGAACGCCTCATTCGGCCTGGCGGGGTCGTCCTCCAGGAAGGGCCGGTTGCCGGCGTAGTCCGCTTCCCGGTAGCCCGGATGGACCTGGATGACGTTGAACCCCTGCTGCGCCCGCCGGGCCAGGTAGACCTCGGCGTCCTCCGGCTTGAGCCGCCGGATCCACCAGGCGGTGTCACCCAGCCAGAAGAACGGCCGTGCCGTCCTCATGTCACCAGGAAGCGCCGGTTCTCGCTCACGCGGAGCCGGGGCAGACCGTTGACGATGAAACGGGCCTGTGCAGCCACTTTGAGTTCCTCCTCGTCGAGTTGGTCGAACAGCCGCCGCGTCCGCAGGTCAAAGGACCGGCGCGGCTCGCCTGTCCTTGCCAGGCGCTGTGTCCTGGCTCCCGTTGTGCAGGCACCATCCCGCCGCCCCGCCGGCCACGGCGCCCCGCAAGTCGGTCAGGAAGTCGGCGGCCATCGGCTCCCACTCGCCGATAGCCCCGCCGGAAGGGCTCCTGGTAGTGGATCGGCGCCATGTGCCCGAGGGCGCTTCATCGTGGCCAGGCACGTCGCGGGTCTGCTGCCTCGGTCTGCCGCCGGCGGAGCCTGCGTGACGCGGCCGGTGCGGGCACAGGAAGTCGAGTCCCGCGCCACGAGCGCCTCTGCGGATGTCCTCCTCGTTCAGGTCGTGTCCGCCGAGGACGACGCCGTCACCAGCCGGCCGGGTCGAGACCCGCGGGCCTAGCTCGCGGAGCCTCGCGGACCTCCTCGATGCTCACGTAACGGTCATCGCGGACATCTCCGCGCTCGTTGGCCAGGTCCAGATACCAGTTGCGGTGCTGCTCGCAGCGCGTTGACCAGCGTCTCCACGGCCCTGCGGTGCGCCGGGAGGTCCGGCACGATCTGCCGGCAACGTCGCGGTCGTTACCGCGCGTGAGCGTCACGTCCACCACCAGGCCGCGGCGGTCGCACTCGGCGACCAGCCACTTGAGCCTGCCCAGGAACGGTTCCCGCGGCCTGCCCCGGGTGTCCACCGCCGACACGTCCTCGTCGAAGGCCCGCCCACGTCGCCCAGACGCGCAGCCAGTTGAACCCGAGGCGCTGCAGGTCGTCGAGGTCGCGCCGCACGAACTCCTCCGGCGCCCCCAGCGCGCCGTAGTAGCTGATGCCCAGCAGGAACGCCGGCTGGCCGTTCAGCGTGAACCGGTGCCTCTCGAAGCGCCCAGCACGGTGGGCGCGGCCGCCACGCCCTGGGCCAGCGCCACCGTCAGGACCAGAGCCGCCAGACAGCCCCAGCAGTTGCTCATCTCAGTTGCTCCCTTGTCCGCAGCAAGCGGGTTCGTCCCCCTCACGACTGAGCCTGTCCCACCCGTATCCCCGGCTCTACTCCCCCGTGACCTCCCTGACCTTCTAGAAGAACGCCCGCTTGCGTTCCGTGTTCAGCCCCCAGTTCACCGGCGGTGACTGGTAGCCGTCCACGTAGTCGTTGGCCCCGGGGTCGAAGTAGCCCCACGAGCAGTACTCGCCGATCGCCGCGGTCATGTTGCAGAGGGGCTGGCCGAAGTCGAAGTGGTCGTCCTCGTTGAACAGGATCGGCATCGGGCCGGTAGCCGGGCACCTGCCGCGTCTGCCGCACCATGTCCGCGATCTGCGCCGGGTCGCTCACGCCGTTGCCGTGCAGGAGGAGGAAGTCGGCTGCGCGGTGATGTTCATGCCGATGGTGCAGAGCTACGACGAACTCTTCGAGGCCTCGCTCGCGGTGGTGCGCGCGAATCCGGGCTGCACGGCGCTGAAGGTGATGGCGTATCTGCCCTCGGAAGAGGTCGGTGTGGTGCCGATGGACGATCGCGTGTCGGTGGCGATGGCCGCTTACGATCCGATGCGCGACGTGATCCTGCGCAAGCCCCATCCGAAGCGCCTGCCGGCGCAGCTCGTCGTGAAGCTCGAACGCTCGCGGCGGCGCATCGGGACGCACCTGCCGGTGCACGCGAAGGCGGCCGCGAATTATCTCGGTGCGGCGATGGCCGCCTGGCAGGCGCGCAAGGAAGGCTACGACGAGATCGTGATGCTCGACGAGCACGGACATCTCGCCGAGGCGCCGACCTCGAATGTGTTCGTGGTCGATGCGGGCGGCACGCTGCGCACACCCGCGCTCGACACGGTGCTGCCCGGCATCACGCGCCAGTCGATGCTCGAGATCGCCAAGCACGCAGGTGTCCCGACGTACGAAGGCGTCGTCGAGGCCGACGAGCTGCTCGGCGCGCGCGAGGCGTTCCTCTCCTCGACGAGCATCGGCGTGTGGCCGGTGGCGTCGGTGGACAAGAAGGCGCTACCCGCGCCGGTGCCGGGCCCCGTCAGCGCGCGCCTGAAGACGCGCTTCGACGCGATCACCGCCGGGCAGGACGCCGCGTTCGCGCACTGGCTCACGGTGGTGAACGCCCAGTAGCGGCGCGTTCGCACGGCGGCACGCCGTTCCCCTAGGCGGATCAGGCGCGGCTCGCGGCCAATCCCGGCTCGCGGGCGCCGGACTCCTCGAGCTCCACCGTCGGCGCCAGCATCTTGTACATCACCGGTGTCACGAGGCGGGCGAGCACCGTGCTGCTCACAAGGCCGCCGATGATGACGATCGCGAGCGGCGAGTAGAGGGGGCTGGCTTCGAACGCGAGCGGCGTGAGCCCGCCGATGGCCGTCATCGTCGTCAATAGAATCGGGAAGAAGCGGGCCTGTCCGGCGCGCTCGATGGCGTCGTCGAGGCCCACGCCCTGCGCGCGCAGCAGGTTGGTGAAGTCCACCAGCAGGATCGAGTTCTTCACCTCGATGCCGATCAGCGCGATGAAGCCCACCATCGCGGTGAACGAAATCGAGTTGCCGGTGAGCCAGAGCGCCAGGATGCCGCCCGCCACACCGAGCGGGATCACCGACGCGACGATGCCGGTGCTCTTGAAGGTGCGGAACTCGAACACGAGCACGGCGAGGATGCCGAACGCGGCGACGAGGATCGCGGCGCCGAAGCCCCCGAAACTCTCCTCGCGGTTCTCGCGCTCACCGGCCACGCGCCAGCCGGTGCCGGGCGGCCATTCCATCGCGTCGAGCTTCGCGATCACGGTGTCGGTGACCTTGTCGATGTTGAAGCCGGTGGCGGTGTGCGCCGTCACGGTGGCCGAGCGCCGCTTGCCGTAGTGCACGATCTCGGAGGGCGACGCCTCGAACTCGAGCGTCGCGAGCTGGCGCAGCGGGACGTGCGCGCCGCCTGCGGCCGTGACGGTGAGATCATCGAGCGCAGCGAGCTGCGCTCGCTCGCCCTGCTGGAGCGTCACGCGGATCGGGTACTCCTCGCCGGCGCTGTCCCTGAGTTTGCCCGCGAGCAGCCCGGCGATCGCGAGCCGCACGCCGTTCTTGATCTCGATTTCCGGAACGCCGAGCCGGCCGGCCTGCTCCGCGTCGATGCGCACCGCGAGATCCGTCTTGGTGACGCGCAGCGGATCGTCGGTGTAGAGCGTGCCGGGCACGCCCGCGATCTGCTCGGCGACGCGTGCCGCGAGCCCGCGCAGGGCGCCCAGGTCTTCGGCGAAGACGCGGATCGCGATCGGCGCGTCGAGCGGCGGGCCGTTGCGGAAGGCCTCGAGGCGGAGCTGTGCGCGCGGATAGGCGGCGAGCTCGGAGCGGATCGCGTCGAGCAGCGCCGGCGTGCGGTTCGCGTCGAAGCGCGCGATCTGCACGAAAAGCTCGCCGACGTGGCTCTTCTCCTCGGCCGGGCGCACGTTGTAGTAGATCTGCGGATTGCCGCGACCTGCGTTCGCGGCAACGCGCGTCACCTCCGGGTAGCGCGCCAGCACGCTCTCCGCGAAGCGCACGGCGCGGTCGGTCTCCTCGAGCGAGGCGCCGTCCGGCGCCTCGACCTCGATGCGGAACATCGGGACGTCGGCTTCCGGGAAGAGCGAGAAGCCGATGCGCGGCACCAGCGCGAGCGTGCCGGCGAAGAGCAGCGCCGCGCCGAGCAGCGTCGCGCGCGGCCAGCCGAGCGCCACGCGCAGCAACGGGCGGTAGACAAGCTCGATGCCGCGGTGGAAGAAGCGGAACGCGGCGTTGCCGCGCTCGTCCTGCTCTTGCAGCACGAGGCTCGCGAGGAACGGGATGATGGTGAGCGACACCACGAGCGACGCGCCGACCGTGTAGAGCACCGCGAGCGGCAGGCTGCGGATGAACTGCCCCGCGCTGCCCGGAAGCATCAGCAGCGGCAGGAAGGCGAGCATCAGCGTGGCCGTGCAGCCCATCACCGCGACGCCGATCTGCCGGGTCGCCTCGATAGCGGCACGCCGCCGCGTGTAGCCCAGGCGCAGGAAGCGCGTCAGGTTCTCGGTGACGACGATCGAGTCGTCCACGAGCAGGCCCAGCGCGATCACGAAGCCCACGATCGAGAGCTGGTTGATCGAGAAGCCGGTGGCGTGCAGCAGGGCCACACCGATCGCGAGCGAGAGCGGGATCGAGACCATCACGATCAGCGACGCGCGCAAGCCCAGCGGGAGCAGCGTGATCAGCACGAGGCCGATCGCCAGCGCGAAGTCGCGCGTGAGGCCGCGCAAGCGGTGGCCGACCTGGAGCGACTGATCGAAGACGGTCTCGAGCGCGACGCCGGCCGGCAGCGTCGGGCGCAGCCGCTCGAGCTCGGCGAGCAGGCGGTCGCGCACCGCGAAGACGTTCTCGCCGGCCTTCTGCTGCACGGTCACGAAGACTGCGCGGCGGCCGCCGACGCGGGCGCGGTGCGTCTCCTCGGCGTGCCCCCAACTAATCTTGGCGACGTCGCCGAGCGTCGCGATGCGCGCGCCGTCGGCCGCGATGACGGTGTCGCGCACCCGCTCGACGGTCTCGAAGTGCTCGCCGGTCTCGATGTTGAAGCGCCGCGCGCCGACGTCGACGCCGCCGCCCGGCACGACGGCGTTGTCGCTCGCGAGCGCGTCGCGCACCTGGCTGATCGAGACGCGCATCTGCGCGAGCTTCTCGGGATCGATCTCGACGCGGACCTGCTGCTCGGGATAGGCCCAGGTCTCGACCTCCTTCACGCCCGCCACGCCGTCGAGCACGTCCTCGATGCGCTCGGCCTCGCGCTGCAGCACGCGGAAGGGGGCGTCCTCGGAGAGCAGCGCCAGCTGCAACACCGCCACGTTGGTGGTCTCGACCTTCTTCACTTCGAGGCGCTGCAGCGTGGCCGGGAGGTCGGGGCGCGTCGCGTTAACCTCGCGCACCACCTCCTCGTACTTGCGCGCGGCATCCGCATCCGCCTCGAAGTGGACCACAGTGGTGCTGACGCCGTCCTCGGCGGTGGACTCGATCTCCTTCAGATCGTCGAGTTCGCCGAGGCGGTCCTCGAGCGGATCGACGACGAGCTGCTCCATGTCCTGCGGCCCGGCGCCCGGCTGCACCGCGACCACCACGAAGATGGGGATCGGGAAGGCCGGATCCTCGGCGCGCGGGATGGTCTGGAGCGAGTGGATCCCGAGCGCCACCAGCAACGCGAAGACGACGAGCATGAACTGGGGCCGCCCGACGGCGGCTTCGACGAGGTTCACGAGCGGGCCGTCACGCCGTCACGGCTGCGTGGCGACGTCGGCCGGCAGCACGCGCACGCGCGCGCCGTCGCGCAGCCACGCGGCGCCGTCCGTCACGACCTCGTCCACGCCTTCGAGGCTGCCGCGCAGCGCGGCGCGGCCGCCCTGCAGGAAGGCCAACTGGACCGGAACGCGCCGCGCGACGCTGCGCGCCGCGTCGAGTGTATACACCGTACCGTCGTCTCCATCGCCCTCGAGCAGCGCGTCGATCGGGACCCACGCGACCGGATCGCGCCGCGACGGCTCGATCTCGACGCGGGCGTGCATGCCCGAGAGCAGCATCGCGTCGCTGGGATCGACGGCCACCTCGACGTCGAAGGTGCCGGTGGCAGGGGAGGCTGCGGCCGCGATCTGTGTCACGTGGCCGGCGAGCGCGCGCTCCGGCCAGGCGGCCGCGCGCAGCTGCGCGGGGTCGCCGAGCGCGACGCGCACGACGTCGCGGTCCGCGAGGCCCACGCGCACCACGAAGCCCTGGCCGCCCGACTTGAAGTTCAGGATCGGCTGGCCGGGCTGCACCATCTCGTTGGGCTCGGCCATGCGCGCGAGCACGATGCCGTCGTCGGGGGCGACGATCACCGCGTGCTGCTGCTCGAAGCTCGCCATCGTGAAATCGGCGCGCGCTACGTCGAGCGCCGTCTGCGCGTCTTGCAGGCGCTGCAGCGTGCCGACGCCGTCCGCGTGAAGCGTGCGGGCGCGCTCGAGATCGCGTGCCGCCTTCTCGACACCGCGCTGCGCCTGGACGGTGCGCGACGAAGCCTCCGCCTGTTTCAGCGTCGCGAGGCGCTGGCCCTTCGTTACACGCGTGCCCTCGTCCACGAGCACCTCGGCGACGACGCCGCCCATCTTGAAGCCGAGCCGCGCCTCTTCCTTGCCGGCGACGAGGCCGCTCGCGCGCACCACCGGCGCGGCCTCGCCGCGGACCACCGTGACGGTGCGGACGGGCAGGGCGTCGTCGGCGCCGGCCGTGGTGGCCGGGGCCCCATCGCTGCACGCGGCGGCCAGTACGCCCAGGAGGATCGCGCTCGAGAGGATCGCGGCGAGCGACGCCGCCGCGTGTGCGCCCGGTCGTAGCTGGCTTTCCATTTCAGGTTCCTCGCTTGCGGGGCCTCGTCCGTGGGCGCGCGGGAGGACGGGGACGCTCTTGCGCCGTGATGGCGCGAATCAGCCACTGATAGGAATCGGTGACGAGCGCGGGCAGCGTCTCGTCGGGAATCATCACGCAGCGGCCGCGCAGCAGCAGCGACACCGTGCCGTGCACGTGCGACCAGAGTGCGAAGGCCACCGCCTCGACGTTGCCGGAGGGGATCACGCCGTCGTCCATCGCGTCGCGCACGCCGCCGCGCAGCACGTCGTAGGTGTCGAGTCCTTCGTGCCAGCGCTCCTGCTCGCCGATGCGCCTGGTCACGTCGCTCAGGATGAACATCAGCTCGTAGTAGTGCGGGTTCTCGATCGCGAAGCGGATGTAGATCTCGCCGATCCGCACCAGACGCTGGCGCGGGGTCGGCTGCTCGGCATCGAGCGCGCGCAGCGCCGTGCGGAGGAGGTCGAAGCCCGCGCGGTGCAGCGCGAAGAGGACGTCCTCCTTGTCCTCGAAGTACGAGTAGAGCGCGCCGGGCGTGTAGCCGACGGCGTCCGCGATGCGCCGCATCGAGGTGCGCTCGAAGCCTTCTTCGAGGAAGAGCTGCATCGCGGCGGCGCAGATCCGCTCGCGCGTCTCCGCGCGGGTGCGCTCCCGCTGCTGCTCCCGGTTGAGCGGAGCCTGGCGGCCGGCAGGGGGTGCGAGGGCGGTCCGATGCATTGAACACCATTCAAAAGATTGAACATGGTTTACAGTCGAGTCCGCCCGGGGTCAAGTGGGGCAAGAAAGGCAACGATTCGAGGAACGTCCCCAAAGCAACTAAGGCAACGATTCCAGGAACGTCCCCAAGGCAACGGCGGGGCGGCTACCGTGGGCGGATGCGCATTCTTTCGGGCATCCAGCCTTCGGGCGAGCCGCACATCGGGAACTTTTTTGGCGCGATGCGGCAGCATGTCGAGCTGCAGGCGAAGGGCGAGGCGATCTATTTCATCGCCGACTACCACTCGATGACGTCGATCCGCGACGCCGGCGAGCGCCGCCGTTTCACGCACGAACTCGCGCTCGACTACCTCGCCTGCGGCATCGATCCGGCGCGCGCGATCCTCTACCGCCAGTCCGATCTGCCTGAAGTGACGGAACTGGCCTGGATCCTCAGCACCGTGACGCCGATGGGGCTGCTCGAACGCGCGCATTCGTTCAAGGACAAGGTGGCGCAGGGCCTCGCGGTCCATCACGGGCTCTTCGCGTATCCGGTGCTGATGGCCGCCGACATCCTGATCTACAACGCCGACATCGTGCCGGTCGGCCAGGACCAGAAGCAACACCTGGAGATGACGCGCGACATCGCGGGCTCCTTCAACCACAGCTACCGCGAAGTCTTCAAGCTGCCCGAGCCGATGATCCTCGAGAATGTCGCGGTGGTGCCGGGCACCGACGGCCGCAAGATGAGCAAGTCCTACGACAACACGATCCGGATGTTCGCGCCGCAAGGCGAGATCAAGAAGGCGGTGATGGGGATCGTCACCGACTCGACGCCCGTCGATCAGCCGAAGGACACCGACGGCCGCGCTGTTCCAGCTCTGGTCGCTATTCGCGAAGGACGACGAACGCGCGGCGCTCTTCGCACGCGCGCAGGCCGGCGGCCTCGGCTACGGCGAGGTCAAGAAAGACCTGCTCGCGCGGCTGCTCGCGTACTTCGCGCCGCAGCGCGAACGGCGCGCACAATGGGAATCGCGCGGCGACGACGTCGAGGACGTGCTCGCCGACGGCGCGCGTCGCGCCCGCGCAATCGCACGGCCAACCCTCGACGCGGCGCGCGACGCCGCGGGGCTCGGCGCCCGGCGCTGATTCACGCGCCGCGCGGAGTGACGGGCATCGAATTCGTGCCGCTCTTGGTCTGGGCGCTCGCGCGCCGGCGCCACGGACGGCACGCCGGCGCTCGACGGTAGGCTGGAAGGCGCAGTCGAAGTTGCCGCCCGTCCGGCCGCCGGGAAGCGCCGAGAGCCGCAGCGACGCGCGGATGCGTCTCCCGATGGCGCCGATCTGGGAGTATGCTGGAGGCCGTGCTCCCGGAGGAACCAATCCATGCGAGCCGCCACCTCTTTCGTGTTTTCCGCGCTGCTGCTGGCTTCATCCCCGGTCTTCGCGACCGTCCATGCCGGCGATCTGCTCATCACCGACTACAACGGCGCGCGCGTGCTCGCGGTCGATCCCGCGACGGGCGACGTCGGCGTGCTCTCGCCGCCATCGGGTGGCGAGAACCTGCTCCAGCGACCCGCCGGGATCGCCATGACCAGCTTCGGAATCATCTTCGTCGTGGACGCCGCCACCAATCAGCTGGTCGGCATCGATGCGGCGACGGGCGTGCAGTTCGTGGTCAAGACGGCGCTCGACGTGCCGGTCGCGGTGGGCGATGTGCCCTTCGGACTGGCGCTTCACGAGGCCGCAGGCGCCTACGAGCTCTGGGTTTCGGCGCGCGCATCGCACGAGATCGTGCACTTGATCGGCCTCGTCGGCTTCGGCATCACGTCGGCGCCGTTCTCGAACGACGCGCGCTGGGCCGACGCGCGCGGAATCGCCGTGGATGGCGCGCGGATCGACGTCGCCGTCGACGAAGGCCAGGGCTATTGGGTGATGCCCCTCGACGGCAATCCGATCTGGGATCCCTTCCTCGAGTCCACGCTGGTCGGCGGCACGGTCGACCGCTCGCCCGGGGTTCCCGTCTGGGATGTCGAGCCGTACGCGTTCGACGTCGCGCTCGTGAACTACGACGCGGTCTTCACCGAGCGCAACACCGTGGTGGTCCCGCCGGGCCTTCCAGTCTGCGACTCGGCGACGTCGGGCGTCGTGGCGCGCGGAACGGTGACGCTCGTCGAAACCCACGTCTACGTGACCGAGATCGAGCCGGCGGACGGGACGCCGCTGCACTGTCCGGGCGCCCTCGTCACCGGTCTCGACGGCGCCCTCTACGTCACCGACTCGCTGCTCCCGGGCGGCGGCGACGCACAGCTCGTGCGGCTCTGGCCCGGGAATTCGCTGGTCGATCCCGAGGTCGTCGCGGCATTGCCCAACGCGCCGAGCAGCGTCGCGCTGCCCGCGGGTGTGGCCGTCGCTCCCGTCGACGCAGCCGAGCCCAGCTCCGCATTCGCTGCCCTCGCGAGCTGCATCGCGCTCGCGACGCTCGCGGGCCGGCGGCGTCGCGGCTCATCCCGCTACGGCGACTCCGCTCGGTGTCAAACGCGGTCACAGGCGCAGCGAGGCGGATCGGCGGGGTAGAGTCTTCTCCGCGCGCCGGCTATGACCGGCGCGCTGCCGGATCGCTGCGGGCACAGGCGATACACAGAGTCGTTGCAGGGAGCGCGCGCAGCCGCGGGATCGGGATGACGTTGCCGCAACGGGTGCAGCTGCCGAGCTGGCCCTGCGCGGCGCGGTCGAGCGCCTGGTCGATCGCGGCGAGCCGGCGCAGCGCCAGCTCGTCGAGCGCGACCGTCTCCTGCATCAACGTCGTGTCGGCGCCGCGTTCGGCCTCGTCCAGCGGCACTTCGCGCAGATCCGTCTCGAGCGACTTCTCGGCCGCGAGGTTCTTGGCCATGCGCTTGCGCACGCGCTCGCGTTCCTGTGTCAGCTCACGCACCAGCGCGGCGAGCACCTCCGGCGCCGACCCCGGCGCTGCGGCGCTGCGCAGCACCGGGGCGGTCGCTACGGCCCAGAGCACATCGGTCTCCGACAGCAGACCGGCCAGCCGGCCGGTCTCGTCCACGATCGCGAGACATCCGATGCGCCGCTCGGCCATGCGCGCGGCGGCTTCGGCGAGCGTCGCATCGGGTCCGAGCGTCACGGGGTCGTGGCTCATGATCTCGCCGACCTGCCACTCGCGCGCCACCTCACGCTCGCCCGGCGCCAGCGGCTGCTTGAGCGCCGGAGAGTAGGGAAGCGCCGCACGCAGGTCGTCGATCGAGAGCACGCCGACCACGCGGCGCTCGCCGTCGAGCACGGGGAGGTGTCGGATGCCGCGGTCGAGCATGCACTCGAACGCTTCGAGCACGGAGGCGTCCGATGTGATCCACACCGGATCGCCGCTCATGAACGACTTGACCGGAGCCTGCATCTTGGGACCTCCCGTTGCTTTGCTCGATGGAGCTCGTCGCTCAATGCAGCTCTGCCGCGAGCCCCGACTGCGACGGCAGCGCGGCAGCCGCAACCGGAATCACTTCGCCGCCGCGCGCGAGGACGAGTTCGGCGAGCGAATCGAGCACGTCATCGTCGCCCCGTCCTTCGAGTGTGCGCCCGGACTGCGGGTCGACGCGACCGCCGATGCGCCGCTCGGCGTCGAGCCAGAGTCGCCGCACACGGCCCGTGGCGGCAGCGGCAGCGACGTCGTCGACGAGGTCGAGTCCCTTGCCGAGGCTGCGGGCGCGCTCGTAGTGGGCCACAGATGCCGCCGCGCGCGCACTGCACCACTGCTGCACGAGCGGCCACGCGCGCTCGTGTAGTGCGGTCGGACTCAGCGCATCCACGTTGCCGCGAACGCCTTCGTCGAGGAGGAGCGGCAACTTCAACTTCTCGCGCAACGCCGTACGGTGCTCGTCGATGCCGGCCACCACGAGCGGGATCCCGTCGTCCTTGAGAATGGGGCCGAGCGCAGCGGCGAGCGCGGCGTGGAAGCGCTCGCGGTCGAGCTTGCGCTCCTCGCTGGCGCCGCCGTGCGAATAGGAGACGGGTATATTGCCGCCGGCGCCGGTGCCGCGCACGCGAAGTTCCTTCTCGGTCTTCAGCGACCCGAGCGCGTCTTCGAGGCTCGTCGGAATGCCGGCGTGCGGGGTCGCGGAGAGACCGGCGCTGCCTCCGTCGAAGAGCGCGACGCGGTGCTCCGACACCGCCAGCAGCCGGTAGCGCGAGGAGCTAGCAAGCACTCCGAGGAGGGGACGCAACGCGAACCCGTCGCTCACGAAGACGGCGTAGGGCAGGGCGGTGTGGAGCGGCACGATGCGCTGCGTGCTCGCGTCGGCGAACACGGCCAGTGTCGCGGTTCGCGGCTCGAGGTTGCGGACCTCGACCTCGATCGCGCGCAGTCGCTCCAGCCAGGGAGCCGCCGGGATCCCGAGCGCGGCGAGCTTCTTCTCGGTGTCGCGCACGGCCTGGTCGCGCAACTGGAGATTCTGCTGGTGATGGCGGGCGTGCTGCTCGAGGGGAAGGTAGAGCGAAAGCCGCGGACGCGGCTCGGCGGCGACCCAGGCGCACAGCTCGTCCCGCGTGGGCAGTGAATCGACGTGCGACGACGGCTTGGGCATTGCTTGGCCTCCTGCTGAGGTCGGACTGCAACCGACATACCGAGGCGGGGGGTTGCGAGAGGAACCTTTGATGGCCTGGGTGTGGCAGGTCGTCCCAATGCGGGAGGAGCGGGGACCGGGAAGCCCCAGGCGGCGGGCGGGGGCGCGGACGGAGGGACAGTCCCCTTCGTCCGCGATGTTGCGCTCGGTGGGCGTGGGTCGGGGTTCTAGGCCTTGCGGAACTCCAGGGCTTCGCCGGAGAGGCGCGCATCGACGCGGACCTTGGTGCCTTCGGGGAACTCGCCTTCCAGGATCTTCATTGCGAGCGGGTCTTGCACCATGCGCTGGATCACGCGCTTCAGCGGGCGCGCGCCGTAGTGCGGGTCGTAGCCCTTGTCGGCGAGCAGTTGCTTGGCCTCGGGCGTGAACTCGAGTTCGAGGCGGCGCTCGGCGACCAGCTTCTGGACGCGCTCGAGCTGGATCTCGACGATGTGGCCGATCTGTTCGCGGCCGAGCTGGTGGAAGATGATCACGTCGTCGACGCGGTTCAGGAACTCGGGCTTGAAGTGGGCGCGCAGCGCCTCGTGGACGCGGCGCTCCATCTCGCTGCGTTCGCTCTCGCCCAGCTCGATGATGAACTGGCTGCCGATGTTCGAGGTCAGGATCAGCACGGTGTTCTTGAAGTCGACGGTGCGGCCCTGGCCGTCGGTGAGGCGGCCGTCGTCGAGGATCTGGAGCAGCGCGTTGAACACGTCGGGGTGCGCCTTCTCGATCTCGTCGAAGAGCACCACGCTGTACGGGCGACGCCGCACGGCCTCGGTGAGATGGCCGCCTTCGTCGTAGCCGACGTAGCCCGGCGGCGCGCCGATCAGCCGCGACACGGAGTGCTTCTCCATGAACTCGCTCATGTCGATGCGCACCATCGCCTGCTCGTCGTCGAAGAGGAACTCGGCGAGCGCGCGCGCGGTCTCGGTCTTGCCGACGCCCGTCGGCCCGAGGAAGATGAACGAGCCGACGGGGCGGTTCGGGTCCTGCAGGCCGGCGCGCGCGCGGCGCACGGCGTTCGACACGGCGTGCAGCGCCTCGTCCTGGCCGACCACGCGCTGGCGCAGCTTCTCTTCCATGTGGAGCAGCTTCTCCTGCTCGCCCTCCATCATCTTGGCGACGGGGATGCCGGTCCACTTCGAAACCAGCTCGGCGATCTCCTCGGCGCTGACTTCCTCCGAGACCAGCGCGCCTTGCTGCTGCGCGGCTTCGAGCTGCTGTTGCGCGGCAACGAGATCCTTCTCGATCTGGATCAGCTCGCCATACCGGATCTCGGCGGCGCGCTCGAGGTTGCCCGCGCGCTGCACCCGCTCGAGCTCGGCGTTCAGCGCCTCGCGCTTCTCCTTGAGTGCGCGCACGCTGCCGATCGCCTGCTTCTCGGACTCCCAGTGCGCCCGTTTCGCGTCGAGCGACTCGCGCAAGTTCGCGATCTCCTCCTCGACGCGGACCAGGCGCTCGCGGCTCGCCGCGTCGCTCTCCTTCTTCAGCGCCTCGCGCTCGACTTCGAGGCGCATCATCTCGCGCTGCGCCTGGTCGAGTTCCTCGGGCATCGAGTCGATCTGCACGCGCACGCGCGCGGCGGCCTCGTCGACCAGGTCGATCGCCTTGTCGGGCAGGAAGCGGTCGGTGATGTAGCGGTGCGAGAGCGTCGCGGCGGCGATCAGCGCGGCGTCCTGGATGCGCACGCCGTGGTGCACTTCGTAGCGCTCCTTCAGGCCGCGCAGGATCGCGATGGTGTCCTCGACGGTCGGCTCGCCGACGAGCACCGGCTGGAAGCGGCGTTCGAGCGCGGCGTCCTTCTCGACGTGCTTGCGGTATTCGTCGAGCGTCGTCGCGCCGACGCAGCGCAGCTCGCCGCGCGCGAGGGCCGGCTTCAGCAGGTTCGCGGCGTCGGCCGCGCCCTCGGCGGCGCCGGCGCCGATGATGGTGTGCAGCTCGTCGATGAAGAGGATCACCTGGCCCTGCGCGTCGGTGACTTCCTTCAGCACGGCCTTCAGGCGATCCTCGAACTCGCCGCGGTACTTGGCGCCCGCGATCAGCGCGCCGAGGTCGAGCGTGACGACGCGGCGGTCGCGCAGCGACTCGGGCACGTCGCCCGCGATGACGCGCTGCGCGAGCCCCTCGACGATCGCGGTCTTGCCGACGCCCGGCTCGCCGATCAGCACGGGGTTGTTCTTGGTGCGGCGCGAGAGCACCTGGATCGACGCGGCGGATCTCGTCGTCGCGACCGACGACGGGATCGAGCTTGCCCTTGCGCGCGAGTTCGGTGAGGTCGCGGCCGTACTTCTCGAGCGACTGGTACTTCGACTCGGGGTTCTGGTCGGTGACACGCGTGTTGCCGCGCACCGCTTGCAGCGCCTTCAGGATCGCGTCGCGCGTGACGCCCGCCTCGCGCAGCGCGCGCCCGGCGGCGTCGCGGTCGCTCGCGGCGATGCCGATCAGCAGGTGTTCCGTCGAGACGTACTCGTCCTGGAGCTGGTCGGCCGCCTGGAAGGCGGCTTCGAGCGCCTTGCGCGAGCGACTCGGAGATGCGCGGCTGGCCGTCGCGCCGGCGCCGGACACCCGCGGCAGCGCGGCGAGCGCCTGGTCGAGCTGGGCGCCGAGCGCGTCGACCGCGACGCCGAGTTTTTGGAGAACGGGAACGGTGGCGCCCTCGGGCTGCGCGAGCAGCGCGCGCAGCAGGTGCACCGGCTCGATCACGCGCCTGACCGCGACCCGCTGCGAGCGACTGCGCTTGCGAGAGCGCTTCCTGACCCTTGATCGTGAGCTTGTCGAGTTGCATGGGTAGCAACCCTAAACACGACCCGGCGGGGGACAAGGCCCCGATCCGAAGATCGGGGCCCCGATCGCTACTTTTCGGCCTTCTTCTTCACGGCCACGAAGAGCGTCGCCTCGCCGCGCCGCACCAGCAGCAGCGCCTTCTCCTGCGCTGTCGTCGCGCTGCGGAACTCGCCGACATTGGCGACCGCCGTCTGGTTCACCTCGAGGATCACGTCGCCGCGACGCAGGCCCGCCTCGGCGGCCGGGCTCGCGTTCTCGACCTCGGTGATGACGACGCCCTTCTCGCCGGCCACGCCGAGCTGCTCGGCGAGCTCGGGCCCGAGGTCCTGCACGCGCAGGCCGAACACCATCGGGCCTTCCGTCCTGTCCGTCCTCCTCGATGCGCGCCACTTGCTGGCCCTCGTCGAGCTTGCCCACCTCGATCTGGAAACTCTTCTCCTTGCCGGCGCGCATCACGGTGACGTCGGTCTTGGTGCCGGGCGCCGTCGCGGCGACGCGGCGGGGCAGCTCTTCCATCTCGGTGATCGGCTGGCCGGCGAAACGCACGATCACGTCGCCGCGCTGAATGCCGGCCTTCTGCGCCGGTCCGTTCGGGTCGACGCGCGAGATCAGCGCGCCCTGCGGTGTTCTCGAGCTTCAGCGCGTCCTTCAGGTCCGGCGTGATCTGCTGGATCACGACGCCGAGCCAGCCGCGTGTGACGCAGCCGCTGGTCTTGAGGCTCGGCAGGATCTCCTTCGCCATCTCGATCGGTACCGCGAAGCCGATCGTGTTGGCGCGCGGGTTGATCGCGGTGTTGATGCCGACCACCTCGCCCGCGAGGTTGATCAGCGGGCCGCCCGAGTTGCCCGGGTTGATGGCCGCGTCGGTCTGGATGAAGTCTTCGTAGCGACCCGCGCCGATGTTGCGGCGGTGCAGCGCCGAGACGATGCCCGCGGTCACCGTGTGCTCGAGGCCGAACGGATTGCCGATCGCGATCACCCAGTCGCCCGGTCGCAGCTTCTTCGAGTCGCCGAAGGGAAGCGCCGTCAGCGACTTGTCGGTCTTCACCTTGATCAGCCCGATGTCGGTCGCGGGATCGCGGCCGATGATCTCGGCGGGCAGTGTCGAGCCGTCCTTGAACGCGACCTCGATCTTGTCGACGTCCTCGACGACGTGGTTGTTGGTGACGATGAAGCCATCGCTGGAGATCACGAAACCCGAGCCCAGGCTCGGCACCTGGATACTCCTGGCCGCCGCCGAAATCTTCGAACGGCGAGCCCTGACCGCCGAAGAACGGCTCGAGCTGCGGCGGAATGCGCATCCCGTTCGGACCGCCTCTGCCCGTCACGGTCTTCGAGGTGCGAATGCTGACGACCGACGGCGAGACCTTCTCGGCGAGATCGGCGAAGGAATTGTGATTCGGGATTTCTGCGAGCGCCGGGCCGCCCGTTGATTCGGTCCAGAACGGCTTGGCGTCGGGCGTTGCCGCCGGCGTCTCTTGCTTGGAGCCGAACAGGTCGATCGCTTGCGCGTCGTTCGCACGCCACCGGAGCTGCACGTCGAGCCCGCGTGAAAAGAAGACGACCGCCGCGAGGCAGGACGCGCCGAGCAGCGTCACGAGAAGACGACGATTCATTGGTCTGGACCCCCCTTCGAAGGCATCGGGAAAAGTGCCGAAACGACATCGAACGATGTCACGAGAGCGGAACGGTCACATGGTATCGACCGCCTCCGCGCTGAACCACGACTTGCGCGCGCCCGCGCCCCTGGAGGTCGAGCACCGCCCGGCGCAGCGCGTCGGCGTCTTCGAGCGGGCGCCCGTTGATGCCGAGCAGCACGTCGCCCGCCTGGAATCCGATCTTCTCCGCGTTGCTCCGCGGCTGCACGGACTTCACGCGGAAGCCGCCGCCCTCGATCGCGCGCGAGCGAAAGGCCCAGCATCCGCTCGGCCAGCGCGAGCACGCCGTCGCCGGTGACGCGTTCGGCGCGCGTGGCGAGATGCAGGGTGGCACCCGCGCGCCAGATCTCGACGTCGAGATCCTGTTCGGGCGACGCGGCCTCGACGATCGCGTAGACGTCGCGCGCGTTGCGGATCTTGTGGCCGTCGACGCGCGTCACCAGATCGCTGCGGCGCAATCCCGCCCGCTCGGCGGGACTCCCCTTCGACACGCCCGTGACGAGTGCGCCCGTCGTGCCGCGCGGCAGCTCCATCGCCTCGTGCAGGTTCGGGTCGAGATCCTGCAAGTCGGCGCCCAGCCACAAGGGTGCGATCTCGCCGTGCTGGAGCAGCTGGTCCACGACGCGCTTCGCGACGCTGATCGGCACCGCGAAGCCGATCCCCTGCGCGCCCTGGTAGATCGCCGTGTTGACGCCGATCAGCATGCCCTCGGCGTTGAGCAGCGGGCCGCCCGAGTTGCCGGGGTTGATCGAGGCGTCGGTCTGGATGAAGCCGTAGTAGCTGCGGTCCTCGGTGCGGATCGAGCGGTCGAGCGCCGAGATCACGCCGGTCGTGACGGTGCTCGAGAGTCCGAACGGGTTGCCGATCGCGATCACCGGCTCGCCCACCAGCAGATCCTCGGAGCCCCCCGGCGCGACCCACGGCATGGTTTCCTTGGCTTCGATGCGCAGCACCGCGATGTCGTTGTTGGGATCGGCGCCCACCAGCTTCGCGTCGAACTCGCGCCCGTCGGAGAGGCTCACCTTGATGCGCGAGGCGCGCGCGATGACGTGCTCGTTGGTGAGCACGTGGCCCGCGCCGTCGATGATCACGCCGGAGCCCAGGCTTTGGGCGGTCCGCTGCCGGCTCGGATCGAAGAAGTCGTGGAAGTAGCGCTCGAACAAAGGATCGCCGCGGAAGCCCTCGAAGGGGCTCTGCTGCCGCAGGTCGGTCTCGGTGGTGACGCTCACGACGGCGGGTCCCACGCGCTCGGCTGCCTGCACGGCCGCCGTGCGACGCAGGAATGGATCGGCGCCCACGGCCGGCGCCGCGTGCGCGATCAAGGCCATGATTCCTATGAACGTTGCGATCCCGGGTCTCATCGCTCCGGCGGCCAGCGTGGGTGTGAAGGGGATGGGCGCGAAATTCGGAGGCTGCAGACGCCCGCCTGCGGCGGGTTATTCAAGAAACGGCGAGATTAGGCATCGGCGAGCAGCGCGGCAATCACCTTCGGTAGCGTCGGCGCGATGTCGTCGCAGGCACTTTTCGACGAGGCAGCGGCCGCCCTCGGCGCCGTTCTCGGGCGCGAACCCGAAGACGGACTGGCCGTGCAGGCGCCCGGCCGCGTGAACCTGATCGGGGAACACACCGACTACAACGGCGGGCTCGTGCTGCCCTTGGCGATCGATCGGGGCACCGTCGCGGTCGCGGCGCGCCGCGAGGACGCGCTGCTGCGCGTGCACTCGACGTCGCTCGGCGCGACCGGCGTGATCGACGCGGGCGCCTTCGCCCGCGGCCGGGGCTGGCTCGACTACGTGGCGGGCGTCGTCGCCGCGTTTCGCAGCGAGGGCCTGCCGGTGGCGGGGCTCGACATCGCGCTCGCGAGCGATCTGCCGCGCGAGTCAGGCCTGTCGAGCTCGGCGTCGCTCGAAGTCGCGATCGCGACGCTGCTCGACGTGGCGGGCAATGTCGGCCTTGACGGCGCCGCGCGCGCGCGCCTCGCGCACCGCGCCGAGAACGAGTTCGTGGGCGTTCCGTGCGGTCGCATGGATCAGCTGGCGAGCGCCCTCGGCCAGCGCTCTTGCGCGCTGCGCATCGACTGCCGCGACTTCTCGGTGCGCGCGGTGCCGCTGCCCGGCGAGCGGATGCGCGTGCTGATCGTCGATTCGGGCGTGCGACGTCAGCTCGCGGGCGGCGACTACGGGCGCCGCCGCGCCGAGTGCGAAGCCGGTCTCGCCGTCGCGCGCGACGCGGGGATTGCGCCCCCCATGGCATCGACCTGGCGCGACGTCGATCCGGCGCGCCTCGATGACCTCGAGCGCGCACTCGAACGCGCCCTTATTTCGCCGCGCGCGCCACGTGCTCAGCGAGAACGCGCGCGTGGACGCCGTCTGCGCGGCGCTCGAACGCGGCGATCTGCCGCGTGTCGGCGCGCTGCTGCGCGAAGGCCAGGCGAGTCTGCGCGACGACTTCGAAGTGAGCCGCGCGGAACTCGACGTCCTCTGCGAACTCGGCGACGCCACACCCGGTTGTTATGGCTCGCGTCTCACCGGGGCGGGCTTCGGCGGCTGCACGATCCATCTCGTCGAGCCGGCGCGCGCGGGCGACGTCGCCGCGGCGATTCGCAGCGGCTTTGCGCAGCGCTTTGGCCGCGCGCCGGCGATCCACCTGGTTGCCGCGGCGGCGGGAGCGGGTCCGCTGTGAGTGCGTCGCAGCCCGACTCGCAGCGCGGCTCGCAGCCCGACTCGCAGCGCGGCTCGCAGCCCGACTCGGGCGCGCCGCCGCTCGATCCGTGGGAAGCCGCCTATCTCCGCTTCGAGACGCCCGAGCAGGAGATCCGCAAGTTCGAGAAGCGGCTGCTGCGATTCGGCGCCCGCGCATGGCCGCGCGATCTGCGCATCCTCGAGCTGTTTTGCGGGCGCGGCAACGGCTTGCGCGCGCTCGAGCGACTCGGCTTCACGCACGTCGAGGGCGTCGACCGCTCGGCCGCGCTGCTGGCGCGCTACCAGGGACCTGCGCGCCTGGTCGAGGCCGACTGCCGCGCGCTCCCGTTCAAGTCCGCGTCGCGCGACCTCGTCGTGATCCACGGCGGGCTGCACCACCTGCCGCAGATCCCCTTGGATCTCGTGCGCACGCTCGACGAAGCGCGCCGCGTGCTGCGCGCGCAGGGACGGATCGCGCTGGTGGAACCGTGGCAGACGCTCTTCCTGCGCTGCGTCCACGCGGTGAGTCTGCGGCCCTCGCTCGCGCGCTGGTGGGACAAGCTCGACGCCTTCGCGACGATGACGAAATACGAGGCGGAGACGTATTTCGCCTGGCTCGCCGCGCCGGATGCAATTCGCGCCGCGCTCGCCGAACGCTTCGAGCCGCTCGTCTGCGACGAGAGCTGGGGAAAGCTGCGCTTCCTCGGGCAAGCGCGGGGCTGACGGGCGCGATCCGAGCTGCGCCGCCTCAGCGCTGCGACGCCTCTCCGGTGTCGCCGTTCGGTTCGCCGCGGTCGTTCGTGCGCGCGCCGCGGCGCAGCAGCACGAGTCGCGTCTCTTCGCCGCGCTCGGCGGTGACGAGGAAGCGCGGCAGCGCGTCCACCCGCGCCAGCGCCTTGCGCAGTTCGCCGATGTTCTCGACGTCGCGACCTTCGACGCGCCGGATCACGTCACCCGGCTCGAGGCCCGCCTCGGCTGCCGGCGAGCCACTCGCCACGAACGACACGTAGGCGCCCCGGCGTGTCGCGAGCCGGTTCTGGCGGACGATCGTCTCGGTGATCTCCTGGGCGTGGAAGCCGACGTCGGATTCGAGTTCCTCGGCTTCGGTCCGGGGCGCTTCGGCGAGCGTCACGCGCAGCTGCTTGCGGGCGCCCCCGCGCAGCAGCGCGATCGACGCCGACTCGCCGGGGGCGACGCGCGCCACCACGCGCTGGAAGTTGCCGAGGTCTTCTTCCTTCTCGGCTTCGATCGCGGCGCCCGCGAAATCGGTGAGCACGTCGCCCGGCCGGATGCCGGCGTCGGCGGCGGGGGAGTGCGGTGTCACGCCGCTCACCACCACGCCGGTTTCGTCGGGCACCCGGAAGTAGGCGGCGAGGTCGCGGTCGAAGGGCTGGATCGTCACGCCGAGCCAGCCGCGCTCGATGCCGCCGTTGTCGAGCTGGTGCATCACGTCGAGCGCCGTGTCGATGGGGATCGTGAAACCGATGCCGCGACCCTGCCCGCGCGAGTTGATGCCGACGACGCGGCCGTCGAGATCGACGAGCGGTCCGCCCGACGAGCCGCGGTCGATCATCGCGTCGGTCTGGATGAAGTCGTTGATCAGGTCGGGGATGCCGAGGTTGCGGCCCTTCGCCGACACGATGCCGAGCGACACGGTGCCGTCGAGGCCATAGGGATTGCCGACCGCGAGCACCCACTGGCCGACCTTCACCTCGCCGGACGACCCCAAGGTGGCGGCCGGCAGCGGTTGCGTGGTTTCGATGCGCAGCAGCGCGAGGTCGGTCTGCTTGTCGCTGCCGACGATGCGCGCCGGGATCTTGCCCGGCACCCCTGGCATCGTGACGGTGACCTTCTCGGCCTTCTCGACGACGTGGTGGTTGGTGAGGATGCGGCCGTCGGCACTCACGATCACGCCCGAACCCGCCACCTCGTTGCGGCGGTCGTTCATCTTCACGATGGCTGCGACGTGTACCACCGAAGGCGTCACGCGCTTCGAGATCTCGATCACGCGATCCTGGAGCTGCGCGAGCGCGGCGTCCGGAACCGGCGCGGCGTCGATCGCGGCGGCGGGCGAGGCGCCGAGCGCGATGCAGGCGGCGAGCGCGAGCCAACATGATTTCATCGCTGCGCTCCGTCGAGTGTCATCGCTGCGCTCCGTCGATTCTCCTGCGTGCGCTCCTCTCATGCGACCGCCGCATCCAGCGCCGCGCGCAGCGCTTGCGCGGCGGCGCGCGGATCGGCGGCGCCGAGCACTGCGCCGGTCACGGCGACGCCCGCCGCCCCGGCGCGGATCAGCGCGGCTGCATTCGTCGCTTCGACGCCGCCCTGGGCGAGCAGCGGCAGCGCGGCGCCGCATTGCGCGATGGCCGGCGATGCCGAGCGGCGCGCGCTGCTGCGGCTTCGAGAGCGGCGCGAAGATCGGCGCCAGGTGCGCGTAGTTCGCGCCGTTCGCGGCGGCGGCGCGCACTTCGTCCGGCGTGTGCGCTGCGACGCCGACGATTCGTTCGGGGCCGAGCAGTGCGCGGGCCAATGCAACCGGCAGCGCGTCGAAACCGAGGTGTGCGCCGTCGGCGCCGACTGCGAGCGCGATGTCGATGCGGCGGTTGATCAGCACGCGCACGGTGCCGGCGCGTCGCTGCGCGGCGTCGCGCGCGGCGGCGACGACGCGCGCCGCCAGCTCGCAGAGCGCGCGCCCGCCGAGATCGCGTTCGCGGAGCTGCACCCAGTCCACCCCGCCGAGCACCGCCTCGGCGACCGCGGTTTCGAGCGGCGCTTGCGCGAGACGCCGATCGGTGACGAGGCAGAGAAGCGGGCGCGGCAAGGCTTCAGAACGAGGCGAGTCCGTCGAGCGGACTCGAAGCCGACGCGTACAGGCGACGCGGGATGCGGCCCGCTTCGTACGCGAGGCGTCCCGCTTCGACGGCGAGTTTCATCGCGCGCGCCATCTTCACGGGATCCTTGGCGCCGGCGATCGCCGTGTTCATCAGCACCGCGGTGGCGCCGAGCTCGAGCGCGACCGCCGCGTCGCTCGCGGTGCCGACGCCCGCGTCCACGATCACCGGCACCTCGACGGTCTCGAGGATGATGCGCAGGTTGGCGGGATTGCGGATGCCGAGCCCCGAGCCGATCGGCGCGGCGAGCGGCATCACCGCCGGGCAGCCCATCGCGGCGAGGCGCTGGCAGGCGACCGGGTCGTCGCTCACGTAGGGCAGCACCGCGAAGCCGTCGGCGAGCAGGATCTTCGCGGCTTCGAGCGTCGCGGGAACGTCGGGGAAGAGCGTGCGCTCGTCGCCGATCACCTCGAGCTTCACGAGGTCGTGGCCGAGCAGCTCGCGACCGAGCCGCGCGGTGGTGACGGCGGAATCGACGTCGTAGCAGCCCGCCGTGTTGGGCAGGATCGTCACGCCCTCGGGCACGAAGTCGAGGAAGCGCTTGCCGTCTTTCACGGCGCGAAGTTCTACGCGACGCAGCGCGACGGTGATCATGTCGGCGCCGGCCGCGAGCGTGGCTTCGCGCATCTGTTCGAGCGACGCGTACTTGCCGCTGCCGACGATCAGCCGCGAGCGGAACGTGTGCGCGCCGAGTGTGAAGACTCGGACATGGGAACTAGCCTCCGCCCACCGCTTCGAGGATCTCGATGCGGTCGCCCGCTGCCAGCGGGTGCGTGTCGAATGCGGAGCGCGGCACGACGTTGCGATTCACCGCCACCGCGATCCGCTTGCCTCCGACGCCGAGCAGCGCGAGCAGCCCGCCGACGCTCGTCTCGGGCGGAATCTCGCGCTCCGCGCCGTTCACCAGAACCTTGCACTGCGATTGGAACATCGAGCAGGCCAAGCTATCCGACGGGCTTTCCGCGGTCAAACCAGACGTTCTTGATTTCCGCCGCATTTCCCGTGGGTTATAAAGCCGCCCGGAGAAGTGCTGGCATGTCCACTCGCAGCTCCGATCGGCTCGCCGATCCGCGACCGACGCGTGCCCGTGATCGATCTGGCGGCGCTCGCCGGGAACTGGGCGATTGCGCGCCGCCATGCGGGCGCGCGCTCCGTCATCGCGGTCGTGAAGGCGGACGCCTACGGACACGGCGTGTCCGCCGTGGCGCGCCGGCTGCAGCGCGAGGGCTGCACGGCGTTCGCCGTCGCGACCGCGTCGGAAGTCGCGGCGCTGCGCGCAGCGGGCGTCGGCGCCGAGGTGCTGCTGCTCGGTGGCGTGCACGACGCGGCCGATGCGCGCACGGCGCTCGCGCTCGGTGCGACGCCGGTGCTGCACCACGAGGCGATGCGCACGGCGGTCGAGGACGCCGCGGCGTCGCTCGGTCGCCGGGCGCCGGCCCACGTCGAGGTCGATACGGGGATGCGGCGGCTCGGCGTTCCGGTGGGCGAAGCCGCCGCCCTGATCGCGCGCGTCGCGGCGAGCCGGCACCTCGCGCTCGCGGGCGTCTCGACGCACTTCGCGCGCGCCGACGAGCGCGATCCCGCGCCGACGCGCGCCCAGGCGGAGGCGCTCGCACGCGTTCTGGAAGACGTGCGCCGCAGAGGAGTCGATCCGGGGCAGGTCCATCTCGCCAACTCGGCGGGGCTGCTCGGCACCGCGAGCTGGCACGACCTGCTCCCCGGCGATGCGGTGCGGCCGGGCGTGATGCTCTACGGCGTGACGCCGGCGCCGCAGTTCGCAGGCGCGGGGCTGCGACCCGTGATGACGCTGCAAACGGCGGTCACCGCGCTGCGCCGCGTCGCGGCAGGCGAGGGCGTCGGCTACGGCGCGGTCTGGCGCGCGCCGCGCTCCGGTTGGATCGCGACCCTGCCGATCGGGTACGCGGACGGCGTGCCGTGGTCGCTCGGCCGGCCCAATGCGGGCGGAACCGTGCTCCTCGCAGGCCGGCCGCGCGCGATCGTCGGCCGCATTTCGATGGATCTCGCGACGGTGTGGTTGGAGGACGACGCGGTGGCGCTCGGCGAGCAGGCGATCGTGTTCGGCGCGGGCGCGCCGGTCGAAGCGCTCGCGGCCGCTGCGGAGACGATCGCCTACGAGCTTCTGGTGCGCGTCGGCGATCGCGTGCCGCGGCTGGCGATCGATTGAGCGCGCGCGAGCTGGCCGCGCAGTGCACGCAGAGATTGAGCGTGCGTGAGCTGGCCGTGCAGTGCACGCGGATCGGTGCGGCCGTGCTGCCGGCGGTGATCGCCGGCAGCGCGCTCGTGGGATGCGCGTGGATCGTGCAGAGCACGGACGCTGCGACGGCGCTCGCCACGCTGGTGGCGCGCGTTCCGCGCGCGATCGGGCCGCTCGTCGCCGGAATCCTCGTTGCGGCGCGGGTGGGCGCGATGCTGGCCGGCGAACTCGGCGAACTGCGCCGTGGGCAGCAGATCGACTGGCTGCGCGCGGCGGGACTCTCGCCGCTTCGCCAGCTGGTGTTGCCGCGTTTGTTCGCGGTCGTTCTGGTGATGCCGGTGGCGGCGCTCGTGGCCGACGCCTCCCTGCTCACCGGCGCGTCGCTGCTCGCGGTTCGGCGCGGCGCGGCGGCGGTGGCGTTTGCGCAACTCGCGCCCGCCGAGGTCTGGATCGGTCTCGCGAAGGCCGCGCTCTTCGGCGCGACGCTCGCGGGTGTCGCCTGCGCGATCGGTCTGGGGCTGCGCGCCAGCGCCAGCGACATCCCCCGGCTCGGCGACGTCCCCCGGCTGGCTTCGCGCGGCGCGCTGGCCGCGATGCTCGCGGTCGCTGCGCTCGACCTGTTGCTGGTCGCGAGTCGGCTGTCGTGAGCGCTCTCGCACCCGACGCGTCGCCGGCGTCCGTGCCCGTGCCCGTGCTCGTGCTCGAAGCGAGGGGACTCGGCAAGACATGCGGCGATCGCGAGGTGCTCGCCGGCTTCGACTTCGCGATGGCGCGCGGCGAGTTCGTGGTGCTCTCCGGCTCGAACGGCGCCGGCAAATCGCTGCTGCTGCGCATGTGGCTCGGGCTCGAACGACCCGACACGGGAAGCGTGCGATTGCTCGGCTGCGACCCGGCGGCCGGATCGAGGCAGCAGCGCAGGGCTCTGCTCGCGCGCACCGGCGTCGTCTTCGAGCAAGACGCGCTCTTCGAGGATCGCTCGGTCGCGGACAACGTCGCGCTGGCGCTGGCCGCCGCGCCGATGCGAAGCAAAGCCGCCGCACGCCGCGCCGTGCACGAGAGCCTCCTGCTCGTGGGCCTCAAGCACATCGACCACCTGCGCCCGAGCGCGCTGCCGCCCGCCACGCGGCGCCGCGTCGCGCTAGCCCGTGCGATCGCGCACCGCCCCGAACTCCTGCTCCTCGACGAGCCGGCCGCCGGCCTCGACCCGCTCGCAGGCGCCGCCATCCACGAACTGATCGCCCAACTCCGTACCCGCCTCGACCTCTCCGTCCTACTCGCCACCCGCACCCCTGACCCGGTGCCGGGCGTCAAGTTATTGAGATGTCAAGTTATTGCCCCCCAAGGGGTGCCCCCCAATGGGGTGCCCCCCGTAGGGGAGCCGGGCGTCAAGTTATTTGGTGTCAAGTTGTTTGGGCGCCGAGTTGTTTGGGCGCCAAGTTGTTTGAGCGTCGAGTAGTTGTTTGAGCGCCACCCCAGAAGGGGTGCCGCCCCCGAAGGGGTGCCGGGCGTCAAGTTATTTTCGTCAGGTTGTTTCGTCAGGTTATTTGGGTGTCGGGTTTGGGTGTCGGGGTATTGGGGCGCTTGGATGTTGGTCGCTGGATTGGGGAATCCGCGCGAGGATCGGGGACGCATGGCAAAGCACGGCCCGGTGCTCTCGATCGTGATTCCCGCGCTCGATGAAGAGGAAGCGATCGGGGCGACGATCGAGCGCTGCCTCGCGGCACGCGAAAGCATCGTCGCCGAGAGCCCCGTCTCGGAGGTCGAGGTGATCGTCGTCAGCGACGGCTCGACCGATCGCACCGAGGAGATCGCGCGCCGCTTTCAAGCCGTGACCGTGCTCGGCTTCGACCGCAACCGCGGCTACGGCGCGGCGATCAAGAGCGGCTTTGCCGCGGCGCGTGGCGACTGGGTCGGCTTCCTGGATGCCGACGGCACCTGCGACCCGGCCTTCTTCGGGACCTTGTGCCGCGAACTCGACGCGCAGCGGGCCGACGTGGCGCTCGGCTCGCGGATGGGGCCCGGCTCCGAGATGCCGCGGGTGCGCGCGATTGGCAATACGGTGTTCGCGCTGATCCTGGGCGTGCTCTCGCGGCAGCGCATCCGCGACACCGCGAGCGGTATGCGCGTGCTGCGCAAAGCGGTGTTGCCCGATCTCGATCCGCTGCCCGATGGGCTGCACTACACGCCCGCGATGACGGCGCGCGTGCTGCTCGAGGGCAAGCTCGGGTTGATCGAAGCGCCGATGCCCTACGCCGACCGCATCGGCGACTCGAAGCTGCTGGTGGCGCGCGACGGCGTGCGGTTCCTGGTGTCGATCGTGCGCGCGGCGGCGATCTACCGGCCGGCGCGACCCTTGTTGCTGTTCGCGTTCGTCTTCGCGCTCGGCGCGTTGCTGCTCGGTTCGGGGCCGTCGCTGCACTGGCTGCGGCACCGCGCGCTCGAAGAGTGGATGACCTACCGCGTGCTCGCGGCGTTCCTGCTCGGCACGGCGACGGCGATCCTCGCGTCGGCGGCCGTGGTGGCGGAGCAGATCGCGTCGATCGCGCACGGGCGCCCGGCCGCACGCGTAGG
Organism: uncultured delta proteobacterium; assembly: GCA_963801625.1. Classification (GTDB taxonomy): domain Bacteria; phylum Myxococcota_A; class UBA9160; order UBA9160; family PR03; genus PR03. The sequence continues at coordinate 27,913 of CAWDFQ010000001.1, forward strand.
GATCACCGGTTTCGTCGGCCGCCTCTTCGGTCGCCGCGCGGCGCTCGCTTCGGGTGCGCTGCTCTTCGCGGTCGCGGTGGCGGTGTGCTGGCCGGGCATCGTCGAGTACGTGACGACCGCCCACGTGCAGATGCACTGGTCGCGCGTGGTGCTGTCGTCGCTGCTGAGCCTCGTCGCGCTCACGCTCGTCACGACGGAGTTCCTGATCGAGACGATCGACCTGATCCGCGCGCAACGCGGCGTCCGCGCAGCGCTCCCGGCCCCCGACCGCGTGCGCCCCGGGTGCTAGTCGAGCGCGCGACGATTGACTTGACCCGAGCGCACGGGTAAATCACCCCCGTTCCCCCCTCCCGCCTCGGCCGCAAGGAGATCCTCGATGGCCCCCCACCCTCATGGCACAGAGGGCGAGCCGCTGCGCGCCCAGCGTTCGCGCCGCGTGGCGCGCGCGCTGTTGTCGGTTTCCGACAAGACGGGACTCGTCGAGCTGGCCCGAGGCCTCGCGGCACTCGGCGTCGAGTTGGTGGCGTCGGGCGGCACGGCCACCGCGCTGCGCGAGGCGGGCCTCGCGGTGGTCGAGGTGGCACAGCTCACCGGCAGTCCGGAGATGCTCGGTGGTCGCGTGAAGACGCTGCACCCGCGCATCCACGGCGGCATCCTGGCGCGCCGCGACCACCCGGGCGATCGCGAGGACATGGCGGCCCAGGCGCTGCGCGAGATCGACCTCGTCGTCGTGAACCTCTACCCGTTCGAGAAGACCGTCGCGCGCGAGGGCGTCGCGCTCGCGGACGCGATCGAGAACATCGACATCGGCGGCCCGTCGATGATCCGCTCGGCGGCGAAAAATCACGACTACGTGGGCGTCGTCACCGATCCCTCCGACTACGCGGCGGTGTTGGCGGAGCTGAACGACAACGACTGCGCGCTTTCGGACGCGACGCGCCGCCGGCTCGCGGTCGCCGCGTTCGGTCTCACCGCGCGCTACGACGCCGCGATCTTCGCGTGGCTGTCGAAGCGCATCGCGGCGCCTGTCGCCGAGGGCGAGATCTTCCCGAGCCGCTTGCAGATCGACCTGCCGCGGGCGCAACTGCTCCGCTACGGCGAGAACCCGCACCAGGGCGCCGCGCTCTACGGAAGCTTTCTCCAAGCGGTCGAGTCGCTGCACGGCAAGGAGTTGTCGTTCAACAACGTCGTCGATGCGCAGGCTGCGCTGGCGCTGATCCTCGACTTCGACGCCAGCGAGGACTGTGCGCTGGCGATTCTCAAGCACAACACGCCGTGTGGGGTGGGGCAGGGCGCGACCCCGCAGGGCGCCTGGCGCGCGGCCTACGCGACCGATCCCGACTCGCCGTTTGGCGGCATCATCGCCGTGAATCGGCCCTTCGACATGGCGCTCGCGAAGGAAGTCGATGCGATCTTCACCGAGGTGTTGATCGCGCCGACATTCACGCCCGACGCGCTCGAGTTCCTGCGCAAGAAGAAGAACAGGCGCCTGTTGCGCTACCGGCCCGAGCGCATCGACCGCAGCGAGTTCGACGTGCGCCACGTGTTCGGCGGCCTGCTCGTGCAACAGCCCGACCTCTCGCACGAGAACGCCGGCGCGGCCACGGTGGTGACGGCGCGCAAGCCGACCGAAGACGAGCTGCGCGCGCTCGCCTTCGGCTGGAAGGTCGTGAAGCACGTGAAGAGCAACGCGGTGGTCTTCGCGAAGGCCGACCGCACGCTCGCGATCGGCGGCGGGCAGACCTCGCGCGTCGATGCGGTGCACGTGGCGCAGGCGAAGGCGGCGCGGGTCGGCAACTCGCTGGCCGGCTCGGTGCTCGCGAGCGACGCGTTCTTCCCGTTCCCGGACGGACTCGAGACAGCGATCGCCGCGGGCGCCAGCGCCTGCGTGCAGCCCGGCGGCTCGACGCGCGACGCCGAAGTGATCGCCGCGGCCGACCGGCTCGGCATCGCGATGGTCTTCACCGGAGCGCGCCATTTCCGCCACTAGCAGCCTGCTAGGCCAACAGGAGCTGACGCGGTGCGGGTGTTGATCCTCGGCAGTGGCGGACGCGAGCACGCGCTCGCCTGGAAGATCGCGCAGAGCCCGCGCGTGAGCGCGCGTGCTGGCGGCGCCCGGCAGCGACGGCATGGCGCGCGAGGCGCAGTGCTTTCCGGCCGTCGCGGCGGGTGACGCCGACGCGGTGTTGGCGCTGGCGCGCCGCGAACAGGTCGAGCTCGTCGTCGTCGGTCCCGAGGATCCGCTCGTGGCGGGGATCGCCGATCGCCTGCGCGACGCGGGCCTCGCGGTGTTCGGTCCGTCGCGCGCGGCCGCGCAGCTCGAAGGCAGCAAGTCGTTCGCGAAGGAGTTCATGCAGCGCCACGCGATTCCGACCGCGGCCTTCGCAGTGTTCGACGCACTCGAAGCGGCGCGCGCGTACGTCCGCAAGCTCGGCGGGCCCTGCGTCGTGAAGGCGGACGGGCTCGCGGCCGGCAAGGGCGTCGCGGTGTGCGACGGCCCAGCCGACGCGGAGCGCGCGCTCGCGGAGATCATGGGCGAGCGCCGCTTCGGCGCGGCCGGCGCGCGCGTCGTCGTCGAAGAGCGCCTCGTCGGCCAGGAAGTTTCGTACTACGCGATCTCGGATGGACACAGCATCGTGCCGCTCGCCGGCGCCCAGGATCACAAGCGCGCGCTCGACCGCGATCGCGGCGAGAACACCGGCGGGATGGGCGCCTACTCGCCGGCGCCGGTCTTCACGCCCGCCATCGAGAAGCGCGTGCTCGAAGAGATCGTGTACCCGGCGATCCGCGGCATGGACGCGGAAGGAGCGCCGTTCCGGGGCGTTCTCTTCGTCGGGCTGATGATCGACGCCAACGGCACGCCGAAGGTGGTCGAGTTCAACGTGCGCTTCGGCGACCCCGAGACGCAGGTGCTGATGTTGCGTCTCGAGGGGGATCTCCTCCCGCTGCTCGACGCCGCCGCGCGCGGCCGCCTCGAGGGCGTCGCCGCACCCGCGTGGCACGGCGCGGCGGTGTGTGTGGCGTTGGCCTCGGGCGGCTATCCGCGCAAGTACGCGACCGGCAAGGTCATCGCGGGCCTGGCCGAGGCCGAACGCGATCCCGACGTGTTGGTGTTTCACGCCGGGACCCGGCGCGACGACGCGGGACGCTTCGTCAGCGCCGGCGGACGCGTGCTCGGTGTCACCGCACGCGGCGCCACGGTGGCCGAAGCGCAGCGACGCGCCTACGCCGCCTGCGCGCAGATCTCGTTCGAAGCGATGCAGCTGCGCCACGACATCGCGGCGCGTGGGGTGGGTGCATGAAGAAAGCCGCGGCACATCGCGATCTGCTCGAGGAGGCGGTGGCGCGCGTCGCAGCGGGGGGGCTGCTGGCGTTTCCGACCGAGACGCTCTGGGGCCTCGGCGCCGACGCGCGCTCGGATGAGGCCGTAGCGCGGCTGCGGAAATGGAAGCAGCGCGCCGACGATCAGCCGCTCTCGGTGTTGGTGACGGGCGCCGCTGCGTTGCCGGCGCTCGGCATCACGGCCGCCCGGCTCGCACGTGAGCTGGCCAATACATTTTGGCCGGGTCCACTCACACTGGTGTTGCCGTGCCGCGAGCGCTTCGCGAAGGGCGTCGCGCGCAGCGACGGCGCGCTCGGCGTGCGCTGCTCGCCGCATCCCGTCGCGGGAGCGCTGGCGCGCTTGCTCGAGGCGGCGGGAGTCGGACCGATCACCGCGACCAGCTTGAATCGACGCGGAGAGGCGCCGGCGCGCACGCGCGCGGAAGCGGCGCTCGCATGCACGGGCGATGCGGACGCGCCGTTGTTGTTCTGCGGCGACGGCCTCGACGCCGGCGGCGGCCGGGCAAGTACGGTCGTCGATCTCACCGGCGTGAAGCCGATCGTGCTGCGCTGGGGCTCGCTCGGCCGCGACCTGCTCGATCCGCTGTTGCGGGGGACCATGGCATGACCGACGTCCGAGCGTTCCGCGCGCTGCGCTACGACCCGGCGCGCGTCGACCTCGATCGCGTCGTGGTGCCGCCCTACGACGTGATCGCGCCCGACGAGCGCGCGGTCTACTGGGAGCGCGATCCGCACAACGCGATCCGCCTCGAGCTGACGCGCGACGTGGGCGACGAGGCGTCGACCGATTACCGCGAGGTCGCGCAGACGCTCGCCGCGTGGCAGCAGGACGGCGCGCTGCTGCGCGACGCGCGTCCCGCCCTGTACGCGCTGCGCCAGCGTTTCACCGCGCCCGACGGCAGCGAGCAGGTGCGCGACGGCTTCTTCGCGCTGCTGCATCTCGAAGACTACGCGCGCCGCATCGTGCGGCCGCACGAGCGCACGCTCTCGGGACCGAAGGCGGATCGCCTGAAACACCTGCGCGCGACGGGCGCCAACCTGTCGAGCGTCTTCCTGCTCTACGAAGACCCGCCGTGCGCGCTCAACGCATTGCTCGCCGCCAGGCTCGACGCCGGGCCCGCCGCGGTGGCGCACGACGCGGCGGGCGTCGAGCACCGGCTCGTGCCCGTCGCCGATGCGGACACGATCGACGCCGCGCGGGGCTTCCTCGCCGATCGCCCCGTCGTGATCGCCGACGGCCACCACCGCTACGAGACGGCGTTGGCGTACCGCGACGAACAACGCGCGAGGGCCGGCGGGGACGCCAAGGACTCCCCCTTCGAGTTCGCACTCGGCTATTTCGCAAATGCCTATGCGCCCGGCACGCTGCTGCTGCCGATCCACCGCGTGGTGCGCGAGGTGCCGGCGCCGGACGATGCGGGCTGGGCTGCGCGGCTGCCCGGTTGGTCGCAGCAACGGGTGACGCTTGCCGGTGTCGAAGCCGTGCCCGCGCTGCTCGAGCGCCATCTCGCGCCGCTCGCGGATCGCCACGCCTTCGCCGCCGACGACGGCTCGGGCGTGTTGCGCATCTTCTCGCGCCCGCGCGCGGAGGGCGACGATCTCTCGATCCGCGTGCTGCACACGGAGGTGTTGCAGGGCGTCTTCGGTCTCGACGACGCCGCGGTGCGCGACGGCGCGGTGGCGTTCCCGAAGCACGCGCCCGAGGCGGCGCGCGAGGTGCGCGGCGATCGCGGCAGCGTCGCGCTCTACCTGAATCCGCTCGCCGCGGAAGACGTGTTCCGCGTCACGGCGGCCGGCGAGATCCTGCCGCAGAAGTCGACCTTCTTTCACCCGAAGCTGCCGTCGGGCCTGGTCTTCCGGCTGCTCGACGGGCGGGATTTCGCGTGAAGCCCCGCGGCCGCCGCGAGCCGCGCCGACTCGGGGCTCTCGTGGCGGGCGTGCTCGGCGATCTCGGCCTCGACGAGGCGTCCGCGATCGTTCAGGTCGCCCAGTGTTGGGAAGCGGCCGTCGGACCCGAGGTGGCCGCGCATTGCCGTCCCTCGGTGCTGCGCGGCTCGGTGCTCGAGGCCACGGTGGACAGCAGCGTCTGGTGCCAACAGCTCCAGCTCCAGAGTCGCGAGATCCTCGCCGCGCTGCGCCGCGAGTTGGGCGATGCGCGCCCTCGGACCTGCGGTTCTTCGTGGGCTAGGATCGGAGCGTCCGAAGGAGAGTCGATGGGCACCGAGTCGAAGGCGGGAGCGCAGACCGGGCCGGCGGAAGCGCGCAAGGGAGCGGAGAGCGTCGGCTTGCGCTGCGACTTCTGCGGCGAACGCACCAGCAGCGTGCGCCGCGTCGCGCTCGACCACGACTACGACCGGCTGCAGACGCCGCATCACGAACTCTACGCGTGCCCTTCCTGCTCGGAAAGCAAGGAGCGCTCGCGGCAGGGCCTCGATCGCTGAACGCTCCCAGTCCAGTCCTTGCCTCGCCCCCAGCCTTCGCCTAGATTGCCCGCCCGCTCTGCCCGGCGCGCAGGTGTGCGCTGGACTTGACGATTTTCGCTCTGGTCCGTTCCCGGTCCGCTGCTCGGTCCGAGTTCGGATCGGCTCACCCCCTCGGAGTCATCCCGCATGGTCAAAATCCGACTCTCGCGCCTCGGCGCGAAGAAGCGCCCGTTCTACTCCGTCGTCGCGATCGACCATCACGAGCGCCGCGACGGCCGACCGCTCGAGTACCTCGGCACCTACAACCCGATCGCCACGCCGAAGCAGATCCAGCTCGACGGCGAGAAGATCGACGCCTGGGTGAAGAAGGGTGCGCAGCTGAGTGACGCCGTCGCCTCGCTGCTGCGCGAGCAACGCCGTCGCAGTGTCGCGGCGGGGGGCGCCTAGTCGTGGCCCAGAGCAAAGCCGCCGAGCTGGTGGAGTTCATCGCGAAGGCGATCGTTTCGGATCGCGACGCCGTGCACGTGCACGAGCAGGAGGGTCAGACCCTCGAACTCGAGACCGCGCAGGCGGACCGCGGACGCGTGATCGGGCGCCAGGGTCGTGTCGCCAAGGCGATGCGCCTGGTGCTCGCGGCGTCGCACGCGGGCGCCGACCATCGCCTGGAGATCGTGGATTAGGGCGCCGATGCAGCGCCTTTCGACGTGACACTCGTCGTGCTCGGGAAAGCGCTCGGAGCGCACGGAACACAGGGCGAAGTGCGTGTGCGCTGGATGGGAGACGGGCCGGGCAACCTGATGCGAGCGCCGCGTGTCGCGATCGGGGAAGGCAGCGAGGATCCAGCCGCGCGCTGGTACGAAGTGAACGAGGTCGCGCCCGGACGCGGCGGGGAGGTCCGGGTCGAACTGCGAGGGATCGAGACGCGGGAGGCGGCGGCAGCGCTGGCGGGACTGCTGGTCCTCGGCGACTCCATCCACCTCGAGCCTCTCCCCGCCGGCGAGCACTACTGGTACGAGTGGATCGGATGCGCGGTGGAAGCGAGCGACGGCCGCAAGCTCGGCATCGTGAGGGAACTGTGGGAGGCGGGGGCGCACGACGTCCTCGTCGTGGAGGATGAAGCAGGTCGGCAGCTGCTCTTGCCCGCGGCAGGGGCGTTGCTCCGGGAGGTGGACGTCGCGGGTCGGCGCATCGTGATCGAGGTGCCCGCGGGCTTGCTCGATCCGCTGTGAGCAACCGATGCGTATCGACGTCATCACGATCTTTCCGGGGCTGATCGAGCCGTTTCGCACGACGGCGCTGCTCGGGACGGCCTGTCGCGACGGGATCATCGAGCTGATCGTCCACGATCTGCGCGAGTTTACGAAGGACCGCCACCGCACGGTGGACGACACGCCCTACGGAGGCGGTCCGGGCATGGTGATGCGGCCGGAGCCCCTGATCGAAGCGATCGAGGCGCTGGCGGGACCCAAAGGAGAGACGAGAAGCGCGCGCGTTCTGCTGCTCTCGCCGCAGGGACGGCGCTTCGAGCAGTAGCTGGGCACAGGAGCTGGCACGCGAGCGACATCTCGTGCTCGTGTGTGGTCGCTACGAAGGCGTCGACCAGCGCGTCATCGAGATTGCGGTCGACGAGGAGGTTTCGATCGGGGACTACGTGCTCGCAGGCGGCGAGCTGCCCGCCCTGGTGCTGATCGAGGCGGTCACGCGACTCGTTCCCGGTGTGATGGGCAATCCGGAGTCTGCCGAGGCGGAGTCCTTTCAGACGGGGATGCTCGAAGGGCCGCAGTTCACGCGGCCGGCCGAATATCGTGGCATCGAGGTTCCCGCCGTGTTGAGATCGGGCGATCATCAGGCGATCGCCCGCTGGAGGGCCGACGAGGCCCGTGCGATCACGAAACGGCGCCGGCCCGATCTGCTCGGGCGAGGGCGTGGAGAGGAAGAGTCGATGAACCGGCTGGATGGCATCGAAGGGGTGGCGCGTCGCGACCTGCCGCCGTTCCGAAGCGGCGACACGCTGCGCGTTTCCGTGCGCGTGGCCGAAGGCGACAAGGAGCGCACGCAGGTCTTCGAAGGCGTCTGCATCCGGCGCCGCGGCAACGGCTCCTCCGAGTCGTTCACGGTGCGCAAGGTGTCCTACGGCGTCGGCGTCGAACGCATCTTCCCGGTGCAGGGCCCCGTGGTCGAGAAGGTCGAAATCAAGAGCCGCGGCCACGTCCGCCGCTCGCGCCTCTACTACCTCCGCGACCTGCGCGGCAAGAAAGCCCGCCTCCGCTCCAAGATCCGCGACCTCTCCGCCCTCCTCGTCCCCTCCGAAGAGGAGAAAGTGGAGAAAGGGGACGGTCCTCAAGAGTGACTGGCTGATGAGAAAGGGGACGGTCCTCGCCATGGACTGGCCGAGGACTCCGGGGACACACCTCAATCCCCCGCATCGAAGGCGCCCTCGAGATGCCGCAGCGACCAGCCACGCGCCGCGTCCCACTCGCACGCGATCACGTCGAAGCGCACGCGCGCGCCGCGACTCGGGTTGCGCGGCGAGCCACGCCGCGGCGCCGCGCACGAGGCGCTCGCGCTTGCGGAAGTCGACCGCCTCTTCGGGCGCGCCGGCGGCCCGCGACCGGCGCGTCTTCACCTCTGCGAACACCAGCAGGCGCCCGCGTCGCGCGATGAGATCGATCTCCACGCGTCCGGCGCGCGCGTTGCGCGCCACGATCCGATAACCGCGCGCCTCGAGATGCGCGGCTGCGCGCTCCTCGCCAGCGATCCCCAGCGCGCGACGACTCGCGTCGACCGGGGGCCTGTTGGCCGCCATGCCGTCGTCTCCGCGGGACCGGTTGGGGCGAGCCGGCAGGCTAACGCATGATTTCGCACCACCGCCGGACGGCGGCGCGCTAGCGCATGATCTCGCACCACTGCCGGACGGCGGCGCGCTAGCGTGCGACCGCCGTGGGCACGCTCCATCTCGTCGCGACGCCGATCGGCAATCTCGAGGACGTGACGCTGCGCGCGCTGCGGGTGCTGCGCGAAGCGGACCTCGTGCTCGCCGAGGACACCCGCCACACGCGCGTGTTGCTCGACCGCCATGCGATCGCGCAGCGACCGCGCTCGCTCCACGCGCACAACGAAGTCGCGCGGATCGCCGAAGTGCTCGCGCTGCTCGCGGCGGGCCGGCAGGTCGCACTGGTCTCGGATGCGGGGACGCCGCTGATCTCGGACCCGGGCGAGAAGCTCGTGGCGGCGGCGATTGCGGCGGGACACAGCGTCGTGCCGCTGCCCGGCGCGTCGGCGGTCATCGCAGCGCTCGTCGCGTCGGGTCTCGCGCCGGCGCCCTTCACGTTCCTCGGCTTCCTGCCGCGCAAGGCGGGCGAACGCGACCGCCTGCTCGCGGGCTTCCGCGTGCGGCCCGAGACGCTCGTGCTCTTCGAATCGCCCCGCCGCGTCGCCGCGACGCTGCGCGCGCTCGAAGCACAACTCGGCGACCGCGCGCGGCTGCGTCGCGCGCGAGGTGACCAAGGTGCACGAAGAGTTCGCGCGCGGGACGCTCGCGGAGCTCGCCGAGCGCTTCGCGAGCGGTGCGCGGGGCGAGGTGACGATCGTGGTGGAGGGCGCGAGCGAAGCCGCGCGCGCGGCCTCCGCGGCAGCGCGACCGGGTGCGCAACCGTCCGATCTCGACGCGCGGATTGCTGTGCTCGCGGCCCAGGGACTCCATGCGAAGGAGATCGCCGCCGCGATCGCGGCCGAGGCGGGGTTGTCGAAACGCGAGGCCTACACGCGCGTGATTGCATCGCGCCGGGGCGGGGAGCGCTGAGAGAGTCGCCGGAAAGCGGCCGCCCGCCGCATTGCGATCGACAAGGGCGGGCGGACCCTGAGGAGAAACGGCGGGCGGTTCCCGAGAGACGAATGGGACAGTCCCGCCGTCCACGTTTGGTGCGCGGTGGTGCGTCGGACCTGGGTGCGTGGACGGAGGGACAGTCCCCTTCGTCCTCGATTGGGGCGTGGCGGGACGGCGGACTTCGGAGCGCGGACGGAGAGAAAGTGCCCTTCGTCCTCGATGGTGCGCGGACGGAGGGACAGTGCCCTTCGTCCTCGATTGGGGCGCGGGGAGCGCTCGGTGGCGTCAGGGCGCGTCTCGCAGCAGCCCGAGCAAGCCCGCTTCGTCGAGTACCGCGACGCCGAGCTCGGTCGCCTTCGCGAGCTTGCTGCCCGGCTCGGCGCCCGCCACCACGTAGCTCGTCTTCTTCGACACCGACGCGACGACCTTGCCGCCCGCGTCTTCGATGCGGCGCTTCGCCTCCTCGCGCGTGAAGTTCGGCAGCGTCCCGGTGAGCACGAAGGTCTTGCCGGCGAGCGGGCCTTCGCCGCGCCGTCGCGGCGCTGCGCACGGCCACGAAACGCCCAGGGCGAGGAGGTCCGCGACCTCCTTGCGGTTGCGCGGGTCGGCGAAGAAACGCACGACGCTCTCGGCGATCGTCGGACCCACGCCTTCGATTGCATCGACCTGCGCCTGGTCGGCGCGCATCAGCGCGTCGAGATCGCCGCCGAAGGCATCGGCGATGAGCTGCGCCACGCCGTCGCCGACGTGGCGGATGCCGAGCGCGTAGAGGAAGCGCGCGAACGTCGTGTGCCGGGCGCGTTCGAGCGCCGCGACGCGGTTGGCGGCCGATTTCTCGCCCATGCGTTCGAGACCGGCGAGCGTGGCGGCGTCGAGTCGAAACACGTCGGAGAGGCGCTTGACGTGGCCCTGCGCGACGAGTTGCTGCACGAGCTTCTCGCCGAGCCCCTCGATGTCGAGCGCGCCGCGGCTCGCGAAGTGCCGCACGTTGTTCGCGAGCTGCGCGGGGCAGTCGAGATTCGGGCAGCGCGTGACGGCTTCGCCTTCGAGTCGCACGACTTCGGAGCGGCACACGGGGCAGTGGCTCGGCATCTTCCAGCGGCGCGCTGCGCGCGGGCGCTTGTTCGCCACCACCGCGACGATCTGCGGAATCACGTCGCCCGCGCGCTGCACCACGACCGTGTCGCCGACGCGCACGTCCTTGCGCTCCACTTCGTCCTGGTTGTGGAGCGACGCATTCGAGACCGTGACGCCGCCCACGAAGACGGGCCGCAGCTTCGCAACCGGCGTGAGCGCGCCGGTGCGGCCCACCTGCACGTCGATCGCTTCGATCACGGTGGTTTCCTGCTGCGGCGGGAACTTGAAGGCGATCGCCCAGCGCGGCGAGCGCGGCAGATTGCCGATCTCCTGCTGCCACGCGATGCGGTTCAACTTGAAGACGGCCCCGTCGACCTCGATCGGGAGCTGCTCGCGTTCCGCGAGCACGCGCTGGTAGAAGGCGAGCGCGGCGTCGAGGTCGGCGCACAACGCGCATTCCTCGGATACGCGGAAGCCCCACTCGCGCAGCACGGCGAGCGCGGCGAACTGGGTCGTCGTGCCCGCCGGCAGGCCTTCGGCGATTGCGTAGGCGCGGAACTCGAGCGAGCGCAGCCGCACGACGTCCACGTCCTCGCGCTGGCGCAGCGATCCGGCCGCCGCGTTGCGCGGGTTCACGAAGGGTTCGTCGCCGCGCGCTTCGCGGAGCCGGTTGAGGCGCCGGAAGGCGCGCAGCGGCAGCACGACTTCGCCGCGCACCGAGGCACGCCGCGGCGGCTTGGCAGTCGCGAGCGCCGGCGGAATGCTGAGCACGGACCTCAGATTGGCGGTGACGTCTTCGCCGACGCGGCCGTCGCCGCGGGTCGCGCCCACCGCGAACTTGCCGTTTTCGTACAGCAGCTCGACCGCGGCTCCGTCCAGCTTGAGCTCGCCCACGTATTCCACCGGCGCTTCAGACGCCGAGCAGCCGGCGGACCCGCTCGTCGAAGGCGCGGAACTCGGCCTCGTCCATCGCGTTCTCGAGCGACAGCATCGGGACGCGATGCTCGAAGGGCGCGAAACTCGCCTCCGAGGCAGGGGCACCTACCCGCTGGGTCGGTGAATCCGGCCGCGCCAGATCGGGCCAGGCGGCCTCGAGTTCGACGAGTTCCCGGCGCAGCCGGTCGTACTCGGCGTCCGTGATCTCCGGCTGGTCGCGCAGGTAGTAGAGGGTGTCGTGACGTGCGATCTCGGAAATGAGCGATTCGATGCGCCGTTCGGCCTTCGCGCGATCGGTTGTTCGCCACGACTACGTCCAAGCCCCGCGGGCGCTTTCGGTAAAGGCCGGGAGCGGATCCCGGCGATGAAACGGGTAGCCCGCCCCAGCGGCCGCAACCACCCGAGCTCGCAGCAGACTGGCGACGCTGCACCCCAGGAGTGATGCACGCGTGCAAGGCCCGATTGCCGACGAGCCGCGCGACGACGAGCTGCGTCGCCTGCTCGACGCCACGACCGACGGTCTCGCGCTCGATTCGCGCGGGTCGCTGGTGTGGGCCAACGCGTCGCTCGCCCAGCTCGCGGGCGCGCCCGACGCCAAGGATCTCGTCGGGCAGCCGCTCGACGATCTCTTCGCCGACGCCGGGCACGGCACTCCCGACGGCGCCGCCGACGGGCCGCTTCGCTGCCGCCTGCTGCGCCCGGGGCAGGAGCCGCGCGCGGTCGTCGTCGAGCCGATCGTCGCCGCGCACAGAGGCGCGCGCTCTCGCCCCCAGCCTCCCGCTCTCGCTTCGTGCACGAGCGGCGCGCTGCGCGTGCGCGACGTCACCGATCTGCACACGCTCGAGTCCGAAGTGCTGCGCAGCGGCCGCCAGCTCCACGACGCGAACCGCGAAGTGGTCGCGCTGCGCGAGCGGCTGCGCGTCGAGACCGCCGAGCGCGAAGAGATCCTCACGGTGGTGAGCCACGAGCTGCGCACTCCGATCACGGTGATCGCCGGCTTCAACCGGCTGCTGCTCGCGGGCTCGGTGGGCCCGCTCAACGGAGCGAGCAGACCCACTTCCTCGAAGAGAGCCAGAAGAGCTGCCAGCGGCTCAACAACTTCGTCGCGAACCTGCTCGAAGCCGCGCGCCAGGGCGCCTGCGTGGGTCCGCTCGAGGTCACCGAAGCGCCGATCCGGCCGACGATCGACGCCGTGCTCGAACTGCTCGCGCCGCTGCTGCGCGAGGGAGGCGTCGCGGCGAGCCGTCGCGATCGCACGCGGCGACGCCGCGCGCGCGCTTCGATCCGCCGCGCATCGAGCAGGTGCTGACGAACCTGATCGGCAACGCGCTCCGCTACGCGCCGCGCGACTCGACGATCGAGATCGGCGCGCGCCGGCACGCGCGGCAGCCGGGCGCGACTTCGTCGAGATCTCGGTCGCCGACGCAGGACCCGGCGTGCCGGAGCGCGATCGCGCGCGGATCTTCGAGCCGTACGTCCAGGTCGAGGCGCAGCGCGCCGGCGGGCTCGGACTCGGGCTCGCGATCTGCAAGCGCATCGTCGAGGCGCACGGCGGCGCGATCTACGTCGAAGCGCGCGCCGAGGGGGGCAGCGCGCTTCGTGTTCCGCTTGCCGGCAGCGACGCCGCCTGCTCGACGCGGGGTGCGTGATGCCGGCCCAGCGTCCCACCCGGCAGCGGCCCGATCCGCTTCCGTCCGAGCGCGCGCGCCGCGTCCTCGTGGTCGACGACGCCGAGGGCATCCGCACCTATCTCGCGAATCTGCTCGAGCTGCGCGGCTTCCAGGTGGACACCGCCGAGGACGGTCGCCGCGCGATGGCGCTGCTCGACGCGGGCGCCAATCCCGACGTCGTGCTGATGGACGTGATGATGCCCGGCATGGACGGGCTCGAGACGCTGCGCCGCATGCACGAGCGCTGGCCGCGCCTGCCGATCGTGATCCTCTCGGTCGTCGGTCGCGCCAGCACGATCGTGCAGGCCATGCAGCTCGGCGCGTCGGACTACCTCAACAAGCCCTTCGAGGAAGAGGAGCTGGAGGCGACGCTGCGCGTCGTGCTCGAGACGCGCGAGCTGGAGCAGGAGCGCTCGCGGCTGCTCGAAGAGCTGGAAGAGGGCACGCGGACGGTCGCCTGGCATGGCGAGGCGATGCGCGGCGTGCGCACGGTGATCGAGCAGATCGCCGGCGACCGACGTCACGGTGCTGATCAGCGGCGAGAGCGGCGTCGGCAAGGAAGTCGTGGCGCGCGAGATCCACCGGCGCTCGCCGCGCGCGAACCGGCCCTTCGTGAAGGTCAACTGCGCGGCGCTCCCCGAAGACCTGCTCGAGAGCGAGCTCTTCGGCTACGAACGCGGCGCCTTCACCGGCGCGGTGTCGCGCAAGCCGGGCAAGTTCGAGATCGCCGACACCGGCACGATGTTCCTCGACGAGATCGGGGAGATGAGCCCGCCGCTCCAGGCCAAGCTGCTCCAGGTGCTGCAGGACGCCACCTTCTCGCGGCTCGGCGGCAACCGCGAGATCCGCGTCGACGTGCGCGTGCTGTGCGCCACCAACCGCGACGCTCGAGGAGATGGTGGCCGCGGGCGCCTTCCGCGAGGATCTCTACTACCGGCTCAACGTCGTCGACGTGCGCATCCCGCCGCTGCGCGAGCGCCGCGAGGAGGTGCCGGTGCTTCGTCGACACGTTCCTGCACCGCTACTCGATCAAGTACGGCAAGCCGCTGCGCAAGCCGAGCCCCGCGCTCGCGCGCGCGATGGAGCGCTACCCGTTCCCCGGCAACGTCCGCGAGCTGGAGAACCTCATCAAGCGCGTCGTCGTGCTGGAGAGCGAGGCCACCGTGATCGCGGAGCTGCTCGGCGGCGATCGCATGCGCAGCGCCGCCGATCGCCTGCAGGTCGTGATCGACGAGCTCGACGGCGACGGCGGGCCAGCTGCCGCTCAAGGAAGTCGGCCGGCGCGCCTCGCTCGAGGCCGAGCGCGCCACCATCGACCGCATCCTCCACCGCACCCAGTGGAATCGCAAAGCCGCCGCGCGCGTGCTGGGCGTCTCGTACAAGACGCTGCTGCAAAAGATCCGCGACTGCGGGCTGGAAGAGGCGTAGGGCGGAGCTCGCGCGTCAGGTTCGCGCGTTGTTATCGTGTCAGGTCTCGAGAACCGACAAAACGAAACCTGACACCCGGCCCCGATCGGGTCGATCTCCACGTCGATCCGCAGCGATCCGCCTCGCGCTCGAGCGCGCGAGGACGCGAGGTCGAGTCGCTCGGGCACTTCCACCGTCATCGTCATCTCGTAGTGCGGCGAGCCGCCTTCGCCGGGACGACCGCGCGTCGCGAGATCGGCGATGTTGACCTGGTGCTCGGCGAGCACGCGGCAGATGCCCGCGACGATGCCGGCCTTGTCGGCGCCGGCTGCGAAGACGCGCATCGCGACGTGACCCGGCGCGGGCACGGGACCGCGCGGCTGGCCTTCGAGGCCGCGCAGCAGGATCGTGAGGCCGTGATCGCGCTCGAGGCGCTTGGCGCCCGACGCGAGGCGATCGCCGGCGCCGCTCGCGCCCGACGACGCCAGCAGGATCACCGCGAAGTCGCTGCCGAGGATCGTCATGCGCGAATCCTCGAGATTGGCGTCGCTGTCGAAGACGAGCTGCGCGAGCTCGGCGACGAGGCCGGGGCGGTCCTGGCCGATCGCGGAGAGGATGTACCAGCGCTTCATCGCGGGACTCCCGGCTCGTGGAGCGAACGAAGCTAGCACCTCATCGGATCGCGACGGCAGCGGCTCCCGTCGCGTCGAGATCCCAGTCGACGGCGAGCGAACGCGCTCCGCCGTCGAGCCGCAGCTGCGCGACGCGACCGTCGAGTTTCGAGCGATGGCGGACGCTCCGGACGTCGCGCCGAAGCGCAGCCAGAAGCCGCCGAGCCACGGCAGCGACACGTCGGCCTCGGCGACGATCTGCGCATCTCGCGCGTCTCGTTGAAGTGTTCGTGGAGCGGCGCGAGCTGCTCGCGCGCGTCACCGCCGAGCGCGCGCACCGAGACCGCCGCCTGCGTCGCGTCGGGATGCAGGTGCAGGCGGCTCGCGATGCGATGGCGACCGCTACCGAGCACGGCGTCGAGCACCCACAGCTCGTTCTCGCCGACGAGCCAGAGGCGCTGCGGTTGCGGCGCCCCGGCGAGCCACGCGTAGCCGTCGTGCGCGGCGACGAGCCACTCGAAGCGATCGCTCGAACCGCGCGCCAGGACGCGCGCGCGGCCGCGACGTCCCGAGCGGAAGCTCGACCACGCCTCGAGCAGCTCGGCGCCGTCGAGCTGCACGGTGTTGTGCGCCGCCGTCGAGCGCAGGTGGCGGCGCAGCGGACCGTCCGCGTAGGCGCCGGTGCCGGTGTCCGTGACGACGCGCACGGCGCCGTACGCTCGCGTCGAACGCGAGCAGATCGGCGTGCGCGTGCCCGAGCTGGTAGTCGGGGCCGTGGGGTCCCGCGCGCAGCACGCAGCGCAGCGGACCGCGCGCGAGCCGCACGAGGCCGCTCGCCTGCTCGGGCGCGCGGGGCGTCGATCGGCGCTTTCGAGCGCGCGCGCCTGGGCGAGCAGCCGCTGCACGTCGACTTCGCCGCGCCAGCCGTCGCCGAGCATCGGGATGTCGCCGTCGCCGAGCAGGATGCTCTCGAGGAAGCCTGACTGCGCGCGCCACGGCGTCGCGCAGCCACGGCGGGCGACGCGTCGCCGCAGAGCGCGCGCAGATCGACGAGGTCGGCGAGGCAGACGGCGTGATACATCGGACAGCGCTCGACGTGCGCGCCGTCGGCGAGGATCTGCTCGCGCACTTCGCGCTCGAAGAGCGCGAGGCGCGTCCGGCACGCAGCCGCAGCAGTTCGTGCGCGAAGGCGAGCGCCGCGGTGTCGCGGAAGAGATGATTCGCGAGCAGGTCGAGCGCGAGGTTGTCGCGCAGGAAGAGCGCGTGGCGCGCGATCTCGCGGCCGAGCCACTCGCGCGTCGGGATCGCCGTCGCGCAAGCCGAAGAGCGCTCCCGCGGCGGCCCAGTGCATCAGCCGCGTCGCGACGGCGCGCTCGTTCCACGCGACGCGCTGGAAGCCCGGCTTCGCGATCGGCTGTGCGTCGGTCCAGGCGTGCGCCAGCGCGAAGAAGCCGTCGCGGAACGACGCGTCGCGCGTCTCGCGATACGCGAGCGCGAGGTCGATCGCGTAGGAGAACTCGTGCAGGTGCGTCTTCCAGAGCAGCACCTGCATCAGATCGGGGCGATCCCAGGCGACCGGAACGCCGAGCTCGCGCGTTTCGCCGAGGAAGCGTGAAGCGACCGGCGAGGGCGTCTGCGCGACGCGCGAGCGGCGGCGCGCCGGATCGCGTCGCTCGGCGTGGTGGCGCGCGACGGCGGCGAGGCCCGGCGTGATCCCAGCGCAGCGGCGCGATCGCGGCGGCGCGCGCGCGGTAGCGGGCGTCGATGCGCGCGGCGATGCCGCGACCACCGCTTGCGCCGCACGCTCAAGCGCGCGCGGTGCCAGATCTGGCTTGCGCGCAGGTGCGACACCGTGCGGAGCAGGCGCCCGATGTCTCGCGCGCGCATGGACTCCCCGGTATCCGGATCCTGGGGTCGAGGCGCTAAATCGCTCCGACCGCCGGGTGATGAGGGCGGCCGACTATAGTCGCGGCCCCCGAGCCCATCAAACGCGCGGAGTCGTGATGCAGCGGATCGTCCGCCTCGAAGGCGCCATCAAGAGCTACGACTGGGGCTCGCACACGATGCTCGCGACGCTGCAAGGCAAGCCGGGACCCAGCAGCGAACCCGAGGCCGAGCTGTGGCTCGGCGCCCATCCGAACGGTCCGGCGCTGGTCGTCGCGCCCGACGGCACTCGCGTGCGCTCGGCGAGCTGGTCGAGCGCGACCCGCGCGGCGTGCTCGGCGACGCGGTCTTCGCGCGCTTCGGCGCGCGCTTTCCGTTTCTCTTCAAGGTGCTCGCCGTCGCGCGCGCGCTGTCGCTGCAGGCGCATCCCGACGCCGAGCAGGCGCGCGCCGGGCTATCAGCGCGAGCAGCGCGGCGAGCGTCGCGCGCGAGGCGCGCCTCTACGCCGACGATCACGCGAAGCCCGAGTTGGTGGTCGCGCACACGCGCTTTCCGCGCGTTGTGCGGGTTCCGGTCGCTCGCCGCGATCCGCGCGGGCTTCGAGCGCATGGGCCTCGCCGACCTCGCACCGCCCGCCGGCGCAGCGGAAGGCGAGTGGCTGCGCGGCCTTCTTCGCGCGCTGGTTCGCGCCCGACGCCGTCGAGCTTCGCGCGCGACACGCATCGATCGCGCGCTCGACGCCGCTGCACGCGCGAGCGAAAGGGATGACGCCGCCGCGCTGATGCTGCGTCTCGCCGCGCAACATCCGGGCGACCCGGGCATCCTCACGCCGCTGCTGCTGCACTCGATCGAGCTGTCGCCCGGCGAGGCGATCTTCCTCGAAGCGGGCGAGCTGCACTGCTATCTCGAAGGCGCCGCCGCCGAGATCATGTCGAGTTCGGACAACGTGCTGCGCGCCGGTCTCACCACCAAGCGGCGCGCGGCGGACGAGTTGCTGCGCATCGGCCGTTTCGCGAGTCGCCGGCCGCAAGTGCTGCGCGGCGCCATGGGCGTGCCCGGCGTCTGCGTCTACGCGACGACCGCGGAGGAGTTCGAGCTCGCCAGCGTCGAGGTGAGTGGCGAGGGAGTCGTGAGGACGTGCGAACGCAGCGTCGAAGTGCTGCTCTGCTACGAGGGCGCGGTGCAGGTCGCGCCGCTCGCAGGCGGCGACGCGCTCGCGCTCGCGAGCGGTCAGAGTTGCCTCGTGCCCGCCGCCGTCGGTGCCTACCGCATCCGTGGGCAGGGCCGCCTGTATCGCGCGTCGGTTCCCGGTGGAACGCGTTCTGGGGGTGCCGAGCGGGTTCGATGAGCCGCAGCATCGCCGATGAGATCGCGCGAAGCGGTGGCTCTCAATCGGATGATGTGACGCCCACTCGTCCATGCGAGAACGATGGGAGCGGACGCTGCTCGAGGCGTTCGCTTCCGACGTCCACCCAGACCCACGGCAGCTCCGGCGCGGCGCCCTCGGGCAATCGCTCATCTCGGACGACGGCGGCGACTAGATCCTCGAGCGGCAGCACGCGCCGATCTGT
Organism: uncultured delta proteobacterium; assembly: GCA_963801625.1. Classification (GTDB taxonomy): domain Bacteria; phylum Myxococcota_A; class UBA9160; order UBA9160; family PR03; genus PR03. Next base: position 46,660 of record CAWDFQ010000001.1, read on the forward strand.
TCCACCGGGGACCCCTGGGAGCTTCGCGACGAACAGCGTCGAGAAGGCATCCACGTAGTCCTGGGGCCGCAGCTCGTCGAGAAAGGGGGGCACCGGAGACACCGTGGTGATCCGCGAGCCGTGATCCCCGTGAACGAGCACGATGCTCTGGTCGAATACGCCGGCCTCGACCAGCGCGTCGAACATGCGAGACACCAGCTTCTGGGTGCAATCCAGCTGCTCCAGGTAGAGCGGATAGCGGACTCGGCGCGAATCCGACGTGTTCGGGCGGGGAGCCGCGGCCGGAGCGGAGGCGTCCAGCCAGCTGTACGGATCGGGCCGCATGCGGCATTCCGAGTCGAATGCGTAGGGGTAGTGGGGCAGCATGAGGTGGATCAGATATGCGTCGCCGGGCCGAGCGCGACGCAGCGTCGACACGATCGAATCCGACGCCAGCATGGTGGAGACGGCGCTCACCCGTCTCGGTTCCGGCCACCCGAAAGCGCGCCGGATACGCCCATCGAACTCGGATCGGTGCAGGAACAGGTCGAGGATCATACCCGCCTTCGTCCACGCGCCGACCGGAAGATCGCGGATCGGAGCGATCGTGTTGAGCGTGTAGGTCGCACACTCCTCGACGACCGATTGACCCGAGACACGGCAGAGGTCCAGGAACTCGGTCTCCACGGCGTGCACCTGATAGCCGCGCTCGTGCAGCTGCGAGATCGTGGCGTTGGCGAGCATCTGAGCGGGCTCGTGATTCGCGTCCTCGACGAACGGATTTGCCTCGCCGGGCGCGGCGAAGTTCAGGGCCGCAGGAATCGAGCGCCCGGTGTTGTCGTACCGGCTGTACGCGCGCGTGAACACGGTGAAGCCACGTTGCTCGAGAGTTTCGCGGATCCTCGCGGCGAACATGCCGCCCGGATCGAACTCCTCCGGAATCCCCTCGATCCCGATGTGCTCATCCACGATGATCTGAACGAACGGCGCTCGATCGGCCGCCCCGTTCTTCGGCGCGCCCTGCACCTGCCAGGTGGCGGACGCGGGCACCAGGAAACTGGTGAGCCAGAGGACGCCGGAGACGACGGCGAGAAACTGCCCGAGCCGCCCTCGCAGCAACCAGCACAGCGCTGCGACTGCGACGACGATGACGGATGCCTTGCGGAGCCCGAGGGCGGCGAACCAACCGCTCTGGACGTCGATCACCAAGGACACCAGCCCGGTCGCTCCGAGAATCCGAAGCCACGATGGGCCGCTGGCCATGATCGCGCCACAGACCAAGCCGGCGCCGCCGACGGCCAACATGCAGAGCAGGATTTCCGGCGCGTAGAACGGGTAGCCGGCATGCGCGACGAACGTCGTCAACGGCGCGAGCAGGAGGAACGGCGCTGCCAACAGATACGCCCAACCCGCTCGGATTCCGAGGCCCTCCCCGGTCGGGGCATCCTCTCCCTTCACGCTCGCTTCCGGCGCAACAGATAAAGCGTGCGGACACTTTCGCGGATCGGATGGGCTTCGACCGTCTCGTAGCGCTGCCCGAAGGCGGCCTCGAAACCGTCCTCGGTGTAGTCGGGGAAGATGTCCTCGCGCGTGGCGAGCAGTCGCTGCACCTGCGAATCGGACTTGGGCACGAACTCGATCACCAGGTGCGGGCTCAACGCGGCGAAGAACGCCGACAGGCGGGAGCGGGACGTTGTTGGAGATCGCGAGATGGTGGACGAGCGCCAGCGCCATCACGAGATCGACGGGACCGCGCTCGGCGAGCGACAGCCGTTCCTCGTTCTCCCAGCCGAGGCCGGCGCAGGGGTTGGTCAGGTCGACCACCAGCGGGAGCAGCGCGCGAGGGCTTTCGCGTCGCAGGTCCCGGTAGTTCTTCTCCACCGCCGCCGGGTCGATGTCCCAGCGACGACGGTGCGCGCCGGCCTCGACCGCCAGGCGGCTGAAGACGCCCGTGTTGCGCGCCGAGGTCCCAGACCGTCTGCGGGTGCGACCGAGGCAACCGCTTGTCGAACCAACCGGCCTTGGCGTCGGCGCCGGGCGGGTGTAGTTGGTGTCGTCGTAGTAGTCGCCCCATTCGGTGCCGCGCGGCGTCCAGCGAGACGCTTCACGGCCGACCGGAGGCTGTCGATCAAGCCGCGCAGAGCCAGGCGGCACATGCGCCGCGGCCCCGTGCCTGCGAGCGGCGCACGTCCGGCGTGGCGCTTCTGGCCGCCGCGTGCAGGTGGATGTGGGTGAGCAGCCCGACGCTCAGGCGGGTTCGCAGCGGCAGCAGGCGGCTGGCCAGGTCGAGCGGCACGCCGTCGATGTAGACGCGCAGCAGCTGCCCGAGGCGCACGTCGCGGCACGCCATCAGCGCGAGCGGGGCGAGGAAGTGCTGGCAGAACTGGCGGTAGGCCACCCAGGGTTTGCCCTCGCGTACGGCTCGAACGAGAGCGTGTCGATCAGCACCGGGCGTGCCGCGGCGGAACTGGATGTTGTAGGCGCTGGCGTCCTTCAGGATCAGGTCCCGCTCCAGCGCGAGTTCCTGGATCCGAAGGGTCGGCAGCGCGGCGTCCTTGAGCTGGCAGAAGCACCACTCGTACGGGTACGAGATGAAGGGGATCTGCTCGGGTCGGATCACCCGGTACGCCCCGGGGCGTGGTGCCAGCTCGGTGGAAACCTCCGCGTGCGCGATCAGCAGCCCGTCGTCCACCAAACTCTGGTAGAGCCCCGATTCGTGAAGGGCGTCCCAGGATTGGCGATAGCGCTCGTTGACCTGTCGGTAGAGGGTGCCATCCGACGTGAACAGGAAGCCGCTGGGGTCGCGAAACGAGCCGGCAACGGCCTCAGCTCGGGTCACCTGCGTCCTTCTCCGGTTCCGAACCCTTCTCGGTGGGCGCCGCCGACTTGCGGCCGAACATCGCCTTGATGCGCTGCCAGTACGTCTTGAGCGCAAAGGCGGAGCCAACGAACATCGCAATGATCATCTGGAAGATGAAGCTGCCGGTGCCGGGATCCAGATAGGCGTTTGCATCGGCTACCAGGGCAAGCTGGAATACGAACGCGAGTACGACCACTTGCCCCAGCTTCATCGTCTGCTCCTCAGCAATCTCTCCGCTATCGGCTGATAATATAACGCGGATGAGGCACCTAGGGTGAAATCATGACAGCAGGGGGCGAGACGAGAGGCGGGCGGCCGTCCAAGGCGGCGAGGTTCCGCCGCCGCCAGCGGGCGAGAAGCGGGATCAGGACGGCGAGTTCTGCGCCCAGCCCGCAATTCCCCGGCGGCGCTTCGCGGTCCTGCCAGCTGCCGTTGTCGACGCAGTACGCGTCCGGCGTGCCGTGCGCGGCGCCGCCGTCCCAATCGACCGTGCCGTCGCCGTCGTTGTCGAGATCGTCGTCGCAGCGCGGATTCTCGAGCGCCCATGCCGGATCCTTGCAACCCGGATCTGCGGGGTAGTCCGCGAGACCGTCGCCGTCGTTGTCGGCGCCGTCGTCGCAGACGAGCAGGGGCGAGCGCTCGTCGAGGTCGTCGGCGCTCGCGCAGCCCGGGTCGTCCGGGAAGTCCACGAGCCCGTCGCCATCGTCGTCGATCCCGTCGTTGCAAGCGGGCCGCGTCGTCACCGCCAGGATCGCGCTGCGATAGAACGCGAGGTCGACCGCGTAGGTCAGGTTCCCATAGAAGGCCGAGTTCGCGGGCTGGCCCCCGAAGGCTGCGATTGCGAACAGCACGCCGCCAAGCTCCCAGCCGCCGCCATTGTCGGCGAAGAGCGCACCCCCCGAATCCCCCGTCGCGGCCTGCGCCTCGTGCGCGGTGACTTGCGGAGGCGGCGCCTGGGTGAACTCGGTCCAGAACGCGCGGCTCAGCTTGGACCCGATCGTCACGTTCGCGGGCGCAGAGCCCACCAGATTGGTTCCCCACCGCTTCGTGTAGCCCGTTCCCCAGAGCCAGCCGTCGATGCCATTCCATGAGGTCGCTGCACCCCGGTTGCGGCCGTTTCCGATCATCACGACCGCCGTGCCGATCGGCGGCGAAGCGCTCGCGATCGCGAGCGCGGGCAAGCCGGGGTCGTCGCGGAGCTTGAAGACGATCAGGTCGGCGAGCTGCCCGGGCGCGGTTTCGAACGACGACGTCGTCCCGGGGATCGCGTCGTAGACGACACCGTCAAACGTCACCGATCCGATCCCGACGTGCGCCGCCGTCAGGACCCAGCGATTGCCGAGATAGACGGCCGAGAGGCCTCCACGATTGCCCAGGTTCGCCCAGCCGGGATCGTCGAGGGGCGCCGTCGTGTTCTGGGTCCCGTCGCCCGAGGCGACGATCACCGCTTGGGCAGTGACGTTTCCGAGCACGAGCGCCAGCAGGAGGATGGGTGCGAGCATTCGGAGCATCGCGGGAGGGGACCTTTCGACGAGCGGCCGTGGACGAGGCCCCGCCAGTTTCGTCGCGCGGGGTGCTCGTACCCCAGATCGATAGCGCAAGTCCCACAATTTCGAGACTGCCGCGGGGCCGAGCCCCCGGCGCGCCGCGCGAGGAAGCAGATCACGAGCAGCCAGGCCCACGGCGGGACGCGCCTCGCGTGTAGCGCCGTGCCCACGGACTTGTGTTGCGCCGGGTTTCCGATGCTGCACCATGGCCGCACGCGGGCGAACCCACGCCCTGCACGGCGGGGGTACCCGATGGCGAGTCGAAGCAAGTCTCGTTCGAAGAAGTCTGCGTTCGAAGAGATCTGCTTCGAAGCGGTCTGCTTCGAAGACGTCGGGCGCGAAGCGGCCGAGCGCGAGGAAGGGCGCGGTCGGCCGGGCCGCGTCCGGAGTCGCGCCGTCCGTAGTCGCGCCGTCCGGAGTCGCGTGCTGGGAGGACGATCCCGGCGACCCGAAGACGCAGCCCGCGCGCATGCCGATCGAGGTGCCGGCGCCGTCGCAGTCGGCGACACCGCTCGCATTCAAGCTCCGCGGGACCGTGCCGGCGCCCCAGGTGTATCCCCTCGGCACGCCCGCCTTCCTCTACTACGCGGTGGCGTCGGCGCTGCGCCGCACGGCTTCGTTCTGGGGCGGCCTGCTGCCGAGGGGGACCCGCTGGCAGGTCGGCGCGGTGCTCGCGGTGAACGCCGACGCCGGCGTCGACTTGAACGCGTTCTACACGCGCGGCGGTATGGAGCCGGCGGGGCTCTACTTCTTTCACCAGGCCGTCCGGGGACGCGTCTTCAACTCGGGCGAGAGCCCCGACATCGCGAGCCACGAGATGGGGCACGCGATCCTCGACGCGATTCAACCGGACCTATTCGACACGCAGACGATCGAGGCGGCCGCGTTCCACGAAGCATTCGGCGATATGGCCGCCATCCTCTCGGCGCTCCAGGTGCCCTCGTTCCGCGACCAGGTGCTCGATGAAACCGGAGGAGCGCTCAACCACAGCTCGCGGCTCTCGCGCTTGGCGGAGCAACTCGGCGCGGCCCTCCGCATGCTGCGGCCGGACCTCGCCGACCCCGATTGCCTGCGCAACGCGAGCAACTCGTTCTTCTATCGCGATCCGCAGACGCTGCCGCCGAACGCGCCCGCGGCGCAGCTCTCGTCCGAGTCGCACTCGTTCTCGCGCGTGTTCACCGGCGGCTTCCTCGACGCACTCGCCGGGATGTTCAAGCTCGCGGGCGCAGCGAACTCTGCCCGGCTCCAGCGGGTGGCGGAAGACATGGCGCGCATCCTGGTCGCGGGGATCGCGGGCGCGCCGATGGTGCCCGACTACTTCAGCCAGGTCGCGGCGAGCATGATCCAGGCCGGCGACGCGGCGCCGTTCAACGGCAAGTATCGCGACGCGCTGAAGAGCGCCTTCGTGCGCCGCGGCCTGCTCTCGCTGCAAGCGGTCGCGTCGCTCGGCGCGCTGCCGCGCGCCGCGCGCGGCCGGGTGGCGCCCTCCGCGGCGCGATCCGCCGCCGCGCGTCGCGCGCTGCCGATGCTCGCGATTCCCGCCGCGCACTACGGGCTCGCGCAATCGATTCTGCTGGTGCGGGGCGCGGCCGGCGGGGAGCGCCCGTCGGTCACTGGCTCTGCGCTCCAGCTCGGTCCCGTGGAACCGCGCTCCGCGCAGAGCGCCGCACAGGCCTACACCGATGATCTGTTCCAGCGCGGCCACGTCGAGGTGGGCAAGCACGCGCGAGCGCAAGGCGGCCTGGTGAATCCCTTCGCGTTCAAGACGCACAGGGTCACCGAACGCGACGGCTCGCTCGTGCTCGAACGGATCAGCTTCAACTGCGGGTTCCACGGATGAATTGGCCGCGTCCCATCGGTCCCCTATCTTGGCGCAATGACCCGGACCGCCCCGACGAAGCGCGGCAGGACGAGCACCGCCAAGAAGTCGGCCGCCAAGAAGACCGCGAGCCGGAAGTCTCCGTCGAAGCGCCGCAAGGGTGCGGCGAAGGGCGGCGCGGGTGCGCCGTCGCCGCGCTTCGTGCGCGACCTGCTGGTGCGCGGCGAGGCCGCGAAACCCGACGCGAAGGGCAAGCTGCCCCTCGAGGCGACGCACGTGATCACGTCGGAGCAGCCCGACGGCAGCGTCACGGTCCAGCGGGTGCGCTTCAAGCTCTCGTAGCGGTCGCGCTCGTCGCGTCCGCAGGCGCAGGCTGCGGACTCCCGCTCACCGTTCGCCGCGTGACGAGTGACGCGCAGCCCACCCGCGGCGTGCGCTTCCTGGTGCGCCGGCCGGCGTACGACGTGGCGCTGCGCCTCGACGAGACCGCCTCGGAGAAGTGCCGGTTCGCGCTCTTCCTCACCCAGTCGCTCGACGGGGAGCCGATCGAGTACGAAGCCGAAGGCGGCGCGACCGCGCTGGCCGCCACCGACATCCAGCATCACACTCGACGGCGGCGGCGCCCTCAGCGCGGTCTCCGCCGGCGAATCCGACAAGACCCACGAGTTCCTCGAGGCGGCGGCGGCGGTCGCCGTCTCGGCGGCGAAGCCGGCCGTTGCTCCGGCGGACCCCGAGGCTCCGTGCCGGCGATTCAGCCAGCAGGACCCGCGCTTCCAGCGCTACCTCGATCGGCACCGCGATCTCGCCGCCCAGCTCGCGAACGCGCGCGCTGCGCTCGAGGCGCGGCGGCGCGCCGTCGATGGCGGCACCGGAACCGCGAAGCTGCGCACGATCGCGTCGCTCGCGGATCTCGCCGGCGATCTCGAGACGCAGCTCGCGGCCGATCGCTTCGAACTCGACGAGGACCAGTTCAACATCGCGGTCGGCGAGAAGGTCGTGCAACCGAGGAAGGCCAACGCGACGCCCTGGGTCGAGGTGGTGCTGACCGAGGAGGGTTCCCCGTGAGGCTCTGCACGCGACCCGGCTTGGTGTCAGCCGTACTGGTCGCCGCGACCACGCTCGGCTGCGGCACGACGCTCGAGCTGCGCAGCATCGCGATCCCCGCCGAGCCGCTCGCGGACTGCAACACGCTCGCGGACCCGGATGCGAAGAGCGAGTGCAGGCGCTTCAACGCGCCGGGCGGCATCGTCACCAACCAGCGCGCCAGCTACCAGGTCAGCGCGCGCTCCCAGCTCCCGCTCTACCTCGCGCCTTCCGCATTGAAGGGCGTCGACCAGAGCGCGCTGCTCGTCTCCAATTACCAACGCCAACCCTTCGCCTCGGGCAAGCTCGCGTTGACGCTCGACGCCGCGCAGACCGTGAAGACGATCGGCATCGAGAGCGAACCCGGAGAGCTGCAGGCCGCGCAATCGCTCTCCGAACTCGCAGCCGCGCGCGCCGAGATCCGCGCAGCGAGGCAGAAGGCGAAGAAGGAATAGAAAGGCCGCCTGCCTGCTCGACGACACCAGTCCCTGGCGACGCTCCGGATCTGACCGAGCAGGGCGAGCGGCGAACTAATCGAGTTCGAACTTGTCCTTGTAGTCGAGCTTCAGCGCCGGGTCCTGGTCTTCCTTGCGCAGCATGCAGTTGCCGACGACGAGCACCTCGATCTCGGTGCCCATGAAGCAGCGGAAGGCGTCCTCGGGCGTGCAGACGATCGGCTCGCCGCGCACGTTGAAGCTCGTGTTGACGAGCACCGGGCAGCCGGTCAGCGCCTTGAAGCGCGCGAGCAGCGCGTGATAGCGCGGGTTCGTGTCGCGCGTGCACGGTCTGGATGCGCGCCGAGTAGTCGACGTGGGTGACCGCCGGGATGTCCGAGCGCGGCACGTTGAGCTTGTCGATGCCGAAGAGCGCCTGCTGCTCCGCGCGTCATCGGCGCGGCGCCGGTGCTCGACGACGTCGGCGACGAGCAGCATGTAGGGGCTGTCGCCGTCGAGCTCGAACCAGTCCGGCGACGTCCTCGCGCAGCACCGACGGGCGCGAACGGCCGGAAGGACTCGCGGTACTTGACCTTCAGGTTCAGCATCTTCTGCATGCGTCGGGCGAGCGCGCGTCGCCGAGGATCGAGCGGCCGCCGAGCGCGCGCGGGCCGAACTCCATGCGGCCCTGGAACCAGCCGACGCGCCTTGCCGTCCGCGAGCGCGCGCGCACGTCGCGTCGATCAGCTCGGTCGTCGGAGCAGCGTCGCGAAGCGCGCGCCCGCGGCGCTCGAGGCGCTGCTCGCATGTCCGCCGGTCTGGAAGCGCGGGCCGAGATAGCGACCGCGCATCGCGTCGCGCGCGCCGTCCGCCTGGCGCGGCTGGCCGAGGTGCATGTGGTAGGCGGCGAGCGCCGCGCCGAGCGCGCCGCCGGCGTCGCCCGCCGCCGGCTGGATCCAGATGCGCTCGAAGGCGCCGTCGCGCAGCAGCTTGCCGTTGGCGACGCAGTTGAGCGCGACGCCGCCGGCGAGGCAGAGGTTCTTCTCGCCGGTCTCGCTGCGCGAGCGCGCGCGCGATGCGCAGCACGACCTCCTCGGTCACCGCCTGGATCGAGGCGGCGAGGTCCATCTCGCGCTGCGTGAGCGGCTCCTCGGGCTTGCGCGGCGGGCCGCCGAACAGCGCGTCGAAGCGCGCGTTCGTCATCGTGAGCCCGGTGCAGTAGTCGAAGTACTCATGGTCGAGCCGGAAGCGAGCCGTCGGGCTTGAGGTCGATCAGGTGGTCGAGGATCGTCTGCGCGTAGCGCGGCTCGCCGTACGGCGCGAGGCCCATCACCTTGTACTCGCCGGAGTTCACCTTGAAGCCGGTGTAGTAGGTGAAGGCCGAGTAGAGCAGGCCGAGCGAGTGCGGGAAGTGGATCTCCCGCTGCATCTCGAGCTCGTTGCCGCGCGCCGACGCCGACCGACGTCGTCGCCCACTCGCCGACGCCGTCCATCGTGAGCACCACCGCCTCTCGAACGGCGACGGGAAGAACGCGCTCGCGGCGTGGGCTCAGGTGGTGCTCGGCGAAGAGCAGCTTGCTTCTCCCAGTCGACGTCGGGCGCGAGCTTCTCGAGCTCGTCGCTCAGCAGGCTCTTCTGGAAGAGCTTCTCCTTCAGCCAGAGCGGCATCGCCATGCGGAACGACCGGAAGCCGCGCGGCGCGAAGGCGAGGTAGGTCTCGAGCAGCCGCTCGAACTTGAGGAACGGCTTGTCGTAGAAGACGACGTGGTCGACGTCGCCGAGCCCGATGCCCGCCTCCTCGAGGCAGTACTCGACCGCGTGCGCCGGGAAGCCGGCGTCGTGCTTCTTGCGCGTGAAGCGCTCCTCCTGCGCCGCCGCGACGATGCCGCCGTCCTCGACGCAGCGCGGCCGCGCTGTCGTGGTAGAAGGCCGAGATGCCGAGGATGCGCATCGCGCCGGTCATCGCGTCACCCCTAGAACTGGTTCTTCATGGACTCCGGCGCGGGCCCCGGAGGATCCCGCGGAATCCAGTAGCTCGGCGCGTCGGGGTCGAACCGCAGGTTCAGCGAGTCCTTGCCGAGCGCGCGCCGGATCAGCCCGATCGGCACGATCGTGGTCGCGAACAGCAGGAACATCACCACCGGGTTCACGACCTTGAAAAGCAGCAGCCCGAGCTTCGTCCAGGCCTTGTTGAAGGGCGCCAGCAGCTTCGGGAGGACGAGGGCCACGAGCGCGAAGGCGACGGCCGCGCCCAGCCAGTAGGGCCAGCGCTCCCCCGCCCGCCACCAGCTGAGGCCCGCCAGGATCGCGAAGAATCCCGCGAACGTCAGGCCGAAGCCGCGGTCACTCGAGCCGACGACTTCGTGCTCGCGCCGGATGTCCTCGTGGAGCTGCAGGGGCTTCTTGGCCATGCTCTACCTTCTTCGGACCGTGCGTCACGGAACCGGGCATCCTACGCGACGCCAACCCGGTCGGGAAGCGCCCCACTTGGAACCTATGAGTCGGACCGACGTGGTTGAGCGCTCTGGCCGGGGGCTGCGGGCTCGTCTCGGGGCCTCTCGCCCGGTCCCTCGAGAACCGCGCCGCGGCGCTGGCGCCCGGCGCCCGTGCTGTGACCGGCGCGTGATCGCAGCAGGTCGTTGCGTCGCAGAGCCTCGAGCGTTGGGCCGCTCTGACGGTCGTTCCTCGGGGGGGCCGGGGCGGTCGCTAGCGTACCAGCGAGATGTCCGATCTCTTCTTCGCGGCCTCGAAGATCCTGCCGGACTTCCTGGCCCCGCTGTCGATCGCGGTCCTCACGATGATCGTCGTCGCCGCCGCCGAACGACTTCTTGCACCACGGTGATGTGCATCCGCGAGAGCTCGCGCAGCGCGCCGAACTCCCGAGGCGCCTTGAAGATCCGCTTCTCGAGCGCCCCCGTCCGCAGCTTCTCCGCCAGACCGTAGGCATCCCGCCGGTCGCTCTTCTGACCCCGACTCTCGGTGATCCCCGCGACGACGATCTCGTCGAGGAGGGGACTCAGCGTCTCGTAGAGCCAGGCACTCTGGATGCCTTCCTCGAAGACCCAGTGCTTGCGCCCCGGAATCCTCCGGATCGCCTCGACCAGCGCATGGCCGTTGGTCTCGATCGGGAAGTCCGTGAGCCGCTTGCCCGCCTGCGAAATGACCGCGAGCGTGCAGCTCGCAGCATGGACGTCCAGTCCCAGAACCCGTTCCATCGCTGTCTCCTCTCGTTGGGGATCGTTGCATCTCCAACTCGAGGATCCTCGGCGGGCTCGGGAGGCACCAATTCCCTCCTTCCTCCCGACTCACGCACCAGCTCGTAGACGCCATACCCCTATGATGCGTATGCGCCCGGCGGCCGGGTCTTCCTGCCCGGCTGCGGCTTTTCGCGAGATTCTGCGCCACCTCTGCCGCTCGCGTGGCCACGTCCTCCTCGGGGATGAAGGAGGGGAAAGGATGTACGACCGCGTCCTCGTTACGGGAGGCTGTGGCTTCATCGGGAGCCACCTGACCGAGCAGCTCCTGCGTCGCGGCGTCTCGGTGTCCGTCATCGATGACGGGTCCACGGGGTCGCTGGAGCAGCTCTCGCGCCATCGGCGGCTCTCCGTCCACCGGGGCTCGATCCTCGACGCCAGGAGCCTGCGCCGCGCCGCGGACGGTGCGGCAGCCGTCTTCCACCTGGCCGGGGTGGTCGGCATGCGCCTGGCTTCCTTAGAGCGCAAACGCGCCTACGCCATCTCCGTCGAGGGCACGCGCCGCGTGCTCGCCGCGACGGCGGACCTTCCGATCGTCCTCTTCTCGTCGTCTGCGGTCTACGGCTTCCGCAACGACGTGCCGTTGCCCGAGGACGCAGCGGTGGATGCGTCGGACCTCCTCGACTACGACGGCGGCGCGCCGGGGTATGCCACGGGAAAGTGGCACCTCGAGCGCCTCGGCCACGAAGCGGGAGCGCGCGGACGACGCGTCCTGATCGTCCGACCCTACAACGTGGTCGGCACGCGCCAGTCGGCCCGCTACGGCATGGTGTTACCGACCTTCGTGAAGCAGGCCCTCCAGGGCCGTCCCCTCACCATCTTCGGAGACGGAACCCAGCGACGAAGCTTCGGCGACGTCTCCACCTTCGTGAATGCACTTCTCGAGATCGCTCGGGATCCGGGTGCCTGGAGCGCCGATCGCCGCGTGATCAACATCGGAAACCCGAAGCCCGTCCACATCTACGACCTGGCCCAGCTCGTGATCCAGGAGACGCGGTCCGAGGCAGGCATCCGCTTCATTCCCTACGACCACATCTACCCCGGGCGACGGGACGTGCTCGAACGCGTGCCCCACGTGGAGCGGCTCCACCGCTGGATCGGAGATCCGGGCTGGCGCGACGTGCGGGACGTCGTCCGAGCGCTCTGCTTCGAGGGGCGAGCAGCGGCCGCCGCGAGCGGGGAGCAGCGTGCCGTTGCCTGAGCGGGAGCTCCCCGCGGTCGCCTGCGATGTCCTCATCCTTGGCGGTGGCCTCACGGGCTTGGCGGCGGCGAGCGGACTCGGGCGCCGCGCGATCGTGCTGGAGCGCGACGAACGCGCGGGCGGTCTCGTCCGCACCGAGCGCTTCGGCGACTACTTCTTCGACCGTGTCATCCATCTTCTTCACTTCCGTGACTATGTCACCCAGGCGCGGATCGGCGCGCTTCTCGGGGGAGCCCTCGCGGCGTGCCCGCCCGAAGCCTTCGTCGAGTGCGCGGCCGGCACGGCCCGCTTCCCGTTGCAGAGCCACCTGCACGGGATCTCGCTCGAGGCACGCATCGCCTGTCTTCGTGATTTTGCCCGGGTCTCGTCTGCCGCGGCAGGCTCAGCGCCGCGGGACTACCGAGAGTTCCTGTTGCGGAGCTTCGGCGCGAGCCTTTGCGAGCTCTTTTTCTTCCCGTACAACCGGAAAATGTGGCGCCGCCCGCTCGAGAGCCTCGCGCCGGCCGACTTCCAATGGAACATTGCACGGCCTCGCCTCGACGACGTGCTGCGCGGCGCGCTGGATCCGTCGTTCCGGGGAGATGCCTACAACACGAACGGCTGGTATCCCCGCCCCGGTCCCGATTCTGAAGTGCGCGGCATGGAGGTCTTGTCGCGCGCCTTGGCCACCGAGGTGAGCGACCTGCGGCTTCGTCACGAAGTCGTCTCCGTCGATACCGAGCGCCGGTGTGTCGTCGCGCGAACCCCCGCAGGCCTTCAGCGCTTCGTCTTCCGTGACGCCTGCCTCTCCACCATCCCCCTGCCCGTGCTCGCGCGGCGCTGCCCCCAGACCCCCGAGCCGTTGCGCGAGGCCTGCGATCGCCTGCGCTGGAACCGCGTCGTGTCCGTGGCCGTGTCGATCGAGGGTCCGCGTCCGATGGGCCTCGGACATTGGCGCTACTACGCGGACGAATCCCTCGCGTTCACGCGCCTCGTATTCCTGCACGCCTTCGATCCCCTCCTCGCGCCGGCAGGAGGCTGGCCGCTTCTCGCCGAGATCCCCCAGCCGGCAGAAGAACCCTGCGAGAGCGAGACTGCAATCGTGACCCGGGTAGAGGCCGACGTGATGCAGAGCGGGGTGCTGCCGCCGGGCTCTCGCATCGTCGATGCCCACGTCATGGTGGTGGACCCCGCGTACGTCGTCTTCTCGCGCGAGAGCGGCGAGACGATGCAGTGGGCGCGCGAGTTCTTCTCCGAGCGCGGCATCACGCCCCTCGGCCGCTACGGACGCTGGGAGTACTCCTCCATGGCCCGGGCGCTGCGCGATGGCTACGCCTTCGCCGATGCCATGAGCGAGGACGCACGCGGCTACGCGGCGGCCGGCGCATGAGCCCGACCGTCGTGGCGCTCGGCGCGGGGCTGGCGGCCTTCTTCAGCGCAATACTCGCCACGGCCGGAGTGCGGGCCTTCGCGCATCGCATGAACATCGTGAACGCGCCGAATGCGATCGTCCCGCAACACACGCGGCCCGTTGCCTATCTGGGCGGCGTGGGCGTCGTGGCGGGCGCGGCGGCGGGTCTCGTGACGGCCACGTTTCTCGGGGCGGAAGATTCCGCACCGACTCCCCTCGTCATGGGCACGCTCCTGTTCCTCACCCTCGGTGTGTACGACGACGTGCGTCCGCTCCGCCCTGCCCGCAAGCTCGTGCTCCAGCTCGTGGCGGCCCTCGGCATGGCGCTCCTCGGGCTCAGGCCGGGCGTGAGCGAGAGCCCTGTCCTCGACGTCGCTCTCGCGAGCCTCGTCCTTGTCGTCGGCGTGAATGCGGTGAACCTCACCGACGTGTGCGACGGATTGGTGGCAGGTCTCGCGGCGCTTGCCCTTGCGTGCTGGGGCGTTCTCGATCCTTCCCTCCGCGTGATCGCATGGTCGGGCGCCGGCGCCTGCGTCGGATTTCTCTTCTTCAACCGCCCTCCGGCCTCGATCTTCCTGGGCGACGCCGGCAGTCACGCCCTGGGCTTCGCGCTCGCAGGAGTCACGCTGCTCTCCGCGAATCGACACGTAAGCGTGTCGCTGCTCGCGGCCGGGCGCGCTCGCCGGCGGTGTCTTTTTGTTCGAGCTCGGCTTCCTCGTGGTGGTGCGCGCGCGCAAGGGCCTTCCCTTCTGGCGGGGTAGCCCCGACCACTTCTCGTTGCGGCTCCAGGCGCATGGCCTCAGCGGCGCGCAGACCGACGTTGCGGCCTGGGCTGCCGGCGCGGCCTGCGCCCTGGCGGCGCTGCGCTACACGGCCGCCGGGCCCGGCGAGCAACTCGCCCTCGTAGCGGCGCTTCTGGTGGCGGCGGCCGTCGCTGCGCACACCATCCTTCCCTGGGAGGTGCGGCGCCCAGTCGCGCGCCGGGAGTCGAGCGCGTGAGCCGCGTCCTCTGGCTGCATCAGAACTTCGTGGGCGAGGGCCACGCTGGAAACGCGCGCGCCGCGCACCTCCTGCGCGCCCTCGACGAGGCCGGCTGGCACGTCGACGTGGTGAGCGGAACCGAGACGTATCTGGGCGACGTCGTGGCGCGAGGTGGCGACGTGGAGGAGAACGGTCGCGTGCGCGTCCACCGCGTGGATCTGGGCGTCGCGACGAGCGCCAGGGGAGACCGCGCCCGCGGCTATCTCGCGTTCGCCCGCCGCGCCTTCGGTCTCGCCCGCTGGCTGCCTCGGCCCGATCTCGTGTTCGCCTCGTCGCCACCTCTGCCGCAGGTCCTGCCGTCGGCGCTTCTCGCCGCGGCCTTCCGCGTCCCGCTCGTTCTCGAGGTTCGCGATCTCTGGCCGGCCTTCCTGATCGAAGGTGGTCTCCTGCGCTCGCGTTCACTCGTCGCGGCGCTGCGCGCCCTCGAGGCCTTCGCGCTCCGCTTCGCGTCACGGGTGGTCCTCGTCTCGCCTGGCTTCCGGCCCGCCATCGAGTCGATGACTCGCACACGGATCAGTGTTGCCCCGACCGGGGTCGATCCGATCCTCGCCCGCGCCGATCCTGCGGCGGGCGAAGCCTGGCGCCGGGTGCATGGGCTCGAGGATCGCTTCCTGATCCTCTACGCGGGCTCCTTCAACGAGGCGTACGGCCTCGATCTCCTGCTCGAGGCAGCTACGGTCTCGCAGCAGGAGATTCCTCAGGCCGTCTGGCTCTTCGCGGGGAATGGCCGCGCGCGGAGTGCCGTGGAGGACGCCGCGCGTCGCCTTCCCAACGTGCGATATCTCGGGAGTTTGCCGAAGGGCGAACTCGCACCCGTGCTCTTGGCCGCGGACGTCGGAATCAACGCTCACGCCGATTGGCCCCTCCTCGATACGACGCTCACCGGCAAGCTCTTCGACTATCTCGCCGCGGGACTGCCGGCAATCTCCCTGCGCGGCGGCACCATGGGCCTTCTCCTCGAGCACACGGGCGGAGGACGTGTAGCGGCGAAGCGCTCCGTACAAGGGCTCCTGGACGAGGTGCGCGCCGTTGCGGCGGAGCCGCTGGGGAAGAGAAGGCGCAGTGCGGCGGCCTCTCGCGCGTGGAGTCGCGCGCACCTCGACGCCGACGTGATCGCGCGCGGAATCGTGCAGGAGCTCGAGGCCGCACGGCGCGAGAGCTCGCAAGGTGGAGCCTTTCGCGTGCTGCGGGCGGCGCTGGGCGCGCTCGCGGACCTGCCGCGGGGCCGCTCGGAGCGCGCACTGGCGCCCCTTCGAGACGAGCGCCGCGAGCCCATGCTGCGGACCGCCTTCGAACACTGGGCGGCGACTCTCTAGGCGGATCCAATCCGGAGACCACTGTGATGAACGTGTCGATGGTGCTTGCGTCGCGCGTAGAGCCCGTTGACCCGTTGTCTCCCGCACGCAGGCAGGAGGTGTCGCCAGAAATGCAGTTATCGGCCCCCGGAATCCCTGCTTGTACGGCTTATGCGCCTGGTTTCTAGCCCACTGGGGGCTTTCGTTCCTTCAGCCTTCGCGCATCATCCGGGTTAGATTGCACTCCATGCGACCGCGGACGCGATGCTCCTTCGCCACCCTCCTGCTCGCGTGGCTCACACTTGCGCCCGGGCAGTCGCGCGCCGTCGAGCTGTTTCTACAAGGAGATCTGGAGGACGGCGGCGACCCATCCTACGCGCTCTCGGCACCGACCGGGATCGCGGCGAGCAGCGACGGCCGGAGCGTCTACGTCGCGGGATTGGGGGAGGACGCACTCGACGTATTCGCGCGTAATTCCGCGAGCGGCGAACTCACCCACCAAGTCGCGGTGCGCGACGGCGAGCACGGCGTGGACGGACTCGGCGGCGCACTCACCGCGATGGTCAGCGCCGACGGCCGGAACGTCTACGCCGTCGGCGTGACCGATCAGGCGATCGCCGTCTTCGACCGCGATCTCGCGACGGGACTGCTGTCCTTCATCTGGCAGAAGAAGAATGGGATGGGCGGCGTCACGGGGCTCACGGCCCCGCGCTCGATCGTCGAGAGCCACGACGGCCGGAACGTATACGTCGCATGCGAAGCGGCGGTCGTCGCCTTCGCGCGCCAAGCCACCGGTTGGCTCACCTTCGTGCAGGCGCTCGACGTTCCCCCGCTGAGCGGCACGCAGGGAATCGCCGTCGACCCGGAGGGGCGCAACGTCTACGTGGGTGGCTACGTGAACGCCGAGCTGCGCGTCTACGCACGCAATCCGGTGTGGGGTGGGCTCACACTCATCGAGGTCGAGAGGAACGGTCAGGAAGGCGTCGAGGGCCTCGCCGGCATCGACTCGATCGTGGTGACGCCGGACGGCAACAGCGTCTACGCCAACGGCACCATCGATTCGTCCGTTGTCCACTTCGCGCGCGATCCGGAGACGGGCCTGCTCGCATTCGTCGCGCGCTACCAGGACGGCGTCGGCGGAATCGACGGGCTCGGTCTCTCGGCGGGCATGAGCATCGGCGGCGACCGTGGCTCGCGCCTCTTCGCGGGCGGCGCCGACGCGGCGGTCGCGGTGTTCGAGCGCGACCGCGCGAGCGGCGCTCTCGACTTCGTGACGGCGGCGCCGCTGCCTGGCTCGGGCTTCATCGGCAGCGGGGCACAGATCCTCGCGGTCGGCGGAAATCTCTATGTCGCGAACAGCATCGACGACCGTGTCACGACCTTCGGGATCGCCGCGCTCCACTTCCTCGAAACCGAATCGGACGGGATCGACGGCGCAGACGGGCTCGCGGGTGCAGAGGGCGTGGCCGCTACGCCCGACGGCAAGCATCTCTACGCGACCGGCACCACCGATGACTCGGTGACCGTCTTCGCGATCGACCCCACGAGCGGAGCGCTCACGGCATCGAGCGTCGTCGTCGACAACGCGGGCGGCGTGGACGGCATCGACGGCGCGGCCGGCGTCGTGGTGAGCCCGGACGGCCGCCACGTCTATGTGGTCGGCATTAGCGATTCGTCGATCGCAGCCTTCACGCGCAATCCGGAGACGGGAGCGCTTTCGTTCGTGGAACGCGAGCAACACGGCAAGAACGGCGTGCAGGAATTCCTCGGTCCGCGCATCGCGGCGATCAGCCCGGACGGCAAGCACATCTACACGTCGGTCTATCTGAGCGATGCGGTGACCTGGTTCTCGCGCGACGCGGCGAGCGGCGCCTTGAGTTTCGGCGGCTTCGTGAAGGACGGTGTCGCCGGTGTGGACGGACTGGACGGCGCGTACTCGGTCGCGGTCAGCCCGGACGGCAAGCACGTCTACGCGGCGGGCCTCAACGACGACTCGCTGGTGGTGTTCTCGCGCAACGCCACGACGGGCGCACTCACCTTCGCGTCGCGGGTGCAGGACGGCGTCGCCGGAGTGGACGGCCTCGACGCGGTCGCGAGCGTGGTCGTGAGTCCCGATGGTCGCCACGTCTACGCCTCCAGCGCCACCGACAGCGCCGTCGCGGTCTTCACGCGCGACGCCGCGACCGGCGCGCTCGGCTTCGTCGAGCGCAAACGCGACAACGAAGGCAACACGTTGCGGCTGGACGGCCCGTACTACGTCGCGATCAGCGGAGATGGGCGTTACGTACTTGCGACCAGCTCGACGGAGAACGCGTTGAACGTGTTCCGCCGCGATCCCGCGACGGGTCGTCTGTCGCTCGCGCAGCTCGAGCAGGACGGCGTCGACGGGGTCACGAAGTTGTCGAACCCGCGCGGCATCGCGTTCGCGCGCCGGGGCCTCGCTACCTACGTCGCGAGCAGCGCCGAGAACGCGGTCACGGTCTTCACGCCCGAGCCGGACGCAGCGCTGCTCGGGCTTGCCGCGCTCGCGGCGATCGGTGCGCTGGCTCGTCGTCGCACGCACCGGTAGGCTGCGCGTCCATGCCATCCGATCTCGCCTCGCGCGCCGCCGACGCCGCGCGCGCCGAGATCCTGCCGCGCTTTCGGCAGGTCGCGGTGGAGATCAAGCAGGACGGCTCACCCGTCACCGAAGCGGATCGCGCTGCGGAGCAGGCGATCCGGCGCGTGCTGCACCAGGGCGACCCCGATGCGGCGATCCTCGGCGAGGAGTTCGGCGCCGAGGGCGAATGGAAGCGCGGCGCGGCCTGATCGATCTCCCGGCCCTCGGCGAGCGCACGGTGGGCTGGAAGGGCGGCGGCGTCAGGCGCAACGGCGCGCCACTGCGCTTCCGGCTGTCGAACACCGGGATTGCGCCCTTCGTGCTGGGCAACTTCGGCGTGCCGATCCCGGCCTACATGGAGGCACCAGCGCGCCTCTAGCCGAAGTTCCTCGACGCACCCGAGACAAGCGGTTGATTCTGCGTGGCTTCCCGGCGAATCGGCCGTTTGATTCTGGCTACACGCGTCCGGTGAGGCCGAGCCGTTCGAGTGCCTCGCTCGCGCTCGCGCGACGCCGCCCGATCCAGGAGCGTGTCGAGGCCGGTGGCGCGCAGGGCACCGAGCACGGCGGCGACGTGCCCATGGGGCAGGCTGCGGACGATCTCGAGCCGGTCCTCGGCGGCGACGAAGTGCTCGCCGCGCAGCGAGCGCCGGATCAGATCGATCGTCTCGGCGGGCAGGTGCGAGAGATTGCCGACGGTCTCGTGCAGGACCTTGCCGCCCTCGCGGTAGGAGCGGCGCAGCAGGTGCGACTCGTAGGTCTTGCCTTTGTACACGCGACGCGTGGTGGCTACGTGGACGGCGCCATCTCGGGAAGCCATGGCCCATTGGAGCACGACAGAAACCCGGAGTCAATATCAATTGTAACTCTTTAGTGTCTACACTCTTGCATGCCAAATGAGGTCAACTCCGCGCCACTCCACAACAAACATCACCAGAGGGGCGGGAACTTCGGTCTAGAGACCACTCGGCGGCTCGATGGTTCCGCCGCCCCCGCCTTCTGACTTCAACACGTAGCCGCCCGTCGGCGCCGGATTGGGCTGCGTGCCCGCCGGCATCTCGGATGCCGTCGCGGGGCTGGCGGGCGAGCTAGTACCGGTGGGCGTGCCGCCAGCCGGGCTCGGGTCGGCGGGCGGCGGCTCGGCTGCCGCTGCGTGCTGCCGGACGAGCCATCGCCGGTGGACGTATCCCCAACCGGGGTCGGGTCGGCCGCTACCTCGTCGAGCAGCGAGAGCGGCGGGTCGAGTGCGCCGCCCCACACGCCGAGCAGCTTCGGACTGCGCCGCACGTCGTCCGCGAGGATCGACCAGGCTTGCCCGCGGAAGGGGGCGCCTTCCATCGTGATGATCCGCAGGTCGGTCCATCCGCTCTGGGCGAGCCTCGTCAGCGTTTCCCGGATGTACGCATTGAAGGCGCCCTCGTACTCGCCGCGCTCGTAGAGCCCCGACACGAACGGGCCGCCTTCTGCGGCGCCTCCCGTGCAGACGTGGGCAGGGCCAGTCCACAAGTTCGAGCCCGGCGTTGCGCACACGTTCGGGCTCGGGCCCAGCTCCGCCTCGTCGTAGAAGGTGTACCAGCCCGGCTTGTAGCCGAGGGTCACGCAGGTGGGCGCGCCGGGCGAGAGACCGTGATCGCGCAGCTTGTACATGAGATATCGGATACGCCATTCGCGGTAGGCCGGATCGGCGAGATTCATCACGACGGCACTGATTCTGAAGTACGGATCGAGCCAGGCAGAGGGCGCATCGGAGTTGCTCACGCCGTCGTAGATCGGGCCGTAGAGCGCTGGCACCTCGGTGGGTGTCGCGAGCGCTTCGATCGCGGCGCGATCGATCCACCCGGGCCACGCGCGCTGGTTGGCCGGATTCAGCGGGTCGAGAGGCTCGGCCGCGGGATTGCAGGGAGCGCCGGCGCCGCGCGGCCCGCACACGTTGCGCTGTTGCTCCCAGAGGCGCTGCACGGTCTCCTGGTGTGCGCTGCGCGGGACCCGCTTTACCCACGCCGGGTCGAAGGATCCTCGGATCTCGTAGCGATCGCCCGGCCGCGGCGGCTGCCGCCAGGCACTGTCCACGGAAAGCGCCGTTGCGGTGTTCGCGACGATGCGCCGCCGCTCCTCGCCGGGCCCGGGCCGCAGCACGAGCAGCCGGTGGCGCCAGAAGTCGTTCTTCCAATCGCCGCGTGCGTCGGTGAGGCTCGTCTCGGTCGCTGCGGTCGCCCGACCGGCGCGCTTCACGATGGTCTCGGCCTCGCCGAATTCGCCGTCCATGTCGCCTTCCCAGTCGCAGCCGCCACCCCCGATCTGGGGGTTGCACGAGGCGTCGAGAGGGAGAGACGCACCATGACGTCGGGGCGCTCGGAGATGCACATGCGTCCCTCGAAGGGCACGCCCTGCGCGCCAGCGATCGTCCGCGCCTCGCCGATCAGGGCGCCGAGCTTGCGCCATTGGCTGTCGCCCGGCGGATACCCGTCGAGATATCCGCGCGTCCATCACCGCATCGGGGAAGCGGCCGAGAAAGCCCACGACGTCGCGCGGCGTCCAGCGCTCGGCGTTCGGGTAGCGGAGCGACAGGATCGTGCCGGCGCCAGTTCCCGATCGTCTTGTTGCGATGGGGCTGACCGTCGGTCGTCGCGGCGGCAACCGGCGCGAGGGCCACGAGGACGAGCAAGGCGGCGAGTGATTTCACGGTCCGACTCCCTCGGAGAGGGCTTCGCGACCGCGATGAGATCTCAACGCCGGATGGGCGCCGGTCTCCCCCGCGGTCCAGGCTGGTGGATACCCCTCACTCGGAACCGCGCGGGGAGGACTTGAGGGTCGGCCGAAGGGCTTCCGTCCCGCACCCGGAAGCGGACGGCGCAAGCCGGTGGCATGGCGCGCGCGAAGCTGCCGGCGCCGCGCGGCGCCGCGACCCGTTCAGAACTGGAAGTAGATGAACGGGCTCGCCCCGGTTGCGGCGAAGAACACGATCGCCAGCAGCCAGCTCCCCACCAGCACCATCCCGGGCAGCGTGCCGACGCCGAGCCGCACGATCCAGCCCGAGATGGGATCCTTCACGACGTCCGCGCCGAACGGCCGCAGCCACGCGAGCGCGTGGACGCCGTCGGGCCCGCGCTCGACCGCCGCGTCGATGGCGCTCCCGATGGCGTGGCCGAGTGCGACGAGCGCGAGGCACGGGAAGAGCAGCACCGGCACGAAGTGCGCGCCCGCGGCGTCGAGCGTGAAGAGACGCCGCAGGATCTCGCGCGTGGTTGCGAAGTCCGGCGAGCGGAACGGCACCCAGCACAGCATCACGAAGAGCAGCGTGACCGCGATGGCGAGCGGACGCGGCGTGCGGAAGCGCTCGCCGAGCGCGCCGCGCACCGCCCGGTGTAGCGCCAGCGCCGCGCCGTGCAGCCCTCCCCACACCACGAAGTTCCAGCTGGCGCCGTGCCACAGACCGCCGAGCAGCATCGTGATGCAGCGAGGTTCGCGTAGGTGCGGGCGCGCGCCGTGACGGTTGCCGCCGAGGGGGATGTAGAGGTAGTCGCGCAGCCACGTGCTGAGCGTGATGTGCCAGCGCCGCCAGAACTCGGCGACGTCGCCGACTCAGGTACGGCATGCGGAAGTTCTCGCGGCAGGTCGTAGCCGATCATCTTGGCGCAGCCGATCGCCATGTCGGAGTAGCCCGAGAAGTCGCAGTAGATCTGCACGGTGTAGGCGGCGAGTCCCATCCACAGCGACGAGGCCGGAGTAGTGCTGCGGCGCGCCGAAGATCGGGTCGGCGATGCCGGCCAGCGGGTCGGCGATCAGCACCTTCTTGGTGAGGCCGAGCAGGAAGAGGCTGGCGCCGGTGCGCAGTCGCTCGCGCGCTGGGGCCGATGTCGCGGCCCATCTGCGGCAGGAACACCGAGGCGCGCACGATCGGCCCGGCGATCAGCTCCGGGAAGAAGGTGATGAAGGTGGCGTAGTTCATCGGCGAGCGCGCCGGCGCGAGTCTCGCGGCGGTAGATGTCGATCGTGTAGCTCATCGTCTTGAACATGTAGAAGGAGATGCCCGCGGGCAGCAGCATCTCGGGCAGCGGCACGCGCACACCGGAACCGAGCGCGGCGAGTGCCGCGTTCAGGTTGCCCGCAAAGAAGTTCGCGTACTTGAACCAGCCGAGGATGGCGAGGCTCGCGACCACGCTCGTCGACCACCCAGGCATGCCGCACGCGCGCGTCGCGCGCGGCTGCGATGCGCGCGCCGCACACCCAGTTGATCCCGCTCACCAGCAGCAGCAGGCCGAGGTAGCGCCAGTCCCACGCGGCGTAGAACAGGCAGGACGCGAAGAGCAGCAGCGACAGGCGCCCCTCGAGTGACCGCACCAGTCGCAGTGCGACGAGCAGCAGGACCATGAAGACGAAGAAGCGCGGGCTCGAGAAGATCACGGAGCGAGCGTCTTCACGAGTTCGCGCGCCAGCAGCGCGCCTGCCGCGCGGTGGCCTGCGGCGTTCATGTGTCCGGTGTTCCAGTTCGAGTTGGCGAAGCCGTACGGCGCCTCCCAGCGCGCCGCGAACTCCGGAAATGACTCGCGCAGGTTCACGCAGCTCCAGCCCTGTGCGGCGCAGGCGGCGAAGAGCCGGCGCTCGGTGTCCGACGCCGGCTCGCGCGGACTCTCGGGGTCGAAGACCGCGAGATAGAGCACCGTGACGCGGCCCTGCCAGGCGGCGTTCAGCAGCGACACCTCGTCTTCGATCGGGTAGTCGCGGCGCGGCGCCGGCGCCGCACGCGCCGTCGTTGCAGAGAAGAGCGGCGGCTCGGCGCGCGCCGCGCGGGCGAACTCGAGCGCGCGCATGCGTCCGTAGCCGAACAACGCCGAGCGATTGGTGAGCGGGCGCAGCAACGCGCCGATGCGCGCGGGCGGCGGCGGCGCCACGGGCTCGAGCCGCAGCGATCCGTCCGCGGCGCGGGCGAAGTGGGTCCTCGATTCGTCCCAAGCCGCGCGCTCGAGGTCGTCGTCGCGCACTTGCACGACGGTCCAGGCCACGCGGAAACGTTCGCGGTCGCTAGCGGCTCGCTCGAGGTAGTCGGGCAGAGACTGGCCCGAGGCACCGGCGTTCAGCACCGGCAGCGGGAGGCCCGCGGCGCGCAGACCGGCGGCCAGCACCACCGGGAAGGTGTCGTCGTCGTCGAGCTGCAGCGCTTCGGTGAACGAGTCGCCGCGCACCAGCACGCTCGGCGCCTGCGGATCGGGCATCGCCGCGCCGCGCACGCCGGCGGCATTCCATTGGCTCGCGCCGTCGCCCTCGATCGCCCAGCGGATCTCGACGCCGGGCGCGAGGATCGAGCCGAGCCCCGGGACCACCTCCATCGGGGCGAAGCACAGCCGCCGCAGCCCGAGTTCCCAGAGCGGAAGCACGAGGACGGCAGCGAGCCCGACGCGCGCGAGCGCGCGCTGCCACGGCGAGGCTGGTCGCCGCGGGGCGACGATGCGCGGGTGCCGTGCAACGTCCCCGGGTTTCATCGAAGGCCCCTGCAACGCTCGCGCGAGAGTGGCAACGGGCGGGCGACTCGATGCGCGCCGCTGCGAGACCAGGTATGGGCGCGTCCACCGTGCGGGGACACCAGCGTTGCCGGCGAAGGAACTAGGCGCATGCAGCCGGCGAGCTCCCGAGGTGTCTGACGACGAGATGCCGAGATGGAATGACTGGCGAAAGCACGGAACCGCTCGCGGGTCGCCTAGGTCACGTCGGAATCAGCGGAGGTGAAGCGCCACTCCGGTAGGGGTGGCATCAGCGATCCGACCGTCTCCGGCTGTAGCGCGCGCACGAATGTGATCGCACCGGTGTCCTGCGTGACAGTCGGATAGGGAAGTGTTGGAGCCACCTTGCCGATGCGCGTGAAGGTGAGCTCTACCGCTCGCGCGTGGGCGGCGTGGGCGGGCGCGCTCGCGAGCAGCGCGTGCTCGGCAGCGGAGTCGGTCGCCAGGACGTCGACGATCGCCGCTCCCTCCATCCCGGACTCGAAACGCATGAAGCGAATCGCCACGTATCCCCGCAGCACGCCGCCGGCCCGGGCGTAGAGCAGCTTGCAGCGGTAATCGGGCTTGTCGAAGAACCGCCAGCGATGCCACATGAAATCTCGCACCGGCAGGTAGCCGCCGTTGGTGACGATGCGACTCCAGAACGGACCATACTCGTCCGCGGTGGTCGCATCATCACTGACGTCGAACTTCCCGACCTGGCGCGGCGGCAGCTTGCGCGAGGCGAGCCCGAGATCGACGATCTGGCCCACCGCGCGTCCCGCTGTTCCGGGGACCCTTGCCACGGCGCGGCGGGCGGCCGAGTGCAGCGCATTCGGACGGTGGAGTGCGAGCTGCATCGTGCCGAGCTCGGTCCAGCCCCCCGCGTGGCGCTGCGCCGGAGTAGAGATCACGTTCGGGAAGCCGTAGGCAACCTGATAGCCAACCCTTGCGGCGTCAGCGAAGCAATCCTGGAGAACGCGCACCGCGAGCCCTTTGCGCCGATGATTGGGGTTCACGATCAGGTCCGCGTTCTGGCAGCCCGCTACGACGCGCGAGCCGAGCAGGATGTTGCGCCGGTACATCGACACCATCGCCGCGATCTCAGTCCCGGCGCGGATCACCCAGATGTCCCCGGGCCCGTGAGGCCCCCTCGCGCACTTCCATTCCAGGTCACGAACCGTGCGCTCGACCTCCACGTCCGGCGCGAGGAGCTGCGCCACCTCCTCGTAAGAACCCTGAAACCGCTCGGTCACGTACTCAGACATTCCCACCTCGGTGCGCGCAAATGTAACGTCGAAGCGTGGGTTCGCAGCGCGCCGCTTCGCTCGACTCGTGTGTTAGCGTCGCGCGCAATGATTTTCTTGACGCCGTCCTGCGGTCGTCCGACGTCTACGAGCCCGGCGATGCGGGGATGAAGGCGCTCGTCGTGCCCTTCGAGCAGTCCTGCGGTTGCGGCGATCCGTCGAAGCCCGATCGGGGCGGACCGGGCTGATCGATGCGCCGGCTCGCGTCGGACTCCGTCATCTACGGGCTCGGGAGCGTCGCGAACCAGGCGCTCTCGTTCCTGCTCCTTCCGCTCTACACCCAATATCTGACGCCTTCCGACTACGGCACGCTCGCCCTCCTCGGTGCGGCCGGCGGCGTGCTCGCGCTCATCGTGAACGCCGGCGTGCAGTCCGGTCTCACGCGCATCTTCTTCGACTACGAGAACGAGGACGACCGCGCGGCCGTCGTCTTCACGGCGCTCGCGTTCACGGTCGTCACGACCATCGCGTTCACCGTGCCGCTCTACCTTGGCGCCGGCGCGCTGACGCCGCTGCTCTTCGATCCGCCCGATCGCGCGGCAGCGGTGCCGCTGATGCAGCTCGCGATCCTGATCTACTCGCTCTCGGCCCTGAACGGCGCCGCGCTCGCGGTCCTCCAGGTCTACCGTCGGCCCGCCGCGTACGTCGCCTGCAGCGCGGTCGGTCTCGTCGCGTCGCTCGGGCTCACGATCTACCTGGTGGCCGCCGCGGGGCGCGGCCTCACCGGCGTGCTCGAAGGGCAGCTCGCCGGCATCGTGCTGCAGGCCGGGCTTGCGCTCGCCGCTTCGCTTCCCCAGCTCCGCCTGCGGCTCTCCCGAGCCGCCCTCGGACGCATGCTCGCGTTCTCCGTACCGCTTCTTCCGACGAACATCGCCGCCTGGATCCTCGGCCTCGCGGACCGCTGGTTCCTGAAGGAGTACGCGTCGTTCGCCGAGGTCGGGCTCTACGCGCTGGGCTTCCGGTTCGGCTCGGTGCTCGAGACGCTCTTCATACGGCCCTTCACGCTCGCCTGGTTTCCGTACCTCTTCTCGATCCTGAACGACCCGGACCATCCGAAGATCTGCGCTCGCGTGCTCGAGTACTACACGCTGGTCGGATCGTCGCTCGTGCTCGTTCTGTCGCTGTTCGGGGGCGACGTGATCCGACTGATCTCCGACCCGTCCTACTTGGGCGCAGAGAGCGTCATCTACTGGATCGGCCTCGGATGCCTCCTGCGCGGCATGACGTTCGTGACGGTGGCGGGCATCAACATCCGGGAGAAGACGCACTACTCCGCCGTGGTGTACGTGGCCGGTGTCGCCGTGAACGTCGTGCTCCTGCGCGTCCTCGTGCCGCGCTACGGCACGCTCGGGGCGGCGATCGCGATGGTGGTGACGCACCTCGCGATGACCTCGGCGATGGGATGGATCGCGCAGCGGCTCTATCCCATCCCGTACCGGCCGCTGCGCGTGGGCCTCGTCATCGCGCTGATGAGCGCGCTGTACTTCGCCGGCCGCGCGGCGGCGCCCTCCGCGCTTCTGCCCGGGCTTGCGGTGAAAGCGCTGTTCGCGGCCGCCTTCCCGGGTGTTCTCCTCGCGACCGGCTTCTTCGATCGCGCGGAAATCGAGCGGGCGCGGGCGCTGCTCCGAAAGCTCGGGGCCCGCTCGGCGGGCTGACGGCGGCGCGGCGTGCAGAGGCCCCCGGACGCCCGGGCGGCGGTGTAGGATGGAGTGTCCGCCAGGTCGGACTCGACGGGGAAACGAATCAGGATGGCAAGCGCGGCTGGAACGCCTGGACGGCAGACGCCCGACGTCGTCTTCGCGCTCGCGGCGTGGCCGGACGACGCAGAGGCGCCCGTCTGCCTGATGATCGACGACCTGACCGACGGCTGGATCGACGCCGACGGCTCGGGCCGCCCGCTCGGGCGCAACGACTGGGGCGCCGGGCTCGACCTCCCGGGCGGCACCTTCCACTTCCTCGAGCAGCGCATCCTCGCCGAGTTTCCCGAGGTCCGGACGACGTTCTTCGTGCCCGTCGCCCGGGTCGAGGACGTGCGGCCCGCCGCGCGGCCCAGCCACTTCACGCCAATCGATCGGCGGCCGGAGTTCGCGCACTTCCTGCGCAGGCTCGACGCCGATCCCCGCTTCGAGTGCGCGTATCACGGCAAGGAGCACGGCCACCCCGGCCCGACCGCCGCGAGCTACGTCGCCGAGTTCGACGCCTTCGGCTCGCTCCCCGACGCGCTCTCGGCGCTGCGGGCGGGCGAGCAGATCTGGAAGGCCGTGTTCGGACGAAAACCCGCGGGCGGCAAGTACCCGGCCTACGCGAAAGGGACGTTTGGAGACATCGCCGTCGATCTGAGTGGCTACGCCTGGTGGTGTCGGCGATGGGACCGCGGCGTCGCCGACGCGGGCGCGCCCGCCGCGTTCCAACCGCGCTTCTTCGGCGAGCACGACGTGGTGGACGTCCCGTCGACCGTCCACGGCGGGATGCTCTCGCTCCCTCCGCTCTCGAAGATCACGCTGCGGGGGCTGCCTGGGTGGGGCAGCGTGCGCCTCCTCGGCCGCGGCTGGCTGAACGACGAACTCGACGCGCTCCTCGCGCAGCGGGGCGTGGTGTCGGTGCAGGAGCACATCACGTCGTCGCGGCCCGACGGCGACGTGCAGACCCCGAACGTCTACGACGACGCGAAGACGCTGCGCCACCTCTTCCGGCGGCTTCGCAAGCGGCGCGTGTGGCACGCAACGTGCGGAGAGATCGCCGCCTACTGGCGCTCGCGCGAGCTGACGGCGCTGCGGGACCGGGGGCGCGCCTCCTTCGAAGTCGTGCGCCCCCATGGCGAAGCGCCCTTCGCGCCGCTCTCGCTCGTGGTGAACGGGAGTGTGCTGCCGGACGTGCTGCCCCTGCGCGGGCCGGGCGGCGAGCTCGAGGCCCGCGTCACGCACCGCTTCGGCGAACGGACCTGCGTGACTTCGCCGCTTCCCCTCGAGGCGGGGCTCTACGAGCTGATCTGAGAGCCGCCCGAGAGCGCGTGAGAACGCCAGCTCGACTGCTCCTACAGAACACGCATGGCGCGACGTTTGTGCCGCAGCGCCGGCGCCTCCACCAGCTTCCACGACAACGCAGCGAGCAGGACGGTCCCGGCCACGACGATGGCGAGACCGGCGAAGGAGCGCAGTGCGCCGAGGTAGACGAGCAGGTTCACGACCAGCATGTGATAGAGATACACGCCGTACGAAATGTCGTTTCCGCGAAGCCAGCGATCGGCGCTCTCGCGGGCCGTGTAGGCGCATGCGACGATCGCCGCCGCCAGCAGCACCCGCTGGCACAGGACCAGGGGCACGTACACCCATGTGCCGGGAGCCTCGAGGAACCGGCTCGCCACCATCAGCGCGATGTAGCCGAGGCTCCAGTGCACAGCGCGTCCCTCGAGCATCGGACTCAGCGCGGCCAGGTGTCGCTGCAGCGCAATCCCGAAGAGGAACATGAAGAGATGCGGCAGCAGCGTCACCTGCAGCAGCTTCTCGCGCAGCCCCTGTGACGCGTCATCGAGCGACTGCGTCGTGGCGAAGATCGCGAACGAGCCAGCCGCGAAGGCACCGAGCAGCAGGTCCCCACTGCGCCCGGAAAGCCGATCGATACCAATCCGGTAGAAGAACGGAAGGAACGCGTAGAAGGCGAGTTCCACCGGGATCGTCCAGAGGCTGCCGTTGATCACACCGACCCCGAAGCCGCGCAGGAATTCCGGGTTGTAGAACTGGACGACGCTCAGCTGCGCGACGACCCAGCCCCAGAACGAAGGCGTCGCGAGCGCACGACGCGTCACGAAGCCGGTCGCGGCCGCCAGCGCCACGGCCAGCAGGAACGCCATCCAGAGCGCCGGATAGATCCGGAAGAAGCGGTTGCGCGCATAAGAGGCGAGGTCGTGGGAGCGCTCCCACGAGCGAGAGATCAGGAACCCGCTGATGACGAAGAAGATCGGAACGCCTGGGAAGAAGGAGAGGAAGACGCGGACGGTCTCGAACGAACCCTCCTTCGGCAGCTGGAGATGCTCCCATGCGTGCAGCACCACCACCTGAAGGGCGGCGAACAGACGGAGCAGGTCGAAGTTGTTGGGCTGCACGCGAAAGGGCGCGCTCTCCGTTGGCAGCGGCCCGGGAGAGCTTCGATCCTCGCGCGGCACCGGATCCGCGGCCATGCTCGCTCCGTGGCGGCCGGGTCAGCAGCAGCGAGACCCGACGGCGGCCGGGAATCTACGTGGGCGCTGCGGTCCCGTGCAACGCGCGCTCCAGCCAAGATGGGAACTCGACGGCGGGGCAGGGCACTGAGTACTCTCCGCCGCCCTCGCCGCCAACGGAGGTCAGGTGAAGCGTCGCACTGCCGGACTCGCGCTCGCGAGCGCTTCGATCGGCTTCTGCCTGCTGTCCGCCGAGGCGCTGCTGCCCGCCGTGCGCGACGCGCTCGCCTGTCCGCTCCGTTCGAGCGCGGCGCGCTGACGTGTGCGGCTTCTGCGGCATCATGGGACCGGCGCGCGCGGCGCAGATCGACGCGATCGATGCGATGACGCGCACGCTCGCGCATCGCGGGCCTGACGACTCCGGCACCCACGCCGAACACTTCGCGACGCGCGGCGACGAATACGGGCTCGCGCTCGGCCACACGCGGCTCGCGATCCTCGATCTCTCGCCGCTCGGGCACCAGCCGATGCACGCTGCCGACGCACTCGGTTTCGATCGCGTACAACGGCGAGGTCTACAACTTCCGCGAGCTGCGCGACGAACTCGTCGCGCTCGGCCACGCGTTCCGCTCCGACTGCGACACCGAGGTGCTGATCGAGGCGTACCGCGCCTGGGGCGTCGCGTGCTTCGACAAGCTGATCGGGATGTTCGCGTTCGCGCTCTTGGATCGCGCGCGCCAGCGCCTGGTGCTGGTGCGCGACCGGCTCGGCATCAAGCCGCTCTACTACCGCTTCGAAGACGGCGTGCTGAGCTTCGGCTCCGAGCTGCGCGCGCTGCGCGCGCATCCGGCCTTCCGCGGCGAGATCGATCGCGGTGCGCTCGGCCGCTATCTGCGCGGCGGCTACACGGTCGGCGAGGAGACGATCTACCGCGACGCGCGCCGGCTGCTGCCGGGTTCGTACCTCGTCTGGGAGCGCGGCGCGATCGCGACGCACGCCTATTGGCGCCTCACCGATCGCGCCGAGACGCCGCACCGCCGAGCTTCGACGCCGCCGTCGACGCGCTCGACGCGCTGCTCGGCGACGCGGTCGAGCGGCGCATGATCGCCGACGTGCCGCTCGGCGCGTTCCTCTCGGGCGGAGTCGATTCGAGTCTCGTCGTCGCGCTGATGCAGGAGCGCTCGCGCGCGCCGCGTCCGCACCTTCTCGATCGGCTTCAAGGAGCCGGCTTGGGACGAGGCACCGCTACGCGCGCGCGGTGGCGCAGCACCTGAAGACCGATCACACGGAGCTCTACGTCGACCGCGCCGATGCGGTGGCGGTCGCGCACGAACTGCCCGATCTCTACGACGAGCCGTTCGCCGACTCCGTCGGCGATCCCCACCACGCTGCTGTCGCGCCTCACGCGCCGGCACGTGACGGTCGCGCTCTCGGGCGACGGCGGCGACGAACTGTTCGGCGGCTACGACCGCTACGCCAAGCTGCGCCAGCTGGGTCCGCTGCTCGCGCTGCCGCGACCGCTGCGCGCGCTGGCCGCCAGCGTGGCGTCGCTGCTGCCCGAGGGTGCGCTGCGCAACGGCCTCTCGCATCTGCGGCGCGGCCGACGGCTGCGAACTCGCCCAGCGGCTCTGGACGCACTTCGAAGCGGACGCGCTCGCCGCCGCGTGCGGCGCCGATGGCGGGCGCCCGCCCGCGATTTTCGCGGAGACCTTCCGCGCCGCACCGACGCGCGATCTCGTGCGGCGCGCGATGTACGCCGATGCGCGCGTCTACATGCCCGACGACATCCTCACCAAGGTGGACCGCGCCAGCATGTCGGTGGCGCTCGAGGCGCGCGTTCCGATCCTCGATCACCGCGTGGTGCGCTTCGCGTTCTCGCTGCCCGACGCGTTCCTGCGACACGGCGGCCAGACCAAGGCGCCGCTGCGTGCGCTGCTCTACCGGCGCGTACCGGCCGCGCTGATCGAGCGTCCCAAGCAGGGATTCGGAATCCCGATCCACGTGCTGCTGGAGCGCGAGCTGCGCGAGTGGAGCGCGCGCTATCTCGATCCGGCTCGGTTGCGCGAAGAGGGATTCTTCGACCCGGCCGGTGTCGAGGGCCTGCTCGCGGCGACGCGTCGCAGCGATCCCGCCGCGACGACCCGGCTCTGGTTCCTGCTCTGCTTCGAGCGCTGGTTCGCGCGCGTCCACCGCGGAGAGCGCGACGCGTGAGTCTCCCTTGGCCCCACGCGCACCATCTCACGAGAGACACAGGGCTGTGCGAGTTGTATCCGGGCTGCTGGCCTCGCGCCCTCAGGCCGGCCCGCCGTGACGCGCGAGGGTGCGTGCGAGCAGCGCCAGCAGCCAGCGGCGGTGCACGCGCCGGAACGGCGAGTCCTCCGGATCGCGACCCTCGCCGCGCCGCGCGAGATCGAGCGCCAGCGTCGCCAGCGCCTCGGGCCGGAACACGGCGCGCAGCGGCGACGCGTGCGAATCGAGCGCGAAGCGCACCGCCTCGTCGAGCACCTTGCCGCCGTGTTCCTCGAGCGGCAGCGCAAAGCCCTTCTTCGGCCGGTCGATCACCCACGGCGGCACCAGGCGCCGGGCGAGCGTGCGCAGGATGCGCTTGCCGGTGGCGCCCTGGTTCTTCACCGCGAACGGCAGCCGCGCGGCGAAGTCGAGCACCGGCGCGGCGAGCAGCGGCGGCCGCACTTCGAGCGAACACGCCATCGACATCCGGTCGACCTTGGTGAGCATGTCGTCGGGCAGGATCAGCCGCTGTTCGAGCCAGTGCGCCGACGCGACCGCGTCGGGCTCGATCCGTGCGCCGCGCTCGTCGAGCAGCGCGTCCAGCCCATCCCCCGCCGGCAGCAACTCGGGCCGCAGCAGGCGCGCCTGCTCCTCGGGCCAGAACAACGCCGTGAACGCGACCATGCGCCGCCCGCGCGGCATCGCCGCGACGTGCAGCGCGCGCGCGACCTGGCGACCGCGCCGCACGCCCGTCGCGGAGAACAGCGCCGTGCCGCTGCGCAGCGCAAAGGACGGCGCACGCCCGAGCGCTTCGAGCATGCGCAGTAGCGCGAAGCGCGGGTAGCCGGCGAACACCTCGTCGCCGCCGTCACCCGAGAGCGCCACCGTCACCTCGCGGCGCATCTCGCGCGACAGCCGCAGCACCGCGAGCGACGAGGAATCGGCGAACGGATCGCCGTGATGCTCGACGAGCAGGTCTAGCTCGGCGTCGCTGAGCGGCGTGTCGGAGAACTCGATCTCGTGGTGTTCGCTGCCGATGCGCTCGGCGACGGCGCGCGCCGCCGTGCGCTCGTCGTAGGCGGGATCGCGATGCACGACCGCGTAGGTCTTCAAGCGGCCGACGTGACGCGCCGCCAGCGCCGCCACCGTGGAGGAGTCGACGCCGCCCGAGAGCAGCACCCCGATCGGCACGTCGGAGACGAGGTGTTCGCGCACGCACTCCGAGAGCAGCGCTTCGAGCTGCTGCGAGAGCGTCTTCGACGTCGCCGGAGAGGAGCGGCCCCACCGGGCCGGGCTCGGCGACCCAGCGCGTCTCGATCGGTGCGGCGCCTGCGCGCAGTCGCAGCGCGGTGCCCGGTCGCAGCTGGCGGATGCCGGCGCGCAGCGACCACGGATTCGGCACGAAGCCGAAGGTCAGCAGATGCCCGAGGCCCTGCGGATCGAGACGCGCGTCGACGCCGGGCACGCGCAGCAGCGGCGCGATCTCGGACGCGAACGCGAAGCCGCCGCCCGCGAGCGCTGCCCAGTAGAGCGGCTTCTGGCCGGCGCGATCGCGCGCGAGCAACAGCTCGCCGCTCTGCGTGTCGAGCAGCGCCAGCGCGAACATGCCGTCGAGGCGCGCGAGGCTGCGCTCGCCGTCGCGCGCGAGCAGTCGCAACACGACCTCGGTGTCGCTCGATCCCGCGAAGCGTTCGCCCGCGCGCGTGAGTTCGTCGCGCAGCCTCGCGAAGTTGTAGACCTCGCCGTTGTACGCGAACACGAAGCGCCGATCGGGCGACCACATCGGCTGCGCGCCGGTCGGCGAGAGGTCGAGGATCGAAAGGCGCGCGTGGGCGACGCCGGCGCCCTCGATCGCCGCGACGCCGGCGGCGTCGGGCCCGCGATGGTGCAGGTCGGCGGCCAGGCGCTCGAGTTCCGTTCGCAGCGCGGCGCGCAGCGGGTGGGCCGGAGCGGGCGGGCAGAGGATGCCGGCGATGCCGCACATGGTGGATTCATCGGCAGGGCTGGTGCTCGCGTCGGGTTTCGGCGCCCGCCGCCCCGCGCGGCGAGCCGCGCACGCTAGCGCAGGCGGCGTGGCGCCGGGCCCGCTTGCTGCGAGACTGTGCCGCCCCGGGAAGGAGTTCCGTGAGCGCCCGCCGCCGCCTGCTCTTCGTGAGCCCGCTGCCGCCGCCGACCGGCGGGATCTCGAATTGGATGCTCGCCGTGCGCGAGAGCGCGCTGCGCGACGCCTTCGAGATCCGCGTGGTGAACTCGTCGCCGTCGGCAGCGGACATCGCCGCGACGAGCCGGCTGCGCCTGGGTCGCATCGCGGATGCGCTGCGCATCTTGTGGCAGGTCGCGCGCGAGCTGCTGCGTTTCCGGCCCGATCTGGTGCACGTGAACACGTCGTACTTCTGGGCGTTCCCGCGCGACGGCATCGCGATCCACATGGCCCGCCTCGCCGGCGCGCGCACGTTGCTGCACCTGCGCGGCGGCGACTTCCCGGAGTGGGCGGAAGGCTCCGGCTCTGCGGTGCGCTCCTTCATCCGCGCGACGCTGCGCCGCACGGATTGCGTGATCGCGCTCACCGCGCACACGCAGCGCTGGCTCGAAGCGGAAGTCGAGCCCGCGCGCGTGCGCTACCTGCCGAACTTCGTGCGACTCGACGCGATCGGCGCGCCGCCCGATCGCAGCGCGCGCGCTGGCGCACCGGTCCAGGTGCTCTTCGTCGGCTGGATGCATCGAAGCGAAGGGCGTGCGCGAATTGCTGCAAGCCGCCCGCGGTCTCCCCGAAGCGCGCTTCACGCTGGTGGGACCGCCCGAGCCGGGTTTCGCCGCGACCATCGAAGGCGAGCTGCGCGCTCTCGGGGATCGCGTGCGCGTGCTGCCCGCACTGCCGCGCGAGGAGATCTTCCGCCTCTACCGCGAGGCCGACGTGTTCGTGCTGCCGACCTGGCGCGAGGGTTTCCCGAACGTGGTGATCGAGGCGATGGCGGCCGGGTTGCCGGTGGTCGCGACACCGGTCGGTGCGATTCCGGAAGCGATCGAAGACGGTCGCTCGGGGCTGCTCGTGCCGGTGCGCGATGCTGCCTCGCTCGAGGCCGCGCTGCGGCGCCTGATCGACGACCCCGCGCTGCGCATCGCGATCGGCGCCCGCGCCCGCCAGCGCGTCGAAGCCGTCTTCGCCTTCGAATCCGTCATCGCGCAGCTGGCAGCGATCTACCGCGACGTCGAGTGAGCCGCGCACCGCCTGCTTCAGGACTCCCTGGCGTCGGCTACGGCTCGCAACACAGACTCGTAGAGTCGCGCATAAGTGTCCGCGACCGAGGCGATCGTGTAGCGGCGCTCGACCACGTCGCGGGCGCGCTCGCCGAGCGCCTCTCGCTCCGCGGCGGAGAGCGCGGCCACCCGCAGCAGCGCGGCCGCGAGGCCGTCGGCGTCCTCGGAGTCGAACAGGAAGCCGGTGCGGCCGTCCTCGACGAGCTGCGGGGCATCGCCGACTCGGGAGGCCACCACCGGCAGCCGCGACGCCATGGCCTCCAGCACCACGTTCGGGAAGCCCTCGTGCCGCGAGGGCAGGACGAGGCAATCGAGCCCGCCCATCAGCGCCGCCACTCCCGCCGTCGGGCCCACGAGGCGCAGCTGCCCGCCGAGGCCGGCCGCCGCCGCCTGCGCCTCGATGCCCGCCGCAAAGGAGCGCCCTCCGGTCTCCGCGCCCACGAACCACACCCGCCAGCGCGCACGCCGCGCCGGCTCGATCCGGCGCAGCGCCTCGATCAGCAGCGCGTGGTTCTTCTGCGGCTCGAGCCGGCCGATCAGCGCCAGGTGGAAGCAGCCGGGATCCAGCGCGAGGGAACACGGCTGCCTCGCCGAGCGATCCCAGTGCTCCAGGTCGATGCCGTTCGGGATGTAATGCACGCGTTCCGCGGGGACGCCGAGCCGGGCGACGATGGCGCGCGCCGCGCTCGCCGAGTTCGCCGTCACCGCGTCGCTCCCGCGGTAGACGAAGCGCTGCAGCCAGCCCTGCAGCCGCGTCGTCGCGATCCGCTCGTCGCGCTCCGAGGCGATCACGGCCGGGCGGCGGCGGCGCGGAAGACCGCGCACCGCGAGGAGGTTCCAGAGCGCCGGCACCGTCATGAAGCAGTGGACGAGATCGGCGCCGGCCTCCCCGAGCCAGGCACCGATGCGGCGCGGGAACAGCGGGTCGAGCCTTGCGCGCTTCGGGATCAGCACCACCGGGATCTCGACCTCGTGCAGCCGCGCCGCGTAGAAGTCGTCGGGGCGGTAGACGAGACAGCTGACGCGCCAGCCCCGGTCGAGCTTGACGCGGCGCGCGATCTCGACCAGCTGGCGCTGCGCACCGCCGCTCCCGAGACCGTCGATCGCGTAGACGATGTGCAATGCGTACCCGATCCGCGTGCCAGCTCGGCCGGCGCTGTGGTGGAGACCGTTCCCGATCGGGCGGCTCGCAGCG
This sequence comes from uncultured delta proteobacterium, assembly GCA_963801625.1. GTDB lineage: Bacteria > Myxococcota_A > UBA9160 > UBA9160 > PR03 > PR03. The sequence continues at coordinate 82,783 of CAWDFQ010000001.1, forward strand.
ACGGAGCTGGCCGTCTCGACGAACGCTCACGAGTCTGGCGTCTCGTCCGCCCGGCTCGTACCCGCCGCAGTCGCGACCGCGCGGGCACCCTCGGGCCCGGGCGCCGGCACGCCCGTGCTTCTGCGCGCGATGAGGCGATCCGAGCCCGTGTAGGCCAGCACGCGCGCCGGGACGCCGACGACCACGGCGTTCTCGGGGACGTTCGAGCTGACCAGCGAGTTGGCGCCGATCACCGCGCCGGAGCCGACTTGGACCGGTCCGGTGATGACCGCCCCGGCCCCGATCCAGACGCGGTCCCCGAGCACCGGCGCGCCGACCTCCGCGTCGGGCGCACCGATCGTGATGGCGTGGGCGATCGTGCATCGGGCTCCCATCCGGACGCGGGGATTGATCCAGATGCCGCCGAAGTGGGAGATGAAGAAGCCCGGTCCGATCTGGGTCTCGGGGCTCAGGTGGATGCCGATCGCGAGAACCAGGATCTTGCGCGCGATCTCGTAGGGGATGCGCAGCAGCGCGTGCAGCGGGCGGGGCGCCTCCTCGTACAGATACTGGCCGAAGCGATAGACGGCGATCGCCCACACGCCCTCGGTGAACAGGACGATGCGCAGGCGGCGCAGGAAGCCGTGCGGGTCGTGGGAGGCCTCCACGTAGCGGTTCAGATCCTCCCGCCAGCGCTCGCGGGCCGTCACGAAGGGCCGGCTTCGGGGCGGAGGCGGCGGACCGCCGCGGCCAGCGTCGCCACGGTCTCGAAGTCGCTCGGGCTGCCCGTCTCCGCCAGGTACACCCCGTAGCGTTCCTCCACGAAGCCGAGCACCCGGAGGAGTCCCATCGAGTCGATGCGTCCGGAGCGGATCAACGGCTCCTCGACCCCGACGCCGGCGTCTCCGTCGGTGACCACCTCGGCGGCGATGAATTGCTGCAGCTCCGACTCGATGCTCATGAAGGCTCCCTCATGGTCCAGCTCTGCGTCAGGGTCTGGCGGTCGGCCTTGCCCGTGGAGGTGCGCGGGAAGGATGCCAGAACCTCGATGGTGTCGGGCACCATGTAGAGCGGCAGGCGCTGCGAGCAGAAGGCCCGCAGCTCGGCGGGCTTCGGCTGGACCCCCGCGCGCGGCACCACGGAGGCCACGATGCGGTGCCCGAACTGCGGGTGCGGCAGCGGGACGACGACGGCCTCGAGCACCTCGGGGTGCGCCGCGAGGGTGCTCTCCACCTCGCCGAGTTCCACCCGATAGCCCCGCGTCTTGATCATGTGGTCGCGCCGGCCGCGGAACTCGTAGTTCCCGTCGGGCTGGAGCCGCACGCGGTCGCCGGTGCAATAGGCCAGGCCGGGGCGGCCGCGCGGGTCGGCCTTCAGGCAGGCCGCGGTCCGCTCTGCGTCATTCCAGTAGCCCTGCATCAGGTTGCCGCCCCTCGCCCACAGCGTGCCCTCGACCCCGAGGCCGACCTCGCCGCCCTCGTCGTCGAGGACGAAGGTCTCCATGTGCTCGCAGGCGCGGCCGATCGAGATCGGCGCCGTCGCGCCGTCCGGGAGGTCGGGCGGAACCTCGTAGTACGTGCAGACGTTGGTCTCGGTGGGGCCGAACAGGTTGAAGAGCCCCACCTTCGGCAGCGCCCGGCGCAGGCGGCGCAGTTGCGGGGTGGGGAACACCTCGCCGGCGAAGAACAGCAGGCGCACCCGGCCGAAGTCCGCCGCCTCGAGGCCGCCGGCATCGAGCATCGACACCAGGATCGACGGCACCGAGTACCACACGGTGATGCCCCACACCGGAACTTGTCGCACGAGGTAGCCCGCGAACATGCTCTCGGGCCCGCCGATCAGGTGCAGCGTCGCGCCGGCGCCGAGCGAGGCGAAGAGGTCCGAGATCGACAGATCGAAGTGAAAGGGCGCGTGGCTCGAGAAGACGTCGCCGGCGACGATGTCGAAGCGCGTCAGGACCCAGTTCGTGAACGCGGCGCCGGACCCGTGGGTGTGGACCACGCCCTTGGGCGTCCCCGTCGAGCCCGAGGTGTAGAGGATGTACGCGAGGTCGTCGGGCCTCGGGCGCGGGAGCTCCGGCTGCGCCGGCGCGGACGCGGCCTCGTCGAACGTGGTCAGGAGCGGCGCGTCGGCGGTCCGGCGCTCGAGGGCTTGCAAGGCCTGCTCCCGGCTCGCGTCGGCGACGACCAGTCGAGGCGTCGCCCCCTCGATCAGGTCCACGAGCGCCGGCAGGTGCCCGCGGTCCACTACGAGCCCGGCCATCCCGCAGTCCAGCGCGATGCTCCGACAGCGACGCCAGGGCGAGCGGGGATCGAGCGGCACGTAGGCCGCGCCGGCCATCAGCACGCCGAGGACGGCCTGCACCGCGGCGGGGGTCTTGTCCATCCAGATCCCCACCCGGTCACCGCGGCCGATTCCGGCGTCGTGCAGGGTCGCCGCGAGGCCGCGGGCTCCGTGCAGGAGCGCCACGTAGCTGAGCGTGTGCTCGCAGTGCTCGCCCGCGCGCACCGCCACCTTGTCGGCTGGCGCCTGGGACATGCCCGATTCGATCAGTTCCAGCAGGGTCTTCATGCTCACAGGCCCAGCAGGCGGGCGATGATCTTCCGCTGCATCTCGCTCGTGCCGGAGTAGATCGTCCCCGGGATCGCGTCGCGCAGCTCGCGCTCCACCTGGCCTTCCGTCGCGTAGCCGTAGCCCCCGTGGATCTGGACGGCGTGCAGGGTCTGTTGGACGTGGGCCTCGGAGACGAACAGCTTGGCGATGGCGGCGTCGAGCACCGCGTCGCCGCCGGCGTCCTTCACCGCCCCCACCTTGTACAGCAGCAGCCGCCCGGCCTCGATGGCGACCTTCATGTCCACGATGCGATCCGCCACCGGCGCGAAGCGCGAGATCGCCTGGCCGAACTGCCGTCGCGACTTCGCGTAGGCGATCGTGTCCTCCAGCAGGCGCTGCATGCTGCCGAGGTGCGACGCGAAGATGCAGGCCCGCTCCCACTCCATCGCCGCGTTGAACACGGCCACGCCGGCGCCCTCGGCGGCCAGACGGTTGGAGACCGGCACGCGGCAGCCCGAGAAGACCACCTCGCCCATCGGAGACGTCCGCAGGCCCATCTTCGCGATGGGAGGCGACAGGGTCATCCCCGGGGTGCCGCGCTCGACCAGGAAGGCCGAGATGCCCGCCGAGCGAAGCCCGCGATCGACCGTCGCGAAGGCCAGCACCGTGTCGGCGACGGGGCCGTTGGTGATGAAGGTCTTGGCGCCGTCGAGGACGTAGTGGTCGCCGTCGCGGACGTAGCGCGTGGCCATCGACATCGCGTCGGATCCGAAGTCGGGCTCGGTGACGGCGTGGGCTCCGATCCGTTCGCCGCGGCACAACGTGGCAGATGGCGGCGCTTCTGTTCTTCCGTTCCGAAGCGCACCAGCGGCAGCTCGAACGCCCACATCTGGGCGTTGAGCGAGAAGACGAGGCCGTTGTCCCGGCACGCGTAGCCGAGCGCCTCCATGGCGAGCAGGGTGGTGGTGAGGTCCTGGCCCGCGCCGCCGTATTCCACGGGGACCGGGAAGCCCTGGAGGCCGAACTCGGCGCAGCGCTTCCAGAGCTCGCGCGGGAACTCGCCGACCGCGTCGCGCTCCAGGATTCCTTCGTTCAGGGTGCGACCGAACTCTCGCACGGCGTCGCACAGGACTCGTTGATCGGCGCTCGGTCGGAAATCCAAGGTTTGCCCTCGGGCCAGCGCCGCGGCGTGCCGCGTGGTTGCGACCCGTCGCTGGCCACTGGGTCCGGGTATCCGCGAACCGCGCTTTGTATCACGAGCCCGCGCAGGGGTCCAGAGCGAGGGCGAAACAGTGCGACCGGGCGGCGCTGCTTCGAGTCCGCCCCGCCAAAGGAGGAGCCCCCCGAGCCGGTAGCGAGCCTGGCGACGGCCAGCCCAGCGGCAAGCTGGGCGCCGCTGCGCTCTTGGCGCAGGGACCGAGGGCGCGCCAGCGGACTAGACGCTGGCCTTCGCTCGGCTCTGCGGAATCGCGATGCGCCGCGTCCGTCCGCGCGCCCAGCGCAGGCCGATGAGCATCAGTGGCGCGAGCGCACTCTCTGCACCGAGCGCGCCCCAGCCCGGCGCCCGCGGCGGCCCCATGTAGATCGGCGTGAGCTTCGTCTTGCGGTGCGCCCAGTCCCGGGTCGCGATGCCGGCCACGCCCGCGCCGCAGCCGGCGTCACGCGCCGGGCTCCCGGCCGCGAGGTCGAAGCGAAGCAGCTCCGGCGCGACGAAGAGCGGGTCCACGTCGTGGAGCGGCGGCACGCCGTAGGCCGCGAGGGCTTCGTCGGTGTCGTCGACGTCGTTGTCCGCGAAGCAGGTGGGATGCTGCCAGGCGATCTGCGCGGCATTCGCGGGATTGCCGATCGACATCGCCTGGACGCCCGCGCCGCGGAAGCCGGTGAGCAGCGGGCCGTCGAGCGTGAGGGCGCCGTTCGCCAGCCACGGCCAGATCGACAGGCCCTGCGTGAGCCCCGTCGGCTCGCTGCGGAAGCCGATCGTGACGCGGCGCAGTTGGACGTCGCTGGCCGTGTCAAGCACCGCAAGCAGCGGCCCGCCCGCGCCGCTGCGCGCGATGTCGAGGAAGTAGACGTCTTCGAGCCGGGCGTGCTCGCCGACCTCGCAAGGCGTCGCGCCGAGCGACACTCCGAGGAAGACGCCGTGCGAGAGCCGCCGCACGAAGTTGCCGTAGGGGTTGGCGTTGCAGAGCTGCATCGGGAACGGCCGCGGGTCGACCACGTCGCGCACGTAGAAGCCGTCGGTGTCGAGCCCGGCGAGCGATCCCACGCCCCGGGGCTGATTCGGGTCCACCGCCGAGCCGATCACGCCCACGTTCTTGAGTTGGAAGTTCGGGTTGGCCTGATCGGTGGCGCCCCCGTCCACGCCGCCGTTGAAGACGCCGACCCAGAGCAGGTTGCGCATCAGGCCGGAGCCGCCGCCGCTCGGGATGATCAGGCTGCCGAAGCCATCCTGGGACGTGCATGCCGTGCAAAGCCCGTCCTGGCCGTCCACGTCGACGACGTTGCCCGTCCCGAAGTCGAGGAACTGGCCGCTGTCGCCGGGGGCCGACGACGGCCCGGCCTGGACCCAGCGCCAGACGATCTTCCCGGTCGGATCGGCCGTCGGGAGCGGGTCACGAAGTTGTCGTCGCCGCGGTGGCGGACGTAGTAGTGGAGGAGCCCGTAGGTGCAGGTGGGGCCGCCAAACCAGGCGAGGCCGTAGTTCTTGTCGGCGTCGGGGTCGGCGGGTCCGCCCGTGATCGTGAGGTGGTAGACCGACGCGCCGCACGGGAGATCGGTCGAACAAGATCGCCTCGTTGTCGCTCGAGAGCGGATCGGTGACCCACACATGCGAGAAGCGCAGCAGTGGGCCGCCGCGGATCTGCACGCCGCCGCGGCCTTCCGTGCCGCCGAGCCCGTCCACCACGACGCCGTTCCAGTCGACGGCGCCGCCCAGGTCGAGATACGCCGCGTCGATCTGGTTCACGCTCGACGTCACGTGGACGGGCGCCATCACGAAGGCGTAGTCGCCGGCCGCCCAGCCCCAGTCGATGTGGCAGCGGGTTCCGTCGGCCAGTTCCGCGCGGATCCCGTTTGCGTCGGCCAGCAGCACGGCATCGCCCGCGGCGTCGTCGGTGACGCTGGCGATCAGGTAGGCGCGCTGGCTCCCGCCGCAGCGGATCCAGCGCCCCATCTGGTCCGTGCGGGTCTGGATGGCTGCGGTGTCGGCGAAGTGCAGGGTCCGCGAGTGGATGGCGTGGTCGCCCTGCAGCGTGGTCTCGATCACCTCGCGGCGCGCCAGCGGATAGCCGGCCTGGTCGCTCTGCGCGTTCCAGATCTGCCGCACGTCGAAATCGAGGAAGCGCACGCCCGAGCCGGCTCCGCGCGCCGCGACCTTGTAGCAGTAACCCGCGTCGGCCCCGACGTAGCCGTCCTCCGAGGTCTGCCAGAAGCACAGCACGTCGCGCGCGACGTCGAGGCCGGCAAGGAAGGCGTCGATCTCCGCCAGGGTTTCGGGCGGGAGCGAGCCGTCGTCCGGCCACGCGATCCGCACCAGATGGGCGTCGTCGGCGCAGTCGCCGTCGCGGCACGGAATGACCCGACCGATCTGGAACACCCCCGAGGCATCGAGCGCCGGCGCGCACGCGGGCCCGCTGCCCGCGAAACGCCGATAGCAGCCGCCGAATTCGATGGCGGAGCCGGAATCGGTCTTCATTCCAGACGGGCCGACGCGCCACTCCACCGGGCCCGCGAGCGTGAGACGTCCACCGTCCGCCACCTTCACGTCGGCGCTCGCGTCCTGGTCCAGCAGCACGTCGTCGCCGGGCGCGACCGTGACCTGACAGCCTGCGCGGATCTCGAACGAGTCATCGGGCGACGCCGTACAGCCCTGCCAGCCGGCGGCGTCGCAGGCGGCGGCACCCGCTGCGCAACCCTGCCAGGCGAAGCTCTCGTTCGAACAGAAGCACAGCTCGCCCGCGGCGGAGTTGGAGACCGCCGCTAAGAAAAACGCCCACGCGAGGACAAGGCGGGGTCGCAGCGCTCGATCGGGTACCACAGCCGCGCGCGCGACACTGACGAGTGCGATCGAGAAGCCGATTCGTTTCGAGAAGGAGAGACGTTCCGCGGCCATGAGGCCACGCAACGTAGCGTGGCGGGGCTCGTCTGGCGCGCGCTCTCAGTGCGGATCCGCCGCTCACAGGGACACGGAGCAGCGTTGAGCGCACGGTGTAGTACAGGGGGGACGAGCTCGGGCAGCGAGATCCCTCCGGTCAGCGGCAGCCGCCGCGCACGCCTTCGGCGAGCGCGGACGAGCCTACGCCATCGGCTCCGGCCGCCGCGTACTCGTCGAGCGCTCCGAGGACGTGCTGCGGATCGCCGTCGAGCGCCAGCGGCGCCGACGCCGAGCCCGCTTCCGGCGCGTTCCCACGACACCCGCGGCCGCTTCGGGTACCCTACCGCGTCCTTCATGCCGGGGCGGATCCCGGCCGGGAGATCGCTGGCCTGACGATGCGCGCTCCGGCGACCGTGCTGCTGCTCAGCCAGCTTCCGCCGCCCTACGGTGGGCTCACCGTGCACACCGCTCGGCTGCGCTCGATGCTCGAGCAACGGGGCTGGCGTGTGGCGGTGGCGTCGCTGCCGCCGCCACGCTCGCCGATGCCCCGGCGCTTCCGGAGGACGCTGCTGTTCTGGGATCAGCTGCGCTTCCTCTGCCGTCTGCCGTGGCTGCCGGGCGTGCTGGTGCATGACCATGTCTCCGCCTATGTGCTGGGTCTGCGCAGCCCGGTGGCCATCGCGCTGCAGCTGGCGTTGCTGCTGATGCTGCGTCTTCGGCGCGGCCGCTGGGTGTTGTCGTGCGGGAACGGTCTGCTGCCGGCGCAGCTCGCCGACGCCCCCGCGTGGCTGCGGCGCGCCGTCCGCGCGCTGTATCGCGGCGTCGACTTCGCGATCGCCAAGAACGGGCCCATCCTCGATGCCTTCGCGGAGCTCGGACTCGGCGATCGCAGCCGCGTGGTCGGCACCTTCCTCGAGCCTGCGCGCACCGAGCCGGCCGCTCCGCTGCCGGCCGAGGTGGAGCGCTTCCTGGCCGCGCATCCGAAATGCGTCGTCACCGCCGGGTTCCGCTTCGAGTCCCTCTACCACGTCGACGCCGTGGTGCGCGCCGTGGCCGCGTTGCGCACGACGCCGCCGCCCGGGACGCGTGCCGAGCAGATCGGGCTCGTGATCCTCGGCTCGCAGGCCGAAGATCCCGAAGGCAAGCCCGCGCTCGACGCGGCGCTGCAAGAGACATCGTCGGAGGCGCACGTGCTGATCCTGCGCGACGTGGACTTCGCGCTCGACGTGACGGCCCGTGCCGCCGTCTTCGTGCGCGCGACCGATGCGGACGGCGATGCCAACACCGTGAAGGAGGCGATGCTGGTCGGCGTGCCCGTGATCGCGACCGATCTGCCCGGCCGGCCTCCGGGTCTCCACCTGATTCCGCGCGCGCGTCTCGAACTGCTCGAGTCCGCGTTGCGCGAGGTGCTCGCGCAGCCCGATCCGGATCGCATCGAGCGCAATCGCGCTTTCGTCAAAGAAGACATCGAACGCAACGCCGGCGAGATCCTCGCGATCTACGAGCGGGTGCTCGGCGGCTAGCGCGACATGTGCGGCATCGCGGGCTTCTCCTTTCCGGACGCGCGCCTCGACGGCGAGGCGATTCTCGACCGCATGCTGCAGCGGCTGGCGCGCCGGGGACCCGATAGCCAGGGCACCTTCCGGGCGGGCAACCACTTCCTCGGCCACCGGCGGCTCTCGATCGTCGACCTCTCGCCGCAGGGCAACCAGCCGATGCTGAACGAGGACGGCACGCTCGCCTTGGTCTGCAACGGCGAACTCTACGGCTACCACGATCTTCGCAAGGAGCTGGAGGCCAAGGGACACCGATTCACGTCACACTGCGACTCCGAGGTGATCCTGCACCTCTACGAGGAGAAGGGCCCGGACTGCGTGCGGGACCTGCGCGGGATGTTCGCCTTCGCAATCCTCGACGTCCGCAGCGGCCGCTTCTTCCTGGCACGCGATCGCTTCGGCGTGAAGCCCCTCTATTGGACGCATGGCCCGGGCGGCTTCGCCTTCGCGTCGGAGTTGGGCGCCCTGCTGGCCTGTCCGCTGGTCGCGCGCGAGATCGATCCCCAGGCGCTGTCGCGGTATCTCTGCTTCTACTACGTGCCCGCGCCGCAGTCGATGGTGCGCGGCGTGCACGCGCTCGAGCCGGGGCAGACGCTCCTCCTCGACGATGGCGGCGTGACGCTGCGCTCGTACTGGCGCCCGCAATCGTTCCTGGGCGGTGCGGCTCCGGCCGAGGCGTTCGATCGCAACAGCTTCGAGGACGAGCTCGACGCGACGCTGGCCGACACTGTTCGGATCCATCTGAACGCCGACGTCCCGGTGGGCGCCTTCCTGTCCGGCGGCGTCGATTCCTCTGGGGTCGTGGCCTACATGAGTCGCTTCGTCGAGGGCGCGAAGACCTTCTGTCTGGTGCACGATGACCCGGACTACGACGAGCGCGACTACGCGGCCGAGGTCGCGCGCCGCTTCGGCACCGAACACGTCGAGGTGCGTCTCAACGCGGGCGAGCGCTTCGACGTCGAGCTGCTCGACTTCCTGACGGAGATCTACGGCGAGCCCTTCGGGAGCCCGTCGGCGATCGCGGTGCACTCGGTGATCCAGGCCATGGAGGGGCGCGTCAAGTGCGTCCTCTCCGGAGACGGCGCCGACGAGCTCTTCGCCGGCTACGAGAACTACGCCACGCTCGCGCGGCTGCAACTGCTGCAGCGGCTGGTACCGCGGCGGGTAGCGCGCGGCGTGCGCGCCTTCGAGCGCTGGATGCGCTTTCCCCAGGGCCCCCGCGTCGTCAGCGCGATGAAGCGGGTGGACTGGAGCTTCCTCGACTTCGTGGTGAGCGAGAAGAGCTTCTTCTCGTTCCGCGAGCAGTCGGAATTCCTGTCGGACGACCTGCTCGCCACGCTCGATCTCGAGCACGAGGCGCTCTACCTGCGCGAGAAGCTCGCGCTCCCGGACGATCGGCCGAGCTTCGAGAACCTGTACCGCTTCATGGTGATGCAACAGCTTCCGGACTACATGCTGACGAAGGTCGACCGCGCCTCGATGGGGCATTCGGTCGAAGTGCGCGTGCCCTATGTGGACCACGTGCTCTACGAGCTGCTGTGCCGGGCGCCGGCGTCGGAACTCTTCGATCCAGCGGTGCCGAAGCCGATCCTGAAGCGGGTGCTGTCGCGCTACCTCCCGCAGCACATCCTGCACCGCCCGAAGAAGGGCTTCGCCGTGCACCTCGAGCGCTTCCTGGGCGACGCGTTCTGGTCGCACTTCGCGGACCTGCTGCATGAGGACTCCACCCGAGACTTCTTCCGTGTAGAGGCGGTGGAATCGCTGGTGGGCGCGCTGCGGAGCGGGGCGCTCGATGCGAACGATCGCGTCCGGGCCATGTACCGGATCTGGACGCTCGCGTTCTTCCTGCACTGGAAGCGCCACGTGCTTGCGGACGGCGGCGGCCCCTAGCCCACGTGCTCGCCGAGGATCCAGCGGCGGTACCAGAGCGTCAGGTTGAAGAGCGTCCAGAGCTGGCTGCCGCGGTCGCGGCGCCGCGAGAAATGGTCGTCGAGGTACTCGCGCAGCACGGCGCCGTCGAGCCAGCCGTCGCGCACCAGCGGCGAGTGCAGGAGCGCGTCGCGAAGCTGGCCGCCGAACTCGGACTCGAACAGCCACTGCGCCATCGGCGCCGGAAAACCCTGCTTGCGGCGGTGCACCAGGTCGTGGGGCAGCAGCTCCTTCGAGCGCCTTCTTGAGAATTGCCTTGGTGCGGCCACCGCGGACCTTCATGGCGCCCGGCAGCCGCAGCACGTATTCGACCAGGCGGTGATCGAGGAACGGCACGCGGGCCTCGAGCGCCACCGACATGGTGATCTTGTCGACGCGCGCCAGCAGCAGCTCCGGTTCGCGCTGACGCAGTTCGACGTAGCTCATGCGCGCCACCACGTCGGCGTCCGGCCAGCGCCGCGAGAACTCGTCGTGAATCGGCCGGATCGCATCCCACGAGCGGTAGCGGCGCGAGAGCGCCGGAGCCATGCGCTGCTTCTCGCGCTCCTCGAACGCGATCGCGCCGCCCCAGAACGGATGCTCGTCTACACTCCGGCGCAGCAGTTCCTCCCAGGCCAGGGCGCGGTGACCGACGGCCCGCAGCAGGGGAGACGCGGCCCGGTAGAGCCCCGCGCGCAGCGGCCGCGGCAACGCGGTGAACGGGCGCGTCAAGCGTGTGAAGTCGATGGTCTGCAAGAACGGCTGGTAGCCCATGAACAGCTCGTCGCTGCCTTCGCCGACCTGGATCACCTTGACGCCGTGGTCGATGGCGAGCTTCGAGACGTAGTAGAGCGGCACGCAGACCGGATCGGCGACGGGTTCGTCCTGGTGTTCGAGGAAGCGCGGCAGGTAGTCGAGCACCGAGCGGTGGTCGATCACCACCTCCTGGTGGTTGGCGCCGATCTGCTTGGCGATGCGGCGGGCGTGTTCGAACTCGTTCAAGTGGTCGACGCCCTGCCCGGCGAAGCCGATCGTGAAGGTGTTGACCGGCAGATTGTGATTCTCCGCCATCAGCACCGCGACGGCGCTCGAGTCGAGGCCGCCCGACAGGAAGACGCCGAAGGGCACGTCGCTCATCATGCGATCGCGCACTGCGGTGCGCAGGCGCTCGAGGATTTCGTGCGCCACGTGCCCTTCGTCGGCCACCTCGGCCGCGGAGAGGCGCGGCGCATCGAGCGCGTCCCACCAGCGCTCGATCCGCACGCCGCGCCGGTCCACCGTGGCGCGGTGACCGGGCGCGAGCTTGGAGATGCCCGCGAACATCGTCGCCGGCGCCGGGGTCGAGAGGAAGGAGAGGTGGTGGTAGAGCGACTCGGGATCGAGTTCGCGCGGCACCGCGGGATGTTCGAGCAGCGCGCGCACTTCGGAGGCGAAGAAGAAGCGCCCGCCGACGTCGGCCCAGTAGAGCGGCTTGATGCCGATGCGGTCGCGCGCGAGAAAGAGGCTGCCGCGGCGCGCGTCCCAGATCGCGAACGCGAACATGCCCTCCAGCTCGCGCACGCATTCCACGCCGCGGGCTTCGTAGAGGCGCAGGATCGCCTCGGTGTCGCAGCGCGTGCGGAAGCGCACGCCGTCCTGCTCGAGGCCGCGGCGGATCTTCTCGTGGTTGTAGATCTCGCCGTTGAAGACGATCCAGATCGTGCGGTCGTCGTTGGCCATCGGCTGATGACCGCCGGGCGAGAGGTCGATGATGCTGAGGCGGCGCTGGCCCAGTGCGACGCCACGTTCGGGGTCGAGGAAGGTCCCGCGATCGTCCGGGCCGCGATGGGCGAGCGCGTCGGTCATGCGCCACAGCGCAGGTTCGTCGACGTCGAGTTGCCCGCCGGCCCAGGCGAATGCACCGGTGATGCCACACATCCCAGCTACTCCGTCGCGGCGCCGGCCCGCAGCTGTTGGTCGATGCGCAGCGCGAGGTCGGCGGCGCTCCAAGCCTCCTCGGCGCCGAGCAGCGCGTTCGGCGCACCGTGGATCGCGTCGCGGAAGGCCTCGATCTCGGCGCGGTGTCCCTTGTCGGCCTTGCGGAGCACCTCGGAGCGGGCGCGCGCGCCCTGCACTTCGAGCCGCATGAAATCGGTGAGGTGCAGCGTGCTGGCGCCGGCGTGTACCTCGATCCATTCCTTGGCGAGCTTCGGCGCGCCGAGGCTGGTGTACACCAGCGAGGCGACGTGCTCATTGCGGTTCGCGTCGCGGAAGCGCAGCGACACGACGACGTCCTGCGGCGAGGGCGCGGTGCGCTGGGCGGAGGGCAGCGCGGCTGCGCTCCACGACACGAGCTCGGGCCCGAGCCAGAACGAGAGCAGGTCGAGCATGTGGCAGAGCTCGCCGACGATGCGCCCGCCGCCGACGTTCGGATCGAGCGTCCAGTTCTCCGCGGGTACGTGGCCGGCGTTTACTCGATAGAGCAGCACGGCAGGCCCGGCGCTCGTGGCGAGCCATTCGCGCACGCGCAGCGACAGCGGTGCGTACCGGCGATTGTAACCGACCGTGAAAATGCGCCCGGATGTCAGCGCTTCGTCGCGCAGCGCGTCGATTTGCTCGCGCGTGATGCCCATCGGCTTCTCGAGGAAGACGTGCTTGCCGGCGCGCAGCGCGGCCAGCGCGAGCGGCGCATGGCTGTCGTGGCGGGTGGCGATCACGACCGCGTCGACGCTCGGATCGGCGAGCACGCCCTCGGGATCGGTCGAGGCCTGCGCAGCGCCGAACTCCTGCGCCACCTTGGCCGCAGAGGCGCTGCTGCGCGTCACCACGGTGCGTAGCGCGAAGTCCGGCGTCGCACCGATTGCCGGGAGCAGAGTCTCGGACGCGAAGCCGCCGCCGCCAATTACAGCGATGCCGATGCGGCCGTCAGCGATGCCGATGCGACCGTCGCGCTTCGCGGTCGCCGGGTGGCTCGCGGACGCGGCGGTGGGGACCGTGCGCGCGGCCGGACCGCTCCGCGCGGGATAACGCAGCAGCATCGCCACGCCCGAGCCGGCGCCCGCCTTCGCCGCGTCGAAGGCCGCTGCGGCGTCCTCGAGGTCGCGTTCCTCGGCGACGAGGCGTTCGGGATCGACACTGCCGCGCGCCACCAGATCGAGGAAGGCGGCCATGTTTCGGTTCTCGGTCCAGCGCACGAAGCCGATCGGGTAGTCGAGGCCGCCCTCCTCGTAGCTCGGGTCGTAGCGGCCCGGCCCGTAGGAGCACGAAATCGTGAGCTCGACCTCTTTGCGGTAGAAGGCCTCGCGCTCGAGCGCGAGGCCGACGGCACCGACGATCACCACGCGGCCGCGCTGGCGCACTGCACGCAGGGCCGTGTTGATCGGATCGCTGCTGGCGGTGCCGGCGCACAGCAGCACCGCGTCGGCGCCGGCGCCGGCCGTCTGCGCGCGCACGATCGCCTCGATCTCGGTGGGATCGGGCCCGCTGCCCGCGACGAGGCCGCCGGGTCCGCTGCGCGCAAGCTCTACGCGGTCCGCGCGCGGATCGACGCCGACGACGCGGCAGCCCGCAGCGCCCAGTATTTGGACGGCCAGTTGCCCGACGAGGCCGAGCCCGACGACCGCGACCGTTTCGCCCACCTGCGGTGCCGCGCGCCGTACGCCCTGTAGCGCGATCGCACCCACCGTCGCGAAGCTGGCCGCGCGCAGCGACACGCCTTCGGGCACCGGCACCACGAGGTTGCGCGGCACCGCGACCTGTTCGGCGTGGTGCGCGTAGGCGCTGCCGCCCGCCGCGACGAGCGCGCCCGGTGCGAGATCGTCTACATCGGCGCCGGCCTCGCAGACGCGACCCGCGACGCTGTAGCCCATCGGTGCGGAGATCCCGTCGCGCACGCGCGCCTTGCGCAGCACCTCCTGCAAGCCGCGCGTGCGCAGCCGCTCGGCGCCCATGCGGGCCATCCCGACGGCGCGATCGAGCCGCGCGCGCAGATCCGGACTCGCCAGCGCCGATGTCTCGGTGCCGGTGCTGATCACCGAGTGCGCGACGTCGATGCGCACCTCACCCGGTCCGCAGGCCGGCGCCGGGGCATCCTCGACCTGGATGGCGCCGCTTCGGGAGAGGAACACCTGCCGCAAGAACTCAGCTCCGTTCGCCGACGATGCGCGCCGGCACACCTGCGACCACCGTGTAGCCGCGTCCGCCCTCCGTCACCATCGCGCCGCCGATTGGATCACGGCTCCTCCGCGATCCGCCGGTAGAGCTGGGCCATCTCGCGCGCGTAGCGCTGCCGCGCGAATCGCTCGGCCACCTTGGCGATGCGGGTGCGGCGCGTGGCGTCGTCCTCGGCGCGAATGCGGGCGAGCGCGGCGACCGCTGCTGCCGGATCGGGTTCTGGCAACACCGCGCCGGCGCCTTCTTGCGCGACGAAGCCGCTGCAGTCGCCGATGCCGGCGCTGATCAGGACTGGCAGGCCGGTCATCACGTACTCGGCGAACTTGGTGGGACAGGCGGCCTCGTTGAGCGGATCGGGAGCCCGCAGCAACATCCCGAGATCCGAGGCGCGCAGGTAGCCTGGCACCTCCGCGTGCGCAGCAGACAGGATCTTGTAGCGCCCGGGGATGAGCAGCCGCTGGGCGTGCTCGGCAGCGGCTTCGAGATCCGGCGTGAGGATCAGGAAGTACACCGACGGGTCCGCGTCCATCAGGCCGCGCACGACGTGGCACGTTTCTTCGGCGCAGTGCCAGCGCCCGAAGCGGCCCGGGAACACCACCACGAAGCGATCCTCGATCCCGAGTTCACGGCGCACGCGCCGCCGCTCCGGCTCGTCGATGTGAAACTTTTCGGCGTCTGCCACACACGGCACCACCGAGATGCGCGCCGGGTCGATGCCGTGGCGCGCAACGAGCCGGTCGCGGAGCACGGTCGAGACGGCGAGCACGTGCGAGGCGTGCCGGGCGGCGCCGGCGCCGACGCGCTCCATGCTCCGCAAGCCGCGCGCGGTCTGGCGCTCCGAGAGGTGGAATTGGCGTGCGTCGAGCAGGAACTCCGGGGGACCGTCACCGCGGCAGTCGAAGATGTAGCGGATGCCGCGATCGAGGCGCGCCGCGAAGCTCGCGAAGTACGCGGCATAGTCGGTGCGCGCGTGCACCACGAGACGCCCGCCCCGGCGCAGATGCTCGGCCAGGAGCAACGCCGTCGTCCCGAGCGGTCCGCCCACGCCGAGCTTGCGGGGCATCGGGACGACGCGCACCGCTCCGCCGGTGCGCGCGGCGACCTCGATGCACCGGCGCTGGTAGTACCGCCGCTCGCGCAGCCATCGGCGCCCGTCGGCGAGCGAGAGCAGATCGAAGCGGATGCCCTCGCGACGCACTGCGACCAGCCCGTCGACCACCTGCGAGTCGATCACGGTGGCGTCGAGTCCCTCGGACATCAAGAAGAGGAAGCTCGCGCCGCTCACGAAGGCTCCTCGAAGTACGCGCACGCGGCGCCGTCGAAGCGCACCCGATGCCCCCCAAGGCGCACCCGCAGCGCGGCGTCCGCGAGATCCTCGACGACGGCCGGCGCGGTTGTCCCGGACTCACCGAGCTGTAGGACCGTCACGAGCCGGGCTGGCAGGCTAAGATTCCCCGCTTCCAGGTGCAATGCGCTTCCGGCCGCCAGGACGCCGTAACGCGGCGATGCCCAACCGGGCCCCGGTCCTGCACCGGACACGGGACGCAGCGCGCGGATCCGCGTCACGGCGCCGAAGCTTTCAACGCGTAGCTCGCGTCCGCTCGCGAGTGCGAGGATCGCGGTCGTGCCCGAGGCCTCGCCGCGTGTCGCGGGCAGCGGTAGCCAGGCGTCGACCGCGTGCACGCCGGCGCCGAGCACGTCGTCGACCAGCACCAGCGCCCCCGGCGCCCAGGCCAGCCGCCTTCGCACGCGCGGTGCGTTGCGCGCCGGATGTTCCGCGGCGGCGACGAGCCGCCGCCCGTCGCCGGCGAAGTGCAGCCAGCGAGCCTTCTGGAGCCCCGCAATGCCAAAGCGGCCGCTCGAGACGTCTGCCTGGTCGCACCCGTCGAGCACGACGCACGCGTGCGCCCGGGTACCGCGCAGCCAGGCGCGCCAGCCGCTCGGCTCGCTGTAGAGATAGGTGCCCGGGTCGAGCAGCACGTCCTCGCCGCTCACGCGCCAGAGCACCGAGAGCGCGTCGGCGTGGGCGTGGCTCGCCAGTACATCGACACGCAGGCGCGTCGGGCCGGCGCGGAACACGACGATCTCCTCGTCCAGGCCGTGCCCCGTGCGCGCGAGCCCGATGCCCGCCGCTTCGAAGCGCCGCGCGAAGCCGCCGGGCGCGGCGTCAGCGGCGCCCGGCACCGCGCGCCCACCCGTCAGCCAGAAGGCGCCGGGTGCATCGCCCGTCACGGCGCCCCAGTCGGAGCGATCGAACGCAACCGCAGCCGCCGCGAGAACGTCACGCCGGTCGAGCGGATCGATGCCCAGGCGACAGCCTCGACCTGAATCGGTGTCGCCAATGGGGGGCAGCGTGCCGTCGGCGCGCAGCAGCGCGACCGCCGCATCGGCCATCGCGCCGACGCGCGCTCGTGCGGCCGCGGGCACCGCCATTCCAACGCGTTCGGCGAGCAGCAGCGTCGCGACCGCGGTGTCGAGCTCGAAGGCGCTGTAGTGGATCGAGTGCTCGCCCGAGATCCCCTCGTCGTCGATTTGCTTGACGAGTTCGCGCCACAGCACGCGCGCGCCGAGCCGCCGCCAGCGCGCCGCCGCCGGCAACGCCGGCAGCGCGAGGCCGAGCAGCGCCAGCGCTCCGGCCTCTGACACCAGGTGGTTATGGGTGACGGGCTGGTCCGAGAGGTTCGCGGCCACGAACTCGGCATGCGCCACGACGAGGGCGAGCCAGAGGCCGAAGCGCTCGGCATCGAAGACGCCGTGGCCGCGCGTCAGATGGAACACCCAGAGCAGCGCGACCGCGCGCAGCGCCACTTCCTGCGCCTGGGCCCAGGCGATGCCGAAGCCAGGGGGGTTCTCCGCCGCGAAGCGCGCGAGTTCTTCGAGGGCGGCCTTCGCATGCCCGGCATCGCCGCTGAGCCAACTCGCCTGGCCGAGGCGCACGAGATGCGTCCCGCGACCGATCTCCCAGGCGAGCCGCACGTCACCGAGCGGGCGTTCCCCTCCGTAGTCGATGGCCTCGGAGGCGACGAGCGGCCAGCGCGAGTTACCGGGCAGCGCGCGGTGCCAGTCGGTCGTTCCTCCCGGCACCACCCAGCCGAGATCGCCGTGGGCGGCGGCGTCCGCCTGCGCCAGCAGCGCCGTCGCGCGCCTCCGGATGGCGCGTCGCGAACGCCTCGGCGAGGCCCGGCGCGGCCGGGTCGAAGAAGAAGGGACCGCTGGGCGATGGCGTCGCGCAGCCGGGCGAGCCCGCTCGCGGTCGACGGGGAGGCCGCAGCGCGCGAGCAGCACGGGCGGGTCGATGCAGCCCGCAAAGCGGGTCTGCCACGCAGCGCTGCGGCGCGCGCGCGCGGGCGCGGTGAGCCGGTCGCGAACCCGTCGCGCCGCGCCGGCGGCGCCGACGTCGCGCACGCGCGCAAGGCGGCCGCGCCAACGGCCATCGTCAGACACCGCGTGCCTCGGCCGGCAACAGGCCACTCGCCGGTCCGCGTTCGGCCTCGCGCTCTCGCGCCTCCGCGAGAACACGGGTACTGGCCGCGGCGCCGACCCCGACGAAGAGCCAGAACACGTGATTGAGCTTGCTGCTGTTGATGAAGGTCGGCTCGAAGAAGCCGCCGATCAGGAAGCCGGCCGGCGGCAGGAAGCAGAGCGTGAGCAGCAGCCGCTGCTGAGCACCGACGGCACGGGCGACCGCGCGCGCGGTGTTGCGCAACAGTGCGCCCACCAGGGTCAGGAACGCGATCAGCGAGCCCACGCCCGACTGCGCCGCCATGTCCAGGTAGATGTTGTGAGCGGTGGTCCAACGGAGCCCGCACTGGGCGGTCAGGGGCACGATGCTCTCGGGCGCGAAGCCCAGCCCGAGCGGCCGGCGCAGGATGATGCCGAGGTAGCAAGGCCAGATCCTGGTGCGCGGGGTCTCCAAGCCCCCCTCCTCGAGGTAGTGGAGGATCACCGTGAAGTACTCGCTGAGCGCGGTGCTCAGCACCAGATAGCTGGCGGCCACCAGCAGGCTCGACACGGCTACGACCACCAGCGTTCGCCCGATCCCGACTCGCGACCACAGGAACGCGATCGAAACCACGGTGAACGTGGCGAGCATGCCGCCGCGGCTCGCGGTCAGGAACAGTGAGGCCAGCATCACGGGCACGGCGGCGGCGGCGACGATTCGCTGGGAGGCGCCGCGCCCGCCGCGCACGGCCAGCAACAGCGCGACGGGAATCGCCATCGCGTAGAAGTCGCCCAGCGAGTTGGGGTTGTTGAAGAGCCCTCCGTATCGGAGAGCTCCCCCGCCTTCCATGTCTCGCTGGAGATGGTCGCGGAAGCGATAGCCCGTCACGAGCGCGAAGAGGTGCGCCGCCGCGACGCCGAGACCCACCCAGACGAAGGCGCGAAAGAAGCGCTGCAGGTCTGCATCGCTGCGGAATACGAGGTAGCCGGTCAGGAAGAACAGGAAGGCTTCCAGGAACAGGCGCTGCAGCGCGTAGAAGTTCTCGAACGGATAGCCGCCGACGGCG
This sequence comes from uncultured delta proteobacterium, assembly GCA_963801625.1. GTDB lineage: Bacteria > Myxococcota_A > UBA9160 > UBA9160 > PR03 > PR03. The sequence continues at coordinate 101,532 of CAWDFQ010000001.1, forward strand.
CCTGCCAGCGCGCCGAAGCTGGCGAAGAAGAGCAGCGCGACCCAGGCCCCGCCGTAGGGCGCGAGATTTGGCAGCCGGCCGCGCTTCACGAGCAGCGACAGCAGCGCCACGTAGACCATGATCGTGGCGGGCCCGAAGCTGATCGCCCAGACGAAGCGTCGATTCACGAAGGAGTCCTGGATGAAGACCAGCATGACCAGGACTGCGACCATACGCCGCACGTTGTCGCGGGCGAAGAACAGCCAGAACAGCAGCGGCGGGCCGAGCAGCAGGTAGACCGCCCAGCGCGTCCAGTCGATCGCGCCTTCCATTCCCGTCATCGGTGGTCCTACCGCACGTAGCCGAGGCTGGTCGCGAGGTCGTGGAACCTGCCGCTCAAGAAGTCTCCTCGAAATGCGCGTCCGCAGCGCCGCCGAAGCGCACCCGATGCCGCCCGACGCGCACCCGCGTATCGGCGTCCTCGAGATCCTCGACGAGGGCTCGCGCTATCGCCCCGGGCTGACCGAAGTGCAGGACCGTCACGAATCGGGCCGGCAGGCTGCAACGTCTGGCCTCGAGGTGCAAGGCAGTGCGGCTCTCATCCTGGTCCACCGGCGCGCGCACCGCGAAGACGGACGAGCAGGTCGGCTGCCTCGCTCCGCACCGCATCGGCCGTCGCGCGATCCTTGGCGCTCTGCCAGGCGAGCTCGCCAGCACCCGGCGCAGCGAGAACGCGCACCGGCCCGTCGCGCAGCAGCGCGCGCGCCGCGGCGACCTCCGGCGTGCCCGGCGCCGCGGCGTCCACCGCGTCCCGTAGCAGCGCGAGCACCTCGAAGTCGTGAGCGCTCTCCACGATCGCCTCCATGTGCTTGCCCGCGGTAACGGAGTCGGGCGCCAAGAAGAGCGGCGTGTACGAGTCCTTGGTTCCGGCGAGCTCATTCCAGGAGTTCGTATCCCCGGTGTCCCCGAAGGCCCAGAACGAGCTGCCGTCGCCGCCGATCGCAAAGGCCTGCCAGGCCTGGAGGCGAGAGTAGGTGTAGGGGTCCGTCGTGTGGGTGGGGCTCCTCCCCTGGTAGATCTCCAGGCTGCGCGACGGGCTCCGCTGGGCCGCCGCTGCCTGCCAGAACGGCGATCCCTTGATGAAGCCGATTTTCCGGTTCACGCACAACACGTCGATCGCGTCGACGAATGCAGCCGGAAACGGTTCGGAGGGAAAGAATGTCGGGTCTTCCCAGATGCGCACGCCCATCCGAGCGCCGCGGATTGCGCGTGCCCACGGCATCATCCTCGCCGTGCCCGCGGCATCATGAGGCTCGTCGACGAGGAGCAGATGGAGCTGCTCGGGACGCACGCCCCGCGTCGCGGCGTGACCCACCCAGAACGCGAGCCATTGCTTCACGGCCGGCGTGAAGGCCGGGTCGCCGGTCGCGATCGGGCCGAGGCCATCGGGCACGTTCAGGAAGACCATGTACCGGCGGGAGTCCGGCCATCGCGAGGCCCATCGATCGAAGTTCGTGGTGTCCGGGCTCGCGATCATCCGTCCGGTGGCATCGAAGGTTCCAAATGGAAGCGCCGCATTCGTCGCCCACGGTGAATCGACTCCGCGGCTCCGGAGATGCGCGATGAGCGGCGTCACGTTGGCCGCGGTGACGCCGTAGGTCGAGTCCTGATTGGTGTAGTCCCAGCCTCCGACGTGGAGCCGTGTGGCGCTCGGGAAGGCGGCGTCGACCACGCGTATCGGCATCGGGACCTCGATCCGCGGCCGCCCGGCGGCCGCAATCGACACCTTCCCCGCATGGCGCCCGGGGCCTAGGGAGCCGGCTGAAACCCAGAACCAGACCTGGCGGGTCATGCCGGCCGGCACGGAGATGCGGAACGCGCCGCCCTCTCGCGCGGCGTCCGGGAGCGCCGCCGCGACAGCGACACCGTCTGTTGTCTCCGTCCAGGCTACCTCGGCGGCGCGCACGGTCGCCCCGTCGAGCCCGTCCACCGTCACCCCGACCACGAGCCGGTCTCCGCTCGCGTTCCGCACGTTCACCGCGGCAGGTCGCGTTTCGCCGCGCAGCAGCACGAGCTCCCGCGACGCGACCGCGGCCTCGGGGGCCGGATCGGCGGGCGACAGGAAATCCCACGGGTTCGCAAGCCAAGCTCTGAGGGCCGGCTGGCCGCCGGCGGCGTCGATCGTGCCAATCAGCGCGAAGATGGCCGTGTGCACCGGGCCCATCGGCAGCACAGCGCGGAATGTCGCGCGATCGATGTCGGCCAAGGATCCGATCGCTGCATCGAGCCGGGAGAGCTCGGCGTTCCAGACCACGCGATCGCGGCCTGGACCCGCGGCGACCCGCTGGCGAGCGACCGCCAAGTCCCGCCGGAGCGCTGTCTCTACCCGGCGCTGCAGGAGTGATGCGACGAAGAAGGCCGTCGTGTCTCGTACGACGACCCCAGCCATGGGCTCGGCCGCCCAGGCGGCGGGGCCCCCGTAGACCTCGATCTCGTCACAGAAGAGAAATGGCCCGGTCGGCTGGACCACGAAACGCAAAAAACGGCCATGCCCGTGCAGTGAGTTCGTCACATAGCTGTGGATCCGATAGCCGGCGCCCGGCGGCCCGTTTTCCGCGTTGGAGAGAGCGACGAGATCGCCGAGCCAGGAGAAGCTCGCCTCGTCGCCACCCGCGAAGACCTGGATCGTCGCAGGCCATTCCGCGCCCGCCTTGCCAGCCGCCGTCCGGAATGAGGCGCCGGCGATCGGTGTCACTCGACCCAGATCGATCGTGATGGTGACCGGCAAAGCGTTCTGCCAGCCCACCGTCGTCTTTTCCGTCCAGAAGTTCGAGCGGGTCACGAAGCCATCGGTGAGCTGAGAGGCGTCTCCGGGTTCCGTGCAGAGGGCGTAGCTTGGAGCGGGATCAACAGTGTAAGGGCGGCCGCGGGCGACGTTCGTGGAGGTCTCCGCTGCGGCCGGCAGCGCCGATGCGAGCACTCCAGCGAGTGCGAGTGCGGCCATCGGAATCGAAACTCTGGAACGCATCCTCATCTTGACCCTCGCGTGAAGCGCGGCATCGTGGGGCTCTACCTCTCTCCGCGGGACAAAGCCCTGGTGCCGTGCGTGGACGAGAAGAGCCAGATCCAGGCTCTGGATCGTACCAAGCCGCTCCTCCCGATGGAGAGCAGTCCCTGACCCGCTCTTGTAAGCGGATATCAGGAACAGAACACTAGGGGTTCTCGGCTTGCACACGGGTTTTCTCCTCGCGTCGAAGCTGGCGCCGATCCTCGTCTTCCCGTTCTCCGTGGCGCTCCTACTGCTCGCACTGTCGCTGTTTCCGAGGCTGCGGCCGCGAAGGCGCTCGGCGCTCGCGGGGTGTGCGCTCGGGGTGTTGCTCGTCGGGAGCTGCGCTCCCCTCGGCCGCGAGCTCGGCCGTTCGCTCGAATGGCGGTATCTGCCGCCGACGGAGCTGCCGCAGCTGGATGCGATCGTGCTGCTCGGTGGCGCCACGGCCGCTGCGATTCCGCCAAGGCGGCATGTCGAGGTCAACGAAGCCGCCGATCGCATCTTCCAGGCCGCACGGCTGTATCGGGACGGCCGCGCCCCGCGGATCGTCGTGTCGGGCGGGCGCTTCGATGGCTCTCAAACCCTCGAGCCCGAATCCGACGAGATGGCTGGCCTGTTGCAAGAGCTCGGCGTGCCGGATGCGGCGATCCTGCGCGAGTCCGTCTCGCGGAACACGTACGAGAGCGCGGTGGAGACGCGTCGTCTGCTCGCAGCCCTCAGCGTGAATCGAATCCTGCTCGTGACGTCGGCGCTGCACATGCCGCGGGCGGTCGGGCTCTTCCGGCACCAGGGCTTCGAGGTCGTCCCCGTGCCGGTCGATTTCGACGTGACGGAAGAGACCCCGTCGGACTACGGCGCGTGGTTCCCGCTGCTGTCGAAGCTCCTGCCGCGGGCCGAGTCGCTTACCTACACCACGCGTGTGTTGAGGGAGTACCTCGGGCTCTTCGTGTATCGCATGCGAGGTCTGATCGACTGAGCGGCTGCCCTGCGCGTCAAGCCGGTTGCCACGGTGTCAGCCTATCGAGACCCCGGCGGCGGTCCGCCGTGCAGAAAGCGCGACCGACAAGCCGCTGCGCGCCGACTCCAGCATCCCGAAGGTCGCGGCGGACACAGCAACCACCTCCGCGAGGGAGAAGGGCGACGCGCGCCCGGACCGCACGGCGTCGATCACCTCGCTCACCGCCGCGCGCTGCCCCTTGTCCTGGTTCCATGTCCGCACGCGCTCGGCACGCCCGCCGCGCAGGATCCGCGTCACGCGGTAGTTGTCGCAGTGCACCGTGCAGCCGTCCGCCGAGGCCTCGAAGCGCTCCTTCGGCAGCTCGGCGCTCGCGCGGGCCAGGTACTCGAGCGTCGCGGTCGAACCGTCCGCGAAGCCGAGGACCGCCACCATCGAGTCGTCGGCCTCGGGGTCGCGGCCGAGGGCGCGCGCAAACACGCTCGTCGGCGGTGCACCGACCAGGTAGGCGCAGAGATCGACGAAATGGCAGGCCTCGCCCACGATGCGGCCCCCGCCCTCGCGCGGGTCGGTGACCCAGCTCCCGCGCGGCGGCGGCCCGGGCGCGACGACGTAGTGGATGGCGAGCGAGCCTGCACGGGCCGCCAGCGCCTTCCGGGCGGCCCGCGCGTGCGGCGAGAAGCGCCGGTTGTAGCCCACCGTGAGGAAGCCGCCGGTCTCCTCGGCGGCGCGGACGACGGTCTCGACCTCCTCGGGGCTGAGGCCCACCGGCTTCTCGAGCCACACGGCCTTGCCCGCGCGCAGCGCCTCCACGGCGAGCCGGGCATGGCTGTCGTGCCGCGAGGCCACGAACACCAGGTCGACCGCGGGATCCGCGAGCACGGCGCCTGCGTCGGTGCCACAGGCGGAGAACCGGAACTTCTCGCCGGTCCGGCGCGCCGAGGCGCCGGTCGCCGTGACGAGCGCGGCGCGCCGCACGCCGGACGCGGACTCGAGGGCGGGGAGCAGCACCGCCTTCGCGTAGTTCCCGGCGCCGAGGAAGCCGACGCCCACGTCCCCGCTGCGCGCGGCCGCGCGCGGCGGGGCGAGCGCGAGCGTGCGGGCAGCCGCCGGCACCTCCGCATAGCGGAAGACGACCGCAAGGGAGCGGCGCTCGCCCTTGGCGAGCTCCTCGTAGGCGCCGACCGACTGCTCGAATGGGACCGTCTGCGTCGTCGAGGCGATCCGGCCGCACGGACCCGGCCACCACGAGCGCCAGGAATGCCTGGAGGTTGCGGTTCTCGGTCCAGCGCACGTAGGGGAGGGGGTAGTCGAGGCCGAGCTCCTCGTAGCGGCGGTCGTAGCGGCCGGGTCCGTACGAGGTGCTCATCCGGAGCTCGAGTTCCTTGTCGTAGAACGTGCGCCGGTCGAGCTCGAGCGGCATGGCACCGATGACGACGATGCGGCCCTTCAGCCGGCAGAGCTCGGCGGCGAGCTGGAGCGGCGCTGCATCTGCGGCCGACGCCGCGACGACTGCGAAGTCGGCGCCGAGCCCGCCAGTCACGCCGTCGCTCCAGCCGGGCGGGAGAGCACCCGGGGCCGCGCCCCACTCGGCCCCCTGGTCGAGCGCCTGCTTGACGCGGGCCGGAGTCGAGGTCGATGCCGAGCACCCGGCAGCCGTTGGCGCACAGGAGCTGCACCGCGAGCTGGCCGATCAGGCCGAGACCGACCACGGCGGCGACCTCGCCGAGTGTAGGCGCGGCGACGCGCAGCCCCTGGAGCGCGATCGCCCCGAGCGTCGCGAAGGCGGCGTGCTCGAGCGGCCACGCCGTCCGGTACGCGCGCGACGAGGTTCTCGGGCACGACGACGAACTCGGCGTGGCTCGCGTAGCCGGCGCCCGCGCACGAGACGCGGTCGCCGGGCACGAGGCCGACGACGCCCGCGTCCGACTTCTTCGACGATGCCCGCGCAGGAGTAGCCGAGCGCCTGCGGCGCCTCGAGCCGGTTCATGACGGTGCGGTAGGTCGGGAGCGGCCCCTCCTGGCGGAGCTTGCGCACCACCTGTTTCACCAGGTCCGGCCGGCTGCGCGCTTTCCCGACGAGCGACATCCGGGCGAAGCTCATCGCCGAGCTTCTCGGTGCCCGGCGACATCACCGAGAACGCGTTGCGCACGAGGATCTGGCCCTCGGCGGGCGACGGCGCCGGCACCTCCACCAGCTCGAGCCCGCCAGTGCGCGCGTTCTGCAGGATCTGCTTCAAGAGCGGCTCCTCTCGATGTGCCCCTTCCATCCGGAGTGCGCGACGAAGGTGCGGGCGGCCCGGAGGTCGTCGAGGCCCAGCTCGCGGCGCTCGAAGCTGCCGGCCAGGACCTCGGACACTGCGACGTCCGCCACGGTGCGAACCTCCGTGAGCCGCAGGCCCTCGCCCCGCATCGGTTCCCAGACCTTCGGAATGAATCGCTCGTCGAAGCCCATCAAACGGATGGCGGCGAGGTCGAGCGCCACCGGGTCGGTCGCAGCGAGCACGACGCCGAGCGGGACGTCGCTGGGCGCGAGGGGCCCTTCGCCCTCGCCCGCCACGATGCCGTCGAGCAGCGTGAGGACGGTCCGCACCGGCCGGGCCGCGTCGAGGTGGAGGCCGGCGTGGTCCGAGTAATAGAGGCAGCGGTTCAGGTCGAGGCACATCCGCCAGGTCGTTCGGTTGCCGTACCAGTTGCCGCTCCGAATGAAGGCGTCGCCGCGCGTAGCCCCCTCGAGCCGGCGGGCCAGCCGGAAGAGCCCGAGCCCGCGCCCCCGCGCGAGCCAGGGACGGGCGACCTCCGTCGCGCGGCTGCGCAGGCGGTCGATCCAGCGCGCGTCCGGGAACTCGTCGCCCCCTTCGGTCGCCGAGCCGACCGAGTGGTGAGGAAGCCAGTTCTTGTCCCCGTTGATTCCGACCAGGTTCTTCAGCGCCAGCGTGACGCCGGTCTTCTTGTGCGTCTTGAGCTTCGGGAGGTTCACGACGAGGTCGGCGGAGAGCACGGTCTCGGACAGCAGGTACGCGTGCTGCCCGTCCCGGTGACGCGCTGTGGTGTCGGTCGGATCGTAGTCGGCGCCGCGGAAGCGGCGCGGGTCGAGGCCCGAGCCGTGGAAGTAGCTCGCCTCGCCGAGATCCACCGCGCGGTAGCCGAGCGGATCCCCGGGGAGGGACTTGCGGCCGACGATGATGCCGTCGCGGAAGCGCACGGCCTCGCGCCGCAGGTCGATCACCTCGAGCTCGCGCTGCAGTGACTGCTCGTAGAACCTCGCGATCTGGTCGAGACCGGCGAGCTCCCGGATGCGCTCGAAGTCGCAGTCCTGCTGCGGCGCCTCGGCGATCGCCACCGAGCCCTCGGGCCCGACGGCGAGGAAGGCGTAGTCTGCGACCGCCCGCACGATCGCGCCGTGCGTGATGACGCTCTGCACGCTGGCGTCGCGGACGGGATTCCAGTGCCGGATGAAGTTCGGCTTGAGCACCACCCGCCGTCCGCGGCCGACGAGCGCGCCGAGGGGGTTCCATTCCGCAGTGCCGAAGCGCTCCGCGTCGAGACCGAGCCCGAAGAGCGCCGCTCGGACCGCTGCGTAGGCGCCGTTCGGGGGCGACCCGTTCGCGTCCCCGAGCAGCGACGCGAGCTCGGGGTATGCCTTCCCGGGGCCGAAGGGCGGTGCGAGACCCGCGTAGCTCGGTTCCGTGCGCGCGAGACCGACGCGGATCACGAGGAGACCTCCGTCGCCGCCGGCCGCGCACCGTCCGCAAGCCCGATCTGGGACTTCACCGCCCGGAACTTCCCGTTCGGCTCGCGCGCGATCGCGCCGACGAGCCGGAGGTCCACGCGGATCTCGTCGCCGAGCCGCGACCGGATCTCCTTCATGAGTTGGCGCTCGCTCGCGGCGTCCCACTCGGGACGCGGCACCACGCGCACCTCGATGGCGGCGGGGCTCTCCTGGAGGATCTGCGCCTCGGCGACAGCGAGCTGGTCTTTGAAGATGTGGTCGAGCCGGCCGACCACGCGGCCGTCCGGGGTCGCCACGTAGTCCTCGATGCGGCCGTCGATGTCGAGGAACACGTCACCAGGCCGGCCGCAGACGCAGGGCTGCCGCAGCCGGGTGCCGAAATCGCCGATCCGATAGCGAAGGAACGGCGTCGCGTCGTTGCCGAGCCCCGTCACGAGGAGGGGGCCGCGAACCCAGGCGTCGCTCTCCTCGCGCGGCTCCACCTCGACGATGCAGAACTCCATGTCGACGTGGAGGTGGTTCTCCGCGCAGGCCGTCATCGAGACCGCGAACTCGCTCGTGCCGTAGCGGTCGCGGACCGGCGCCCCGAACGCCGCTTCGATCGTCTCGCGCTGGAAGGCGAGGAGCGACTCCGACGACGTGAAGACCGCAGCGAGCCGGCCGGGAGGAAGCGGGCCTCTTCGCCTCGAGCATTGCCCGGCCGACGAGATGCAGCGACGACGGATAGCCCTGCACGTAGCGCGCGGGTGCCGCGTGGATGGCGTCGACGTAAGCCCGGAGGTTGTCGGGCGTCATGTGGTACAGGGAGAACAGCGTCTGGCGCCCGTGGAAGTTCGTACGCCAGAACGGCGGCCGCTTCTGCGCGAAGGGGACGACGATCTGGCCGCCGAAGCTCAGGTGCGGCTCCCCGATCCGGACGCCGCATGAGCGCCGCAGCCGCCACACCGTGGCGAACTCCTCGGCGAGGGTCTCGGGCGTGTACCAGAGCGGCAGGGCGCTGCCGGTGGTGCCACTGGTCTTGCCGCGCCGCAGGCGCTCGCGCGGGACGTCGCCGGCGACGAACGCTTCGGATCGCTCCCGGTATGTGGCCTTCTCGAGCATGGGGATCGCCGCCAGGGTGCGGGTGATCGCCTCGAGCGGGTCGCTCGCCTCACAGGGCGGCGGCAGGTCGCGGTAGTACGGAACGTGCGCGCGGGCCCGGCGCACGAGCAGGTCGAGCCGCTCGCGCTGAAGCGCGTGGAGCCGCTCGACCGGGCCGTCCACCGTGCGCTCCCACTCGGCCAGGGTGCGCTCGAAGTACGGCGTGAAGCGGGAGCGCGCCCGCTGCCAGCCGGCGAAGCTGCACGCCAGGTTCTGCGCGAAGACCGGGAGCGCGTCGTAGGCCCGGCTCATGCGGAGCGCGCGCGCCCCCCCACGGCGTACTCGAGCTTCGCGAGACGGACACGCGTAGCCGGCGCAATTCCCGCCTGGAAGATGTCGTGCGTCAGGAACAGCATGCGCATGACGAGGCGCGCCCACCCCCCGGCCAACGGAACCGAAAATAATACCCGATGGAGGGAAAGTTTCGATCTGAGGTTCGCACCTCCTCTGGCGGCGCTCCACCGGGGCAGGAGACGCTTCGGCACGCCGCAGACTCGCGGCTGTAGCTGTCCGTCCTCAGATTGCCTCCGACGTCTTCCAAGTGTCGGCTGATTTGCAGTCGTCCGCCGTGCTCGATTACCTCGTAGCAGGCAAGATCGTGAGATCTACAGATCGAACGGGCTTGAACCTCTGTTAGCATTCGTCCCCCGTGAAGATCTGCATCGTCTGCCACTACTTCTGGCCGGAGATCGCCGCCCCTTCGGCGCGGCTGAAGGAAATGGCCGAGTGCTGGATCGCCGCCGGGCACGAGGTCACCGTGGTGACCAACTTTCCCAATCATCCGACGGGAGAGATCCATCCGGGCTACCGCGGAAAGAACTTCCTGGAGGAGCGGGTCGACGGGATCCGCATCCTGCGCTGCCGAACCTACGCCACGCCGAATACCGGCATCCTGAAGAAGACCTTGGGCCATCTCGTGTTCGCGCTGAACGTGACGCGGCAGGCCGCGCGTCATCTCGCCGGCACCGACATCATCCTCGTCAGCTCCCCGACGCTGTTCAGCGCCGTCGGGGCCCTGCGCCTCAGCCGGCGACTGGGCTGCCCCTACGTACTCGAAGTGCGCGACCTCTGGCCGGCGATCTTCGTCGAGCTCGGCGTGCTCGAGAACCCGCTCCTGATCCGCATCCTCGAGAAGCTGGAGCTGTTCCTCTACGACCGGAGTCGGCGGGTCGTCACCGTCACCCAGGCGTTCGCCGACGACATTGCGGCGCGGGGGATCGCAAAGGAGAAGCTGGCCGTCATCCGCAATGGCGTGGACCTCGCGCGCTTCGAGCCCGGCGAGAAGTCCGCGGCCGTCGCGCGCGAGTTCGGCGTCGAGGGCCGCTTCGTGGTGCTCTACATCGGCGCCCACGGGATTGCGCACGGCCTGGGCGCAGTGTTGGAGGCGGCTCGGCTCCTGGAGCACGAGCAGGACATCCATTTCCTCTTCGTCGGCGAAGGAGCCGAGAAGCAAGCCCTCGTCGATCGCGCGCGGGAGAGGAAGCTGCCGAACGTCTCGTTCCATCCAGCGCTGCCGCGCGACCGCGTCCCGGATCTCTACCGTCTCGCCGACATCTGCCTCGTTCCGCTCCGGAACATTCCGCTCTTCCGCACCTTCATTCCGAGCAAGATGTTCGAGATCATGGGCACGGGCCGGCCAATCGTCGCCGCCGTCGAGGGCGAGGCAGCGGAGATCTTGACAGAGAGCCGGGCGGCGAGGATCACGCCTCCCGAGGACGCCGGCGCAATGGCCGCAGCGATCCTGGAGCTCGAGAAGGATCCCGCGGCGCGCGACGAGCTCGCGCGCAACGGGCGCGAGTTCGTCTCGAAGCACTACGACCGTCGCGAGCTGGCGCGGCGTTACCTCGAGATCCTGGCGCAGGCGGCAGGAGCGTCGTGATCCTGTTGACCGGGGCCACCGGCCTCCTCCAGCCCATCCATGTTCGCGACCTGGCGCGGGCGGTCGTCGATGCGTACGTGTCGGAGAACACCGCTGGCCGCGCCTTCAACCTGAGCGGGAAGAATGCGCTGACCTATCGAGAGTCGGTCCGCGAGGTCGCGCGCCTGCTGGAGAAGCGGATCTGGATGTTCTCATTGCCCCCGTGGGTGGCTATCCTGGCCGCAGAAGTCTCCAGACGCATTCCCGGCCTGCCGAAGATCAGCGGCGAGCAGGTCGAACGACTCAACGAAGACAAGGCCTTCAGCCACGAGGAGGCGTCGGAGGCCTGGGACTTCGATCCGATGGATTTCTCGACCGGCATGCGCATGGAGCTCGAGGACCTCGGTCTGCTCGGGCGATGAGGGGAAGGGTGGAAGATCTGGAGTCCCTCGCGACCGGACGCCGCACCTCGATGTTCCAGCCGGATCTCGATCGCCACGCCGCGGCCCTGCGCGACGCGTTTCGAGGACGGCGCGTCGCGGTGGTCGGCGCAGCGGGTTCGGTCGGCTCGGCCGTCGTGAAGCAGCTCCTCAACTGCGATCCCGGAGCGCTCTCCCTGCTGGATCTCAACGAGAACAATTTGACCGAGCTCGTCCGGGACCTGCGGTCGACGCCCGCTTGCCGGGTCCCCGCGGACTTCACCTCGCTGCCGATCGCGCTCGGCTCGGTCGAATTCACCCGCTACTTCCGCGAGACGGCGCCGTTCGACGTCGTGTTCAACCTGAGCGCGATCAAGCACGTCCGCTCCGAGAAGAACATCTACAGCCTGGTCCGGATGGTCGACACCAATGTCGTGTTCCCCCACGAATTCCTGGGGTCGCTGCCCTACCCGCTGCGCCGGTTCTTCTCGGTCTCGTCGGACAAGGCGACCAATCCGGCGAACCTGATGGGCGCGAGCAAGATGGTGATGGAGGAGGTACTGCTGCTGCACTCCGGACGCCACCCGGTCTCCTCCGCGCGCTTCGCGAACGTCGCCTTCTCAGACGGGAGCCTGCCGTTCGGCTTTCTCCGGCGCATGGACAAGCGCCAGCCGCTCTCGGCGCCGCTCGACGTCCGGCGCTACTTCATCTCCCACGAGGAGGCCGGGCAGCTCTGTCTGCTCTCCGCCGCGCTCGGCGAGAACCGGGACGTCTTCTACCCGAAGATGGAGGGGGCGGAGACCGCGATCCCGTTCTCCGAGATCGCCCTGCGCCTGCTGCGCCTGCGAGGCTACGAGCCCGTCCTCTGCGAGTCGGAAGAGGAGGCGAAGGCGAAGGCGGTGGAACTCCTGCCCCGCAAGCAGTGGCCCTGCCACTTCTTCACGAGCGACACCACGGGAGAGAAGGACCTCGAGGAGTTCTTCGACGGGCGAGACCAGCGCGATCTCCAGCGCTTCCGCACGATCGGAGTGATCTGCAGGGACGACGGTGGATCCGGCGCGTCGGCCGTGGAGGCGTTCATCGAGTTCGCCGGGCGGATGAAGCGGGATCCCCGCGTGACCAAGGGCGACATCGTCGCAGCGTTCCAGAAGGTCGTGCCCGGCCTGGTCCACGTCGAGACCGGCAAGAACCTCGATCAGAAGATGTGATCGAGTGCCATGTACCTGGTGCTGAAGCGAACGCTGGACATCGTGCTCTCCCTGGCGGCTCTCGTCGTCCTCTCCCCGTTCCTGCTGGGCATCATGCTGATTCTGCGGTTCACAGGGGAAGGCGAAGTGTTCTTCCGCCAGAAGCGGATCGGCTACCAGAACCGGCCGTTCGGGCTGATCAAGTTCGTGACGATGCGGAAGGACAGTCCGAAGAGCGGGACGATCACGGTCGCTGGCGACCCGCGGATCCTCCCGGTTGGCAGGTATCTGCGAAAATCGAAGCTCAATGAGCTGCCCCAGCTCTTGAACGTGCTGCTCGGAGACATGTCGATCGTCGGCCCCCGGCCGCTGACCGACGAGACCTTCGCCCTCTACCCGGACGACTTGAGGCCACTGGTGTATCGCTGCAAGCCCGGCCTCAGCGGCCTGGGCTCACTGGTATTCCGCGACGAGGAGGAGATCCTCCGGAAATCCGGAAGGGATCGGATCACCTGCTACCGCGAGGACATCGCGCCGCTCAAGGGAGCGCTCGAGGTTTGGTATCACGACCACCGATCGATCGGAACCGACCTGAAGATCATCCTCTGCACTGTCATCGCAGTGTTGATTCCCCGGAGTGGTTTCTATCATCGTTGGTTTCCGGGGATGCCGGTACCAGGTCATTGAGTAGCGCCGTGATGCGCGCGCGGATTCTTCGCTCACCTTGCGCCGCTCAGCCTCCCGGCACGTAGGCCGCGAGACGGGGCACGATCTCGCTCGCCAGCTCGTGGACCTGCCGATCGGCGGCGTCTTCGTCCTTGTGGAAGATCGGCGCGGTGAAGCGCACAAGCGCGCCGTCTGTGCGGCCCGAGCGGGCGCGGTCCCACGAGAGGTAGGCGATCTTCTGCCAGTCGTCGGCGATCACGCGGCCCTGGGTCTGGTACCAGTAGTAGACGAGCTGTCGCGCGTCGCCCTTGGCGATCAGCATGCGGTTCACCTGCGCGGGCCGCTGCGGCAGACCGGGAACGTCGAGTTCGACGACCTGGTGGCCGATGATGTCCCAGCCCGAGCCCGGCAGGCAGTGCTTGGGCGGGTGGATCGAGTTCTCGGCGGATCCGCCGCCCTCTTCGCGGATCTGGGTCGCGTGATAGCCGAGGTAGACGCCCACGAACGCGGCCGGCTCGGCACGGCGGAACTCGCAGATCAGGTAGTCCGAGGCGCCCAGGTTCTTGAGCGTCGCGGCGTCCATGAACTCGCGGCGCGGGCAGCTCCAGGCGCCGAGCTGGAGCGGGAAGCTCGCGAACTCCTCCCGAGGCGGGAACACCTCTGCCCGCGCGAACCCGTGATAGATGTAGAAATTGACCACGAGGAAGCCGAGGACGACCAGCGCTTTCAGCATCGTTCGATCCTCACGGCGCGTCGGATTGCGGCGGAGCGGCCAGCGTTGGCACAGCGGCTCCAGCGCTCGGCGTCGGCCGCTGCGCGGGTCCGCGCGCCGGCTTCGGCCGCCAACGCTCCGGCCAGAGCTTCGAGAGCAGCCACGCCTCCGTCAGCAGCAACAGGAAGGCGGCGCTGAAGGTGATCAGCCCCTGGAATTCGTGGACCGCGCCCTCGGCGGCCGTCTCGCCGAAGCGGTAGGTCAGGATCCCGGTGATGGTCACGCGCATCGCGTTGACGATGATCGCGATCGGGATCGCCGAGAGCACGATCACGACGCGCTCGCCCCAGCTCTTGCGGAAGAAGTACGCGAATACGACGCCCAGCGTGATCAGCGCCATCAGCGAGCGCAGTCCGCTGCACGCTTCCGCCACGAACAGCGCGGTGTTGGGCAGGTGGATGATGTTGCCCTCGCGCAGGGCCGGGATCCGCAGGTAGTAGAGCAGATCGACGGCCCAGTCTGCGGCGGTGAGCTGCAGCGGGAAGGCCACCACGTTCACCAGCGACTGGGGCAGCGGGACCATCAGGAACAGGAAGAAGAGCGGGAAGGCGAGGATCCGGAAGACCTTCCGCCCGAGCAGCAGCAGCACGATGCCCATCAGCGCGAGCACGAACGACACGCGCATGTTCATCTGCTCGACGCCGAGACGGCCCATCACGAGCGTGAGGGTCGAGAGGGCGAGCGGAACGAGGCCCCACCAGCTCGGCTCGATCCGAGCCCGCTGCAGCTTGGGCTGGCGCTCCCAGGCGAAATAGAGCGCCAGCGGCGCGACCAGGAAGCCGTGGGAGTAGTCCGCCACTTCGTTCCAATGCAGGACCATGTAGTAGAGGATCGGCCCGTAGACGACGCAGGTCAGCGCCACCGCGATCCAGCGCGAACACCACGGGGCGTCGGGCCACGGGAGCGAGCGCTCCACGAGGGGCGTTTGCGGCCTGCGTCGTCACGTCGCTCCTGCGCCCGTCGCCTAGAACAGCGCGTAGATGAAGGGAGCCACCGCCGAGCCCTGCGTCAGTACGATCAGCGCGGAGAGCAGCAGCATGGTGACCACGATGGGTCCCAGCCACCACTTCTTGCGCACGCGCATGAAGGCCCACAGCTCGCGAATCATCGACATCATCCGAGTGTTCTCCCGTTTCGGTGCTCTCGCTTCGTCGAGTCGGCGCCGCTCCACGCCGAGCCGGGAACAAGGTCGTGTTCCAGGACGTCCACGATGCGCCGGGCCGCCTGGCCGTCCCAGCGATCGGGGATGCGGCCCGGGCGGTTCTCGCCGTCGAGGATCTTCGCGACCTCGGCGCGGATCACGTCGGGATCGTTGCCCACGATCCGATTCGTCCCCTGCTCGACCGTCACGGGCCGTTCGGTATTCACGCGCAACGTCAGGCACGGCACGCCGAGCACGGTGGTCTCTTCCTGGATCCCGCCCGAGTCCGTGAGCACCAGTCGGGCGTCCGCCATCAGCCGCAGGAAATCGAGATAGCCGAGCGGCGGCGTCGTGTGGAGCTTCAGCGTCCGCCCGCCGAGCCGGCTGCTGGATCGCATCCGCCGTGCGCGGGTGCACCGGGAAGACGACGGGGAGCCGCTGCTGGATTTCTTCGAGCACGTCGAAGAGCGCAGTGAGGCGCGCCGGGTCGTCTACGTTGCTGGGCCGGTGCAGCGTGAGCACCGCATAGTCGCGCGGCGTGAGGCCGAGACGCTGCACCGTGTCGAGGCGCTTGGCGCGCTCGAGCTGGGCGAGCAGCGTGTCGATCATCACGTTGCCCGCGAAGTGGATCCGCGCGGGATCGACGCCCTCGCGCAGCAGATTGCGCTCACCCGACGGCTCGGACACGAAGAGCCAGGTCGACACCGCATCGGTGAGCAGGCGGTTGATCTCTTCGGGCATCTCGCGGTCGAACGAGCGCAGTCCCGCCTCGACGTGCGCGACGCGGGATCCCCAGCTTCACCGCCGCAATCGTCGCCGCCAGCGTCGAGTTGACGTCGCCGACCACCAGCACCGCGTCGGGGCGCTGCTCCAGCAGGATCGCCTCGATGCGCGTCATCACTTCCGCGGTCTGTACGGCGTGGCTGCCCGAGCCGACGCCCAGGTTCGCGTCGGGGTCCGGGATGCCCAGGTCGCGGAAGAAACCGTCCGACATCACGGCGTCGTAATGCTGGCCGGTGTGGACCAGGAAGACGTCCAGGGTTCCGCGGCGCCTGATCTCGTGCAGCAGCGGCGCGATCTTCATGAAGTTCGGGCGCGCGCCCGCGACGGCGACGATGCGCGGCCGCCGGGCGGTTCCTCTGGGCTCGGGGCTCTTCATCCGCGGGTCGCTCTCTCCCGGTGAATCGTTCACCGCTTCCGTCCAGGTGACGGTATGTGACTGTTCCCAGGCCCAAAGCGAGCCCGAGCAGGGTATCGGCGCTTGGCGGCGATACCAACAGGTGCGGCGAGTGGCCCCGTGGGGAATTAGCCCGTGGCGCCGTAGCCCCGTTGCCACCTGTGGCCTGAATTGGACACTCGAAGCTTGGGAAGAGTCTTTCTCTCTGTGGAAAACTACTTCCCAACTGCGGAAGGATCTTACACACTGCGGCCCGCTTCCGATAGAAGCGCCGCCGCCCGCTGTCGATCGGAGATCCGCGGTGCGCGCACTGAGCTAGCCGAACCCAGCATGAACGAAGTTCCTGACAACGCACACACGGCGAGGGGAATGCATGCCTCAGTCCTACCGGATGCTCGTGGTCGACGACGACGCCGGCCTCCGCGAGTACCTGGAGGCGCTCGCCTCGAGCCGCGGCTTCCAGGTCTTCTCGCGTACCGAGTGGCGAGGAGGCGATCGAGACGCTCGAACGCTCGCGTCCCGATCTCGTCACGCTCGACCTCGTGTTACCCGGCATGGACGGTCTCGAGACGCTGAAACAGCTGAAGGAACGGCTGCCCGAAGTGCCCGTGATCATGCTCTCGGGTCACGGCCAGGCGCGCAGCATCGTCGAGGCGATGAAGCTCGGCGCGGCGGACTTCCTGCGCAAGCCGTTCGAGGTCGAGGAGCTCGAGGTCGCCTTCCAGAAGGCGCTCGAGAAGCGCGCGCTGAAGCAGGAGGTCGAGGAGCTGCGCGGTCGCGTCCGCTCCGAGGCCGAACTGCTGATGCTCTGCGGCGACGACCCCAAGATGCGCGAAGTGCGCGAGATCATCGAGCAGGTCGCCGACACCGACATCACCGTGCTGGTGCGCGGCGAGAGCGGCACCGGCAAGGAGCTCGTCGCGCGCGCGCTGCACCGGCTCTCGGGCCGCGTCGACCGCCCCTTCGTGAAGGTCAACTGCGCGGCGCTGCCGTCGGAGCTGCTCGAGAGCGAGCTCTTCGGCTTCGAGAAGGGCGCCTTCACCGGCGCGCAGCGCCGCAAGCTCGGCAAGTTCGAGTACGCCAACCACGGCACGATCTTCCTCGACGAGATCAGCGAGATGCACCCGGCGCTGCAGGCGAAGCTGCTGCAGGTGCTGCAGGACGGCGAGTTCTCGCGGCTCGGCGGCGAGAGCGACGTGCACGTCGACACGCGCGTCATCGCCGCCACCAACCGCAACCTCGAGACCGCGGTGGCCGAGGGCAGCTTCCGCGAGGACCTCTTCTACCGCCTGAACGTGGTGACCGTGCAGCTCCCGCCGCTGCGCGAGCGCAAGGACGCGATCCCGCTGCTCGTCGACCACTTCCTCACCATGTACAACCGCCAGTACGGCAAGAGCGTGAAGCAGCTCCAACCGCGCACGCTCGAGGCCTGCCACGCGTATCAGTGGCCGGGCAACGTCCGCGAACTCGAGAACACCGTGAAGCGAATGGTCGTGCTCGGGAACGAGCAGGCGATCCTGGAGGAGATCACCCACAGGACGAGCCTGGCCGGCGACGCCCGGACGAGACCGTCCTCGGTCTTCGATCTCGAAGCACTCGGCGTCGATTTCGCCGACGGCAAGCGGCGTGGATCTCAAGGCAATCGCCAAACGTGCCGCCCAGATTGCCGAGAAGAGGGTGATCGAGCGGGTGCTGGACCAGACGCGCTGGAATCGCAAGGAGGCGGCCGAGCGCTTGCAGATCAGCTACAAGGCCCTGCTTTACAAAATGAAGGAAAACGGCCTCAGCGAGGCGAATTGAGGCCGCGGAGGGGGTTCGAGATGACGCTCCGGCGAAACGATCGGAGGACGCGCGCTGCGCGTCTCCGCCTCTTTCGTCGTTCTGGCGGCAGCGGTCAGCGCTGGCGTGTTCGCACGGCGCGCCGCCCCCGCCCGAGGCCGGGCCGATGGACCGCGCCGACTACGTGATCGGGCCGGCCGACGTGCTGCGGATCCAGGTCTGGAAGAACCCCGAGCTGTCCGTGGAGGTCCCGGTCCGCCCGGACGGGAAGATCTCGGTTCCGCTGGTGAACGACGTCCAGGCGGCGGGCCTCACGCACCACCGAGCTCAAGGACGTGCTGACCCAGGCGCTGTCCGAGTTCGTGGCGGCGCCCGACGTCACGGTGATCGTGCACCAGATCAACAGCAAGAGCGTCCACGTGGTGGGCGAGGTGGGGCGGCCGATGGTGGTCCAGCTCGTCGTCGACATGCGCGCGCTCGAGGTGATCGCGATCGCGGGCGGCTTCACGCCCTACGCCGACAAGTCGGACATCCGCATCCTGCGACCCAACCCCGACGGCTCGGTCGTGGAGTACCGCTTCGACTACAAGGCGTTCCTGAAGGGAAAGCACCCCGAATCGAATCTGCGGCTGCAACCCGGCGACACGATCGTGGTGCCGGACTAGGAGCGCATGCCGCCGCCACGTCGCTCGTCATCGCTCGCCCTGCTGCCGGTGGCCGTCTTCCCGGCCGGCGCGGCGGAGTTCATTCCGGGCTGGGACGCCGACGGGGTGTGGAACTCGAACGTGTTCCGAACCTCCGAGAACGAAGAGAGCGACTTCTCGGTGCGCACCGGCCCGAACCTGCGGCTGCGCGAAGCGCAGGGAGATCTCACCTACGACCTGAACTACCAGGCCCGCTACGAGGCATACGCACGGATCAAGGGCCTGAACGGCATCGACTCGACCGACCAGTACCTGTCCGCCCAGCGGCGCTTGGACCGTGACCCCGACCACCACGATCGAGGCGAGCGACGACTTTGCCTACACGACGCAACATCAACTCCGCTGTTCGACAACGCCGGCCTCGTTTCGACCGTGGTGGTCGGGCGCCAGCGAATCATCACGAACAGCGCCGACGCGAGTCTCACGCAGCGGCTGGGACCGCTGTGGAATCTCACCGCCTCGGTCGGAAACAACCTCGTCGATTACCAAGACCCCCAACAGTCCGACACGACTGCGACGACCGGGACGCTGCAGCTCACCCGCGGGTTCACGCCGAGGCTGGTCGCTGGCGTGGGCGCCCAGTACCAGCGCCAGGAGTTCGCTGCGGTCGGCCCAGATTCCGAGTCGGGGCACGACGTTGTACCAGGGCTTCGGCGTGCTGAACTACAGCATCAGTCCCACCTGGAAGCTCTCGGCGCGGGCGGGTCCTGCGTTCGTGCAGCCCGACTCGATCACGGTCGACGACGTCAGCCTGCCCTCGTACCTCGCAGTCGATCCCACGACCTGCCCGAAGCGCGCCGACGGGACGCCCGTGTTTATCCAGTTCCCGCAGAGCGCCGCCGACTTCTGCTCGCGCGGCTCTCTATCGAGATGCCCAGGGCAGGGCCGTTGCGGGCACTCGCTCCCGCGACGACTGTCAGCGACGTCCCGTTCGTCGGCGAGCAGAGCGCCGGCAGCTCCCTCAACTACTTCGGCACGATTTCGATCGCAAAGGAGTGGCGCCTGTGGCGCGCCAGTCTGGGTTACTCGCGCTCGGCGTCGAATAGTTCGGGGCTCAATGCAAGCACCGTGCTCGACCAGTTCAGTGGCACGGTGACCTGGACCCCGTCGCGGCTCTGGAACGTTGAGTTTCAATGCGATCTACTCGATGCAGGCGGCGCTCAACGCGGTGCCGCAGCGCGAGGTGGCGCTCCTGCCCGGGCAAGACGTCCAGCTGGTTGGTGGTGTACCGGCGGTAGCCACCTATGGAATCCCGTTCGAGGTCGACACGGGCAAGTCGATCACGCAACGCCGTGGATCTCACCACCGTCTACTTCACGCTGGGCGGAAGCCGCCGCATCTCGCGGCGCCTGAGCATCAACGGCTGGGGCGAGCTACTGGCAGCAGAAGCTCAGCGGCGCGTTGCAGAAGACGCGGACCCAGGACATCCAAGTCAGCATCGGTTTCACCTGGAACTTCGACCCGATCCCGCTGTAGCGGGATCGCGCGCCCCGGGAGCACAGGCATGGACGAAAAGAGCTTTTCGCTGAGCGACGTGGTGGGGATCTTCCGCCGGCGGCTGCGTCTCGTCGTGGCCGTCGCGGGATCGATCTTCCTGGTTGCGGTCGTGGTCGCGGCGCGTTCTCCGCGACGAGTTCACCGTCTACACCACGATCCTCGTCGAGCCCCAGAGCATCTCGAAGAAGCTGGTCGAGAGCGGCAAGGAAGAGGCGGACGTGATCAACCGCCTGCACCTGATGACCATGCAGATCCTGTCGCGGGCGCGGCTCTCCAAGGTGATCGACGAGTTGAAGCTCTACCCGGAGGAGTCGAAGGAGAAGACCCGCGAGCAGGTGATCGACATGATGCGCGAGCGCATCCACGATCGAACCCGTGCTCCCCGAACTCGACCCCGAGCTGAAGCGCAAGATGGACATCCAGGTCAACACCTTCCGGCTCTTCTTCCGCCACGAAGACCCGAAGGTCGGCGCTGCGGTCGCGAACCGCCTCTCGAACGACTTCATCGACGAGCACATCAAGGAGCGCGTGCAGTCCTCCGGCGACACCGCCGACTTCGTCGAGAGCGAGCTGCAGCGCCTCACCGGGCGGCTGCGCGAGCTCGAGGCGCAGATCGCGAAGGTCAAGAGTGAGAACGCCGGGAGCCTCCCCGAGGACGTCTTCGCCAACCAGCGCCAGGTGGAGAGCAGCTTCGCCGCCTTCTCGCTGGCGCAGCAGCGGCTCGCCGAGGCGCAGAGCGACCAGGCCTTCTACTCGCAGCAGGCGACCGTGGCGCGCGAGTCCGGGCTCGGCGGCGGCGGCGCCAGCGCCCAGTATTACAGGCAGGTGCTCTCGCCGAACGAGCGGCTGCAGTACCTCGAGAACCAGCTCGGCGAGTTGCGCAGCCGCGGCTTCACCGACAAGCATCCCGACGTGATCGCGACGCTCGCCGAGATGGAGCAGGTCCGCGAGCGCATCGAACGCGGCGGCGAGCGAGGACGAGGCGAACCGCGCGCCCACCTCGGTCGCCGAGCTGCAGGCGCGCAACGAGGCGCAGCGCGCCGGCACTGCGCGTCGAGGGCAGCGAAGCGCGAAGCCGAGCGCCTGCAGAAGGAGGTCGAGCAGGCGCAGGCGCGCCTGGCCGCCACGCCTCGCGTCGCCGAGCAGCTCGACGCACTCGAGCGCGAGTACAAGAACCTCTCGGCCAGCGCCAACGACTTCAGCAACAAGCGCCTCGAAGCGGGCGTCGCGGCGAACATGGAGCGGCGCCAGAAGGGCGAGCAGTTCCGCGTGCTGGAGCCCGCCTACGCGCCGCCGGAGCCGACGTCGCCGAACCGGCCGCTCATCATCGTGCTGGGTCTGCTGCTCGGAGTCGCCGCCGGCGTCGGCCTCGCGCTGCTGCTCGACACCATGGACTCTTCGTACCACGACCCGCGCGCGCTCCAGGCGGCGCTGCGCTTGCCGGTGCTGGCGTCGATCCCGGCGATCCTGCTCGACGCCGACCGCATGCGGATGCGGCGCCGCAACGTGCGCGAAGCCGTCGCGGCCGCTCGCCGTCACGGGCTTCGTGCTGACGGGCGCGCTCGCGGGTTACGTGTACGTCAACAAGCCCAATCTGTTCCGCAGCCAGAGCGAGCAGACGGCGCCGACTCCGCCGCCGGCGCCGTGACGCCGCCGCGACGCCGCCGGCGCCGCCCGCCGCACCGGCCGCAGCCCCGGCCGGCGAGGCCGGCTGAGCCCGGCGTGACGCCATGTACCTCCAGCACTTCGGTCTGCTGCGCGCGCCCTTCGAGATGACGCCCGACCCGGCGTTCCTCTATCTCGGCGAGTCGCATCAGGAAGGGCTCGCGACGCTGGTCTACGGCGTTCGCGCCCGCAAGGGCTTCGTCATGCTCACCGGCGAGGTTGGGACCGGCAAGACGACGCTGCTGCACGCGCTGCTCTCGCAGCTCGACCCGAAGACGGCGGCGGCCTTCGTCTTCAATCCGCGGCTCGGACCGCTCGACTTCTTCCGCGTGCTCTTCGACGAGTTCGACATCCAGACGCCCTGCACGACGAAGGCCGAGTACCTGATCGCGTTCAACAAGTTCCTGATCGACCGCCTCGAGCGCGATCACCCGACGCTGCTGATCGTGGACGAGGCGCAGAACCTGTCGGCCGAGATGCTCGAGGAGATCCGCCTGCTCTCGAACCTCGAGACGCCGCACTCGAAGCTGATCCAGATCATGCTGGTCGGGACAGCCCGAGCTGGAGGAGATGCTGCAGCAGCAGGAGCTGCGGCAGCTCCGCCAGCGCATCGTGCTGCGCTTCCGGCTGCGGCCCTTCGACGCCGACGAGACGGAGCACTACGTGCAGGAGCGGCTGCGCCTGGCGGGCTACACCGGGCAAGGGCATCTTCAAGCGCGGCGCGCTCCGGCGTCTGCATCACGTGACGGGCGGGATCCCGCGCCTGATCAACGTCGTGTGCGACGGCGCGCTGCTGCTCTGCTACTCGCGCGGGCAGGCGAGCGTCGACGCCGGCGAGATCGACGAAGTCGCGCGCGATCTGGGCCTCGAGGCGCGCGACGACGAGCAACGGCAACCGAACGCAGCCGACGGCCGCGCCCCGCAAGGGGCGCTGGCGGAGCAGGCTGCGCAGCATCTTCCGCTGAGCGGCGGAAGAGGAGATCGAGCGATGGGTAAGGTCTACGAAGCCCTGCAACGCGCCGAAGCGGAACGCGGTCGCCGCGGCGCGCCCGTTCCGGGCCTCGCGGCGCCGTCGCGGCGTCGCCAAGCCAGCAGCGAACCGAGCGACGCGCGCGGGCGCTTCGCGCGGCTGCGCGCCTGGCTCGGCGAGCTGCGCGCACCCGTCGAAGTGGACGACGCCAACTCCTTCAACAAGCGGCGCATCGCACTGCTGCAGCCCGAGTCGTTCGTCGCGGAGCAGTTCCGCTCGCTGCGCGTGCGGCTCGAGGCGCTCGCCGCCGAGCGGCCGATGCGCACGATCGCCGTCACCAGCGCGATGCCGGGCGAGGGCAAGACCACCGCGGCGCTGAATCTCGCGCTCGTCACCTCGATGAGCGTCGGCCGGCGCGTGCTGCTGGTGGACTGCGACCTGCGCCGCCCCAAGGTGCATGTCGCTCTCGGGCTGCGTCCCGAATGTGGTCTCGCGGAGGTGCTCGCGGACGAAGTCCCGCTCGATCGCGCGGTGATCCAGGTGGAGGGCACCTCGCTCGCGGTGCTGCCGGTGCGCAGGACTCCGTCGAATCCGTCGGAGCTGCTCGGTTCGGACCGCATGCGCGCGCTCGTGGAAGAGCTTGCGCGCAGTTACGATCAGGTCATCTTCGACTTGCCGCCGACGCTCGCGATGCCGGACGCGAAGACGATGTGCGAGCTGGTCGACGGGATCGTGTTCGTGGTGCGCGCCGATCAGACGCCCCAGGACGACGTGGCGGCGGCGCTCGACGTGCTGGACCGCCGTCGCATCCTGGGCGTGGTGCTCAACGGGACCGACGCGCAGCCGAAACGCTACGGCTACTGAGCGCCGCTGCGGGAGATGAGTCTTTGAGCGCGCTCGAGTTGCTGGCGACCGTTCGCGATCGCCGCCGCGGTTTCCGCCGCGACGACGCCGATCGCTGCGCGCATCGCCCACGCGCTCGGCGCCGTCGACCGGCCCGACGAGCGCAAGGTCAACCGCCGCGCCGACATCCCGCTGCTCGGCGGCATCGCGGTCGCGCTGGGCTTCTTCGTCGGTCTCGCCGTCGCGCTGATCCTGACCGGCGGCCAGTACGCGTATCGCGGCCACATCGAGGGCCAACTGCTCGGCTCGCTGATCCTGCTCGCGATCGGTGTGATCGACGACCGCAAGGCACTCTCGGCGCGCTCCAAGTTCGCCGTTCCAGGTCGCGGCCGCGGCCGTCGCCATCTTCTACGGCTTCCGCATCGACCATCTGACCGACCCGTTTTCGTTGCAGGCCTGGAGCTTCCCGGAGCCCGTGGTGTGGATCGTCACGGGGCTCTGGATCGTGGGCATCACGAATGCCATGAACCTGATGGACGGCCTCGACGGCCTGGCCACGGGTATCGGCTGCATCATCGGCGCGACGCTCACCTTCATCGCGTTCCAGGCGGACCAGGCCGTGGGCGTGTTCACGGGGCTCGCCTTCCTCGGCGCGCTGCTCGGTTTCCTCCCCTACAACTTTCCGCCCGCGCGCATCTTCCTCGGCGACACCGGCGCGCTGTTCATCGGCTTCAACCTCTCGCTGCTCGCGCTCGAGGGCTACCGGAAGTTGTCGCGTGCTCACCTTCGTGGTGCCGCTGCTCGCGCTCGCCGTGCCGCTGATGGACACGGCGCTCTCGATCTACCGCCGGCTGCGGCGGCACAAGTCGATCCTGTCGCCCGACCGGCAGCACATGCACCACCGCCTGCTCGACTCCGAAGGCATCGCAGCGCTCGGCGGTGCTCTCGATCTGGTTCCTGACCGCGTGCTTCTGCGTGATCGCGGTCTCCTTCACCAATCTCGAGGGTACGGCGGCGCTGATCTTTCTCGGCGCTGGTGGTCTGCTGACGCTGCGCCTGCTGCGGAACCTGGGATTCTTCGACGGTCGGCGAGACCGCCTGCCCAGCAACGCCGGGGAGAAGGGCCGATGAGCGCGCGCCGCGCCCTCGTGACGGGCGTCACCGGACAGGACGGTTCGTACCTCGCCGAGCTGCTGCTCGAGAAGGGCTACGAAGTCCACGGCATGGTGCGCCGCTCGAGCACCGACAACTACGAGCGCATCGCCCATCTCGGCGACCGCGTCCGGCTCCACCAGGGCGATCTGCTCGACCCGAGTTCGCTGCTGAACCTGTTGCGCAGCGTGCGGCCCGCACGAGCTCTACAACCTCGCGGCGCAGTCCTTCGTGCCGACCTCGTGGGCGCAGCCGTCGCTGACGGGCGAGTTCACCGCGCTCGGCGTCACGCGCCTGCTCGAAGCGGTGCGCCTCGTCGATCCCGAGATCCGCTTCTACCAGGCGTCGAGTTCCGAGATGTTCGGCAAGGTGCAGGAAGTGCCGCAGCGCGAGAGCACGCCGTTCTACCCGCGCAGCCCCTACGCCGTGGCCAAGCTGTTCGGCCACTGGATCACCGTGAACTACCGCGAGAGCTTCGGCTTGCACGCCGTCTCGGGAATCCTGTTCAACCACGAGTCGCCGCGCCGCGGTCGCGAGTTCGTGTCGCGCCATGTTTCGCAGGCGGTCGCGCGCATCAAGCTCGGGCTCGCCGACACGCTGCCGATCGGCAATCAGGACGCCCACCGCGACTGGGGCTACGCGCGCGAATACGTCGACGTGATGTGGCGCATGCTGCAGACCGAGAAGCCCGTGGACTACGTGATCGGGACGGGCACGGCGCACTCGGTGCGCGAGTTCATCGAGGAGGCGTTCGCGCACGTCGGACTCGATCCCGCGGATTTCGTGCGCCAGGATCCGAGCCGGCTGCGGCCGGCCGAAGTGGACACGCTGCTCGCCGACCCGAGCAAGGCAAAGCGCGAACTCGGCTGGGAGGCGCGCACGACGTTCGTCGAACTGGTGCGCATCATGGTCGAGGCCGACGTCGAGGCGCAGGAGCGAATCTCGGGGCGCCGGGTCGGGGGGCCGGGCGCCCGATGAGCCGCCCCGATCGTGTGTTGGTGACGGGAGCCGCCGGCTTCATCGGCTCGACGCTCGTCGACCGCCTGCTCGCCGAAGGGCGCGAGGTGATCGGCCTCGACTGCTTCGATCCCTTTTACGCCGAAGCCGCCAAGCGCGCGAATCTCGCGAGCGCTTCGCGCCACGCGTCGTTCCGGCTCATCGAGGCCGACATCCGCGACGAGGACGCGCTCGCGCGCGCTTTCGCCGGCGCGCGCATCGGCGCCGTCGTGCACCTCGCCGCGCTCGCGGGCGTGCGGCCGAGCCTCGAGCGGCCGGTTGCGTACGCCGACGTGAACGTGCGCGGCACCGCGGCGGTGGCGCAGGCGCTGGTGCGCGCCGAAGTGCCGCAGTTGGTCTTCGCGTCGTCGTCGTCGGTGTACGGCGAACGCGAGGGCGGCCCGTTCCGCGAGACCGATCCCGTCGAGCGCCCGATCTCGCCGTACGCCGCCACCAAGCGCGCCGGCGAGCTGCTGCTCTCGAGCTTTCACTACGCGCACGGCACGGCGATCACCTGCGCGCGCATCTTCACCGCCTACGGGCCGCGCCAGCGCCCCGATCTCGCGATTCGCAAGTTCGCGGAGAAGATCCTGCGCGACGAGGCGCTGCCCGTCTTCGGGGACGGCTCCGCGGTGCGCGACTTCACCTTCGTCGAAGATCTGGTCGACGGCCTGGTGCGCGCGATCGACACCGATCTCGGTTTCGCGATCCTGAACTTCGGCGCCGGCCGCACGGTCTCCGTGCAGCAGGTGATCGAAACGCTCGAGCGGGCGCTCGGGCGCAAGGCGCGCATCGAGTGGCTGCCGCGGCAGACCGGCGACGTGTTGCGGACCTGGTCCGACACCTCCGCCGCGCGCGCGGCGCTCGGCTATGCGCCTTCCGTGACACTCGAAGAGGGCGTCGCTCGCTTCGTCGCCTGGCTGAACGCGGGGAGGCACGCATGACGCGAGCGAGCGGGCGATTGGCGTTGGTGACGGGCGGCGCCGGCTTCATCGGCAGCCACCTCAGCGACGCACTGCTCGCCGCGGGCTTCTCGCGTGCGCGTGCTCGACGACTTCTCGAGCGGGCGCGAGCAGAATCTTTCGCTGGCCAAGGGCAAGATCGAGCTGATCCGCGGCGACCTCGCCGACCCAGCGACGACCGCGCGCGCCTGCGAAGGCGCCGACGTGGTCTTCCACGAGGGCGCGATCCCGTCGGTGCCGCGCAGCGTCGCGGAGCCGGTCCGCACCAACCGGGCGAACGTCGACGGCACGCTCAACGTGCTCGAGTGCGCCCGCCAGGCGGGCGTGCGGCGCGTGGTGTTCGCGGCCTCGTCGTCCGCCTACGGCGACACCGAAGAGCTGCCCAAGATCGAGACGATGCCGCCCAATCCGCGCTCGCCGTACGCGCTCCAGAAGTACGCAGGCGAGGTGTATTGCCGGCTCTACCACGAGCTGTACGGGCTCGAGACCGTCGCGCTGCGCTACTTCAACGTGTTCGGGCCGCGCCAGGATCCCGAAGAGCGAGTACGCCGCGGTGGTGCCGCGCTTCGCGACCGCGTGTCTGCGCGGCGAGCCCGCCCAGATCCACGGCGACGGCGAACAGAGTCGCGACTTCACCTTCGTGGCCGACACCGTGCGCGCCAACCTGCTCGCCGCCGACGCGCCGGCGGCGGTGGGCCAGGTGATCAACGTCGCCGGCGGCCGCCGCATCAGCCTGAACGAGCTGCTGGCGACGCTCCAGCAGATCACCGGCTCGAAGGTCGCGCCGATCCACGGTCCCGCCCGTGTCGGCGACGTGCGCCACTCCTTGGCTGACCTCGGCCGCGCGCGTACCCTCCTCGGCTTCGAACCCACCGTGTCGCCGGCCGATGGGCTGCGCCGCACCGTCGAGAGTCTGCGGAGGTCGTGAGGACATGAACGTCTGCATCATCGGCACGGGTTACGTCGGTCTCGTCACCGGCGCCTGCTTCGCCGAGTTCGGCGTGCAGGTGGTGTGCGCCGACAAGGACGGCGCGAAGATCGCCGCCCTCGAAGGCGGCGAGATCCCGATCTACGAGCCGGGTCTCGACGCGATCGTCGCGCGCAACCTGCGCGAGCGACGGCTCTCGTTCACGACGGATACCGCCGCCGCGGTGCAATCGGCGCTGGTGGTGTTCATCGCCGTCCAGACGCCCACCAAGGCCGACGGCACCACCGACCTCACGGCCATCGAAGCCGTCGCGCGCGAGATCGGGCGCAACATGGACGGCTACAAGGTGGTGGTCACCAAGAGCACCGTGCCGGTCGGCACCTCGTACCAGGTGAAGAAGTGGATCGACGAGGAGCAGGCCGCGGCCGGAACGAGCCATCGCTTCAGCGTCGGATCGAACCCGGAGTTCCTGCGCGAAGGCGCCGCGATCGGCGACTTCATGCGCCCCGATCGCGTGGTGATCGGCGCCGACGACGACGAGGCGATCGCGATCCTGCGGGATCTCTACCGGCCGCTCTACCTGATCGAGACGCCCTTCGTCATCACCAACATCGCGACCGCGGAGCTGATCAAGTACGCGGCCAACTCGTTTCTCGCGGTCAAGATCTCGTTCATCAACGAGATGGCGAACCTGTGCGAGGAGATCGGTGGCGACGTGCACGCGATTGCGCGCGGCATCGGTCTCGACCGCCGGATCGGCGCCAAGTTCCTGCATCCGGGGCCCGGCTTCGGGGGCTCGTGCTTTCCCGAAGGACACGCGCTCGGCCGCGACTTTCGCGCGCCAGGCGGGTCTCCAGCTCGAGATCGTCGAGGCGGTGATCCGCGTGAACGAGCGCCAGCGCGATCGCATGGTCGAGAAGATCACGCGCGCACTCGGCGGCGACGCGCGCGGCAAGACCGTCGCGGTGCTCGGGCTCTCGTTCAAGCCCGAGACCGACGACATGCGCGACGCGCCCTCGGTCGACATCCTGCAGAAGCTCCAACAGCGCGGCGCCACGATCCGCGCCTTCGACCCGGTCGCGATGCCCAACGCGGCGCGCGAGCTGCCCGACGTCATGCTCTGCAAGAACGAGTACGAGGCCTGCGAGAACGCCGACGCGCTGGTGCTGATGACCGAGTGGAACCAGTTCCGCATGCTCGATCTCGCGCGCGTGCGGACGCTGCTTGCGCGAGCCGGTGGTGGTGGACCTGCGCAACGTCTACGACCCGGCGGCGATGCGCAAAGCCGGCTTCCGCTACGACTCCGTCGGACGCTGCTGAACGGGCGCGTCCTCGGCGGAGGCGGCTCGGCAGCTTCGCGGCGAGCGCGGGTAACCGCCTGCGGGCCTGATGACCGGAGGGCTTCGCGAGTTTCGGCCGAACGCCCCGCCCCCGCTTCTTGCCATCTGTTTCGGGACTTCCGTTCATGAAAGAGAGACGGGAGGCCGAGCGCGGGCGGGGGACTAGACCATATGGAGTGACCGGCTCCATTCGCCACGCTCGCGCTCAAATGGAATGAGTACGGGCCCGTGAGGGCCTATAGCCGCGTGTTGTCGCCCGGAGGCGGTAGAGCCGCAAGACGAAGGAGCCGGTCATGGGCGACGGTATCACGCACGTGGGACTCGATGCGCATCAAGAGACGATTGTGGCAGCGGTGCTGCTGCCGGGCGCGCAAGCACCGGTCGAGCTCGAGGCGCTCGGCGGGAGCGGGTCTGCTGGCCCTGGTCCACGCCCCGACGCCCGAGCAGGAGGCGGTGCGTGATCTGTGTCGCGCACGCGAAGCGGTGATGGGCGACGAGAAGCGCGTGAAGCACCGGCTCTCGAAGTTCTTGCTGCGTCGCGGCGTGCGTTGGACGCCGAAGCTCGACGCGTTCGCGCGCGAGGTGCCGTGGGCGGAGCCGGTTGGGTGGCTGCGTTGCTTCCGCGGCATCGACACGCTGACGGCGCTCACCGTGGTGACGGAGCTGCACGGCTGGCGGCGCTTCGACACACCGCGGGCGTTGATGGCCTACCTCGGTCTCGCGCCGAGCGAACATTCGAGCGGCGGCAAGGAACGGCGAGGCGCGCGATCACGCGAGCGGGCAATGGGCGTCTGCGACGCCTCTTGATCGAGGCGGCTTGGCACTATCGCCACCGCCACGCCGCCAGCTTCCGGCTGCGTGAGCGGCGGCGCGGCCAGTCACCCGCCGTGATTGCAATCGCCGACCGGGCCCAGCATCGGCTGCACGCGCGCTATCAGCGCCTGCACGCCCGCGGCACGGCTTGGAGCAACGCGCGATCGGGCTATGCGGCCGGAGGCTCGCCTCCGAACCCGCGATCCTAGACGGCGCCCCTCTCCCGACGAAGCACGGTCATGCGGCTCGGCCCGCTCGCGGGCAACCCGCGCATATCAGAGTGACTCGTCGTCGAAGACGCCCTACACCCGCTGCCGCCTCCCATCGCAACGAAGAAGAAGGAACACAACACGGCCGCACGAGACACCGTGGCACTTGACAGAGGTCACTCCACATCAGCCCCGATCCGGCATCGCCGGGCACGATCGAACGGTCGCGATCGGCGGTGGAAGGACGCGGCCGTGCGCCGGGTGGCGCGTCTCGTCCGGGCTGCCGCGGCGCACATCCGGGAGCCGGAGGAAGAAGGTCTCGTAGGGCGGAGCCGGGGCGGGCTCACTGCCGAGCTCCGAACATCGCGCGGGCGACCGCCCGTCCGATGTGCGGAGGTTTTTCCGATTGATTGACACATTTCGTGTTGACATTCGCGAACCATCGCCGTAATCTACACCGTGATGGGTCATCCGAGGCAAGCCGAGCTTCCCCTCCGCCGCGGCACCCACGGCGGCTGGCGCCCGGGCGCAGGACGCAGGCCCGGCGCGCGCCCGCGGGTCCGCCACGCAGCGCGACCGGAGTTCGCCGGACGCTTCCCCTGCCACGTCACCCTGAAGGCCTTGCCGGGGCTGCCCTCGCTGCGGAACGCGGGCGTCGTGCGGGCCGTGATCGGGAGCTTCCGCGCGGGCGCCGCGCGCAGCGCGTTCCGGCTCCTCGAGTTCTCGCTCCAAGACGACCACCTCCACGCGATCGTCGAGGCCGACGGGCCCACGGCGCTCGGGCGCGGGATGAAGTCGCTGGCCTCGCGCTTCGCGAAGGCGGCGAACCGCGGACTCGGACGCAGGGGACCGGTGCTGCGCGACCGCTACCACCTGCACGTGCTGCGCACGGTGCGGGAGGTGCGGAATGCGATCCGGTACGTGTTGAACAATGCGCGGCGGCACCACATCGAGGGCCAGACGCGCGCCGGCGCGCGTGGCGCCGGTGGACCCGGCGTCGTCGGGCGCCTGGTTCCTCGGCTGGCGGCCGTGGGTTCCGCTCCCGGGTGGGATCGGGCCACCGCCGGTGGCACGCGCCACGAGCTGGCTCGCGCGCGTGGGATGGCGGAGGCTCGGGCTACTCGATCCGGCGGAGATCTGAGGCGCCGCGCGAGAGCGCGCCCCGCTGCTGCGAGCGATGCACGCGCGCGCAAAGCCACGGAGCCCCGCGCAGCCTCCCCCCTCACCAACCTTCCTCTTCCCGATTCTTTCCCTGCGAAACCGCGTCCCGCTCCGATCGCTCCATCCGCCGAGGACGTTTCGGACGAGTCCACCGCCCGCGCGCCTCGCAGCAACGATCCAACGCAGGTGCGGCAGGGCGGGGGTGAGCGTCGGTCGCACGCTCGGCGGCTGCGGGCACGGACATGCGGAGGCGGATCGCGCCGGTTGCGGCGAGTTTCGAAGTCGATCAATTTGACCCCGTTTTCGCGACCACTCCCCAGCCCAGTTCCGAGGTTCCTGCAACGGCGCGCGAGACCCGCGCAGCCGCTCCGGAGAGGCAACGTGGCTCCGTCGAAGTCGCATCGACACGCAGTGGTGATGGCGGGTGGCGCCGGCGAGCGCTTCTGGCCGCGTTCGCGACGGGCGCATCCGAAGCCGCTGATGCGCATGCTCGGTGCGCACAGCTTGCTCGACGCGGCGCTCGGGCACGCGCGCCGCTTCGCCGGGCACGACCGCGTGTGGATCGTCTGCACTGCGGAGAACGCCGCAGCGATCCGCGCGGCTTCGGGCCTGTCGCGCGCGCGCATCCTGATCGAGCCGCATGGGCGCAACACCGCGATGGCGATCGGCTTCGCCGCCGCGCGCGTCGCGGCGGCCGACGCCGACGCCGTACTCGCCGTGCTTCCCTCCGACCATGTGATTCCCGATGCGCGCGCGTTCGCGACGGCGCTGCAACGCGCGGCGCGAGCCGCGCAGACGGGTGCGCTCGTGACGCTGGGCATCGAGCCGACGCGGCCGGAGACCGGCTATGGATACATCCAGGTCGGCGCCGTCGCGGGACGCGCGTACCCGGGACTCCACCGCGTGCGGCGCTTCGTCGAGAAACCGTCGGCAACCGTTGCAGCGCGACTGTTGCGCGCGGGCGGGCATCTGTGGAACGCGGGAATCTTCGTCTGGACGGCGGCGTCGATTCTCGCCGAGATCGAGCGCTGTGCGCCGGAACTCGCAGCGGCGACCGCGCTGCTGCGCGCCAGGCCCTCGCGCGCGGCGCTCGAACGCGCCTATCGCCGCGCGCCCTCGCTGCCGATCGACGTCGCCGTGCTCGAGCGCAGCGACCGGGTCTGGACGCTGCCGGTGCGATTCCACTGGAGCGACGTCGGGAACTGGGCGTCGCTCGCTGCGGAGCTGGGCGTCGCGGGGTCGCGCTCGTGTGTGGTCGGAGGCGACGCGCTGCTCGAGGATGCCGGCGGCAATCTAGTCTGGGGTCAGGATCGCCTGATCGCGCTGCTCGGCGTCGAAGGGCTCGCGGTGGTGGACACGGGCGATGCGCTGCTCGTCGCGCGCCTCGATCGCAGCAACGACGTGCGGCGTGTGGTTGCGGAGCTGCGGAAACGGGGTCGCCGCGACCTGCTCTGACGGGGTTGCCGGAGATCGGTCGAGCGCGCGCGTTGCGCGTGTCGGTTCTGTGATCGACGCGCGGGCGGGGCGCGGACCCGAGGAGAAACGGCGGGCGTTTCCCGAGAGACGAATGGGACAGTCCCTCCGTCCGCGTTTGGGGCGCGGTGGTGCGTCGGGCCTGGGTGCGCGGACGGTGGGACAGTCCCCTTCGTCCTCGATGTCGCTCGGCGGGGGGATCTTGGGCGTGCTCAGGCGCACGCTTGGGAACTCCGATGGAACCTGCGTGCCGGTACACGATTCTCGCTTTGCCGGGTGGCTCGTCGATTCGGTTCGTTCGGGCCTGGTCGCGATCGACGCCGAAGGCGCCGTCGCGGCGCTCAACGCCGCCGGCCATCGCGTGCTCGGATGTGCGGGCGACGATCCAACCGCGGTGATCGGCCGCGACTGCCGCGAGGCGCTCGCGGCCCAGCCGGTGGTGGCGGAGCGGCTGCTCGAAGCGCTCGACGGCGCCGAGCGGCCGAGTCGCGCCGAGTTGACGCTGGCGTCGCGCGGCGATCGGCCGGCCCTCACGATCGGCTACACGATCGCCGCGGTGCGCGACGCGGCGGGCGCCGTTGCCGGCGCGGTGCTCCAGTTCCGCGACCTCACGCCCTACGAGCGCAGCGCCGAGCAGGAGCGTCTGCGCGAGCGGCTCGCCGCGCTCGGCGAGATGGCCGCCGGACTCGCCCACGAGATTCGCAATCCGCTCGCCGGTATGGAGATCCTCACCGGACTGCTGCGGCGCCGCCTGCAGCAGCAGCCCGAAGAACTCGCGCTCGTGAACGAACTCACCGCGGAGATTCGGCACGTTGCGCAGACCGTGACCGACAGCCTCGAGTTCGTGCGCCCGATGGAGCTGCGCCGCGATCCGGTCGATCCGGTCGAGCTGCTCGAGGAGTCGCTGGCGCGCGCGCGCTCGCGCGTCCCCTTCGACGTCGACATCCAGCGCGACTACGCCGAGACGCTGTTGCCGCTGCGCGCCGACGGCGAGCGTCTCGAGAGCGTGCTCACCAATCTGATCGTCAACGCCTTCGAGGCGATGCTCGGCTGCGGCATCCGCACCGGCGCGCGTGTCGCTGGGCGTGCGCGTCGAAGCAGCCTTCGGGGTCGAGGCAGCCGGCGAGTCTGCGCCCGCCGAGCTGGTGTTCACCGTTACCGACACGGGACCCGGTATTCCGGACGAGCTGCGCGAACGCGTCTTCTATCCGTTCTTCACCACCAAACAGCGCGGCTCCGGCGTCGGACTGGCGCAGGCCCAGAAGATCGTCGTCGGCCACGGCGGTCGGCTCGAACTCAGCAGCGAGTCCGGTCGCGGCTCGACCTTCCGCGTGCGCATCCCGCTCGCGCCGGAAACGCTGCAAACGCTCGCGGGCGAGCCGAGGTCATCCGCGTGATCCCCAAGCCCGGGCACTTCCTCATCGTCGAGGACAACGACACGCTGCGGCGCGGGATCGCGCGCGTGCTCGCGGACGGCTTCGGCACAGTCGACGAAGAAGCCGCCGGCGACGCTGCGGTCGCGCGGCTGCGCGATGCCGCGAACGCCGCCTACGACGTGATCGTGACCGACCTGCGCCTGCCGGGCGCCGGCGGTCTCGAGGTGCTGGAAGCCGCGCGCGCTCGCGATGAGCGCAGCGCGGTGATCCTGATGACCGCCTACGGCACGATCGAAGCGGCCGTCGACGCGATGCGCCGCGGCGCCTTCGACTTCGTGCAGAAGCCCTTCGACCTCGAGCAGCTCGAAGTGCGCGTCGCGCGGGCGCTCGAACACGGTCGCCTGCTGCGCGAGGTGACGCACCTGCGCGCCGAACGGGCCGCGCGCTTTGCGCCGGAGAACCTCGTGGGCACGAGTCCCGCGCTGCAGAGCGCACTCGAACTCGTGCGCAAGGTGGCGTGGTTCGCGCTCGACGGCGCTCGTGACGGGCGAGACGGGAACCGGCAAGGAGCTGGTCGCGGGGCTGATCCACGGCCTTTCGGCGCGCGCCGACGGTCCCTTCGTCAAGGTGAACTGCGCGGCGCTGCCCGAGACGCTGCTCGAGTCCGAGCTCTTCGGGCACGAGCGCGGCGCGTTCACCGGCGCCGACCGCACGCGCGTCGGCCGCTTCGAACAGGCGCACGGCGGCACGCTCTTCCTCGACGAGATCGGCGACATGGCGTCCTCCACCCAGGCGAAGCTGCTGCGCGTGTTGCAGGATCGCGAGTTCACCCGCCTCGGCGGCTCGCGTCCGCTGCGCGTGGACGTGCGCATCGTCGCCGCCAGCAATCGCGAACTCGAGCGCGAGATGCGCGAAGGTCGCTTCCGCGAAGATCTCTTCTACCGGCTGAACGTGATCCGCATCGCGATGCCCGCGCTGCGCGAGCGGCCCGACGACGTCGAGACGCTCGCCGCGCATTTCGCGCAGCACTTCGCGCGCGAGATGGGGCGCGCCCGAACGACGGCTCTCGCCGGCGGCGATCGCGCGACTGCGCGCGCACTCCTGGCCCGGCAACGTGCGCGAGTTGCGCAACGTGATCGAGCGCGCCGTGCTGCTCGCCGACGGCGAGCGCATCGAGGTCTCGGACGTGGACGTGGCCGACGCGCCCGGCGGCTCCGAGGAGTTCGCGGTGGCGGGCCCGTCGCGCGGGCTCTCGATGCGCGACGCGAGCGCTCGCTGGTGCTCGCCGCGCTGGCGCGCGCCGGCTTCGTGCAGAAGGACGCGGCGCAGCTGCTGGGCGTCAGCCGCCGCAAGCTCAACTACATGGTGCAGCGCATGGGCATCACGCATCCCTCGTGGCGCCGGAATCGCACGCCGAGCGCCGACGAGGAGGAACCCGCGGCGGAGGTTGAAGACGGGCGCTCCATCGGATAACAAGCGAGGCTCTCGTCACCCCGACGAGAGACGCGAGGACGCCCATGAATCCCTGGATCCTGCTCGCCCCGAATCACAGGGTCGGTCGCCCGTTCGCTCGCGCGAGTCGGCCTGTTCGGCGCGTTCGCCGCAGTCCTCGCGCTCGCTGGCTGCCAGAGCCAGGAAGCGAAGCTGGCGGAGCACATGTCGCGCGGTGACGCCTTCATGAAGCAGGAGAAGGCGTCCGAGGCGGTGATCGAATACAAGAACGCGCTCCAGCTCGCGCCGAACGACAGCCAAGGCGCACTACGGTCTGGCGCAGGCGTACCTGGCGAACAAGGAGCCGCAGAAGGCATACTGGGAATTGCAGGAGACGGTGCGTCTCGACGGCACCAACCTCGACGCGCGTCTCGCGCTCGGGCAGTTCCTGCTGCTCGGTCGCAGCGAAGAGTTCGAGCAGGCGCTCAAAGAAGGCGAGGCGGTGATCCAGGCCGACCCGAGCTCGCTGGGAAGGCCACGTGCTGCGCGGCCGCCGCACTCGAGCGCCTGAAGCGCGTCGACGAAGCGGAAGCCGACTACAAGAAGGCGCTCGAGCTCCAGCCCGAGAAGCCGGAGCTCGTGCGCACGCTCGCCGGTTACTACCTGCGCAAGGGCGACCGCGCCACCGCCGAACCGCTCTATCAGAAGCTCGTCGACGATGGATCCGAGCGCGGAGAGCCAGCTGCTCTACGCCGGCTTTCTGGCGCTCGACCGCACGCGCGACGCCGACGCCGAGGCCGCCTACAAGAAGTCTCTCGAACTCGCGAAGGACGAGAAGCGCGGCGAGGTCGTCCAGCGCGTCGCCAGTTACTACTACGCGCGCGAGCGCTTCGACGAAGCGGAGAAGACGCTGCAGGACGGCATCGAGGCCCGCAAGGACGATCTCGATCTGATCTACGCGCTCGCCCGCTTCTACCACTCGCGCGGCGACAAGGCGAAGGCCGACTCGATGATCGAGCAGGCCACCAGCGCCAAGCCGAACGACGCGAAGCCGTTCCTGATCCTGTCGGCGTACCGCGGCCGCAACGGGGATCTCGCCGGTGCGCTCGACGCGGCGGAGAAGGCAATCGAGGTCGCACCGGACGATGCGACCGCGAAGCTGCGCAAGGCCGAGCTGCTGATCGACATGGGCGTCAAGGAAGGCTCGAAGGAACGCCTCGCACAGGGGCGCGCGATCGTCGACGCCGTGTTGGCGAAGGACGCGGACATGCCCGAAGCCCACTTCGTGCGCGCCAAGCTCGACTCTCGCCGAGGGCAAGGCCGACGACGCCGTCGCCTCGCTGCGCCGCGCGCTCGACCGGCGCGCCGACTGGGCCCAGGCGCACTTCCTGCTCGCCTCCGCGCTGCTGCTGCAGAACGACCGCCAGCAGGCGCGCGCCGAAGTGCTGCGCGCCGTCGAGCTGGACGCCGACTTCATCGAAGCGCGGCGCCTGCTGGCGAAGGTCCACGCGCTGCTCGGCGAGTACGACCTCGCGATCGAAGAAGCGCGCCGCGTGCTGCGCCAGCGGCCCGACGACGCGGAGATGCGCATCGCGCTGGCCCAGAGCCTGGTGTCCTCGGGCAAGCCCGACGAAGCGCGCAAGGAGCTGGACGCGATCCCGCTCGAGCAGCGCAGCGCGGAAGTGAACTTTGCGCTCGGCCGCATCGACATGCTCCAGGGCAAGACCCGAGGCGGCGCGCGAGAAACTGCTGGCGGCGCTCGCGTCGCAACCCCAGCACCCGGAGATCCTCGAGTCGCTGCTGGGCACGGAGATGGCGCTCGGGCAAGATCGACGAGTCGCTCGCGCGCATCGAGAAGGTGGCGGGCGAGAACCCGAACGACGCCAACCTGCAGCGTCTGCTCGGCATCGCGCTGCTCGTTTCGGGGCAGGGACCGGCCGGCGAAGCAAAGCTGCGTCGCGCGATCGAGCTCGACCCGAACAACCTGGGCGCCTATCAGGCGCTGGCGCGTTACCTGCTCGAGCTCGGACCGGGTCGAACGAAGGCATCGCGACCTACGAGTCCGCGCTGCAGAAGCAGCCCACGTCGGCGCCGCTGCAGTTCACGCTCGCGACGCTCTACGAGGGTTCCGGCCGGCGCGACGACGCGAAGCTGCACTACGAGGAAGCGGTGCGGCTCGACCCGAACATGGCGGTTGCGAAGAACAACCTCGCCTACCTGATCGCGGACGAGGGCAGCAACCTCGACCGCGCCCTCGACCTCGCGCAGGAGGCAAAGGCGAAGCTCCCCGACAGCGGGAACGTCGCCGACACGCTCGGCTACGTGCTGTTGAAGAAGGGGATCCCCGAGGCTGCGATCGGATACCTGCAGGAGGCCGAAGCCAGCTTCAAGCCCGGCGAAGCGGATCTCGGCGTGGTCCGCATGCATCTCGCGACGGCGTACGAGGCGAACCGGCAACCCGACAAGGCGCGCGAGACGCTCTCTCGCGCGATTGCGGTGCTCGACGAGCAGCAGAAAGCCGCGAGCGCGAAGGGTGTCGCGAAGCCCCCGGAACCCCCTTGGGCCGCCGGGGCTCGCGCGATGCTGGAGCGCCTCTCGGCCGCTCCGGCGGCACCGGCCGCTCCGCCCGAGGGATAGCTTCAGGGTCTTCCGCGACCCGCCGATAGAGGCCGGGGGCCGTGCACCGCACGACTCGGACGGCGCGTTGCGCGCCCTCTGGGTCCGGCGAGGAGCGCAGGCCTGCGGAGGGATCGCGATGAAGATCACGAGGCTGCTTGTTCTCGGGGTGATCACCCCGCTCGCATTCACGATGCACGCGCTTGCCGAGCAGGGCGCCGCGGCCAACCCCGGCGTCCCGGCGGAAATCGTCGCAACGCCGGGCGACACCGCAACGGCCGGGTCGCCCGCCGCGCAGCCTGCGCCGCGCGCCCGGCACACCGTGGCGCTCGGTCCCGAGGGCACGGACGACCAGGGTCGCACCGGTCGCATCCACACCGTCGTGCGTGGCGACACGCTCTGGGACATCTCCGAGGCGTACCTCGGCACGCCGTGGGTGTGGCCCTCGATCTGGAAGAAGAACCCGCGCGTCGCCAATCCGAACCGCATCTATCCGGGCAACCGGATCTGGATCGCGCCGGGCGAGATGCGCCAGCTCAGTGACGACGAGGCCATCTCGCTGACGAGCGGCGACCAGCCTCCCGCCTCGACCGGCGACACCTCCTTGCAGCCGATGCGCATCCAGGATGTTCCGAACATCGAACAGGTCGGCTTCGTGACGGCCGAGCAGCTCGAGACGGCCGGCGCGCTGCTGGCGAGTCCGGAAGCGGAGAGGATGCTCTCCGCCAATCGCCGCGCCTACATCAGCCTCGGCGAAGGGCAGGTCGAGGTCGGCGATCAGTTCACCATCGTGCGCGAGAACGAGCGCGTGCGCGATCCGGAAACCAATCGCGTGCTCGGCATCCATGTCGACAAGCTCGGCTGGCTCGAAGTCACCAAGGTCGGTCCGGAAGCGTCCGAGGCAATGATCCGCGTCTCGTACGAAGACATCAAGCGCGGCGACCGCCTGATCCCGCGCGTCGAGCTGTCGCGCGAAGTGCCGGTCCACGTGGGCGCCACCACAGTCGAAGGTCAGATCGCGATGAATCCCAAGGAGCGCAGCCTCACTGCGCACTACGACATCGTCTACCTGAATCGCGGCACCGACCACGGCATCGAGGTGGGAAATCCGCTCGAGGTCTACAAGCCCGGCGCCGTTGCGGTGGATGACGAGACCCGGATGAAACACCGGCTGCCCGACGACGTGATTGCCAACCTGCTCGTGATCTCGGCGAGTCCAGATGCCTCGGTTGCGCTCGTCACGAGCACGCACCTCGACCTGAACCGCGGAAACCTATTTCGCAGCGCCGAGAACGAAACCACCAGCCATGCCGCTCCGGCGAGCGCGCCGCTCGACGGTATGCAGTGGACGGCTCGCACGATCGAGAAAGGCGACGCCGGGCATGGCACGGCGCCGCCGGCCAAGGCGGCGCCGCTCGGCGCTCGTCGCTGATCGCAACTGAGAGCCTGAGAAAAAATCCCCTCGGTCGCATCGCTTGCGGCGGCGGGCCATCTGCTGCGTTGCTCCTCCTCGCCATATCCCGATATGACTCGTCGTCGCGCCTTGCAGCTGGCCCACCGGCGCTGCGCGCTGCTCGGTCGGGGATTTCTTCTCAGGCTCTGACGTCTCGGAAGGCGTCGCGCTCGCGAGAGCGCGGCGCCTTCGCTATTTGAGCAGGTGGCCCCGGTCCCGGGAGCCTTTTCGATGTCGTTGCCTCTCGACCCGCGCGACGAGCGCCCCGTCACGCGCGCTGCGCTGCACGCGTGGCTCGCCCTCCAACGGCGCATGGCGCTGCATCCGGAGGCCGCGCGTTCGTGGCTCGCGCAAGCGATGGGGCCCGTCGCGGCGCTGGCTGCGCAGACCGGCGAGACGCCCGAGCAAGTGCTCGGCAGGTGTGCGTTCGCGGACGTCGTCGCGCAGCTCGTGCGCGCCGGGGTGCGGATGGTTCCGTTCGGTTCGCCGGCGTATCCGGAGCGGATCGCCGCGCTCGCCGATGCCGCGCCGCTGCTCGGCGTGCGCGGCGATCCGGCGCTGCTCGCAACCCCCTTCGTCGCGATCGTGGGCGCGCGCGCGCCCACGCGGCTCGGACTCGACATCGCTCGCCGCCTCGCGCGCGAGCTGGCCGGGCACGGCATCGGGATCGTTTCGGGACTCGCGCGCGGCATCGACGCCGCCGCGCATCGCGGTGCACTCGAAGCGGGCGGCGTCACCGTCGCGATCCTCGGCTGCGGCCCCGAGCAGGTCTATCCGTTGGAGCATGCGCAGCTCGCGGCCGAGATCGCCGCGCGTGGCGCCGTCGTGAGCGAACTGCCCGTGGGCGCGCCTCCGGCAAAGCATCACTTCCCGCTGCGCAATCGCCTGATCTCCGCGCTCGCCCACGCGGTCGTGGTGGTCGAGGCGCGCGCCCGGAGTGGATCGCTCGTCACGGCCCGTCACGCCGCCAATCAGGGTCGTGATGTACTCGCCGTTCCCGGTTCGGTCGGAGCGCCCACCAGTGAGGGTCCGAACCAACTGCTGCGCGACGGCGCCTGGCCGGTACTCGACGCCAGCGACGTGCTCGCCGTGCTCGGCTTCGGCCCGGCCACGCCGGTCGAGAGGGCGAATCAGGCGAGCTGCGAAACCAGCGAAGTGCGCCAACGCGCAGCATCGAGTCCTGCCATGCAACGCCCGCTGCTCGACCCGGCAACGAACTCCCTGCTCGACGCCATCCATCGCGATCCTGCGACGCGCGACGAACTCGCCGAGCGACTCGGCCTCTCGCCGCAAGGACTCGCGCAGCAACTGCTCCCACTCGAACTCGAAGGCGTCGTCGCGGAGGATCCCGACGGCAGGCTTCGCGTTCTCCTCGAGCGCTAGCGCGTTATGCTCCGCCCGCCCATGCAATCCCACGCAGGAAGCGCGACACCGCCGTGCCTGGTCATCGTCGGAGCCGGTCTGGCGGGCTGCGAAGCGGCCTGGCAAGCCGCGCGCCGCGGGATCGGCGTGCGGCTCTACGAGATGCGACCGGTGAGCCGCTCGCCCGCCCACACGAGCGACGAGTTCGCCGAGCTGGTGTGCAGCAACTCGCTGCGCTCGGCGCAGCTCACGAACGCCGTCGGTCTGCTCAAGGAAGAGATGCGCCGCTGCGGCTCGCTGGTGATGCAGGCGGCCGATGCGGCTGCGGTGCCGGCCGGCAGCGCGCTGGCCGTCGACCGCGTCGCCTTCGCGCGCCACGTGACGCAGGCGATCTCGTCGCACCCGAACATCGAAGTGCGCCGCGAGCGCGTCGCCAAGGTTCCCGACGACCCGCAGGTCGTGCTCGCCAGCGGGCCGCTCACCGATCCGGAACTGGCCAGCGAGCTGCGCGCCCTCGTGGGCGAGGACTCGCTCTACTTCTACGACGCCATCTCGCCGATCGTATACGCGGATTCGCTCGAGCACGGGGTCGCCTTCCGCGCCTCGCGCTGGGAGCGCGGTGACGACGCAGAGGGCGACTACCTGAAC
Source organism: uncultured delta proteobacterium (assembly GCA_963801625.1). Classification (GTDB taxonomy): domain Bacteria; phylum Myxococcota_A; class UBA9160; order UBA9160; family PR03; genus PR03. The sequence continues at coordinate 142,986 of CAWDFQ010000001.1, forward strand.
CTGGCCCTGGACCACGACGGGTACGAAGCCTTCGTCGACGCGCTGCTCGCCGCTGAAAGCGTGCCGCTGCACGACTTCGAGAAGGCGGCGTACTTCGAGGGCTGTCTGCCGATCGAGGAGATGGCGCGACGCGGGCGCGAGACGCTCGCCCACGGACCGATGAAGCCGGTGGGCCTCGTCGACCCGCGCACCGGCAGGCGCCCGCACGCGGTCCTCCAGCTCCGCCACGAGGATCGTCGCGGGGCGCTCTACAACCTGGTGGGCTTCCAGACCAAGATGCGTGTCAGCGACCAGCAGCGCGTGTTCCGTTCGCTGCCCGGACTCGGGCAGGCGGTCTTCGCGCGCTACGGCTCGGTACACCGCAACACCTACCTCAACGCGCCGCGACAGCTCAGCGCGAGGCTCGAGCTGCGCGCGCGACCGGGCGTCTTCGTGGCCGGGCAGATGGCGGGGGTCGAGGGCTACGTCGAGTCCGCCGCACTCGGTGGCCTCGCGGGCCTGTTCGCCGCGTCGGCTGCGCGCGGCGAGTCCGCGCCGCTGCCGCCCGCGAGCACCGCGCACGCCGCTTTGTTGCGTCACCTCGGCGAAGCCGACGCCGGAGCACTTCCAGCCGATGAACGTGAACTGGGGACTCTTCCCGGCGCTCGAGCAGTCGCCGCGCAAGCGGCCCCTGCGCAACCAGGCGCTCGCGGCACGGGCGCTCGCGGACCTGGCGCCCTGGCTCGCACAGACGGAGCCGGCGTCGTGACGTTCGCCGAAGCCGCGCGCGCCTTCGACCGCCATCTCGCCGCCGAGCGCAACGGCTCGCAACACACGCGGCGCGCCTACGCCTCGGACGTCGCGCAGCTCGCGACCTTCCTGGGCGCCGACGCGACTCCGGACGGTGTCACTCCCGATGCGGTGCGCGCGTTCCTCGCCAGTCTGCACAGCTCGCGTCATCCCGCGTCGGTCGCGCGCAAGCTGGCCGCGCTGCGCTCCTTCTTCCGCTTCCTGGTGCGCGAAGAGGGGATCCCGCGCGATCCGACCGCGGGCCTGCACGGGCCGAAACAGCCGCGGCGCCTGCCGCGGCCGCTGTCCGTCGACGATTGCCAGGCGTTGGTCGAAGTCGATCCGCTGTCATCCCCGCGGCGCGCACCCGCGCGCGAACGCGACGCCGCCGAGCGACTTCGCGACCGCGCGCTGCTCGAACTGCTCTACGGCGCGGGCTTGCGCGTCGGCGAGGCGGTCGCGCTCGACGTGCGCGACGTGGACCTGCTGGCGCGCGAGGTGCGGGTGCTCGGCAAGGGCCGCAAGGAACGCGTGGTCCCGCTGCCGCAGGCGGCGCGCCAGGCGCTCGGCGTCTGGCTCGAGTCGCGCCGCTCACCGGGCTACCAGGCCGAGCCGCTCTTCCCGTCATTCGCGCAGAACGCGCGGCGCCGCCGCATCGGTGCGCGCGCGGTGCGGCGGATCCTCGGGCGCCGCGCCATTGCTGCGGGTGTCGCCGATCACGTTCACCCCCATCGGCTGCGACACAGCTATGCGACGCACCTGCTCGACATGGGCGCCGACCTGCGGTCCATCCAGGAACTGCTCGGCCACACCAGCTTGTCGACCACGCAGCGCTACACCGCTGTCTCGGTGGCGCGTCTCGTCGAGGTCTACGACAAGGCGCACCCCAGGGCGCGGCGCTCCTCGCCGCGCCGCAAGGAAACCTCGTGACCCCGCGGATCCGGGCCACCACCGTCCTCGGCGTGCTCCGCGACGGCAAGATCGCGATCGCCGCCGACGGGCAGGTGACGATCGGGCAGACGATCGCGAAGCACGGCGCGCAGAAGGTGCGGCTCGCGGGCCAGGGCCGCGCGATCGTGGGCTTTGCGGGCGGCGCGGCCGACGGCATGGCGCTGCTCGAGCGACTCGAGGCCAAGCTCGAAGCGCACACCGGCAACGTGCGGCGCGCGGCGGTCGAACTGGCGCGCGACTGGCGTACCGACCGCGCGCTGCGCCGGCTCGAGGCGATGCTGCTGGTCGGCGATCCCGGCGCGCTGCTGATGGTGTCGGGCAACGGCGACGTGTTCGAACCCGACGACGGCATCGCCGCGATCGGTTCGGGCGGCCCCTTCGCGCTGGCCGCGGCGCGCGCGCTGCTCCGCAAGACGGCGCTTTCCGCAGAGGAAATCGCGCGCGAAGCGCTCGGCATCGCCGCCGAGGTCTGCATCTACACCAACGATCAAATCCAGGTGGTGACACTGCCGTGACCGACCTGCGCACCTTCACGCCGCGCGAGATCGTCTCCGAGCTGGACCGCTACGTGGTCGGCCAACGCGAGGCGAAACGCGCGGTGGCGATCGCGCTGCGCAACCGCTGGCGCCGCCAGCAGGTGGCGGAGGACCTGCGCGACGAGATCGCGCCGAAGAACATCATCATGATCGGGCCGACGGGCGTCGGGAAGACCGAAGTCGCGCGCCGGCTCGCGAAGCTCGCGCAGGCGCCGTTCATCAAGGTCGAGGCGTCGAAGTTCACCGAGGTGGGCTACGTCGGGCGCGACGTCGAATCGATCGTGCGCGACCTCGCCGATCTCGCGGTGCAGATGATCACCGAGGAGGAGAAGCGCGCGGTGCGCGCCAAGGCGGAGGAGCGCGCCGAAGAGCGCATCCTCGACGCGCTGCTGCCCACCGCGGTGGCGGCTGTGCCCGAAGCCACGTCCATCCACCCGGAGGGCTACGCGGCGCCGGGCGGCGAGACGCGCGAGAAGCTGCGCAAGATGCTGCGCCAGGGCCTGCTCGACGAGCGCGAGATCGAACTCGAGACGGCCGACTCGGCGGCGCCGCAGATGTCGATCTTCACGCCGCAGGGCGTGGAGGAGATGGGCGTCCAGTTCAAGGATCTGCTCGGCAACTTCTTTCCCAAGAAGACGCGGCGGCGGCGCCTGAAGATCCCGGCCGCGCGCGAGAGCTTCGCCGCCGAAGAGGCGACCCGCCTGGTCGACATGGAGCGGGTGCGCGAGACGGCGATCGAGCGCGTCGAGCAGACCGGCATCGTGTTCATCGACGAGATCGACAAGATCGCGGCGCCGTCGGCGGGCGGCAAGCAGGGGCCCGACGTGTCGCGCGAGGGCGTGCAGCGCGACCTGCTGCCGATCGTCGAGGGCTCGACGGTGCAGACCAAGCACGGCGCCGTGCGCACCGACCACATCCTGTTCATCGCGGCGGGCGCCTTCCACGTCGCGAAGCCATCGGACCTGATCCCGGAGTTGCAGGGGCGCTTTCCGATCCGCGTCGAGCTGTCGAGCCTCACGCAGGCGGACTTCGTGCGCATCCTCACCGAGCCGGACAACTCGCTGGTGCGCCAGTACGTCGCGCTGCTCGCCACCGAGGACGTGCACCTCGAGTTCCGCGACGACGGCGTGCGCGCGCTCGCCGAGATCGCGGCGCAGGTGAACGCGCGCACCGACGACATCGGCGCGCGCCGCCTGCACACCGTGATCGAGCGGCTGCTCGACGAGGTGAGCTTCGACGCGCCCGACCTCGGCGGCAAGCGGATCGTGATCGACGACGCCTTCGTGCGCGAGCGTCTCGCCGAACTGGCGCGCGATGAGGACCTGTCGCGCTACATCTTGTGAGCGTATTCGAGAACTTCCTGCCCCCGCGGAGCGATTGCCGATGAATCCCAGCCCGATTCGAGTCCTGGTGGTGGACGACGAGCGCTTCTTCCGCGAAGCGATTCGCGAGCTGCTGCAAGCCGAAGGGATCGACGTCCAGCTCGCGAGCAGCGCGGCCGAAGCCCTCGAAGCCGCGGAGGACCCGAGCATCGGCGTCGCGGTGCTCGACATCCAGCTACCCGACCAGAGCGGGCTCGCCGTGCTGCGCATCCTGCGCGAACGGCGACCGGCGCTGCGCGTCGTGATGCTCTCGGCGCATACCGATCAGGAGTACGTGCTCGAAGCCCTGCGCCTCGGCGCCTGCGACTACCTGGCGAAGCCGCTCCACGAGGAAGAGGTGAAGCTCTCGGTGCGGCGTGCGCTCGAGGCGTTCGAGATGGCGTCGAGCTGGAACTCGCTGCGCGGCCGGCTCGGCAGCCTCGCTGGCGAGATCGAGGCGCTGCTCGGCGACGGCGTGCGCAGCGAGCGCGGGTCGCTGGCGGTGCGTGCCACGGAAGCCGTGGCGCGCCTGCTCGACGCGGGCAAGACCTCGATCCTGTTGCGCGACGACAGCGAGGGACGCCTGCGCGTCGCCGCCGCGACGGGGCGCAAGCTGACGCCGCAGGAACTCGACACGGTCGGGATCGGCGAAGGCGTGGCCGGCCGCGCCGTCGCGCGGGGCGAGGCGATCGTGGTCGACGACGTCGGTCTCGACGCGCGCTTTGCGGCCGCGCCCGGCGACCGTTACGAATCGAATTCGTTCGTCGTGATGCCGCTCGGTGTCGGTCCCGATCGTTTTGGCGCACTCTGCGCGACGGATCGCCGCGGCGGCAAGGCGTTCGCGGAAGAGGACGTCGCGCTGCTGCGGCTGTTGTCGCTCACGCTCTCGCCCTGGCTCGACCCGACGCAGCCGCTGCTCGACGCCGATCTCCCGGTTCTCGAAGACGGAGAGGAGGAATCCGGCGACGCGGCGCTGCTGGCGGCCGGCGAAGGATCCGCGCCGGAGGGCGACTCCGAACTCGCGCGACTCGTCTGCGACGCGATGACGCGCGAGGTCGAACCGACGCGCGTGCTGGGCTCGGCGCTGCGCGCGGTCGCCGAGTGCCTCGGCGCCGCGCCGGTGTCGGTCTACCTGCTCGACGCCGAGACCGGCACGCTGCGGCGCGAGGCGCAGTGGGAAGCCGACGGCGCCGCGGATCGCGAGGCGCTGCCGCGCGACGCCGGGCTCACCGGCGCGGCCTTCGAGAGCGGTCACCCGATCGCGTGCGCCGCGCCCGCGGCCGACCCGCGCTTCGCCGCGTCGGTCGACACGCCTGAGGGTGGCTCCGTCGCAGCCCTGCTGGTGCTGCCGCTGCGCTTCCGGGGCCGCACGCTCGGGGTGTGCCGGATCTTCACCGCCGACGCGCGCGCAGCGTCACCGCGCACCGCCGAGGTGCTCAGCGCCGCGCTCTCGGCAGCGGTGCGCAACGTGCTCCTCTACCGTAGTCTCGTCGAATCGATCGAAGCTGTGGCGCGCGCGCGGAAGAACGCCGCGGATGGCGAGTGACGAGCCGCGAGGAACCCTTCCGATGCAGGCGCTGATCGACAAGGCGGAGATTCTCATCGAAGCGCTGCCCTACATGCGGCGTTTCCTCGACAAGACCATCGTCATCAAATACGGCGGCGCTGCCCAGAAGGACGCCGAGCTGCGCGCCTCCTTCGCGATCGACGTCGTGCTGCTCAAGCACATCGGCGTGCGCCCGGTGATCGTGCACGGCGGCGGCCCGCAGATCGGCGCCATGCTCGAACGCTTCGGCAAGGCATCGAGCTTCGTGGACGGCCTGCGCGTCACCGACGACGAGACCATGGACGTCGTCGAGATGGTGCTCGGCGGCAAGGTGAACCACGAGATCGTCGAGCTGATCCAGCAGGGCGGCGGTCGCGCAATCGGCCTGACCGGCAGCGACGGCGGCATGATCCGCGTCAAGCGGCGCCGCAAGGACGGACGCGACCTCGGGCGCGTCGGCGAAATCATCGCGGTGGACGCCTCGGCGATCACGGCGGTGGCGGACGCCGGCTTCGTACCGGTGATCGCGCCGATCGGTGTCGCCGACGACGGCCTCACCTACAACGTGAACGCCGACGAGGCGGCCGGTGCGATCGCGCAGTCGCTGCACGCCGAGAAGCTGATCCTGCTCACCGACGTCCCGGGCGTGCTCGACGCCGACGGCCGGCTGATTCCCGAGCTTTCTCGCGCGCGCGCCGAGCAGCTCGTCGCCGAGGGCGTCATCAAGGGCGGGATGATTCCCAAGATTGCGTGCTGCACCACGGCGGTGAACGGCGGCGTTGCGCGCGCCCACGTGATCGACGGGCGCGTCGTGCACGCGGTACTGCTCGAGATCTTCACGGATGGCGGCGTCGGCACGCTGCTCACGCGATGAGTGCGCCGAAGGACTTCCTCTCGCTCGCCGATTGGAAGGCGGAGGATCTACGCCGAATCCTCGCGCGCGCCCACGAGCTGAAGCGCGGCTATCGGCGCGGCGAGACGCCCCAGACGCTGAGCGGGCGCACGCTCGCGATGTACTTCGAGAAGCCGTCGCTGCGCACGCACGTCACCTTCGAGGCCGGGATGACCCAGCTCGGCGGCCACGCGATCCTGCTGCGGCCGGAGCAGGTGGGCATCGGCACGCGCGAATCGGCCGCCGACGTGGCGCGCAACCTGTCGCGCTGGGTGCACGGGATGGTGGCGCGCACCTACGACCACGCGCTCGTCGAAGAGCTCGCCGCTGCGGCCACGATCCCGGTGATCAACGGACTCACCGACTTGCTGCACCCGTGCCAGGCGATGGCCGATCTGCAGACCATCAGCGAGCGCGCGGATCTCGAGAAGGTCGTGGTGGCGTACGTCGGCGACGGCAACAACGTCGCCAACTCGCTGCTCAACGCCTTCGCCGTGCTCGGCGGCGAACTGCGGCTCGCGACGCCGCGCAGCCACCAACCCGCGCGCCAGGTGCGCCAGCGCGCGATGGCGATCGCCGCCGCGAGCGGTGCCCGCATCACCTTCACCGAGGACCCGGTCGAAGCCGTGCGCGGCGCGAACTTCGTCTACACGGACGTCTGGACGAGCATGGGCCAGGAGGCCGAGTCCGAGCGCCGCAAAGCGCTCTTCGAGCCCTTCCAGGTCAACGCGCGCCTGCTGCGCCACGCCCCGGACGCCCTGGTGATGCACTGCCTGCCGGCCCATCGCGGCGAAGAGATCACCGACGACGTGCTCGACGGCCCGCACAGCATCGTCTTCGACCAGGCCGAGAACCGCCTACACGCCCAGAAAGCCATCCTCGAAGCCCTCCTGACGCGATAGGCGGTGCCTCTGAGGCGGTGCCGGGCGTAGGGGGAGCCGGGCGTCAAGTTATTTCTTGTCAAGTTATTCGGCGACATCGGCGGGGCTGCCCGGCCGAGTGCGCTCGAATAACTTGACAAGAAATAACTTGACGCCCGGCTCCTCTTGCGGCGGCACCTCTTCTCGCGGCCCCAGGGGGCGGCGGTCCGGCATTGCGCGTCCGGGGGCGCCCATCCGGCGTCGCGACTCAGCTTTGCGTCCGGCGGACCGATGAGGGTGCGAGGCCCTGACGGGTCTGACCGGCAAGTTGCGACCGGGGATGGGGGACATGCGTCTTCAAGGCAATACGGCGGCGACGATCGAGGGGGTCCCGCGGCTCGGGCCCGACGTGGATCCCACGCGCCTCGTTCTCACGCCGGCCGAGGGATATCTGCTGTCGCGCATCGACGGCGCGACCTCGTGGGTACACCTTCGCGCGATCGGCGGCATCGCTCCCGGCGAAGTCGACCGTTGCCTCGAGCGCTGGCTGGCCGAAGGCGTCGTCGTGCTGAACTCCGGCAACCGACGCATCCCATCCGCGCCGCGCCCGGCGACGCCGCCGCCGAGCGAGCCCGACGCGGCTGCGCTCGTGGCGCTGTCGGACGACATCGATCCGAGTCTCGAGATCCCGGTCGAAGTCCAACAACGCATTGTCGAGTTCGAGGCGAAGTTGGACCGGCCGTACCACGAGATCCTCGGCGTCGCGGCCGACGCCGATCGCAAGGTGCTGCGCAAGGCGTACTTCGCGCTGTCGAGGGAACTGCACCCGGATCGCTTCTTCCGGCGCAACGTCGGCCCGTTCGGCAAACGCCTCGAGCGCATCTTCGGGAAGATCGTCGAGTCGTACGAATTGCTCGCCGACCCGCTGGCGCGCGCCGAGATCGAGCGCTCGCTGGCGGCCGCGGGGGGCAACGTGCCCGCGGCAGCGAACGTCGCGCCGGAAGCGGCGAGCGCCGCGGCGCCCGAAGTGTCGGCTGAGGCGCAAGCCGAGGCGGAGCCGAGCCGTGTCGCGGCCCCGCCCCGCACGCGCCGCCCGCACGTCTTCTCGCTTCACTCGCGCATCGTGCGCGATCGCCGCGCGCGCGCCAAACGCCTGTTCGAGGCGGCCATGGCGTCGTTCGCCGCGGAGCGCTGGTTGGAAGCCGCTGGCGGCGTGCGTCTCGCGATCGCCTTCGATCCGTGGAACGAGAGCTACAAGGAGCGCTTCGGCGAGGTGCAGCGCAAAGCGCACGAAGAGCGCGCGAAGCAGCTCCTGCGCGAGGGCGAGAGCGCCCTCGAGCTGCGCGACTTCCCGACCGCGCTGCGCGCTTTCGGTGATGCGCTCGAGTACCGGCCGCACGACGCGGATCTGTTGCATCGCAGCGCTCGGCTCGCGTGGGCGACCGGCGGCGATCTGCACCAGGCGAAGGAATGGGCGATGGCGGCCGTCGAGCTCGACGGGACGAACGCGGCTCACCACCGCGTGTTGGGACAGGTCTACAAGGCGGCGGGACTCGAGGCGAACGCGCGTCGTGAGCTCGAAACCGCCGTCGCGATCGATCCAAAGGACGAAGAAGCGCGCGCCGAACTGCGCGCGTTCGGTGGCCGGGCGTTGCGCTGGCTGGGGGGGAAGCGATGAGTCGTGTGATCGGCATCGACCTCGGGACCACGAATTCGTGTGTCGCGGTGGTGGACAACGGCCAACCGGTCGTGATCTCGAACACGGGCGGCTACAAGACGACACCGTCGATGTTCGCGCTCGCGGACGATGGCAAGCGGCTCGTCGGCCACCTCGCCAAGCGTCAGGCGATCACCAACGCGCGCAACACCGTCTACGCCAGCAAGCGTCTGATCGGCCGCCGCTTCGACTCGGAAGAAGTCGGCCATGCACGCGAACTCACGCCCTACGAGATCATCGAGGGTCCGAACCAGGATCCCCGCATCAAACTCGGCGAGAAGGTTTTCACCTGCCCCGAGATCGCGGGCATCATCCTGCGCGAGATGAAGCGCGTCGCCCAGGAACACCTCGGCGAGCCGGTGCGCGAAGCCGTGATCACGGTGCCCGCCCACTTCAACGACGCCCAGCGCCAGTGCACCAAGGACGCCGGCAAGATCGCCGGGCTCGAAGTGCTGCGCATCATCAACGAACCCACCGCCGCGGCGCTCGCGTACGGTTTCGGCCGCAAGCCCAGCGACGAGACGGTGCTGATCTACGACCTCGGCGGCGGCACCTTCGACGTGTCGATTCTCGAGATGAGCGACGGCGTGCTCGAAGTGCTCGCGACCGCCGGCGACACGTTCCTGGGTGGCGAGGACTTCGATCGTCGCGTCGTGAATGAGCTCCTCGAACAGTTCGAAGCGGCGGAGGGCATCGATCTGCGCTCCGAGCCGATGGCGCTCCAGCGCCTCAAGGACGCCGCAGAGAAGGCGAAGTGCGACCTCTCGCAGAGCTTGCAGACCGAGGTGAACCTTCCCTTCATCGCTTCGGACGCGAATGGGCCGCGCCACCTGTCGGTGGTATTGGAGCGCGAGAAGCTCGAACAGCTGGCGGGCGACATCGTCGATCGCACGATGGAGACCGTGAAGCTCTGCCTGAGCGACGCGGGGCTGACACCGCCGCAGGTCGATCAGGTGATCCTGGTCGGCGGCCAGACGCGCATGCCGCTCGTGCAGGAGCGGGTGGCGGAGTTCTTCGGCAAGCGCCCGCACAAGGGCGTCAACCCGGACGAGGTCGTGGCGATCGGCGCGGCGATCCAGGCGGAAGCGCTGCTCTCGGACGAGCAGAAGCTGCTGCTGCTCGACGTGACGCCGCTCTCGCTCGGCATCGCGACCTACGGCGGTCACTTCGCCAAATTGATCGAGCGCAATACGACGCTGCCGGTGCGCCGCGCGCACGTCTTCACCACGACGCGCGACAACCAGACCGCGGTGAAGATCCGCGTGCTCCAGGGCGAGAGCGACGTCGCGGAAGAGAACGACCTGCTCGGCGAGTTCATCCTCTCGGGCGTCCGCGAGGCCCGCAAGGGCGAACCGGAGGTCGAGGTGTCGTTCGACATCGACACCAACGGCATCGTGGCCGTTTCGGCGCGCGACCTCGCGACCGGCCGCGAGCAGTCGATCACGGTGAACGCCACGGGCACGCTCTCGGACGACGAGATCCAGAAGATCATCGACGACAACGAACTCTACGAAATCCAGTTCAAGGAGTAGCCGTCGACTTGGGGACGCGTTGACTTGGGGACGTTCCTGAAGTCAACTAAGTCAACAAGCCAGGAACGTCCCCAAGTCACGTCCGTCCCGCAAGTCGACGGGCGGGCGGAGCGGGGGGGCGGTGCTCGGTTAGACTGCGCGGCCGGAGGACTGCCCATGGCTTCTCGCCCCCCGGTGCGCCGTGTTTGTCTCGCCTACAGCGGCGGTCTCGACACGTCGGTGATCCTCAAGTGGCTGATCGAGCACTACGACTGCGAGGTGGTCGCGTACTGCGCGGACATCGGTCAGGAAGAGGAACTGTCGGGGCTGCCCGACAAGGCGAAGGCGACGGGCGCCGCCGACTGTGTGGTGGTGGACGCGCGCGAAGAGTTCGTGCGCGACTTCGTGTTCCCCGCGATCCAGGGCTGCGCCGTCTACGAGGGCTCGTATCTCCTCGGCACCTCGCTCGCGCGTCCGCTGATCGCGAAACACCAGATCGAGGTGGCGCGCGCGACGGGTTGCGACGCGGTCGCGCACGGCGCCACCGGCAAGGGCAACGACCAGGTCCGCTTCGAGCTGACCTACCGCGCGCTCGCACCGGAACTCGGCGTGATCGCGCCCTGGCGAGAATGGGAGCTGCGCTCGCGCACCGACTGCATCGGCTACGCCGAGAAGCACGGCATCCCGATCACCGCGACCAAGGCCAAGCCGTACTCGATGGACCGCAACGCGATGCACATCTCCTACGAGGGCGGGATCCTCGAGGATCCCTGGCGCGCACCGACGGACGACATGTTCATCTGGACGCGGTCGCCGCAGGATGCCCCGAACCAGCCCGTCGAGGTGTTGATCGGCTTCGAGAAGGGCATCCCGATCTCGGTCGACGGCGAGCGGCTCGGGCCCTTCCCGTTGCTCGACCGCCTGAACAAGATCGCGGGCGCGCACGGCGTCGGTCGCGTGGACCTCGTCGAGAACCGCTTCGTCGGGATGAAATCGCGCGGCGTCTACGAGACTCCGGGCGGCACCGTGCTCCACGTTGCACACCGCGCCGTCGAGTCGCTCACGCTCGACCGCGAGGTGATGCACGAGCGCGATCGCCTCTCGCCGCGCTTCGCCGAGCTGATCTACAACGGCTTCTGGTACGCACCCGAGATGCGCTTCCTGCGCGCCGCCATCGACCAGTCCCAGGAGAACGTGACAGGGGAGGCGCGCGTGAAGCTCTACAAGGGCAGCGCGACGGTGACCGGCCGCCGCTCGCCGGTGTCGCTCTACTCCGAGTCGACGGTGACCTTCGAGGACTCCGCAACCGAATACCGCCAGTCCGACGCCACCGGCTTCATCCGCATCCTCGGCGGACGTCTGGTCCCGCGCGCGAAATAGCTACTCGCGTTCGGCGAGGAAGCGCAGCAGGTAGGGGACGCTGATGCGCATGATGTCGACGCCCGCAGCCAGCTGATCGCCGAGCGCGAACAGGTAGGACATCGTCTTCGCGTAGAGCAGCAGCTCGTTCGGCAGCTGGAGGCCGGGGGTTTCTTCGAGCAGGCGCTTGGCCTGGTCCTTCAGCGCCAGGACCTGCGCCGCCGCCGAGGCCCAGCAGCTGTCCTTCGCCGCTCATCCGCTCGAACATCGCGGCGACCGCGTCGCGCACCCCGTCGCGGGCTCCCGGCGCGATCATGCCCATGCGCTCCATGCCGTCGACGAAGCCCTCGACGTCGCGACGCAGCAGTGCGTGGATGCCGAGGCGCAGCTCCCGGCGCAGCGTCGGATCGAGGTGTTTCGAGAGTCCGAAGTCGATGAAGAGCACGCGCGGGCGCGCGCTGGCGTCGGGTTCGTCGATCACGAACAGGTTGCCGGGGTGCGGATCGGCGTGGAAGAGGCCGTCGACGAAGACCTGCTTGGCGTAGGCGCGCGCGAGTGTGGCGAGCACATCGCGCACCGGCACGCCGCGCTGCGCGAGCGTCGCGCGATCCGCGATCGGGATCGCCGGCAGATAACTCATCACCAGCACGCGGCGCGTCGAGAGCTCGCGGTGGATGGTCGGCACCACCACCTGCGGGTCGCCGGCCAGGTTCGCGGCGATCTCGCCGGCGACGCGCGCCTCGCGCTCGAAGTCGAGTTCCTCGGCGAGACTCGCGGCGAACTCGTCGAAGAGCCGCGCACGGGTCGGCGACGCCTTGCGTCCGCCGAGTGTGCGGAGCAGCAGGCGCGCGAGCGCGAGGTCGGCGTGCAGCGAGTACGCGAGCCAGGGGAACTGCACCTTCACGGCGACCGCTTCGCCGCTGAGGAGTCGCGCGCGGTGCACCTGCGCGACCGACGCGGTGCCGAGCGGCATGGCCTCGAACTCCGCGAAACGCGCGGCGAGCGGGACGCCCAGCTCCGCCTCCACGACCGCTGTGATCTCGGCGAGTGGTCGCGCTGCGACACGGTCCTGCAGCGTCGCAAAGGCCGCGCGCACTTCGGGCGCGAGCACGTCGTAGCGGAGCGAGGCGAACTGGCCCGCCTTCGCGAAGGGTCCCTTCAGATCCCCGAGCGCGCGTGCGACGCGCCGCGCCGCGGCGCTGCGCCGCCCCACGCGTCGCTGCACTTTCGCCTCGGTCCCGGCGAAGGCGTCGAGCGGGCGGCCCAGCGCTTCTCGAAGCGCGATCGCTGCGAAACAGCCGGACAGCCGCAGCGCCTGGGGCAAGCCGATGGCCCGCAGCCAGAAACGCGGCGGAACGCGCACTTTGCCGCTCTGCACGCGCGCCGGCAGCGTCGATTCCCGGCTTCCGGTTCCGGTGACCTGCACGTCGGAGTCCAGGGGCGTCACGTCCTTCAAGGAGTCGGAACCGACGCCTCGTCGCGGCCGCGAACGGCCGCGCGATGGGCGCCAACGAGGTCGCGTTCTTGACAACGCATCGCTGCCTAGTTTAGAGAGGGAATCCCCGGACCGTCGGTTCCGGAGGTCGGGCTTTGTCCGATTGCGCTATGTCCGATGGCGAAATGTAGAGCTGCGCAGTTGCAAGTTGCGAGCTTTCGAGCTGGCCCTCGCCGGGCCGGAGGTGGTTCATGAAGTCGTCCCCCCGAGCGAGTCGATGCGCGATCCGGTCCGTGCTGGCACTCGCGGGTCTTTCGGCATCCGCCTTCGTTGCAGTCGGATGCCACGAGATCAACTTCACGCCCGAGCTACCGACGGGGGACATCACGATCTACGATGATCTCTTCGCGGTCTCCGCTCCCACGCCCGAGAAGGTCGTCGCGGTCGGCTACTGGGGTGCGATCTACGTCAGCGACGACGCGGGCAAGACCTGGAAGAAGGGCGAATCGGGGACGCGCCAGATCCTGTACGACGTGTCGATGGCGGATGCCAAACGTGGCTGGGCGGTCGGCCAGTCGGGCACCATTCTGCGGACGGAAGACGGCGGACTCACCTGGACGCGGCAGCCGAACAACAAGGTGGCGGAGGACACCCACTTGTTCGCCGTTCAGGCGCTCGACGCGAATACGGCATGGGCCGTTGGCGAGTGGGGCGGTCGGCTCTTCACCGACGACGGGGGCAAGAGCTGGCAGGATCGCTCGCTCACCATCGACCAGCTCCACCCGCAGTTCGTCTGGCTCTCGCCGCCCGAGCAGGACAAGGTCCGCAACGGCGAGAAGGTCTACGAGGACGTCGGCCTCACCGACATCTACTGCCTCCCCAATGGCAAGGACTGCTGGATCATCGGCGAGTTCGGCTACATCTTCCACAGCGAGAACGCCGGTCAGACCTGGGAACGCGCGGCGATCCAGCAGGACATCTCGGTGCCGCCGATTCGCCTCGGCTACAACGAGATCGAGATCAGCGAAGCGCACGCCGCGTCGCTGCGCGAGTTCGCCAAGAAGATCATCGATCTGCCGCACCTCAACGTCGCGATCGAACCGGTGGCGAGCGCCGCGGAGCTTGCGGCATTCGGCAAAGAGGACGATCCCACCCCGCTCTTCGAGATCCTCGAGGCGCGCCAGCAAGCCATCTCGGCCGTGCTCGAGGAAGCGGGTCTGCTTTCCGACCGGATCCGCAAGCGCGGCTCGCCGCCGTGGGATTATGAGGACTTCCTGGACAGCGACCCCGAGTTCCTGCGCCGCTATCTCGCGAGCCGCAAAGCCGACGAGCCGGGCATCGCCGTCACGATCGCGCAGAACCCGTACCTGTTCTCGGTCCGCTTCGCCGACCCGAACGAGGGTTACATCGCGGGTCTCGGTGGCGTCGTGCTCGTGTCCCACGACGGCGGGCACAACTGGGTGTACCGAGACACCGGCCGGAAACAGGCGATCTTTTCGCTCTTCCCGGTGGACGGAAAGGTGATCGCGGTCGGCGAGAAGGGCTTCGTCCGGGTGTCGAGCGATCGGGGCGAAACGTGGGCCGCGCCGCAGAAGGGGTTCCCGAACATCTTCACCTTCATGCGCGACATCTGGTTCGCACCGGGTGGCAAGAGCGGCTACATCGTGGGCGAACGCGGCAACGTGCTTCACACCGATGACTCCGGACAGAACTGGAGGTCCGTGCTGCCGCCGCCGGAGCACCGCTCGGCCGCCGGGGGCTGACGGGGCCGGGGGCACACGGTGGCCGACCGAGCGTCTGCGCGGCGCTGAGGCCGTCTGGTCGCAGTCTCGTCGGCGCCGCGAGCCGCGCACCCACTGGGATACGGAGGCAAATCTCAAGGCCGGGCAACGGAGCGCCGATGGCGGGCCTGAGGGCGCCTGGCAACTCGATAGGCGAAGCTTCGTCAGCACACGCGGCCGGGGGTCTTCTTTCACCACGCCAGGGAGACCGTGGCTGGAGGGCGCGAGGGAGCGATGGATGAGGGCAGCTCGCGTCCGCGTGTCCTGATCGTCGACGACACCCGCTTCGATCGCGAGGTTGCGCTCGACGCGATCGGCGATGTCGCACAGGTCGAGACCGCAGGAAGCGCGGAAGACGCACTGGTGGCGCTGCGTCGCGCACCCGTCGACCTGGTGCTCACCGATCTCCATCTGCCCGGGCTCTCCGGCATCGAGCTGCTCTCGCGTGTGCGTGCCGAGTACCCCGACACCGACGTCATCCTGATCACCGCGCACGCTTCGGTGGACAGCGCGATCCAGGCGCTGCGCATGGGCGCGGCGGACTATCTCAACAAACCCGTGCACGGCGATGAACTCGCGCTGGTCGTGCGGCGCACACTCGACCGGCGCCGCATCCAGGCCGAGAACGTGCACCTGCGCGACCTGCTCGCGACGGTCGAGGACTGCCGCCCACTCGCCGCGTCGCTCGAGCCTGCCGAGATCCACACGATTGCGCTCGACGTGCTCCTCGCGAGACTCGATCGCGCGCAGGGACTCGCGATCTTCCATCGCGCCGCCAATCTCGGATCCGACGACGTGGTGCTGCGCGGTTGGCAGGAGCCCGCAGCCGAGAGCCTGCGCGCAGCGCTGACCGGCGAGAAGCCGATCGATGTCGAGGCAATGCCACAAGCCAGCGTGCTCGAGGGCGGACCGCTGCTCGAAATGGTGCGCGCCGCAGGGGTTCAGCCCGGACGCATGCTGGCCGTGCCGATCCACGGGCGCGCGTCGGAAGGCGGCGTGCTGCTGCTGCCGGAGTCGGATCGCCGCATCGGCGACAAGGATCTCGAGATCGCGCGGCTCGTCGCTGCACACGCGCAGGCCGCGATCCAGAACGCCGAGTGTTACCACCAGGCGAAGGAGCGCGCCTTCGTCGACGACGTCACCGGCGCCTACAATGCCCGCTACCTCTTCACCGCCCTCGACCACGAGATTCGTCGCGCCGAACGCTATGGCACCCAACTCGCGCTGCTCTTTCTCGACATCGATCGCTTCAAGCTGGTGAACGACCAACACGGCCATCTGGTCGGGTCGCGCACGCTGCGCCGACTCGCAGAGGTGTTTGGCACGTGCATCCGGCAGGTCGACACGCTGGCCCGCTACGGCGGCGACGAGTTCACGATCCTGCTGGTGGACACCAGCCTCGAGAGCGGGATCCAGATCGGCGAGCGCATCCGCGCCGCCGTCGCGCGCGCCCACTTCGAGACGCACGGCTCGGCGTCGCTGCAGGTCACGGTCAGCGTCGGCGTGGCGGCGTTCCCGATGCACGGGCGCGAGGCCGAGGGGCTGATCGACATGGCCGACAAGGCCATGTACCGCGCGAAGTCGCTCGGCCGCGACCGCCTGTGCTCCGCCACGGAGCTTTAGTTCGTCGCCGCGGGCGCCATCCAGGTTTGACACCCACACGCTCCGTTGCTAACCAACTCGCCGATTTCACTTGCCTTTTCACCTCCGCTCCCGATCCGGCCCCCGACAGGAGAGACGCCTTGTCCGACGGAGTCCGGTCCAGTGCCCGACCGGGCGCCGGCCACCTCGATCACCCGCTCGATCAGATGGGCGCGCTGCGGCGCAGCCACGCCTGTGGCGCGATCAGCGCCGATCTCGTCGGGAGCGAGGTGGTGGTGGCCGGCTGGGTGCAGTCTCGCCGCGACCACGGCGGCGTGATCTTCGTCGACCTGCGCGATCGCGAGGGCCTGGTGCAGGTGGTGTTCCGGCCCGAAGTCGCGGCCGACGCCCACGCGCGCGCCGGCGAGCTGCGCAGCGAGTTCGTGCTGCTGGCGCGCGGAACCGTCGAGCGCCGCACGCCCGAGACGGTGAACCCGAAGCTCCCGACCGGCGAGGTCGAAGTCGCGGTGCGCGAGCTGCGCATCCTCAACGTCGCGACGCCGCCGCCGTTCCCGATCGAAGAGGATCCGGGCGCCGACGAGATCGTGCGGCTGCGACACCGCATCCACGATCTGCGCCGCGCGCCGTTGCAGCGCGCGCTGCGCGTGCGTCACGCGCTCTACCAATCGGCGCGCGCGACGCTCTCCGAGCTGGGGTTCCTCGAGATCGAGACCCCGATCCTCGCCAGGGCGACACCCGAAGGTGCGCGCGACTTCCTGGTGCCGAGCCGCCTCCAGCCGGGCGAGTTCTATGCGCTGCCGCAGTCGCCGCAGATCATGAAGCAGTTGCTGATGATCGCGGGCTTCGAGCGCTACTTCCAGATCGCGCGCTGCTTCCGCGACGAAGACCTGCGCGCCGATCGCCAGCTCGAGTTCACGCAGATCGATTTCGAGATGTCCTTCGTCGGCGTCGAAGAAGTGCTGGCCGTGCTCGAAGAGGTCACCGTCCGCGCCTGGCGCGAAGCCGGCGGCATCGAACTCGAGCGACCGTTCCCGCGGCTCTCCTACGCCGACGCGATGGCGCGTTACGGCTCGGACAAGCCCGACACGCGCGTGCTGCTGGAGCTCGTCGAGCTGACCGACCTGTTCCGCAGCACCGGGTTCCGCGCCTTCGGCGCCGCCGTGCAGAAGGGCGGCGTCGTGAAGTGCCTGCCGATCCACGACGCCGACGCGCTGACGCGTGGCGAGATCGATCGCCTCGAGTCGTTCGTGAAGAAGGAACTCGGCGCGAAGGGCCTGGCCTGGGTGCGCGTCAGCGCCGACGGCTCGTGGCAGTCGCCGATCGCGAAGTTCCTCTCGGACGCGGAGCGCGCCGGCATCACCGAACGCACCGGGGCGCGATCCGGGTTCGCTGCTCTTCTTCGCCGCCGACGAGTTCGCCAAGGCGCACGCGATCCTGGGCCGGCTGCGCACCGACCTCGGCCGCCAGCTCGGCCGCGTCGACGCGCGCGCGTGGGCGCCGCTCTTCGTGTTGAATTTTCCGGTCTTCGAGCGCGATGAGCACGGCAAGCTCACCTTCATGCACATGCCCTTCGTCGCGCCGGTCGAGGAGGACATCGCGCTCTTCGACAGCGATCCCGAGCGCATGCGCGGCACACACTACGACGTCGTGATGAACGGCCTCGAGCTGGGCAGCGGGAGCCTGCGCAACCACCGCAGCGACGTACAGCGCAAGATCTTCGAACTGCTCGGCTACTCGAAGGCCGAGATGGAGGAGCGCTTCGGCTTCGTGCTGAACGCGCTCGACGCCGGTGCACCTCCGCACGGCGGTTTCGCGTTCGGCCTCGACCGCATCGCGATGCTGCTCGCCGGTGCCGAGAGCCTGCGCGACGTGATCGCGTTCCCGAAGACGCAGCGCGGTCAGGACCTGCTGATGGATGCACCGTCCGCGGTCGAGCCGGGCCAGCTCGAAGAATTGCGCCTGCGCATCGCGCCGGCGCCGCCGGCTCCGGGGGAGCGCGCGCGATGAGCGTCCGTGTCCGCGTGGGTCTTCTCGCGGCGCTTGCGTGGCTGGCCGTCGCGGCGATGCCTTCCAGTTTCCACGACGTACGCGACGGCGACACGCTCGCGACGATCGCCGCGCTGACGCTCGGCGATCCGTCGCTGTGGCCGGCCCTGTATCGCGCCAACCGCGATCAGATCCGCGACCCGGCGCGTCTCCATCCCGGCCAGCGCCTCGAGATCCCGACGCTCTCTCCCGCCCAGCGCGAAGCCGTGCGGCGCGAAGCGAAGGCGCTGCGGCCGCAGTGAGCCGCAGCATCCGCGTCCCGGTCCTCGTCGTCGGGGGCGGCATCAACGGAGCCGGGATCGCGCGCGACCTCGCCTTGCGCGGTGTGCGCTGCGCGCTGGTCGAACGCCGCGAGTTCGGCTCGGGCACGTCGTGGGCGTCGTCCGGAATGATCCACGGCGGGCTGCGCTACCTGCAGAAGGATCCCGATGTCACGCTGCACTCGTGCGTCGATTCGGGCGCCATCCAGCGCATCGCGTCGCACCTGATCTTCCGGATTCCGTTCGTGATGCCGGTGTTTCCCGAGGATCCGATCGGGCCCGAGCTGGTCGAGGTCGGCCTCGAGATGTACGACCAGTACCAGCCCTTCAAGAACGGACGCTCGCACACGCGGCTCTCGCGGGCCGAGGCGCTGCGCCTCGAACCCGCGCTCTCACCGCGCCTCGAGTGCGCCTTCACGCTCGACGAATGGGGCGTCGACGCCGCGCGCCTCACCGCCGCGAACGCGCTCGACGCAGCCGAACGCGGCGCCGTCGTGCTCACGCACACGGAGCTCGTCGAATGGCTGCGCGAGCCGGGCGGCGGGCGCGTCGTCGGTGGCCGCATGCGCGACCGCATCAACGGCGAAGAGTTCGCGATCGAGGCCGACGTCTGCATGAACGCGGGCGGGCCGTGGGTGCCGAAGCTCGCGGCGCTGGCCGGTGTCGAACTGCGGCTGCGCCCGGGCAAGGGCATCCACCTCGTCTTCGAGCGCCGCGTCTCGAATCTGGCGGTCTACGCGCGCGGCGTCGACGGTCGCGACATGTTCAGCGTTTCCGCACGAGCAGAACAGCATGGCGGGCACCACCGACGACGACTTCTACGGCGACCTCGATCGCCTCGAGGCGACCGAGGACGAGGTCGCCTACGTGCTGCAGGCGATGGAGCGCTCGATCCCGTCGATCCGCCGGCATCGCGTGACGCACACCATCCAGGGCGTGCGGCCCACACTGTGGGGCTTCGGCAAGAACGAAGACGAGCTGTCGCGCGACTACGTCGTCGTCGACCACGCGTGCGACGGCGCGCCGGGACTCTTCACGATCGCGGGTGGCAAGCTCGCCGCGTATCGGTTGATGGCCGAAGACGCGGCAGATCGGATCTGCACGGCGCTCGGCGTGCGCGAACCCGGTCGCAGCGCGACGACGCCGCTGCCCGGCGGCGACGGCACGCTCGACGTGCTCGCCACCGCGAAGCGCTTTCGAACGCCGGTCACCGCGGTGGTGCGGCTCGGCTTCCGCCACGGCACGCGAACGTCCCAGGTGCTGGCCGATCATGACACCGAACTGCGGAGAGACGGCGCGACGGCTCCGCGCGTGGTGTGCGCCTGCGAGCCGGTGCTCGACGCGGAGCTGCGGCACGTCGTCACGCGCGAGGGTGTGCGCCGGCTGACCGATTGCGCGCTACGCGTACGGCTCGGCGTCGGTGCGTGTCAGGGCGCGGGCTGCGTGGGCGACGCTGCGGCCGTGCTCGCCGATGAGCTCGACTGGTCGGCCGCCCGCTGCGTCGAGGAGGTGCGTGCCTTCGTCGACGAGCGTTGGCGCGCCGTCGCGCCGGCCCTGGGCGGGTCGCACCTCGCCGCGATGGAGATCCACCGCCACAGCTTCCTCGCCGGCCGGGGCTTCACGTCGTGAAGGCCGTCGTCGTCGGCGCTGGTCTCGCAGGCAGCAGCGCGGCGCTCGAGCTTGCGTCGCGCGGCGCCGAGGTGACGCTCGTGTGTGCCGCGCCCGGCGCGACGGCGCTCTCGTGGGGAACGCTCGACGTCGCCGCCGCGTCCCCGTTGCGACGCGGCGGGCTGCCGCTGCGCGACCCTGCATCGGGTCGCCTGCTCGCACCGATCGGCCGCGTGCACGCCGTCGCTGCGACGAACCCCGTGCATCCCTACGCGACGCTGTTTCGCGAACGCGGACCCGAAGAAGAAGTGAAGGAAGCCGTAGCGGCGCTCGACGTCTGGCTCGCGCCGTCGGGGCTGCGCGTGCACGGCAGCCTCGCGCAGACGCGCTGGCTGGCCGACGTTCACGGCGCCTTGCGCGCCGCCGATCTCGCCTTCTCCGGCGCGGGGGAGGGCGATCTCGAAAGCGCCGACGAGATTGCGCTGGTCGACGTGCCCGGACTCCCCGGCTTCGAGGTCCGCAACGCGCTGCGCACGCTCGCGGCGGAAATGGCGGCGGTCGGCCTCGCATCGCGCGCGCTCTCGATCGTGCGACTCGCGCTGCCCGAAGCGCTGCGCGACGACGCCGCGCAGCCCGCGCGCTTCGCACGGAGCCTCGACACCGATGCGGCGCGTGGCGCGCTGCGCGACGCCGTCGCCGCACTCGGCGCAGAGGGCCGCCTGCTGCTCGTTCCGCCCGTGCTCGGTCTCGACCCTGCCGCCGGTACGCGAGCGTGGTTCGAAGCGACGGCTGGCTGTCGCGCGGCGGAGCTGGTCGGTGCGCCGGCGCTGTCGCTCGCCGGATTTCGTCTCGATCGCGCGCTCGGCGCGGCGCTCTCGCGTGCGGGCGTCGAGCGGATCGCGGGCCGGGTGGAGCGCGTGGAGATCGCAGGCGTTCGCGTGCGCGGCGTGCAGCTCGCAGCGCCTGGCCCTCCGAGTCATCACGCAGGGCGCGCAGCGCCTGGCCCGCCGAGTCGGCAGGACGACACGGCGATGCTTCCGTGCGACGCGCTCGTGCTCGCCACCGGTCGCTTCGTCGGCGGCGGCATCGCCCTGCGCGGCGGCCAGCTCGTCGAGCCGCTGCTGGGACTTCCGCTGCACGATCTCGCCGGTCGCCGCGTCGACGGACTCGCGGCGAGCCAATTGGTGCGGCGCGACTACGAGGGCGAGCAGCCGCTCTTCGGCACCGGCGTGCGCACCGACATGCGGTTGCGCCCGCTCGGCCCGGACGGTTTGCCGCGCTTCGCGAACTGTTTTGCGGCCGGCGACCTGCTCGGTTCCTTCGACCCCGCGCGCGATCGCACGGGGCTCGGCGTCGCGCTGCTCTCGGGACGTCGCGCCGGCATCGAGGCGGCGTCGTGCTGAGGGGCTACCGCGGTTTCGCGCGCGAGTTCTCGCGCACCGGCAGCCTGCGCGCGCTGTGGATGCAGCTGCGCACGGGTGCCGCGCACGTCGCGCGCCGCGCTCTCGGTCGCGACGCGAGCGGCGACCCCATCGAAGTCTTCCTGCGCAACTACGCCAGCGACGGTTTCCGGTTGCCCGATGCCGAGATTGCCGCGCTCTCGCTCTCCGCGGAGGCGTGCCTCGTGTGCGGCTTGTGCTCGGCGGAGTGCGCGCGCAGCGGCGGAACGCCGCGCATCGATCCGCGCGACGCCGTGATTGCGGCGGCGCGCATGGCGATCGACTGGGTGCGACTGGAACTTCCCGAGCCGATCGCCTCGCCGTGCGCGGCCTGCCGCGCCTGCGAGACGGTTTGTCCCGCACACATCCCGATCCAGCAGGTGCAGGAGTGGCTCGCTGCGCCTCGCTCGTGAAACCGCTTCTCCCAAACCCGTAGCGCGATTTCCTCCAGCGCCATGCCGCAATGCTGGCGACCCGCGGCCGAATCCTGTAAATCCGCGGCCACTATGACGAGCACGTGGCGCGCGACTCCGCCCCCCGGCGGACAGAAAATCAGTCTCGGATCGAATGGCGTTCTCGCCGTCCCCGATCATCCGATCCTTCCCTTCATCGAGGGCGATGGCACCGGCCCGGACATCTGGGCCGCCTCGGTGCGCGTCTTCGACGCGGCGGTGGCGAAGGCGTACGCCGGCAAGCGCAAGATCGCGTGGATGGAAGTGCTGGCGGGCGAGAAGGCGTACAAGCAGACCGGCGAGTGGTTGCCGGAGGGAACGCTCGAAGCGTTCCGCACGTATCTGGTCGGCATCAAGGGACCGCTCACCACACCGATCGGCGGTGGTATCCGCAGCCTGAACGTGGCGATGCGCCAGGTCCTCGATCTCTACGTGTGCCTGCGCCCGGTGCGCTGGTACACCGGCGTGCCGTCTCCCGTGAAGCACCCCGAACTGGTCGACATGGTGATCTTCCGCGAGAACACCGAAGACATCTACGCCGGCGTCGAGTGGGCGGCGGGCTCGCCCGAGGCGGTGAAGCTGCTCGCGTTCCTCGCCAAGGAGTTTCCGAAGGACGCGAAGAAGATCCGCTTCCCGGCGAGCAGCGGCGTCGGCATCAAGCCGGTGTCGCGCGAAGGCACCGAACGGCTCGTGCGCGCGGCGATCGACTTCGCGATCGCAAAGAAGCGCAAGAGCGTCACGATGGTGCACAAGGGCAACATCATGAAGTTCACGGAAGGCGCCTTCCGGGACTGGGGCTACGAACTCGTCAAGCGCGAGTACGCCGGCCGCGCGATCGGCTGGGACGATTGCGGTGGCAAGCCGCCCGCGGGCCAGATGCTGGTGAAGGACTCGATCGCCGACATCACGTTGCAGCAGGTGCTGACGCGTCCCGACGAGTTCGACGTGATCGCGACGATGAACCTGAACGGTGACTACCTCTCGGACGCGCTCGCTGCGCAGGTCGGGGGAATCGGCATCGCCCCCGGTGCGAACATCAACTATCTCACCGGCCACGGCATCTTCGAAGCGACCCACGGCACGGCGCCCAAGTACGCCAACCAGGACAAGGTGAATCCCAGCTCGGTGATGCTCTCGGGCGTGATGATGCTCGAGCACATGGGCTGGGGCGAAGCGGCGAAGTTGATCGAGACCGGCATCTCGCGCGCGATCGCAGCCAAGACCGTCACCTACGACTTCCATCGCCTGATGGAAGGCGCCACGCTGGTCAGCTGCAGCGGTTTCGGCGACGCCGTCATCGCGAAGATGACCTAGCGCGTCCGGGGTGGGTGGGCCGCAAGTGGCGGCGCAGCCGCCGCGCGCAGTGAGCCGAAGGCGAACGGAGAACATGAAATGGCTCGAGCGAAGATCGCACTGATCGGCGGCGGCAACATCGGCGGCGTGCTCGCCGAACAGCTCGCGTACCGCGAACTCGGCGACGTCGTGCTCTTCGACGTCGTCGAAGGGCTGCCGCAGGGCAAGGCGCTCGACATCGCGGAAGGCGCGCCGCTCTTCGGCGCCGACGCGAAGGTCGCCGGCGCGAACGACTACCAGGGCATCGCCGGCGCGAATCTCGTCATCATCACGGCGGGTCTCGCGCGCAAGCCCGGCATGTCGCGCGACGACCTGCTGAAGACGAATCTCGCGATCATGAAGCAGGTCGCCGAAGGCGTGAAGACAGCACGCGCCGAGCGCCATCGTGATCGTCGTCTCCAATCCGCTCGACGCGATGGTCTACACCTTCAAGCAGGTCTCGGGATTCCCGAAGAACCGCGTCGTCGGCATGGCGGGCGTGCTCGACTCGGCGCGCTTCCGCGCCTTCGTGGCATGGGAGCTGGGCGTCTCGGTGCAGGACGTGACGGCGCTCGTGCTCGGCGGACACGGCGACACGATGGTGCCGCTCACGCGCTACTGCACGGTGGCCGGCATCCCGGTGACGAAGCTGCTGCCGCAGGCGAAGATCGACGCGATCGTCCAGCGCACCAAGAACGCGGGCGGCGAGGTGGTGAACCTGCTGAAGACGGGCTCGGCTTTCGTCTCGCCCGCGGCGTCGGCGATCGAGATGGCCGAGTCGATCCTGAAGGACAAGAAGCGCGTGCTCGCCTGCGCCTGCCTCTGCGAGGGCGAGTACGGCGTGAAGGGCCTGTACGTCGGCGTGCCGTGCGTGCTCGGCGCGGGCGGTGTCGAGAAGATCCTCGAACTGGAACTCGACGCCGACGAGCGCAAGCTCTTCGACGCCTCGGTGGATCACGTGCGGAAGTTGGTCGCCGAGATCGCGCTGTGAACGTCCACGAGTACCAGGCCAAGGAGCTGTTGCGCGGTTTCGGCGTGCCGGTGCCACCGGGTCGGCTCGCTACGACGCCGGCCGAGGCCGAGAGCGCCGCGCGCCAGCTCGATTCGAAGGTCGTCGTGGTGAAGGCACAGGTCCACGCGGGCGGGCGCGGCAAGGCCGGTGGCATCAAGCTGGCGAAGTCGCCTGCCGACGCGAAGCGCATCGCGAGCGAGATCCTCGGCATGACGCTGCGCACGCACCAGACCGGCGCCGAGGGCAAGCTGGTGCGCAAGGTGTGGATCGAGGCGGGCTGCGAGATCGAGCGCGAGCTGTACCTGGCCGTGGTGCTCGACCGCGCCGCCGAAGACTTCGCGATCATCGCTTCGACCGAAGGCGGCATGGAGATCGAGGAGGTCGCCGCGCGCGCGCCCGAGAAGATCCTCACCGTGCACGTCGATCCGGCCACGGGCCTCCAGTCGTTCCACGTGCGGCGCATCGCATTCGGGCTCGGGCTTCCCGCCGAGTCAGTCGCCAAGCTCGAGGTCTTCCTCGGCGGCCTCTACCGGCTCTTCGTGTCGAAGGACGCCTCGCTCGCCGAGATCAACCCGCTGGTCGTGACCCAGGGTGGCGATCTGCTCGCGCTCGACTGCAAGCTCAACTTCGACGACAACGCGCTGTTCCGTCACGCCGACGTGCGCGAGCTGCGCGACGCCGACGAAGAAGACGCGCGCGAGCGCGAAGCCAGCGAACTCGATCTCGCCTATGTCGGTCTCGATGGCGACGTCGGCTGTCTGGTGAACGGCGCGGGTCTCGCGATGGCGACGCTCGACATGCTGCGCGCCGCTGGCGGAGCGCCTGCGAACTTTCTCGACGTCGGCGGAGGCACCAACCAGGAGCGCGTCGCCGCGGCCTTCAAGCTGATCCTCGAAGACCCGCAGGTGAAGGCGATCCTGGTCAACATCTTCGGCGGCATCGTGCGTTGCGACCTGGTGGCCGAGGGTGTCGTCGCCGCCGCGAAGGAACTCGGCGTGCGCGTGCCGCTGGTGGTGCGCCTGCAGGGAACCAACGCCGCAGAAGGGCGCAAGATCCTCGAGTCGTCCGGTCTCGACATCACGCCCGCCGAGACCTTCCGCGAGGCGGGCGAGCGCGCGGTCGCCGCGGCCCGGGGAGCGAAGCTGTAGTCATGGCGATCCTCTGCGACGAGAACACGAAGCTGCTGATCCAGGGTCTCGGCAAGATGGGACGCTTCCACGCCGGGCTCTCGCGCTCGTATCACACCCAGGTGGTGGGCGGCGTCGCACCGGGCAAGGGCGGCAGCGAAATCGACGGCATGCCGGTCTTCGACACGATGCGCGAGGCGGTACAGACGACCGGCGCCAATGCATCGGTGGTGTTCGTTCCGCCGCCCGGCGCGGCCGACGCGATCCTCGAAGCCGCCGATGCCGGGGTCGATCTCGTCGTCTGCATCACTGAGGGCATCCCCGTGCTCGACATGCTGCGCGCGAAGCGCGCGCTGCGCGGCGGCAAGACGCGGCTGCTCGGTCCCAACTGCCCCGGCGTTGTGACGCCCGGTCAGTGTCGCATCGGCATCATGCCGGCGCAGATCACCCGACCGGGACCGGTGGGCGTGATCTCGCGTTCGGGTACGCTCACCTACGAAGCGGTCGATCAGCTCTCGCGACTCGGCATCGGCCAGTCGAGCTGCGTCGGCATCGGCGGCGACCCGATCATCGGCACCAACTTCGTCGACGCGCTGGCGCTCTTCGAAGCCGATCCGCAGACCCGGGCCGTCATCATGATCGGAGAGATCGGCGGCTCGGCGGAAGAGACGGCGGCGGAGTTCGTGAAGGCGCACATGAAGAAACCCGTGGTCGCCTTCATCGCGGGCCAGAATGCGCCGTCCGGCAAGCGCATGGGCCACGCCGGCGCGATCATCGCCGGCGGCAAGGGGCGTGCGAGCGACAAGATCGCCGCGCTCGAAGCAGCCGGCGTGCGCGTGGCGATGTCGCCCGCGGAGATCGGCGAAACGCTCGCCAAGCGCTGTCCCGAGTTGCGCAAGTAGGCCGACGCCGGCGGCCGGGCAGCGTACCATATTCGGTGTTGCGACAGGCCGCCTCGGCTCCTGGCAGGGTCCGTCACGCGCCGGGCGATTGCGATCCGTTTGCAGCGTCGCGGCCCGCCAGGCGTCCGATCGTCGTCAGGACGAGACGCACGACGTCGCTCTGGCGTCTGCTGCCGGTCTTCTCGAGGATCCGCTTCATGCGCCAACGCGCCGTTTCGATCGTGATGCCGCGTTGCGCCGCGTGGGCTTCTCGATGTAGCCACGATCCATCACGTAGAAGGCTCCGGCTTCCGGGATCAGCTGATCGAGGATGTTCACGTCGTGGAGCTTCCCGTCGCTAATGTGAATGAACAAGGGAATGTTGCCGCGCAGATCCAGCAGCGTGTGCATCTTGACCGCCGCCTTGGTCGTTCGAAACGGCGCCCAGGGAAACAACTAGAGTGACAAGTCGATGGTCGTCGAGTCGAGGGCGTATGCGGTGTTGCTCAGATCCACACCGAAGGGCTCGTCCGCATAGAGCTTGCGAGCAATACCGATCAGGCGCTGGGCGAAGTCGGCATAGATCCGCCAGTCGCGCGTTGCGTTGGCGTTCGCGAGCATATTGCGGGCGACTTGGCCGCGGATCCCCATGTGATAGAGCTTCTCGGCCTGCGAGCGCAGACAGGCCTCGATGTCGCGCAGACTCTCCCGGAATGTTAGCTGCGCGAATGCCATGCACAGGAACTGGTCCACGAGAAGGTTCGAAGCCGCATTCTGAATCTCCTTGTCTGATCCGCTTCTCCAACGCGCCGCCCGCCACGGCGGCGGGCCGGGCCCGAGAAGTAGAGCATGGGGACGGGGCATCCGTCGCCACCCATTTGGGGGGCTACGAGCGCTCCGTACGCCCGCCGGACTTTCGAGCGACGCGCAGGGGCGCCAAGCCGGCGGCGTGCACAAGCGCCAGGCCGAGTCCAGTAGCCAGCTAGCCTCGATCCGGCATTGCGGGGCGCGATCGAAGGAAGAAGGTCTCGTAGGGTGGAGCCGGGGCGGGCTCGCTGCCGAGCGCGCACCGCGCGCGGGCGACCGCCCGTCCGATGTGCGGAGCTTTTTCCGATCGAGCGACACATTTCGGTTGACATTCGCGAACCATCGCCGTAATCTACACCGTGATGGGTCATCCGAGGCAAGCCGAGCTTCCCCTCCGCCGCGGCACCCACGGCGGCTGGCGCCCGGGCGCAGGACGCAAACCCGGCGCGCGCCCGCGGGTCCGCCACGCAGCGCGACCGGAGTTCGCCGGACGCTTCCCCTGCCACGTCACCCTGAAGGCCTTGCCGGGGCTGCCCTCGCTGCGGAACGCGGGCGTCGTGCGGGCCGTGATCGGGAGCTTCCGCGCGGGCGCCGCGCGCAGCGCGTTCCGGCTCCTCGAGTTCTCGCTCCAAGACGACCACCTCCACGCGATCGTCGAAGCCGAGGGGCCCGCGGCGCTCGGGCGCGGGATGAAGTCGCTGGCCTCGCGCTTCGCGAAGGCGGTGAACCGCGGACGCGGACGCAGGGGACCGGTGCTGCGCGACCGCTACCACCTGCACGTGCTGCGCACGGTGCGGGAGGTGCGCAATGCGATCCGGTACGTGTTGAACAATGCGCGGCGGCATCGCATCAAGGCCGGACGGGCGCCGGCGCGCACGGCGCCGGTGGACCCGGCGTCGTTGGGCGCCTGGTTCCACGGCTGGCGGCCGGGGGTTCAACTCCCGGGTGGAATCAGGCCACCGCCGGTGGCACGCGCCACGAGCTGGCTCGCGCGCGTGGGATGGCGAAGGCTCGGGCTACTCGATCCGGCGGAGATCTGAGGCGCCGCGCGCGAGAGCGCGCCCCGCTGCTGCGAGCGATGCAGCGCACGCGCGAAGCCACGCGGCCTCGCGCAGCCTCTCCCTAACCAACCTTCCTCTTCCTGTCTCTTCCCCTGCGAACCCGCTTCCCGCTCCGATCGCTGTATCGATCGAAGCAATCCGCGCACGGCGCGCCCCGGGAACACGCTGCGGAATGTCGGATCGGGGCATATCCCCTTGGCTCAAGTAGGCCCCACCTCTTGTGGTGCAGGGTTCTTGGAGCCACCGACGAGCCGGCCGGAGGGCGCGGGGTCCACCACCAGGGCTCGCTGTAGGAGGCCACCGCAGCCGCATCATGTACTGCTGACACGCCTCCCCGGTCGCGAACCAACGGTCGAATTCGGGCAGCGTTCGCGGGGACTCAGGGTACGGAGGTTGCCTCCGATACTGACCCGCTCCTCGTCGGCCTCGAGCTGCCGGAGCCGGAGGGCGCGGGCACGGGCATCGCGCGGTCGCGGCGCTGGCGCTCGCAGCGCGGCGCGGCGGGCTGACGCGCGCGCCGAGGCGCGACACCGGATCGACACGCGAGAGGCGCGGCGGGTCTAGCTTCCCCGCCGCCGAGTCCCTGCTCGGAGCCATGGGACGCTGGCGCGCGACCTCGAGATGGAACCGCTGGCAGAGCTCGCCGGCGCAATCTACGAGGCCGCGTTCGAGCCCGTGCCGGCGGGACTTTCCCGTTCGCTACGTGCTCGGTGGATGCGTGTCGGTCTTGGGATTTCCACGCGGCGGGGATCCGGGGGAGCAACTGCGGGCGTTTCCCGAGAGACGAATGGGACAGTCCCGCCGTCCGCGGTTGGAGCGCGGTGGCGCGTCGGACCTGGGTGCGCGGACGGAGGGACAGTCCCCTTCGTCCTCGATGGCACTTGGCGACGAGGACGACGAGTTGGTGGTGCTCTACTTCGGCATCAAGGCGTAGGCGCTTCGACGAGTCGCAACGCGGTTCCCGCGATCCAGACAGCAGTCCCCTCGACGCGCAGCCCGCGCTGCTTCGCTGTGGCGAGTGCGCGCTCGCGCGCCGCGTGGCTCGCCTCGACCAGCTCGACGCCCACGAGGCCTTCGGCGCGCCCGTGCGCAGGCTGGAAGCGCAGCGTCGCAGCGTCGAGCGCGATCGCGAAGACGCCGCCTCCTAGCGCCGACGCGGGACGGTCGAGCAGCGCTCCCCAGTGCGCGGCGAGGCCGGCCGCGTCGTCGCTCTCGAGCGTCGCGCCGGCGATTCTCGTGACGACCTCGCGGCGCACGTGACGCTGCCACTCGCGACCGGCCCAATCCCAGCTCTCGGGTGGTTTCGATTCGTCGAGCGAAAGGATCGCGCCGCCGACGTCGCGCGGATGGAGGTGGATCGTCGCGGTATGGCCGGCGGCGTGCGCGTGCTCGAAGACGATGCGCACCTGTTCGCGCTGTATCCGCGCGCGCGCCGCGGCGAGATCGTCGACCTGGATGATCACCATGTAGCCCGTGTCGCCGCCGCGCCGCGCGAGCAGTCGGGCGGCCGAGGCATCGTCGCGCACGGGCGACACGACTTCGAGGAAGCTGTCGCCGACCGGGAGCACCGCATTGACGAGTCCGAACACGGCGACGCCCGGATCACGGTAGCCGACATCCAACCCGAGCACGGCGGAGAGATCGGCGACCGTCTGGTCGAGATCGCGCGCCACCAGCGCGATCTGCCGCAATCGCATCGGATTCATTCCCGGTGCCGCAGCAACCCGCTCGAGGTCAGCCGCTGATCGTCCAGGTGTCGGAGCCGTGCAGCAGCTTGCGGAGGTCGCCGGGGCCGCGCGCCTCGATCGCATCGTGGACCTGCCCTTCGAGCAACATTTCGTAGCTGGGCCGCTCGACCTCGCGCAGCACGCCGACGGGGATCGGGAACGTCGGGGGGGCCAGCGTCGCGAGCACGGCGGCGTAGCCGGGACTCTCGAGCTTCTCGTCGTGCACGGTCACGCCGGCCGCGACGGGATCCTCGTCGTCGCGCAGCGCGATCACCTGGGCGACACCGTGTTCGATGCGGATGCCGCGGCGCCGGCCGCGCGCGCCCCAGACGAGGGGTTTGCCGTGCTCGAGCGGAAGACCGGCTTCGACGCGCGTCTTCTTGTCCTCGATCTCCGCCCATTCGCCGTCGTTGTAGACCACGCAGTTCTGGAGGATCTCGACGAATGAAGTGCCCTTGTGCTCGTAGGCGCGGCGCAGAACGTGCTGCATGCTGCTCGCGTCTACGTCGACGGTACGCGCGACGAAGGTGGCGCCGGCGCCGAGCGCGAACGCGATCGGGTCGAGCGGGTTGTCGATCACGCCCATCGGGATCGACTTGTTGCGCACCCCCATCCGCGAGGTCGGCGAGAACTGACCCTTGGTGAGGCCGTAGATGCGGTTGTTGAAGAGCAGGATCTGCAGGTTCACGTTGCGCCGCAGCACGTGCAGCATGTGATTGCCGCCGATCGAGAGTCCGTCGCCGTCGCCCGTCAGGACCCACACGGACAGCTCCGGGCGCGAGATCTTGATGCCCGTCGCGAACGCGGGCGCTCGGCCGTGGATGGTGTGGAAGCCGTAGGTGTTCATGTAATACGGGAAGCGGCTCGAGCAACCGATTCCCGAGACGAACACGAAGTTCTCGCGCGGAATCCCCAGCTCGGGCAACACGCGCTGCACGTTGGCGAGCACCGAGTAGTCGCCGCAGCCGGGGCACCAGCGAACTTCCTGGTCGGATTCGAAATCTTTCTTGGTGAGTTTTGCGATCGGCTCGGCCACTTATGCGACTCCCAGTAGGCGCTCGATGCCAGCCCGCACATCGGCGATCTTGAACGGCTGACCCTGCACCTTGTTGAGGCTCTCGACGGGCAGCAGGAACTCGGCGCGCAGCAGACGCGAGAGCTGCCCCATGTTCAGCTCGGCGACCAACACGTGCTCGAAGCGGCGCAGCACGTCGCCGAGGTTCGGCGCGAATGGATTCAGGTGGCGCAGGTGCACGCTCGCGACGTCGTGTCCCGCGGCGCGCGCTTCGTCGACCGCCGAGGTGATCGCGCCGTAGGTGCCGCCCCAGCCGACCACCAGCAACTTGCCAGTGTCGGCACCGTACGGTGTGACGGGCGCAATCTCCAGCTGCGATGCGCGCGATCTTCTCGCGGCGCAGATCGGTCATACGCTGGTGGTTCTCGGGCACGTACGAGACGTTGCCCCGACCGTCCTGCTTCTCGAGACCGCCGATGCGGTGCTCGAGGCCGGGTGTGCCCGGGATCGCCCAGGGACGCGCCAGCGTCTCGGCGTCGCGCAGATAGGGCATGAAGCCTTCGACCTCGGTGCGGAGCTGGACCGGGTGGCGCGGCAGCGTGTCGACGTCTGGAATGCAGCCACGGCTCGGCGCTGTTCGCGAGATACGAGTCGGAGAGCACGATCACGGGCGTCATGTAGTCGACGGCGATTCGGAACGCTTCGAGCATCACCGAGAAACATTCGCCTGGCGTCGCAGGCGCGAGGATCGGAAGCACGCTGTCGGAGTTGCGCCCGTAGAGCGCACAGAGCAGGTCGGCCTGCTCCTCCTTGGTCGGGAGCCCGGTGGAGGGACCCGCACGCTGCACGTCCACGATCACCAGCGGCAGCTCTGCGACGAACGGCGAGGTTGATCGTCTCCTGCTTGAGCAGGAGCCCCGGCCCGCTCGTCACGGTGAGGCCGAGCATGCCCGCGAAGGACGCGCCCACGGCGGCAGCCGCGGCTGCGATCTCGTCCTCGGCCTGGAAGGTCTTGATGCCGAAGTTGCGGTGCTTGGCCAGCTCGTGGAGGACTTCGGTGGCGGGCGTGATCGGATAGGCGCCGATCACGAGCGGTCGCTCCATGCACACGCTGGCCGCGACACAGCCGAGCGCGAGGGCGGTGTTGCCGGTGATGTTGCGGTAGACGCCGGGCTGGATCTTGGCGCCGGGCACCGCGAAGGAGACCGGGAAGAGTTCGCTGGTCTCGCCAAAGTGATAGCCGGCCATCAGCACGCGGCAGTTTGCCTCGCCGATCTCGCCGTCGAAGCGCGATTCGATCCACTCGATGGTGGCCTCGATCGGCCGGCCGTAGAGCCAGTACATCAGGCCGAGTGCAAAGAAGTTCTTCGAGCGACCCGCCTCGCGTTGCGAGATCGAGAGATCCTTCAGCGCCTCGAGGGTGAGACGCGTCATCGGGATCTCGACGAGGCTGGAAGCGCTCGCGCACATCCGGCAGCGGGTCGGCTTGTAGCCGGCGCGCTCGAGATTCTTTTCGGTGAACGCGTCGGTGTTGACGATCACCATGCCGCTGCGGCGCACGTCGGCGAGCGCAGGCGCGCAGCGCGGCCGGGTTGAACGCGACGAGTACGTCGGCCTGGTCGGCAGGGGTGCGGATGTCCTCGGAGGAGAAGTGGATCTGGTAGCCGGATACGCCGGCGAGGGTGCCGGCCGGGGCGCGGATCTCGGCGGGGAAATCGGGGAGTGTCGAGATGTCGTTGCCGGCCAGCGCCGTCGACTCGGTGAACTTGGTGCCGGTGAGCTGCACGCCGTCGCCGGAATCGCCTGCGAAGCGGATCGCGACCCGTTCGAGGCGCTCCTGCGGCTTGTGGCCCGTCGGACCGACAGAACCCTGCGACTGTGCCAACTCGACCTCCGCGTGGAGGTCGGATTGTATCCGCCGACTCAGGGGCCGAAAGACCCGAGCTCGCGATCCGTGCGCGAGAGCAGCCGTCCGCCGGCGGACACCTGGTTCCCGGACTCGCGTCGGCTGCGCACGGCTGCGCTCATGCGAGTACGCATCCAACCGGAACCCGATCGTACGGACGCGAGCTTCTGCGGTCGCCTGCCAGCGCGCGAGCCTCAAGCCGCGCGTCGGCGGCGCCGATACGCAGGCGCATGTTCGCTGCGCGGAGACGCCCGCTGGTGCTCGTCGAGGATCGTCTCCTCGCGCTGCGCCTGTCGCTGAACGCGCCCGTGCTCGCGACCGCCGAGCTACCCGGCAGGTCCGGCGCGCGCGGCGATCGTGGTTCATGCGCGAAGGCGCCTCGCGCTGCTTCTCGATCGTGGTGCGCTCGCTGCGCAACGGCGCGTCGGCGTCTACGAACTCGAGGGCGACGATCTGCGCGAGCACAGCGGCTGGTCGGTCGCGCTCGACGCGTCGCTCTCGTTCGGCGAGAGCATGGGCTTCCTCTTCGACGACGAGATGCTGGTCGACCGCCGTCCCGAGACGCTGCGTCGCGCGCTCGCGCGGCTGCACGAGATCCTCGCGCCGCCGGACGTCGTCCGAGGACGACGATTCGCCGACGCGAGCCTCCGCGCTCGAAGGCGCCGCCGAGGAGCCGTCCGAGATCCTGCTCGAGGACGAACTCGATCACGCCGCGCAGGCCGATGCGCGGGCCCGAGACGACCGGTTCGCTCGCACGCGCCCGGCGCCGCTCGTTCTGCTCTCGAAGTTCCGCGGCGCCGCCGCCGGTGTCGCGTCGAAGCAGCGGACGCCGCCCGCCGCTCGAGAGCCAAGCCGGCTCCCGCGAGCGGCGATACGTCACCGCTCGCGGCGGCGCGACGCTCGGTCGCGTGCGGCCGGTGCGACTGCGCGCCGTCGACCCCGATGCAGCCGCCGAAGGTGGACCCGCTGGTGCGCCTGCTCGCCGACTTCTGATCCGACCCGCTAGCGCTGCCCGCGACACGATCCTCCGAGGAGGGGACCATGGACCACAATGACTGCGACGCTTCGAGTCGTCACGCGCTGCGCGCTCGCCGCCGCACTGGCGCTCGGATCGGCGCTCGGCTGCGCCACGGCCAAGTCGCCCGAGACGCAACGATGCCGGTGGCGTCGAGTCCGCCGTCGTCGCGCAGCGCGTCGCAACGCGATCGGCTCGACGGCATGCGAGAACTCGAGCTCAGCGACGCGCAGAAGCGCGCGCGCGTGCACTTCCAGATCGGCCATCGACTACCTGCGACAGGACCGCGCGCCCGAGGCATCGGCGAGCTGCTGAGCGCCGAGCGCTTCGATCCGATGGACGCGGAGATCCAGTTCGCGCTGGCCGAGGCGTATCGCCGCCAGGGCCGCGACGCCGAGACCGAGGCGCATCTGCTGCGCGTCGCTCCAGATTCGTCCCGAACTACCACGAGGCGCGCTCAACCTCGCCGCGATCTACATCCAGGCCGAGCGCTACGAGGAGGCGGTCGCGCTGCTGAATCAGCTGCTCGCGGACGCCGACCTTCCCGTCGCCCTGGCGCGCGCTCACGAATCTCGGCTGGGCGGAGTATCGGCTCGGTCGTCTCGACGACGCGCACCAGCATCTCTCGCTGGCCGTCGACTATCGACCCGACTACTGGCCCGCGCGCTTGAATCTCGGCATCCTCGAAGCGGAGCGGGGGAATCGTGCCGAGGCGATCCAGCACTTCGAGCGCGTGCTCGAGGGCAAACCGAGCCCGCTCGCGGAGGCGGAAGTGCGCTATCGGCTCGCCGAGCAGCTCGTGTCGGCCGGCGACAAGAAAGGCGCCGTTCGCCAACTCAACGTGGCGAGCGACCTGCGGCCGAGTGGACCATGGAGCAAGCGCAGCGCGGAGTATCTGAAGACGCTGCGAGTAGCGTCGCGCGAGCGCGCCGAGCCGATCGGCGCGTACCTCGCGCGTCAGCGCGTGCTGCGTGGGATCACGCTCGAGGAGCTCGCCGAGAGCACGCGGATTCCGATCCGCTCGCTCGCGCGGCTCGAAGCGGGCGTCTTCGACGCCGAGCCCGACGGCTTCGCGCGCGGCTTCGTCCGCACCGTCGCGGCTGGCGCTCGGTCTGCCGCCGGACGAGACCGTCGCGCGCATGCTGCCCGAGCCCAGCGCGGACGCCCGGCAGCGCGGTCGTCTCGCGTCTGGCTGCAGCGCGGCCTCGCCGCAGCCGGCATCGCGTTCGCCGATTCTACTCGGGATCTGGACCGTCACCGGCCGCCAGCTCCTGCCCCGCCAGCTGGACCCGCAACGCGCGACGAGCTCGTCCACCGCCACGACGCGATTCGCGCATTCGCGGAACGAGCAGAGCCTGAAGGACCGACAGCAAACGGACGAGCGGCCACGCAAAGGCCCCTGAGGGCTAGCCTCGGCGCTTGGCCACGCTCGAGACCCAGGCGTTCGTGCTGCGCGCCGTCGACTTCGGCGAGTCCGATCGCATCGCACATCTCCTGACCCCCGCGACGTCGCGCCTCACGGTGATCGCGAAGGGCGCCAAGCGCAGCAAGCGACGCTTCCCCGGCACGCTCGATCTCTTCAACCTGCTCGACGTGCGCATCGAGCGCGCCGCGCGAACACGATGGGACGACTCGAACAGGCGCGACTGCTCGACGCCTTCGACCCGCTGCGCACGCGCCCCGCGCGCTTCGCGCTGGCCTGCTACCTCGCCGAGCTGGTCGACCGGCTGGCGCCGGAAGGATCGGGCGGCGCGGACGCGCGCGAGCTCTACGCGGTGGTGCTCGGCGCGATCCGCGCGGTCGCGGCGCGCGAACCCGATGCGCGTCTGCGCGCGCTGCTCGAACTGCGTGTGCTGGCCGCGCTCGGTCTGCGGCCGGAGCTGCGCCGCTGCGTGCGCTGTGGTCGCGACCTCGATGCCGCGGAGCTGACCGCGCGATCGGGCGCCGTGCCGTTCCACGTCGCGGAGGGCGGTCCGCTGTGTCGTTGCCTGCGAGGCCGGGCCGGAGGGCGTCGTCGCGGTGCATCTCGGCACGCTGCGCGCGCTCGAACAGGGCCTGCGACTGCCGCTCGATCGGCTCGACCGGCTCGCTCTCGGCGCGCAGGCGACCGCCGAGGCGCAGGCGCTGCTGTCGCGATTCCTGCGTTTCCACGTCGGCTTCGAAGCTTCGCAGCGAGCGCTTTCTCGACAGCGTCCTGGCGAGCGATCGCGATCGCGCGCATCGGCTTGACCCGCCCGACGCGGCTCGCAATCATGGCCTCCTCGCTCGCGGGGCGCTGCGGCGCCCCGTGGAGTCTCGATGGCCGTGGACGCCAAAGCAGTGGACGACCCGACCGCCGGCTTGCCGCGCATGGACGACATCGTCTCGCTCTGCGCGCGGCGCGGCTTCATCTGGCAGTCGAGCGAGATCTACGGCGGCATCAACGGCTTCTGGGACTACGGGCCGCTCGGCGTCGAGCTCAAGAACAACCTGAAGGCGCTCTGGTGGCAGCGCGTCGTGCGCGAGCGCGACGACGTCGAGGGCCTCGACTCGCTCGATCATCGCCCACCCGCGGACCTGGGAAGCGTCGGGCCACGTCGAGCACTTCAGCGACCCGCTCGTCGACTGCCGCGCGTGCAAGAAGCGCATGCGCGCCGATCAGCTCGACGACGCCGGCCCGTGCCCGGCGCGACAAGGGACCTCCGAGCACGATTGGACGCCCGCGCGCAACTTCAACCTGATGCTCAAGACCTTCGTCGGGGCCCAGGAGGACGCGGCGGCGACGGCGTTCCTGCGCGCCGAGACCTGCCAGTCGATCTTCCTCGACTTCAAGCGCGTGCGCGAGAGCGCGCGCCAGAAGATCCCGTTCGGCATCGCGCAGATCGGCAAGGCGTTCCGCAACGAGATCAACCCGCGCAACTTCATCTTCCGCTCGCGCGAGTTCGAGCAGGCGGAGCTGGAGTTCTTCTGCCACATCTCGGAGCGCGAGAAGTGGTTCGAGCACTGGCTCGGCGAGCGGCGTCGCGCTTCCACCACGAGCTGGGCTTCGAGCGAGACGCGGCTGCGCGTGCGCCCGCATCGTCCCGACGAGCTCGCCCACTACGCCAAGGCGGCCGCCGACATCGAGTTCCTGTTCCCGTTCGGCTGGCAGGAGATCGAGGGCGTCCACGACCGCGGCGACTGGGATCTGCGCCGCCACAGCGAGTTCTCGGGCAAGGATCTCACGGTCACCGACGAGGAGACCAAGGAGCGCTTCCACCCGTGCGTGATCGAGACGTCGGTCGGCGTCGATCGCACCGCGCTCGCGTTGCTCGCCAACGCGTACGAGGAAGAGAAGCTGCCCGACGGCGAGACGCGCACGCTGCTGCGACTGCCGCTCGCGGTCGCGCCCGTGAAGGTCGCCGTGCTGCCGCTCGCGAAGAAGACTCGGCAGAGCCGGCCCAGCGCATCGCCGCGCGACCTGCGACGCCACTGGAACGTGTTCTACGACGAGGCCGGCAACATCGGACGGCGCTATCGCCGTCAGGACGAGGTCGGCACGCCGTTCTGCATCACCTACGACTTCGAGTCCGAGTCCGACACCAGGGTGACGGTGCGCGAGCGCGACTCGATGACACAGGAGAGGATTCCCGTGGACGGACTCCGCGCGTACTTGCAGGATCGACTGGAGACGGCGCGGTGAGCGCGCACAAGGCGGCGAAGCGCGCTCGCGCGGGCCGGCGCGTCTATCTTCTTCGGCGACGGCAAGGCCGACGGCGACGCGAGCAATGAAGGAGCTGCTCGGCGGGAAGGGCGCCAACCTCGCCGAGATGACGCGACTCGGTCTGCCGGTGCCCGCCGGTTTCACGATCTCGACGGCGGTCTGCACCGAGTATCAGGCCGCGGGCAACCGCATCCCGAAGTCGCTCGCGCCGGAGATCGCCAAGGCGCTCGGCAAGGTCGAGCGCGATCATGGACGCGCGCTTCGGCGACCCCGATCGGCCGCTGCTCGTCTCGGTGCGCTCGGGCGCGCGCGTCTCGATGCCCGGCATGATGGACACGGTGCTGAACCTCGGCCTCAACGACCGCACCGTCGCAGGGCCTCGCTCGTCGCGCCGACGCGCGCTTCGCCTACGACTCCTACCGCCGCTTCGTGCAGATGTACGGCGACGTCGTGCTCGACGTTCCGCGCGAGCGCTTCGAGCACCGCCTCGAAGCGCTGAAGGCGAGCCGCGGCGTGCACCTCGACACGGAGCTCGACGCCGACGACTGGCGCGAGCTGGTGCGCGAGTTCCTGCGCATCGTCGAGGAGGAGACCGGCAAGCCCTTCCCGCAGGATCCGCAGGAGCAGCTCTGGGGCGCGATCGGCGCGGTGTTCCGCTCGTGGAAGACGCCGCGCGCGATCACCTACCGCAAGATGAACGCGATCCCGGACGAGCTGGGGCACCGCCGTCAACGTGCAGGCGATGGTGTTCGGCAACATGGGCGACGACTGCGCCACCGGCGTCGCCTTCACGCGCGATCCCGTCGACCGGCGACAACGTCTTCTACGGCGAGTATCTGACGAACGCGCAGGGCGAGGACGTCGTCGCGGGCATCCGCACGCCGCAGCCGATCAACAAGGAGAGCCGCAGCTCCGACCAGGCGCATCTCCCGACGCTCGAAGAGGAGATGCCGAAGGTCTACAAGCAGCTGCCGGCGGATCCGGAAGACGCTCGAGACGCACTACCGCGACATGCAGGACATCGAGTTCACGATCCAGGCGGGCAAGCTCTGGATGCTCCAGACGCGCACCGGCAAGCGCACCGTGCGCGCCGCCGTGAAGATCGCGGTCGACATGGTGCACGAGCGGCTGATCTCGCGCGAAGTCGCGGTGGCGCGCGTCGACGCGCGGCAGCTCGACCAGCTGCTGCACCCGACGCTCGATCCCGAGGCGCCCAAGAAGGTGATCGCGAAGGGCCTGCCGGCATCGCCGGGCGCCGCGTGCGGCACCGTCGTCTTCTCCGCCGACGAGGCCGAGGCGAAGGCCAAGGCGCGGCGAGAAGGTCATGCTGGTGCGCATCGAGACCTCGCCCGAGGACATCCACGGCATGTACGCGGCCGAGGGCATCCTCACCGCGCGCGGCGGCATGACGTCGCACGCGGCGGTCGTCGCGCGCGGCATGGGCAAGTGCTGCGTCGTCGGCTGCGGCACGCTGCAGATCGACTACGCGCGCGGCGAGCTGCGCGTCGGCGACAAGCTGGTGCGCGCCGGCGACGTGATCACGATCGACGGCTCGAGCGGCGAGGTGATCCTCGGCGAGGTCGCGACCGTGACGCCCGAGCTGACCGGCGAGTTCGGCGAGCTGATGAAGTGGGCCGACGGCATGCGCCGGCTCGAGGTGCGCACCAACGCCGACACGCCGCACGACGCCAAGGTCGCGCGCGACTTCGGCGCCGAGGGCATCGGCCTCTGCCGCACCGAGCACATGTTCTTCGAAGCGGCGCGCATCCTCGCCGTGCGCGAGATGATCCTCGCCGACCGACGAGGTGCAGCGCGGCCGCGCGCTCGAGAAGCTGCTGCCGATGCAGCGCGGCGACTTCGTCGGGATCTTCCGCGCGATGGAGGGCCTGCCGGTCACGATCCGGCTGCTCGATCCGCCGCTGCACGAGTTCCTGCCGCACGAGGAAGACGGCATCCGTCGAGGTCGCCGAGGCGCTCGGCGACGACGTCGCGGCGGTGCGCGCACGCATCGAGGAGCGCAGCGAGTTCAACCCGATGCTCGGCCACCGCGGCTGCCGGCTCGGGATCACCTTCCCCGAGATCTACCGGATGCAGGTGCGCGCGATCATGGAGGCGGCCTGCGAGGTGGCGGAGTCGGGCGTGAAGGTGCGGCCCGAGATCATGATCCCGCTCGTCGCGCACGTGAACGAGCTGGCGCGGCTCCGCAAGCTCGCGGAAGACGAGATCGCGCAGGTGCTCGCCGCGCATCCCGGCTCCAAGGTGAAGATCCCCATCGGCACGATGATCGAGGTGCCGCGCGCCGCGCTCATCGCCGACGAGATCGCCGAACTACGCCGAGTTCTTCTCGTTCGG
Organism: uncultured delta proteobacterium; assembly: GCA_963801625.1. GTDB lineage: Bacteria > Myxococcota_A > UBA9160 > UBA9160 > PR03 > PR03. The sequence continues at coordinate 183,027 of CAWDFQ010000001.1, forward strand.
CACCAACGACCTGACGCAGATGACGTATGCGCTGTCGCGCGACGACGCGCGGAAGTTCCTGCCCGACTATCTGGAGAGCGGGATCCTGGAGGACGATCCGTTCGTCTCGATCGACCGCGATGGCATCGGAGCAGTTGATCCGGATCGGCGTCGAGCGCGGCCGCAGCACGCAACCCCATCTGAAGGTCGGCATCTGCGGCGAGCACGGCGGCGATCCGAAGAGCGTGCAGTTCTGCGACGAAGTCGGGCTCGACTACGTGTCGTGCTCGCCGTTCCGCGTACCCGTCGCGCGACTCGCGGCCGCGCAGGCGGCGATCCAGTCGCAGCAGCGGAAATCGGCAACGGCCAGGCCGCGCGAAAGCGAGCACGAGCCGCGGTCCAGCGCGCAGGCCGCCACCCGGGGCACGCGGAGGGCGCGACGCTGAGGGCCCGACTTCGTGTTGCGGCGGCCGTCGTCATCGCGGGCGTCCTCGCGCTGGGCGGGTGCGCGCGCCCGTCGTGGCTCAAGATGCCGTCGATGCCGGACATGCCGACGATCTCGCTGCCGTCGTTTGGTGGCGGCGACGAGGGACCCGCCCGCACGAGCGAGTGTCGAGGTGGTGGAGTCGAAAGAGGTGACGGACTTCTACGCGCGCGCCACCGAGTTCTACCGGCGACTCGAGGGCCGCCGCTTCAACAGCGTCGCGTCCTTTCGCGACGCCGGGCTGCGCGAGTATTTCGCAACCGACCAGTCCTTCGTCGGACTACTACGCGGACCTGGCCGACGACCTCGCGACGGCGATTTCGAGCGCAGGTGCCGCTCCAGACCGAGGTGGAGGAGTTCCTGGTCGACGCGCCCGGCCGCGCGCGGGTGAAGGTCCGGATCGTCGGCGAGGACGGGCGGCCCCTGCGCTTCTGGGCCACGTCGCTGCGGCGCGAGGATCGCTGGGAGCGCCGCGAAGGGCGCTGGTGGATCATTCCGGGTCACGCGTAGGGCCTGCAGTTTTCCTGCCGCACTCGTCTGCGTTCATGCCCTGCGACCGCGTTCAAGAGACCTGCGATTGCAAAGTGTCACTTCGATTGCCCACAATGGGCAAGGCGCTGCTCCTCGATGTCCATCGACCGGAAGCGAATCCCACTCGGGGCCTCGGGCCAATAATCTGTTTGGGAACCGGGGCTTCCGCTTCGCGATGCGACTTGGGAAGCCGCTGGCACGCCCGTTGCTGTGTCACCGGTGGGACTTTCGGGTCCCCCCTTTTCTCGGAGAGACCGGACGCCGCGCGCTTGAGCCTGGCGATCAGGACGCTCGGCGGGCAATGGAGTGCGGGAATTCGTGCGTAGAGATAACCCCTCCGCGATCTAGCATCGCCGGGCGTGGGCATGTGCCCGCGCAACCGGCGCGAGTGCCCCTGCGTCCGCCGCCGCCTCGTGGCCGCCCGGCCCGGGTCGGCCATCTGGCGAGTCCAGCCCGACGGTGAGCGGCGCGTCGGCGCTCGATCGCGCGCTGGTCGCGGAGATCCTCGCTCGGCAGCCGAGCGCACTTCGACGAGCTGTACGAGAGCTACTTCCCGCGCGTCTACCGCTTCGCGCTGAAGCGACTGAGCGACACGGCCGAGGCCGAGGACGTCACCCAGGAAGTGTTCGAGACGATCTTCAAGGCGCTGCCCAGCTATCGGGGCGATTCGAGCCTGCTGGTCTGGATCTTCGGGATCACGCGCAACAAGGTGAATCGACGCTTCCGCGGCGTGCGGCCGCGCTTCGAGTCGATCGACGACTCCCACGCGGAGACGCTGGCGGCGGATCAGGCTCCGGCGGATCTGGCTGTCGATGCGCGCCGCATGCTGGATCGCTGCGACACCGTGATCGCCGAGCAGCTCACGCCGCTCCAGCGGCGAATCTTCCACCTGAAACATCTGCGCCGGCAGCCGATCCGGGTGATCGCCGAGGCGCTCGGCAAGTCGGAGGACGCCATCAAGGCGAACCTCTACCGGATGCGCCGCGCCCTCACCGACGGCGCTCCCGGCCTCGAGGCCTTCCTCAGCAACTAACCCCCAAAGAGCCCCCTGACCCGTGTTCGGCTCGCCGCCGTCCGGCGGCGAGCGGGGTCATGCGCAGCTCGCCGCCGTCCGGCGGCGAGCGGGGCTCATGCGCTGGCTCGCCGCCGTCCGGCGGCGAGCGGGGTCATGAGATTGCGCGGCCCCGAAATCCAAAGGGATTTTGGGTCGCTGTGCCACGGACCGTTTGATCGACCCACATAATAGACGGATCGGGTCTGCCCCCGCGGGTTGCGAAGTTCGCACGAGCTTCGTCGACTTGGGGGACGGCCGGATGACCGGACCGATGACCGGACCGCAATGGCGGGACCGAGTTGGCGAGCCCGGCCATGCGAGGAGTCTCGAGCGTGTCTTTCGGTTGCACCGTCTTGATTGACCATCGTTCACACCCCCTGCGGAGAAACCGGTGAAACCGGAAACTGCAAGGGGTGTCAGGCGGCTCGTTCGGCGCCGGCGGCGCGCTCGCGGACGTCCCGAGCCGGCGGCGGGACCCGTGCCGACCCCGGCCGCCTGGCCGCCCGGCGCGGTCGAACGGCCGTACGTCGAGGCGGAGTCGACCGCGCCAGGAGCTGCCGACGCGGGGGCCGATGTCGTTTTCCACATGCAGCCCGGCAGCCAACTTCACAGCAGCGCCGGGTGGGATGTCGATCCGAGCGAGGGATTCGACCCGGCCGAGTTCGCCGATTTCCTGGCAGCGGACGACTCGCCGATGCCCGCCGACCCTGCCTTCAAGGAGCGACTGCGTCAGCGGCTCTGGGGCATGGTCCGCGAGAACGCGAGTCGAACGACGTCGCCTGCGTCACCGCGCGGCGGCGCCCGACCCCGGCGACCGCTCCCGGATCCCAAGCCGCCAGACTGAGCGCGAGGACTCGGCTAGAGTCGTGCGGCGTGACGGAACCGACCGAGCCGACCTTTGCACTCGTTCGCGGCGATCTCCTCGCTTGCACCCGCGAGGTCTTGAACCGCGGCAACGCGCGCAATCCCGATGTGCTGCTCGTCGGCGCGGGCGACCGCCTGGTCGTGGTGAAGGACTTCGCGCCGCGCGCGGCGTGGGTGCGGGCCACGATCGGTCGCTGGATCACGAGTCGCGAGATCCGCGCGTACCGGATCGCTCGCGGGTCATCCCGCAGTGCCGCGGCTGCTCGGGCGCATCGACGCGCTCGCCTTCGCTCTCGAGTACCGGCCGGGGCGACGCATGTCGCGCCGACTCGCCGCCGAGCTGTCGCCGGGCTTCATCGATCGCCTGGCTGCGGCCGTGCGCGAGATGCACGCACGCGGCGTCGTGCATCTCGACCTCCGCCATCGCAGCAACGTGTTGGTGGACGAGCGCGAGCAGCCGATCCTGATCGACTTCGCGTCGGCCGTGATGTTGCGGCCGGGCGGCTTCCTGGCGCGCTGGCTGTTGCCGTGGCTCGCACGTTTCGACTGGAACGCGGTCGAGAAGTGGCGTCAGCGCGTCGAGCCGGCGAGCGGCGGACGACGGCGGCGAGCGCCTCTTCGGGCGCGCGCCGCGGGGCCAGCCGGCCGACGTAGTGGCGGAACGTCTCGAGCGTGAGCCGCGCATCGGCGAGCGCGCGGTGCGGCACCGCTCCCTGCACGAGCCCCGCCGCCGTCGCAGCCTGGCGCAGCGAGAGCGCCTGCACCGTCTCGCCCGCGACCAGCGACCACGCGTAGTAGAGCGTCGCGAGGTCGATCACGTGGTAGTCGAACGGAGAGGGGATTCCGCAGGAGCGGTAGCCGCGCTCGAGGAAGAGCACGTCCATCCGCACGTTCTGTCCGGCCGGCACCACCTTCTTGTCCTTGGGCAGTAGCGCGGACAGCTCCGTCAGCACCTGACGCAGCGGCAGCGCCTCGGCTTCCCAGACGGCGGCGTCGTAGTGCTGGATCTCGGCGGCTTCGGCGGTGATGCGGTCGGGTCGCGCCCGCACCTTCCACTCGTGCGACACCGACTCGGCGAGCCGGTAGTCCGTCAGGATCAGGGCGACCTCGGTGATGTCGTGCAGCTCGGGATCGAGCCCACCGAACTCGCAGTCCATGAACGCGAAGGCGAATTCGGCCAAAGTGAGTGGTGCTCCCAACGGGAATCGAACCCGTGTTTCGGCCTTGAGAGGGCCACGTCCTAGGCCGCTAGACGATGGGAGCAGGAAGCCCGAAAGAGGGCGCAGCGTAACCAGCCCGCCGGAGCGGTGTCAACCCGGAGGGGAAGCCGGCCGGAGTGACGAAATCCGTCGCGAGGCGCGCCGTGTTTCGTCGCTGCGCGCGCCGCGCGCTGCACACGAACTGCGTGTCGCGCTGCTGTGCAACATCGATCGTTTCGCGCGCTGCGGCCTCAACTCGAGCCCAGTGCCTGCCGATCCACGCGTGAGCAGGACGGCGCTTGGCACGACGGTTGCTCTCTCGTCCGCCCGGAATCGGGAAATCGAGCGCTTCGCCGACGCAGGTCGGCGCCGGCCATGCGAGCAAGGTGCTCCGTTGCGGTTCGGCTCGGCGCTCAACGAGAGGACGGTAGTCATGAAATCTCTGCACAGCCGCAAGGGCGGCTTCACCCTGATCGAGCTCATGATCGTGGTTGCGATCATCGGCATCCTGGCGGCCATCGCCATTCCGAACTTCGTGCGCTTCCAGCTGCGCGCCAAGTCGAGCGAGGGCAAGATGAACCTCGCCGCGATCCGCACGGCGGAAGAGGGCTACTTCGCTGAGTTCGGGACCTACGTCGCGTGCAGCGCCGCGCCGGCGCGCTCAGGCTAGCGCCGCGTCTCTGAAGCAGGCGTTCCCGAGACGCCGGTCCCTGGTGCCGACTTCGACACGCTCGGCTGGGCGCCCGAGGGCGAGGTGTACTTCCAGTACGCCGGTCAACTGGGGCGCGGGCTCCGAACGAATACATGGCGGATGCCGTCGCGGACATCGACGCGCGACACGACAACCAGAATTGGGGCTACGCGCGCACGACGAACGCCGCCGCCCCCACCCTGAACGGCTCTGGCCGGTGGTTGCACGGGCGCGTGGGACACCGTCAACGCCGTCGCGAACCTGCCGAACCAGGTCGGTCCGTGCGATGGCAACTCGGGCCAGAGCGTGTTCTAGCGATGAGTGCGCGAGGAGGGTCGGGATGGAATCGCCCATCCCGGCCCTCCTCGGGCCAATCCCCCTCCGTCTGTTCATCTCCCCCTTGGAGCCACCACGTCATGACGCGACTTCGCACTCGTAAGGCCGGTTTTACCCTCGTGGAGCTGATGATCGTGGTTGCGATCATCGGGATCCTCGCAGCGATCGCCATGCCGGCTTTCCGCAGCTATCAGCTTCGCGCCAAGCGAAGCGAGGCTTACGCGAATCTCGGTCTCGATCGCGCGATCCTCGGAGAGCTACTTCGTCGCCAACGGCACGTACGTGGACACGGCGGCTCCTTCCCCGGCGGTCGTCGGACCGCTGAAGCGAGCCTGGACACCGGCGGCGGCCACCGCATTCGACGCGATCGGCTTACCGCCCCGAAGGCGATGTGTATTTCGACTACGATGTCAACACCGAATTGCGGTTGCGTGAACTGCTTTACCGCGACCGCTTACGGCGACATCGACGGCAACGCGCCTGATCGTGGCACTCATGTACGTGCGACCGCCGAGCGACGGCGGCGCCGAGTGCCCGACGGGCGTTCTCGGACTCACCACGCCGATCGAGAACGGCACGCCGCGTCTTCAATCAGGTCGCCTGGAACTTCACGACCGACCAGTTCTGACGCGAAGCGAGCTGCGGGGCGAAGCGGGGGAGGCTGCTTGCGCGGTGGGTTCGGAAACGGAGCCGATCTCTACTAGAGCGGCAGCCGGCTAAAGCTGCCGCCTCGCTGCTGCCGATGAGGGCGCGGTGGCAACGCTGGCATCCGCCTGCTCCTGATGTCTGTGGCACTTGGCGCGACGCTCGCGGGCCCACGCCCGCATCCCCGTGCCGACTCGCGGCCGCGCGATCCGCCCCGGAACCCCAGCAGCCCAAACTGACGGGCTTTGCCACTTTCGGCTTCGACGCCCTGGTCGGGGACTACCGCTGGCTCCAGGCCGTGCAGGTGGTCGGGAACGAGCAGGCCGACCTGATCGGCGCCGCGCCCGCGATTCAGCGACCTGATCGACGCGGTCGTCGCGCTCGATCCCTTCGTCGATCATCCGTACCGCTTCGCGTCGCTCTGGCTCGTCAACGACATCGAGCAGGTGCGCGCCGCCAACGCATCCTCGAGCGCGGCATTGCCTATCACCCGAACGACTGGCGCAACCGCTTCTACCTGAGCTTCAACCACTTCTTCTACCTCGGCGACGTGGAGGCCGCGGCGCGCGAGCTCGAAGCGCGCCGTCGGCCTCCCGGCGCACCGCGCTATCTCGGCCAGCCTGCTCGCTCGTCTGCGTTCGGAGAAAGACGGTCTCGAAGCGGCCGCGCCTATCTCGAGCGAGCTGCTGCAGCAGACCGACGATCCCTGGAAGCAGGCCGAGTACGAGCAAGGCGCTCGACGAGATCGAGACCGAGCGACGGGCCCGCTATCTCGATCAGGCGCGCGCGGTGTATCCGCGAGCGCGACGGTCGCGACATCGAGAAGGTCGAGGATCTCGCGACCGGCAGCGCCGCCGATGCTCAGCGAGCTGCCGCGCGGAACTCCACGGCTGGGGCTGGGTTCTCGACCCCGCAGACCGGGCGAGATCGAGTCGTCGTACTACGGTCGCCGCTACGATCTGAACATGCAGCGAAGTCGACCGCGAGCGCGTCGAGCAGTGGACCGGGCGCGATCCGCTCGCGGCGAAGGCGAGGAGACTCGCCAGTGAGCGATCGCGACACCGTCGTCAGCGTCGAAGGTCTCGTGAAGGACGTACCGCAGCGGCTTCTGCTGCGCGGCGAAGCGCGTACTGCGCGGCGTCTCCTTCTCGGTCCGCGAGGGCGAGATCTTCGGCTTCGTCGGGCCCGAACGGCGCGGGCAAGACCACGACGCTGAAGGTCCTGATGGGTTTGATCCGCGCCGACGGCGGTCGCGCCAGCGGTTCTCGGCCACGACGTGCGCGAGACCGAGTACCGCCGCCAGATCGGCTTCCTGCCCGAGGCGCCGTACTTCTACGACTATCCTCACGCGGCCGCGAGTTCCTGCACTTCTACGCGCGCGTCTGCGGCGTGTCGCGGAGCGAGCGAGCCGCGCGCGTCGACACGCTGCTCGAATGGGTCGGACTCGCGCACGCGGCCGAGGCGCGCTTGCGCACCTACTCGAAGGGCATGCTCCAGCGCATCGGCATCGCGCAGGCGCTGGTGCACGACCCGAGGTGGTGTTCCTCGACGAGCCGATGAGCGGCCTCGATCCGATCGGCCGCAAGGAGATCCGCGACCTGATCGTGCGGCTCCAGTCCGAGGGCAAGACCGTCTTCATGAACACGCACATCCTCTCGGACGTGGAGATGCTCTGCGACCGCGTCGCGATCATCGTGAAGGCGACAGGTGCGCTACGAAGGCGACCCGCACGCGGTGCTCGCCGACGACGAGCGCGACGCCGAGGTGGTGCTGACCGGCGTCGCGCCCGCCTTCTGGCGAGTCGCTCGAGTCGCGCTTCGAGGGCGGCGTGCGCGGCGTCGGCGACCGCATCGAGGTGCTGCTGCCCCACAAGCGCGTCGGAGAGGTGCTCGGCGAGGCGCTCGCCGCGGGCGCCCAGGTGGTCTCGGTGACGCCGCGCCGCGCGTCGCTCGAGGATCTCTTCCTCTCGGCCGTGGAACGGGGAGCCAGGCGAGTGAAGCGCGCTCGGCCGCATCCTCGCGATCGCGTGAACACCGTGCGCGAGGCGATCCGCCACCGCGTGCTCTACACGCTGCTCTTCTTCGCGCTGGCGCTGATCGGCACGGGCGTGCTGCTCTCGACGCTCTCCTATGTCGAGAGCGATCGCATCCTCCAGGACGTCGGCTTCGCCGCGATCCGCGTGTTCGCGGTCGCGATCGCGATCTTCGTCGGCATCGGCCTGGTCCACCGCGAGGTCGACCGCCGCACCATCTTCACGATCCTCTCGAAGCCGATCTCGCGCAGCGAGTTCCTGCTCGGCAAGTACGTCGGGCCTGCTGCTCACGCTGTGGCTCCAGATCGCCGTGATGGGGCTCGGCTTCGTCGTCGTCTCGCTGGCTCGCCGGCGCGCCGCTCACGGCGACGTCCACGCGGCGGCGCTGGCGCTCGTCGGCGTCGAGGTCGCGGTGGTGGTGGCGATCGCGCTGTTCTTCTCCGTCGTTCACGAGCCCGATGCTGGCGTCGCTCTTCACCGCGGCGCTCTGGCTGATCGGCCACCTGTCGCGCGACCTGCGCAACCTCGGCGCGCAGTCGCAGCTCGAGAGCGTGAAGCGCGCGACGGAGTCTGCTCTACCGCGCGCTGCCCGATCTCGGCGCCTTCGACCTCACGATGCACGCCGCGCGCAGCGTCCCGATCGCGATCTCCGACGTCGCGCTCCCGCTCGCTCTACGCGGCCGGCTACGCGACGCTCGTGCTGTCGCGGCGACGTGGATCTTCGAGCGGCGCGACTTCCGGTAGACTGCGCCGCGTGGAACCCCGGGCCTTCGTCGCCCTCGCCGCCGTCTTCGGCGCCGTCGTCGGCTCGTTCCTCAACGTCGTGATCCACCGCTTGCCGCGCGGCGAGTCGATCGTGCAGCCCCGGCTCGCGCTGTCCGTCCTGCGGCCACGCGATCGCGGCCGTGGCACAACGTGCCGGTGCTCGCGTGGCTCTGGCTGCGCGGACGCTGTCGCGATCTGCGGCGCCGATCTCCGCGCGCTACCCGTTCGTCGAGGCGCTGACCGCGCGTGCTCTTCGCCGTCGTCGCGCAGCGCTTCGGTGCGACGCCGATGGCGCTGGTGTGGATGGCGTTCGGCGCCGCGCTGCTCGCGGCGGCTGCGATCGACTTCGACCACCGCATCATTCCCGACGAGATCTCCTCGGCGGACTGGTGCTCGGCCTCACGCTGGTCCCTGCTGCGCGCGTCCTCGAAGGCGCACCGGCGTCGGCCGCCTGGCTGCACGCCGTGACGGGCGCGGCGCTCGGCGGCGGGCTGCTCTGGATCGTCGGCTTCGTACACGCGCGGTGTGCGCCGCCGCCGGCCGTCGCTTCGAGCACTGGCCCGAGGAGGGCGACGAGTTCCCGCGCCCGCGCTCGCTCGATTACTGGACCTGGTTCCCCGGCATGGGTTTTGGCGACGTGAAGCTGCTGGCGATGATCGGCGCCTTTCTCGGGCCGGTCGGCGTCGTCGAGACGATCGTGGCGGCGTCGGCCGTCGGGCTCGTCTTCGGCCTTGGCTGGGCGCTGCTGCGCCGCCGTCTGGCCTCCCCCTTCGGCTTCGGCCCGATGCTCGCAGTGGGCGCCCTGCTCGCGCTGCTCGCGCCGATCGGGCCGCTCGCGCATTAGGCGGTGCCGGGCGTCAAGTTATTTCTTGTCAAGTTATTCGACGCATCGGTGGGGACCGGCTGAGTCGCTCAATAACTTGACAAGAAATAACTTGACGCCCGGCACCTCTCCCCGTTGGAGGTTGCTATCAGGGGGGCGAGATTGTTCGAGGAGGCGAGATGTCGAACGCCGAGATGGTTCAGTACTGGAATGACAGCGCGGGGCCGGTGTGGGTCGCGCAGCAGGAACGACTCGATGCGCAGATCGGGCCGCTCGGCGCGCTCGCCCGGGAACGCGCAGCGATCCGCGCGGGCGAGCGCGTGCTCGACGTCGGCTGTGGTTGCGGCGCCACCACGCTGGAGTTGGCGGAAGCAGTCGGCGACGGCGGGCCGCGTCGTCGCGGTCGACATCTCGCGCCCGATGCTGGAACGCGCGCGAGAGCGCGCCGCGAAGTGCCGGAGCCGAAACGCGCATCGAGTGGCGACTCGACGATGCGCAGAGCGCCGCGTTCGAAGGCGACGGGTTCGACGTCGTCTTCTCGCGCTTCGGCGTGATGTTCTTCGCGGATCCCGTCGCAGCCTTCGCCAATCTGCGTCGTGCGCTGCGGCGCGGGGTCGGCTCGCTTTCGTCTGCTGGCAGCCCCGCGACAAGAATCCGTGGATGCTCGCCCCCGCCATCGCAGCGGCGCAGCACGTCGCGTTTCCCGCGCCGCCGCCGCCCGACGCGCCGGGGCCGTTCGCATTCGGCGACGCGGCGCACGTGCGCGCGATCCTCGAGCGCGCCGGTTTCGCGGACGTCGCGCACGAAGCGGTGAACGGGCCGATGCGGCTGGCCGGCGACAGTGTCGACGAGGCGCTCGAGCTGTGTCTGCAGATCGGCCCGGTCGGCGCGGCGCTGCGCGAAGCCAGGCCGAGCGACGAACAGCGCGCTCGCGTGATCGGCGCCGTGCGCAAGGTGATCGAGTCGTTCGAGACGCCGCGCGGGATCGAAGCGGAGGCGGGGGCCTGGATCGTGACGGCTCGCAAGGCGTGATCGATCCGGGAGCAGAAGCGAGCGGAGGTGGATCCCCGGGAAGGATTCGAACCTTCATTGACGGGGCCAGAACCCGTTGTCCTGCCATTAGACGACCGGGGAAGAGGCGCAAGTTTAACCGAGGCCGCCGTGCTTCTCAAGCCGCGGGCAGCTCGGCGAGCGCGCGCGTCGAGGCGCGCCACGCTGCGCTCGCGACCGAGCAGCGCCAGCGTCTCGAAGATGCCCGGCGAGGCTGCCGAGCCGGTGACGGCCACCCGCACGGGCTGTGCGAGCTTGCCGAGCGCGAGCCCCTCGTGGCGCGCGCGCACGGCGTCGAAAGCCGCCTCGATCGCGGCGACGTCCCACGCGCCGACGCGCGACAGCTCGGCGGTCAGATCCTTCACCGCGGGCACCGCGGCGGCCTTCCAGTGCTTGCGCACGGCGTCGGGCTCGTGCGCGAGCGCTGCGTCGGCGACGCGAAGAAGCGCGCGCGCTGCGCCATCTCGGCGAGCGTCTTGCTGCGCTCGCGCAGCAGGTCGACGACGCCTTCGAGTCGCCGCGCTCGGTTCCAGCGGCGTTCCCGCCTCGGCGAGGAAGGGCAGCAGCTCGCGCACCAGGCGCTCGCGCGGCAGCGCCTTGATGTAGTGCTGGTTCAGCCAGTCGAGCTTGCCGGGGTCGGCCTGACCCGCGGCGCGCTGCACCTCGGCCAGGTCGAAGAGCGCGCGCATCTCGTCGCGCGAGAAGATCTCCTGGTCGCCGTGCGACCAGCCGATCCGCACCAGCCAGTTGCACATCGCCTCGGGCAGGTAGCCGGCCGCGCGGAAGTGCTGCACCGACACCGGATCGCGGCGCTTCGAGAGCTTCTTGCCGTCGGCGCCGACGATCAGCGGCACATGGGCGAAGAGCGGTGGCGCGCGTCGAGCGCGGCGTAGAGCGCGAGCTGGAAGGACGTGTTGTTCAGGTGGTCGGCGCCGCGGATCACGTGCGTGATGCCCATCGTCGACGTCGTCGACGACGACGGCGAGGTGATAGAGGGGGCTGCCGTCGCTGCGGCGGATCACCATGTCGCCGATCTCGCGCGCGTCCTGGCCGCTGGGACCGAAGACGAGATCGTCGAAGCCGAGCTTGCCGTCCCTCGGGAACGCGCAAGCGGACTGCGTGCGGTCCGCAGCCGGGGCCGTGGTTCGCGCCGGCGCAGCGGCCGTCGTAGGTCCACTTGGCGCCGGTGGCGACCGTCGCCTGGCGGCGCTCTTCGATCTCGGCGGGCGTGCAGATGCAGCGATACGCGCGGTCGCCCGCGAGCAGTCGTTCGATCGCCGCGGCGGTAGAGATCGCCCCGCTCGCTCTGGCGGAACGGGCCCTCGTCCCAGTCGATGCCGAGCCATTCGAGGCCGCCGAGCACCGCCGCCTCGGACTCCGCGGTCGAGCGCTCGCGGTCGGTGTCCTCGATGCGCAGCACGAAGCACCCGCCGAGATGTCGCGTGTAGGCCCAGTTGTAGAGCGCGGTCCGCGCCCCGCCGATGTGCAGGAAGCCGGTCGGACTGGGCGCGAAGCGCGTGCGGATGGCGTCCAAAACGGCGGCAAGGTAGCCGATGACCTTCGTTCGTCTTCGCCCCCCTGCGCGTCAGCCGACACGTGAGGCGCGGGGGCGGTGCGTTCGTCCAGAACGTCCTCGGCGGACCGGCGTCGCGGCTTCGCGTTGGAGCTTCGAGGCCGCCTGCGGATTGTACTGGCCGAACGCCCCGCCCCCGCTACTTGCAATCGTTCTAGGACTTCCGTTCATGAACGAAAGACGGAAAGCCAAGCGCGGGCGGGGGACTTGGCCGAAACAATCCGCAGGCGGCCTGCCAACTCACGCCGCGAAGCCGCTGGCCTCCATCCGCCGAGGACGTTTCGGACGAGTCCACCGCCCGCGCGCCTCGCAGCAACGACTGAAAGCACATCCGGCGCAGGGCGAGCATCCCTCCAGTGGGGGCTCGGCCGCGCCATCCGGTCAGGCCTCACAGCCGCCGTTGACGCGCGCTCCAAGGCTCTGCTAACCCCGCGTCGCTCTCTCTTCTCCTCCGTTCCAGAGGCGATTCCGAGCCATGAAGCTCTACGTCGACCGGCTGAAGGACAGCCCGACCGAGTACCGTCTTCGAAGAATCCGCTGCCTGGCGTAGCGAGGCCGAGGAGCTGCTGCCCGAGCTGCGCGACTTGCGGGCCGAGCCGATTCGCGTCGAGCTGCGCGCGCATCGCATGGGACAGGACGTGTACATCGAGGGGGCGCTCACCGGGGCCCTCGCACCCGAGTGCGCGCGCTGCCTCGTCCGCTATCGTGAGCCGCTCCGCGAGCCCTTCCGGTTGGTTCTGGAGCCGGCAGGGACGCGGGTTCCCGCCGAGCCGGATGCCGCCAGGGAGCTCGCTCGCCATGGCATGTGCCTCGTCGACGAACTGGATATGGGCTGGTTCCAGGGCCACGAAATCGATCTCGGAAGTTTCCTGCGCGAGGTACTGACGCTGGCGCTGCCCGTCCAGCCGCTTTGCAGGGAAGATTGCCGCGGGCTCTGCCCGGCTGCGGCGCGGACCGCAACGCGGGTCCGTGTGGCTGCGATGAACAACGAGCGAAATCACCCTTCGCCGCGCTCGAAGCGCTGAAGGTTCGCGAGCACCCGAGGAGAGTCCTGAGATGGCCGTCCCGAAGCGCCGCACCTCGAAGACCCGGAAGAACAAGCGGCGCTCCCACGACGGGCTCGCGCTGCCCGCGCGCGCCAAATGCGCGCAGTGCGGCGAAGCAAAGCCGCCCCATCGCGTCTGCCGCGAGTGCGGCCACTACGCGGGCGCGTTGCGCATCGAGATCGCAGAAGAGGCATAGAGGCGGCGTGCTTGCGCTGCTCTTTCCGGGACAGGGCTCGCAGAAAGCCGGCATGGGCCGCGACGTCTACGAGGCTTCGCCCGGCAGCGCGCTCGGTCTTCGAGACCGCCGACTCGGTACTCGGGATCCCGCTCTCGAAGCTCTGCTTCGAAGGCCCCGACGAGGCGCTACTGCCCACCGAAGTGCAGCAGCCGGCGATTCTCGCCACCAGCATTGCGCTGCTGCGCGCGCTCGAAGAGCGCAGCGGAGCACTCGCGCCTGGCTATCGTCGCCGGTCACAGCCTCGGCGAGTACAGCGCGCTGGTGGCGGCCGGCGCACTCGCGTTCGAAGACGCGCTGCGACTGGTGCGCGCGCGCGGCTGTTACATGCGCGACGCCGTGCCGCCGGGACGCGGCGCGATGGCGGCGATCGTCGGTTGCGACCGCGCGACCGTCGAAGCTGCATGCGCCAGCGCCCGCGCGGAGACAGGCGAAGTCGTCGAACCCGCCAACTACAACGCGCCGGCGCAGACGGTGGTCGCGGGAAGCGTCGCCGCGTGAGGGCGGCGTGCGAGTTCGCGAAGGCCGCGGGCGCGCGGCGCGCGCTGCCACTCCCGGTCTCCGCACCGTTCCATTGCAGCCTGATGGCGCCCGCGGCCGAGCGATTGCGCGCCGACCTGGCCGCGATCCGCTTTGCGGATCCGTGCCCGCCGGTGGTCGACGAACGTCGAGCGCCGAGCCGAACGCCGCGGCGGCGCGGATCCCCGAGCTGCTCGCCCGGCAGGTGGCCGAGCCGGTGCGCTTCACCGAGATGGTCGAACGACTCGCCGCGCTCGGTGTCGCTGCGGTGCTCGAAGTCGGACCGGGCCGCGTGCTCTGCGGTCTGGTTGCGCGCATCGCCCCGGAACTCGCGCGGGCCATCTGGGCTGCGCAGCGGATCTCGACGCGGCGGCACTTTTCGTCGCAGGCCCTGGGGCAAAGCCCGCGAGCGCGGGCTAGAGTTCGGCGACCCTGCGCCGTCGGAAACCGGGAGAGGACCACCGAATGGGTCTCGAAGAACGCGTCACCGAGATCATCGTCGAGCAACTCGGTGTGTCGAAGGACGAGGTCGTGCCGGAGGCCTCGTTCATCGACGATCTCGGCGCCGATTCACTCGACATCGTCGAACTCGTGATGGCGATGGAAGAAGAGTTCGACATCGAAATCCCGGACGATGACGCCGAGAAGATCCAGACCATCTCCGATGCCATCTCGTACATCCGGGGGCGCGCCGCCGCGGGGTAACAGCAGCCATGCAGGGCCAGGCGGGTCGCCGACGCGTCGTCGTGACGGGCCTCGGTTGCGTGTCGCCGCTCGGAAACGACGTCGCTTCGACGTGGGAGGCCGCTGCTGGCCGGGACGAGCGGCATCGCGTGCACGCGCCATTTCGATCCCGCCGGCTTCCGGTGCGGATCGCCGCCGAATGCGCTGCCGACGCCGGGCCGTGCGGACTGCTCCGCCAAGGAAGCGCGGCACCTCGATCGCGCGACGCGCCTGGCACTCGCCGCGGCCGAGCAGGCGATCGCCGACGCGGGCATCGACGAGACTGCCGCCGTCGCGAACGCGTCGGCGTCGTGATCGGCACTTCGATCGGCGGCGTCGAGACGCTGCTCGACGGTCAGGACGATGCTGCGCGACGCGCGGTGCGCGCCGGCTCTCGCCCTTCGTCGTGCCGATGACGCTTCCCAACATGACGGCCGGCTTCGTGTCGATGCACTGGGGCTTTCGCGGGCCGATCGCGTGCCCCGTCGGCGCCTGCGCGTCGGGCGCGCAGGCGCTCGGCCTCGCTGCACGGCTGATCGAGCGCGGCGACGCCGACGTGGTGATCACGGGTGGCACCGACGCCGTCGTGCTGCCGCTCGTGGTCGCGGGCTTCGCCGCGATGCGCGCGCTCTCGACGCGCAACGACGAGCCGACGCGCGCGAGCCGTCCCTTCGATCTCGATCGCGACGGCTTCGTGATCGGCGAGGGCGCCGGCGTCGTCGTGCTCGAAGCCGAGGAGTTCGCGCGAGCGCGCGGCGCGCGCGTGCGCGCAACGCTGCTCGGCTACGGCGAGGCCTCCGACGCGGCGCATCCCGCGATCCCCGCCCGAAGACGCGCGCGGCGCCGGCTCGCGATCGAGCGCGCGCTCGCCGACGCCGAGCTGGCCCCGCGCGACGTCGACCACGTGAACGCCCACGCCACCAGCACGCCGGCCGGCGATCGCAGCGAGGCGCTCGCGCTGCGCGCGGTGTTCGGCGCGCACGTGGACGCGCTGCCGGTATCGGCGACCAAGTCGATGACGGGACACCTGCTCGGCGCGGCCGGCGCGGTCGAGGCGATCTTCTGCGTGCGCGCGCTCGAGACGGGCTTGCTTCCGCCGACGGTGAATCTCGATCGACCGGATCCCGCGTGCGCGATCGACCACGTCGCGCACAAGGCACGGCCGCACCCGGCCCGCGTGGTGCTCTCGAACGCGTTCGGCTTCGGCGGCGTGAACGCGTGCTTGCTGCTCGGACGAGCGGAGTAGGAGGAGCTGGCGATGACGCGGCGGATGGCGATGGCGAGCGATCACCGGGGCGTCGCGCTGAAGCGGGCGCTGCGCGAGCGACTCGAGCAGGCCGGCTTCGAGATCCTCGACTTCGGCACCGAGGGCACGGCGGCCGTCGACTACCCGGACACCGCGGGACCCGCGGCGGAAGCGGTGTCACGCGGCGACGCCGAGCGCGGCATCGTGATCTGCGGCTCCGGGCTCGGCGTCTCGTACACCGCGAACCGCTTCCCGCACGTGCGCGCCGCGCTCGCGATGGATCCCGAGATGGCCGAGATGGCGCGCCGCCACAACGATGCCAACGTGCTCGCGCTGGCCGCCGATCGGCTCGCGCCCGACGCGGCGTGGAAGATCGTCGAGACCTTTCTCGCGACCGCCTTCGAGGGCGGGCGCCACCTGCGCGCGCGTCCAGAAGATCGACAGCGCAGCGCGCCACGCCTGGGACCATGAACTCTCCCACCACACGCCGCTCGAGAAGTGTCGATCCCGAGATCGCGCCGCTGCTGCGCGCCGAAGCGAAGCGCCAGGCGCTCGGCATCGAGCTGATCGCGTCCGAGAACTTCGTCTCCGAGGCGGTGCTCGAAGCGGTCGGCTCGGTGCTCACCAACAAGTACGCCGAGGGCTACCCGGGCCGTCGCTACTACGGCGGCTGCGACGTCGTCGACCAGGTCGAAGCGATCGCGATCGCACGCGCCAAGGCGCTGTTCGGCGCCGACCACGCCAACGTGCAGCCGCACGCGGGCTCGCAGGCGAACGAGGCGGTGTACCGCGCCGTGCTCGAAGTCGGGGACACGATTCTCGCGATGAACCTCGATCACGGCGGCCACCTGACCCACGGCAGCCCCGTCAACTTCTCGGGCAAGCTCTACGAGATCGTGCCGTACGGCGTGCGTCAGGACACCGAGCAGATCGACTACGACCAGGTCCGCAAGCTGGCGCGCGAACACCGCCCGAAGCTGATCCAGTGTGGCACGACCGCCTACTCGCGCGTGATCGACTTCAAGACCTTCCGCGAGATCGCGGACGAAGTCGGCGCGCTGCTCTTCGCCGACATCGCGCACATCGCCGGGCTGGTCGCCACGGGCGTGCACCCGTCGCCGATCGGTCATGCCCAGCTGGTGACGACGACCACCCACAAGACGCTGCGCGGCCCGCGCGGCGGCATGATCCTGTGCGATGCGCAGCTTCGCCAAGAAGGTGGACTCGGCGGTGTTCCCGGGCGGGCAGGGCGGTCCGCTGATGCACGTGATCGCCGGCAAGGCGGTCGCCTTCCACGAAGCCGCGCAACCGTGCTTCCGCGAGTACTGCGACGCAGATCGTCGCCAACGCGCGCGCGCTCGCCGACGGCATGACCCAGCGCGGCTTCCGATTGGTGTCGGGCGGCACCGACGTGCACCTGTTCCTGCTCTCGCTGGTCGGATCGCGACGTCACCGGCAAGCAGGCGCAGGAGGTGCTGGAGCACGCGGGCATCACCGCGAACAAGAACATGGTGCCCTTCGACCCGCGCAAGCCCACCGTCACGTCGGGTGTGCGGCTCGGCACGCCGGCGGTCACCACGCGCGGCATGAAGGAAGCGGAGATGGGAGAGATCGCCGACTGCGTCGCGCGCGTGCTCGAGCGACCCGACGACGCATCCGTCGATCGCCGCCGTGCGCGCCGAGGTCGAGGCGCTGTGCCGCCGCTTCCCGCTCTACCCGTCGCGCTGGAGCGACCGCAGACTAGATGCGCTGCCCGTATTGCGCAGACGACTCGAACCGCGTGATCGATTCGCGGCTGGGCCGCGACGACACCGAGATCCGCCGACGTCGCGAGTGCCAGGAATGCGGCAAGCGCTTCACCACGCGCGAGCGCGTCGAGGACGTGTTGCCGCGCATCGTGAAGCGCGACGAGCGCCGCGAGGACTTCGACCGCCGCAAGCTGCGTCGCCAGTCTCGAGAAGGCGTGCGCCAAGCGCCCGGTGCCGGTGGACGCGCTCGAGCGTCTCACCGACCGCATCGAGAAGCGCCTGCAGGAGAGCGGCGAGCCCGAGGTGCCGAGCGACCGACTCGGCGCGTGGGTGCTCGACGAGCTGGTCCAGATCGACACGCTGGCGGCGGCGCGCTTCGCTTCGGTGTTCCGAGACTTCCAGAACGCCGAGGACTACGCGGCGTTCTTCGCCTCGGCGAAGGCGCGGCGCGCAGCGCTCGCCGCGGACGGCCCGCCGGCCGTGCGCGCGCCCGAGCCGCCCCGGCGCCCGTCGGCTTGAACCCCGAGGCCGCGATGCGGGCCGCCCTCGCGCAGGCGAGGCGCGCGTCGGGCCGCTGCTTCCCGAATCCCGCCGTCGGAGCCGTCGTGTTCCGCGGCGATCGCGTGCTGGGTCGGGGCTTCACGCAGCCGCCCGGCGGGGCCGCACGCCGAAGTCGTCGCGCTCGAACGGGCATCGCGACGCCACGGTTCGCGTGCGCTGCGCGGCGCGACGCTCGCCGTGACGCTCGAGCCGTGTTGCCATTTCGGCCGCACGCCGCCCTGCACCGACGCGCTGCGCGCCGCAGGGCGTTGCGCGCGTGCTGGTCGGCCACCTCGATCCGCACCCGCTCGTCGCGGGCGGGGGCGTGCGAGCGCTGCGCCGCGCCGGTATCGAGGTCGCAGCTCGGAGTGCTCGAAGCAGCCTGCCGCGTGCAGCACCGCGGCTTCCTTTCGCGCATCCTGCGCGGCCGGCCCTTCGTCACGCTGAAGCTCGCGGCGTCGCTCGACGGGCGCATCGCGACCGCGCGCGGGCGAGTCGCGCTGGATCACCGGCGCCGCCGCGCGCGCGTACGTGCACCGGCTGCGCGCGCGAGACCGACGCCGTGCTGGTCGGCTCCGGCACCGCCCTCGCGGACGACCCCGAACTCACTGCGCGCCGGGGTGCCCGCGTCGTGCAGCGACCGGTGCGCGTGGTCGTCGACTCGCGGCTGCGCGTTCCGCCGCGCGCGAAGCTCTTCGCCCGCGACGGGGCGCAGCGCTTCGTGCTCTGCGCGATGGATGCGCCGGCCACGCGACGTCGCTCGATCGAGGCGACGGGAGCGCAGCTGCTGCCGTTTCGCGCGAGGCGCGGCAAAGTCCCGCTGCGGAGCGCGCTCGAGCGGCTCGCCGCCGAAGGACTTGGGACGCTCCTGGTCGAAGGCGGTGGCGGGCTCGCGGCCGCGCTGCTCGCCGAGGGACTGGTGGACGAACTGCTCTGGTTCACAGCGCCGAAACTGCTCGGCGGCGACGCGCACCCCGCGCTCGCCGCGCTCGCCGTGGCGAGGCTCGACGACGCTCCGGCCTTCGCGATTTCGCGGCTGCGTCGCATCGGCGCCGACCTGCTGATCGAGGCGCATCCGCGCGCCCGCGGAGCCCGTTCGTGAAGAGCTATGCGATCCGTCGCGATGCCGCGGGCCTGCGCGTGGGGATCGTCGTGTCGCGCTTCAACCACCTGATCACCGTGCGCATGCTCGAGGGCTGCGTCGGCGAACTCGTCGCGCGCGGCGCATCCCGCGACGATCTGCACGTGGCGTGGGTGCCCGGCGCGTTCGAGATCCCGCAGGCCGCGCGCACGCTCGCCGCGAGCGGACGCTACGATGCCGTCGTGACCCTCGGCGTCGTGATTCGCGGCGGGACGCCGCACTTCGACTACGTCTGTCGCGCCGTCACCGACGGTGTGCGCGAGATCATCCGCGACACGAACGTCCCGATCGGCTTCGGCGTGCTCACCACCGACGACAACGCGCAGGCCCTCGCGCGCGCGGGCGGCGCACACGGCAACAAGGGCGCCGAAGCGGCGCTCGCGGCGATCGAGATGGCGCATCTGGTGAGAACGACCAGGCAAGCCCCTGACGGCGACGTTCGATGAGCGGAACGCGCCACGCGTCGCGCGCCCAGTCGCGCCAGGCTGCGTTGCAGGTGCTCTATTCCGTCGACGTCGGGCGCCGCGCCGCCGAGACGTTCTCGAGCCGAAGGGTGGACGAGGCGCTGGCCGCAGTCGCCGCACACTTCGAGTTGCCCGAGGGCGCACGCGCCTACGCGCGCGAACTCGCGCTCGGCGTCGCGCGCCATCGCGACGCGATCGACCGCATGCTCGCGGGACACGCGACCAACTGGCGCATCGAACGCATGGCCGCCGTCGACCGCAACGTGCTGCGCGCTCGCCGCCTACGAAATGGGCTGGGCGGGCGTGCCGGCGTCCGTCGCGATCGACGAAGCGGTCGAACTGGCGCGCCGCTTCGGCGCCGATCCGTCACCGGCCTTCGTGAACGGCGTGCTCGACGCGGTGGCCCGCACGCTCGAAGCGCGTGGCACGGAGCGCAACTCGGTGGGCGTCTCATGAGGTCGACTCTGCGACTCGAGGTCGGAGATACGCGAGTCGCTGGCGCGCGTCGGTGCGGAGATCGCCGTGGCGGGCTTCTTCCGCGACCAGCGCCCGCTGCGCGGCGGCGCCGGTCTCGCCGACTGGCGCCTGTGCGGTTGGCTCTCGCGTCTGCTGCTCGCGTCGCGTGCGATCGGCGAGCCGGGCGAGGCGGTGCTCGCGACCACCCATGGTCGCCTGCGCGCGCCGCGGCTGCTGCTCGTGGGACTCGGAGCGCGCGCGCGTTTCGGCGCCGAGGCGCATCGTGCCGCCGTCGAAGCGTCGCTCCAGCGATTGCTGGATCTGGGCGCGGGCTCGGCGGCGCTCGATCTGCCGCCGCCGACGGGAGATGCGAACGAGGACGTGCTCGCAGCGGGCATCGTCGACGGCGCCTGCGCGGCGCTCGACGCGCGTCCCGCGCGGCTGCTGCTGCGCATCGTCGCCGAACCCGGCAGCGCCGCCCGCATGCGCAGCGCGCTCGAGCGCGCCGCCGCCGCCCGCCCGCGCGGCGCGACCTCACTGCGGATGGTGCGACAGCCCGCCGCCGGACCGACCCCGCCCGCCGGAATCGCTCTTTCCGCGCGCGCCGATGGCCTGATCTCCCCGCGTCCCTTTCCGTCAAGTTGCCGGCCGGTGTGCCCGATCAACGGCGGGTGTACTCCCGTGCCCCGTTGGCACGGGGGAACGCTCGCTTGCGCTGCGCTGGAGGGGAGTCGCGCCGGATGAGCCTGGTCGGAAGCCTCGAAGACCTCGGACTCGGCGAGATCCTGCAGATCGTCAGCCTGTCCGGGAAGTCGGGCGTGCTCTGGATCCGCTCGCCCCAGGGAGAGGGTCGCATCGCGTTCGACCGCGGCGCGATCCGCGGCGCGCTGGTGAGCGACGGCCCCCAGCGACTTGCACGGCCTGCTGCTCGCAGCCGGGACGCTGCCGGAAGCCGATCTCGAAGCGCTGTACGACGAGGCGCAGGCGGAGGGCACGGGGCTCGAGGAGATCCTGGTGGCGCGCACGGCGCTCGACGCGGCCCGCATCGACGAGCTGCGCGAGCGGCACGTCGAGGCCAGCGTGCTGCGCATGTTCTCCTGGCCGATCGGTGAGTTCAGCTTCGAGATCCGCGACGAGTCGGGCGACCCGACCGGCGTCGATCTGCTGCTGCGCGCGGGCATGAACGCGCAGTTCCTGGCGCTCGAAGGCACGCGGCTGCGCGACGAGCACCTGGAAGGCGGCGAGGCCGCGCGACGGCGAAGCGGGCGGCGATGCGGTGGAGATCGCCTTCGACGGCGAGCAGTCCGCCGCTCGCGACGAAATCGAAGCGGATCGCGAGACGGCGATCCCCGAAGGTCCGGCCGAGATGGAGGTCACCATCCTCGAGCTGCTCGACGAGGAGATCGACGACGCCGACACCGCGCTGTTCGCCGAGCCGATCGAAGAAGAGTCGAGCGCGCCGAGTGTCGACGAAGACCCGACCCTCACGGGCGCCGAGCAGCGCCGCGAACTCGAGCAATGCGCGCAACAGACACCGCAGCCGGCGTCGCCTCCAGTCGTCGCCTCGCCGGCGCTGTTCGTCGCGTCGATGCACCCCTGCTCGGGCGTCGTGATCATCGACCGCGAAATCGCGATGCTCGAGTGGATGAAGAGCGCGCTCGCGCCGCTCGGACTGCGCATCCACATCTTTCCGCGCACGGAACTGGCGATCGAGCGCATCCGCCAGTACTTCGCGCGTGGCGAGAATCCGCTCGTGGTGTTGACGAGCGAGACGCCCCCCGATTCGGTGAGCGGCGCGCGCGATTGGGCCGAGCTGGCGGCGCGCCTGCGCGCGCAGGTTGCGCAGCTGCCGCTCCTGGTGGTGTCGAGCGCGGGCCTCGCGATCGCGGCGGCGAACGAGCGCTCGATCCCCGACGCCATCGCCACGCGACCGACGCTGTCGGTGATCGCCGACGAGCGTGCGCGCGAGAAGCGCGAAGCCTTCGCCGGGGAGCTGCGCGAGCGCCGCGCTGCGCGCGCTCGCGCGAACCACGTCGCCGCGCACAGCCGCTCGCATCGCTGCGGCGAAACGGGCGATCCGATGCGGTCGCTGCGCGAATGGAGCGCGCGGCTGCGCGATCCCGCGTCGCCCAGCGAAGTGCTGCGCATCGTGCTCGAGTTCGCCGGCCGTCACTTCGATCGCGCGGCGATCTTCTGGTTGCGCGACGGCGAGGCGCAGGCGATGGCGCAGGTGGGGCTGGCTTCGGCGGGCGGTCCCGACGACGAGGCCCTGCTCGAGCTGTGCGTGTCGGTCGACGAGTCCGCTTGCTTCCGCAAGGTGTGCGCGAGCCGCGCGCCGCTGCGCCTCACGCCGGAAGGGGACGGCGACCTCGCGCTGGTTGCCCGACTCGGCGCCGCGACGCCCACCGAGCTGTACGTTGCACCGATCGAAGCAGGTGAGGAAGTCGCGGCGCTGCTCTACGCCGACAACGCCGTCACGCGTCGTTCGCTCGGCGATACCAGCGCGCTCGAGGTGATGCTCCACGAGGGCGGGCTGGCGCTGGATCGCGCCGTCCTCGAGCGGACCCTCGAAGAGGTCGAAGCCGGACGCAGTCCGGCAGCTGCGACGCCAGGAAACTCCGAAGCATGACGTCGGCTGCCGATTCTCAAGAGCGGCGGCGGCCTGGCCGATACCGGCGTGGATCCGACACGCCCGTGGGCGCAACGTCCCAGGGAGAGGTTGCGTGCATCACATCCTGATCGTCGAGGATTCCCCGACGATGCGATCGCTGGTCGTGTCGGCGCTCGAGGACATCGGGCTGCCGGTGCGGATCAGCGAGGCATCGAGCGGTTTCGAGGCGCTGCGCGAGCTGCCGCGCGGTGACTACGATCTGATCGTCACCGACATCAACATGCCCGACATCAACGGACTCGAGCTGATCTCGTTCGTCCGCCGCAACGCCGCCTATCGCTCGATTCCGCTTCTCATCATCTCGACCGAGGGCTCGGAACGCGATCGTGAGCGGGGTCTCGAACTCGGCGCGGACGCCTACCTCGTGAAGCCCTTCGACCCGGCGGCGCTGCGCCGCACGGCGAAGGAGCTGCTCGAGAAGGCGCGCGGGAAGTAGCCGGCGTCATGGCGGCGCGTCGCACCCAGAAGCCGGCGCGCACCCGGGCCACGCGCGAGTTCGTCTCCGAGGTCGAAGAGATCCTCGAGCGGATGCGCGCGGATCTCGCGGACCTCGCCGACGCGCGCGCGGGCGGCCGCCTCGATCCCGAACTCGCCAACCGGCTGTTCCGCTCGGCGCATTCGCTCAAGGGCATCGCGGGCATGTTCGGCTTCGAGGGCGTGAGCGATCTCGCGCATCACCTGGAGGACATCCTCGACGGGCTTGCGCATGGGGACGGCTCCCGCCGGGTGCGCCCGCGCTCGACCTGCTCGACGAGGTGGTCGAGGCTCGTGGCGGGGCTGCTCGAGAGCGGGGAGGGCGACGCTCGCCGCAGGCGCGCTGGCGCAGGTGCAACGCGCTGATCGAGCGCATCGTCGCGCGCGGTCGCGGGCTCCGCCCGCGGCGGAGCGGCGACGCCTCGACGGCATCGACGCCACCGTGCTGCGCGCGCTCACCGAGTACGAAGAGCACCGGCTGCGCGAGAGTCTGCGCAGCCGGTCGCGCCGTGCACTGGTCGAGGCGAGCTTCGAGATCCTCTCGTTCGAGGAGGGCTCTCGGAGTTGACGCGTCGGTGCGCGAAGCTCGGCGAGGTGCTCTCGACGCTGCCGGCGCCCGGCGACTCGCCGGACTCGCAGATCCGCTTCTCGCTGCTGGTCGCGACGGAGTGCGACGCCGCGGAACTCGGTTCCCGGCATCGACCTCCCGAACGCCACCGTGCGCGCGATGCGCGCGAGCCGTGCGCGCCCCGCGCAGCCGGCGCGGTGCGCCGCCCGCCGCCTCGCACCCGCCGGAGGCCGGCGACGCAGCGCCCGGCGACGTCGCCGCGCGCGGACGGCGGCTCCGACATCGAGTCGCTGAAGTCGATCAGCGACACGGTTCGCGTCGACATCCGCAAGCTCGACGAGCTGATGAACCTGGTGGGCGAGCTGGTGATCCAGCGCGGCGCGATCGGCGCGATCGCGGACCGGCTGCTCGCCGATCCCGCGACGGCGCGCGATCGGCCGCGAACTCGTCGAAGCTCCACAAGTCGCTCGAGCGGCGCCTCGCCGATCTTGCAGGCCGGCGTGCTCGAAGTGCGCATGGTTCCGCTGCGCCAGGTCTTCGAGAAACTGTCGCGCGTGGTGCGCCGCTTGCGCCGCGATCTCGGCAAGGACGTGCGGCTCGACATCCGCGGCGGCGACACCGAACTCGACAAGTTGATCGTCGAACAGCTCGCCGATCCGCTGATGCACGTGGTGCGCAACGCCTTCGACCACGCCATCGAGCCGGCCGCCGAACGCGCTGCCGCTGGCAAGCCGGCCGAAGGCTCGATCCGCTCGAAGCGCTCCAGCGCGGCAATCACGTGGTGATCGAAGTCGCGGACGACGGACGCGGCATCGACCCCGAGGCCGTGCGCCAGCGCGCCTACACGCTCGGGTCTGATCGAGCGCGACGCGGTGCTCTCGCGCAAGGAGATCCTCGACCTGATCTTCGCGCCCGGACTCTCGACCACGCAGCGAGGTGACGGAGACCAGCGGCCGCGGCGTCGGGATGGACGTGGTGCGCGAGAACGTGACAGCGCTCGGTGGCATCGTGCACGTCGATTCGCAGCTCGGCCGCGGCACCACGGTCGTCTTCACGCTGCCGATCACGCTCGCGATCATCCGGGCGCTCACCGTCGGCGTCGCCGACCAGCGCTTCGCGATCCCGCTCACGACGGTGCTGGAGACGATGCTCGTCGATCCCGTCACGATCCAGCGCAGCGAGGGGCGCGAGTTCCTGACGCTGCGCGGCGAACCCCTGCCGCTGCGCCGGCTGCACGCGGAGTTCGGACTCCCCGCACCGCCGGCCGGTGCGCGCGTCGCAGTGGTGGTCGTGGGCATGGGCGACCTGCGGCTCGGGCTCGTCGTCGACCGCCTCGAAGGGCAGCAGGATGCCGTCATCAAGCCGATCCAGGGACCCGTGCGCAGCGTGCGCGGAATCGCGGGCGCCACCGAACTCGGCGACCTCGGCACCGTGCTGGTGCTCGACGTCGCGTCGCTCGTCGAAGATGCTGCCAAGCGCCGGGAGGCTGCATGAGCATCGAGATCGGGGCACTCGGGCCCGGGCCGTTCGAGGAGTTGGCGCGCAGCGCCGCGCTGCACGGCCAGGCGCCGGTCGAGAGCACGATCGAGCACGAGCTGCTGGTGCTGTGGCTCGACGACGATCCCTACGCGCTGCCCGTCGAGCGCGTGCGCGAGATCGTGCGGCTGGCGCCCGATCACGCCGGTTCCGCGCGTGCCGGCGGCCGTGCGCGGCGTGCTGTCGCTGCGCGGCGAGATCGTGCAGGTGATCGACCTGCGGTTGCGCCTCGGGCTGGCGCCGTCGCTCGCCGAAGGTCGGCGCCGCCGCATCGTGGTGTTGCACGGCGACGACGGACAGATGACGGGTCTGCTGGTCGATCGCGTCAGCGAGGTGCTGCGCCTGCGCGACGAGGAGCTGCGCGCGCCGACGGGCCGCGACGCCGGCACGGTCGTGGCGCTGGCGCCGCAGGGCGATCGCTTCGTGTCGGTGTTCGATGTGGACCGCGTGCTCGACCTCGGCGTCGGCGCGTAGCGGAGTGGCGAACCCGATGCAGACGGCGAGCGATGAGCTGAGCGTCGAGCTGGCGTGTCTCGAAGTGCGCGGTCAGGTCTACGGCGTGGACGTCCAGCAGGTTCGCGAGATCGTCCGCTCGCAGACGCTGACGCCGCTGCCGCGGGCGCCCGAACTCGTCGAAGGCGTGATCGACCTGCGCGGCGCGATCGTGCCCGTGATCGATCTCGGCCGCGCACTCGGTGGCGCACCGGTCGCCCACTGCGCCGAGGCCCGCATCGCGATCGTCGAAGTCGACGGGCTCGCCTTCGGGCTGCGGGCCGACGCCGCCTCCGACGTGCTGGCGGTGGCGGGAAGCGATGTGCAGTCGCCGCCCGCGCTCGTCGCGCAGGCCGGCTACGACGCGATCCGCGCCGTGGTACGAAGGCCGGGACAGTCGCCGGTGCTGGTGCTCGCCCTCGAGTCGGTGCTCGAGAGCGTGTACCGATCGGGGCTGCGCGACACGTCGCGGCCAGGCGGCTTCGGGAGCGTGACGACAACGGTGACTCGAGCGCCGGCAAGCACGGGCGTCAGGTCGAGCCATCGGGAGGGAAACCCGCGCCCACAGGCTCAGTCCTTTCGCGCGGCGACCGATATGGGCAGAGGATCGGCAGGGATCTCGCGCGCGGCGCCCGATCGAGTGGGGGCCGGTGGGGAGTAATTCCCTGAGAGGGAGTTGGCGATGATCGCGGCGTGTCCGAAATGTCAGACCCGCTACCGCGTCGAGCCCGAGCGACTCGGCGCGGATGGTGCGCGCTTGCGCTGCAGCCACTGCAGCGCCGTCTTTCGCGTCCGACTCCCCGCCGCTCTCCACGCGGAAGCCGTTGCCCCCGTCGAGCCGACTCCGCGTCCCGAGCCTTCGCTCGCGAACCAGGGGACTCCCGAAGCAAGCGACCTCGCAAGCGAAGCCGCCGCATCGGGCGCGGTCTCCCGCAGCCCGCAAGGCGCCGAGGGCGGAGTCAGCGAAGGCGGGCTCGGCCCGCGGAGCGTCGAGCCCCCGAACCTCGAAGCCCCCCACTTCGACCACGCGCGTCTCGTGCTCGTCGCGCACCCGAATCCCGACGCCTGCAAACGCATCGCCGAAGCACTCGAACGCGAAGGCCTGCAGGTGCTCGTCGCCCACGACGGCGTGGAAGCGATCCTCTCGATCCAGCGCGCGCTGCCCCGCGCCGTGGTGCTCGACGCGGCGCTGCCGAAGATGTTCGGCTTCCAGGTCTGCGAGCTGCTCAAGCGCAACGAAAGTCTGCGCGTCACGAATGTGTGTCTGATGGGTGCGATCCATCGCGACGACCGCTACCGCCGCAGCCCCAACGAAATCTACGGCGCCGATTTCTACATCGAAGGACCGTCCCTGCTCGCCGACCTCGCCGAGTGGCTCGGCCGCATCGGATTCGAACTGCGCACGCAGCCAAGCACCCAGATCCCGGCGCCGGCGCCCGAGCGTCCGCCCGAAGCGACGCGCTCGCAGGGCCCGGGCGACGCCAGCGATCCGGCGCACCCCGTCTCTGCGCTGGGCGATGTCGCGCGCGGCGCCGAAGCCGAGCCAAGCGCATCGAGTCGGCAGACGAGCAACGCCCAGGCGCTTCGTGCCGCGCCGGCTGGCCCGGTCACTGCCGCCGCAGGCCACCCGGTCGCGCGCGCCAGCGAGCCGCAGCCCGTGCCGCTCGGCCGCATCGGTGTCGCCGCGCGAGCCGCTCGCCGCCGCGCGCGCCCAGGCCGAGCGACTGGCGCGCATCATCGTCTCGGACATCGTCCTCTACAACGAGGAGAAGTTCAGCGCCGCGGTGCGCAGCGGTGGCGTGCTCGAAGCGATGCGCGACGAGTTGCAGGAAGGGCGCGCGCTGTTCCGCGAGCGCATCGACGTACAGGTGCGCGACGAACGCGACTTCCTCGCCGACGAGCTGCTGCGCGTGGCGCGCGGCCGGGGCATGCCGTGAGCGAGGTCGTCGATCCGCGCCAGCGCGCCAGCATCCTGCACGATCTCGCGAGCGGGGACGAAGAGGTGCGGCGGCTCGCCGTCGAGCTGCTGGTGCTGTTGCCCGCCGACGAAGCGCTCGGGATGCTGGCCGAGCGGCTCGGCGACGCGAGCTGGCGCGTGCGCAAGGCGGCCGTCGAGTGTTTCGCGAGCGCGCCCGAAGACTGGCCGGTCGCCGATCACCTGCTCGGGGCGCTCGCCGACGGCGAGAATCCCGGACGTCGCAACGCGGCCGTCGAGGCGCTGGTCCGCATCGGCCGGCGCATGGTCGACGCGCTGCTCGCGGCCAGCGACAGCCCGGACGTCGACGTACGCAAATTGGTGGTGGACGCGCTGGCCGGCATCGGCAGCGAGCGCTCGACGCCGCGACTCGCGACGCTGCTCGACGACGAGGACGCGAATGTGCGCAGCGCCTCCGCGGACGCGCTCGCCGCGATCGGCGGCGCCGCCGCGCTGCGCGCACTCACGGCGACGGCGCTGCGCGATCGCGAGGAACCGCTGGTGCGCTTCGCCGCGCTGCGGGGTCTCGCGCGACTGGAAGCGCCGCTCACCGCCAACGACCTCGCGTCCGCACTCGCGGACCCGCTGCTGCGCCCGGTGGCCTTCGGCGCACTCGGGCGCGTGGCGGATCCGGAAGGGCTCGAAGTGCTGCTGAAGGGACTCGAGTCCGGCTCGCGCGCGACGCGCGAAGCGGGCATCGAGGCGTTGCTGCGGGTCGTGTCGCGCAGCGATCCCGAGGACGCCGAGGCGCTGGTCGCGCGGATTCGCGCTACGGCGCGCGGCGCGCAGGCGGCGCTCGACGATGCGGTGTTGCGGCTCGCGGACGCCGATCTCGGCACGCGGCTGCTGCTCGCGCAATTCCTCGGCATCGTGGCCACCCCCGAGGTGGTGCTCCCGCTGCTGCGCGCGGCGCGCGCCGACGAAGCCCTCGCCGAGGTCGCGCTCGGCGCGCTCGCAAGCCTCGGCGCCGCTCGCCGATGGTCACATCGACGCGCACTGGGACGCACTCGACGGCGAGTTGCGCGTACAGGCGTGCGTCGTCCTCGCCCGCACGGCCGGCGCCCGCGGCGCCGCGCGCCTCGTCGCCGCGCTCGACGAACCCGATCCGGTGTTGCGCGCCGCGGCGGCCAGCGCCCTCGCGCGTCGCGGCGAGACCAGCGCCGTCGCGCCGCTGGTGCGCCGCCTCCAGCTCGTCACCGAGGACTCCGAGCCCGAAGTCGAAGAGGAACGCGCCGCGCTGATCGACGCGTTGGTGAAGATCGCGACCGCACCGACCGGAGCGTCCGAGTTCGAGGCCGGGCCGGGCCTGGCGATCGACCTGCTCGCAGCGTCCTTCGAAACCGCCAGCGAACCGGTTCGGCTCGCGATCGCGCGCGTGCTCGGCGAGGTCGGCGGCCGGCACCACGCAACGCTGATGGCGCTGCTCGCGCAGGACCCGAGTCCGGCCGTGCGGCGCGCCGCGGTGGGTGCGCTCGCGCACATGCCGGGGCAAGCCCGTTCCGAAGCGCTGCGCCTTGCGTTCGCCGACGAGTCGGGGACGGTGCGGATGGCCGCTGCCGCGGCGCTCGGTGCGGGCGACGATCCCGGCGCGCTCGACGCCCTCGAACGCCTGCTCTGCGATGAAGACGCGGAGGTGCGCGCCGCTGCGGTGCGTGCGATCGCCGAATCCCAGACTCGCATTGCGGCGGACGGCGCAGCATCGGCGCTGTTGCGCGTGCGCGCGTTGCTGGTCGCGGCGCTCGGTGATCGAGGTCCCGTCGCGTTCGCCGCCGTCGAAGCGTTCGAGCAGATTGCGCCGGCGCTCGCGATCGACCCCGTGTG
The DNA here is from genome assembly GCA_963801625.1 of uncultured delta proteobacterium. Classification (GTDB taxonomy): domain Bacteria; phylum Myxococcota_A; class UBA9160; order UBA9160; family PR03; genus PR03. Next base: position 212,708 of record CAWDFQ010000001.1, read on the forward strand.
CGAAGTGCTCGGGCATGGCGATCCCGAAGTCGTGCAGAGCGCCATCCGCTGCATCCGCCGCCACGGCGGCGAAGGCGACGTCGCCGCTCTGATTCCGCTGGCGTCGCACCCGCACTGGGCGGTGCGCGCGGGTGCGATCGAGGCGCTGGCGGAGCGTCGCGTCTTGGCGGCGATGCCGACCATCCTGCGCTGCCTCGACGGGGAAACGGACGAGTTCGTGAGGGGGTCGCTGCTGCGCGCCCTCGAACGTCTCGAGGAGGCGTAGCCAAGGGACGATGATGGGCGCTCCCGGCCGCGCAGACGAGCTCGCGATGAGCGATTCGGAGTTCCGCATGCTCGCGGAACTCTTCAAGTCGCATTGTGGACTCCATTTCGGGCAGGAGTCCCGCTATCCTGCTCGAGCGCCGCATTGCGCGGCGTTGTGCCGATCTGGGTCTGCGCTCTTTCAACGCCTACCACTACGTGCTGCGCAACGACACCAGCGGCGAAGGCGAGCTGGCCTGGGCGATCGACAACCTCACCACCAACGAGACCTACTTCCTGCGCGAGAAGGCGCAGCTGATGGCGCTGATCGAGGAGATCATCCCGAGCCTGCAAGCGCGCGGCGGCGGAGCGGGCACCGCGCCGGTGTCGATCTGGAGCGCGGGCTGTTCGAGCGGGGAGGAGCCCTACTCGATCGTGCTATTGGCGCAGGAAGCGGGGCTCGAGCCCGGCCGCGACCTGCGCGTCTACGCCTCGGACATCTCGCGACAGATGCTGCACAAGGCGCGCCGCGGGGTCTATCGCGAGGCCTCGTTCCGGCAGACGGATCCGTTCCTGCGCGAGAAGTACTTCAGCGAGAAGGACGGCCTCTTCCGGATCTCCGACGAGATCAAGAAGCACGTCTCGTTCGCGCACCTGAACCTGCTCGACGAATCGCGTTCGGCGCTACTCGGATCACTCGACGTGGTGTTGTGCCGCAACGTGATCATCTACTTCGACATCGAGACCAAGCGCCGCGTGGTCCGCACCTTCCAGCAGAAGTTGAAGCCCGGCGGCTTCCTGCTGCTCGGCCACTCGGAATCGCTGATCAATCTGTCGACCGACTTCGAACTCAAGCACCTGCGCCACGACATGGTCTACCGCAAGCCCGCGGAGAACGACCCGTGGCACGAGACCGCCGAGCGCACGCTCGCGCGGCTCGACCGGCGGAGGGGCGCATGAGCGCCGTCGCCCCGATCCGCGTGCTGGTGATCGACGATTCGGCGTTCAGCCGGCGTACCATCACGCGCATGCTCGAACGCTCGCCGCTGGTGGAGGTGGTGGGCGCGGCGCGCGACGGCGAAGAGGCTCTGCGCAAGACGCTCGAGCTGCGCCCCGATCTCATCACGCTCGATCTCGAGATGCCGCGCATGGACGGCTTCACCTTCCTGCGGCTGGTGATGAGTCGCTGCCCGACGCCGGTGATCGTGATCAGCGGGCGCAATGGCGAGCAGGACGTGTTCCGCGCGCTCGACTTCGGCGCGGTCGACTTCATCGGCAAGCCGACCCCGCGCGCCGGCGCCGAACTCGAGACGATCGAGCAGGAGCTGCTGCGCAAGGTCCACGCAATCCGCCAGCTCCGCATCGAGAAGGTGCGCGCGCGACTCGACGCGGGCCCGACGCTGCGCGCCGCGGCGAAGCAGCGCAGCGCTTCGGCCCCGCGCGTGGTGGCGATCGGCTCGTCGACGGGTGGCCCGGCGGCGCTGATGCAGATTCTCGGCTCCTTCGTGGAGGCGCCGCCGGTGGCAGTGCTTGTGTGTCAGCACATGCCGGAGGGTTTCACGCGCGGCTTCGCCGAGCGCATCAACCGGCTCACGCCGTTCGCGGCGCACGAGGCCGAGAACGGCGACACGCCGATCGCCGGCGCGGTGCTGGTGGCGCCGGGCGGACGGCACCTGGAGTTCGAGCGCGAGGGCGGTCGCGTCGTCGCGCGCCTCGTCGATGCGACCGCGAGCGACAAGTACGCGCCCGCCGTAGACCGGCTCTTCGCGTCGGCCGCGAAACAGTTCGGCGCCGAGCTGCTCGCCGTCGTTCTCACCGGCATGGGCGATGACGGACGCGAGGGCGTTCGCGCCGTCAAGCAGGCCGGAGGGCAGGTGGTCGCCGAATCGGAACAGACCGCGGTGGTCTTCGGTATGCCCCAGCAGGCGATTCGAACTGGAGTGGTCGACGCGGTGTTGCCGCTCCCGGAAATTGCGTCGGTGATTGAGTCCGGTCTGGCCGCGGGAGCGCCGCGGCGGGACGTGAGGTCGGCATGAGCGAGAAACGGGATGGGCTGTTCGCGCGGGCCGAGGAGGTGCTTTCGCTGTTCCGGCGGGGCGCCGAGTTCACCCAGGATCTGATCAAGGAGAACGAGCGACTGCGCCTGCAGGTCGCCCACTTCGAAGCCCAGAACCTGGCGGCCTCGGACGACGTGCAATGGGAGAAGCTGCGCCAGGCCCTGATCGCGCGCATCGAGAACCTGGAGGGCGAAAAGCAGGACATTCTCGACCGGCTGAACCAGGTCGAGGGCGAGAACCGCCACTTCGCCGAGCGCTATCTGGAGATCGAGGAGGAGAACAACAACCTCGCCAGTCTCTACGTGGCCTCCTACCAGCTCCACTCGACGCTCGACCTCGCGGAGGTCATCCAGATCGTCGTGGAGATCGTGATCAACCTGATCGGTGCCGAGGTGTTCGCGATCTACGTGCTCGACGAGCGCACCGAGGTGCTGACACCGGTCGCGGCGGAAGGCCGCGAGATCGCCGACTTCCCGCCGTGTCAGATGGGGCAGGGGATGGTCGGCGTGGCGGTCGCCAGCGGTGAGACCCAATGCGGCGACGCGGCGGGTCCCGAGCAACCGGGGCGACCGCTCGTGTGCGTGCCGTTGCGCGTGCAGGAGCGCCCGATCGGCGCGATTGCGATCCACAAGCTCCTCCAGCAGAAGGACGGCTTCACGCCGCTCGACCACGAACTCTTCACGCTGCTCGGCGGTCACGCCGCGACGGCGGTGTTCGCCGCGCGGCTCTATTCGCAGTCGGAGCGCAAGCTGAACACGATCCAGGGATTCATCGATCTCCTGACCAAGTGAGCAGGGACCGCCCGCAACCAGGGCGGGGAGGGATGCGACATGGCTCGCCAGCGGATCTTGATCGTCGAAGACAGCCCCACGATGCGGCAGCTGTTGGTCTTCGCGCTCAAGCGTTTGAAGGAAGTCGACATCGTCGAAGCGCAGGACGGCATGGATGGCCTGCGCAAGGTGTCGAGCGATCACTTCGATCTGGCGTTGATCGACATCAACATGCCCGTGATGGACGGTCTCAAGTTGATCAGCCTGATCCGCGGCGAGGACAACCTGCGCGCGATGCCGATCATCGTGATCACGACCGAGGGCGCCCAGGAAGACCGCGAGCGCGCGATCGCGCTCGGCGCCAACGAGTATCTGGCCAAGCCGATCCAGGCGAACCGGGTCCTGCGCCTCGCGCAGAGCCTGCTCAAAGCGGAGTGAGGGCGGTCATGGAGGGGAAGGCCGCTTCGCACACCAGTTCGGATTCGCACGCCAACTCGCACGCCAACTTGCACGCCAATTCGCACGCCAATTCGCACGCCAATTCGAGCTGGACGCCGGGCCAGCGCCTGCAACTGCGCTTCGGGCTGCTGACGCTCGTCTCGAGTTCGATCAACATCGGCCTGATTGCGCCGTTCCTGATGCGACTGCTCGATTGGCAGGCGGCGCAGTGGAAGCTCTTCGGCATCGTGACGGCCGGCTGGATCGTGTTGCTCGCCGGGATCGCACAGGCGACGCAGCGCGCGACGCGCGAGCTCGCCCGCTGGCTCGACCGCGAAGCGGCGGGCAGCGCCACGCAAGAAGACGAGGCGCGCGCCTTCGCAGCTTCGATCGACATCGTCCGCGAGGTGATCCAGAGTTCGTTCCTGTTGTGGCCGCTCGGAGCCGTCGCGGTGGCGTTCTCGATGAAGCTCTTCGGGCCCGCCGTGACCTGGTCCGACGTGATGGCGCTCTCCGCCGCCGGCGCGCTCGGCGGCGCGGTGTCGAGCCCGATCGTCGCCTTCCTCTACAAGCGCGAGGTCGAGCCGTTTCGCGCGCGGCTGGCCCGCAGCCTTGCAGATCCGGAGCTGCGCGAGCGCGTCGTGCGCCGCCTGCCGATCGTCTGGAAGCTCCAGGGCGCGGTGTTGCTCACGACCGTCGTGCCGATCATCCTGATGATGCTGGTCGTGCAGCGCCAGGTAGGGATCCTGGCGGCCGAGTTCGTGCACGCGCAGCAGCGCGAGTGGCTCGACAGCGACGAACCCGAGAACCTCGCCGCGTCGCTGCACGCGCCCTTCGTGTCGCTCGGCGGCGCCTGGTGGTTGCTGGACCCCGAAACGGGAAGGGCGCTCGCGCAGAGCGACACGGCACGCGCCGGAGATCCGGCGCTGGCCATCGCGGGCGCGGTGGGGGCAACCGGCTCGGGCACCACCCAGGACGAGTTCTATTCGTGGCAGCGCAATGGACGCGGCGATCGCGTGATCGTCACGATGCTGCCGCGCACCGCCGTCGCGCATCTCGCGGGTGTCGCGCCCGAGGTGTACGCGCTCTTTGCGCTCGCGCTCGCGGTCGCCTGCGCCGCCGCACGGATCGGCGCGCGCGATCTGGCGCGCGGGATCGGGGCGCTGCGCGCTGAAGCAGAGCGGATCGCGCTCGGTGACCTCACTCGCAGCGAGATCTTCGAGTCCGAGGACGAACTCGGCGATCTCGCTCGCGACTTCGACCGCATGCGCCAGGCATTGAGGGAAACGGTGCGCCGCGTCGCCGACGCGGCCGATCGCGTCGACGCGGCATCGGGCCAGCTCGCGGTGGTCGGCGGGTCGGTCGCCGAAGGGGCGGCCGAGCAGGAGCGCTGCATCGCGCAGGCCAGCGAGTCCACCGCGTCGATTCGCGAGCGCGTCACCGGCATCACCGGCTCGGCGCAGGCGCTCTCGTCTTCGGTCGAGGAGTCGTCGAGTTCGATCCTGGAAATGGGTGCGGCCGGTGAAGAGCTGACGCAGACGGCGTCCGTGCTCTCGAACCGGGTCGAGGAGGTCTCGAGCTCGATCGAGGAGATGATCCGCGGCGTCGCCGAAATGGGTCGCCACGTCGAGGGACTCTCCGACGCCGCCGTCGACACGCAGTCGTCGATCTCGCAGATGGCGGGTTCGATGCGCGAGGTCGACAGCAACGCCAGCGAAACGGCGCGGCTCTCCGCCCAGGTCGTGGCGGTCGCCGAAGGCGGGCGCGAGAAGGTGCAGCAGACGATCACCGGCATGGAGGCGATCCGCGATGCCACCGACACCGTCGAGAAGGTGATTCGCGGTCTCGGCGAGCGCGCCAACGAGATCGGCGCAATCGTAGACGTGATCGACGACGTCGCCGACGAGACGAACCTGCTGGCGCTCAACGCCGCCATCATCGCCGCCCAGGCGGGCGAGCACGGGCGCGCCTTCTCGGTGGTGGCCGATGAGATCAAGGAACTCGCCGATCGCGTGATGTCGAGCACCAAGGAGATCGGCTCGCTGATCCGCGCGGTGCAGAAGGAGAGCGCCGCCGCGACGGCTGCGATCGAAAGCGGCGCCCAGAGCGTGTGGTCCGGCGTCGAGCGCTCGGCCCAGGCGGGCGAGTCGCTCGAAGCGATCACGCGTACGGCGCGCGAGAGCGGCTCGCGGATCGCCGAGATCGTGCATGCCGTCCAGGAACAGGCGAGCGCCGCCTCCCACGTGCAGGAGCTGATGGAGCGCGTTCGGGCGGGGGTCGAACAACTGCGCAACGCCATGCGCGAGCAGGAGCAGGGCCACGAGGTGGTACTGCGCGGTACCACGGCGATGCGCGACGTTTCCCAGCAGGTGCACCGCACGACCGAGGAACAGGCGCGCGGTGGAAGCCAGATCCGCGCGGGCGTCGAGGTCGTCCGGATGGCCGTCGAGGAGATCCACCGGGCGCTCCAGGGTCAGACCTCGGCGTGCGAGCAGGCGGCGCAGTTCATGACGGGGGTTTCGGATCGGGCGCGCGCCAGCCACGAGTCGGCGGGCCAGATGGAGCGGGCCTCCGGCGAGCTGAATGCAGCCGCCGAAGCGATGCGATCTCACATCCGGCGCTTCCAGCTCTAGAGGTCTCTGCTATAGGTGCGCGCCGATGCTGCGCGCGCGCGTTCTCCGTTTGGTCGCCGGCACCCTCGCCGCCGCCGTGGCCTGGGGCTGCAGCGGCTACCACGTGGTGCGCACCGACGCGACCCTCGGCCCGGTGCGCCGCGTGGCGATCCAGACCCTCGCGAACCACTCCTTCGAGCCCGGCATCGAGGTGATGGTCAGCGATGCGTTGCGGCGCGAGTTCCAGCGCGGCGGTGGTGTCGCGGTCGTGGCAGACCCGGCGCAGGCGGATCTGGTGCTTTCGGGCACGGTTCTCGACTTGGTCACGACGGCGCGCAGCTTCTCGTCGGTGGCATTCGGGCTCGAGTACCAGGTGGAGCTGCGGCTTGCGCTCACCGCGAAGCGCGCCGACGGCAAGCTGATCGCGCTCGACGCCAACGCGCTCCGCGAGTGGGAGCTGTACCTGACCAGCTCCGACGTCGAAGCCGAGCGCAAGAACCGCGACGAAGCGCTGCGGCGAGTCGCCTCCGTGCTCGCCGAGCGCACGCGCGAGTTCTTGTCCGACCGGCTCTCGCGTTGACGCCGGAGGCGCTCCAGCAGGAACTCGACGCCGGCCGCGTCCGCAGCGCCTATCTCGTTGCGGGCGGCGAGGCGCTGTTGCGCGACGAATCGATCGCCGCCCTCCGGCGCGCCGTGCTCGGCGAGGCGCCGGCCGATTTCAACTTCGACCGCTTCGAAGGCGACGCTGTGAGTCCTGGTGCGCTGGGCGACGCGCTGCACATGCTCCCGGTCTTCGCAGCGCGCCGGCTGGTATGGCTGCGCGAGCCGACCGGCGGTCGCGGCTCCTGGAAGTCGCTGTGTGAGGCGTTGCCCGCGCTGGTCCGCGAACTCGGCAAGGATGCGTCGGCGGTGCTGGTGGTGAGCGCGACGTCGATCGATCGGCGCACCTCGTGGGTGCGCGGCTTCGGCGACGCGTGGGTCGAGTGCGAGGCGCCGCGCGGGGCGCGTGAGCTGGTGGCGTTCGTGAAGAAGGACGCGAAGAAGCTCGGGATCCGACTCGACAGCGGGGCGGCGGAGCAGCTCGTCGAGCGCGTCGGCGCCAGTCTGATCGGCCTGCGCAACGAGCTGGAGAAGGCGTCGCTGCTGGCGGGCGCTGGCCAGAAAGTCACGGCGGACCACGTCGCCGCGTCGGCCGCGGACCTCGCCGAAGAGCCCGTCTGGGATCTCACCGACGCGATCGGCGAAGGCCGCGCTGGCGACGCGCTCGCGGTGCTCCACAAGGTGCTCGGCGCCGGCGCCGCACCGCCCCTCGTGCTCGGCACGCTCGCGAGTCACTTCCGCAAGCTGCTGCGGCTCCGCACAGGTGGCGCGGTCGCCGCGCCGCCGTTCGTGCAGCACAAGCTCGAGACGCAGGCGCGTCGCTACGCGCCTGCCCGGCTGCTCGTCTGCCTGCGCGCCATCCACGACACGGATCAGGCGCTGAAGGGGCAGGGCGCGCTGCCGCCCCCCCTGGCTCTCGAACGGCTCGTGATGGGGCTCGCTGCCTAGTACAGATGGGTTCTAGCGTTCGGACGGAGGGACAGTCGCCTTCGTCCTCGATGGCACGCTTCTAGCGGGTTTGGCTGGCGGAGCTACTTCGCGCGGGCGCGGTTGGCGGCCTTCGCGAGCCTGGACACCTGGCGGCTGGCACGGCGCTTCGGAATGACGCCCTTGGTCGCGGCCTTGCGCAGCGAGCTTTCGGCCTCGCGGAGCTTCTCGGCGACGCTGGCGGCGCCGGCTTCCAGTTCGGATCGCAGCGTCTTCACGACGCTGCGCGTGCGAGTGCGAATGGTGCGGTTGCGCTCGCGACGCTTCACGTCCTGGCGGGCGCGTTTCTGCGCAGACTTGTGACGAGCCAAACGACCTCCGGAGGCGTCGAGGGAAACGCAACATAGGCGGAGCGCATCGGGGTCGCCAGCGTCGCGAGCTCCCGCAGGGCCTCCGCGGAGGCTTCTCGGCCCTGGGGCTTCCCAATCAACTCCCCGCGCAAGTCCGCCGATACACGGGGGCGGAAGGGTCTGCCCGAAAAGGGGTCTGCCCGAAGAGGGGGAGCGTGTGAGTTGGCAGCGATTGGTTCGCGGACTCGCCCCGCCGTGGCTCGCGCTAGTGCTGGCTCTGAGTCCACCGGAGGCTGCGCGGGCCCAGAACGCGCCCCTCGCTGCCGAGGAATTGCCGCCGGCTGCTGTCGCCCTCGATCTCGCACCGACCAGCGACCTGACGCTCACCGCCGTTGCGCGCGCGCCGGTCTCGCGCCTGCCCGGCCCCGTGATCGAGCGGATCGAGCGGGCCTGGAGCGGGGAGGCGGATAGTCTCGCCGACCGCGCGCAGCGCACGCGCGCGGCGGCCGACGCGACGGGCGTTGCGAGCGTCGATGCGCTCGCACGCGCGCTGGTGTTCGGCGGCGGAGATCTCGGCACGCCGGAGCAACGAGCCGAAGCCGCCGTCCTGCTCGCTCCCGATCTTCCCGCTGCGCACGCTGCGCTGGCGCGCGCGCGCTTCGCGTCCGGCTCGTTGGGCGGAGCCGTCTCGTCCGCGTTGGGTGCAATCGGCGCCTTGTCGCGCAGTCTCGACGGCTGGCTGTGGCTCGCTGCGACCGGCTGGGTACTGCTCCACTTCGCGCTCGCGGGCGGTGCGCTCCTCTTTCTCGGCGCGCGCGGACTCGCTTCGGTGTCGCACGCGGCGCATGACCTCGGCGATCGCATCGAGCCGTCGATGCCGGAGTTCTCGCGCGTCGCCCTGGTGGCCGCGTTGACGCTGCTGCCCGCCGCACTCGGCGAAGGCGTGGCGGGAGCGGCGCTCGTGCTCTTCGTGCTCGCGTCGTGGCAGGGCAGTCGCGCCCAGCAGATCGTGCTCGCCATTGCGGCGCTACTGCTGGTCGCCGCGATCCACCCGATCGCGCAGCGCGCGGGTGCGCAGCTCTCGGCGATCGGCGCCGACCCGATCGTTGCGGCCGCGGCCGCCGCGGAATCCGGTGCGCTCGATCCCGTCGACGCCGCGCGACTCTCCCGAGCCGCGCCCGATCCCACCACGCAGCCCGCCGCCCAGAGCGACGATCCGCTCGCGATGTACGCGCTCGCGCAGTGGGCACGGCGCTCGGATGATCTCGCCGCGGCGGACGCGCGCTTCGAGGCGCTGCTCGCGCGCGATGGCGCCGACCCGGTTGCACTCGCCAGCGCCGCGAGCGCGAAGATCGCCATCGGCGATCCGAAGGCGGCGGTCGAGCTCTATCGGCGCGCGATCGCGAGCCAGGCGTCGGCGCTGCTCTGGTTCGACCTCTCGCAGGCACACGGGCGCGCGATCGACGTCGAGCAACACGATCGTGCGCTCGCCGCCGCGCAGTCGCTCGATGGGGACGCCGTGAGCGAATTGACGGCTCACCTCGCTGGATCACGCGATGCCTACGTGGCGGAGCTGCCGCTGCCGCAGCAGCGACTGCGCGATCGGCTCGCTGCCCACGACGCGGGTCTCGCCGCCGCGCTACTGCGCCGCCCACTCGCGCCTGGCCTGCTCGGGCGCTCGTCGTGGATGGCGGCATTGGCCTTCGCGGCGGCCGGGGCGTTGGCTGAGGCGCTGCGCCGCCGCTTCGAAGCGTCGACGAACTGTCTCGACTGCGGCACGCGATTGTGTCGACACTGCGGAACGGCTCGCGACGTCCTCCGCCACGGAGTCGACGCGGGACCGCGCTGCGAGAGCTGCGTCGCCCGGCGGATCGAGGCGCGCGCGGGGGCGGGCTGGGACGCGCGGTCGAACGGCACGCGCGCCCGCCTGAGGCGCGGCGCGAACGCGCTGGGCTGGTTGCTCCCGGGTCTGGTGGGTCGCTCGTCGCGGTGGCCGGCGTTCGGGCTCTGCGCAGCGCTCTGCGCGGCGGGCGCGCTGGCGTTCGGCCTGGGCGCGGACGCGGTGGTTCCCGATCCGGCCAGCGTCGGCTTTGCCGGCGCGATCGTCTTCGGCGCTCTGACAGCGTTCTGCGTCGCGTTCTACGCGGCGATCGCCGGTCTGGGAGCTCGTCTCGAGCGCCGGAGTCGCGCATGACGATCGCACTGCACGGAAACCTGCGCGATTTCGGCATCGGCGAGGTGTTCCAGCTGATCGGCCAGCAGCGCAAGACCGGCGTACTCGAGGTGCGCGGCCAGAAGGGCGAAGTGACGCTTCGCTTCGACGCGGGCGGCGTGGTAGCCGCGTCGCCGGTGGGCGCGAGCGCGGACGAAGTGCTGATCGAGATGACCGTGCGCTGCGGGCTGGTGCCGCCCGACCGCCTCCCCGCGGCGGAGTCCGGGCCCGACGCGTCGCCGCCGAGCGCGCGCCAACTCGTCGAGGCCGGACTGTTGAGCGAGGAGTCGTTGCGCGAGATCGAAGATCTGCTCACCCGCGAGACGATCTTCGAGCTGCTCCGCTGGTCCGACGGCTCATTCCGCTTCGTAGCCCAGTCGATTCCGCACGATCGCTCGGCCGAGTCGCTGCTCGGGGCCGAGCAGGTATTGATGGATGGCTTGCGCATGGTCGACGAGTGGCAGGCCTTCACGGGCGAGTTGCCGGCCGAGACGGTCGTGTTTCGGCGCCGCGGCAGCATCGAGGAATACCGCCACTCGCCCGCGTGTCGTGCGACCCCGTCGCCGATCGAGGCGGAGCGCGTGTTCCTGCTCGTCGACGGTCGCGCGCCCGTGCGTCGCGTGATCGATCTCTCGCGGCTCGGCAGCTTCGGCGCGATGCGGATCCTCGTGCAGCTGGCACGTTCGGGCTGGATCGCGCCGGTGCGCGCAGCCAGCGCCGTCGAGACGCGCAGCGCCGCTTCGCCCCCGAGTTCGCCGCTGCGCCGCCGGGTCGCGCTGCTGGCGCCGTTCGCGGCGCTCGCGGTGATCGCGGCAATCGGTCTCGCGCGTTCGGCATCGGAGCGCGAGGTCTTCGACCTCGGCGGCGACGTGGTTGCGGAGGCGCGCACACGCTTCGCGACGTCGCGCGCCCGTGCGCTGGTGCTGGCCTACCGCGCGGCCGAAGGTCGCTGGCCCGACGGACTCGAAAGCGTCGCGCGTTGGCTGGCAGACGGCTCCGTCGCGTTGACGCCCGCGGAGAGCGGCGCCTACTATGTCGGCGCACGCGTCGAGGGGCCGATCGTCCTCGCGCCTGACCTCTCGACTCGCAGCGCCCCCGAGATCGCTGACGGATCGCCGACGAATCGCTGAACTCGCACCGGGAGATGTTCCTGGCCGACTCCAAGCCGCTGAAGCAGTCCGCGTCTCGCTCCGACCTCCCGCGTCGATCCGACGTCCCGAGCGATGCCAGCACCCGGCAGACCCTGATCTTCGACGACAACCGCATGGCCGCCGAACTCTACGGCGAGGGCGAGCGCACGCTGCGCATCCTCGAGGACGAGCTGCGCATCGACGTGCGCGCGCGCGGCAACGAGGTGCGCCTGATCGGCGATCCGGCGCAGGTCGCGGCGGGTCGCAAGGTGCTCGAAGAGCTGTACGGCTGGCTGCGCGCGGGCCATCCGTTCCATGCGCGCGACGTGGCGTCGGCGGCGCGGCTCGCTGTGGGTCGTCCCGATGTGGAGCTGCAGGATGTCTACGAAGACGTGCTCGGCGAGGCCGGCGCGCGGCGTCGCGTGGTGGCGAAGAACCTGTCGCAGCGCCGCTACGTCGAGCTGATCGGCGATCACGACATGGTGTTTGCGCTCGGACCGGCCGGGACGGGCAAGACCTATCTGGCGATGGCATGCGCGATTGCGGCGCTCAACCGGCGCGAGGTATCGCGCGTGATCCTCGCGCGACCCGCCGTCGAAGCGGGCGAGCGCCTCGGCTTCCTGCCCGGCACGCTGGCCGAGAAGGTGAACCCCTACCTGCGGCCGCTCTACGATGCGCTCCACGACATGATGCCGTTCGACAAAGCGGAGCGGCTCGTCGAGCGCGGCGTGATCGAAGTGGCGCCGCTCGCCTTCATGCGCGGCCGCACGCTGAACGATTCATTCGTGATCCTCGACGAAGCGCAGAACACCACCAGCGAGCAGATGAAGATGTTCCTCACGCGGCTCGGCTTCGACTCGAAGGCGGTCGTGACCGGCGACACCACCCAGATCGACCTGCCGCCGGAGAAGATCAGCGGACTGGTCGAGGCGTCGCAGGTGCTCGCCGGCGTCGACGGCATCGGCTTCATGCACTTCACCGAAGCGGACGTCGTGCGCCATCCGCTGGTGCAGAGCATCATCCGCGCCTACGAACGCGCCACCGCCACGCCTCCCGAAGAGCAATGACGCTGCGGCTCTCGGGCCCCCCGCGCGGGCTCGTGACGGCCCGCTTCGATCGCGCGCTGCTGGCGCGCCGCGCGCGCCTCGCGCTGCGCGCTCTCGAGCAGGCGCGCGCCGAGCTGTCGCTCGCGCTCGTCGGCGACGCCGCGATGGCGGAGCTGAATCTGCGCCACCGCGGCAGGCGCGGTCCCACCGACGTGCTCTCGTTCTCGCTCCTCGAAGGCGCGCACAGCGAGTACCGCGGCGCGCTGCTCGGCGACGTCGTGATCGACGTCGAGCAGGCCGCACGCCAGGCGCGCCGCGCGCGCCGCGCGCTCGACGACGAACTCGCGAAGCTCGTGATCCACGGGATCCTGCACCTGCTCGGCCACGACCACGAAGCGGCGGCCGAGGCGCGCCGGATGCGCGCCGACGAGCGGCGCCTCTGGCAGCGGGTCCGCGCGTGAGCCGGCGCCGCCGCGCCGTCTGGCTCGCGGCCTTCGCGGTTGCGTTCTTCCTGGCGTTTCCGCAGCGTGTCGGCGATTTCTGTTTCGATCTCGGTTGGGGCGCTGCGTGGCTCGTGCCCGCCCTGCTGATCCTGGGGTTGCGCGGACTCGCGCCGCGGGCGGCGGCGAAGTTCGCGTTCGGCGCCGGGCTCGCGGCGCACGCGCTGGTCTTCCACTGGATCTACGTCGCGACGGTCCACTACGGCGACGCGCCCATCGTGGCCGGCGTGCTGGCCCCGATCGGCCTCGCCTTGTATCCGGCGTTCTTCTTCGCGGTGTTCGGCGCCGCGTGGAGTGCGCTCGGCGCCGCCGGTTTCGCGTCGCCGTTCAGCGCGGCCGCCCTCTGGGTCGCCCTCGAATGGGCGCGCAGCTTCGTGCTGACGGGATTCCCCTGGGCCCTGCTCGGCTACGCGCAGCACCAGAACACGTCGCTGCTCGGCCTCGCGCCGTGGACGGGCGTGTGGGGGCTGAGCTTTGCGACGGTGCTGGGCGGTGCGGCGCTCGCCGCGCTCGCGAGCGGGGCGCGGCGCTCGCGCACGACGCTCGCCGCGGGGCTCGGCGTCGCGTTGTTGCTCGGCGCTGGCGCACTCGATCGCCGGCGGGAGGCGCCGGCGCCGGCGGCGACGGTTCGCGTCGCCGTCCTGCAGGGGAACATCGACCAGGCCGTGAAATGGAGTCCGGAGTGGGCCGAGCAGACACTCGCCGACTACGAGGCGCTGACGCGACGGGCCGCGCAGCAGGGCGCGCAGCTCGTGCTGTGGCCCGAGACGGCGGTGCCCGGTTCGCCGGATTGGAGCGCCGAACTGGCGGATCGACTTGCCGCACTCGCGCGCGAGACCGAGCTGACACTCGTGGTCGGCGCGGTCGGCGTCGACTCGCTCGCCGGGGGCGCCACGCACTATTTCGACAGCGCCTACGTGATCGCACCCGACGGGAGTTTCGTCGATCGCTACGACAAGACCCATCTCGTTCCCTTTGGTGAATACGTCCCGCTGCGCCAACTACTCGGCCGCTTCGTCTCGGCGATCGCAAGCGGCGCCGCCACGACCGACGTGTCGCCGGGTCGCACGCCGCGCGCGATCGCAATCCCGCTGCCGCGCGGCGCGACGCTCACAGCGGGCGTACCGATCTGCTATGAACTGCTTTTCCCGAACCTGGAGCGTCGTTTCGTGCAAGATGGAGGGGAGGCCCTCCTCGCGATCACGAACGACGCCTGGTACGGGCGCACCGGGGCGCCCGACCAGTTCCTGGTCATGACGGCGGTTCGTGCGGCCGAGAACCGGACCTGGGTGGCGCGCGCTGCCAACACCGGAGTGTCGGCCTTGATCGATGACCGCGGTCGCGTGCGCATGCAGACGAAACTCTTCGAACAGACGTTGCTGGTCGCCGACCTTCCGCTGGGCGCGGGCGGCTCGTTCTACACCCGAAACGGTGACTGGCTGCCGATGGCAGCCTCGATCGGCGTCGTGGCGCTCGTCGTTGCGGGTCGGGTGCGAAGGCGGAGCTAGACGATGAGTGAGCGAGTCCACGCGAATCCCGCCTTGCCCGCCGAGCTGGCCGACCGGCTGCGCGCCCAGCGCGCGCGCCTCGGCGAGCTCCGGGGGCGTCTTTGACGTCGCCGGACTGCGCGCCAGACAGACCGAGCTGGCGGCCGACAGCGCCGCGCCGGATCTCTGGGACGATCGCGAGCGCGCCGAGCGCATCCTGCGCGAGAAGGGCGGCATCGAGCGACAGCTCGGGCTCTTCGACGCGGCCGCCGCGCAGCTCGACGACGCCGCCGTGCTGCTCGAACTGGCGCAGGAAGAAGACGACCCCGTCACGCTGCACGAAGCCGGCGAGAAACTCGACGCGGTGTCGAACGAACTGGACGCCGCGGAGCTGCGGCTGCTGCTGGGCGGCGAGCACGACCGCGGCAACGCGATCGTGGCGATCACCTCCGGCGCCGGCGGCACCGACGCCTGCGACTGGGCCGAGATGATGCTCCGCATGTACCTGCGCTGGGCGGAGGCGCACGGGATGAAGGTCGAGGAACTCGACCGTCAGGACGGCGAGGAAGCCGGCCTGCGCGGCAGCACGCTGCTGATCTCGGGCGAATACGCCTACGGCCACCTGAAGACGGAAGAGGGCGTGCACCGGCTGGTGCGCATCTCCCCCTTCGACGCGCAACACCGCCGGCACACCGCCTTTGCGAGCGTCTCGGTGCTGCCCGAACTCGACGACGACATCGAAGTCGAGATCGACGAGAAGGATCTGCGCATCGATACCTATCGCGCCGGCGGCAAAGGCGGCCAGCACGTCAACAAGACCGACTCGGCGGTGCGCATCACACACCTTCCCTCCGGCATCGTCGTGCAGTGCCAGAACGAACGATCGCAGTACAAGAACCGCTCGTTTGCGATGAAGGTGCTGCGCGGCCGGCTCTGGGAACGCGCGCGGCTCGAGCACGAGGCAAAGCTGGCGTCGCTGGCGGGCGAGAAGAAGGAGATCGGCTTCGGCTCGCAGATCCGTTCGTACACGCTGCACCCGTCGCAGCGCGTGAAGGACCACCGCACCGATCTGGAGATCGGCAACGCCCAGGCCGTGCTCGACGGCGACCTCGACCGCTTCATGCGCGCGGCGTTGCTGCAGCGCGCGGCGAAGCCAGGAGGAACGCCGTGAGCGAGAGCGAGCGCAAGGCGCGCGCCGAGCGGTTGGCCGCGCTGCGCGGGGCGGGGCTCGATCCGTATCCGGCGCGGGTCGGGCCGCTGCTGCGGCTCGCCGAGATCCGCCGACACCACGATACGAAGGACGCAGCGGCGCTCGACGCCGCTGCGCTGCATGTCTGTGTCGCGGGGCGCGTGCTGGCGATCCGCTCGTTCGGCAAGCTGGTCTTCATGACGCTCTTCGAGGACGGCGTGCAACTCCAGGCGAGCTTCCGCAAGCCGGAGCTGTCGCCCGAGGTGCTGGCGCTGCTGGCGCTCGTCGACGTCGGCGACTTCGTGCGCGCCGAGGGTGTCCTGTGGCGCACGCGGACCGGCGAGCTGACGGTCGGCGCGCGCGCGCTCGCGGTGGTCGCCAAGTGCCTGCACCCGTTGCCCGAGAAGTGGCACGGACTGGTCGACGTCGAGAGCGCGCTACCGCCAGCGCTATCTCGACCTGCTGGTGAACCCCGAGGCGCGCGCGCATCGCGGTCACGCGTTCGCGCGCGGTCACCGCGCTGCGCGCCTTCCTCGACGGCCGCGGCTTCCTCGAGGTCGAGACGCCCGTTTTGCAGCCGCTCTACGGCGGCGCCGCGGCGCGCCCCTTCGTGACGCACTACGACGTCTACGACCAGGACGTCTACCTGCGCATCTCGGACGAGCTGTATCTGAAGCGTCTCGTGATCGGCGGCTTCGACCGCGTCTACGAGATCGGCCACAACTTCCGCAACGAGGGCGTCTCGCGCAAGCACAACCCCGAGTTCACGATGATGGAGTGCTACCAGGCCTACGCCGACTACCGCGACATGATGGAGCTGGTGCAGGCGATGTTGCAGCACCTGGTGTCGGCGGTGACGGGTGGGACGCGCGTCGCCTACCGCGAGCAGCAGATCGAGTTCGGCGGCGCGTGGCCGCGGCTCGCGATCCGCGACGGCATCCTCGAACGCACCGGCGTCGACGTGCTCGCCGCCGCGGACTTCGCGACGCTGCGCGCGCCGCGTGATCGAGAAGGGCCTCGATGCGGGCGACGCACCGACCTGGGGTCAGCTCGTCGATCACCTCTTCTGCGCTGCACGTCGAGCCGACGCTCGTGCAGCCGACCTTCGTGACCGACTATCCCGTCGAGCTGTCGCCGCTCGCGAAGCGCTCGCCGAGCGACCCGCGCCTGGTCGAGCGCTTCGAGCTCTTCGTCGGCGGCATGGAGCTGGCGAACGCCTTCAGCGAGCTGAACGACCCCGAGGACCAGCGCGGCCGCTTCGAGGAGCAGCGCCGCGCGAAGGCGGCCGGCGACGAAGAGGCGCACCCGCTCGACGAGGAGTTCCTGCTCGCGATGGAGCACGGCATGCCGCCGACGGGCGGACTCGGCGTCGGCATCGACCGCGTCGTGATGGTGCTCTGCGACGCCGCGCACCTGCGCGAAGTGCTGCTCTTCCCGTACATGAAGCCGGAGGCGAGTAGCCCCGCATGGCCGAGCTGTTCGCGCGCATCTGGGAATTGGCCGGAGCGACCGGCGGCACGCTCGCGCTCGCCTTCATCGTGCTGCTCGCCGCGGGCCTGGTGCTGCTCGCGCTGATGTTCGTCGGCGCCGCCGTCGTCGTGCTCGAGCGCTTCGCGCGGCAGGTGCGGCGGCTGCGCAGCGTGGCGCTCGCGGCGCTGCTCGTCGCCGGCATGCTCACGCTTCGTCGCGCTCGACGTCGAAGTGCCCGGCGTGTTCGAGCGCGGCGATCGAGCTCGCGAGCGCGCTGCCGCTCGCGTTCGGCGCGGCCTTCGCGTTGGTCGCGCTCGCGACGGCGGGCGCGCTGGCTCTCGCTGCGCTTCGTCTCGCACGCGCGCGCTCGCGCGCGCCGCGCTCGGCGGTGCTCGTCGTCGGGCCTCGCGCTCGTCGCGCGCGCTGCCGCCGATCGCGTCGCTCGATCTCGCTGCACGCAGCGCGCTCGGCGGCGCCGGCCACGGCGTGCTCGCGGCGTCTCGGGCCGTCGTGCTGCTCGGCGCTCGCGCCGCTCGCGCTCGCGGGCTTCCTCGATCTGCGCGGCAGCGCCGAGTGGTTCATCGCGGCGCGCTACCTGGTCGCGAAGCGGCGCCAGACCTTCATCTCGGTGATCACCGGGATCTGCGTGGCCGGCGTCGCGGCGGGCGTGTGGCTGATCATCACGGTGCTCTCGGTGATGAACGGCTTCGAGCGCACCTGGCGCGAGGAGATCATCGGCAACCGCGCGCACTTCACCGTGCACAGCGGGCTCGGCGCCTTCGGCGACTACCAGAGCGTGCTCGAGCGCGTGCTCGCCCTGCCCGGCGTGATCGGCGGCGTCGCCCTTCGTGCAGGCGGAGGGGATGGTGCGCGGCGACAGCGGCGAGATCGTCGGCGTGCGCTTGCAGGGCATCGACCCGGCGCGCGTCGGCGACGTCACCGACCTGCGCAAGGATCTGGTCGCCGGATCGCTCGACGCGCTGATCCCGCCGCCGGCGGCGGACGGGCGAAGCGCCGGACCCCGGCATCGTGGTCGGCGACTCGCTGGCCGGCGCGCTCGGCGTGCGCGTCGGCGACCCGATGCTGCTGATCTCGCCGTTCGGCGGACCGCCGACGCCGCTCGGCGCGTCGCCGCGGCTGATGCGCTTCCAGGTCGCGGGCATCTTCCGCTCGAGCCTCTTCCAGGGCGACGAGATCGTCACCTACGCGAGCCTGCGCGCAGCGCAGGACTTCAAGCGCGTCGACGACGTGGTCGACGGCATCGAGGTGCGCACCGATCGACTACTACCGCTCGGCGCGCATCGCCGACGACGGTGCAGCAGGAACTCGGCATTCCCGTACTTCACGCGCGACTGGAAGGAGTTCTTCCCGGCCTTCTTCCAGGCGCTCAAGACCGAGCGCGTCATGATGTTCGTGCTGCTCACGATGATCATGGTGGTGGCGGCCTTCGCGATCGTCGTGACGCTGATCATGATGATCATGGAGAAGTCGAGCGACATCGCGATCCTGAAGGCGATGGGCGCGCGCGACGCCGCGATCGAGCGCATCTTCGCGATCGAGGGCGCGCTGATCGGGCTCACCGGCACGGCGATCGGCGTCGTGACGGGCATCGCCGTCACCACGCGCCTCGACTGGATCCAGCACCGCGTCGAAGACCTGACCGGCATCGACGCGCTGCCCGCCTCGGTCTACCAGGGCATCTCGGAGCTGCCCGCGCAGCTCGACGCGGTGCAGATCGCGGCGGTGGTCGGCATCGCGATGGCGCTCGCGCTCGGCGGAACCTGGATCCCCAGCCGGCAGGGCGCGCGGCTCGATCCGGTGGAAGCGCTCCGGTATGAGTGACCGCGCCAATCCGCTGGATCCTCCGGCCGTCGGCGCGGCCGCGGGCAGCGTTCCGCTGGTCGAGGTGAAGGGGCTGTGGAAGCGCTTCGCGACCGGCGAGCGCGAGATCGAGGTGCTGCGCGGCATCGACTTCACGCTCGAAGCGGGCGAGCGCGTCGCGATCGTCGGCCAGTCGGGGATCGGCAAGTCGACCTTCCTGCATCTGCTCGGCGGGCTCGACCACCCGAGTGCCGGCACGGTGCGCTTCCGCGGCGAGGACCTCTTCGCAAAGCCGCCCGACGAGCTGGCCGCGTTCCGCAACCACGCGCTCGGCTTCGTCTTCCAGTTCCACCACCTGCTGCCCGAGTTCAGCGCCGTCGAGAACGTGATGATGCCCGGGTCTGCTGCGCGGGCTCGGCTTCGCCGAGATGCGCGAGCGGGCGTCGCAGATCCTGCGCGAGGTCGAGCTCGCCGAGCGGCTCGATCACCGCGTGGGCAAGCTCTCGGGCGGCGAGCGCCAGCGCGTCGCGCTGGCGCGCGCGCTGGTGCTCGATCCGACGCTGGTGCTGGCCGACGAGCCGACCGGCAACCTCGATCCCGCGACCGGCGCGCGCATCGGCGAGCTGCTGCTCGAGATGAACCGCACGCGCGGCACCGCGCTGGTGGTCGTCACGCACAACGAGCGGCTCGCCGAGCGACTCGGCCGCACGCTTCGATGGAGGCGGGCGTGCTGATTGCGGCGGACTCGGCCGGGATGTGACGAAGACGCGATAACTCTGCGCCAAGACTTGAAAAACCCGGGCGTTCGGGGTTGCCGAGGCAAACCCCCGCGCCTAAAATGCGGCGCCGATCCTCCCTCCCCGCGAAGCCTCAGCGTCCGAGCTCAACCGACGAACCCTCGAACCGGAGGAAGCGATTGCGCGCCCAAGCCGAGTGGTTCCGCCTCGCATGGCTCGTGCTCGCGCTCGCGTTCGCTGCCGCTGCAGAACCGGCGCGTGCGCAGGCTCCCGGGCGCGATCAAGGTGTTGGTCGCCGTGCTGCCGTTCCAGGTCCACAGCGCCCGGCCGCTCGCCCATCTCGAGACCTCGATCGCCGACGAGCTGACGCAGGCGTCTCGAAGCCAGCGGCAAGGTCGACGTGGTCGACACCGTCGTGGTGCGCGAGGCGCTGATCGCGCACGTCGCCGGCGAGCGCACCGACGAGGTGCTGCGCAAACTGGCGCGCGAGGTCGGCGCCGAGTGGGTGGTGCAGGGCAGCGTCACCGAGCTCGCCGGCGCCTACAGCCTCGACGTGCGCGTCGCGCCCGCCGGCGAGCGCGTCCCGACGCGGACCATGGTCTTCACCGCCAACGGCGATCCGGAGCTGCTCGACCGCGTCGGCGAACTCGCCGACCGCGTGATCGAGATCGTCTCGGGCGAGGTCGCCGTCACGGGGCGCGTCGCGACGGTGCGCTTCGAGGGCCCCGTGCAGATCGACGAGGCGCGCGTGCGCGGCGAGCTGCGCACCCAGCCGGGTCGTCCCTACGACGGCGACGCGCTGAAGGCCGACCTCGAACAACTGAAGCGCATGCCCGGCGTCGCTGGCGTGACGGCGGGCACCGAGCGCGGCCCGGACGGCGTCACCGTGGTGTTCCAGCTGGCTGCGGCGGATCGTCTCGTGAACGCCGGCATCGAGCCGGCGAAGGCCGGCGAGCGCATCGCCGAGATCCGCGTGGTCGGCAACCGGCGCATCGAGGCCGACGCGATCCGCGCGCGCATCACCACCAAGCCGGGCGACCGCTTCAGCTCCGCGCAGGTCGCCGAGGACGTGCGCCAGATCTACGCGCTCGGCTTCTTCAAGGACGTGAGCGTGCGCGCCGAAGCCGCTCCGAACGGGCGCATCCTCACCTTCGAGATCGTCGAGAACCCGGTCGTGCGCCAGGTCACGATCGCGGGCAACGACGCCATCGAGGGCGACCGCATCCGCGACCAGTTGACGCTCACCACGGGCGCCACGCTCGACCTCCCGCTGCTCTACGAGAACCGCGACCGCATCGAGGCCCTGTACCGCGCCGAGGGCTACTACAAAGCGTCGGTCGCGTACGAGATCAAGACGCTGCCGAACGACGCCGTGGCGGTGAACTTCGAGGTCGTCGAGGGCCAGCAAGCTCAAGCTCCGCGAGATCCACTTCGAGGGCAACGAGCACTTCGACGAGGGTGAGCTCCGCAAGGGCATGCGCACCAAGCCGTGGCGATTCTGGTCCTACGTGACCAAGTACCTCGACAAGTCGGGCACCTACGCCGAGCCGGTCTTCATGCAGGATCTGCAGGGCGTCGAGAAGAAGTACGGCGACGCCGGCTACCTGCGCATCGACGTCGGCGAGCCGAAGGTCGACACCGTCGACGACGGCATCATCGTCACGGTGCCGGTCGTCGAGGGCGAGCGCTTCAAGGTCGGCAAGCTCGACTTCGCCGGCGACGACACCATCGAGAAGGACGAGGTTCGCGAGGAACTCGCCCTTTCCAAGGACGAGTGGTTCAACCGCACGCACCTGACGCAGGACATCGAACGCGTGACGCGCCGCTACTCCGACCGCGGCTTCGCCTACGCCCAGGTCGATCCGAAGACGCGCACCGACGAGGCGGCGAAGTCGGTGGACGTCACCTTCGACGTCGTGCGCGGCCCGCTCGAGTTCGTGCGCCACGTCGACGTCTCGGGCAACACCCGCACCGTCGACCGCGTGGTTCGCCGCGAGGTGCAGCTCGTCGAAGGGCAGCTCTATTCGGCGCGTTCGATCCGGAACTCGAAGGCGCGCCTCGACTCGCTCGGCTTCTTCGAGGAGGTGAACCTCGAGACCAAGAAGACGGATCAGCCCGACCAGGTCGACCTCGACGTCGGGGTGGTCGAGAAGCCGACCGGCTCGCTCTCGTTTGGCGCCGGCTATTCGTCGGCCGACTCGTTCGTGCTGTCGGGCAGCGTGTCGCAGAACAACCTCTTCGGGCGCGCCTACGGCCTTCGCCTGGCGGCGGACGTCGGCGGCCAGCGCGATCGCTTCTACGCCACTTTCACGAACCACCGGCTCTTCGATTCCGAGTACAGCTTCTCGGCCAGCGCCTACCGCACCGACCTCCAGTACTCGGACTTCGACGAGACCACCACGGGCCTCGACTTGTCGGTCGGCCGCTCGCTCGACGACGCCAACAACGACCGCGGCTTCGTGCGGTATTCCTTCACCGACCGCGAGATCGACGCAAACTCGAACATCACCGCGGCGAGCCTGATCTTCCGCGAGTTCTTCCAGAACTCGACGACGACCAGCCTCGCTGGCATCTCGTTCCGCGCCGACCATCGCAACGACCACGTGCTGCCGACGGCCGGCTACGAGTACGGGCTCAACCTCGAAGGCGCCGGCCTCGGCGGCTTCTCGCAGTTCGCGCGCTTCGAGGCGCGCGGCGCCTGGTACCACGGGATTCCGAAGTGGCTGCCGCTGCCGCTGCGCGAGCGCTCGTCGGTCGTCGCCTCCGGCGCGCCTGGGATACGCGCTCCCGTTCAACAAGATTGCGGACTTCGACGTCGGCGGAGGCAGCTTTGACGGCTGTCTCAACGACGAGAACTGCACGCTCAACAAGATCGACGAGGACCTCACGCTGCCGCTCACCGAGCGCTACTTCCTCGGCGGTCTCGGCACCTACCAGCTGCGTGGCTTCAAGGCCCGCACGGTCGGCCCGCGCCGCGCGGTTCTCTACGACACGACATTCGCGTTCTCTGCCAATAAAGAGGGTCGCTACTCGCCCGTCGGCCGGATCAACGTTCTCAATTCAAACGGTCAGCTGGAGAGCGTTTGCGTCGACAACAATGCGGCGAGCGGGCTCAGCACGCAGGGCAACAACAACGGGAAGTGCAACAACCTCAACGACAAGCAGATCAGTGACTTCGAGGATCTCAACGAGACCGACGTGATCGGCGGCAACCAGTTCATCTCGCTGACCGGCGAGTACCGCTTCCCGATCGCCGAGTCGCTGGGCCTCGTGGGCATCCTGTTCTTCGACATGGGCAACGCCTTCGCCGAGAACGATTTCATGTTCGACGTCGCCCAGTGGCGCTTCGGCACCGGCGCCGGCGTGCTCTGGTTCTCGCCGTTCGGGCCGCTCGAGGCGTTCGTCGGCTTCCCGCTCGACAAGCTGTCGGTCGAGGACAGCATCACCTTCGAGTTCTCGGTCGGCGGCTCGGCTCTCTGATCTCCAATCCAGTGCGCGCGGAGCCTCGGCTCCGCGCTGGGGGTGAACGATGCGCGCATCCATGTCCCGGGTTTTCGTGGTCGCTGCGGGTCTGCTGGTCTTCGCCGGCACGGCGATCGCGGAGGACCTGAAGATCGCAGTGGTCGATCTCGACCAGGCGATCAACGCGACCGAACAGGGCAAGAAGGCCCGCGAGGAACTCCAGGGCAAGCAGAAGCAGGCCGAGGGCCAGCTGAAGCCGATGTACGAGAAGGGCAAGGCGCTCGCCGAGGAGATCCAGAGCAAGCGCTTCGTGCTCTCCGAGGACGCGCTCCGCAAGAAGCAGCTCGACCTCGCCGAGATCCAGAGCGACCTGCGCGCCAAGGGCGCCGAGCTCGAAGGCCAGTTCAAGGTCGACTACGAGCGACTCGTCGGCCCGCTGCGCGACAAGCTGCTCGGCATCATCACCGATTTCGGCAAGGAGCAGGGCTACACGCTGATCCTCGAGCGCAACACGCCCGGCGTGATCTACACCAAGGAGGCGCTGGACATCACCGACCAGGTGGTGCAGCGCTTCAACAAGAAGGGCTAGTGCGCTTGCCGCGCGTGCATCCGCACGCCGTCGTCGATCCCGGCGCGAAGCTGGCCGACGACGTCACGATCGGCGCGTTCTCCTATGTCGGGCCGGGCGTCGAGCTCGCGTCCGGCGTCGTGGTGGCGAACCACGTGAGCGTCACGGGCCCCACGTCGATCGGCGCGCGCACGCAGATCCACCCGTTCGCGGCGTTGGGCGGCGCACCGCAGGACAAGAAGTACGCGGGCGAGCCCACCCGCCTCGAGATCGGCGCCGACAACCAGATCCGCGAGGGCGTGACGATCCACCGCGGGACGCCGCAGGGCGGCGGGATCACGCACCTCGGCGACGACGTCATGGTGATGAACGGCGCACACATCGCGCACGACTGCCAGATCGGCTCGCACGTGGTGATCGCGAGCTTCTGCGGGCTCGCGGGACACGTCACGATCGAAGATTTCGCAGTGCTCGGCGCCTACACCGGTGTCCACCAGCACGCGCGCGTCGGCGAGAGCGTGATGAGCGCCGCCAGCGCCAAGCTCTCGAAGGATGCGCCGCCCTTCGCGCTGGTGGCGGGCGACCACGCCCGCGTGGTGGGGATGAACAGCGTCGGGCTGCAGCGCCGCAATTTCAGCGACGCCGCGCTGCACGATCTCAAGCACGCCTTCCATCTGCTCTTCGCGTCGAAGCTGCGCCTCGAGGTCGCAACGGCGCGCGCGCGGGAGGAAGTCGGCTCGACGCCCGAGGTCCAGCGCCTGCTGCAGTTCATCGAGACGTCCACCCGGGGCGTCTGCCGCTAGGAGCCGGACCAGGATGGGCCGTTGAGCCTGGGGCCGATGTGCATCCCCACCAGCCTTTTCAGGAACGTTGCTGCGAGGCGCGCGGGCGGTGGACTCGTCCGAAACGTCCTCGGCGGTCGAACATTTGCAGCTTCGCAGCGAGTGTTGGCGGCCGCCTGCGGATTGTTTCGGCCGAGTCCCCCGCCCGCGCTTGGCTTTCCGTCTTCCTTTCAGGAACGGAAATCCCGGAACGGATGGCAAGGAGCGGGGGCGGGGCGTTCGGCCGAAATAATCCGCCGGCGGTTACCAGCGCTCGCCGCGAAGCCGCGACGTCCGTCCGCCGAGGACGTTTCGGACGAACGTCACGCCCCCGCGCCACACGCGTCGGCTTCCGGGCGGCGGGATCCATCTTGGGTCAGTCTCCTAGCGTGTCGGATGCGATCGCCGCGACGGTGGGACTCGTAGCCGGGGCAGGGCGGCTGCCGTTCGAAGTGGCGCGCGGCGCGCGCCGCATGGGGCGGCGCGTGGTGGCCGTTGCGTTTCGGGGATTCGCCGACCCGGCGCTCGCGGCCGAAGTGGACGCGCTGCACTGGGTGCGACTCGGCGAACTCGGCGCGCTGTTTCGCGCGCTGCGCGACGCGCAGGCGCTCGAGGCCGTCGTCGCCGGGGGTGTGCCGAAGGAACACCTCTTCGCCGGCTCTGACCTGATCCGCCTCGACGAGCGCGGCGCTGCCTTCATCGCCGGGCTCCGCGATCGCAGCGACGACGCGATCCTGCGCGGGCTCGGCGACGCGCTCGAAGCCGAGGGGATCCGCGTGCCTTCGCAAGCCCTCTACGCACCGCATCTGCTCGCGCCGGTGGGTTCCCTGGGCGGTGTCGTACCGACGTCCGCGCAGCTCGCCGACGTCGCGTTCGCCTGGCCGCTCGCCAAGGCGATCGGCCGCCTCGACATCGGGCAGACGCTGGTGGTGCGCGAGCGCAGCGTGCTCGCCGTCGAGGCCATCGACGGCACCGATGCGACGATCCGCCGCGGCGGCTCGCTCGGCCGCGGCCAGGTCTGCGTCGTCAAGGTCTGGAAGCCCGGACAGGACCCGCGCTTCGACTTCCCGACGATCGGACCGGATACGGTCGCGACGCTGTCGGAAGCCGGTGTCGGCGCTGCTGGCGATCGAAGCCGAGCGCACGCTCGTGCTCGAGCGCGAAGTCGTGGTGCAGCGCGCCGATGCGCTCGGCATTGCGCTGCTCGGTGTACCGGAGACGGGCCCGGAGGGCGGGTCGTGACCGCCGCGCGCAGCTTGCGGATCGCGGTGGTCGGCGCCGGTCACATGGGCCGGCTGCACGCCTCGAAGCTGGCGGCGCTGCGCGACGCCGGCCCGGGCGTGACACTCGCGGGCGTCGCCGACCTCGATGCCGCGCGCGCGGAAGCCGTCGGCCGCGAGTTCGGTGCAGCGGCCGCGACGGATTTTCGGGAACTGCTCGCGCACGCCGACGCGGCGATCGTCGCGGTGCCCACCGTCGCGCACTTCGAGGTCGTGCGGGAAGTGCTCGCGGCCGGGCTCGACGTGCTGATCGAGAAGCCGATCGCGGCCACGCTCGCGGAGGCCGAGGCGCTGCTCGCGCAGGCGCAGCGCGGCGGCCGGGTCGTGCAGGTCGGGCACCTCGAATGGTTCAACGCCGCGCTGCGCGCGATGGTGCCGGTGATCCGCCGGCCGCGCTTCGTCGAGGCGCACCGCATGGGTCCCTACCCGGGGCGCGCCACCGACGTCGACATCGTGCGCGATCTGATGATCCACGACATCGACATCGTGCAGCGCCTGGTCGGCGAGGAGCCGGAGTCGGTCGAGGCCATCGGCGTGCCGGTGCTCTCGACGCAAGTGGACATCGCGAACGCGCGGCTGCGCTTCCCGGGCGGCTGCGTCGCGAACTTCACCGCCAGCCGCGTCTCGCCGAAGCCGATGCGCAAGATCCGCTTCTTCCAGGCCGACGGCTACTTCTCGATCGACTTCCTCGAGAAGTCGGCGGTGATCCTGCGCCGCCGCATCGAGGCCGACGGCGCCCCGAAGATCGACGTCGAGCCGATCCGCTTCGATCCCGAGGACGCGCTCGCCGCGCAGCTCGCCGATTTTCTCGAAGCGCTGCGCGAGCGGCGCGTGCAGGACGAGGGCGCCGCGGCCGCGCTGCGCGCGCTGCGCACCGCACTGCGCGTGGTCGCGGCGATGCCCCCGCTCGACGAACTCCAATGAGCGACGTGCTGATCTCGGCGGGCGACGCGTCGGGCGACGTGCACGCGGCCGAACTGGTACTGGCGCTGCGCGCGCTGCGTCCCGACACGCGCTGCTTCGGTCTCGGCGGGACCCATCTCGAGCGCGCCGGCACGGAGATCCTGGTGTCGCAGTCCGACGTCGCGGTGGGCGGGATGATCGAGGTGCTCAGCGCGGTGCCCCGCGTATTCGCCGCGTGGCGGCGGCTCGAGGCCGCGGCGCGCGCGCGCAAGCCGGCGCTCGCCGTGCTGGTCGATGCGCCCGATCTCCACATCCCGCTGGCCCGGCGGCTGAAACGCGCAGGTGTACCGATTCTCTACTACGTCTCGCCGCAGGTCTGGGCGTGGCGCACCGGCCGCATCGCGAAGATCGCGCGCCGCGTCGACCGCATGGCCGTGATCTTCCCGTTCGAAGTCGGCGTGTACGCGGGCAGCGGACTGCGCGTGGACTTCGTCGGCCACCCGCTCGTCGACCCGCTGCGCGCGGTGCGCGAACGGACCGACCGCGAGGCGGCGCGCGCGGCGCTCGGCGTCTCGCCGGACCAGTTGCTCGTGCTGCTGCTGCCCGGCTCGCGCCACAACGAGCTGCGCTACGGCCTGCCGCTCCAGCTCGAGACTGCGGCGCGGCTGCGCGCGCTGCTGCCGGAGGTCGTCTTCGCGGTGGCGGTTGCGCCTTCGCTGCGGCGCGCCGAGGTGGACGCCGTGCTGGCGCAGCAGACGCTCGACGTGACGGTGGTCGAGGGGCATACCCACGAGGCGATGATCGCGGCGGACGCGGCGATCGCGAAGCCCGGCACCGCGTCGCTGGAACTGGCGCTGCTCGGCTGTCCCCACGTCGCCGCGGGGCGCGCGAACCCGCTCTCGGTGGCGATCGCGCGGCGGATGATACGCGTCCCGTCGATGCTGCTGCCGAACCTGATCGCGGGCGCGCCGATCGTGCCCGAGTTCCTCCAGGAACAGGCCCGCCCCGAACGCATTGCGGGCGCGCTGGCCGAGCTGCTGCGCGGTCCGGCGGGCGCCCTCCAGAAGTCACGCTTCGAGGTCGTGTCGCAGCGCCTCGGCGCGGGGGGTGCGGCGCAGCGCGCGGCGAAGATCGCCTGCGAGATGATCGATGGCGGCGGCGCTCGTTAGGCACGGCGTCGCGGCGCTCGCGACGCTGGTGCTGGCGCCGATCGCGGGCGCGGCGCTGCTGGCGAAGCCGGCCTGGCGCGCCGATTTCGGCGAGCGCCTCGGCTTGCGCGGGCCGCACGCGGCGGGCGCCGTGTGGGTGCACGGCGCGAGCGTCGGCGAGATCCTCGCGGCGACGCGGCTGCTGGACGCGCTGCGCCAGCACGGTCGCGCGGTGCTGGCGTCCACCAACGACGGCGACGGGTCGCGCCGTCCTCGCCCGCACGCGGCCCGACGTTCCGCTCTGCTATGCGCCACTCGACCACCCGTGGTGTACCGAAGCGGCGCTCGCGCGCGTCGCGCCGGCAGCGCTGGTACTGGTCGAGACGGAACTCTGGCCGTGCTGGATCGCGGCCGCCGCGCGCCGTCACGTTCCGGTGGTGGTCGTCTCGGGGCGCATCTCGGAGCGCAGCCTGCCGCGCTACCAGAAGGTCGCGCCGCTGATGCGCAGCAGCTTCGAACGCCTGCGCGCGGTGGGCGCTCGCAGCGAGGCCGACGCGGAGCGCTTTGCCGCACTCGGCGTCGAGGCGGATCGCATCACGGTGACGGGGGATCTCAAGCTGGAAGCGCCCACCTCGAGCTGGAGCTGGCGCCGGATCTCGCCCGCGTGCTCGCCGGCGCGCCGTTCTGGGTGGCGGCGAGCACGCGACCGGGCGAAGAGGCGGCCGTGCTCGACGCCCACGCGGCGGCGCAGCGCGCGGGGCTCGCGAGCGCAGTGGTACTCGCGCCGCGGCATCTCGAGCGGATCCAGGAAGTGGAACGGCTGCTCGCCGCGCGCGAGGTCCGCTGGCGCCGGCGCAGTGATGCGAACCCGGCGCCGCTCGCGGCGGGCGAGGTGTTGCTGCTCGACACGCTCGGCGAAGCGCCGGCGGTGTTCGCGCGCGGCGCGCTTCGCGTTCGTCGGCGGGACGCTGGCGCCGCTCGGCGGTCACAACGTGCTCGAGCCGGCCTACGCGGGGCGCGCCGTGCTCTTCGGACCCCACGTCGAGACGGTGCGGGAGGCGGCGGCGATGCTGCTCGCGTGCGGCGGCGGCCGCGCGCTGGACGACGCGTTCGCGCTCGCGAGCGCCGTCGGCGCATGGCTTCGCGACCCCGCGCAGGCCGACGCCTGCGGCGCAGCCGCGCGTCGCGAGCTGGATCGCCATCGCGGCGCAACCGAGCGCAGCCGGGCGCTCGTCGAGCGCGTGCTCGCCGGCGCTGGAGCCCGGTCATGATCGGCGTGCGGCGCCCGGCGTGGTTCGAAGCGCGCGAGCCGAGCCTGCTCCTCCGCGCCGCGCTCGCGCCGCTCGTTCCGCTCTCCTGGCTCTACGGACTCGGCGCGCTGGCGGCGCGGCGACTGCGCGGGCCGCGCTTCCGCACGCCGACGCGTCTTTCGTGTCGCGTGGTGAGCGTCGGAAATCTGGTGGTGGGCGGCTCGGGCAAGACGCCGGCAGCGGCCTGGATCGCGGCCGAGCTGCGCGCGCGCGGTCACAAGGTGGCGCTCGCGAGCCGCGGCTACGGGCGCCGCGGGCGCGAGCGCGTGACGGTGGTGTCCGACGGCCGCTTTCTCTGTTCCACGGCGGACGAGGCTGGCGACGAGCCGTTGCTGCTCGCCGCGCACGCGCCCGGCGTGCCGGTGCTTGGTTGGACCGGATCGGCGGGTGGTCGGGCTGCGCGCGATCGCCGCGTTCGGGGTCGACGTGTTGGTGCTCGACGACGGCCTGCAGCACCACCGGCTGGCGCGTGACGTCGAGGTGGTGGCCTTCGACGGCTCGGGGCTCGGCAACGGACGGCTGCTGCCGCGCGGTCCACTGCGCGAGCCGCTCTCGGCGCTGCGCGGCGCCGATGCGCTGCTGGTGGTGGACGGACCGCTGCCGCTCGCCGAGGCCGACGCGATTGCCGCCCACGCGGGTCGCGCGCGCTGGTTCTCGGCGTGTCGCCGTCCGGTGTCGCTGCGACCGCTAGCGGGCGGCGCCGGGGTGTCGCCCCAGCAGCTCGCGGGGTGCGCGGTCGGTCTGCTCAGCGGCATCGCGCGACCCGCTTCGCTGCGCCGCAGCGTCGAAGCGCTCGGCGCGACGGTGGTGGCCGAGCGCAGTTTCCCCGATCACCACCGCTACCGAGAGCGCGACCTGCGCGATCTCGACGCAGCGCCGCTCTGGATCACCACCGAAAAGGACGCTCTCAAGATCCTGCCGCGCTGGACGCACGGGGTCGACGTACGCGTGCTCGTCGCGGCTCTCGAAGTCGAAGCGGGTGATGCCTTCATCGACTGGCTCGAACGCACGCTGCGTGCGAAGCGGCGCTAGAAGCCCGGCCGAGAACTTGGATGTCTCGGTGCATCTCGTGAGCGAGCGTGCGCGGCACGAAGTGGTTCTTGGATCAGCCGGTCCTTTCGGCGGAGAGATCTGGGGCAATTCTCTGGTCGGCACCGGTTCAGAACCGGCAGTGCTAATTGTTGATGATGGACGCACGTCGTCCGCTGCTCGCGCCGCGTAGCGGCGCGCCCCGAGGTGAGCGGATAGGCTGCCGATTGCTGATCGCGATCGGAGTGCTCCTGGCTTCCCATTCGGTCGCGGCTCCGCCTCTCCAACCGACGTTGCGCGAGCGCCTCGCGGGACTCCGGGTGGTGGCCCATCGCGGCGGATGGGGCTTCCACGACTCGAACACGATCGCCCGTTTCGAGAAGGCGCGCGAGGCAGGCGTGGATGGCATCGAGACGGACGTCCGTGTCTCCGCCGACGGGGTTCCGTTCCTCTTCCACGACCGCACGCTCGGCCACACGACGGAATGCCAGGGCCCGATCGACGCGCTTCCCGCTGAGGCGATCGAACGCTGCCACCTGAAGGGCCTCGGTCAGCCGCCTGACACCTTCGAGGGGGCGCTGCGCTGGTCGGCCGGGCGGGTGGTGCTGAACGCCGAGTTCAAGACGCTCGCGTCGATCGCGCCGGCGATCGAGCTGGTCCGTAAGTACGACGCCTACGAGTGGGTGATCTTTCAGGTCGGGAACGATCTCGCGCGCTATCGGATCGCGCGCTCCCAGGATCCGCGCGTCGCGCTGCTCGCCGCGCCCCGCGGCCCGGATGCCGACGCACAGATCGCGGCCCTGCTCGCGCTGCACGACGAGCGGCTCATCGTGATCGAGCTGCATCCGGAGCTGCTGACGCGCGAGAATCTCGAGCGCATCCGGTCCGCCGGCAAGCTCGCCTCGATCAACGCCTGGTACCTGGGCAACGAGCGGACGTTCGCGCTCGGTATCTGGCCGTTCGCGCGCGTCGCGGCCTGCACGCAGGTATTCGCGAGCGGTGTCACGATCGCTGTTACCAACGTGCCCGAGGACTGCCTGCGGCAGCGCGATCGCTTCGCGGACGACGCAGCGGGCTCGAGCGTTGCGGGCAGCTCCGCCGTTCGAGACGGCGGGGCCACGAATGCGGGTGAACTCCGATGACCCGATCCGATCCCGGGCTCTGATCCCGACCCGCAGCGCGCAACACTGGCGACAACGACCAGGCCTGCTGGCTCGGAGTCCCGGTTCTTCGACGACGGAGCCCGCATTTCCAACCAACCTTGCTGTTGAGACCTGGTCTAGGAGGACTCGGAGCGCCGATAGCAGAGCGCGTGGCGCGCGACGCGGCGGCGCTCGGCGGGGAGGCGCGCCAACAGCGCATCGCGTAGGGCGTCGTCGCCGCGGGTGTAGGCGCGGAAGAACGCCGCGCAGCCCGGCTCGCCGACGAGGCGCAGCAGGTCGCGCTTCAGCAGCGAACGGTAGAGGCGCATCAGCTGCGCCATCCGCTCGCGCGCGGCGAGGCCGGGGACGATGCGCGCGCGATCGAGGTCGATCACGACGATCTCGCAGCGATCGGCGGCCTCGCGCACCAGCAGGTTCTTCAGGTGCAGATCGGGATGCGAGCCGCCGGCGTCGTGGAAGCGGCGCACGGCCGCGCCGGCGCTCTCGAGGGCGCGTGCGAGCGACGCCTGCGACGGAGCGGCGCGCAGCCACGCCTCGGCGTCGCGCGTCTCCGCTTCGAGCCAGGTCGCGACGGCGCCGTTCCACGCGATGCGGCTCCATGCACCGTGGCTCCACGCACTGTGGCTTCGGAACGCGCCGCCGAAAGCGGGTCGCGGCACGGGTGCGCCGGCGCTGCGCAGCGCCGCCGTCACGGCGATTTCGCGCAGCGGGCGATCGGGCGCAAACAGTGCGTCGCCGAGCAGCGGCCCGAGCAGGCCGCC
Source organism: uncultured delta proteobacterium (assembly GCA_963801625.1). Taxonomy (GTDB): domain Bacteria; phylum Myxococcota_A; class UBA9160; order UBA9160; family PR03; genus PR03. The sequence goes on from CAWDFQ010000001.1 coordinate 244,742, forward strand.
GCGGTGCACGCCGCGCAATACCAGTTGCGCGGGGCCGATCGACACGAGTGCCGTCCGCGCGCGACCCGCTGCACCTTCGGCCCGCGCGAGCGCTGCTCGCACTCCGTCCGCGTCGAGCAGGTGGGCGCGGCGCAATTCGCCCGCGATCGTCGCGTCCGCCAGCCAGCGGCCGTTGGGCTCGTTGCAGCGGCGACGAAGCCGAGCGGTGTCGCGATCGTCACGCCATGCCGCGCTGGGCGCTGCGCAGGAGCGGGATCGACGCCAGACCGAACACCACGTTCGGTAGCCATAGCGCGATCGCGGCGGGCACGCGCCCCGTCTCGCCCATGAACTGGCCGAAGCCGAGCAGCGTGTAGTAGGCCGCGACGAGCACGATGCAGACCAGGACACCCCACGAGCGCGCCGCGCGCGAGCGCCGCAGTCCGAGCGGAACGCCGAGCGCCGCGAACACGAAGGGCGCGAACGGGATCGCCAGCCGCCGGTGGAAGTGGGCGCGATACTGCGAGGGCTGGGGGAGCGGGGCTGGGCTCGGCGGGCGGTTCATCATGTCGGCGAGCTGGCTCAGATCCATCTCGCTCGGCTTGAGCTGGCGCGCGGCGTCGATCAGCGCGCTGGCGTCGATCGTGTAGTCGAGGCTCTCGAAGGCGATGCGCTGGTGCCCGGAGAGATCGGTGGACTCCAGATGGATGTCGCCGTTCTCCATCTCCAGATGGATGAGCAGTTGATCGGGGTCGAAACGGAAGCGGGCCGACTGCGCGAAGATCAGGAACGGCCGCTTCGGGTTGCTGCGATCGGCGATGAAGATCCGCTTCAGCAGGCTCTCGTCGTCGAGGTCGCGCGACTGGATGTAGAGCACGAGTCCGCCCACCGTGCGGAAACGACCGGGCCTGAAGATCGCGCCGCGCGACGCGACGTCGGCCAGCACGGCGCGCAGGTCCCTCCGTGCCGCGGGCTCCACGTGGATCATCAGCAGCGCGGTGAGCAGCGCGAGCGCCGCCGCGATCGCGAGCACGGGCCCGAAGATCGCGCCGAGCCCGAGGCCGCACGAGCGCATCGCGGTCACTTCGGAATCGGCCGAGAGCCGTCCCACCGCGGCGAGCACTCCGAACAGGAATCCGACCGGCACGGCGTATGGTGACACCATGCCCACGAGATGGATCACGACCGCGCCCGCATCGCGAAGCGACAGGCCGACGGCGACCAGCTCTTCGAGCCGCTGCGCGAGGTTCTGGATCAACAGGATCACGATGAAGGCGAGGAAGCCGAGCCCGGCGAAGACCAGCACCTCGGCTGCGATCGAGCGCGCGAGGGTGCGGGGCAGCAGCATGGCGGCGTATCCTACCGGCGACCCAACCCCTGCGCGAGGTTCGCCGTCACCATCTCGCCGTGCGCGAACGCGCTGTCGCGACCGCCCGCCGCGGATCGCGTTCTGCTGATCCGGCTCGGTGCCGTGGGCGACGTGGTGCGCACGTTGCCCGCCGCCTCGGCGTTGCGCGGCGCGTACGCCGGCGCCCATCTCGCGTGGCTCGTCGAAGCGGCGTCGCGCTCCGCGATCGAGGGCCAACCGTGGGTCGACGAGGTGCTGGTGTTTCCGCGCGCCGAGATCGAAGCGGCGCTGCGCCGCGGGCGGCTTCTCGCAGCGGCGCGCGCGCTGTTCGGCTTCGTCGGGACGCTGCGCGCGGCGGCGCTTCGACCTGGTGCTCGACTTCCACGCGATCCTGAAGAGCGGTCTGCTGGCGCTCGCGAGCGGAGCGCCGCGCCGCGCCAGCTACGCCTGGCCCTTCGCGCGCGAGAGCGCCTGGCTCTTCGCCAACGCGCGCGCGCGAATCGCGCCGCGGCGCATCTCGCGCTTCGAGCGCAATCGCGGGCTGGTCGAGTTCGTCGCGAGGGGCGCGCGCGCATCGCCGAAACCGTGGCGTGTCGACCCGGCTGCGCGCGCGCGCATGGCGAGCGCCGTCGGCGGCGTAGCGCCCGTGGCGATCCACCCGGGCAGCAGCGCCGGCACGCCGCACAAGCGCTGGAGCGCCGCCGGCTATGCCGAGGTGGCGCGGCGCCTGAGCGACTCCGCAGGCGTTGCGTCGATCGTGCTCTTCGGACCCGTAGCGAGCGAGCGCGCGCTCGCCGAGGAGATCGTCGCGGCAGCGGGCAGTGCCGCGACGCTCGCGCCTGCGACGGCGTCGCTCGGCGAACTCGCCGCGCTGCTCGAGCAGTGTCGGCTCTACCTCGGTGGCGACACCGGACCGATGCACGTCGCGTCGCTGGTCGGAACGCCGGTGCTGCAGATCCTCGGCCCGACCGACCCGATCGAGAACGAACCGTATCCGGCGACGCCGTCGCGCACGCTGCGGGTGCCGGTCGCGTGCAGTCCGTGCCGACGCGGTTGCGCGACGGCGATCTGCCTGCGCCTCGTCACGCCGTCGGCGGTCGAGAGCGCTGCGCGCGAGCTGCTGGCGGTCCGTCACGGCGGGTGGTAGATGGGTGGAGCGATGATCGACCCGCAGCACATTCTCGTGGGCGCCCCGCAGATTCTGGTGCGCGCCCCGAACTGGGCGGGCGACGTCGTGATGGCGACGCCCGGCTTTCGCGCGCTGCGCGCGGCGCAGCCGCGCGCGCAGATCGTGTTGCACGCGCGGGCCGAGCTGCTGCCGCTGGTCGCGGGCGCGCCGTGGTTCGACGCGGTGCTGCCGCTCCGCTCGCATCACCGCGGCGTCGGTGCGCTGCTGCGCGAGGGGTTGGCGCTGCGCTCGCGCCGCTTCGATCTCGGGATCTGCCTGCCGGACTCGTTCGCGGCGGCACTGCTGATGCGCTGCGCGGGCGTGCGCCGGGTGGTCGGCTATCGGACCCAGGGCCGGCGCGCGCTGCTCGACTTCGCGGTCGAACCGCCCGCCGGACTGGTCGCGCGCGAGCGGCATGTGCTCGGTCTCGTCGAGGCGATCGGTTGCGCGTCGCGCGGCACGCATCTCGAACTCTTCGTCACCGCGCGCGAAGAGGAGGCGGCTCGGACGCTGCTCGCGAAGCACCAGATCGAGGGCGGACCAGCCGCTCGCCGCGCTCGCGCCGGGCGCTTCGTACGGATCCTCGAAGCTGTGGCCCGCCGCGTCCTTCGCGGCGGTCGGCGATGCGCTCGCCGCCGAAGGGGTGCACGTGGTGGTGCTCGGCTCGCCGGGCGAGGCGCCGCTCGCGCAGCGCGTGGCCGCGGCGATGCGCGCGCCGGCGGCGGTGTTGGCGGGCGAACTCGACCTCGGAACGCATGAAGGCCGTGATGCGGCGCGCGCGCGTGCTGGTCTGCAACGACGCGGGCGCGCGGCACGTGGCGGTTGCGCTCGGCGTACCGAGCGTCGTGCTCTTCGGCCCGACCAGTCTCGCCAAGACCAACCTGAACCTGGAGCGCGTGCGCGCGCTGGCGGCGGACGTCGCGTGTCGTCCCTGCTACCACCGCAGCTGTCCGACCGATCACCGCTGCATGACGCAGCTCACGCCCGAACGCGTCGTCGCAGCCGCGCTGCCGGCGCTGCGCGGCGACGCGAGTGCCTTCCGCGGCGACGGCGCGCTGCGCGCGTTGCCGGCGCCCGACAGCGCGGCCGGGCGCGCGTCGTGACGGATCTCTCGATCGTGCTGCTCACCTGGAACGGGCGCGATCTCGCGCTCGATTGCCTTGCCTCGATCGAGCGCGAGATCCATTCGCGCAGGGACGCCGGGCGCCTCGAGACCGAGACGATCGTGGTGGACAACGGCTCCAGCGACGGCACGGTCGAGGTCGGTGCGCGAGCGCTTCCCGTGGGCCGAAGTGATCGCGCTGCCGCGCAACATCGGCTTCGCCGCCGGCAACAACGCGGGACTCGCGCGCGCGAAGGGCCGCATGCTGTGTCTGCTCAACAACGACACGATCGTGCAGCACGACGGCTTCGAGAGCTGCGTGCGCTACCTCGACGCGCACCCGGACGTCGGCGCGGTCGGCCCGCAGCTGCTGCACCCGGACGGCCGCAAGCAGAACAGCATCCACAACTTCCCGACGCTGCTGCTCGAGATCGTCCCGCGCGGCGTGCTCGAGACGCTGTTCCCGCGCCGCTATCCCTCGAAGCGCTTCGAGCACGACCAGCCGCTCGACGTGGAAGCCGTGCTGGGCGCCTGCATGGTGGTGCGCCGCGAGGTGATCGAGCAGGTCGGACCGATGCCCGAGGACTACTTCTTCTTCCTCGAGGAGACCGACTGGTTCTACCAGATGCGCAGCCGGGGCTGGCGCGTGGTGCACCTGCCGGACGCGAAGCTGGTGCACATCCACGGCGCCTCGACCAAGAAGATCGTGCCGCTGCCGACGCGCATCGAGTACCACCGCTCGCTCTACCATTTCTTCCGCAAGAACCGCGGGGCAGGGCAGGCGCATGCGGTGATGGCGGTGCGGCTCGTCAAGCTGGCGCTCGCGCTGCTCTTCGGCGCGCCGCTCGCGCTGGTGTCGCGCCGCGAGCGCGAACGCTGGCGCCAGCGCTGCTGGATCCTGCTCTGGCATCTGCGCGGCCAGCCGATCGGCTGGGGACTCGCGGGCGTGCGCGCCAAGGCGGAGGGCGGGCGCGTGAAGGTACTGGTGACGGGCGGGGCGGGCTTCATCGGCTCGCATCTGGTCGACGCGCTGCTCGCGCGGGGTCACACGGTGCGCGTGCTCGACTCGCTCGATCCGCAGGTGCACGGTCCGAAGCGGGAGCCTCCCGCGTATCTGGATCCGCGACGCCGAGCTCCAGCGCGGCGACGTGCGCGACCACGCCGCCGTGCGCCGCGCGCTCGACGGCGTCGAGGCGGTGTTCCACGAGGCCGCCGCGGTCGGCGTCGGGCAGTCGATGTACGAGATCGAGCGCTACGTCTCGGTGAACACGCTCGGCGCCGCCGTGCTGCTCGAAGAGCTGGTCGAGCACCGCGCGCAGCTGCGCCGCGTGGTGGTGGCGTCGTCGATGTCGATCTACGGCGAGGGCGCCTACCGCGACGACGGCCGGGACGGCGCGCTGGTGTTCCCGCGGCTGCGCTCCAACGAGCAGCTCGAGGCGCGCCGCTGGGATCATCGAGGACGCCAGCGGGCGCGCGCTGCAGCCTGCGCCCACGCCCGAGTCGAAGCCGCTGGCGCCGACCTCCGTGTACGCGGTCACCAAGCGCGATCACGAGGAACTCTTCCTCGCGGTCGGCGCGGCCTACGCGATCCCCACGGTGGCGCTGCGCTACTTCAACGTCTACGGCACGCGCCAGTCGCTCTCGAATCCCTACACCGGCGTGATCGCGATCTTCTCGAGCCGGCTGCTGAACGGACGCGCGCCGCTGCTCTTCGAGGACGGCCGCCAGAGCCGCGACTTCACCCACGTGTCGGACATCGTCGCGGCCAACCTGCTGGCGATGGAGCGCGACGCCGCGGTCGGCGGCGTCTACAACGTCGGCACCGGACGCGCGACGAGCGTGCTCGAGATCGCCGAGACGCTGGCCCGCGAGATCGGCGTGACGGAAGCCGCCGAAGTCGTCGGGCGCTTCCGCGCCGGCGACATCCGCCACTGCTACGCCGACGTCTCGGCCGCCGCGCGCGACCTCGGCTTCGAGGCGCGCGTGTCGCTCGAGGCCGGCATGCGCGAGCTGCTCGCCTGGCTGCGCACGCAATCCGCGGAGGATCGCGTCGACCAGGCGCGCAAGGAACTCGAGAGCCGGGGGCTCACCCGCTGATGGCGCGCGACTCGATGCGCGCCGGCTCGCCAAGCTGGTCCACTCGTTCACGCGAGCTGCGCCTGCTGGTGCTCGGCGACGTGGTGCTCGACGAGTACCTGTGGGGCGACGTCGAGCGCGTGAGCCCCGAAGCGCCCGTGCCGGTGGTGCACGTGCAGCGCGAGTCGATGGTGCTCGGCGGCGCCGGCAACGTGGTGCGCAACGTGATCGCGCTGGGCGCCGCGTGCGACTTCTGTACGGCGGTCGGCGACGATCGCGCCGGCGAGCGCGTGCTCGAGCTGCTCGCCGAGCTCGGCGTCGACGCGCGCGGTACGGTGCGCGTCGCAGAGCGACCCACCACGCGCAAGACGCGCGTCGTCGCGCGCTCGCAGCAGATCGTGCGCTTCGACCGCGAGACCGACGAAGCCGCTGCCCGCGAGCGCTGCGCGCGCGCTGCTCGCCGCGATCGACCACTTCGCGCCGCGCGCGCACGGCGCGATCGTCGAGGACTACGGCAAGGGCACGCTCGCCGGCGCGTACCGTGCGCGCCGCGATGCGCAAGCTCGCAGGCGCACGGCGTGCCGGTGGCCGTCGATCCCAAGGAAGACCTGTCGCCGTACCGCGGCGCGTCGCTCGTGAAGCCGAACCTGCGCGAGGCCGAGGCGCTCGCCGGAATGCGGATCCACTCGACCGCGAGACCTCGCCAAGGCGGCGCTGCGGCTGCGCCGCAAGCTCGGCGGCGCCGCGGTGGTGGTGACGCGGGGCGCCGAGGGCATGGCGCTCTTCGAGGGCGACGGCAGCGCGCTCGCTTCGTCGGCACGCCGCGCCGCGAGGTCTTCGACGTGCAGGGCGCCGGCGACACGACGATCGCCGCGCTCTCGCTGGCGCTGCGCGCGGGCGGCTCGCTGCTCGAAGCGGCCGTGATCGCGAACGCCGCGGCGGGCGTGGTCGTGACGCAAGGTCGGCACCGCGACGGCGACTCCGGACGAAGTGCTGGAAGCGCTGCCCGCGGCGATCGCGGCCGCGAAAGGGGAGCCGCGGTGATCCGCAGCATGACCGGCTACGGACATGCCACCTTCGAGGTCGAGGGCATCGGCTTCGAGGTGGAGGTGCGCAGCGTGAACCACCGCCACCTCGACGTGCGGGTGCGCTTGCCGCACGGACTCGCCGTCTTCGAGGCCGAAGTTCGCCAGCAGGTGGCCGGCCAGCTCGATCGCGGCAAGGTCGATCTCGCAATTCGCGGCGTCTCGGGCGACACGCCGTCCGAGTCGGTGGCGCTCGATCTCGCGGCAGCCGAGCAGTACCTGCGCGCGGCGCGGCAATTGCGCGACGATCACGGCGTTCCCGGCGAACTCGACGTGCGCGGACTGCTCGGCCTGCCCGGTGTCGCGCGCGTCGTGGAGCGCGCGCTTCCCGAGGAGCGCGTGCGGAGCGCGCTGGCCGGGGGCGTCGCCGCGGCGCTCGGCGGACTCGCGTCGATGCGCGCGGCCGAGGGCGAAGCGCTCGACCGCGAGTTGCGCGGCCGGCTCGATCGCATCGACGCGCTGGTCGTGTCGATCGCGGCGCGCGCGACCGACGTGCAGCGCGCCGTGCGCGAGCGCTGCGCAAGCGCGCCGAGCAGCTGCGCGACGAGACCGGGCTGCTCGACGAGGCGCGCCTGCATCAGGAAGTGGTGTGGGCGGCGGATCGTCTCGACATCACCGAGGAGACCGTGCGCCTCGCGAGCCACACCGCGCAGTTCCGCGGCATCCTCGACTCCGCCGGCCCCGGAGACGCCAGCCGGCCGCCGCCTGGAGTTCCTGCTCCAGGAGATGGGTCGCGAGGGCAACACGATCGGCTCGAAGGGATCCGACGCGCCGATCGCCCATCAGGTCGTCGAACTGAAAACCGAACTCGAACGCCTCCGCGAGCAGGTGCTCAACGTTGAATGATCCCCATCCGATCCACCGCGTCGCCTCCGGGTCTGCGTCCGGAAAGGCGGCGACCGAAGCCTCGAGCCAGCCGTTGCGGGGCGCGGCAGCGCGGCTGCTCAACGTCGGCTACGGCAACCTCGTCACGGCGTCGCGCGTCGTCGCGATCGTCGCGCCCGCCGCGTCGCCGATGCGGCGACTGCGCCACGAGGCGGACGAGCGCGGCAAGCTCGTCGACGCCACCGAAGGTCGCCGCACGCGCTCGATCGTGATCCTCGACAGCGACCACGTCGTGCTCTCTGCGATCAATCCCGAGACGCTCGCCGCGCGCCTCGTGGAGGACGAGCCGGGGTCGCAGCCGTGAGCGGGCGCGCCGCGGCGTCCCGTTCGTGCTCTCGGCGCCGTCGGGCGCGGGCAAGACGACGGTCTGCAAGGGCGTGATCGCAGCGCGATCCCTGCGTCGTGCTTTCGGTGTCGCACACGACGCGCCCGCCGCGGCCGGGCGAGCGCGACGGCGTGCGACTATCACTTCGTCTCGTCGGACGAGTTCCGCAAGCTCGTCGCGGAAGGCGCCTTCCTCGAACACGCCGAGTACAGCGGCAACCTCTACGGAACCTCGTGGGCCGCGATCGACGAGCCGCTCGAGCGCGGGCGAGGACGTGCTGCTCGAGATCGAGACCGAGGGCGCGCGTCAGGTGCACGAGCGGCGTCGCGACGCGCATCTGATCTTCCTGCTGCCGCCGTCGCTCGCCGCGCTCGAGTCGCGCTGCGCGGGCGCGGCACGGAACGAAACGAAGAGATCGATCGCCGGCTCGCGATCGCGCGCCGCGAGTTCGCGACGGCCAGTCTCTTCGACAGCTTCGTGGTCAACGACGACGCCGCGCGAGCGGCGGACGACGTGCTCGCGATCGTCGCCGCGCTGCGACGCGGCGCGCTCTCCGAACTCGGCGACCGCTTCAGCCTCGCGCGGCTGCGCGCGACGCTCGACCCCGCGCTCGTCGCCTGGCTGCCCGTCTGAGCCGAACCGCTTGCCGCCGGTCCCCCGCCGGGACAGGTCGCAGCAGGGTCGGGTAAGCTAGGCCCATCCACCCACCCCTGACCGCGGCAATCGATGCTCCGTTTCAACGACGTCGCCGACAAGGTCCTCGAGAATCATCCCGACGCCGATCTCGGGCTGCTCCAGCGCGCCTACGTGTTCGCGGCCAAGGTGCACGAGGGCCAGCAGCGACTCTCCGGGCGAGCCCTACCTGGTCCACCCACTCGAGGTGGCGGGCATCCTGGCGGAGATGCGCCTCGACCCCGCCGCGGTGGTGGCCGGGCTGCTGCACGACACGCTCGAGGACACGCTCACCACGGCGGGCGAGATCCGGCGCCTGTTCGGCGACGAGGTCGGCTTCCTGGTCGAAGGCCTCACCAAGATCGCCAAGATCGAGTTCACCTCGGCGCGCGAACGCCAGGCCGAGAGCTTCCGCAAGATGCTGGTGGCGATGTCGAAGGACATCCGCATCCTGCTGATCAAGCTCGCCGATCGCCTCCACAACATGCGCACACTCGGGTTCATGTTGGACGACGCCAAGCGCCGCGTCGCGCAGGAGACGACGGACATCTACGCGCCGCTCGCGCATCGGCTCGGCATCGACTGGATGCGGCGCGAGCTGGTGGATCTCGCCTTCCGCGCGCTGCATCCGCAACTGGCCGAGGAGCTGGCGAGCCAGCTCTACGCGCGGCGCGCGGAGCGCAAGCAGTATGTCGACGAAGTCCGCAGCGTGCTCCAATCGAAGCTGGAGGAATCGTCACTCGTCGCCGAGGTGACCGGGCGCGAGAAGGAACTGGCGTCGATCCAGGCGAAGATGACGTCGCAGGGTGTCACGCTCGACCAGATCTACGACGTGATCGCATTCCGGATCATCCTCGACGGCGTCGCCGGAGACGGTCTACACCGCGCTCGGCATCGTGCACGGCACATGGCTTCCCGTCCCCGGTCGCTTCAAGGACTACGTCGCACTGCCGAAACCCAACGGCTACCAGAGCCTGCACACCACCGTGATCGGACCCTACGGCGAACGCATGGAAGTGCAGATCCGCACGCGCGATATGCACCGCAACGCGGAGCTCGGGATCGCGGCGCACTGGAAGTACAAGGAGGGGCTCTCGGGCGATCGCGCCGACGAGGAACAGAAGTTCGCGTGGCTGCGCCAGCTACTCGACCGCCACCATGAACTCTCCGACCCCCACGAGTTCCTCGATGCGCTGAAGGTCGACCTGTTCCCGGACGAGGTCTTCGTCTTCACGCCGAAGGGCGACGTCATCAACCTGCCGAAGGGCTCTACGCCGGTGGACTTCGCCTACGCGATCCACTCCCAGGTGGGCGAGCACTGCGCGGGCGCGCGCGTGAACGGCAGGATCGTCCCGCTGCGCCACACGCTCGCCGACGGCGACACGCTCGAGATCATGACGAGCGAATCGCAGTATCCGCGCAAGGACTGGCTCGACTTCGTCGTCTCGGGCAAGGCGCGCTCGAAGTTGCGGCACGCGATCCGCGTCGCGGAGCATGCGCGAAGCCGCGAGCTCGGACGCGACATCCTCGAGAAGGAACTGCGCCGCGTCGGTCTCTCGCTCGCGCGACTGCTCGAGAGCGGCAAGCTCGACGAGCTGGCCGGGCACGAGGTTTCCGGTTCGCCGGACGATCTGTTCTCGGCGATCGGCTACGGGCGCCTCGCGCCGCGCGCCGATCGTCGCCAAGCTGCGCGGCGACGCAGCGCCCGAGCCCGAGCCCGACACCGAAGCGCCGCCGTCGCATCTTCGGCCGCGAACGCGCGACGCCGCCCAGCACCGGTATCCACGTCGACGGCGATCTCGGACGTGCTGGTGCGCTTCGCCAACTGCTGCAACCCGCTGCCGGGCGACGACGTGATCGGCTTCGTCACGCGCGGTCGCGGCGTCACCGTGCACGTGAAGGACTGCCAGCACGCCTTCACGCTCGACCCCGACCGCCGCATCGACGTGCAGTGGGAGGCGAAGTCCGCGAAGCCGCGTCTGGTGCGCGTGCGCGCCGTCTCGGTGGACCAGCCCGGCGTGCTGGCGAAGATCACCAAGTCGATCGCGGGCACCAACGTCAACATCGGCGCTGCGCGCGTCAGCACCAACTCCGCCGACCAGACGGCCATCCACGAGTTCGATCTCTGGGTCACCGATCTGCGCGCGCTCACCGGCGTGATGAAGGAGATCGAGCGCGTGCGCGGCGTGCTCAGCGTCGAGCGGGTCCGCACGTGAGCGAGCGCCGCGGAAGCGCCGCGGCCGACGCTCTCGGCCGCGGTGATCTGCGCTCGACGAAGAACGCAACATCGGCGCCTGCCTCGAGAGTCTCGCATGGTGCGACGAGATCGTGGTGGTCGACTCCGGCAGCCGCGACGGCACCGTCGAGATCGCGCGCAAGCACGCGACCCGCGTGCTGCACCACGACTGGCCCGGCTACGTCGCCCAGAAAAACTGGGCGCTCGAACAGACGACCGGCGACTGGGTGCTCTGCGTCGACGCCGACGAGCGCTGCAGCTCCGCGCTGCGCGCGGCGATCGAGACGGCGCTGCGCGCCGCCGGCCCCGCAGTCGGCTTCGAAGTGCGGCGCCACGTCTTCTATCTCGGGCGCTGGATCGACCACGGCGGCTGGTATCCCGACTGGAAGCTGCGGCTGGTGCGGCGCGGCCGCGCGCGCTGGGGCGGCGTCGATCCCCACGACAAGCTGATCGCCGACGGTCCCGTGGGACGCCTCGACGCCGATCTCGTGCACTTCACGTATGCCGACTTCGCCGCCCACCTGCGCACGCTGCAGCGCTTCTCGGACGTCGTGTCCGAGGTGCAGGCTGCGCGAGGGCCGTCGCTTCTCGCTGTGGCGCGCGATCGTGCATCCCGCCCGCGAAGTTCTTCGAGTGCTACGTCTGGAAGCGCGGCTTTCTCGACGGCTGGCCCGGCTTCGTGATCGCCGCGACCTCGTCGTTCTACGTCTTCGCCAAGTACGTGAAGCTGTGGGAGCGCACGGAGCAGCCGCAACCCGCGCCCAGGTTGAAGATCCTCCAGCTCAGCAGCGACTGGAAGTGGACGGGTCCGGCCGAGCCGATGCTGCGCCTCGCCGAAGCGCAGCGCGCGCGCGGACACAGCGTGGCGATGGTCTACCCAGGCGCACCGGCCGATGCGAATCGCTCACTCGCCGGCGAAGCGGAAGCGGCAGGTTTTGGATCTGCCATGGCGATGGAACGCCGCCGCGGCGTGCATCTCCTCGGCGATCGCGCCGATGCCGCGCGCCTGCGCGAGTTGCTCCGCGCGCAAAGCATCGACGTCGTCCACTGCTGGCACACGCGCGACCACGTGCTGGCCTGGCGCGCTGCGCGCGGGCGCCGCGACCAGACGGCGATCGTGCGCAGCTACCGCAGCGCCGAGCGCATCGCGCGCACGCCGTGGAACCGCTGGCTCTTCGGCCCCGCCACCGACGGCCTGCTCTGCGTGTCGCCCGAGACCGCGCGAATCAACGCAGCGCTGCGCGGCGGCCGTCCGATCGCCGGCGCGTTCGGCGCCGTCGACCTCGCGCGCTTCCAGCCGGCGAAGCCGGACCCGGCCGTGCGCGCCTCGCTCGGCCTGGCGCCGGAACACGAGGTGATCGGGATCGTCGCGCGCGTGCAGTCGCATCGGCGCTTCGACCTGCTGCTCGCGGCGGCGCAGCAACTCTTCGCGCGGCGCCCGCAGGCGCGACTGCTCGTGGTGGGTCGCGGCACGCATCGCGCGCAGCTCGCGCGAACGACCCGCCGCGCAGCTCGGCATCGCGGATCGCGTCGTGTTCGCGGGCTATCGCGCCGGCGACTACGCCGACGTGCTGCGCGCGATCGACGTCTTCACGTTCCTGGTGCCGGGCTCCGACGGCACCTGCCGCGCGCTGCTCGAGGCGGCGGCTTGCGGCATTCCCGCCGTCACGACGCGGCGCGGCGCGCTCGCGGAGATCGTGGTGGACGGCGAAACGGGCGTGCTCGCCGACGAGACGCCCGCGTCGCTCGCGGCGGCGTGGGAGGCGCTGCTCGGGGAGCCGGCGCGGCGCGCTGCGCTCGGCGCGGCCGCGAGCCGTCGCGCGCGGCTGCTCTTCACAGCAGAGAAGCTGGCTGACGCGGTACTGCGTCTCTACGACGCCGCGTCTTCGGCGCGCTCGAAGCGCGCGTAGCGCGCGCAGAGGATGGGCAGCAGGAAGAGGTTCATCGCGGTCGACGTCGCGAGGCCGCCGAGGATCACGATCGCCATCGGCCCGTCGATCTCGCCGCCGGCCTCGTTCGCGGCCAGCGCCACCGGCAGCAGACCGAAACCCGCCACCAGCGCCGTCATCAGGATGGGCACGACCCGCTCGGTCGCGCCGCGCACGGCGGTTGCATGGCTCCAGCTCGCGCCTTCCTCGTCCACGAGGTGTTGGAAATGCGAGATCATCATGATCGCGTTGCGCGCGGTGATCCCGAACACCGTGACGAAGCCGACCAGCGAACCGAGCGAGAGTCCGCGCGTCGAGTTACCGAACCAGGAACTCAGCAGCACGGCGAGCACGCCGCCTGCCATTGCGAGCGGTACGTTGGCCAGAAAGAAGGCGAGCACACGCGGCGAGCGCGACAGGGTGCCGAGCAGCAGCACGATGCCAACGGCGCCGAGGGCCCCCCGCAGCAGGATCTCGCGCTGCGCTGCGGCGCGTTCCTCCGCCGTGCCCGCGAAGACCGCGTAGACACCCGCCGGCAGCTCGACGCGCGCTGCGACCGCCTTGCGCGCTTCGGCGACGAACGACGAAACGTCGCGTCCCGCGACGTTGCAGGTGACGGTCTGCCGGCGCCGGCCGGCTTCGTGCAAGATCGAATCGCGAGCGTCGGACAACTCGATCTCGGCGAGTTCGCGCAGCGGCACGAAGCTGCCGCTCGCGTTGCGCACGAGCAGCGCGCCGATCGCCTCGGGATCGCGACGGCTTTCCGCATCGAGCGCGACGACCACGTCCACGGTCTGGGCGCCGACGTGCCTCTGGGCGGCGAAGGTGCCCTGGTAGGAGGTCTCGATCTGGTCGAGCAGCTCGGCGGGCCGGAAGCCGAGCCGTGCGAGCGCGTCTACACGCGGGCGGATCGTCACACGCGGCGCCGACGCTGCCGCTTGCAGCAGTACGTCGGTCGCGCCGCGCACGCTGCCGAGTGCTTCCGCGATCGCGGCGGCCTTTGCGTCGAGCAGCGTCAGGTCGTCGCCGAACAGGTTCACCACGACGTCGGCCGTTTCCCCGCTGATCGTCTCGCTGATGCGGTCACCGAGGAAGGTGAGGACGGAAGACTGCAAGCCGGGAAACGAGGCGAGCAGGGTTCGCACCTGCTCGACGGTGCGCTCCTCGTCGTCGCCGCTTTGTTTGGCGAGTTCGAGGTGCATTTCGCTGCGATGCGTTCCCCAGGTGTCTTCGCCCTGTTCCGCGCGCCCGACCTGTTGCTCGACGGTCGCGATTCCCGGCAGCGCCAGCAGCGCCTCCGAGACCTGGCGCCCCACGCGCAGCGACGCGTCGAGTCCGGTGCCGGGAATCCCCGAGAGCTGCAGGACCAGATGCCCCTCACGGAACTCGGGCAGGAACTCGCCCCCGAGAAAAGGCAGTGTCACGAGCCCCAGCAGCAGCAGCGCGGCAGCGCTCAGATAGATCCGCCGCGGCCGCGCGAGGGCCCGCCCGAGCAGCGCGGCATACCGTGCGCGGATCCGCGTCTGGATGCGGGGCTCGTGGGGGTGAGCGAGTTTGCCACCCAGCATCGCGAGGCAGAGCGCCGGCGTGATGGTGAGCGCCACCGCGAGCGACATTCCAATCGCCAGCAGGTAGCTCTGCGCCAGGGGCCCGAAGAAGCGTCCCGAGATCCCGCTCATCGTGAGCAGCGGAAGGAAGACGAGCGCCACGCTGGCCGTCGCGTACACGACTGCCGCGCGGACCTCGAGCGAGGCGTTCAGCACGACCACGAAGGCGGAGCGAGGACGGCCCGCGCTCTCGTTCTCGCGCAGCCGCCGCACGATGTTCTCGACGTCCACGATCGCGTCGTCCACGACTTCGCCGATCGCGATCGCGAGGCCCCCGAGCGTCATCGTGTTGAGCGTGATGCCGAGCGCCCGCAGTGCGATGACGGCACCCAGCAGCGAGAGCGGAATCGCCGTTAGTGAAATCAAGGCCGTGCGCGCGTCGCGCAGGAACAGCACGAGCACCACGATCACCAGCGCGCTGCCGATCCCGAGCGCCGTCCCCACATTGGCGAGCGAGGCTTCGATGAAGCTCGCGGGCCGGTGCAGGCGCGGGTAGACCCGGACTCCCTCGCGGTCGAAGAGCGGCGCGAGCTCGGCGAGCGCCGCCTCGAGGTTGCGCGTCACTTCCATCGTGTTCGAGCCCCATTGGCTCGACAGCGTGAGCAACACACCAGGTCGCCCCTGCACGAGTGCGTCGCCGAAGCGGGGCGCCGCTGCATCGAGCACGTCCGCCACGTCGGCGATGTGGAGCGGCGTGCCGTCCCGAACGGCGATGACGGTTTCGCCGAGCGCGGCCAGCGAGGCCGGCTCTCCGATCGTGGCGAGCGGAATCCTCTGGTTGGCGGTGTCGATGAAGCCGGCGGGGCGAATGACGCTGGCGTCGCGTGCGGCGGCGAGCACCTCCGCGATCCCGATCTGGTGCGCGAGCAGCGCGGCGGGGTGCAACAGGATCTGCGTCTGCCTCACCTCGCCGCCGAAGAGGTTCACCCGGGCGACACCCGGGATCGCGAGCAGTCGCGTGCGCAGCGTCCATTCTGCGAGCGAGCGCAATTCGAGCGGCGAGAGGCGGTCGGAAACCAGCCCGATCTTCAGCACGTCCATGGTCGCCGAGGTGAGCGCCGAAAGACGCGGCGCTTTGGCCCCTTGCGGCAGTCGCGCTCCGACGTCGCCCAGGCTTTCGCTCAACAACTGGCGATCGATCAGGATGTCCGTGTGCTCGCCGAACACGACGGTGACCACCGAGAGCCCCGCGATCGATTCGGAGCGCATCGACGCCATCCCGGGCAGCCCCGCGATCGCCGCCTCGACCGGCTGGGTCACCAGCTCTTCGACCTGATCGGCCGCGAAGCCCGGCGACTCGGTCTGCACGACGACCTGGGGTGGCACGAAGTCCGGGAAGACGTCGAGTTGCGACTGTCGTGCGGAGAAGATTCCGAACACGACGACGACGCTCGCGAGTGCGAACACGAGAGTGCGGCGGCGCAGCGCGAAGACGACGACGGTGCGCAGCATCGCGTCAGTCGAGCTCGGCGGGCGCGCTCTGTGGGAACTCGGCGCCGAGCAACTCCTGTGCACCGCGCACGACCACGCGATCGCCGGGCGCGAGCGCGCCGGTTGCCAACCAACCGTCGTCGCGCGGCCGCAGCAACGACACCGCTCGCCGCTCGAACGACCCGGCAGACTCCTCGATGTAGACGAAGCTGGCGCCGTCGCGGCGGACGACGGCTGCGCGCGGCACCACGACACCCTCGAAAGCGCGATCCGCGAAGTGGAGCGTCGCCGCGAGCGCGGTTCCCGCCGGCGGTGGATCCGGTTCGATCAGCAGCAACCAACCGACCCCCTGCACGACGGGGTCGATGCTCGGCGCCGTCCCGAGGAGCTGCGCGCCGAGCGCGCGCTCGGGCCGCATCGCGAGCGCGACGCGCAAGCCGGTCGGGGCGCTGAGCGCGTCCGCGGCGGCCGGGACGTCGACCCGCGCCAGCGCTGCGCGGCGCGGCGCGAGCCGCGCGAGCAACGCGCCGAGATCGGCGCGCTCGGCGAGATCGTCCCCCCAGGCAGCCGCGAAGCGTGACTGCGCCGCCTCGACGTCGAGACGCGCGCGTCGATTGTCGTCCTCGGCGATCTCCAGGTCGCGTGCCGAAGCATTTTCCTGCCCGCGACTCAGCAGCCGCACGCGGGCGAGTTCACGGCCCGTGCGCTCGGCGACACTGTGCGCCGTCGCTCGCGCGAGCGCGGCATCGAAGAGCGACGTTGGGTCGAGCACGCGTCCGGCTGCCGTGACGTCGCCGCTGTCGCGACCGGCGACGAGCGGCGCGCTGGCGAGAGCGAGTCGTTCGCGCTGGGCTGCGTCGAGGACGACGGAAGGCTCTCCCGCCCGCGCGGCTGCGACGAGCAGGAGCGATGCCAGCAACGGCCAGATGATGCGGTTCACCGCGTCGCTCCGGCGCTCTGCGAGCGCGCTGACTCCACTTGCGCGACATCCCGTGCGAGCGGCCCCTGGACCGCTGCCTCGAGCTGCGCGCGGGCGTGTTCCAACGCCAGTCGCGCTTCGAGGAGCGTGCTCTCGCGGCGCTGCGTTTCGAGTTCCGCGGTCACTTCGGCGAGCCGATCGGCCGCCCCGTCGGCGCGGGCGGCGCTCGCGCGCTGGGCGGCGCGTCGCTGTTCCGCGACCCCCGCCTCGCAGCGGGCCACCTGGTCGCGCGCAGCGCGGATCTGGGCGAAACCCTGGTCGAGTTCCGCGATCACCTGCGCCTGCAGCGCCACGAAGCGCGCGCCGGCTTCGCTGCGCGCCGCCACGGCCTCCGCGATCGGTCCCCCGTTCTGGTTCATCACCGGCAGCTCGAGCGAGACGCTGAGACCCCACTTGCTCTGGCCCTGATCGAATTGGTAGCCGCTGCCGAGGTGGAGGTCGGGCCACTGGTTCGCCAGCTCGAGTCGCAAGGCTGCCTCGCTCGCGGCGTAGGCGTCGAGTGCAGCGAGTACGTCGGCGCGTTCGAGCAAGGCCTGGCGACGCGCGTCGGTTTCTGCGAGTGAATCGAGGGGGTCGCCCGGCAGCCCGAGCGGATCGGCGAGTTCGATCGCGTCGAGCGCGCGGGCCGGGACGCCGATCCCCGCAGCGAGCTGCGCACGGGCTCCCGCGCGGTTGCGTTCGGCATCGGCGAGCTCTGCTTCGGTCCCCAGCAGCGAGAGACGCTCCTGCATCGCGTCCGCCTGCGACGCAGCACCGGCTTGCACGCGATGCTCGATGCGATCGACGAGTCGTTGCTGGGTGCCGTTGCGATCCCGCAGCAGCGCTACGCGCTGCTCACTCGCTACGGCGTCGGCCAGGGCGGTTCGGAGTTCGCGGCGGATGCGCCACGCCTCGACGGTCACGGCGCGCTCGGCGGCCGACGCGAGCGCCTCGGCACGTGCCGCGCGGTGCTCGCGTTTGTGCGCGGTCTCGATCGGCCAGTCGAGGTGCAGCGCCGCGATCCATGGCGAGGTCGCCGTGCCGGGGTTGGCGCTCCATTCGGGCGCGATCGCCAGGGTGGGGTTCGGGCGCTGCGCTGCCGTCGCGACGGCTCCGCGCGCGCCTTCGAGCTGGGCGCGCGCGACGTCCAGGCTCGGTTGGAAGTACAGAGCGGTGAGCGTGAGCAGCACGAGGTCGAAGCGCTCCGCTTGCCCGCTCTCGAAACGCGTCCCAGTCTCGGCCTCGAGGAAGCGTCGCAAGCCGGGATCCGCGAGCGAGCGCGCTTCGAGCGCCGTGGCGTTGCTCTCCGGGGAGAGCGGAGCGGGTGCGATGTGCTGGCAGGCGACGAGCAGCGTCGCGAGGAGCGAGCCCGCGCAGCGGGAGGCATTGCGCATCGACGCCAATCGGCTCACCGGCCCAGCGTTGGCGAAGCGACGTGTCACCTCAAGAGAAGCCGCGAAACATGACGGTCTCTTCATCCGGAACGCGATGGCTCCCCAGCAAACGGGCTCGCATCCGCCGCGCCGGCTGCCGCGCTCGCCAGTTGCGGGACGCGCAGCTCGAAACGCGCACCACCGAGCGGGGACGCGCCGGCCCTCAGATCGCCGCCGTGGAGCCGCGCGATCATGCGCGCGATCGCGAGGCCGAGGCCCGCGCCCGGCGCGCTGCGCGATCCGTCGAGCTGGACGAAGCGATCGAAGATCCGCTCGCGATCTCGTTCGGGAACGCCCACACCTGCATCGCTGACTGCGATACTCGCGGTGTCGCCGTCCGCCGCGACGTCGACGCGGATCGCGCCACCGGCCGGCGTGTGTGCGACGGCGTTGTCGAGCAGGTTCGCGACGGCTTGTTGCACGAGTCCGGCATCCACCCACGCGGTCGCAGCGCCGCCGTGTGGGTCGATCTCGAGTGCGACGCGGTTCTGCTCGCAGCTCGGGCGGAACAGTTCGACCAGATCCCGGCCGAGCGCGGCGAGATCGACACGCTCGCGTTGCAGTGGGAGTCGGCCGGCGTCGCCCCGGGAGAGCAGCAGCAGCCGTTCGATGAGGCGGCGCATCTCCTCCATCGACTCGCGGATCGCAAGGATCTCCTGCGGCGCGACGCTGCCATCCTGTGTGAGCAGCGCGACGTCGGCGAGATTCAGCGCGCGATTCACCGGAGTGCGTAGCTCGTGGGCGACGTTGGCACTGAACGCGGAGATGCGGTGGAACGACTGTTCGAGGCGTTCGAGCACGCGGTTCAGCGCGATCGCGTGCCGATCCAGGTCGTCGGCGCAGCCGCGCAGCGGCAGGCGCGCATCGAGGGTCCCCTCGTGGATGCGTTCGATCGCTCGCGTCGCTTCGCGCAGCGGGGAGAGCGCGCGTCGCGTCGCGAAGACCGTGATCGCGATCGCCCCGATCAGCCCGAGGACGAGACTCACGGCGATCGGGCCGAGATGTTCGCGGCTCTCTTTTACGAACTCGGCGAGCGATACGGCAGCTTCGAGGCGCCGGCCACCCGACACCCCGACCCCTCGCACGAGATGATCCTCGGGCGAAGCGAAGCTGAGAAGCAGGGAGGAGGTGCGGTGCGGGAAGAGTCGGCCCGTCGTCGGCCAAGGGCCGGCTACGAACTGCGTGACGCCGGCGGCGTCGACGATCCGCAATGCTCTTCCTTCGCTCAGCGACTGCGGTGGCTGCTCGCCGTCGCCAGCGCGCTCGAACTCCGCGGCGATGCGTCGGAGATCGCTCCCGAGTTCCTCATTGATCACCTCGATAGCTTCGTGTGTCGCGACGAAGAAGAAAACGGTCACGGTGGCGACCAGCAGCAGCGAGATCGCCGCGCCGACGGCGAGGGCCATCTGCACGTCGACGCGCCGGAAGAACGCCGTCAGATCACGCATCGATCGAGTATCCGGCGCCGCGGACGGTCCGGATGGATTCTGCCGCTCCCGCGAACTCCAGCTTGCGGCGCAACCGGTTGACGTGGACCTCCACCACGTTCGTGCCCGGGTCGAAGCGGTAGCCCCAGACCTGCTCCAGCAGTTCCTTGCGGGTGAGCACTTCGCCCGCACGTGCGAGCAGACAATGCAGCAGCTCCAGTTCCTTGGGCGTCAGATTGAGGGCGGTGTCGCCGTGGCGCGCGCTGCGATGGAGCAGATCGACTTCGAGTGCGCCGACGCGCGCGACCTCGACGCGCGTCGGCGGACGCCGCAGCAGCGCGCGCAGCCGCGCGGCGAGTTCGACCAACGCGAAGGGCTTCACGAGGTAGTCGTCGCCGCCGCTATCCAGTCCCTCTACGCGATCGTCGACGCCGTCGCGCGCCGTCAGGATCAGCACCGGGATGCCGCCGCTCTTCGCGCGCAGTTCCGCGAGCACGTCATAGCCGCTCCCGCCGGGAACCATCACGTCGAGAATCGCCGCGTCGAAGTTCAGGCGGTCGACCACGGCGAGGGCCGCAGCCACGTTGTCCACGTGCTCGACGTCGTAGCCTCGCTGCGTGAGTCCCGTCGCGACGGCTCGCGCCGTCACTTGGTCGTCTTCCAGGAGCAGAACTCTCACCATGACCTTTCACGCTAACAGTGACGACGCGCCGGTGCGAAGAGGCACACCGGAATTGGCCGTTGCGCTCGGTGTCCCGTGCCGAGGCGCAGTTCGGACACCGCGCAGGGCTTGCCGGCGCACGCGCTACAGCAGCGCGCGCCGATCGCGCTCGGCGCGGTCGTTTCCGTAGAGCACGTACTCGCCGAAGTTGCGGATCGCGTGGAACCCTTGCGGCTCGGCGGCATCGAAGCGCCCCAGCTGTTTTCGTCTCACGGCCACCAGCTGGCACGAGTCTGCGGCCCCGATCGCTCGTAGAGCCCCAGCGTCACTCACGCTGCCGCGGAGGCGATCCTGCAGGTAGAACTCGGCGCTGAAGGGAAGGCCATCGAAGAAGGAAACGGAACACCCCCGAAGCGGCTGCGAGGAATCGACGAACGACGAGAGATCCTTCGCGCTGCTGCGAGCGCCGATCTCGTGGGACATCAGGAGGCCGACCGATCCGTCGGCAAGGGGCACGATGGCTGCCGTCAAGAGCAACGCCACCATGCGGCCGCGTGTCGCGAGGGAGAAAACGAGCACCCCGAAAACGGCCATCACCGCCGCGAGAGCAGCGATCTCGGCGAGTCGCAGATCGAAGTAGCGGGCCAGTCCTGCCATGCAGAGGACCATGCCGCCGAGCACGGCGCAGCCGCTCACGGCGAGCGGGCGCGAGACCTCCGAACGGACCAGGAGGCGCGCCGCCAGGATCGAGAGCGGGGGAAGAGCGGGCAGCACGTAGGTGATCACGACGTTTCGGCTCATCGTGAAGAACACGATCGGGAACAGCGCCCACGCCACCAGGAACGCCGTCTCCGGATCGGTTCGGAGCCTCTGCCAACACCGCAATGGCTGCCGCCGCCAGGCGAGCCACGCGACGACCGGAGACCAGGGCAGCGTCGCCGCCATGAGCATCCACCAGATCGCGCCGCGAACCTGGGCATGCCCGTGACCGTAGAGATCCCCGTAGTTGGAACCGAGGAAGCGCAGGAAATTTTCGTGCCAGAGGAAGTAGCGAAGGAAGCCGGGCGTCTGCGATTCGGCGGCCAGATACCACGGCAGGCTCAATGCCAGGGTCACGGCCGCGCCTTCCAACCAGCGCAGGCGCCGGAGCCAGGACCAGTCGCCGGTGAGGAGCGACCACGTGCCAATGGTTCCCGCCGCAAACACGATTGCGACCGGCCCCTTGGCGAGAAGCCCGAGACCCAGGGAGGCGAACAGAGCGCCACTCTGCAGACGCGCTCGCCCCCGACTCGCCGTCTCGCGTATTCCGAAGAAGAAGAAGCCGAGGGTGGCCGCATTGCACGCCGAGAGGGTCATGTCCGTCAGGCACGTGGCCCACAGCATGTAGAAGAGCGCCGAGGAGCCGAGCATCAGGGCAGCGAGCAGCGCGGTGCGAAGCGGCCCACTCCGCCGGGCCACCGCGACCGTGATCGCCAGCACGAGCAAGCCGGCTGCAAAACTCGGAACGCGCGCGGCGACCTCTGTGGCACCGAGTGCGTCGACCGCTGCCATCGTGGCCCAGAAGTGGAGCGGCGGCTTGCCCCAGAAGGGCCGGTCGTGCGCGAGACGGGGGGTGATCCAGTCGCCGCTCACGGCCATCTTGCGACCGATCTCTGCGTAGCGAGACTCGCTGTTGTCCCAGATCGGGAATGCCGGCAGGGTAAGCGCGCGAACGAGGACCAGCGCGAGGAGCACCGCTCCGATCAACACCGTTCGATGTCGCAATGCGCGGCGCGCCAGTCGCATGCTGCGCTCGTGCGTCAGTGTGAGCCGGATGCGCAGTAGATCTACGACCATCCGCAGCGGATCGCGCAACAGGTCGACGCGCGAATCGGCGGCTTGCGTCCAGCGCACGGGCACCTCGGTGATCCGAAAGCCGGCGCGACGCGCGCGTGCGAGCAGCTCGACGTCGAAGGCGAACCCTCGGCACTGCAGGGTCGGGACGACCTGCTCCACGACCGCTCGCCGCAGCATCTTGAAGCCGCATTGGGTGTCCTGCGCCGCCGACAGCCCGAGCGCACGCACGAGCAGTCTGAACCCGCGGCTCCAGACCCTTCGAACGCGCTTTGCCTCGTAGGAAACCTCGGAGCCGGCGATGCAGCGCGATGCGATGGCGACGTCCGCTCCGGCTGCGATCGCGGCCCGCACGCGGCGCTCCTCCTCGATGGGTGTCGAAGCGTCCGCATCGGTGAAGAGCACGAGACGCCCGCGCGCAGCGAGTAGCCCGGTGCAGACCGCCATGCCCTTGCCGCGGTGCGGAAGATTCGAGATGACGCGAGCGCTCGGGTGGTCGGACAGGCAACGTCGCGCGACCGCAAGCGTGTCGTCGCTGCTCCCGTCGTCCACGACGAGGATCTCGGAGTCGGGCACGTTGGCGTCTAGGTACGCGCACAGCTGCGCCAGCGTCGCCGGAAGCCGCGCTGCCTCCTGGTAGGCGGGAACGACGACCGAAAGCAACGGTTCGCTGTCTACCTTGCGCGAGATCGCACCGCGGGCCATACCATGCTCACCTCACCCTGAACTCGTGGCGAAGGGTGACGGACCCGAATGCCGGGCGGCACCGCAACGGCGATGACGTTCCGTTCATTGGCCCCGCGCAGGATCGCAATGCCAGGTTCGAGCGAGCGAGTGGCGGCGGAGAACATCTCGAGTAGCGCACTGTCGACCGGCATGGCGCCGCCCGCCCGGATCCTCTGGGTGGTGGCCGTTGGCGTCGCGCTGTTCGTCGCGGCGTTGGGCGGAGAGCGAGACTTCTCGCACATCGACGAGCATCGCTACGCCGAAGTGAGTCGAGTGATGGCGGCGCCCGGCGGCGATTGGCTGGTGCCGCGCCTGAACGGGGCGGTCTACCACGACAAGCCCCCGCTCTTCTTCTGGATGGCCGCGGCGGCGCAGCGGCTCGGCGTCGGGCTCCCGGACGCGGCGCGCCTGCCCTCGCAGCTCGGCGCGGCGGCCGCGCTGCTCGCCACCTTCGGGATTGCGCGGCGTCTCTCGGGGTTGCGCGCCGCGCTCGCGAGCGTCGCGCTGCTCGCGACCGGCGTGCGCTTCGCCAGTCTGAGCGGTCGTGCCAATCTCGACGCGTTAGTCACGGGGCTGGTCAGCGTCTCGCTCTACTGTTTCGTACGCGGGGGAAGTGCCGGTGCGCGCAACCGCTCGCTCGTTTGGTACGCGGCAGCCTGCATCGCGGCGGGTTTCGGCGTGCTCGTGAAGGGGCCGATCGCGATCGCGGTCCCGGCAGTGGCGGTTCTTGGCTCGCGTCTGCTCGAGGGACGCGGCAGGAGCCTCGCGTCGGCCTGGCTGCCCGCCGCGCTCGCGCTCGCGCTGCTTCCGGTTTCGTTGTGGCTCGGGGCGGCGGGCCTCCACGGGGGCTGGGACTATGTCTCGCGGATCGTGTGGCGCCACGCGATCGAGCACGCGCTCGGGCGAGTGAACCATGCGGGTGCGCCATGGGACTACCTGCGCATCTTCCCCGCGGCCTTCCTGCCCGGTGCGCTGCTGCTGCCGGCGGCGTTCGCGCTGTGGCCGCGGAAGCGACCCTTCGCTGCACGCGACGCCTTACCGCTCGCCTGGTTCTGCGGCGGCTTCCTGCTGCTCTCGGCGTTTCCGGTGAAGCGACATCACTACCTGATGCCGCTGTATCCCGGTGCGGCGCTGTTCGCGGCGCGCCTCGCGACGCAGGATGCCGATCGGTTGCTCCGCGACTCGCGCGTCGCGCGTGTTCTCGCCGCTGCGGGTCGCTTCGGGATCGCGGGGATGGGAGCTGCGCTCGGCGGCGTGCTGCTGCTGTCGGCGCTGCTCGTCTGGCTCGGCGTCGATCTGAGCACGGCAATCGGCGCACCCGCGCGCGCGGCGAGGCTGGCGAGAACCTGGCAACTCGTCGCTTCGGCTCCCGCGTTCACGATCGCGCTCGGGGCGGCGCTCGGGATGGTGTCGCTCGCAGGCGCGTTCCTGGCCGTGCTCGCCACGTCGAATCCGTGGCGCGCGACGGGTCTCGCCGTGGCTGCTCTCGCGGCGACGCTCGCCCAGGCGCGCGTGCTGCAGCCGATCCTCGAGCCAGGTCGCGAGAAGCGTGCCTTCCTCGAGTCGGTCGCTGCCATCGTCGAGCACGGCGCAGTCGCCGACTATGGGGGCATGCACTTCGCGGCCAATTGGGTGCTGCGGCGCGACGTCGTGCCGCTGCTCGGCGATGGGACCGCTGCCGAGCGCTTTCTCGCGGCAAGCGCAGCGCGCCCCGCCTTCTTGCTCGCCGATCGCGCGAACCTCGATCGGAAGGGAATCCCGGCTGGCGTACACCCGATCGTCGAATGGCCGCGCGCGCTGGCGCCGGATCTGGTGCTGCTCGGGTCGCAGGAACGATGAAGGGCCGAGCCAAACTGGCCTAGACGGTGACACCGTTCTGGATCCGCACCAGTTCGCGATACAGGCCCGCTTTCTCCATCAGCTCGTCGTGGGTGCCGAGCTGCGAGACGACGCCGTCTTCGAGCACGACGATCTTGTCGGCGTGGCGGATCGTCGAGAGGCGGTGGGCGATCACGATCACGGTGCGGTCCTGCAGCAGCGCGTCGATGGCGCGCTGCACGAGCTGTTCGCTCTTCGCGTCGAGGGAGCTGGTGGCCTCGTCGAAGATCAGCAGCGAGGGATTCTTCAGCAGCGCGCGGGCGATCGTGATGCGCTGGCGCTGGCCGCCCGAGAGTTTGGTGCCGGCGTCGCCGACGGGCGTGTCGTAGCCCTCGGGCAGCGAGACGGCGAACTCGTCCACGTAGGCGGCGCGCGCCGCGGCGAGGATCTCGGCATCACTGGCGCCCGGGCGCCCGTAGCGGATGTTGTCGCGGATCGTGCCGCCAAACAGGAACGGCTCCTGCGACACCACCGCGACCTGCTCGAGCAGCGCGTCGCGTGAGATGCGCCGCAGGTCGATGCCGTCGATCTCGATCGAGCCGGATTGCGGCTCGTAGAAGCGCAGCAGCAGATCGGCGAGCGTCGTCTTGCCGCTGCCGGTGCGGCCGACGAGCGCCACCACTTCACCGGCGCGCACGTCGAGCGAGACGTCGCGCAGCACCGGCTCGCGGCCGTACGAGAACGAGACCTTGGCGATGCGGATGCCCTGGTGGATCCCGTCGATGCGCACGGCATCGGGTCGGTCGGCGGTTTCGGAGGGCGTGTCGAGCAACTCGAAATAGCGCTCGGCCGAGGGCAGTGCGTCCTGGAGCTGCGTCCAGCTCTTGGTGAGTTCCTTCGAGGTGCGCTGCGTGGTCAACATCACCGTGATGAAGGCGGCGAGCGAGCCGGGCGAGAGTCCCCAGCTCCCATCGAGCGCGAGCAGTGTGCCGATCGCGAGAACCACGAGTCCGGCGATGTTGCTGAGTCCCTCGACGGCGCTGCGCGAAGAGACGCGACTCGACACCACCCTCATGCTGCGGCGGAACAGGCGCATGTTGTTGCCCGCAAAGGCCGCCTCTTCGTGGGGTTCGGCGCGGAACGCCTTGATCACCTTGATGCCCGAGAGGATCCCGACCAGGCGTTGCGTCACTTCGCCGACCGTTTCCTGGCGGCGTCGCGCACGCCTGCGGATGCTGCGGCCGAAGGCCGCCACCACGCCGGCCAGGGCCGGCGCGATCACGAGCGTCACGCACGCGAGCTGCCAGGAGATCACGAGCAGCGTGCCGACGCCGACCACGATCGAGATCACGCCCTCGACGATGTCGCCCGCCAATGTGCGCAGCAGAGAGTGGGCGATCATGCTGTCGTTCAGCGTGCGCGTCAGAGCGTCGCCGCGCTGCATGTTCTGGTGGTGCGCGAGTGGCAGGCCGAGCAGCTTGGTCGCCATCTGCTGCTGGATGTCGATCAGCACGCGGCCCATCGCGTATTCGGAGAGATAGTCCTGGCCGAAGTGGGCGAACGGGAGGATCAGCACGATCAGGAGCCCGGCCAGCAGCAAGCCCCAGAAGCGGTCGGCCGGCGTGAGGTCGTCTCCGACGACCGGCGGCGGCGCGGGTTCGCTCGCGGGCGCGCCGGGCAGCCCCGGCAACTTGGGCATCGACAGGCTCGCCCCGCTTGGGCGCAGGACGTGGGGCAACGCGTGGGTCGCGACGCGCGCGAGGCCCGGCCACGCGAGGCTCGGACGCTCGCCGCCTGTGTGCGCGGCGGCGGCGGGGAGCACGTCGTCGAGCAGCGGCTTCAGCAGGTACGTGCGCGCCATTCGCGCGCCCGAATAGACGGTCGTGCAGAGCAGGCCGAGCAGCAGGATCCCGACATAGGGCCGCACATATGCGACCAGCCGGAGCAGGGGAGATCGTTTCATCCGAGCTGAGGGGACCGAACTGGCCGGGCGGCGTCAACCCGCTCGTTCGAGACGGGTGCCGGGGGAGTCGAGGGAGCGCGGATCGACGAGGGGTGTCCCTCGAGTCCACACCCAGGTCACTGCGAGGACCGTCCCCTTTCTCCTCAAGTCAGGTCGGAGAGGATGGCGTCGCCGGCGCGCCAGCCGAGCAGGCAATCGCCCTCGACGCCGAGCACGCCGACTTCTTCGCGGGGCAGGCGGTAGACCGGCGGCTTCGAGAGCAGGCGCAGTTCGACCTCGCTCGGCCAGCCCGCGCCGGGCGCCGGGTCTTCGAGCGCGAGGTCGTCGTCCCAGCGGGGTCGCGCCACGGGCGCAGCGCGGCGCGCGCGCTCGCGGGCGAAGGGCATCAACTCGAGCAGCGACTCGGTGACCTCGACCTCGGCCTGCGCCGCTTCGGCTTCGCCCGGCGGGATCACGTAGCTCGCGACGACCTGCACGTCGCGCCCGGCCTTCTCCGGGAAGAGCCCGATGCGCACCAGGTTCGCGGCTTCGAGTGGTGCGTGAGCATCGCGTACGCGGATCACCCGGCGCGCCATGCCCTCCGGCAACGCCTCGCGCGCGACCTTCAGCGCCGTCCAGCCCCGGTGGCGCAGTACGGGCGGCGTCGGCAGGAAGTCGGGCGCGCAGCCCGAGGCCTCGAGCCACCTCGCGAGCGGTCCGAGCGGCGCGTTCAGGACCAGCGCGCGGCCGAACCACACTTCGTCGCTCATCGCCGGCGCTACGCCGGCCATCTCGCCCACCGACACCAATTCGAAGCGGCCGGGCAGCAGCCGGATCTCGCCGTGCAGCGCATGGAAACGGCGGCGCAGCAGCCCGATCAGGGTTTCCTCGGCCGACTCGAAGCCGGCGCCGCCTTCGAGCGCGCCGCCGAGCAGGCGCGCGCGCGCTTCGGGCGGCGCGAACGGCGTCGCGACGTTCACCAGCGCGCGTATCTGCGCTTCGAGCCACGGCACCAGCGAGTCCGGCGGTTGGCTCACCTCACCCGGCAGGCCGCGCGCATGGCGCGGCGCGCGCGGCGACGCGGCGCGACCGAGTCCGGCCGCGCTGCGCGACGCGCGCACGACCGGCGAGTCGAGCAGCGCCTCGCGCTCGCCAGCCGCCGGCTTCGGTGAGACCGCGCACGAGAGCGCGCGCCACTTCGGGCTTGGCGAGTCCCCATGCGACCAGCTCTTCCGCCGTGCGCGCGGGCGAGGCGACGTCGACGCGCGCGTCGGGCATCACCACCTGATACGCGAGCGACTCCGAAGCGAGACGGCGGCGGTCGATCAGCGGCAACGCGAGCGCGCGCAGACAGGCGTCGAGCACGCCACCCGCGCCGCTGCCGGCGAGGAAGAACGGTTCGCGCACGGTCGCGGGCTGGCGCGCGGCGGCCTCTTCCTCGACGACGAGCACGCGCAGCCGTCCCATGGCGAGTCGCACCGCCGCGATCAATCCCGGCAGCGAGGAGCCGAGCACCACCACGTCCCAACGGCGCGCACGCGTCCGCGAGCGCGAGCCGGAGAGCGCGACGTTGCGCATATCTACTGCGAACGCCGCACGCGGACGTAGCGGACCGGGGCGTCCGTCCGGCTGGCGGCGCTCGATCGCGCCGATGCGATAGGCGCGCTCGCCGAGGCCGTGGAGGCGTTCGATCACGTCGTCGGTCTGGTCGGGCTGCGACGACCAGGATCATCCCGATGCCGCAGTTGAAGACGCGCAACATCTCGGTGTCCGCGATTTCGCCGCGGTCCTGGAGCCAGCCGAAGATGGGCGGGCGCGGCCAGGCGCCGAGGTCGATGCGGGCGCACACGGTCTGCGGCAGCACGCGCGGCACGTTGCCGTCGAAGCCGCCGCCCGTGACGTGCACGATGCCCTTGATCGAGAAGTCGCGGATCAGGTTCAGGACGGGCTTCACGTAGATCTTGGTCGGGGCGAGCAACACGCTCGCGAGCGAACCGTTCAGCTCGTCCACTTCCGCCCACAGGTCGACGGCGCCCGCGCGCAGGCCCTGTTCGAGCACGCGTCGCACCAGCGAGAAGCCGTTGCTGTGGACGCCGTTGCTGCCGATCCCGATCAGCACGTCGCCTTCGCTGATCGTGGAGCCGTCGATGACCTTCTCGCGCTCGACCACGCCGACGCCGAAGCCGACCAGCTCGATGTCGCCCTCCGCGTACATGCCGGGCATCGTGGCCGTCTCGCCGCCGAGCAGCGCGCAGCCGGCGCGCCGACAGCCCTCGGCGATGCCGCGCAGCGCGTCGGCGGCGATCTTGGTGTCGAGGCGGCCCATCGCCACGTAGTCGAGGAACACGAGCGGCTCGGCGCCCTGCACGACGAGGTCGTTCACGACCATCGCGACGCAGTCGATGCCGACGGTGTCGTAGCGCCCGAGCTGTGAAGCCAGCTTCAGCTTGGTGCCGACGCCGTCGTTGCTCGCCACGAGGATCGGATCGCGGTAGCGGTCGGGCGTCTTGAAGAGACCCGCGAAGCCGCCGACGCCGGAGAGCACCTCGGGCCGGAACGTGGTGCGCGCGATGCGCGCGATCTCGTGGACGAAGCCCTCGTCGTGGTCGAGATCGACGCCCGCCTGCGCGTAGGAAGGCGCGCTCGGCCATCCGCCGGATTGCTCGCAGCCGGATCGCTCGTCGCAGGATCGCTCGTCGATTCGGGCCTTGCGGGATCGTCGGGGGTCGACACGCGGAACAGGTAGAGAAGCGAGGGGTGAGCGAGTCAAGCCGAGGGCCCGGCTGCGGCTAACGTCGGCGCGTGCGGATCGCAGTGGTGATCCCCGCGCTCGACGAGGCGGAGACAGTCGAGGCGGCCATCGCGAGCGCACGATCCGCCGACGAGATCGTCGTCGTCGACGGGGGCAGCCTCGATCGGACCGCCGATCGCGCCCGGGCTGCCGGAGCCCACGTGACTCTCGTCGCCCCGCGGTCGAGCCCGCCAGCTCGATGCGGGCTGGCGCGCGACCGGAGCCGAGGTGGTGCTCTTCCTGCACGCCGACACGCGTCTTCCGCTCGGCTGGGCCGACGCGGTGCGCGACGGCGCTCGCGGCGCCCGGCGTCGCGGGCGGCGCGTTCCGACTGCGCTTCGACGACGGCTCGCTCGCGATGCGCATCGTCGAGTGGGGCGCGCATCGGCGCGCCGCCGTGCGCCGGGCTGCCGTACGGCGACCAGGCGCTCTTCGTGCGGCGCCGCGTGCTCGAAGCGATCGGCGGGATCGCGCCGGTCCCGATCGCCGAGGATCTCGACCTGGTGCGCGACCTGCGCGCCACGGGCGTCTCGCGCTGCTGCCGCTCGCGGTGTCGACCTCGGCGCGCCGCTACCAGGCGACACGGCGCGCTGCGCACCTGGGCGCGCAACGCCGTCGCGCTCGCGGCGTGGCGACTCGGCGTCGACCGCGATCGCATCGCGCGCTGGGTGCGCGCGTTGAGCGCGGCCACGGCGCCGGCCCGAAGCTGCGGGCTCCGGCGATGCCCAGCAGCGCGCCTGGGCGCGACTCATGGTCTACGTGCGCCGCAACCGCGCTACGCTACGCTGCTCGGCGGCGTCGTGACGCTCGGCTACGCCGCCGGCTTCACGGCGGTGCCGATGCTGGTCGGCTGGGCGATGGCGGGCGTCGAGCAGGGACTCGGCCATCGCGAGGTGGTGCGGCGCTGCGGCTGGCTCGCGCGGCGACGTTGGTGCGCGGCGCGCTCCGCTACGTCTCGCGCACGCAGCTCTTCAATCTCGCCCGCGAGATCGAGTACGAGATGCGCAACGATCTGTTCGCGCACCTGCAGCGCCTGCCGCAGTCGTTCTTCCAGCGCTGGCGCACCGGCGACCTGATGAGCCGCTGCGTGAACGACCTCGGCTCGGTGCGGCTGATGCTCGGCCCGGGCGCGCTCTCGCTGTTGCAGACGCCGGTGCTCTTCCTCTTCGTGATCGGCGCGATGTTCTCGCTGAATCCGGCGCTCGCCGCTGCTGGTGCTGGTGCCGTACCCGCTCTTCCTGTTCGTCGCGCGCGGCTTCGGCGCGACCATGCACCGCTCGAATCTCGACGTGCAGGAGGGGCTCGCCGCGCTCTCGAACCAGCTCCAGGAGTCGATCGCCGGCGTCTGCGGTGGTGAAGACCTACGCGATGGAGCCGGCGATGGCGGCAGCGCTTCGACGCCGCGAACGAGGCGCTCTACCGCGCGCAGCTCCGGCTGGTGCGCGTGAACGCCTCGATGCCCGCGATCACGATGATGCTGCCCGCCTTCGCGATGTGGATCGTGCTGTGGGTCGGCGGCACCTTCATCGAGCAGGGCCGCATGCAGCTCTCGCAGTTCTTCTCGTTCGCGATGTTCATCTACGAGCTGACCTTCCCGACCTTCATCATGGGCTGGGTGTTCGCGCTGCTGCAGCGCGGGCGCGCGTCGATGCAGCGCATCGACGAGGTGCTGTCGCGTGGCGCCGTCGATCGCCGACCGCGACGGCGCGCTGCCGATCGACGCGGCTGCGCGGCGAGATCGAGTTCCGCAATCTCTCGTTCCGCTACGACGCGGGCCGCGAGGAGGCGCTGCGCGACGTGTCGCTGCACGTGCCGGCCGGCATCGGTGCTCGGCGTGGTCGGTCCGATCGGCTCGGGCAAGAGCACGCTCGCGTCGCTGATCCCGCGCCTCTTCGAGGTGCCGGACGGCCAGCTCTTCCTCGACGGCGTGGACGTGAACCGCATCCCGCTGCGCACGCTGCGCTCGCACATCGCGATGGTCCCGCAGGACGCCTTCCTGTTCTCGATGTCGCTCGCGGAGAACGTCGCGTACGGCTTGCCCGAGCGCGGATCCCGCGCTGCGTGCGCGAGGCCGCCGAACGCGCGCAGCTCGCCAAGGACGTCGCCGAGCTGCCCGACGGCTACGACACGCTGGTCGGCGAGCGCGGCGTGATGCTCTCGGGCGGCCAGCGCCAGCGCACCGCGCTCGCCCGCGCGCTCGCGCTGCGGCCCGAGCATCCTGATCCTCGACGACACGCTGTCGAGCGTCGACGCCGAGACCGAGGCCGCGATCCGCCGCAATCTGCGCGAGGTGTTCGAGGGCCGCACCGTGATCGTGATCTCGCACCGCATCGCCAGCGTGCGCGACGCCGACCAGGTCGTGGTGCTCGACGAAGGCCGCGTCGTCGAGCGCGGCGACCACGACGCAGTTGATCGCCCACGGCGGTCTCTACGCGCGCCTCGCCCAGGAGCAGGAGCTGGAAGAGGAACTCGAGCGCGAGGGCGCCGCGTGAGCCGCGCGTTCCAGGAAGAGGAAGCCCTCGGCAAGGCGTACGACGCGCGCCTGATGCGGCGGCTGTGGAGCTACGTCGCGCCCTACGGCTGGCAGGTGGTGGCGACGCTCGCGATGGTCGTGCCGATGTTCCTGCTGGAGCTGGCGCCGGCGTGGATCATCAAGAACGGGCTCGATCGCGTCGTCGGTCCGGCGCAGACGGCGGCGGGCGCGGTCGCGCATCAGCCCGGTGCGCCTCGAGTTCCTCTTCGAGCCGCATCTCGGGATCCCGCCGCTCGCCTGGCTCGCGACGCTCTACCTGCTCGCGATGCTCACGAGCGCGGCTCTCCAGTACTGCGAACGCGGTGCTGATGTCGCTCACCGGGCAGGCCGCCATGCGCGACCTGCGCCGCGACGTGTTCGGGCACATCCAGAAGCTCCATCTCGGCTTCTTCGACCGCTATCCGGTCGGCCGGCTCGTCACGCGCGCCACCAACGACGTCGAGAACATCGCGGAGATGTTCTCGTCGGGGATCGTCGCGCTGGTCACCGACGTCGCGAAGATGATCGGCTTCGCGGTGGTGCTGTTCCTGCTCGAGCCGCGCCTCGCGCTGGTGTCGTTCCTGGTGGTGCCGATCCTCGCGGCCTGCGCGATCGCGTTCCGGCGCGGCATCCGCGACGCCTTCCGCAAGGTGCGCGTCCGCATCGCGCGCATCAACGCGACGCTGCAGGAGACCGTCACCGGCATGAAGGTGGTGCAGCTCTTCACGCGCGAGGCGCGCAACCAGCGCGACTTCGACGCGATGAACGCCGACGCACCGCGACGCCTGGATCGACTCGATCCGCTACGACGCCGCGCTCTTCGCGGCGGTCGAGATCGCGGGCGGCATCTCGGTCGCGGTGATCGTCGGCGTACGGCGCCGGCTTCGCCACCGCCGGCACGCTCTACGTCTTCATCGACTGGATGCGCCGCTTCTTCCTGCCGCTGCGCGATCTCTCGGCCAAGTACTCGGTGATGCAATCCGCGATGGCCAGCACCGAACGCATCTTCCAGCTCTTCGACACCGAGCCGGCGATCCAGGACATCGAAGCGCCCGCAACGATCGCTCCGAAGCGACCAACCCGGATCGAAGGACCCGCAAGCGCCGACGGCTAGCGCCGTCGGCGCGCGCAGCGAGCCGCAGCCGAGCGAAGCCCATCAGGCTCGCGGTCCGATGCCGGCAACCCACGTCGTGCGGCCGGGCTCGACGCCCGGCCGAACGTCCGCACCGCCGCGCGGCGAGGTCGTCTTCGACCACGTCTGGTTCGCGTACCAGAACGAGGACTGGATCCTCGCGACGTCTCGTTCCGCGTCGCGCCCGGCGAGAAGGTCGCGCTGGTCGGCTCCACGGGCGCCGGCAAGACCTCGATCATCAAGGTGCTGACGCGCCTCTACGAAGTGAACCGCGGCGCGATCCGGCTCGACGGCGTCGACCTGCGCGAGCTGCCGCAGCGCGAGCTGCGCCGCGCATCGCGATGGTGCTGCAGGACGTCTTCCTGTTCAGCGGCACGATCGCGTCGAACATCGGACTCGAGCGCGACGACGTGACGCCCGCCGCAGATCGAACGCGCCGCCCGCGCCGTCGAGGCGCACCGCTTCATCGAGAAGCTCCCGAACGGCTACGAGACGGTGCTGCGCGAGCGCGGCAGCGATCTCTCGGCCGGCCAGCGCCAGCTGCTCTCGTTCGCGCGCGCGCTCGCCCACGGCGGCGACGTGCTGGTGCTCGACGAGGCCACCAGCTCCGTCGACCCCGAGACCGAGGTGCTGGTGCAGCACGGCATCCACGCGCTGATGGCCGACCGCACCTCGATCGTGATCGCGCACCGGCTCTCGACGATCCAGGACGTCGACCGCATCCACGTGCTCGCACCACGGCCGGATCGTCGAGACCGGGACGCCACGACCAACTGCTCGCGAAGCGCGGCGCGTACTGGCGGCTCTACCAGCTGCAGTTCGAGCGAACGCGAGCGAGCCGCGCCGCGAGCTGAGGGCCCGCGCCGGACCGCCGTCCGGCTGTCATGACGAACCCGTCACGAACTCGCACGGAACCCTTGCCAAGCCCGCGCCCCGGGTGGTAACAAGAGGTCAGCCGAGTCCCCCCTCGGACTTCCGAAAAATCCGCGACCCCCGACCCCTACCCCGACCTGGTCGGCTGGCCCTCCACCAGTATGTCCCGGGTCCCGAGGTGCGCTTGCGCATCAAGTCGCTGCAGATCTCGGGCTTCAAGTCCTTCGTCGACCGCTCGGTGCTCGCCTTCCAAGCCGGGCATCACCGGGATCGTCGGACCCAACGGCTGCGGCAAGTCGAACGTCGTCGACGCGATGCGCTGGGCGATGGGCGAGCAGTCGCCGCGCCACCTGCGCGGCAAGTCGATGGACGACGTGATCTTCGCGGGCTCCGAGGCGCGTCCCGCCGTCGGCATGGCCGAGGTCGTGCTCA
Source organism: uncultured delta proteobacterium (assembly GCA_963801625.1). Classification (GTDB taxonomy): domain Bacteria; phylum Myxococcota_A; class UBA9160; order UBA9160; family PR03; genus PR03. The sequence goes on from CAWDFQ010000001.1 coordinate 279,122, forward strand.
CCTTCGACAACACCGACGGCCGCGCGCCCGCCGAGTTCGCCGGCTTCACCGAGATCCAGATCTCGCGGCGCCTGTACCGCGACGGCACCTCGGAGTACCTGATCAACAAGACGCCGTGCCGCCTGCGCGACGTGCTCGACTTCTTCCGCGACACTGGCATCGGCACGCGCGGCTACACGATCGTCGAGCAGGGCCAGATCGCGGGCATCGTCTCGGCCAAGCCGGAGGATCGCCGCGCGCTGCTCGAAGAGGCCGCCGGCATCGGCAAGTACAAGGCGCGCCGCCAGGAAGCGGAGCGCAAGCTCAAGGCCACCGAGCAGAACCTGCTGCGCGTCACCGACGTGCTCGCCGAGCTGCGCCGCCAGATCGCGACGCTCGAGCGCCAGGCCAAGAAGGCCGCGCGCTTCAAGCGCCTCCAGGAACGGCTGCGGCTGCTCGAGCTCTCGATCGCGGCGGAGGACTCGCCGCGACCTCGACGGCGAGATCGCCGACGCGCGCCGTCGAGCTCGACGTCCAGCGCGACGAGCTGACCGCCGCCGAGACGCGCCTCGCCGAGCGCGAAGCCGACCTCGAGCGCCTGCGCCTCGAGCTCGCGGAGCGCGAGCGCGCCGTCGTGGCGGGCACCGAGCTGCTCTTCGGCGCTGCGCTCCGAGATCAAGCAGCTCGAGAGCCGCATCGAGTACGAGGACCGCGAGCGCGCGACGCTCGCCGAGACGCGCGCCGCGCGCGAGGAAGAAATGGCGCGGCTGCGCGAGCAGGTCGCCGCTGCGCGCGCCGAGGAGCGCAGCGCCGCGGACGAGCTGGCGCAGGTCGAGGCGGTGGTCGGCGCGGAGCGCGAGGCGGTGCTCGCGCTCGAAGCGCAGGTCGCCGCGTCGGCGACGGCGCTGCGCGGCTCGAAGCCGAGCGCGAGGCCGCGAACCCGCGTCTCGTCGACGCGCTCACGGGCATCGCGCGCGCCGAGGATCGCAGCGCCGCGGCCGAGCAGCGCCGCGCCGAGATCGCGCGCCGACTGCGCAGCGCGGACGAGGCGATCGAGGTGCAGCAGGGCGAGGCGAGTCGCGCCGACGCCGAGCAGCGCCGCCTCGAGGAGGGGCTCAACAACCTGCTCGCGCGAGCGCGACCGCCTGATGGGCGCGCTGCGCGACGCCATCGACGGCCACGAGCGCGCCGTCGCCCGCGACAAGGGACTCGCCGAACAGGTGCGCGGCGCGCGCGAGCACCACGAGAAGCGCGCCGCGCGGCTCGCGTCGCTGCGCGAGGTGCTCGAGCGCGCCGAGGACATCGGCGAGGGCACGCGCCATCTGCTCGAGCAGTCCGAGTCGATGCGCAGCGCCCACGGCCTGCGCGCGCTGGTGCGCGACGTGCTCGAAGCCGACGCCGACGTCGAGAGCGCGGTCGAGGCGGTGCTCGCGGAGCGCGCCGAGGCGCTCGTCGCGACCGGTCTCGAAGGCGCGCTCTCGCGCGGTCGATCGGCTGCGCAGCGCCGACGCGGGTCGCGCGGTGCTGGTGGTCGAGCGTCCCGACGAGCCGCTGCGCACGGGCTTCGTGCCGCTCGGCGAGCCGCTGCTCGCGCGCGTGCGCGTGCGCCCCGGTTTCGAAGGCGTCGCGCGCGCGCTGCTCGGCGACGTGAACCTGGTCGACGATCTCGCCGAGGTCGCGAAGGTCTACGCCAGCGCGCGCGCACCGGCGACCTTCGTGACGCCGGCCGGCGACGTGCTCGGCCCCGACGGCGTGCTGCGCGGCGGCAGCGGCGGCGGCACGGGACTGCTCGCTCGCGCGCGCGAGGTGCGCGAGCTGGAGCAGGAGGTCGCGACGCTCGGCCAGCACGCTCGGTCTCGTGGCGGCCGAGCACGCCGAGAGCGACGCGCGCCGCCGCGCGCGCGGCCGACGAGCTCGACAACCTGCGCAACCGCCACCACACGGCGGCGCTCGCCGTCGCGAACCACGAGAAGGACCTCGAGCGCGTGCGCGAGCGCGTGAAGGCGACCTTCGAAGCGCACGAAGGGCGCGTTTCGGAGCGCTCGGAGCTGGTCGCTGAAGCCGAGGCGCTCGAAGTCGAGATCGGAACGCTCGGGCAGCGCCTCGAGGATCTGCGCGCGGCGCGCGCGAGCTGCCAGCGCGAGCTCGACGCGCTCTCGCTGCGCATCGGCGAGGCGTCGCGCGAGCTGGCCCGCAACGACGCGACGCTCACCGAGCGCCGCGTCGCCCACGCGGCGCGCGCCGAGAAGCGCGACCGCCTCGCCGAGGTGCGCAGCCGCGCGGCGGCGGCGGCCGAAGAGTCGCAGCAGTGGATCGCGCGGCGCGAGCGCGAGATCGAGGAGATCGAGGCGCGGCGCGCGCGCTCGCCGAGTCGAGCGCCGGCGGCGCGCGAGCAGCTCGCCGCGAAGCTGAACGACGAGGAGCGCGCGCGCCAGGACGCCGATCGCGCCCGCGACGAGTACGAGCGCACGGCCGCGCGGTGCGCGAGCGCGAGGACGAGTCGCGCCTGCTGCGCACCGAGTGCATGGCGCGCCGCGAGCGCATGCAGACCGGCGAGCTGGAGATCCGCGAGCGCGAGCTGCGCGTCGTGCAGCTCGACGACCGCGTGCGCGAGCGCTGGAAGGTGGAGCTCGTCGAGCTGGACGCCGCCCGCGCCGGGCGACGTGATTCCGGTCTCGCAGCCCTTCGGCGAGGACGCGGAAGAGGGCGCCGGCCGGCGGCGACGGCGAGGCGACGACGCCGAGTCGATCGTGCTGCGCAGCTCCGACACGGATTGGCTCGATCGCCCGCGCGCCGACCGCGAGCAGCCACGCCGACGAGCTGCGCCGCCGCGTCGAGAGCTTCGGCGACGTCCACATGGGCGCCATCGAAGAGCACGAAGAGATCGGCGAGCGGATGCGCTTCCTCGACGAGCAGAAGACCGATCTCGAGAGCACCGTCGAGTCGCTGCGCGAGGCGATCACGCGCATCAATCGCGCCAGCCGCAAGCGCTTCCGGGAGACCTTCGACGCGGTGAACGAGCGCTTCCAGCTCAACTTCCCGCGCCTCTTCAACGGCGGCAAGGCGAGCCTCTCGCTCACCGAGAGCGACGACGTGCTCGAAGCGGGCGTCGATATCATGGCGCAGCCGCCGGGCAAGAAGCTCCAGAGCGTGACGCTGCTCTCGGGCGGCGAGAAGACGATGACGGCGTTGGCGCTGCTCGTCTCGCTGTTCCAGGTGCACCCGTCGCCGTTCTTCCTGCTCGACGAGGTGGACGCCGCGCTCGACGACGCCAACGTCAGTCGCTTCAACGAGATCGTGCGCGAGATGGCGAACGATTCGCAGTTCCTCGTCATCACGCACAACAAGTCGACGATCGAGATCGCCGACGTGCTCTACGGCGTGACGATGGAAGACCGCGGCGTCTCGAAGATCGTCTCCGTCCACCTCCGCGACGCCTGACCGCAGCCCGCCCAGCAACCACGCCCACGACCCGGGTCCACCTGCGCCGTGCGCGCCGGCGCGCGTCCGGCCCTCGCGAGATGCCGCCGCGCATTGTTCAACACATACCGGATCCGCATTCCGCACCTCCCGCACCGTGCGCAGCACGTGCAGGTGGTAGCGGTCGCGCAGCACCGGTCCCCTGCGTCCGAGTCCGCGGTTCACCGCCTTCGCGAAGCGCGAGGCCAGCGACTTCATCCCGCGCCCGAGCGCCGTGGGCCCGTCGGCCTCGACGATCGCGTGGAGGTGGTCGTCCTGGAGCGAGAACTCGAGGAGCCGGAACGCGCTGCGCGCGGCGCCCGCGCGGAAGCTCTCGATCACAGCCCGCACGACGCCGGCGTTCCGCAGCGAGGGCAGCCCCGGCAAGGCCTTCAGGGTGACGTGACAGGGGAAGCGTCCGGCGAACTCCGGTCGCGCCGCGTGGCGGACCCGCGGGCGCGCGCCGGGCTTGCGTCCTGCGCCCGGGCGCCAGCCGCCGCGGGTGCCGCGCTGAAGGGGAAGCTCGGCTTGTCTCGACTGACCCATCACGGTGTAGATTACGGCGATGGTTCGCGAATGTCAACACAAATGTGTCAATCGATCGAGAAGAGGTCCGCGCGCGATGCGCGCGCGGCAGCGAGCTCGCCCCGGCGCCACCCTACTAGACCTTCTTCATCCGGCTCACGGCTGTGCGCCGCGGCGGCAGCCCGGAGGAGACGCGCCACTCGGCTCACGCCCGCGGTCTTCCACCGCCGATCGCGGCCGTTCGATCGCGCCCGGCAACGCCGGATCGGGGAGGAGGCTGCTGGACGTCATATTGGCATACGCTCTCGGGCTCGCGGAGTGAAAGGTCACGGGTATGTTCCGCCGGCCATGACTGAGATCGCCAGCTTCTGCGCTCCGCTCTTCGCCTGGATCGCGGCGCACCCCGATGCGGGGGTCCGCGCGGCGCTCGCGTTCCCGTGGCTGATCGTCGCGCTGCGTCATGCTGTTGCGGCGCGTCGCGGCGCCGCCGCGCTGCCGACGCCGGAAGCGGGCGCCCGCGCACTCGAGCGCCGCGCGCCGAGCCGGTCGCGATTCCGAAGCCGGAGCCGAGGCGAGAGCCCGAGCCCCTCGCGGTGCGCGTCGAGCCCGCACCCGCGCCGAAGCCGGTGGCGCCGCCTCCGCCGCCGATCGAAGCGCCGATCGTCCGGGCGCCCGCGCCGCCGCCGAAGGTCGAACCGCCGAAGCCCAGGGTCCGCCTCTTCGATCGTCTCGCGCGCACGCGCTCGGCTTTCGTCGGGCGCCTCGGCGCGCTCGTCGGCACGCGCAAGGTCGATGGCGACGTGCTCGACGAACTCGAAGCACTGCTCTTCGGCGCCGATCTCGGCGTCAAGACAGCGGAGAGCCTGCTCGAATCCGTGCGCAGCAAGGCGAGCGGGGGCGACGCGGGCCAGCTCCGTCACGTGCTGCGCGAAGCGATGCTCGAGAAGCTGCGCCGCGTCGAGGCGCCGGCGCCCGTCGCGGTCGCGAAGCCGCACGTGGTGCTGGTGCTCGGCGTGAACGGCTCGGGCAAGACCACGACGATCGGCAAGCTCGCGCGCGCGCTATCGCGCGGCCGGCCAGCGCGTGGTGATGGGCGCCGGCGACACCTTCCGCGCCGCCGCCATCGAGCAGCTCGAGATCTGGGGCGAGCGCGTCGATTGCGAGGTGGTGAAGGGACAGGCGGGCAGCGATCCGGCGGCGGTCGCTTTCGACACCGTCAAGGTGGCCGTGGCGCGCGGCTTCGACGTCGCGATCATCGACACCGCCGGGCGTCTGCAGACCAAGGCGCCGCTGATGGAAGAGCTGCGCAAGATCGCCCGCGTGATCGGACGCGATTGCCCCGGCGCTCCGCACGAGGTGCTGCTGGTGCTCGACGCGAACACCGGCCAGAACGCGATTTCCCAGGCACGCATCTTCACCGAAGCCGCGGGCGTCACCGGCCTCGTGCTCACCAAGCTCGACGGCACCGCCAAGGGCGGCGTGCTGGTGGGACTGGCCGACGAGTTCGGCATTCCCGTCCGCTACGTCGGCGTCGGCGAAACGCCCGAAGATCTGCGCGACTTCGATGCCGAAGAATTCGTCGACGCGCTGTTCGCGACCGACGGAGGCGCGGCGTGAGTCGCTACGTCCTTGCGCTCGACCAGGGCACCACCTCGTCGCGCGCGATCCTCTTCGACCGCGATGGCGCCGTCGTCGCGTCCGACCAGCACGAGTTTCCCCAGCATTTCCCGAAACCGGGCTGGGTGGAGCACGACCCCGACGAGATCTGGGACAGCCAGCTGCGCGCCGCGCGCGGCGTGCTGGCCAGGGCGAAGGCGACCGCCGCGGACATCGTGGCGATCGGCATCACCAACCAGCGCGAGACGACCGTCGTGTGGGATCGCGCCAGCGGCGAGCCGATCCACCGCGCGATCGTCTGGCAGTCGCGCCAGACGGCGCCGATCTGCGAACGCTTGCGCGCCGACGGCCTCGAGCCCGAAGTGCGCGCGCGCACGGGCCTGGTGGTCGACGCGTACTTCTCCGGCACCAAGGTGCGTTTCATCCTCGACGCCGTGCCCGGCGCGCAGGCTCGCGCCGCGCGCGGCGAGCTGGCCTTCGGGACGATCGACGCGTTCCTGCTGCAGAAGCTCACCAAGGGCCGCGTGCACGCGACCGAGTACTCGAATGCGTCGCGCACGATGCTCTACGACATCCACGACGCGCGAGTGGAGCGACGTGCTGCTCGAGGCGCTGCGCGTGCCGCGCGCGATGCTGCCGGCGGTGCGCGAGTCGAGCGGGGTGTTCGGCGAGACCGACCCCGAGTGGTTCGGCCGCGCGATCCCGATCGCGGGCATGGCGGGCGACCAGCAGGCGGCGCTCTTCGGGCAGGGCTGCTTCGAGGCGGGGCGCGCGAAGAACACCTACGGCACGGGCTGCTTCCTGCTGCTCAACACCGGCATCGAAGCCGCGACCCTCGACGACGGGTCTGCTCACGACGATCGCGTGGGGCGTCGGCGGCGCCGTCGAGTACGCGCTCGAAGGCAGCGTCTTCGTCGCGGGGGCGGCCGTGCAGTGGCTGCGCGACGGCCTGCGCCTGATCGCCGACGCGGCCGAGACCGAAGCGGCCGCTCGCTCGGTGCCCGACAGCGGGGGCGTCTACGTGGTGCCGGCCTTCGTCGGTCTCGGCGCGCCGTACTGGGACGAGCGCGCGCGCGGCACGATCGTCGGCCTCACGCGCGGCACTACGCGCGAGCACCTGATCCGCGCCACGCTCGAGTCGATCGCGTACCAGACGCGCGACGTGGTCGAGTGCATGGCCACCGACGCGGGAATCCCGCTCGAAGTGCTGCGCGTCGACGGCGGCGCCTGTCGCAACGACTTCCTGATGCAGATGCAGGCGGACGTGCTCGGCGTGCCGGTCGAGCGGCCGGCGATGCTCGAAGTGACCGCCTTCGGCGCGGCGGCGCTCGCGGGCCTGGCGGTCGGGTTCTGGCGCGATCGCAGCGAGTTGGAATCGGTGACGACGCAGGGCGCAACGCGCTTCGAGCCGGTCGCCGACGCCAGCCGTCGCGACGCGCTCTACGCCGGCTGGAAGCGCGCCGTCGAACGTTCGCGCGGCTGGGAGCTCGGATTGAGCAAGCCCCTCGTGATCGCGCACCGCGGCGCCTCGGCGCATCGGCCCGAGAACACGCTGCCGGCCTTCGAATTGGCGGTCGTGCAGCACGCCGACATGATCGAGACCGACCTGCACCGCACGCGCGACGGCGCCATCGTGATCGCACACGACGAGGATCTCGGCAGGCTCGGCGGCCGCGGGGAGATCGCGGGCGCGACGCTCGCCGAGATCCGCGCCCTCGACGCGGGCGGCGGTGAGCCCGTGCCGACGCTCGACGAGATCCTCGACCGCTTCGGTCCGAAGATCGCCTTCAACCTCGAACTGAAGCGCGCGACGGACGCCGATTACGACGGACTGGAGGCGCAGGCGCTCGCGGCGGTGAAGGCCCGCGGACTGCTGGCCCGCACACTCTGGTCGTCGTTCTACGACTCGGTGCTTGCGCGTCTCCGCGCGCTCGCGCCCGACGCGCGAGTCGGCCTCCTGATCTCGGGCCGCTATCCGATCCGCATCCTCGAGCGCGCGCGAGAACTCGGCGCCGAGGCGATCCACCCCGAGGCGGGGATCGTGAGCGCGGCGCTGGTCGAGCAAGCGCACGCGGCGGGCCTCGCGGTCTACGTGTTCACCGTGGACGATCTGGCGCAAATGCAGCGACTCCTCGCTCTGGGCGTCGACGGTCTCTTCACGAATCACCCCGACCGGATGCGCGCCCTGGTCGACCCGCAGCGGGCCTGAGCGGCTCCCGCGCCCCGTCCAATCTCGAGAAATCCCCGCTCCCGACCTCCTCAAATACCTTGCAATCGTGGGATCTGTCCTCTAAAAATTAGGTACAGATGATCCCCCACCTCACGAAATTTGACAGGCCCGCCTCGCCCCCCGACGTTTTCCTGGATGCGACCGACCTCGCCATCCTCGATGCGCTGCAGCACAACTGCAAGCAGCCGCTCGCGGAGATCGGCAAGCAGGTCGGTCTCTCGGCGCCCTCAGTGGTGGAGCGCATCAAGAAGCTCGAAGACGGCGGCGTGATCCGCGCGCTACACGGCGCTGCTCGAGCCGCGCGCGCTCGGCAAGGACGTCACGGCCTTCATCGGCGTCTCGATCAGCCACCCGAGCGCCTTCGAGTCCTTCGAGAAGGAGATCGAGACCGAGGGAGACGTGCTGGAGTGTCATCACGTGACGGGCCAGCACACGTTGATGCTGAAGGTGCGCACCGAGAGCACCGAAACCCTCGAGCGCTTGATCGACCTGATCCGCCGCATCGAGGGCGTGACCCGCAGCGAGACGATGGTCGTGTTGTCGACCCACTCCGAGCGCACACGCGTCGCGCTCGACCCGACGGATGCGCCATTGCCGCGCCGCCGCCGCCCGCCGCGTCCGCATCGGGAGGAGTCGGAATGAGCGCCGCGCGAGAAGGAGTGCGCATGGAGCGATCGCAGGGACGTCCCGCCGCGCAGGGTCTCTACGACCCGTCGCACGAGCACGACGCGTGCGGCGTCGGCTTCGTCGCGCAGATCGACGGCACGCAGTCGCACGCGCTGGTGCACCAGGGCATCCAGGTGCTCGAGCGCATGGAACATCGCGGCGCCTGCGGCTGCGACCCGGAAACCGGCGACGGCGCCGGCATCCTGCTCCAGCTCCCCGATCGCTTCTTGCGCCGCGAGGCGGAGCAGCTCGGGATCGAGCTGCCGCCGCTCGGCGCCTACGCATCGGGCATGGTCTTCCTTTCGCAGGATGCCGATGCGGGCGCGTGGCAGCAGCAGAACTTCGAGCGCGTGGTCGGCGAACTGGGCCAGCGCTTCCTCGGCTGGCGCGACGTTCCGGTGAACCGCCGACCGCATCGGCCGCCTCTCCGGCGCGGCGATGCCGGTGATCCGCCAGGTCTTCGTCGGCGCAGCGCCCGGCCTCGACCAGGATGCCTTCGAGCGCAAGCTCTACGTGATCCGCCGGGTCTTCGAAGCACTCGTGAAGGCGCGCGGCGGACCCTGCTACCTGCCGAGCCTGTCGAGCCGCACCTTCGTCTTCACCGGCATGCTGATGTCGACCCAGATCGAGCCGTTCTATCCGGACCTCACGGATCCGGCGGTGGAGTCGGCGATCGCGCTGGTTCACTCGCGCTACAGCACCAACACGTTTCCCAGCTGGGACCTCGCCCAGCCGTTCCGCTACATGGCGCACAACGGCGAGATCAACACGCTGCGCGGCAATCGCAACTACATGCACGCCCGCGAGGGCACGATGCGCTCGGCGCGCTTCGGCGACGATCTGCGCAAGCTCTACCCGATCCTGCGCGACGGAGCTTCGGACTCCGCGCAGTTCGACAACGTGCTCGAGTTCCTGGTGCTGAACGGGCGCGAGCTGCCCGAAGCGATCCTGATGATGATTCCCGAGGCGTGGGAGAACCATGCCGAGATGGATCCCGAGCGGCGCGCCTACTACGAGTACCACTCGTTCCTGATGGAGCCGTGGGACGGGCCCGCGTCGATCGCGTTCACCGACGGCCGCAAGATCGGCGCCGTGCTCGACCGCAACGGTCTGCGCCCTTCGCGCTGACGGTCACCAAGGACGGCCTCGTCGTGATGGCGTCCGAGGTGGGCGTGCTCGACATCGCCCCCGAGCGCGTGTTGCGCAAGGGACGACTGCAGCCGGGCCGCATCTTCTTCGCCGACCTCGAGCTGGGCCGCATCGTCGAGGACGAGGAGATCAAGGCCCGCTACGTCGCGAGACATCCCTATCGAAAGTGGGTCGAGACGCAGCGCGTGCTGCTCGACGATCTGCCGCACGCCGAAGTGTCGCCCGAGCAGCGGCTGAATCCGGAGCTGCGGTTCACGCTCCAGCAGGTGTTCGGGTACACCAGCGAGGATCTGAAGCTGCTGATCGCGCCGATGGCCGCCGAAGGCAAGTGGGCGATCGGCTCGATGGGCAACGACGAGGCGCTGGCGTGCCTCTCGGACCGCCCGCGCATGCTCTATCACTACTTCAAGCAGCTCTTCGCGCAGGTCACGAACCCGGCGATGGACTCGATCAACGAGCGCACCGTGATGTCCCTCTACTCGACGCTCGGCGCCGAGAAGAACCTGCTCGAGGAGACGCCGGAGCACGCGCGCATGCTGCGCGCGAACCAGCCGATCCTCAGCAACGAGGAACTCGAGCGGATCCGCCAGATCGCGCTGCCCGGCTTCGCCGCGCGCACGCTGCCGGCGCTGTTCAAGATCGGCGAGGCGGGAGACGGTCTGCGCGGCTTCGCTCGACGCGCTGTGCCGCGAGGCGGCGCAGGCGGTGCGCGAGGGCGTGAACCTGCTGGTGCTCTCGGATCGCGGCGTCACGCCCGAACTGGCGCCGATCCCGATGCTGCTCGCGACGGGCGCCGTGCATCACCACCTGGTGCGCGAGGGACTGCGCACGCAGTGCGGCCTCGTGTGCGAGACCGGCGAGGCCCGCGACGTCGCGCACTTCGCGCTGCTGATCGGCTACGGCGCGGGCGCAATCAACCCGTACCTCGCGTTCGAGACGATCGAGGAGCTGGTCGAGGACGGCATCTACATCCCGAGCGGCATCGACTTCGTGAAGGCGACCAAGAACTACCTGAAGGCCTGCGACAAGGGCCTGCTGAAGACGATGGCGAAGATGGGGATCTCGACGCTGCAGAGCTACCGCGGCGCGCAGATCTTCGAGGCGGTGGGTCTCGATCGAGATCTGGTCGAGCGCTGCTTCACCGGCACGGCGTCGCGCGTCTCGGGCGTCGGCTACGACGTGCTCGCGAAGGAAGCGGCGCTGCGCCACGAACGCGCCTTCCCGGACGACGGCTTCGCCTATCCGGAGCTCGACCCGGGCGGGCTCTATCAATGGCGCCGCCGCGGCGAGCGCCACACCTTCAATCCCGAAACGGTCGCGAAGCTCCAGCACGCCGTCCGCATCGACGATCCGCGACCGCGCCTTCGCGACCTACAAGGAGTTCTCGAAGGCGGCGGACGACGACGCCGAGCGGCTCTGCACGCTGCGCGGGCTGTTCCGCTTCCGGTTCGGCAACGAGCCGATCGCGCAGGACGAGGTCGAGCCCGCCGCGGAGATCGTGAAGCGCTTCTGCACGGGCGCGATGTCCTATGGCTCGATCTCGCTCGACGCGCACGAGACGATCGCGATCGCGATGAACCGCATCGGTGGCAAGAGCAACACGGGCGAGGGCGGCGAGGACCCGCGGCGCTTCACGCCGGATCCGAACGGCGACTCGCGGCGCTCGGCGATCAAGCAGGTCGCGTCGGGCCGCTTCGGCGTGACGAGCTGGTACCTGGTGAACGCCGACGAGTTGCAGATCAAGGTCGCGCAGGGCGCCAAGCCCGGGGAAGGCGGCGAGCTGCCCGGTCACAAGGTCGACGCGACGATCGCCAGGACGCGGCACTCGACGCCGGGCGTGGGCCTGATCTCGCCGCCGCCGCACCACGACATCTACTCGATCGAGGACCTGGCGCAGCTCATCTACGACCTGAAGAACGCCAACCGGCGCGCGCGCGTGAGCGTGAAGCTGGTGGCGGAGACGGGCGTCGGTACGATCGCCGCGGGCGTCGCGAAGGGGAAGGCCGACGGCATCCTGATTGCCGGCCACGACGGCGGCACCGGCGCGTCGCCGCCAGGCGTCGATCAAGTACGCGGGCGTGCCGTGGGAACTCGGGCTCGCCGAGACGCAGCAGACGCTGGTGCTGAACGACCTGCGCGGCCGCATCCGCGTGCAGACCGACGGCGGTCTCAAGACCGGGCGCGACGTCGCGATCGCCGCGCTGCTCGGCGCCGACGAGTTCGGCTTCTCGACGGCGCCGCTGGTCGCGATGGGCTGCATCCTGATGCGCGTCTGCCACCTCAACACGTGTCCGGTCGGCATCGCCACCCAGAATCCCGAGCTGCGCAAGCGCTTCGCGGGCCAGCCCGAGCACGTCGTGCAGTACCTCTTCTTCGTCGCCGAAGAATTGCGCGAGTTCATGGCGAAGCTCGGCTTCCGCAAGCTCGACGACATGATCGGGCGCGTCGATCGGCTCGACTGGGATCGCGCCACCAAGCACTGGAAGGCCAAGGGGCTCGACTTCTCGCAACTCCTCTTCAAGCCCGACGTGCCGCACGCGATCCGCCACTGCGAGGCGCAGGAGCATGGGCTCGACCGTGTCATCGACGTGGAACTGCTCGAGCTGGCGAAACCCGCGCTCGAGAACGGCGAGAAGATCGAGCTGCACCTGCCGATCCGGAACACGGATCGCACGGTGGGCACGATCCTCGGCTCGGAGCTGTCGCTGCGGCACGGCGAGGCGGGTCTGCCCGAGGACAGCATCGCGATCCACTTCACGGGATCGGCGGGGCAGAGCTTCGGGGCGTTCGTGCCGCGCGGCATGACGCTCTGGGTGCACGGCGAAACCAACGACTACTGCGGCAAGGGGCTCTCGGGCGGCAAGATCGTGGTGCGCGTGCCCGAAGGCGCGGGCTATCGAGCCGGCCGAGAACATCATCACCGGCAACGTCGCGCTCTACGGCGCCACGCCGGCGAGGCCTACTTCCAGGGCATCGCCGGCGAGCGCTTCTGCGTGCGCAACAGCGGCGCGCACGGCGGTCGTCGAAGGCGTCGGCGACCACGGCTGCGAGTACATGACCGGCGGGCGCGTCGTGGTGCTCGGTCCGACGGGTCGCAACTTCGCTGCGGGCATGAGCGGCGGCTTCGCCTACGTGCTCGACCCGGACGGCTCGTTCCCGACGCGTGTCAACGCGGAACGCGTCGACCTGGAGCGCCTCAACGCCGAGGATGAGGAGATCCTCCAGCGCCTGGTGCGACGCCATTACGAGTACACGCGCAGCGCAGCGCGCCGACGACGTGTTGCGCAAGTGGAACAGCTACGCGCCGAAGTTCGTGAAGGTGTTCCCGAAGGATCTGAAGCTCGCGCTCGATGCGCGCATCAACGCGGGGACGGGCAATGGCTAAGCTGACGGGGTTCCTCGAATTCGGCCGCGAGAACACCCCCCAGCGGCCGGTCGAGGAGCGCCTGCGCGACTGGCACGAGGTGCAACTCGATCCGTCGCCCGAGCAGGTGAAGAAGCAGGCGGCGCGCTGCATGGACTGCGGCATTCCGTTCTGCAACAACGGCTGTCCGCTCGGCAACATCATTCCGGACTGGAACGACTTCGCCTACCGCGACAAGTGGCAGGACGCGCTCGCGCGGCTGCACTCGACCAACAACTTCCCCGAGTTCACGGGGCTCGTGTGTCCCGCGCCCTGCGAGGCGGCGTGCGTGCTCGGCATCAACCAGGACCCCGTGACGATCAAGCAGGTCGAGTGGGAGATCATCCGGCGCGGCTGGGAAGAGGGCTTCGTCGTGCCGCTGCGACCGCAGCGACGCAGCGGCCGCTCGGTGGCGGTGGTGGGATCCGGTCCCGTCCGGTCTCGCGGCCGCGCAGCAATTGAGTCGCGCAGGCCACAGCGTCACCGTGTTCGAGAAGAGCGACCGCATCGGCGGCCTGCTGCGCTACGGCATTCCCGACTTCAAGCTCGAGAAGTGGCTCATCGACCGCCGTGTCGACCAGATGCGCGAGGAAGGCGTCGTCTTCCAGACCGGCGTGCAGGTCGGCGCGGATCTCTCGAGCGCCGAACTGCGTCGCCACTTCGACGCCGTGTTGCTCTGCATGGGCTCCGAGCAGCCGCGCGACCTGCCCGTGCCGGGGCGCGAACTCGCAGGCGTTCACTTCGCGATGGAGTTCCTCGCGCAGAACAACAAGCGCGTGGCTGGCGACGCGATTGCCGATGAGGAAGCGATCCTCGCGACCGGCAAGCACGTGATCGTGCTGGGCGGTGGCGACACGGGTTCGGATTGCGTCGGCACCTCGCATCGCCAGGGCGCGAAGTCCGTGACCTCGATCGAAGCTGCTCGAGCGCCCGCCCGAACGACGCGACGCTTCGACGCCGTGGCCGCTCTGGCCGCTCATGTTCCGCTCGTCGAGCTCGCACGACGAGGGCGGGACGCGCGACTTCGCGGTGATGACCAAGCGCCTGCTCGGCGAGCACGGCCGCGTCGCCAGGCTCCACGCGGTCCGCCTGCGACAGCTTCCGCCCGATCCCAAGACGGGACGGCGTGACTTCGAGGAGATCGCGGGCAGCGACTTCGAGATCCCGGCAGACCTCGTGCTGCTCGCCATGGGCTTCGTACATCCGGTGCAGACGGGGTTGCTGCAGGACCTCGACGTGAAGCTCGACGCACGCGGCAATGTGGCGGCGGACGCCAGGAGTTTCGCGACGAGCGAGCCCGGCGTCTTTGCCGCCGGCGACTGCCGGCGCGGACAGTCGCTCGTGGTGTGGGCGCTCTCCGAAGGGCGCGAGGCGGCGCGGGCGGTCGACACCTACCTCGCCGGGCATTCACGGCTCCAATCGCGCGACGCCTACGTCTGAGGCCGGGAATCCGACTTGACTCGTTTCCCGTGGCCTCTGTAGGATCGCGGCGACCCGACCTGAGCGGGGAGAGTCGAGATTCCCACCAATCACCGCGCGCCCGAGTTCATCGCGACCGGGGACACCGTGCAGGAGCTGGACATCGAGCGCCTCGAGCGCGCGGTGCAGGCCCTGGCCGATCGACATGCCGCGCTGCGCGACGAGAACACGAAGCTCGCAGGCGATGTCGCCGAGCGCGACCAGCGCATCGCCGAATTGGAAGGCGAGTTGCGGCGGCAGAATCAGGGGCGGCGCGACGTCGCGCGGCGCATCGACGATCTCGTCGGGCAGATCGACGAACTCGAGGGTCGGCTCGTGGCGAGAGCCGAGTAGCGCGATGACGGCGAAGCGGTTGGTCTCGGTTCGGATCCTCGGGCATGAGTACCGGATCCGTACCGACGGCGATCCGGCTGGCTTTGCGCGCGTCGCGGAACTCGTCGACGAGACGATGGGACGCTTGCGTGAGCGGACCGGCGTGATCGACAGTCTCGATCTTGCGATCATGGCCGCGCTCA
This sequence comes from uncultured delta proteobacterium, assembly GCA_963801625.1. GTDB lineage: Bacteria > Myxococcota_A > UBA9160 > UBA9160 > PR03 > PR03. The sequence goes on from CAWDFQ010000001.1 coordinate 294,144, forward strand.
ATCTGGCGCGCGATCTCGTCGCCGAGCGCGCGTCGAGCGAGGGAACCGCTTCGCACGACGAGCGCGTTCGTGCGCTCAGCGAGCGCGTCGAGGGACTGCTGCGCGGCGCGGGACCGCCGGCGGGCTGAGTCCGCAGACGGAATCCGATACCGGCGCGCTCGACGCGGCGAAAAGACGCCTCCGAGTCGCAATGAGCGCGAAGCGATCTTCGCTTTCGCGCGAGGATCGCGTCGCGGCGGGCGACGCCGTGGCGCGGATCGCGTGCGCGCTCCCCGAGTTCGAGCGCGCCGAGCGCGTCGCAGCCTATCGTCGCGCTCGATGACGAGGTGCCGACGCGCGCGATTCTGGACGCCGTGTTCGCGAGCGGCCGCGTTCTGCTGTTGCCACGCGCTGGCCGCGAAGCGGCTCGAGTTCGCGGCGGTCGCGGGATTGACGTCGCTTCGCCGCGGTAGCTTCGGCGTGCTCGAACCGCAGTCCGTCGTCCGCGGCGCTCGAACTCGCCCCGGATGATCTCGTCTTCGTGCCGGGTGTCGCCTTCGATCGCCGCGGTCGGCGCCTCGGACGCGGTGGCGGTCACTACGATCGCGTCTTCCCGCCGGCGACTGCCGCGCCGCTCTTGCTCGGCGTGGCTTTCTCGTTCCAGCTCGTCGATGCCGTGCCGGTGGGCCCCGCCGATCGCCGTGTCGACGGCATCGTGACCGAGCTGGGCATCGTCCGCACAGCGATTCCGCCCCGCGACCCGACGCGCGATTCGGGCTAGGTTGCCGCGCCCATGGCGACCCCGTCGTTCTTGCCGAGATCGCGTGGCGCGGGCTTCTGTATCAGCGCACCGCCGAGCAGGCCCTCGAGGCGCACCTCGCGACGCCGGGTCGCGTCGGCTACTGCGGCTTCGATCCGACGGCCGACTCGCTGACGATCGGGAACCTGGTCCCGATCCAGCTTCTCGTGCATTGGCAGCGCGCGGGGCATCGGCCGATCGTGCTGATCGGAGGCGGGACCGGGATGATCGGCGACCCGTCGGGCAAGGATCGCGAGCGTCCGCTGCTCACGCGCGAGCAGGTCGACGCGAACGTCGCGGGGCAGCGTCGCATCTTCGAGCGGCTGCTCGACTTCGATCGAGCGCGTTCCAATGCCGCGCCGTCTCGTCAACAACGCGGAGTGGCTGTCGAAGCTGGGCTATCTCGAGTTCCTGCGCGACGTCGGCAAGCACTTCTCGGTCAACGCCATGGTGCAGAAGGAGTCGGTGCGCGAGCGGCTCCACAATCGCGATCAGGGCATCAGCTACACCGAGTTCTCCTACATGCTTCTGCAGGCGTACGACTTCCTGCATCTGCGTCGCGAGCGAGCAGTGCACGGTGCAGATGGCCGGTTCGGATCAGTACGGCAACATCGTCGCGGGGATCGACCTGATCCATCGCAGGCTCGGCCAGGCGGCCGAGGCGTTCGGCGTGACGGCGCCGCTCGTCACGCACTCCGACGGTCGGAAGATCGGCAAGAGCGAAGGTGGCTCCGTCTGGCTCACGGCGGATCGCACGAGTCCGTACGCGTTCCATCAGTACTGGATCAACGTGCCGGACGGCGAAGTCGGCTGCGTTCTTGCGTTTCTTCAGCGTCTTGGAGCGCGAGGAGATCGAGGCGACCGAGGCGGCGCAGCGTACGGCGCCGCACGAGACGGTCGGCGCAGCGCACGCTCGCACGGCACATGACCGAGCGACTACACGGCGAGTCCGAGCGACACCGCGTCGAGGCAGCGGCCGACGCACTATTCGGGCGCGGCGATGTGCGCGCGCTCGACGCGGCGACACTGGCGGAGGTCGCAGCCGAGATTCCGCATACGCAGCACGACGTCGGCGCGCTCGTGGATCCTGGTGTTTCGCTCGTCGATCTGCTGCCCGCGACGTCGCTCGCGGCATCGCGACGCGAGGCGCGCGAGTTTCTCGCGTCGGGCGCGATCTCGGTGAATGGTCGAGCGCGTACCCGAGGATCGTCGGCTGACGCGCGAAGATCTGCTCCCGGGCGCCCTCGTGCTCTTGCGACGCGGCAAACGCCAGTGGCACGCGTCGCGATGGGTCGAGACGCAGCGTCGTCCCCGTAGGGGGCGCCGGACGAAGCATCTCTATTGACGGCCGCAGGGCTGCTTCGTATAGTGCGCCTCCCGCTTGGGAGTTCCAGTCCCGAGCGAAATTAGTCCAAACGGTTTCCGAGCTGCGATTCTGGCTTGAAGCCGATGCCTCGCGAGTCCTCGACAGACTTTCCGGGGTTTAGATCGGTCTTTGAAAACCGAATAGCGTGCGGTCCAGCGAGCGTGGGGACGTTCGCCGGACAGCAAGAGCTTTATCCCCGTTGAGATCCGACGTGATGACGGTTTAGCCCCGTCGCGCGTCGGAGTCAAGTAGAGCACGATCGGCAGGCCTTCGTGTCTGTCGAATCGTGACGCAAGGTTCAAACTGGAGAGTTTGATCCTGGCTCAGAACGAACGCTGGCGGCGTGCCTAAGACATGCAAGTCGTGCGAGAAAAGGGCTTCGGCCCCCAGTACAGCGGCGCACGGGTGAGTAACGCGTGGGTAACCTACCTCGAAGTCTGGAATAACTCGGGGAAACCTGAGCTAATACCGGATGAGCCCACGAGACCCTCGGGTCATGTGGGAAAAGATGGCCTCTGCTTGCAAGCTATCGCTACGAGATGAGCCCGCGTCCCATTAGCTAGTTGGCGAGGTAACGGCTCACCAAGGCGACGATGGGTAGCTGGTCTGAGAGGACGATCAGCCACACTGGAACTGAGACACGGTCCAGACTCCTACGGGAGGCAGCAGTCGGGAATATTGGGCAATGGGCGCAAGCCTGACCCAGCGACGCCGCGTGAGGGATGAAGGCCTTCGGGTCGTAAACCTCTGTCGGGAGGGAAGAACGGCGGTGGGGTGAACAATCTCACTGTCTGACGGTACCTCCAAAGGAAGCGCCGGCTAACTCCGTGCCAGCAGCCGCGGTAATACGGAGGGCGCAAGCGTTGTTCGGAATCACTGGGCGTAAAGCGCGTGTAGGCGGCCGGGCAAGTCGGATGTGAAATCCCGAGGCTCAACCTCGGAACTGCACTCGAAACTGCTCGGCTCGAGTCCCGGAGAGGATGGCGGAATTCCCGGTGTAGGGGTGAAATCCGTAGATATCGGGAGGAACACCAGTGGCGAAGGCGGCCATCTGGACGGTGACTGACGCTGAGACGCGAAAGCGTGGGGAGCAAACAGGATTAGATACCCTGGTAGTCCACGCCGTAAACGGTGAGTGCTAGACGTCGCGGGTATTGACCCCCGCGGTGTCGAAGCTAACGCGTTAAGCACTCCGCCTGGGGAGTACGGCCGCAAGGCTAAAACTCAAAGGAATTGACGGGGGCCCGCACAAGCGGTGGAGCATGTGGTTCAATTCGAAGCAACGCGAAGAACCTTACCTGGGCTTGACATGTTTGAGAACTTTCTCGAAAGAGAGAGGTGCCCGCAAGGGAGCTCTTTCACAGGTGCTGCATGGCTGTCGTCAGCTCGTGTCGTGAGGTGTTGGGTTAAGTCCCGCAACGAGCGCAACCCCTATGGTTAGTTGCCAGCGGATCAAGCCGGGCACTCTAATCAGACTGCCGGTGTTAAGCCGGAGGAAGGTGGGGACGACGTCAAGTCCTCATGGCCCTTATGCCCAGGGCTACTCACGTGCTACAATGGTCGGTACAGAGGGCCGCTAACCCGCAAGGGGGAGCAAATCCCAAAAAGCCGACCTCAGTTCGGATTGGAGTCTGCAATTCGACTCCATGAAGGCGGAATCGCTAGTAATCGCGGATCAGCATGCCGCGGTGAATACGTTCCCGGGCCTTGTACACACCGCCCGTCACACCACGAAAGCCGGTGGAACCAGAAGTCGGTAACCCAACCCGCAAGGGAGGGAGCCGCCCAAGGTTTGGCCGGTGATTGGGGTGAAGTCGTAACAAGGTAGCCGTAGGGGAACCTGTGGCTGGATCACCTCCTTTCTAGGGAGCTCACGCAGTTTCCAGCGAAAGCTGGATACAGCAGTGGCGACAAGTGCCCAGCACCGATCGCCACGAGCAACCGGTCGAGATCGATATTGGTGCAGCCCGCAAGGGATCCGCGCCACCGAGAGTCTGAATCCCGGGTTCTCCCGGTAACTCGTTCAATCGGGGGACTTTCTGTCGATCGCTCGCGGCTGTCGCCGCACGCTATTCTGTTTTCCGAGACCGGAAGCGGGACTCATGCCGGTGGGCATCCAAGCTATCGCGAGGAGGCCAATAGCCTGGGTCGGATAGGGAGCGCGGGCCTATAGCTCAGCTGGTTAGAGCGTCCGCCTGATAAGCGGGAGGTCGGTAGTTCAAATCTACCTAGGCCCACCATCACGGCGGCCGCATCGAACGTCCCATGGAATCCAGTCGCAGCTCCAGGAACCGCGTGGGGCTGTAGCTCAGTTGGGAGAGCGCGGGTTTTGCAAACCCGAGGTCGTCGGTTCGATCCCGATCAGCTCCACCATCCGGCCTTCAGAAGTGTTTTCTTCAGGGAGAGTTTCTTGTTCTCCCTGGTCAGTTGCCCTTAGAGGGCACTCGACCCGACACAGGTCGAGCGTCGGTTTCTTCCGGCGGTCTTTGACAATCGAATAGCGATCCAAGTTCTCAGTACGTTGAGTGCGTCTTGGGGCGATTTGTTGCGCGCTGGTCCAAAAAACCGACGCACGGCACGTCGTCGCCACCATGGGCTTTTGGTCAAGCTACTAAGGGCAGATGGCGGATGCCTTGGCGCCAGGAGGCGAAGAAGGACGTAGGCAGCTGCGATAAGCCACGGGGAGCCGCTAACCAGGCTTTGATCCGTGGATCTCCGAATGGGGAAACCCGGCTGGGGTCATGCCCAGTCATCCAGCACTGAATCCATAGGTGCGAGGAAGCAAACTCGGGGAACTGAAACATCTCAGTACCCGAAGGAAGAGAAATCAACCGAGACTCCCCCAGTAGCGGCGAGCGAAAGGGGAATAGCCCAAACCGACGGGAAGCAATTCCTGTCGGGGTTGTGGGACTCCGACGTGGGATCAGATCGGATAGCGGAACGGTCTGGAAAGGCCGGCCACAGAGGGTGATGGCCCCGTACGCGAAATCCGAAATGGCCCTAGGAAGTTCCCGAGTACCGCGAGGCACGAGAAACCTCGTGGGAATCTGGGGGGACCACCCTCCAAGGCTAAGTACTACCTGGCGACCGATAGTGAACCAGTACCGTGAGGGAAAGGTGAAAAGCACCCCGGTGAGGGGAGTGAAATAGACCTGAAACCATCTGCCTACATTCAGTGGGAGCTCTATGCCGTCGCAAGACGGAATGAGTGACCGCGTACCTTTTGTTTAACGGGTCCGCGAGTTACTCCTCGGCAGCAAGGTTAAGCCGCGAGGTGGAGCCGTAGCGAAAGCGAGTCCGAACAGGGCGTCTAGTTGCCGGGGGTAGACCCGAAACCAGGTGATCTAGCCATGGCCAGGTTGAAGCTCGGGTAAAACCGAGTGGAGGACCGAACCGTAGTAGGTTGAAAACTACCCGGATGAGCCGTGGCTAGGGGTGAAAGGCCAATCAAACCTGGAGATAGCTGGTTCTCCCCGAAATATATTGAGGTATAGCCTCGTGCGATCACTGTCGGAGGTAGAGCACTGGATGGGCTAGGGGTCCTACCAGATTACCGAACCCAACCAAACTCCGAATACCGACAAGTGCAGCATGGGAGTCAGACTGCGGGTGATAAGATCCGTAGTCGAGAGGGAAACAGCCCAGACCGCCGGCTAAGGTCCCCAAGTTCACGCTAAGTGGGAAAGGAAGTGAGGGCGCTTAGACAACCAGGAGGTTGGCTTAGAAGCAGCCACCCTTTAAACAGTGCGTAATAGCTGACTGGTCTAGTGCCCTTGCGCCGAAAATGTAACGGGGCTCAAGCGTGACACCGAAGCCGCGGGTTCGAGAGTTCTTCGGAACTTTCGTCCGGTAGGGGAGCGTTCCAGTTGCCAGCGAAGCTCGACGGTAACGACGGGTGGAGGCTCTGGAAGTGCCTATGCGGACACGAGTAGCGATAAAACAGGTGAGAAACCTGTTCGCCGTAAGCCTAAGGGTTCCTGAGTAAAGCTAATCTGCTCAGGGTTAGTCGGTCCCTAAGCCGAGGCCGAAAGGCGTAGGTGATGGGAAACGGGTCAATATTCCCGTACCACTAGACGAGCGTTCGACTGAAGAGGGGACGAAGAAGGGTAGCTGATCCGGGTGTTGGACGTCCCGGTGCAAGCTCGTAGGCGGGGGACACAGGTAAGTCCGTGTCCCCATCCCAAACGCCGAGAAGTGACGCCGAGAGCCGCAAGGCTCACAAAGTCAGTGATCCCATGCTTCCTAGAAAAGCCTCGTAGGGAGTTCGTCTGGTGACCGTACCGTAAACCGACTCAGGTAGGTGGGCAGAATATGCCAAGGCGCTTGAGAGAACTCTGGTCAAGGAACTCGGCAAATTGGCACCGTAACTTCGGGAGAAGGTGCGCCCCGGTTGGTGAAGAGACTTGCTCTCGGAGCCTGCTGGGGTTGCAGTGACCTGGGGGTAGCGACTGTTTACTAAAAACACAGGACTCTGCGAACTCGCAAAGAGGACGTATAGGGTCTGACGCCTGCCCGGTGCCGGAAGGTTAAGGGAACCCGTTAGCCGCAAGGCGAAGCGGCGAACCGAAGCCCCGGTAAACGGCGGCCGTAACTATAACGGTCCTAAGGTAGCGAAATTCCTTGTCGGGTAAGTTCCGACCTGCACGAATGGCGTAACGACTTCCCCACTGTCTCGACCAGAGACTCAGCGAAACTGAATTGCCGGTGAAGATGCCGGCGACCCGCAGCAGGACGGAAAGACCCCGTGCACCTTTACTACAACTTCGCAGTGATCGTCGGTTCAGTCTGTGTAGGATAGGTGGGAGGCTTTGAAGCCGGGACGCTAGTTTCGGTGGAGCCAACGTTGAAATACCACCCTGATTGTGCTGCCGATCTAACCTGGGCCCGTTATCCGGGTCGGGGACACTGCGTGGTGGGTAGTTTGACTGGGGCGGTCGCCTCCTAAAGAGTAACGGAGGCGTGCAAAGGTTCCCTCAGGCTGATTGGAAACCAGCCGTAGAGTGCAAAGGCATAAGGGAGCTTGACTGCGAGACCCACAAGTCGAGCAGGTGCGAAAGCAGGTCTTAGTGATCCGGTGGTCCCGTGTGGAAGGGCCATCGCTCATCGGATAAAAGGTACGCCGGGGATAACAGGCTGATCTCCCCCAAGAGTCCACATCGACGGGGAGGTTTGGCACCTCGATGTCGGCTCGTCACATCCTGGGGCTGGAGCAGGTCCCAAGGGTTCGGCTGTTCGCCGATTAAAGTGGCACGCGAGCTGGGTTTAGAACGTCGTGAGACAGTTCGGTCCCTATCCGCTGTGGGCGCAGGAGATTTGAGGGGAGCTGTCCCTAGTACGAGAGGACCGGGACGGAGGCACCTCTGGTGTACCGGTTGTTCCGCCAGGAGCATCGCCGGGTAGCCAAGTGCCGATGGGATAACCGCTGAAAGCATCTAAGTGGGAAGCCCACCCCAAGATGAGATCTCCCTGGGACTTCGGTCCCCTAAAGGGCCGTTCAAGACGAGGACGTGATAGGCCGGAGGTGGAAGCGCAGCAATGCGTGGAGCTGACCGGTACTAATCGCCCGTGAGGCTTGACCATGTGTCCATGGGACGCAATCAACGTGATGCTCTAGAGACGCTCCGACGACTCGAGAGAGACTCTGACGAGATTGGATCGCTGTTCGATTGTCCAAGCGCGTCGGCGCATTTGGTTTTCCCACTCTCCAGAGAGCGGGGGCCACACCCGTTCCCATTCCGAACACGGAAGTTAAGCCCCGCTTCGGCGATGGTACTGCCGGTTTCATCGGTGGGAGAGTAGCGCGAGAGTGGGATCTCTCTGGACGGCGCCGTTCCTCGTACGCGAGGAGCGGCGCCGTTTTCGTTTCCGCTCTCGAGATCGCTGGCCTACCCTCGCGGCAGTACTACGCAGCGGAATCGCCATTCGCCACATGGCCTTGCCCATCCCGACACAGATCGTTCCCAGCCCCCGCTGCTCTGATCGCACACCGCGGCAGATCGAGCGAGCGTTCCGAGACCTGCTCGACGCTGGCGTCGAGCTATGCCCCACCGGCAAGACGCGCAACCGCCCCGCGCGTCTGCTCTCGCTCGGCTATGCGCCGAAGTATGCGATCGAACTCTTCGACACGACCTTCTACCTCACGAACGTCCGCCAGGACTTCTACGTCCGTTTCTTCGTTGCTTACATCGTCCAGCCCGACGCGCGGGGTGTGGTCAGGACTGCGCATCCGCGACTCTTCTACAAAGACGCCGCGCTCAACTGGCGTTCGGCGTCGCACATCGGACGTCAGCACGGAGACTTCTGGATCGGGAAGGGCGACGTGGAGACGCTGATCCAAGATGGTGAGGAGTACGTTTTCTCGCGCGAGTCGACTACCGATCTGCCGATCGAAGTGCAGCCCGCGCTCGAAGCGCTCTGCCGCAAGGCGAAGACGATTCCGACGGACGACGGCGCGGCGGCGTTGATCCTGCGCACGGCGCCCGAGGGACGCATCGAGCCGTACCGCGACTTCAGCGAGCCGCGTCGCCGCGCCCAGTCAGACCCACGCAATCTCGTGAACGGCGGTCGTAGCGTCGCGTGGTTTGCGCGCAAGAACGACCCGACATCGCTCCGCTTCGCGCGCGGCTTCGAACCCGACCTCGACGCTGGGATCCTCGAGACCAGCGAAATCACGAGTCGTCTCTACGGAGGCGTGATCCGCTGCTTCCGGATCCTCTCGCGCAATCGGAGGATCCAATATCTCTTCATGGGCGCGCCGCGACACGTCTGGATCATTCCCCCGCAGGCGCTGACGACGGAACTCTCGAGCTACGGCGTTCGCACCGTAGACGTGCGCGCCGACGACGATCTCTTCGTGCCGGGCTACGAGTATCACTTCGTCGATGACAACCGGGATCCGCCCGTGCAATACAGCCAGATCCCGACGGGCTGGGCGGGCCCCGCGAGCGAACTCGACGACGCGCGCGCCGACGCGTCACCGTGGCTCGACCGGATTCCGATCATCGAGGAGTTCCGGAAGAAGGTGCTGCACGGGCGCGCGCGAACCTCGACGGCGTGATCCCCACCGCGCGCGCTCTCGCTACGGCGGCAGCACGATCGGTGCGGGTGCCGGGGAACTCGGCGCCACGGGAGGTGGTGCGATCGCGTTCGGACGTATGCTCGCGACGACGAGCTGCGCGCCGGCAAGCCGCAGCGGCACCGGCTCCCCCACCACGAGGTCCGCTTCCGCGCGCAGCGCAGCGAGGGTCTCTGACCGGGTGACGACGAGACTGCGTGGGTTCGCCTTCGCGAAGCGCCGGGCGTCTTCGCTGCCGTCGCCCGATGCGAAGCGACGCCGCATCGCCAACTGGATTGCATTCTGCGCGTCGCCGCGGAGGTGCAGCAGTAGCGTAGGCGTCCCCGCCGAAACTTCTGTCAGCGCGGCGTTCGCGGCGGCAAGCTCGTCGTTAGCGAGAAACTCCCCGCTGCGCAGCAGATCGAAGCCTGCTTCGACCACGAGGATCACGACGAGCGCGCGCGCAAGCGCGGCGGTCGAGTTCGCATCCGAGCGGAGCCGACGCAGCCCGCCGATCGCACCGATCACCGCGAGCGCACCGCCGAGCGCGAGACCGGGCCATACACGGCGCGCCCCGGACGCCCAGATCGGCACGAACGGCGCGACGACACCGGCGAGCACACCGAGGCCGAGCAAGACCCGGAGCCCCGCGTCGCGCAGTCTTCGCACGCGAGGCGCGAGCGCGCTGGCCACGCCGTCCGGGGCCTCGATCCAGAGCGCGAGGCACAGCAGCGACGCAGCGGGGAAGGCCGGCAGCAGATAGCGCGAGTGCTTGGCGCTGGTGACGTGCAGGAGGGCAAAGACGACGGCGAACCAGCTCACCGGAAAGCGCAGCGCCGCGCCGCCGGCGCGGCGCAACGACGGTCGCAGCGCCAGAACGAAGGCGGGCAGCAGCAGGGTCCACGGTGCCAGGCGCAGCGGCAGGTTCGCGATGTAGTGGAGCGGGCCGGCGAAGCGCGTGACGAGGTCGCGCTCCGAGAATCGCTGGCTCCACGTCGCCCAGCCGATGTCGTGGAGCATCGCGAGTGGCCAGAACGCGACGAGTGCGAGCCAGAGCGCGGCGGCGGCGAGGACGTCACGCGTGGCGAGCGCACGCAGCTGGCCGGCCCAGGCGGCGTGAGCGAGCGCAACTGCGATGAAAAAGGCGAACGCGAGGGGGCCCTTGGTCAGCGTCGCGGCCGCGAGGAGCGCCGCGGCGCCGAGCCAGTTGCCGAGTCGCGCGCGCGATGGCGCGTGCGCCGTGAGCGCCGCGTGAAAGAAGTCAAAGGCGCCGAGCAGGAACGCGCTGAAGAGCGGGTCGATGCGCTTGTCGCGCAGCAGCGCAGACGGGAGCTGTGTCGAGATGTAGAGGCCTGCCGCGAGCCAGCCCGCGTCGGCGCGGCCGAACAGGCGCGCGCCCAGGCGTCGCAGGAAGAGCACCGACAGCAGCAGCGCGACGATGTTGGGCGCGTGCTGCGTGAAGCTGGCGGTGGTGTTCGTGAGCGCCATCGGCAGCGCGATCAGCCAGATCGAGAGGGGTGGCTTGTCGACGTAGAGCTGGCCATCGAGGTGCGGCGCGATCCAGTCGCCGCTGCGCACCATCTCGAAGGCGATCGTCGCGTAGCGCGTGTAGCCGTGGTCGAGGGGCTCGACCCAGAGGCGCAGCGCGAGCGCCGCGATGGCGAAGCCCAGCGACGCGACGAGCCACGCGTTCGTCGCGAGGTCGCGACGGGATCCTGAAGCGGGAGTTTCGAACGCATCGCGCCGCACCGCGACCATTCAACCGCAATCGCCCACCCCGGCGCCAATCTGGCGGGGGTGGCGTCGCTGGGCATCGGTCGGCCAGCGTCGCGCGCGGCCCATCACGCACCTCCGCGTGCAACCGGCGTATCATCAGCGGCCGCACGCCAGAGGAGCGCCATGCAACAGCCGAGTCTCGACAGCCTCGACTTCATTTCGAACGAGACGTACGCGAAGAGCGGCTATCCGCACGCAGCCTGGGCACGGCTGCGGCGCGAGGCGCCGATCTATTGGAACACGCAGCACGTCGACAATCCGTTCTGGGCGGTCACGAAGCACGCGGACATCGTGTGGATCTCGAAGCAGCCGGAGCTCTTTCACAACGGACCGCGGCTCGCGGTGTTCCCCGAGTTCAAAGCGCCGGCGCAGCGGGAGCGCCTACTCCGCCACCTGCTCAACATGGATCCGCCCGACCACGGCCTCTACCGCAAGCTCGTGAGCCATCGCTTCACGCCGCGCGGTCTCGGCCGCATGCAGCGCGACATCGAGGCGATCACGCGCGAACTGCTCGACGCAATGGCGGGCGACGGCAGCGAGCAGTGCGGCGATCTGGTCGAGAAGCTCTCAGCTCCGCTTCCGTTGAACGTGTTGGCCGAACTGCTCGGCGTGCCGCGCAGCATGTGGCCGACGCTGTTCCAATGGACCAACGAGATCGCCGGCGCTGCCGATCCCGAGTACCAGCGCGAAGGCGAGGGGCCGATGGAGACCGCCCAGCGTGCGCGCCTCCAGCTCTTCGGGTACTTCGGCGAGATGGCGGCCGAGCGCCGCAAGAACCCGCTGGACGACATCGTGAGCCTGCTCGCCAACGCGAAGCTCGGCGCTGCGCCGGTGCCCACCATGGAACTGCTCTCGTACTTCTTCCTGCTCGTAGTCGCCGGCAACGAGACCACGCGCAACGCGATGACCGGCGGCGTGCTCGCGCTGATCGAGAACCCGGACGAGTGGCGCAAGCTGAAGGCGAACCCCGCACTCGTGGACTGCGCCGTCGAGGAGATCGTGCGCTGGACGACGCCGGTGATCCAGTTCTGCCGCACGCCGATTCGCGACGTCGAGGTGCGCGACACCAAGATCCGCGCCGGCGAGAACCTGTGCCTGTTCTATCCGTCGGCAAATCGCGACGAAGAAGTCTTCGACGAGCCCTTCGCGTTCCGCGTCGACCGCACGCCCAACCGCCACATCGCGTTCGGCATCGGCGAGCACTTCTGCCTCGGCGCGAATCTCGCGCGCCTCGAGCTGCGCGTCGTGTTCCGCCACCTGCTCGAACGCGTCGATGCGATCGAGCTGGCGGGCCCGGTGGAGCGCCTGCGCTCGAGCTTCCTCGGCGGCATCAAGCGCATGCCGGTCCGCTACCGGATTCATTGCCTTGGGGACGTTCCTGCTGCGTTGCCTTAGTTGCCTTGGGGACGTTCCTGCTGCGCCATCTAGCTCGGGATCGATTCGCCGCGCATCAGGTCGTCGAGGCTCTCGCGCGCGCGCACGAGGTGCGCCTTGCCGTTCTGCACCAGCACTTCGGCGGGAAGCGGCTTGGTGTTGTAGTTCGAGCCCATCACGAAGCCGTAGGCGCCGGCGCAGTCGATCACCAGGAAGTCGCCGACGCGCGCCTCGGGCAGGCGCTCGCTGCGCACGAAGCCGCCCTCCTCCTGGGTGAAGATGTCGCCCGACTCGCACAGCGGGCCGCCGACGACGACGTCCGCGATCGGCCGCTCGGCGCGGCTGCCGTCGGCCGGCACGATCGACATCGGGTGATAGGCGCCGTAGAGGATCGGCCGGGCCAGGTTGTTGAAGCCGGCGTCGAGCAGGTAGAACATGTTCTCGCCCTGGCGCTTGACGGCGCGAATCTCGGCCACCAGGTAGCCGCTCTCGGCCACGAGGTAGCGGCCCGGCTCGATCTCCAGTCGCACCGGATGGCCGAGATCGCTCTTCGAGCCGCTTGCGCGCGGCGTCCCAGAGCGCGAAGTAGGCGTCGAGGTCGACGTGGATGTCTTCGTCGCGATACGGCGTCGGCAGGCCGCCGCCGGCGCTGATCGTGGTGACGCCCGGCCCGATGCGGCGCGCGAAGCCGCAGCAGGCCTCGGCGACCTGCGCGAGGTGCTCCATGTCGGTGCCCGAGCCGATGTGCATGTGCAGGCCGGTGACGCGCAGGCCGAAGCGTGCGGCCCGCGCGACGCAGTCGTCGATCTGGTCGTGCCAGATGCCGTGCTTGCTCTGCTCGCCGCCGGTGTTGGTCTTCTGGCTGTGGCCGTGGCCGAAGCCGGGATTGATCCGCAGCGTGATCGCGCCGGCCCGGCGCGCGCTCGCCGAACTGGTCGATCATGTCGGGCGAGCCGCAGTTGACGTGGATGCCGTGCTCGACCACCAGGTCGAGCGCCTCGCCGTCGAAGATGTCGGCCGTGTAGACGATCGGCGGCGGGTCGCCTGCCGCCGGATAGCCCGGCGGCCAGCGCGCGGCGGATCTCGCCGGCCCTGACCGCGTCGACCAGCGCGCCGTGGCGGCGCACCAGGTCGAGGATGGCCAGGTTCGAGCAGGCCTTCTGGGCGTAGCGAACGACGTCGAACGCCGCAGGTCGGCGATCCGCGCGACGATCATGGCGGCGTCGTAGACGAAGGTCGGCGTGCCGAAATCGCGCGCGAGGTCGCGCACGGGGATGCCGGCGATCTGGTCGATCAGCTTCGGGTTGCGGCGCACGGGCGCAAATTACCGCAGGGCTGCGACGCGAGCCGCCCTGGCGATCGAGCTCCGCAGGGGGCGGGCTTGGACGGCCAAAGCGGTCGCCAGGTAACGCCGCCGCGAGGGTGTGGCTACTCTCGATCGCTGCATGCAGCTCGATTCCATGCCGATCCGCGTCGATCTCGAGACGCGGCTCGGCGGCATTCTGTAGAGCAGGGGGGACACACGCGATGCCGTGGTGGGGCTGGATCGTGGTCGGTGCCGTGCTGCTCGCGGCCGAGTTGTTCGTGATCCCGACGGACTTCTTCCTGGTCTTCCTCGGCACATCGGCCGTCGTGGTGGGGCTGCTCGGCCTGCTCGGTGTGGACGCGCCGGTGTGGGCGCAGTGGGCGATCTTCGGCGTGCTCTCGGTGGTGTCGCTGGTGTTCTTCCGCGGCTGGCTGAAGGCGCGCTTGCATCGCACTGAGGTACCGCGCGTCGACGACACGCTGGTCGGCGAGATCGGCGTGGCGCGCGAGTCGCTCGCGCCCGGCGCGGTGCGGGCACGTCGAGCTGCGCGGAACCGGCTGGTCGGCGCGCAACGTCGGCGACGCGGTGCTCGAGTCCGGTGCGCGCGTGCGCGTCGAGCGCGTCGATGGTCTCACGCTTCAAGTCCGTCGCGAGAGCTGATCGCGGAAGGAGGGCCGATGGAAACCCTGATCCCCGTTCTCTTCCTGGTGGTGCTGGCGATCATCGTGGTCGCGCGCACGGCGGTGGTGGTGCCGCAGCAGAGCGCATACGTGATCGAGACGGCTCGGCAAGTACAGCCGCACGCTTGAACGCGGGCTTCGCACATCCTGGTGCCCTTCGTCGAGCGCATCGCCTACCGGCACTCGCTCAAGGAAAACGCGATCGACATCCCCGAGCAGGTCTGCATCACGCGCGACAACGTGCAGGTGCACGTCGACGGCGTGCTCTACCTGAAGGTGCTGAACGCGGAGCTGGCCTCCTACGGGATCGCCGACTTTCTATTCGCGATCACGCAGCTCGCGCAGACGACGCTGCGTTCCGAGGTCGGCAAGATCGAACTCGACCGCACCTTCGAGGAGCGCGGTCACATCAACCTCCAGGTGGTGAGCGAGCTCGACAAGGCGTCCGAGCCGTGGGGCGTGAAGGTGCTGCGCTACGAGATCAAGAACATCACGCCGCCCGTCGACGTGCTCTCGGCGATGGAGAAGCAGATGCGCGCCGAGCGCGAGAAGCGCGCGGTGATCCTCACCTCCGAGGGCGAACGCGACGCCAAGATCAATCAGGCCGAGGGCGAGAAGCAGCAGGTCATCAAGCAGTCCGAGGCGAGTCAGCAGCAGCAGATCAACGAGGCGCAGGGGCAGGCGGCGGCGATCCTCGCGGTGGCGACCGCGACCGCCGAGGGTCTGCGACAGGTCGCCGAGTCGCTGCGCACCGAGGGCGGCCGCGACGCGATGCAGCTGCGCATCGCCGAGCAGTGGGTCGAGCAGTTCGGCCAGCTCGCAAAGACCGGCAACACCTTCGTCGTCCCGGCGAACCTCGCCGACATCGGCTCCGTGATCGCGCTCGCCACCGGCATGCTCCGCCGCGACGAGAAGTAGGAATGGTGCCGGGCGTCAAGTTATTGCGGCGTCAAGTTATTCGAACAACTTGACACACCAATAACTTGACGCCCGGCATCGTTCGAAGGATCGAAATTACGCCCAGGGCGCGGAGCCGGGATCCTTCAGCAGCCGGCGCGCGACGACCATGCGGTAGACTTCGTCCGGGCCGTCGTAGATGCGGGCATACCGGGCTTCGCGGTACATGCGCTCGAGGGGCGTGTCGCTGGTGACGCCGAGTGCGCCGTGCACCTGGATCGCGCGGTCGATCACGTTGTGCGGCATCGCCGCGCCCCAGAACTTCACCAGCGAGATCTCGACGCGCGCCTCGGTTCCCTGGTCCATCGCCATCGCGGCGTCGAGCGTCATCAGTCGCGCGGCCTGGATCTCCCATACCGGTGCAGCATGATCGAGTCCTGCATCGACAGCGAGCCCACGGCGGCCGGCCCCCAATGCGAGCGCCCGATGATCTCGTTCAGGTAGACGAATGAGATGAACGGAATGCCGTGACCGCCGATCTCGACCGGATGACCGAGCGCCCAGAGTCCCTGCTCCTTCGCGCGCGCCTTGAGCCGCGCCATCGTGCCGTCGCCGCGCGCAGCGGGCTCGTGCTCCTCCGCTTCCAGGTCGGATTCGGCGGGAAACACCTCGCCGTCGATGAACTTGCGCCCGCGCTCGCGCAGCACGCGGACTTCGTCGCTCATGCCATAGCTGCCCAAGATCGGTCTCCTGGGCGGGGAAATCGCGACGGTATCTCGGCTGGGCGGTTCGCGCAGGCGCGCGCGGGGCCGATTGGTAAGGTCTCTCGCAACATGCTGGATCTCTATGACGAACTGCACCGCGTCGCGCGCGAACTGGACGCCGCGGGCGTTGCCCATGCGCTCGTCGGCGGATTCGCGGTCTCCCTCCACTCGCGTCCGCGGACCACGGACGACATCGACATCCTGATCGCCGAGTCCAGTCTGGAATTTGCCAAGGCCGCCATCGCCGCCCTTGGCTACGAAGCGCGCATACCGCCTTTCTCGGTCGGCGCGTGGCCGGCTGCGAATTCAACGCTTCTTGAAGACCGTGGGCGATGAAGTCGTGCTGGTCGACGCGTTGCTCGCGCGCGAGTCCGATCACACGGGCATGCTCGAGCGCCGCGTTCGGCTCGAATCCGGGAGTGGGCGACTCTGGGTCATTGCTCGGGAGGATCTCCGGGCCTTGAAGCGATTGCGCGGCAGTCCGCAGGATCTCGCCGATCTCGCGGCGCTCGATGAGGGCGAGGACGGCGAGTCGTGAGCAACACGCCGTCGGTACAGCGCGTGGAGCAGACGCTTCGGCGCGTTGCGGCGCTTCGCAGCCTCTTCGTGCGGCTTCCGCATCTGCCGTCCCCGCGCGAGCAGCGCTGGATCGACGAGTTCGACGCCTTCATCTGCGGGCAGGGGGCGGAGTGCTGTTTCGAAGCGTTCGAAGCCGGATTTCGCAACGCGCTCCGCCGCCGCGACGCGGCATCGATCCTGCGTGCGGTCGAGCGCTCGGGTGATTGGATCCGCAGCGACCCAACGCTGCACGCCTACTACTACTGGGCGCAGCAGGCGCCGCACGACTCAGCCGTCGCGGCGGGTGCGACCGAGGCGCCACGCGAGTAGCCGGTATCCCACCAGCAGCGCGAAGAACAGCGCAACGAGTTGCGCGCCGCGCCACGCAGCGTGATCGACTGCGGCTTCGAGCTTCGTGCCGCCCGTGAGCGTGTTGATCTCGACGGCCAGCGCGCGCAACTCTCCGGCGGACGTCCCGATCTGCGCGGCCGCGCTCTGCCACTCGCGCACGTCGAAGGATCGCCCCGGCGGCTCGCCATCCCGCTTCTTCGGAAACAGCGCCGCCCACGAATCGCCGGCGAGCTTCACGTTCTCGCTCACCTGGGTGAGCGGCACCAGGATGTCGCGGGCGGTGAGGAGCGCCTGGTTCGCTTCCTGGATCGCGCCCTTGGAATCGGCGAGCGACTTCTGGACGTCGGCGGGCAGCCGCTCGATGGACTCCGAGGCGCGCTGCGCGCTCGCCGCCATCGTCTCGATCGCGGCGACGCTGTGGATCACCGTCTCGCGGTCTTCGACGTCGTAGAGCAGCAGCTCGGACTCGGCGCGGATCTGGGCGGGCAGCTGCGCCACGATGCGCGAAAACACATTTGCGGTGGCGTTGAAATCGCGAATCGCCTCGGCGCCGCTGTCGACACCCTCGAGTGCCCTGAATGGCGCGAGCGGGAACGTGAGTACCGACATCAGCGACGGGCTCGACGCGGCCTGCAGCGAGACGCTCCGCACGCGCTGGAGCGAGAAGTCGCGCCCGACGATCGGGTTCTTGCGCGCAAGCGCCTCGACTTCCGCCTCCACCTGCTGCTGTTTGTCGGGTGACAGGAAACGCGCGCCGATCTGCAGCGCATCCTGTTCGAGGGCGTTCGCCGCGCCGACGGCGATCGACTGCTGCGCGCCGAACAGCGCGCGCCCGTCGCCCTCGGTCAGGTAGAGGCGCTGGGCGACCGAGATCCCGAGCGCTCGCAGGTATCCCTCCTGCGCCGAGTCCGAGAACGCCGCCGCCTGGGCAGCGGGGATCATCCGCATCCGCCACAGCAACGTGCGCTTGCGGATCGAACGCTGGTCGGTCGCCTCCGAGATGTCCTCGGCGGCCGATCCCACGACGCCGCTGAAGCGTGTCGCGAAGCCGCCGATCTCGGAGCGGAGTTCTTCCTCCGTCATGCGCGTGCCGAAGCTGGACGCCTCGCCCGTGAAGGGCAGGCGCAGCGAGCCGCAGCCGGCCGCCGCGACGGTGGCCACCAGCAGCAGCTTTGCGACGTGGTGCGGGTGCACGATGGCTGCGCTAGCCGGTGCGCCGCGCCGCGACCACGGCGAGGACGACCCAGGCGGCGATGGTCTGGAGCGCCGCATCGGGCTCTGGCACGCGCGTGATGTTCATCGTGACGAAATAGGGCAGCACGTCCGTCGCCGCGATCGCGGGAGGCGTGAAGTCGGCGCTCAAGGGGACCGTGTTGAAATTGCCGCTGATGCCGTCGGGTTCGAAGATGGCGTTGAAGAACGGGTAGTTCAGCCCGTACGACCAGAGTTCCGAGATCACGTCGACCACGTTCATGGTGTCGGGAGTCACGACGCCGAACACGGTGAAGCCTTCGTCTACGAAGTCGAGACCAGCGGGAGCCGTGCCGCCGTTGTCGGCGAGATTCACGTACCACTGGTTCGTCGCGCTGTTCACCTGGCCGCCGACCCGCGCCATTGCGATCGTTCCGCGCTTGTTCGACTGGTTGAAGGTGTTGGTGATCGGAGGATCCACCGGGATCGCGCGAATCACGTCGTCCGTGTCGAGGAAGAATCCCCCTCCCTGGATGACGAAGTCGTAGCCGTAGGTGGGCGTCGCAATGCTGCGGTGGACGATCGAGTTCTGGTAGGCGCCGCGGTCCACGTAGTTGAGGAAGTTGGCGACCGTGCCCGGTGCGACGCCCAGGCACAGCGTCGAGAGCGCTTCGCACAGCTCGACGTCGAAAGATGCCCTCCGTCGTGGCGAAGCGCACGACCGGATTCTCGGCGCGGGCTGGGATCGCGAGAAGCAGAAGCGCGGCGGCGATCGGGATGCGGGCGGCGACTCGCAGCAGAGTGTCCTCACTGGTTCCTGTCTCAGCGTAACTGCGAGGATAATCGCGGTCCGGCTCGCGCGCCGGGGTCCGTGCGGGAGGCCGGGGCTGCTAGGGTCCGCCTGCCCACAGGAGGATCGAGGATGCGCACCGTCTACATCGTGGAAGCCGTTCGGACGCCGCTCGGGAAGCGCGGCGGGGGACTTGCGAGCGGTTCATGCCGCGGAACTGCTCGGCGCCGTCCAGCGGGCCGCCGTCGAGCGCGCGAAGCTCGATCCGGCGGCGGTCGATCAAGTGGTGGGCGGCTGCGTGTCGCAGGTGGGTGAGCAGTCATACAACGTCACGCGCACCGCGTGGCTCTCGGCGGGACTGCCGCTCGAAGTCGCGTCTACCACCGTCGACAGCCAGTGCGGCTCGAGCCAGCAGGCCTCGACGCTCGCCGCCGGGCTGATCGGCTCCGGACTCGCGGACGTGGTGCTCTCGTGCGGCGTCGAGAGCATGAGCCGGATTCCGCTGGGCGCGAACTTCGCCGACAAGAACCTCGGCCGGCCGGTGCCGAAGAGCTACTTCGCGCGCTACGCGTTCAAGAGTCCAGTTCCAGGGCGCGGAGATGATCGCGACGGAGTACGGCATCACGCGCGAGGACACCGATCGCTTCGGGCTGCGCAGTCAGCAGGAGCTCGCGGCGCGCGCGTGGCAGGAGGGTCGCTTCGATCGCGAAGTGCTGCCGATCGATGCGCCGGTGGTCGACGCCGAGGGCAAGCCCACCGGCGAGACCCGGCGCGTCGCGCGCGACGAAGGCATCCGCGCCTCGACGCTCGAGAAGCTGGCCTCGCTGAAGGCAGTGGTCGAGGGCGGCATCCACACCGCCGCGACGTCGTCGCAGGTGACCGACGGCGCGTCGGCGGTGCTGCTCGCCTCGGAGGACGCCGTGAAACGTCACGGACTCACGCCGCGCGGGCGCATCGTCGACGGCACGATCGTCGGCGTCGATCCCGTGACGATGCTGAAGGGGCCGATTCCGGTGACGCGCAAGCTGCTCGCGCGCAAGCAGCTCGCGCATCGAGGACATCGACGTCTACGAGGTCAACGAGGCCTTCGCGTCGGTGGTGCTGGCCTGGCAGCGCGAGTGCAAGCCGGTCGCCGAGCGCGTGAACCCGAACGGCGGCGCGATCGCGCTCGGCCACCCGACCGGTTGCACCGGCGACCGCCTGATCACCAGCGCCCTCCACGAGCTCGAGCGCAGCGACGGTCGCCGCGCACTGATCGCCATGTGCTGCGGCGGCGGCCTCGGCACCGGCACCCTCATCGAGCGCCTGTGAGAAGAAAGGGATGGAGAAAGGTGGAGAAAGGGGACGGTCCTCCTCGTGGGCGGGCTGAAGACTCGAGGGACACACCTCCCGAGGTGTGTCCCCCAACTCCGCGGCTAGTCCTTGCGGAGGACCGTCCCCTTTCTCCACCTTTCCCTCCGCTCAGCGGCGCCTTGCGCGATGCAGCTCCGCCATCAGGCCGAAGAGTTCGACGACGGTCGCGGGGCGCTCGTCGTGCGCGAACTCGCGGTAGAGCGTTGCGACGTTGACCGCGATGCGCTCGGCGTCGCCCCACGAGGCGTAGTCGCCGAGTGCGATGTCGAACGCGGCGTCGCGCGCCGAGAGGCCTGCGTCGAAGCGCGCGCGCGCCTCGCGGCGGATGTAGTCGAGGTAGTCGCGCACCGCGACGACGCCGCGTTTCGTCGTGATCGGGTCCGTGGCCGGGCACGATCGTCTCGACGTCGAGCGCGAGGATGCGCTCGCAGGCGTCGATCCAGTTCTGTACGGGTCCCGCCCACACGATCGGCGTGCCGTCGATGAAGAGGATGTCGCCCGTGAAGATCGTGCGATCGCCCGGGACGAAGACCATCGCATCGCCGCGCGTGTGCGCGGGGCCGACCTCGATCAGCTCGACGCGCTTGCTGCCCACGGCGAGATCGAGACGTCCCTCGAAGGTGCGCGTCGGGAGGCGCGGCGTGATTCCGTCGAAGTGGAAGGCGCCGAAGCAGTGCAGCACGTAGGCGCCGAGCGGACCCAGCTGCGGGCGCGCGGCGCTGGAACTCCGCGAGCACGGCGGGCGTCTCGTGCGCCATCTCGTCGGCGCACGCGCGGGTGGCGACGATCTCGGCCTCGGGTACGAGTTCGTTGCCGTAGCTGTGATCGCCGTTCGAGTGGGTGTTGACGAGGGTGTCGATGCGCGCGGCTGCGGGCACCGCTGCGCGCATCGCGGCGAGCATTTCGCGCGTGAGGCGCAGGTCGAAGAGCGTGTCGACGAGCAGTGTCGCGCCGCCGTCCGCGATGAGGCCCGCGTTGCTCCATCCCCAGGAGCCGTCCGGCTGGAGCCAGGCCCAGGCGCCATTGCCGAGATCGTGCAGACCCCTGCCGTAGCCGAAGCGAGGATGGGCGAGCGAAGCGGACATTGAAGACCTCGCGCTACAGCCATGCCTCGATCAGCGCCGGGCCCGGGTCGGCGAGCGCCCGGCTGAACTCCTTCACGAAAGAGTCGGCGTCGATTGCGCGCACAGCGGGCACGCCCATGCCGCGCGCGAGCGCACACCAGTCGAGGGTGGGATTCGAGAGTTCGGTGAGCCCGCGCGCCGCGGGTCCCGGCTCGGCGATGCCCGCGCGCGCGACTTCGAGCTGCAGGATCCGATAGGCGCGATTCGCGCACAGCACGACGACCACGTCGAGCGACTCGCGCGCCATCGTCCACAGCGCCTGCGCGGTGTACATGCCCGAGCCGTCGGCCTGCAGCGCGATCACCTTGCGCTGCGGACACGCGATGGCGGCGCCCACCGCCGTGGGCAGTCCCTGTCCGATCGCGCCGCCGGTGAGGCCGAGCACGCTGTGTCGGGGCGCGCTGGCCGCGAGCGCGAACCACACGGCGCCCGAGGTCGCCGCTTCGTCCACCACGATCGCGCCCTCGGGTTGCAGCGCGGCGACGGCCTGCCCGAGCGTCGCGACGTCGAGTGCGCCGCTCGGCACGCGCGGTCGCTCGACGGCCGGCAGCGCAGGGACCTCGCGCGGCGCACCCAGCGCGTCGGCGAGCGCGTCGAGCGCCCCGACGACGTCTTCGCCGGGCGCGGCCAGCTCGATGCGCTCGCAGGCCTCGGGCGCGAGACGACTGGGCACGTTCGGATAGCCGAAGAACGACACCGGCTCGCGCGTGCCCGCGAGCACGAGGCTGCGCACGCTTCGCAAGCGCCGCGATCGCCTGCTCGGGGAAGTAGGGCAGTCGCTCGATCGCGGGGAGATCGGCGCCGCGCTCGAGTCGCGCGACGAAGACGTCGTGCAGCAGCCGCGCGCCCGACGCGGCGCGCACGCGCGCGGCGGCGCGCAGACCCGCGCCGCGCAGCGCGACACCGCCGAGGAAGAGCGCGGCGTCGCCGTCGCGCAGCGCGCGCGCGGCGCGCTCGATGCGGTCGCTCGCGACGGCGGCGGGTGCGACGCGGTGCGCGCTCGCCGCGACGCTGGCCGCTTCGTTCCACTGGCAATCGGCGGGCACGATCAGCGTGGCGACCTGCCCGGGCGGCGCGAGCGCCGCTTCGATCGCCGCGACGGTGTCACCCGCGACGTCCTCCGCGCGGCGCACCGAACGCACCCAGCCCGAGACCGGATTCGCGAGCGAGACGATGTCGCTGGTGAGCGGCGCGTCGGCGGCGAGGTGCCAGCTCGCGTGGTCGCCGATCACGTTCAGGAGCGGCGAGCGCGCGCGTCGCGCGTTGTGGAGGTTGGCGATGCCGTTGGCGAAGCCGGGGCCGAGGTGGAGCAGCGTCATCGCCGGGCGATCGGTGAGGCGCGCGTAGCCGTCGGCCGCGCCCGTGCACACGCCTTCGAAGAGCGCGAGCACGGGGCGCATGCCCGAGACGCGGTCGAGCGCCGCGACGAGCGGCATCTCGGTGGTGCCCGGATTGGCGAAGCAGACGTCGACGCCCGACGCCACGGCACTCCGGATCAGCGCTTCCGCCCCATTCATCGCACGCCATGCTACCAAGCCGAAAAGCGAGGTCGACCATGACGGATGTGAAGGTCAGCGAGTCGGTGGCGGCGCCGGCAGCGAAGGTGTGGGAGCTGCTCGGCGAGTTCGGCGGCGTCACCAAATGGGGTGGTGCGATGCTCCAGAGCTGCAGCGTGGAGGGCGAGGGCGTCGGCGCCGTGCGCCGCATCGGCCTCGCGGGCGGCATGGAGATCGCGGAACGCTGCGAAGCCTACGACGCGGCGAAACGCTCGTTCTCGTACTCGATCATTGGCAAGAGCCCCATCCCGATCAAGGACTACGTGTCGGTCTGCACGGTCGTCGAGATCGGCGCGAACGAATGTCGCGTGGATTGGAGCGGAACCTTCGAGCCCGACGGTGTCAGCGCGGAGCAGGCGCAAGGGATGGTGCGCGGCATCTACACGAGCGGCGTTGCAGGCGTGCGGAAGCTGCTCGGGGTCTGATGGAAAGGAGGCGGAGCTAGAAGACCGACTCACCGTACGGCAGCAGCGCCAGGTGGCGCGCGCGCTTCACGGCTTCCACCACTTCGCGCTGCTGGCGGGCGGTGTTGCCCGAGATGCGGCGGGGGAGGACCTTGCCCGTCTCGCTCAAGAACATCCGCAGCACGCGCGGATCCTTGTAGTCGATGACGAGGCCCTTGTCGGTCGTGAGCCGCGAGACCTTCGGTCCGCGGAAGGACTTCTTCTTGAGCTTGCGCGCCTTCTTGCGCGCCTTGGCGCGGAGCCGGAACTTGAGGCCGCGCGGCTGGGGTCCCTCGTCGCGATCGCCGTAGCCACCGCCACCGAACCCGCCGCGGTCGCCGCGATCGCCACCGCGGAACCCGCCGCGATCGCCGCCGCCAAAGCCGCCGCGATCGCGGTCGCCGTAGCCACCGCCGCCGCCGAAGCCGCCTCGATCGCGATCTTCCTGCATCATGGGGCGCGCAAACTATCCCACGCCCCCCCCGGTCGCAACCGGGCGTTGACTTGGGGACGTTCCTGCCGCGTTGACTTAGTTGCCACCAGGAACGTCCCCAAGTCAACGCCGTCCCCAAGTCAACTCGGGGTCAGCGGAGGTGGGGGAGGACCTCGGCGGCGAAGAGTTCGAGGGTTCTTGCGACCTGGGCGGGCGGGAGGTCGCCGAGGTCGAAGATCGAGAGGTGGAGGTCGAGGCCGAGCGTCTCGCGGGTGGCGGCGATGCGATCGACGACCTCGCCCGGGCTCCCGCACGCGATACCTGGGTGCAGCCGCTCGTGGCCGCGCCGCACGGCGCGAAGCCCCGGGCCGTCTCGCCCATGGGGCTCGACGCGCGCTTGCTGCGAGGTGGCCGCGACGTGGACGTGATTGCAGCAGCCGACGCGCGCGTCCGCTGGATCGCGTCCCGCCGCGGCCCAGCGCGTGCGATAGCGCTCCACCAAGGGTAGGAAGTCAGCGGGCGGCGCGAGCACGTTCGGCAGCATCAGCGGCAGACCCAGCTCCGCAGCGAGATCGACCGACGCGTGCGACGCGTCGCCGCCCACCCAGATCGGCGGATGCGGCGCCTGCACCGGCCGCGGCTCGACCGTCACGCGATCGAGCGGCGCGCGAAAGCGTCCCGACCAGGTGACGTCAGTCTCGCTCCACAGCCGCCGCAGCAGTTCGAGATTCTCGCGGAAGCGCTCGCGACTCTCGTCCGGCTTGTGCCCGAACACTTCGTTGGTGTCGACGAGGATTCCGAGCCCGACGCTCAGCTCGACGCGCCCGTTCGAGATCGCGTCGACCGTCGCGTAGTCCTCGGCGACGCGCACCGGATCGAGATTCGCGAGCAGCGTCACGTCCGCGCCGAGCCGGATCCGCGCCGTGCGCGCGGCGATCGCCGCCAGCACGACCGGCGGCGCGGCGAGCAGGGAGTCGCGAGAATGGTGCTCGCCGAGCCACACCGAGTCGAAACCGAGCGACTCGGCGAGCACGGCTTCATCGACGATCGCTCGATGGCGCTGCGCGGGCGACGTCTTCGTGCCCGCGACGGGATCGTCGCGGCAGTCGCCCAGCGCGAGCAGTCCGACATCCATGGCGGCGGGCGCTACCGCGCCCGGATTGCGGTAACCCTCTGTTCGCCTTTCACCACTTCCAGGTCGAACTCCACCTTTGCACCGGGCACTACGCCTTCGAGGATCTTCTTGTCCGGTACGGCGTAGGTCATGGTCATCGCTCCCATGATGCCGGGGATGTCGCCGTGATCGAGGGTGATCTCGGACTTGGCGAGGTCGACCGCGGCGACGGTGCCCTTGCCGGTGCCGTGGGTTGAACTCGCCTTGCAGGCGGCGAGCGACACGAAGAGAACGAGTACGACGCAGAACGATCGGAACGTCACGAGGCTTCTCCTTTTGGAAGCGAACGTTGCTTCCAGATCGCGAAGAGCGCGGGATACACCAGCAGTTCCAGCGCGAACGACGTGACCAGCCCGCCGACCATCGGCGCGGCGACGCGCTTCATCACGTCGGCGCCGGTGCCGCTAGCTCCAGAGCAGCGGTAGCAGGCCGACGATCATCGCGACCACCGTCATCGCCTTCGGCCGGATGCGGCGCGCGGCGCCTTCGACGATCGATTCCTCGAGGTCGTCCATGTTCGCGCATCCGTCGCGACGCGACATGCGCGCGGTGCGCGAGCGTCAGGTAGAGCAGCATCACGACGCCCGTCTCGGCGTCGAGCCCCGCGAGCGCGATGATGCCGACCCACACCGCGATCGACAGGTTGTAGCCGAGCAGCAAACGAGCAGCCACACGGCGCCGACCAGCGAGAACGGCACGGCCAGCAGGACGATCGCCGTCTCGACGCCGGAGCCGCGTGTTGAAGTAGAGCAGCAGCGAGACCGAGCAGCAGCGTGAGCGGGACCACGACGTTGAGCCGGTCGCGCGCGCGCTCGAGGCCTGGAACTGCCCGGCCCACTCGAGTCGCACGCCGGGCGGAAGCTGCACCTGCTCCGCGACGGCGCGCCGCGCGTCGCGCACGTAGTCGACGATCGGGCGGTCCGCGACGTCCACGAACACGAAGCCCGAGAGCTGTCCCGCTCTCGCTGCGCACCATGTCGGGACCCATCGCGAAGCTGGAGCGTGGCGACCTGGTCGAGCGGGATTTGTGCGCCGGCTGGGCGTCATCACGAGCATGCGCTTCGAGCGCGTCGAGGTCCTCGCGATAGTCGCGCGCGTAGCGCACCGCGATCGGGTAGCGCTCGCGACCCTCGACCGTCTGCGCGACGTTCATCCCGCCGAGCGCCGATTCGATCACCTCCGAGACGTCGCGCACGCGCAGTCCGTGGCGCGCGATGGCGTCGCGATCGACTTCGATGTCGAGATAGAAGCCGCCGGTGAGCCGCTCGGCGAAGGCGCTGCGCGTGCCGGGCACGTCGTGGATCGCGCCCTCGACGGCGAGCGCGGCGCGCTCGATCGTCGGCGAGGTCGGGGCCGAAGACCTTGATGCCGAGCTGGCTGCGCACGCCCGTCGAGAGCATCTCGTTGCGCGTCTGGATCGGCATCCACCAGGTGTTCGGCATGCCGGGGTAGCGGAGCTTCTGCGTCCATCTCCTGCACCAGCGACGCGTAGGTCACGCCCGGGCGCCATTCCGATTCGGGCTTCAGCGTGACGACCGTCTCGACCATCGAGAGCGGCGCGGGATCGGTGGACGAATCGGCGCGGCCGATCTTGCCGAACACACGCTCGCACCTCGGGGAACGCCGCGAGCTCGCGGTCCTGCATCTGGAGCACGCGCTGCGCCTCGGTGATCGACATGCCGGGCGGCGCCGTCGGCATGTAGAGGATCGAGCCCTCGTTGAGCGGCGGCATGAACTCGGTGCCGAGCGACAAGAACGCCGGGATCGTCGCGAGCGTGATCAGCAGCCGCCGCGATCACCACGGGCACGCGGTGTCGCACCACGAAGCGCACGACCGGCGCATAGAGGTGGATCAGCACGCGGTTCACCGGGTTCTGCATTTCGCCGCGGATGTGGCCGCGAATCGCGAGCGCCGCGAGCGCCGGCGTGAGCGTCACCGACAGCAGCGCCGCGAAGCCCATCGCGTAGGTCTTGGTGAACGCGAGCGGCTTGAAGAGCCGACCTTCCGTCTCGTGCAGCGTGAAGATCGGGCAGGAACGAGACGGTGATCACCAGCAGCGCGAAGAACACGCTCGGCCCGACTTCCTGCATCGCCGCGACCACCACGTCGCGCCGTGGCGACGGCGCTCCGGCATGCTCCCAGTCTTCGAGTCGCTTGTGGACGTTCTCGACCAGGATGATCGACGCGTCCACCATCGCGCCGATCGCCACCGCGATGCCGCCGAGCGACATGATGTTCGCGGTGATGCCCTGCTAGAGCATCGGCACGAACGCGAGCACGACGCCGACGGGAATCGTGAGGATCGGAATCAGCGCGCTGCGCGCGTGCAGCAGGAACACGAAGATCACCAGCGAGACGATCGACCAGCTCCTCGATCAGCGCGCGGCGCAGCGTCGAGGTCGCCTTGCGGATCAGCTCCGAGCGGTCGTAGGTGGGGACGACCTCGACGCCCTTCGGGCAGGCCCGCTTTCAGCTCTTCGAGGCGCTGCTTCACCGCGTCGATCACCGCGAGCGCGTTCTGGCCGTAGCGCATCACCACGATGCCGCCGACGACCTCGCCCTTCGCCGTCGAGCTCGGCGACGCCGCGCCGCATGTCGGGGCCGAGCGTCACGATGCCCAGCGTCGCCCACGGTGACGGCTGCGCCATCGCCGGCGCGCAGCGCGATCTTGCGAAGGTCGTCGAGGCTTTTCACGTAACCGCGCCCGCGTACTACGTATTCGTGGCTCGCCAGCTCCGAGCACGCGGCCGCCCGAGTCCTCGTTCGAGGCGCGCACCGCCTCGATCACCTGCATCGTCCCGATGCCGAGCGCAGCGAGGCGCGCCGGGTCGAGCTGGATCTGGTACTGCCGCACCCAGCCACCGAGCGACGCCACTTCGGCGACGCCCGGAATCGATGCCAGCGCGTAGCGCAGGTTCCAGTCCTGAAGGCTGCGCAGCTCCGCGAGATCGAGCGTTCCGCTGTGGTCGACGAGCGCGTACTCGAACACCCAGCCGACGCCGGTCGCGTCGGGACCGATCACGGGAACGACGCCGCTCGGCAACTGGCCCTGGACGCCGCTCATGTACTCGAGCACGCGTGAGCGCGCCCAGTAGAGATCCGTGCCGTCGTCGAAGATCGCGTACACGAACGAGAGTCCGAAGAACGACTGCCCGCGCACCGCGCGCACGCCCGGCGCGGCCAGCAGCTTCGACGAGATCGGGTAGGTGATCTGGTCTTCGATGAGCTGCGCCGAGCGACCGGGCCACTCGGTGTAGACGATCACCTGCACGTCGGAGAGATCGGGGATCGCGTCGAGCGGCACGTGCTGGACGGACCACAGGCCCCACGCCGCACTCGCCGCGACGAGCAGCAGCGTGAGACCCGGATGGCGCGCGCAGGCGCCGATCATCCACGCGATCGGACCGCGCGCGGGCGAGACATCGTCCGTCGCCATCACCACGACTCCAGCGCCGAGCGCAGGCGGCTCTCACTGGCGACGAGGAAGGTGCCCGCGACGATCACCGGCTGGCCCGCTTCGAGGCCCGAGGTGATCTCGATGCGCCCCTCGCTCTCCATGCCGGTCGTGACGCGCTGCGGGCGCAGGTGCCCGTCGCCGAGATCGAGGAACACGAAGCTCGCGTCGCCCGCGCGCAGCACGGCGGTGTCGGGAACGGTGAGGCGCGCACCCAGCGGCTTGCGCAGCAGCACGGTTGCGTACATGTCGGGGCGCAGCGCGCGATTCGGATTGGCGAGCACGAGGCGCACGCGCGCGGTGCGCCGATCGCCCTGCAGCGACGGATACACGTAGGCGACCTTCGCCTCGAAGCGCTGATCGGGCAGGTAGGGCAGCGTGACGTCCGCCGGCATGCCGACCGACACGCGCGCGAGTTCCGCCTCATAGATCTCGGCCTCGATCCACACCCGGTCGAGCGGCGCGATGCGGTACACCCGCTGGCCCATCTCGATGGCGCTGCCCGCGACGATTTCTTTTTCGACGACGTAGCCGCTGATGGGCGCGCGCACGGGCAGGTATTCCTGCGGCGTTCCGCGCCGCGCGAGCGCGCTGATCTCGCCGGCGTCGACGCCCCAGAGCCGCAGGCGTCGCTCCGCCGCGCCGGCCATCGCGCGGCCGCGTTCGGGCACGCTGGTGCCGCGCGCCGCGGAGTTCGAGCGCAGCGCTGCGAGGTACTCACTCTGCGCCGCAAACAATTCTGGGCTGTAGAACTGGAACAGCAGCTGCCCCTGCGTGACGGGCGCCCCGAGTGAATCGGCTGCGACCTCGCCGGCGAAGCCACCGACGCGCATCGTGACGTCGCGCAGCGCCGTCTCGTCCCACGCCACGCGACCGACTGCGCGCACCGTCGAGTCGAGCTCCTCGACCCGGGCAGCTTCGCTGCGCACCCCGACCTGCCGCAGTCGCGCGGGATCGAAGTGGAACTCGCCGGGGTGCGCACCGGGATCGGCCAGCTGGGGGGGCGGCGTCGATCCGTGCTGATGTTCCGCGCTCGCGGGAGCGGCCGCCGTCGTGGCGCTGGCGCCCGCAGCCGCGAGCCGCAGGCCCGGCGTCCCGATCGTGAGCGATCCCTCGGCGCTCACCATCGCGCCGCCCTTCGGCGTCGCCTTCACCTCCACCTGCCAGGTCCCGCCCATGTCGAGTTGGAACGCGGCGCGGTAGTTGCCGTCGCCCAGCGGCGTGACGCTCGCGGGGCCGCCCATCGGCGCCATCGCACCCATTGCGCCCATTTTCACGGTGACCCCGACATCCGCGTCGGTGATGGGCTCGCCGTTTGCGTCGCGCAGCTCGACGAGGAGTTTGTTTTCGCCGATGCGCAGCTCGCGCGGCGATACGGACGCCGCGATCTCCACGTCGCCCGCGCGGACCCGCACCGGCGCCGACTGGTCGCTACACGCGAGCATGACCCCGGCCGCGAGCAGCATCGGGAAGGCGAGTCGATTGGCTCGATCAATCATGGCTTCCTCCGGCCGGTGTCTGGATCGCGGTCTCCGGAGCGACGCTCGCTGGCGGCGCACCGGGCGCAATGCCGAGTGCCGCGAGCAGTTCTGCCGCGCGGCGACTCTGCTCGGCAACAGCGCTTTGCTCCGCCAGCTCCGCGTTGCGCAGCGCACGCTCGGCTTCGATCACCTCGCCGAACCTCGCGACGCCCGTCTCGTAGCCGGCGCGCGCGGCGGCGAGCCCGTCGCGCGCAGCGGGGATCATGCGGTCGCGCGTGATGGCGAGCAGGTGATGGTTGTCGCGCAAGCGCGCGGCGGCGCTCTCGACCTCGGCGCGAATCTCGTCTGCCGCCGCCTGGCGCTCGAGACTCGCCTGCTCGGCTTCGGCACGCGCCTGGTCGAGCGCCGCCCGCCGGCGCCCGATCTGCAGCGGCAGGTTCCATTCGAGGCCTACGAAGGGCCGCTGGTCGGGGAGTTCCCAGAAGGCGTCGTAGGCGCCGACGATCTTGAAGTCGGGGAAGAACTCGCGGCGTGCTAGTGCTTCGGCAGCACGCTTGGCTGCGATGCGCGCATCCGCGGCGCGTAGCTCGGGTCGCTCGTGCAGCGCCTGCTCGGCGAGCGTCTCGTTCGGGTCGGACGGCGCAGCGAGGGCTGGCAGCACTTCGGGCAGCGGCGGGATCGCCGCGCCGTCGCCCAGGTGAAGCAATGCCGCCAGCTGCGACGCACTTATGTGTAGAGCCGTCTCCAGCTCCACTTGCTGGTGCAGCAGCTCGGCCTCCTCCAACTCCACACGCAGGGGATCCTGCTGCGAGCCGACGCCGCTCTCGTAGGCGCCCAGCGCAGCGGAGTGCAGGTCGCGCACGAGATCGAGGTGGCGCAGCGTGATCTCGAGCGAGCGCGCTTGCAGCCATGCTTCGTCGTAGAGGGAGGACGCCATCGCCGCGAGGCGCACGCGCACGGCTTCGTAGTCGTGCGCCATCGCCTCGGCCTCGGCGAGTGCGGCGGCGCCGCGCAGCGCGAGCTTGCCGGGGAACGGGAACGCCTGGCTCGCTTCGATCCGCCAGGCGGCTTCGACTTGGCGCGAACCGAAGGAGCGCGGGCCGACGCCCGCGCCCACCATCGGATCTTCGAGCGCCGTTTCCTGCGGATAGCGCGCGAGCGCCGCGCGCCACGCCTTGCGCGCGGCGGCGATCGTCGGGTTGCGGCGCAGCACTTCGGCGACGAGCACCGTGCGCTCGAGCGTGCTGGCGCCGCCGAACGGGACATCGCTGGCGGCTACGGTCACGACTTCGCTCTCGCGCTCGTAGTCGCGCGACAGCGTGCGGTACTGCGCACGCGTCTGGAGCAGCGCGCAACCGGGGAGAATCAACAACGCGGCGGCGGCAGCGCCCAGGGCGCTGCGTCGCGGAAACGACGCGGACATGAAGAGCCTCGCTCGTGCGGGACGACTCGGCGCGCAGGCGCAGGCGTCCCGTTTCGTTCTGGAGAGTCCAGGGAGAGCGAGGCCGGAATCAGAGCTGTCGAACGACGCTCAGGCGTGTTGGCGCGATGCGTGGGGCGAGTGCGGAGTCGCCGTGGCGCGCGATCGCTGTGCGCGTCGCCGCGGAGAGCGCGACGGGGGCGACGGCCGCAAACTGCGCAGGCGGCTGCGCAGAAGCGTGGTCGCCGCCGGGCAGCGCCGCCGCGTGGCAGCACGTGAGCGGCAGGAAGCCGTCGCAGGGAACTTCCGGGGCGGCCGACGACTGCGCAGGAGCGGGATGACAGCAGCGGTGCTCGAGTTGCGCCGCGGCCTGGGCGACGTTCGCGCTCGCGCCGAGGGCGCAGAGCCCGAGGATGGCGGCGCAGAAGATCCGGCGAACGACAGCGCTTCTCATGACGATCGCAGTATCTCCCCTTCGAGGCAGGCGTCAACCGGGACGGGATCGTTTCTCGATCGGCCGATCGCGCGCGCCACCGGAGTCCGCACCCGCGAAGCGGCTGCGCACGTGCGGTAAGGTGCCCGCGCAACTGCCCGTCGTTCGATGAGGCATGGCCGGGGGGAGTGACGATGCGAAGCTCGTGGAGGGGTTGGCTCGGGATGCGCGTGGCGCCGGTGGGGGTCGCGCTGGCGCTGGTCGGCTGCGCGGGGGGAACCGGCCCGCGTGAGGGAGCGGGTCCGAAGGTGCCGTCGACGCCGTCCGAACTGGCGGTCGAAGCCTACGTGTATGCGTATCCGCTGCTGGTCTTCGATCGCGAGCGGCAGGCGCAGGTGCAGGCGCTCGGCGCGAACAACCAGCTCTCGACCCGCACTACCACCTCGACACCGTTCTCGCACGACGTGCTCGCACCGAACGCCGACACCGTCTCGACCACCGCGCTGATCGATCTGCGCAGCGGCCCGCTGGTGCTCTCGGTGCCGGACAGCGGCAAGCGCTACACGCGCATCGACCTGCTCGATGCCTACACGAACATCTTCGCGTCGCTCGGCCAGCGGACCGAAGGCAACGGGGCGGCGAACTTCGCAATCGTCGGACCGACGGGGGCGAGTTCCGTCTCCGGCGTCACCACCGTGAAGGCACCGACGAACTACGTGTGGCTGCACGGTCAGGTCGCGGCGCAGGGTGAGCGCGACGTGCCCGCGGCGTCGGGGCTGATGCGGCAGTGGGCGCTGACGCCGGCGAGCGAATATCGCGTCCGGCAAGCGCAGGCTCGCCGCCGAGCGGCCGTCGCTGCCCGACCTCGAAGGCGGTGCGGCGAATCGCGTCGAGGCGCTGCAGCCCACCAAGTACTTCGAGGAAGCCGCGCGGCTGTTGCAGATCAACCCTCCGGCGGCCGCCGACGGTCCGCTGCTCAAGAAGTTTCCCACGATCGGCATCGACGGAAGATCGGGACGTTTCAATCCGGGGAAGCTGAATGCCCAGGCGCTGGCGAAGGCGGTGAGCGACGGTCGCGCGCGCATCCACGCGGCGAAGACGATCGCGACCCCGGTGAACGGCTGGACCTTCAGCGCGGCGGGCGGGAATTACGGTGTCGACTACCTGTCGCGCGCGGCTGCCGCGCGGACCGGCATCGGCGGCGCGCTGCCGCAGGACGGCCTCGAAGCCAGCGCGCGCGTCGACGCGTCGAACGCGCGCCTGCAGGGCGGGTCGCGCTACGCGCTGACGTTCTCGAAAAACGAGCTGCCGCCGGTCAACGCATTCTGGTCGCTCACGTTGCTCGACGACGAGGGCCGCATGGTCGACAACATGATCAACCGCTACGCCGTGCGCGGCGATCGCCTGAAGAAGGACGGCGACGGCGGCGTGACCGTCTATATCCAGGCGCCGCCGCCCGGCGAGGGCAAGGAGAGCAACTGGCTCCCGGCGCCGAACGGCGCCTTCCAGCTCGTGTTGCGGCTCTACTGGCCGAAGGACGAAGCCACGAACGGAACCTGGAAGCCCCCGGCCTTGAAGCGCAACTGAAAGGAGGAGCCGGGCGTCAAGTTATTTTCTGTCAAGTTATTGAGGGAACCGAGGCACACCCGCCGAGTCGCTCAATAACTTGACAGAAAATAACTTGACGCCCGGCTCCTTCAGACGCGGTGCAGGCCGAGGAGGCGGGTGATGGCGAAGCGCTGGAGGCGGGTCGGCAGCTTGCCGCGCACGAGATGGCCGATCCATGCGTCGGGCCCTACCGGGTAGCGGAAGCGGGGCCGTCGCGCGTCGAGCGCGCGGGCGATCACCTGCGCCACCTCGCGCGGGTCGCGCGCGCTCGCGAGCACCTTCTCGTCGATCGCCTTCTCTAGCTGCTGCATGGCTGCGCGATACGCGCTGCCCTCGGGCAGCACGCGCGGCGAATTTCCCCAGATCTCGGTCTTGTAGGAACCGGGCTCCACCAGCACCACGCCGATGCCGAAGGGAGTGACTTCGTACGCGAGCGACTCGGCCCAGCCTTCGATCGCCCACTTCGACGCCACGTAGATCGCGTTCGCGGGCTCGCCGGCATAGGCCGAGTTGCTCGACACGATCACGATGCGGCCGCTGCGCTGCGCGCGAAACGCCGGAAGCAGGGCGCGCGTCAGCGCCAGCACGCCCCAGAAGTTCGTCTCCATCACGCGGCGCGCCTCGGCGTCGGGCACGTCCTCGAACGCACCACCCACGGCAACGCCCGCGTTGTGGACCACCGCATCGAGGTGTCCGCCGGCGCGTTGCAACACGGCACGGACGCTCGCCTCGATCGACGCCGCGTCCGTGACGTCGAGCTGCGTCACGTCGAGACGCTCTGTCGCGCCCGCCGCGGCTACGGCCGCGTCGAGCGGCGCGCGCTTGTCGAGGTTGCGCATCGTCGCGAAGACCCGCCAGCCGCGCCGCGCCACCTCCACGGCCGTGTGGAGACCGAATCCAGAGGACGTTCCGGTGATCAGTACGTTCCGCATGCGCTACGGCCTCACGACGTAGAAGGCGTTCACCGGGTGCCCGAGGTCGAGCGATTCGAAGCGCGTGAAGCCGGCGTCCTCGGCGAGCTTGCGCGCGAGATCGGTGTGCAGCCCGAGTGTGCCGAGCCCCAGTCCGCCGGGCTCCGAGAGCGCGGACGACATGCAGGTGAGCACGCTGGTGCCGTACATCATCGCGGCCATCGGGTTCTTCGCGACGTTCTGCTCGTAGCTCGGCAGCGCCTTGATGTCGGCGACGAACCAGATGCCGTCGTCGCGGAGCGCGCGGCGGATCGAGCGGATCACGCCGCCCGGGTCGGTCATGTCGTGCAGGCAGTCGAAGCTGGTGACGAAGCCGAAGCGGCCGTCCTCGGGGAGCGGGTCGACGAGGGCGTCGTGGAACTTCGCGTTGTCGAGCCCCGCCTCCTTGCGATTCGCTTCGGCGCGCACGAGGGCGTGCTGCGAGATGTCGTAGCCGTGGAAGCGCGAATGCGGGAACGCCTTCGCCATCGTCAGCAATGAGGCGCCCGCCCCGCAGCCGACGTCGGCGACCTCGATCCCTGCTTCGAGCATCGGGACGATGCCCGTTACGCGCGGCAGCGCGAAGGGTATCAGCAGCGCGCGGAACCACGGAGCGAGACCGCGCTCGACGCTGCGCGCGCCTTCGGGACCCATCGCGTCGTAGGGAAGTCCGAGTCCGGTCTGGAACGATTCGGGCAGGCGCTCGGCGATTCCGATGACCTGCGGCAGCTGCGAGAAGTATCCGACGCCGTTGGCGGGATGGCTCTCGTCGGCCAGCACCGCGATGCCTTCGGGCGACAGCTCGAAGCGTCCCTCGCCGAGGTGATCGAGAACGCCGGCGGCCCCTTGCTGGTGCAGCCACTCGCGCAGCCAGCGCTCCTGCAAGCCAGTGCGGGCAGCGAGTTCGACCGAAGTCGCGGGACCTGCTTCGGCGAGGTTTCGATACAGCCCCATGCGGTCGCCCAGGTAGATCATCGCCGAGGTCATCGCGCCGCCGAGCGCGCCGAATACCAGCTTCAGGTAGACCTTGAAGCGTTCCGGATCGATCGGGACCAGCGTGGGCATCGGATACTCCTCGGGCGCGACGCGGCGCAGCATGCAGCGGCGCGGCCGGCTCGGCAACGCGCGGTACAGTGCGGCGCGTGAGCGAACCGCAGTGGGCAGGGGATTCCGTCGGCGCCGTCGAGACGCTCTCGGCGGCGGAGCAGCGCTTCGAGCGCGTGCGACGGACGGTCGGTTTCGCACTCGGTCCGCTGCTCTTCGTCGCGCTGCTGCTGTTCCCGCCGCCTGCGCCGAACGAGGCCGCCGCGCGACTCACCGCGATCCTCGCGTGGGTGCTGGTGTGGTGGCTCACGGAGGCCGTGCCGATTCCGGTGACGGCGCTGCTCGGACCCGCGCTGGCGGTCGTCTGCGGAGTCGGCACCGCGAGCGAGCTGTTCGCGGCATTCGGCGACCCGATCGTGCTGCTCTTCCTCGGCGGCTTCGTGCTGGCGTCTGCGATGGTGGGTTCGGGACTCGATCGCCGCATCGCGTGGACGATCCTCGCGCGGCCGTGGTTTGCCGTGTCGCCGGCGCGCCTGCTGGTGGCCTTCGCGCTGCTCACCGGCAGCGCTTCGGCGTGGATGAACAACACGTCGACGACGGCGATGTTCTATCCGATCGGACTCGGCGTGCTCGGCGCGCTCGCGCGCCAGGCCGGCCGCGCGGACGTCACGCGTTTGCGCTTCGGCACCGCGCTGATGCTGACCATCGCCTGGGCGTCGTCGATCGGCGGCATCATGACGCCGGTCGGCTCTTCGCCGAACCTGATCGTGCTCGGCCAGCTCCAAAAACTCGCCGGCACGCGCGTGCCGTTCTTCCACTGGATGGTGGTGGCGGTGCCGATCGCCGTCGCGATGCTGATCGTGATGGTGCGCTACCTGGGTTGGGCGCTGCCGCCCGACGTGCCCGCCGCGCGCGACGCAACCGCCGAGATCGCAGCCGATCGCGCGGCACTGGGCCCGCCGTCGCGCGCCGAGCGCAACGTGCTCTTCGCGTTCGGCGCGACGGTGACGATGTGGGTGGTGCCGGGCCTGCTCGCCGTCGTGCTCGGCACCGACGCGCCGCTGGTCGTGACGCTGCAACGCCTGCTTCCCGAGTCCGTCGCGGCCGTGCTCGGTGCAGTGCTGCTCTTCGTGTTGCCCGTCGACTGGCGCGCGCGGCGCTTCACGCTCAGCTGGGCGGAGGCGTCGCAGATCGACTGGGGAACGCTGATGCTGTTCGGTGGCGGCCTCGCACTCGGCGGCGCGATGTTCCGCACGGGTCTCGCCGAGGCGATGGGAAGCGCGCTCGTCGAATGGACCGGCAGCGACTCGCAGATCGCGCTGACCTGCCTCTTCTGCTGGGTCGCGATCGTGCTCACCGAGACCACCTCGAACACCGCCACGGCCACGATGCTCGCGCCGCTCGCGATCGCGTCGGCGCAGGCCGCGGGCGTGAGTCCCGTGCCGTCCGCGATGGCCGTCGCGCTCGGCGCCAGCATGGCGTTCATGCTGCCCGTCTCGACGCCGCCGAACGCGATCGTCTACGGCTCGGGCTGCGTGCCGATCACGGCGATGGCGCGCCACGGCGCGGTGCTCGACCTGGCGAGCGCCGTGATCGTGCCGGCGGGCGTGCTGGCAGGCTGCTGGCTGTTGGGAATCGCGTAGTCACGGCCGGGCGCTGCCGCGCACCATCGCCGTGAAGACGCGCGGACCGGGCTCCACCCAGCGCTCGCAGTCGACCAGCGTGAAGCCGGCAGCCGGGATCAACGCGTCGATGTGTCGCGTCAGGAGGCAGCCGCCGGCTACGCGTTTGTAGAGCGGTTCGATGCGCCGCTGCCAGCGTGCGACACGCGGCTGGTCGCTCGCGCCGTGCTCCAAGAACAGGTAGCGGCCGTCGGGGCGCAGCACGCGCCGCATTTCGCGCAGCGCCGTCAACACGTCCGGAATGGTGCAAAGCGTCCAGGTCGTGACGACGCAGTCGAAGCGGGCGTCGTCGAAGGGCAGGCGGCCATCGGCCGCGGCCGACACGCGCCGGACCGGAATGCGCACCGCCGCGATGCGGGCGTCGACGCGTTCGCGCAACGCGTCGAGCGGATCGAGCGCGGTGAGTGAGCGCACCGCATCGCGGTAGTAGGGCAGGTTCAAGCCCGTGCCGAAGCCGACTTCCAGCACGTCGCCTGCGGCCGGAGCGAGCGCGGCTGCGCGCAGCCGGCCGGTCACGGGCCCACGCATGTTCCAGTCCATCAGACGCGCAAAACCGTGGCGTTCCCAGAGGCTCATCGAGTCCTCACGTGAGGACCCGATCGCGCCAAGCGGGGCGCGTCACTCGCCATTGCGACCCTCCGAGAGGCCGGCGGGTTTCAGCGCGGATCGCTCGCGCAGCCACTCGATTGCGTCACTCGTCTGGGCGCGCTCGCCCGTCCAGGTAGCGCGCGACGGCGTGGGCGAGCCGGGGCTCGGCGAGGAAGTGCGCGCTCCAGGTGGGTTGAGCGTCGAAACCGCGCACTTGCTTGTAGTCGCCGCCGGCGCCCGGCTCGAAGCGAACGAGTCCGTGGCGGATGCAGTGCTCGATGCCGGCGTAGTAGCAGACGACGAAGTGCAGGTGCTTCACGTACTCGCTGGCGCCCCAGTAGCGACCGTAGAGCGCGTCGCCCTTCTGCACGTTGAAGGCGCCGGCGATCGGAAGCGTCGCCGCGCAGCGCCATCGACGAAGCACAAGCGCGAGCGCGAAAGCGCTCGCGCAGCAGCTCGAAGAAGCGCGGGTTCAGGTAGAGCCGACCCCACGGATTGTGATCGATGGTCGCCTGGTAGAAGCGCCACATCGGCTCGAACCAGGCGTCGGGAATCTCGTCGCCGCTGCGCACCTCGATCGCGACTCCCGCGTCGGCGACCGCGCGCAGCTCGCGCCGGACTTCTTTGCGGCGCTTGTGGCGCAGCGAGGCGAGGTAGTCGTCGAAGTCCGTCCAGCCGCGGTTGATCCAGTGGTACTGGAGGCCCAGGCGGGGCAGCCAGCCCGCGCCGCGCAGCGCCGCGAGCTCGTCGTCGCGGCAGAAGTTGACGTGCGACGCCGGAGAGATCGTTGGCGAGCGCGAGATCGCGCAGCGCGCCGGCGAACTTCGCGAGCCAGGCGGCGCGATCTTCGCCCGTCGCCACCAGGAAGCGCGTGCCGCCGACGGGCGTGAAGGGCACGCCGACCAGCAGCTTCGGGTAGTAGCGGATGCCGGCGCGCTCGGCGGCGTCGGCCCAGCCGTGATCGAAGACGAACTCGCCCTCGCTGTTGCCCTTCACGTAGAGCGGACACGCAGCGAGGATGCGATCGCCGTCGCGCGCGACGAGCGGTCGCGCGAGCCAGCCGCTCTCGGCACCGACCGCCTCCGACTCCTCGAGCGACGCGAGCCATTCCCATTCGAGAAAGGGCGAGTCGTCGCCGACGAGCGCGTTCCACGACTCGCGCGGGAGCGAGCGGACTCCGTCGGCCAACTCGAGGATCGTCACGCGCGCAGTCTAGCCGCTCGCCTTCGCCGCTCGTCGGGGCGGCGCTGCTTGTGCTAGCGAGACTGCGCGAGCGACGGGAGAGCTGGGATGAGCGGACGCGTGGCAGTGGTGGTTGGTGTTGGCGCCGAGGCGGGACTCGGTGCGCGGCTGTGCGCGCGCTTCGGGCACGAGGGATTGCACGTGTTGGTCGCGGGACGGACCGCGGATCGCATCGAGCGCGTAGCGGCGTCGATTCGCGAGAGGGGCGGCGCGGCCACCGCAGTCCCCACCGACACGACGCGCGAGGCCGACGTGCTGCGGCTCTTCGAAGCCGCCGATGCGATCGCGCCGGGCGCTCTCGCGCTGGTCGCGTTCAACGCCGGCAACAACCAGCTGCACGACTTCGCGACGATGGAGGCCAGCTTCTTCGAGAACGCCTGGCGCGTGGCGTGCTTCGGCGGCTTCCTGGTGGGGCGCGAGGCGGCGCGCCGGATGGGCCCGCAAGGGGAGGGGACGATCCTGTTCACCGGCGCGAGTGCGTCGCTGCGCGGCCGACCGCCGTTTGCGGCGTTCGCCGCGGCGAAGGCGGGGCTGCGCGCGATGGCGCAGTCGATGGCGCGCGAGTTCGGTCCCAAGGGGGTGCACGTGGCGCACGTGGTGATCGACGGCGGGATCGCCGGGGAGCGGCTCCAGCGCTTCGCCGAGTTCGTCCGCGCGAAGGGCGAGGACGGCCTGCTCGATCTCGACGCGATCGCGGACACCTACTGGATGCTCCACCGCCAGCACCGAACCGCATGGACCCACGAGCTCGATCTGCGGCCGTTCAAGGAGCCGTTCTAGAGATTGCGCGTTCCTCGCCGTCTCGCCGCTATCCTCGGCGGCAATGGCCGACCCCGAGGGACCGAAGCGACCCGCAAGCCCCGCACGAGTCGCCCGTGCGCGAGCGCGGCGTCGCGACGCAGACGCGTCCGCGCGTGCAGCGGCCGCCGCGCTTCAAGGTGCTGCTCTACAACGACGATTACACGCCCATGGAGTTCGTCGTCGCGCTGCTCGAGCAGGTCTTCGGCAAGAGCCCCGCGGCGGCGACCGAGCTGATGCTGAGATCCATCGCACGGGCATGGGCGTCGCGGGCGTCTTCGTGCTCGAGGTGGCCGAGACGAAGGTCGCGACGGTGCACAAGCTGGCCGAGGAGCGCGGCTATCCGCTGCGCGCCGGCGTCGAGAAGGAGTAGGAGCATGGTGCGCAGCACCTGGCCGCTCGAGCGGCTCATCAAGGTCGTGGCCGACATCGGGCGCGAGTTGGAACTGACGATTCAGGCGGCCTTTCGCGAGGCGGTGAGCCGTCACCACGCGTACGTCACGGTCGAGCATCTGCTCTTCGCGCTGGTCGCACGACGCGCGCGGCGCCGAGGTGCTTGCGGAACGCGGGCGTCGACCTCCCGGCGCTCAAGCTCGCGCTCCAGCGCTTCTTCGACGAAGACGTCGAGCAAGCTCGAGGACCCGAAGGCGCAGACGCTCCAGACGCTCGCCTTCCACCGCGTGATGCAGCACACGCTCCAGCACGCGGAGAGCGCGGAGAAGGACGAGATCGAAGCCGGCGATCTGCTCGCGGCGATCTTCCAGGAGCCCGACTCGCACGCCGTCGAGTTGTTGCGCGCGCAGGGCGTGTCGCGACTCGACGTGCTGCAACTACATCTCGCACGGCGTCTCGAAGCTCGGCGCGGCGTCCGGCGAGGCGGGGTTCCGCAATCCCGAGATGCCGGCGGGCGGTGTCGACGGCGACGAGGCGGGCGTTCCGGCCGATCCGCTCGCCGCGTTCGCGAGCAATCTCTGCGAGCGCGCGGCGGCGGGCAAGACTCGATCCGCTGGTCGGTCGCGACGGCGGAGATCGAACGCGCCGTCCACATCCTCGCGCGGCGCCGCAAGAACAACCCGATCCTGGTCGGCGAGACGGGCGTCGGCAAGACCGCGATCGCCGAGGGGCTCGCGCAGCGCATCACCAGCGGCGACGTCCCCGACGACCTGCGCGACGCGGAGGTCTTCGCGCTCGACCTCGGCGCGCTGCTCGCCGGCACGCGCTACCGCGGCGATTTCGAGGCGCGCTTCAAGGCGCTGATCCACGCGGTGCAGCAGCGCCCGAAGCCGATCCTGTTCATCGACGAGATCCACACCATCCTCGGCGCCGGCGCGGCGTCGGGCGGCACCGTGGACGCGTCGAACCTGCTGAAGCCGCTGCTCCAGTCGGGTGAGCTGCGCTGCATGGGCTCGACGACCTATCGCGAGTACCGCCACTTCGAGCGCGATCGCGCGCTCGCGCGACGCTTCCAGCGCATCGACGTGCACGAGCCGTCGGTCGCCGACACCGTGAAGATCCTCGAAGGTCTGCGCGCACGCTACGAAGCCCACCACGGCGTGAAGTACACGAGTATCGCGCTGAAGGGCGCCGCGGAGCTGGCCGCCAAGCACATCACCGATCGCTTCCTGCCCGACAAGGCGATCGACGTGATGGACGAGGCCGGCGCGGCGGTCAAGTTGCGGAAGGGCAAGGCGCGCGACGCCGAGAAGCGCACCGTCGGTCTCGGCGAGATCGAGGCGACCGTCGCGCGGATGGCGCGGATTCCGCTGGCGCGCGCCTCGGCGAGCGATCGCTCGCGGCTCGAGCACCTCGAGGACGATCTGAAGAAGGTCGTGTTCGCGCAGGACGAGGCGGTCGCGGTGGTGGCACGCGCGGTGCGTCGGGCGCACGCGGGGCTTTCCGGCGTGAACCGGCCGATCGGCTCGTTCGTGTTCATGGGCCCGACGGGCGTCGGCAAGACGGAGCTCGCCAAGCAGCTCGCGAGCTGTCTCGGCGTCCCGTTCCTGCGCTTCGACATGAGCGAGTACATGGAGAAGCACGCCGTCGCGCGGCTGATCGGCGCGCCGCCCGGCTACGTCGGCTACGACGAGGGCGGCCAGCTCGTCGAGAAGGTCCGCAAGCAACCCTACGCGGTGCTGCTGCTCGACGAGATCGAGAAGGCGCACCCGGATCTCTTCGACATCCTGCTCCAGGTGATGGACCACGCGACGCTCACCGACAACCAGGGACGCGAAGCCGACTTCCGACACGTGACGTTGATCATGACCTCGAACGTCGGCGCGCGCGACATGCAGGCGAACGCGATCGGCTTCGGCGACGCGCGCCGCGGCGACGGCAAGAAGGACGCCGAGAAGCTGTTCAGCCCCGAGTTCCGCAATCGCCTCGACGAGATCGTGACCTTCCGCACGCTCGACCGCGCCGTGATGGAACGCGTGGTCGAGAAGTTCGTCGCGGAGCTGGAGATCCAGCTGCGCGAGAAGAAGGTGACGCTCGCGCTCGCGCCCGCCGCGCGCGCCTGGCTCGCCGAGAAGGGCTACGACGTGAAGTTCGGCGCACGGCCGCTGGCGCGCGTGATCCAGCGCGAAGTGAAGGATCCGATCGCCGACGCGGTGCTGTTCGGAGCGCTCGCGAAGGGCGGCCGCGCCCGGGTCGATCTCGGAGACGACGGCAAGCTGCGCTTCGAATACGAGCCAAGCGCGGGCGCCGCAGGCGCGACGCGACGAGACACGAGCGAGCGCAGCGATCCGGAATGAGCGGGCGCGTCGACATCGCGCCGCTGCGCGCGTACCTGCTGGACCTCCAGGACCGCATCTGCGCCGCGCTCGAAGCCGAGGACGGCGGCGCGCGCTTCCGGGAGCAGCGCTTCGCATCCGAGGACGGCGGGCTCGCACGCCCGCGTGTGCTCGAAGGCGGCGCACGGATCGAGAAGAGCGCCGTTCACTTCACGCACACGGTCGGCAGGGCGCTGCCTGCGGCCGCCACCGAACGGCGACCCGAACTCGCCGGGCGCGCCTACGAAGCGGCGTCGGTCTCGGCGATCGTGCACCCGCGCAATCCCTACGTGCCGACGTCGCACCTGAACGTGCGCTGTTTCGTCGCGCACGGCGACGCGCCCGTCTGGTGGTTTGGCGGTGGCTTCGATTTGACGCCGTATTACGGCTTCGAGGAGGACGCCGTGCAC
This sequence comes from uncultured delta proteobacterium, assembly GCA_963801625.1. Lineage (GTDB taxonomy): Bacteria > Myxococcota_A > UBA9160 > UBA9160 > PR03 > PR03. The sequence continues at coordinate 336,991 of CAWDFQ010000001.1, forward strand.
TGGCATCGCTGCGCGCGCGAGGCCTGCGCGCCGCTTGGTCCCGACGCGTACCCGCGCTTCAAGAAGTGGTGCGACGAGTATTTTCAGCTGCCGCACCGCAGCGAGCCGCGTGGCATCGGCGGGCTCTTCTTCGACGACGTCGACGACGTCGACGAGGCCGGCTTCGAGCGCTGCTTCGCGTTCCAGCGCAGCGTCGGCGACCACTATCTCGCCGCGTACATTCCGATCGTGCAACGCCGCAAGCTGACGCCGTACGGTGAGCGCGAGCGCGAATTCCAGCTCTACCGCCGCGGTCGCTACGCCGAGTTCAATCTGCTCCACGACCGCGGCACGCGCTTCGGCCTGCAGTCGGGCGGCCGCGTCGAGTCGATCCTGGCCTCGATGCCGCCGCTCGCGGCCTGGCGCTACGACTGGCATCCCGAACCGGGAACACCCGAGGCGCGTCTCTACAGCGAATTCCTGCGCCCGCGCGACTGGCTCGCCGGAGCCGAGTGAGTGAGCGCGGCGAGTCCTGCGAGCGAGCCCGCAGCCGGGCGAAGTTCATCAGGCAGCCGGGCGAAGCTCATCAGCTAGACTGCGCGCGCTTTTCACGCGGAGGTGTTCCATGGCAGCGGAATCGGGTGGCTCGCGGGTAATCGCAGCGGTCGTGACGGCCGTCGCGTTGGTGATCGGCGCCTGGATCGTCGGCACTGCGATGGATCGGCAGACGGTGCAGGTTGCGGCAGTCGCGGGTGCGCTCGGCGAGCTCGACGACGCGATCCGCGCGGGTGGTGGCGGCGCGCCAGGACGGCCGCGCGCCGAGGGGCCCGCAATGCCCGATCCGAGCAAGCGCTACAGCGTCGACCTCGGCGACGCGCCGATCCGCGGCGGCAAGGACGCCAAGCTGACGATCGTCGAATTCAGCGATTTCCAGTGCCCGTTCTGCGGCCGCGTGAACCCGACGCTCTTGCAGCTCATCCAGGCCTACGGCGACAAGGTGCGCGTCGCGTTCAAGCACCTGCCGCTGCGCATCCATCCCGATTCACCGGCAGCGCACGCCGCCGCCGAAGCCGCCCATCGCCAGGGCAAGTTCTGGGAGATGCACGACAAGATCTTCGCCAACCAGCGCGACTTGAAGCCCGAGACGTTCCGCAACTACGCCAAGGAGATCGGGCTCGACCTCGTGAAGTTCGAGAAGGACGTCGCGTCGCCCGACGTGAAGAAGCGCATCGACGCCGATTCCCAGGAGGCCGACAAGCTCGGCGTGTCGGGTACGCCCGCGTTCTTCATCAACGGCCGCTATCTCTCGGGCGCGCAGCCGTTCGACAGCTTCAAGAAGATGATCGACGAGGAACTGGCGAAGGGCTGAGAGCCTGGAGCGATGCGCGCCCATGCCGCGCTGCGCCTGCTTGGGGTCGGTGCTTCGAGGCGCGCGGGCGGTGGACTCGTCCGAAACGTCCTCGGCGGACGAACATGGGCAGCTTCGCGACGTGGGTCGATTGGCCGCCTGCGGATTGTTTCGGCCGAGTCCCCCGCCCGCGCTGGGCTTTCCTTCCTTCTTAGGAGCAGATGCTCCGGAACGAACGTCACGCCCCCGCGCTTCGCTTGCGGTGCCAGCGACCGCGCGCGAATACGGTGCCGACGATCGCGACGCGTGCGATGTGGTCGAAGACGAGCGCGACCCACATCCAGACGACCGGCAGGCCCGCGTGCGAGAAGGCCCACGCGAGCGGCACGCGGAACGCCCAGTTCCCGATTGCGGCGGCGAGCAGCGGCGAGACCGTGTCGCCCGCGCCGCGCAGCGCGCCCGAGAGCGTAAAGTGCAGGCCGAGCAGCGGCTGGGTGAGCGCGAGCGTCAGCATGAACGGGCCGAGTTCTTCGAGCACACTCGCGTCGTTGGTGAAGACGCGCGCGAGCGGCCCGCGACCGAACACGAAGACCACACCGAGCACCAGCGAGACCGCGACGGCAAAGCGCGCGGCGCGCCAGCCCGCGCGCGCGGCGCTGCGCGGGTCGGCGGCGCCGAGCTCCTGGCCCACCATCGTCGCGGCCGCTACGGCGAAGCCGATGCCGGGGATCCACGAGAACGACATCATGCGCACGCCGACGGTGTAGGCGGCGATCGCCGACGAGCCGTAGTCGCCGAGCATCCGGAAGTAGTCGAGCAGCGCGAGGTTCAGGATCAGGCGCTCCAACACCGCGGGCGCCGCGATGCGACCGACCACGACGAGATTCGCGCGCGACGACGCCACGTCGCGCCGCGCCAGTGCGAGCGTTGCGCGCGAGGTTCCCCGCCGCGACGCCGTTGCGAGCAGCACCACCGCCACCGCTTGCGCGCACAAGGTGGCAATGCCGGCGCCGGCCAGCCCCAGCCTGGGCAGCCCGAAGGGTCCGAAGATCAGCGCGTAGTTGAGCGCCGTCTTCACCGAGGTCACCACCACCGCGACGGCGAGTGGCGTGCGCGTGTCGCGCAGCGCGCGGAAGCCGCACTCGAGCGTGATCGAGACGGCGAAGAGCAGCGTCGACGCCATCGTGAAGCGCAGATAGGGCAGCGCGGTCTCGATCACGTCGGGTTTGGCGTTGAGCAGCTCGAGCAGCAGGCGCGGCGCGCTGAGCACGCTGCCCGCGAGCAGCGCGGCGACCGCCACTGAAATGCCGAGGCAACTCGCGAGCGCTGCGCGGGCGCGGGGTAGATCGCCCGCGCCGATCGCGTGCGACATCAGCGCCACGCCGGCGACACCGATCGCGAACAGCACCGCCTGCGAGAGCAGGAAGATCTGTGTGACGTAGCCGACCGCGGCGAGCGACGAGGATCCGAGCCGGCCGAGCATCGCGATGTCGATCAGCGAGACGGCGCTCGCCAGCACCTGCGACAGGATCACCGGCCAGGCGAGGCGCCAGATCTCGCGATCGGTGGCGAGCGCGTCGGCGCGCCGCAACGCAGATGCGTGTCCCGCGACGGCGGCCGCCGGAATCGCGGGTGCGGACTCCGGGTCGTCGGGCTCGGCGACCTCGGTGGCGTCGTCGCGGTCGCCTTTGCCGCTCTCGACGCCCCACCGTTTCGAACTCACTTCGCGGGGTCTTCTCGGCAGTCTGCGGAACTCGTGAACTGGCGCAACTCGGCGGGGACCTGGAAGACGACGCCTTCGTCGACGAGCGGGAGCGACTCGACCCGCGTCTCGGCGCCGCCGATTTCGCGCAAGCGCGCGACGACTTCCTGCACCAGCAGCTCGGGCGCCGAGGCGCCGGCCGTCACCGCGACGCAGCGTGCCCCGGCAATCCAACTCGAATCGATGTCGGCGGCCGTCTGCACCAGATAGGCGCGCGCGCCCGACTTCGCGCCGAGTTCGACCAGACGATTGCTGTTCGACGACTCGGGGGCGCCGACCACGAGCAGTACGTCGGCGTCGCGCGTGAGCTGCTTCACCGCGTTCTGGCGGTTCTGCGTGGCGTAACAGATGTCGTCCTTGCGCGGCAGGCGGATCGCGGGAAAGCGGCGCTTCAACGCTTCCATGATGTCGCGGGTGTCGTCGACGGAGAGCGTCGTCTGCGTGAGGCAGGCGAGATGCTCGGGGTCGCGGACGACGAGTCGAGACACGTCTTCGACGTTCTCGACGAGATGCATCCGCTCCGCGGCGTGGCCCATCGTGCCTTCGACCTCGACGTGGCCGGCGTGGCCGACCAGCACGATCTCGTAGCCCTCGTGCGCGAAGCGCAGCGCTTCTACGTGCACCTTGGTGACGAGCGGGCAGGTGGCGTCGAGCACGCGCAGCTTGCGCGTCGCGGCGGCGTCGCGCACCGCCGGCGAGACGCCGTGGGCGCTGAACACGAGCAGCGCGCCTTCGGGCACGTCGTTCGGATCGTCGACGAAGATCGCGCCCTTGCGGCGCAGATCGTCGACGACGTGGCGGTTGTGCACGATCTCGTGCCGCACGTACACCGGCGCGCCGTAGCGAGCGAGGCAGAGTTCCACGATCTCGATGGCGCGGTCGACGCCCGCACAGAAACCGCGCGGATTGGCGAGTAGAACCTTCACGGCCGCGCAACCTAGCAGTCGTCCCGGCGCCAGTCGCGGAGTTTGCGGGGAGCTACGGCGCGGGAGCGGCTGACGCCTCGCGGCAGAATCGTCGGGCGCCTCGTGTCACCGGATGCACGATGCGCGCTCGCGTCATGTCGGACCGGCGCCCTGGGCGCAGCGAACGCGTCATGGTCAGTGTGGCCCACGTGGGGCGGTGTACTCGCCGGACAAGCCTGTAGAACCAGCTTCGGGCTTCGAGCACCCGCCTCCAGCGCGACCGCGATGTCGACGTCGCGCGTCTCGCGCGCTTCGCCGTAGGCGGCGAGGAGCAATCCGCCGTAGACCGCGTGCGGACTTCCTCGGCCGCGCAGAGCCTCAGCGATTGCCAGCGCCAGGGCGATCGGGTCGTCGAGGTCCATGCTTCCGTTCGCTGCGGATCGATCGGCCCATCGCGCGGAGCTCGCGCGTCGCGCGGCGCAGGGTCATGAGTTGACGGTCCGCCCGCTCGAGCTGTCGCCGCAGGTCTTCGGGGAGATCCGCACGCGTCGAGAGTACCGGACGAACGGTCCTCCACAGCTACTCGCGCCGCTGGTCCCCCTCACCCCGCCGCGGTTAGACTGCGCCCCGCGCACCACGCACGACCCTCGCCTGGAGGCATCGCCGATGGCCGATCTCGAATCGTTCCGCGAAGAACTCCGCCAGTGGCTCGCCGCGAACGGACCGAAGTCGTTGGTGGGCATCACCGGTGGGGATCTCGAGGGCAATTGGGGCGGGCGCAAGGCGACGTACCCGAACCCGGACATGAAGCGATGGCTCGAGCTGTGCGCCGAGCGTGGCTTCACGGCGCCTGAGTGGCCGCGCGAATATGGGGGCGGCGGGCTCTCGCGCGAAGAGACGAAAGTGCTGCGCCAGGAGCTGGCGCGCGCGAAGTTGCCGCCGCCGTTGATCGGCTTCGGCCTCACGATGATCGGCCCGACGCTGCTGATGTTCGGCAACGAAGAGCAGAAGAAGGAACACCTCCCGAAGATCTGTCGCGGCGAGATCCGCTGGTGCCAGGGCTACTCCGAGCCCGGAGCGGGCAGCGACCTCGCGGGCCTCCAGGCGCGCGCCGTGCGCGACGGCGACGAGTTCATCCTGAACGGCCAGAAGACCTGGACCTCCTACGCGGACCTCGCGGACTGGCAGTTCTGCCTGGTGCGCACCGATCCGAACGCGAAGAAACAGGAAGGCATCTCCTTCATCCTCTTCGACATGGAGACGCCCGGCGTCTCGGTGAAGCCGATCAAGCTGATCAGCGGTGCGTCGCCGTTCTGCGAGACCTTCCTGACCGACGTGCGCGTGCCGGTGCGCAACGTGGTCTCCAAGATCAACAACGGCTGGACCGTCGCGAAGGCGCTGCTCGCCCACGAGCGCAACATGATCGCCGACGCGTTCGGCAGCGCGGCGGGCGGTGGCAGGAGCCGCGGCTTCGCCGCGCTCGCGCGCGACTACCTCGACTTCGAGGACGGCGCGCTCGCCGACGCGTCGCTGCGCCACCGGATCGCGCAGGCCGAGATGGACTCGCGCGCGTTCCTGCTCACCATGCAGCGCGCGCGCGACGCCGCCAAGGCCGGTCATGCGCCGGGCTCCGAGTCGTCGATGTTCAAGGTCTACGGCACCGAGCTGAACCAGCGCCGCCTCGAGCTGCTGCTCTCGATCGCGGGCCCGCAGGCGCTCGGCTGGGAGGGAGCCGGCTTCGACGAGCGCGAACTCGATCTCACCCGCCAGTGGTTGCGCTCGCGCGCCAACACCATCGAAGGGGGCACCAGCGAAGTGCAGCTCAACATCATCGCCAAGCGCGTGCTCGGCTTGCCGGACTAGCGGAGAAGACGATGCAGCTCGTCCTGACCGAAGAACAGGAACTTCTCGCCAAGACGGCGGGCGACTGGGTGCGCGAACACTCTCCCGTGGCGCGCGTTCGCCAGCTGCGCGACACGAACGACCCGACGGGCTTCTCGCGCCCGCTCTGGAAGCAGATGGCCGAACTCGGCTGGGTCGGCATCGTGTTCCCGGAGCAGTACGGCGGCGCGGGCATGGGCTACGCCGATCTCGCGGTCGTGCTCGAAGCGCTGGGCCGCACGCTCGCGCCCGAACCGTTCCTCTCGACGGTGCTGCTCGGCGGGCAGACGCTGCTCGTCGGCGGCACGGACGCGCAGAAGACTGCGTGGCTGCCGGGGATCTGCGAGGGCGCCAAGCTGCTCGCGCTCGCGCAGCAGGAGCCGAAGAGCCGCCACGATCTGTTCCGGGTCGCGACGACGGCGCGACCCGACGGCGCTGGCTTCCGCCTCGACGGCGAGAAGATCCAGGTGCTCGATGCCCAGGTCGCCGATGCGCTCGTCGTCGTCGCGCGCAGCAGCGGCGGCGAACGCGACGCCGCGGGCCTCACGCTCTTCCTCGTCCCGCGTGATGCAGCCGGTCTCCGCGTGACGCCGCAGACGCGCATCGACCATCGCAACGCTGCGCTCGTGCGTCTCGACGGCGTGCGCGTCGGGGCCGATGCCGTCGTCGGTGCGATCGGGCAGGGCGGGGCGCTGCTCCAGCAGGTGGTGGACATCGCGACGGTGGGTCTGTGCGCCGAAATGCTCGGCGCCACCAGCCAGGTCTTCGACGACACCGTGAACTACCTGAAGACGCGCATCCAATTCGGCGTGCCGATCGGCTCGTTCCAGGCGCTCAAGCACCGCGCGGCGAAGGTGTTCATGGAGATCGAGCTGGCGCGTTCGGTGGTGATGGCGGTGGCGCGCGCGGCCGATGCGGGCGACGCGGATTTCGAGAAGCTCGTGTCGCTCGCGAAGGCGCGCTGCTCGGATGCCTTCGTGCTCGCTGCGAACGAGGCCGTGCAGATGTTCGGCGGCGTCGGCATGACCGACGAATACGACGTCGGCTTCTACCTGAAACGCGCGCGCGTGGCCGAAATGACCTTTGGCGACGCGGCCTGGCACCGCGAGCGCTATGCGCGGCTGGGCGGCTATTGAGCGAGCCGACCCGCAGTGAGCGCTTTCTGCGCGCCTGTCGCGGCGAGCCGGTGGATCGGCCGCCCGTATGGCTGATGCGCCAGGCGGGCCGCTATCTGCCCGAATACCGCGCCGTGCGCGCGGGCGTGTCGTTCCTCGAAGCGTGTCAGGACGTGGATCGCGCCGTCGAGCTTTCGCTGCAGCCGCTGCGACTCGTCGGCACCGAAGCCGTGATCCTGTTCTCGGACATCTTCATCCCCGTGCTCGGCCTGGGCGTCGATCTTGATTTCCGCCCCGGTCCGGTGATCGCGCAGCCGATCCGCACGCTCGCGGACGTCGAGAAGCTCGCCGTCTTCGATCCGCGCGCCAGCGTGCCCTACGTGTTCGAGGTCCTGCGCCGGCTGCGCGGCGAACTCGAAGCCGAGCAGGTGCCGCTGCTCGGTTTCGCGGGGGCGCCGTTCACACTCGCCGCGTACCTCGTGGAGGGGAAGGGCTCGAAGGACTTCGCCGCCCTGAAGCGGCTGATGTACTGCGAGCCCACCGTGTTGCACGCGCTGCTCGAGCGGCTCACCGAGATGACCGTCGGGTACCTGAACGCGCAGATCGAAGCGGGCGCGCAGGCGGTGCAGCTCTTTGACACCTGGGCGGGGCTGCTCTCCGCCGCGGACTACCGCGAGTGGGTGCTGCCGACGCATCAGGCGATCGCGCGTCGCCTGAAGCGCGACGCCGCTCCGCTGATCCTCTACGTGAATGGTGGCGCCCATGTGCTCGATGCAATGGCGGAATCCGGGGCGGACGTGCTCTCGCTCGACTGGCGTGTGGAGCTGGCCGACGCCGCGCGGCGCGTCGGGCGGCGCGTCGCGCTGCAGGGCAACCTCGACCCGTGCGCACTGGCCGCGCCGCCCGAGCGGATCGCCGCGTGGGTACGCGAACTGCGCGACGCGGGTCGCACCGCCCGCGGCCACGTGCTGAATCTCGGACACGGCTGTCTTCCCGAGACGCCCGTCGCTGGCGTGCGCGCCTTCACGGACGCAGTACGCAAGCTCACGAAGTGAGCGCGCAGCGAGCCGCAGGCGAGCGAAGTTCATGAGGTGGCTCACATGACGGACGTCGAGTGCATCGTCGTCGGCGCCGGGATCGCGGGCCTAGCGGCGGCCGCGACGCTGCGGTCTCAGGGACGCGCGGTGATCGTGCTCGAAGCCGGTGCGCGCGCGGGTGGCAGCGCGTGGAGCGAGCGCATCGACGGACATCTCGTCGAACGCGGACCGAATACGTTCCGCGTCGCGCCGGCGATGGACGAGTTCGCGCGCGAACAGGGCCTCTCGCCGCTCTTGCTGAAAGCGCTGCCTGCGAGCGGCGAACGCTTCCTGGTACGCGGTGGCCGACTGCTGGCTGTGCCGATGGGCTTCGTCGCCTTCGCGCGCACGCCGCTGCTCACGCGCGGCGGCAAGCTGCGACTGCTCGCGGAACCCTTCGTGCGCGGCGGCGACGCGAGCGGCGAGTCGGTCGCGGAGTTCGCGACGCGGCGCTTTGGCGGCGAAGCGCGCGATGCGCTGATCGCTCCGTTCCTCACCGGTGTCTACGCGGGCGACGAGCATCAGCTCGGCGCCGAAGCCGTGTTCCCGAGTCTGGTCGCCGCCGAGCGGCGCAGCGGCTCGGTCGTGCGTGGGCTGCTGGCGCAGGCGTTTCGCGGGGGTCCGAAGGCGCGCGCGGGAACGTGGTCCGGTGCAGCAGGGATCTCGTCGCTCACCGACGCGCTCGCCGCGCCGCTCGGCGACGCGCTGAGGCTGTCCGCACAGGCTTCCGCGATCGCCTTCGAGGATGGCGCCTATCGCGTCGAAATCGAAACGGAATCCGGTACGCAGACGCTTCGCTCGAAAGCGTTGGTGCTGGCGCTGCCCGCGGATCCGGCGTCGCGCTTGCTCGGCGCGCTGGATGCCGAGGCCGCGAAGGCGCTGGGCTCGATCGAGTCGGCGCCGGTCGCCAGCGTCGCGCTTTCGGTGGCGAGCGACGCGACGCGCGTTCCGGTGCGCGGTTTTGGCTATCTCGTCCCGCGCGGCGAGGGCGAAGTGCTGCTCGGCTGCCTGTTCTCGAGTCGGCTCTTCGCGGGTCGCGCGCCAGCGGGTCGCGAGCTGTTGACGCTGCTTGCGGCAGGCCGGCGCAAGCCCGCCGCGATCGATTGGAGCGACGACCAGCTCGTCGCGGCGCTGCTCGCCGAGGTCGATGCGGTGCTCGGCCTGCGCGAAGCGCCGCGCGTGCTCTCGATCACGCGCTGGGCGCGTGCGGTGGCGCAGCCCGGTCGCGATCACCCGCGGCTGGTCGAGGGTGTGCGCGCGCGGCTCGCGCGCTTCCCGCGCCTCGCACTCGGGGGCGCCCATCTCGACGGCGTCGCGTTCGGCGAGGCACTCGCATCAGGTGCGCGCGCGGCGCGGCAAGTCATGGAGGAACGATGAGCAGCAAAGCCGATTGCATCTTCTGCAAGATCGTCGCGGGCGAAGCGGCGGCGACGAAGATCACCGAGACCGAACACGCCCTCGCGTTCATGGATCTGTTTCCCGCCAGCGAGGGCCACGCGCTGGTGATCCCCAAGATCCACTACGAGAATCTCTTCGAGGCGACGCCCGAGACACTGCCCGACGTGCACCTGCTGGTGCGTCGCGTCGCGCGCGCCATCAAGGCGGCGCTCGCACCGGACGGTCTGATGATGTTTCAGCTGAACGGTGCAGCGGCCGGCCAGAGCGTTTTCCACTACCACGCCCATCTGATCCCGCGCACCGCGGGTTCCGAATTCAAGCTGCACGGCCGTCAGCGCGCCGACGACGCACAGCTCGCCGCGCTCGCAAGGCGCATCTCGAACGCACTCGAGTAGCGAGGCCCCATTCCCGCGTAGCGAGCCACAGGCGAGCGGCGACCTCACGAGCTGGATTCCCGCGTAGCGAGCCGCAGGCGAGCGGCCGACCGACAATGAATCGCAGATACCCGAACCACCGGGAACCCCGTTTCCCGCGTAGCGAGCCGCAGGCGAGCGGCGACCTCATGAGTTGTAGCCACTGACCGATACCCGCCTTTCGGTCAGCGAAACCGCTTGCCCCAGCAGGTGACGGGTGTGAGTGTGCTCACATCCATCGACAGAGCCTGGGGGGTGTGGCGCTGCTCGACAAGATTCGTGAGCCGGCTGATCTCCGGCGGCTGCCGCGCACGATGCTGGCGCGCGCCGCAGCGGCGCTGCGCGAAGAGCTGATTGCGCGCGGTGCAGCGCGCGGCGGTCACTTCGCCGGCAGCCTCGGCACCGTCGAACTCACCGTTGCGTTGCACTACGTCTTCGACACGCCGGCCGACCGCGTGATCTGGGACGTCGGCCATCAAGCCTACGGACACAAAGTGCTGACGGGCCGCCGCGAGGCGCTCGCGCGGATCCGCCAACAAGACGGCCCGAGCGGCTTCTTGCGGCGCAGCGAGAGCTGCTTCGACGTGTTCGGTGCAGGCCACGCGGGCACCTCCGTGTCGGCGGCGCTCGGCATCGCGGAGGCGTTGCGCCGCCGCGGCGACGCGTCGCAGGTGGTCGCCGTGATCGGCGACGGCGCCGCGACCGCGGGCATGTCCTTCGAGGCGCTGAATCACGCCGGCCAGCTCGCCGACCAGGCTCCGGCGCTGCGCGTCATCTACAACGACAACGGCATGTCGATCGCGCCGAACGTCGGCGGTCTCTCGCGCGGCGGCGACGTGCGCGGCTACGCAGAGTCGCTGGGCGTGCGCTACGCCGGCCCGGTCGACGGACACGACCTCGAAGCGCTGGTCGACGCGCTCGCGGCGTTGCGCGAAGCGCCGGGCCCCACGCTGCTGCACGTGCGCACGCGCAAGGGCTGCGGCTTCGCGCCCGCCGAGGACGATCCCTTCCTCTGGCACGCCACGACACCCTTCGACGTCGCAACCGGCGCGCGCCGCGCGAGCGCCGCGGGTCCGCCGAGCTGGACGGCCTGCTTCGCCGACGCGCTCGCGCGCATCGCGCGACCGCGATCCGCGCATCGTCGCGATCACCGCGGCAATGCCCGACGGCACCGGCCTCGACCGCTTCGCACGGGAATTTCCCGAGCGCGTCTACGACGTCGGGATCGCCGAGCAGCACGCCGTCACGTTCGCCGCCGGTCTCGCGGCCGAGGGCCTGCGCCCGGTCTGCGCGATCTATTCGACGTTCCTGCAGCGCGGCTTCGACCAGATCGTGCACGACGTGGCGCTCCAAGAGCTGCCGGTCACCTTCGTGCTCGACCGCGCCGGTCTCGTCGGCGCCGACGGCCCGACCCACCACGGGCTGCTCGATCTCGCCTATCTGCGCGCGATTCCGCATCTGGTGATCGCCGCGCCGCGCGACGAGAACGAGCTTGCAGCACCTGATCGCGACCGCCATCGAGTCGGGTCGTCCGTTCGCGATCCGCTTCCCGCGCGGCGCCGCGACAGGGATGACGCTCGATCCCGATCCCAAGCCGCTCGCGATCGGTCGCGGCGAGCTGCTGCGCGACGGTTGCGACGCGGCGATCGTGGCGCTCGGCAAGACGGTGCCCGCCGCGCTGGTCGCCGCCGAGCGGCTCGCCGAACTGGATCTCTCGGTCGCGGTGCTGGACGCGCGCTTCGTGAAGCCACTCGACGTGGAGCTGCTGGCCGACGTGGCGGCGCGCGTGCGCGTGGTCGTTGACGGTCGAGGATCACGCGCTCGCCGGCGGTTTCGGCAGCGCGGTGCTCGAAGCGCTCTGCGACGTCGCGCCCGGCACGCAGGTGCACCGGCTCGGGGTCGGCGATCGCTTCATCGAACACGCCGAGGCCGACGCGCAGTGGCGCATCGCCGGCATCGACGCCGAGGCGATCGTCGCGCGCACGCTCGACGCGCTGGAAGCGGTCACAGCGCGGCCACGCCGCGCGGTTGCGGGCTAGCCGATGGCGGCCGAACGCCTCGATCCCGCGCGGCTCGCCGCCTATCAGCACTGCGCCGAGGTGGTGCGGCGCAGCGGCTCGAGCTTCGCGGCTGCGTTCTGGATGCTGCCGAAGCCCGCGACGTCGCGCGCTGCACGCAATCTACGCGTTCTGCCGCCTGGCCGATGACATCGCCGACGACCCGAACGTGCAGGGCGATCGCGGGCGCCTGCTCGCGCGCTGGCGCGAGGAACTCGCGGCGGCCTATGCAGGGCGCGCGGAACATCCCGTCGGTGTCGCGCTGGGCGACACCGTGCGGCGCTTCCGCTTGCCGCAGGACGTATTCCTCGAGCTGTTGCAGGGCGTCGAGTCCGATCTACACGGCGAAGCGATCGAGACCTTCGCCGACCTCGAGCGCTACTGCTATCGCGTCGCTTCGACGGTCGGCCTGCTGCTGGTGCGCGTGCTCGAGGCGCGCCATCCCGATGCACTCGAGTACGCCCGCCAGATGGGCATCGCCGTGCAGCTCACCAATGTGCTGCGCGACGTGGGCGAAGACGCGGCCTCGGGTCGCATCTACCTCGCCCGCGAAGACCTCGTGCGGATGGGCGTGCATCCCGCGAGCCTGCGTGACGGCAAGATGACCGAGGAGATCCGGCTGCTGCTCGCTCTCTATGCCGAGCGCGCGCGGATTCGCTACGAGAGCGCGGCACGCCTGCTCCCCGCCGAGGACCGCAACGTCCTCCGACCAGCCGAGGCCATGGGCCGCATCTATCGAACCCTGCTCGACGAACTCCATGCGCGCGGCTTCCCGTGCCTCGGGCCGTCGCTGCGTTTGTCGAAGCCGCGGCGTTTCGCGATCGCGGCGGGCGCGTTCCTCGGCGTCCGCGCCGGTGCGCGGGCATGAGCGAAGTCCGCGAGCGGAAGCTCGCCCACCTCGAACTGTGCATCGAGCGCGACGTCGAGTCGCAGCGCTCGACGCTGTTCTCCGAAGTGCAGCTGCTGCACGAGGCGCTGCCGGAGCTGGCGTGGCACGAAGTCGACGCGTCGGTGGAACTGCTCGGGCGCCGGCTCCAGGCTCCGATCGTGATCACCGGCATGACGGGCGGCGCGCCCGAGGCGCGCGCCGTGAACCTGGCGCTCGCGACGGCGGCGCAAAAGGTCGGACTCGCGATCGGCGTGGGGTCGCAGCGCGCGATGCTGCAGGATCCTTCCCTCGCCGATTCGTACCGGGTGCGCGACGCCGCGCCCGACGTGTTGCTCTTCGCCAACCTCGGTGCGGTGCAGGCGCGCGAAGCGGGGCCCGAGCGCGTCGCAGCGCTGGCGCGCGCGATCGGCGCCGACGCGCTCTGCATCCATCTGAATACGGCCCAGGAGCTGGTGCAGGACGAGGGCGACCGCGACTTCCGCGGCCTGCTCGCGACGATCGCAGGACTCGTGGAAGAGCTGCCGGTGCCGCTGATCGTGAAGGAGACCGGCTGCGGCTTCGGCCCCGCGACGCTGGCGCGCTTGCGCGCGATCGGCGTGGCGCTGGTCGACGTGGCGGGCGCCGGCGGTACGACCTGGACGGGTGTCGAGGCGCTGCGCGGCTCTGCTCGCCAGCGCGCGCTCGGCGAGACGCTGCGCGAGTGGGGCATCCCCACGGCCGCGTCGCTGCTGTTCGCCGAGCGGGCCGGCGTCGCGGCGATCGCGTCGGGTGGGATCCGCAGCGCGCTCGACGTGGTGCGCGCGCTCGCGCTCGGCGCGCGCGCCGCCGGGCTCGCGCTGCCGTTCCTGCGCGCCTACGCCAGCGGCGGTGCGCCGGCGGTGCTCGAGAGCGCCGAGCGGCTCGCCGAATCGGTGCGCGCGGTGATGGCGCTCACCGGAACGCGTCGCGTCGAAGACCTGCGGCGCGTGCCGCGCGTGCTCGGTCCCGAACTGGCGCGCTGGGCGGCGCTCGAAGAGGTCCCGTCGTGATCCTGCCGCCGATTCCAGCCGAGACTCCCGAGGAGCCGCGTCCGGCGCGCCCGCGTCGCGCGAAGGCCGACAAGGATCGCACGCAGCAGCGCATCCTCGACGCCGCAGGGGGGCTCTTCGCCGCACGCGGTTACGACGGCGCCAGCATCACCGCGATCGCGGCGCGCGCTGGCGTGAGTCGCTCTGCGGTGTTCTGGCACTTTACGGACAAGAGCACGCTGTTCCGCGAGACCTTCCGGCGCATGCTGGTGCCGTTCGTCGAAGAAGTCGCACGCTCGCTCGAAGACAGCGACCCGAGCCAGCGCTTGCTCCAGCTCTTCGGCGTCTACGAGCGCTTCGTCACCGAACAGCGGCCGGCGATCCAGGCGATCGTGCGCTGGGTGATCGAGTCGGAGACGCTGCGCGCGTCGCTGCGCGAGCCGATCTTCGTGCTGCACGACCAGTTCGCGCGCGACGTGCGCGACGCGCTGATGCCGCTCTACGACGAACCCGAACAAGCGGAAGCGACCGCCATGGGCATCGTCTCGATGCTGCACGGCAACCTGTTGCTCGCGATCCTCGACCCCGATCCGCGCAAGGACCGCATCCGCCGCGCGGGTCTGCGGCGCGTCGTGGAGCGCATCCTCGAGCCGAGCGAGCGGGGTTCTCGGTGACGCATGGCGCACAGCGCCTGGCCCTCCGGATCATCGAGCAGGGCGCGCAGCGCCTGGCCCTCCGGATCATCGAGCCCGGCGCCGTCGCCGCGCCCGCGATCGCAACGCCGCTCCGCACCGAAGATCCGGAGTCGCAGGCGCTGCTCGCCCGCGCGCAATCGGAGAACTTCCCGGTGGCGCCGCGTTGGCTGCCGCGCGGCCTGCGCGACGACCTGCTCGCGATCTACGGCTTTGCGCGCCTCGTCGACGAAGCGGGCGATGCGGCTCCCGGCGACCGGCTCGCGCGCCTCGACGACATCGAGAGCGATCTCGAGCGAGCCGCGCGTGGCGCGGCACAACTTCCGCTGCTGCAGCGTCTGGCGCCGGCGTTGCAAGCAGGCCGCTTGCCGTTGACCCCGTTCCGGCGCCTGCTCGCAGCGAACCGCCGCGACCAGTTCGTTGTGCGCTACGCGGACTGGGACGAGCTGCGCGACTACTGCGCGCTGTCGGCCAACCCCGTCGGCGAGTTGGTGCTGCACGCGGCGGGCGCGGCGACGCCGGCGCGCATCGCGCTGTCGGACTCCGTGTGCACGGCGCTGCAAGTGCTCGAACACTGCCAGGACGTCGCCGAGGACTACACCAACGGGCGCGTCTACCTACCGGCCGAAGATCTGGCGCGCTTCGGCGTGCGCGACGCCGATCTCGTGGCGCGCCCGGCACTCGAGTCGCTGCGCGGCGCGATCGCGCTCCAGGTGGCGCGCTCCCGCGCGCTGCTGGCGTCGGCGCTGCCGCTCGTCGGGTCGCTGCGGGGAGCGGCGCGCTTTGCGGTCGCGGGCTACGCCGCGGGCGGATTTGCCGCGGCCGACGCCCTGCAACGCGCGCACTTCGACCCGAGCGGCGGCGCGCCGCGCGCGCGACGGCGCGACATCGCGCGGCATGCCGTCGCGATTCTGTGGCGCAGCGCGCGGCGAGCGCAGCCGTGAGCGAGTCGCACGTCGTCGTCGTGGGGGGAGGTCTCGCGGGGCTGCAAGCCGCGCTCGAATGCGCCGACGCAGGTGCGCGTGTGACGCTGCTCGAAGCGCGGCCCCGGCTCGGCGGCGCCACCTGGTCGACGACGCGCGGCGACCTCGAGATCGACAACGGACAGCACGTGTTCCTGCGCTGCTGCACGGCGTACCGCGGCTTCCTGGCGCGCGTCGGCTCCGAAGACCGCGTCACCCTGCAGCCGCGACTCGCGGTGCCGGTGGCGGCGCCCGGTCGCGGCGTCGCGTGGATTCGCCGTCATGCGCTGCCGAGTCCCGCGCACCTCGCGCCGAGCCTCCTGCGCTTCCATCACCTGCCGTTCCGCGCGCGCGTGCACGCGGCGCTCACCGCGCGGCGCATCGCCGCTCTCGACCTCGGCGATCCCGCGCTCGACCTCCAGCGCTTCGGCGATTGGCTCGCGGCGCACGGCGAGTCCGCGGCGGCGATCGACGGCTTCTGGGACCTGCTGGTGCGCCCGACGTTGAATCTGCCGGCGCGCGACGCGTCGCTCGCGCTCGCCGCCAAGGTCTTCCAGACCGGCTTCCTGGAGGAGACCGACGCGGCCGACGTGGGTTGGGCGACGCTGCCGCTGCGCGCGGTGCACGCCGATCCCGCCGAGGAAGCGCTGCGCAAGGCCGGCGCGCGCGTGCTCCTCCGCCACGCGATCGAGGCGATCGAAAGCGCGGCGAGCGGACCCGCCGTGCGTGTCGCGGGCGAGTGGCTGGCGGCCGACGCAGTGATCCTCGCGGTGCCGCACGACGAGGCCGCCGATCTGCTGCCCGCCGCGGCGCGCGTCGATCGCGCTGGGCTGCGCGCGCTCGGCCGCGCGCCGATCGTCAATCTGCACGTCGTCTTCGATCGCACGGTGCTGCCCTATCCCTTTCTCGCCGGCATCGACACGCCCCTGCAGTGGAGCTTCGATCGCACGCGCGGAGCCGGTCTCGAGCGCGGCCAGTACGTCGCGGTGTCACTGTCGGCGGCGGACGCGTGGGTGGGCGTCGCGCAGGAGGAGCTGCGGCGCCATTTCCTGCCGGCGTTCGAGGCGCTGCTGCCCGCGGCGCGCGGCGCTCGCGTGGAAGACTTCTTCGTGACCGTGGAACGCGCGGCGACGTTCCGGCAGGCGCCGGGGACGCGCGCGGCGCGACCGGGTCCCGACGTCGGTCTGCCCGGCGTCTTCGTCGCCGGAGCTTGGACCGACACTGGCTGGCCGGCCACGATGGAAGGCGCCGTGCGGAGTGGCACGAGTGCGGCGCTGGCTGCGCTGCGCTCACTCGCGCGCGCGCCGGCGCGCTCTGCCGCCTGAGTCGGCCTCTCCCTTTCCCGATCCGCTTCGCAGAAGGAGTCCCCGACCGATGACCGCTTCGCTCGCCCAGCCGTTCGTCTCTCCCGCCCGCCGCGCGCTCGAACGCGGACGCGACCGACTGCTCGCGATCCAGCACGAGCGTGGCTACTGGAAGGGCGAACTCGAAACCAACGTGACGATGGAGGCGGAGGATCTGCTGCTGCGCGAGTTCCTCGGCATCCGCGACGACGACATCCTGCGCGACACCGCGGCGTGGATCCGCTCGCGCCAGGGCGACGACGGCGGCTGGGCGATCTTCCACGGCGGTCCGCCGGATCTCTCCGCGACGATCGAGGCGTACACGGCGCTGCGCGTGGCCGGCGATTCCGCCGACGCGACTGCACATGCAACGCGCCGCCGCGCTCGCGCGCGAACTCGGCGGGATCGAGCGGTCGCGCGTGTTCACGCGCATCTGGTTGGCGCTGTTCGGGCAGTGGCCGTGGGAGCGACTGCCGGCGCTGCCGCCCGAGGTGATCCTGTTCCCGTCGTGGTTCCCGCTCAACGTCTACGACTTCGCGTCGTGGGCGCGCCAGACGATCGTGCCGCTCACGGTGGTGGCGTCGCATCGCCCGCAGCGCTCGCTCGGCTTCGCGCTCGACGAGCTGAAGACCGGGAAGTGGTCGCGCGAGCAGCAGCCGCTCTCGACCTGGGCGGGTCGCTTCCAGGCGCTCGACCGCGCGCTGCACGTCTACGAGAAGCATCCCGCTCGGACCGCTGCGGCGCCAGCGCGCTCGCGCTCTGCGCCGAGTGGATCCTGAAGCGCCAGGAAGCCGACGGCTGCTGGGGCGGCATCCAGCCGCCGTGGGTGTACTCGATCATGGCGCTGCACCTGCTCGGCTACTCGCTCGACCACCCCGCGCTGCGCACGGGCCTCGAAGCGCTCGAGACCTTCGCGATCCGCGAGAACGGGATGCGCCGCTTCGAGGCGTGTCAGTCGCCGGTGTGGGACACGGCGCTCGCGATGGTCGCGCTGCGCGACGCCGGCGTCGCGAAGGACGATCCGGCGATGCTGCGCGGCGGCGCCTGGCTGCTGGACGAGGAGATCCGCGTGCCGGGCGACTGGTCGGTGAAGCGCCCGCAGCTCGAGCCGGGCGGCTGGGCGTTCGAGTTCGCCAACGACAACTACCCCGACATCGACGACACCGCCGAGGTGATCCTGGCGCTGCGCGCTGCGGGCGCCGATCCCGCGCGCAGCGAAGCCGCGGTGCGGCGCGCCGTCGCGTGGACCTTCGGCATGCAGTGTCGCGACGGCGGCTTCGCGGCCTTCGACGTCGACAACACCAGCGCGCTCTGCGGACAGCTGCCGTTCTGCGACTTCGGCGAGGTGACCGATCCGCCCAGCGCCGACGTCGTCGCGCACGTGATCGAGATGCTCGCCGACGAGGGCCTCGCGAGCGACCCGCGCACGTTGCGCGCGCCGCGATGGCTGCTGCGCGCGCAGGAGCCGGACGGCTCGTGGTTCGGCCGCTGGGGCATCAACTACGTGTACGGCACGGGAGCCGCCGTGCCCGCACTGGTGCGCACCGGCATCGCGACGGACCACGCGTCGATCCGGCGCGCGGTGCGCTGGCTCGAGACGCGTCAGAACGCCGACGGCGGCTGGGGCGAGGATCCGCGCTCCTACAAGGACGCGGCGTGGCGCGGCCGCGGCGCCTCGACGCCGTCACAGACGGCGTGGGCGCTGCTCGCGCTGCTCGCGGCTGGCGAGCGCGGAGCCGTCGTCGAGCGCGGCGTCGCGTGGCTGGTGCGAGACGCAGCGCGCCGACGGCGACTGGGACGAGCCGCACTTCACCGGCACGGGCTTTCCCGGGCGACTTCTACATCCGCTACCACCTCTACCGACTGCACTTCCCGGTGATGGCACTCGGCCGTTACCTGCGAGGGGGAGAGTGAGCGACTGCGCTGCGACCCACGCTGCTCGTCGCAGCGCCGCTCGCGGTCGAGGCGTTCGCCCTGCGCGCGCGGCGGCCCGGCGTGCGCGTCGTGCGCACCGGCATGGGGCGGCGCCGCGCCGAGCGCGCAGCGGCGCGGCTCGCGCAGGAGCCGGCCGGCGCCTTCGCGGTGGCCGGCGTCTGCGGCGCGCTCGATCCGACGCTTCGAGCCCGGCGATCTGTCGTCGCGTCGGCGCTGGTCGGTCCCGAACGGCGAGCGCATCGAAGTCGACGCGCGCCGCGCTCGTCGACGCGCTCGCGCGCCGGGCTGCGCGTACACGATCGGCGCGATCGCGTGCGTCGCGCGGCTCGCGGACGGCCAGCCGCGCGCCGAGCTGCGCGCGCACGGGCGCCTGCGCCGTCGACATGGAGTCGTTCTGGCTCGCGCCCGCGGCGGCGGGCCGGCCCTTCGCCGTGTTGCGCGCCGTGAGCGACGGCCCGCGCCACGAGTTCTGGCGGCCCGCGATCGTGCACGCGGGCATCGCGGCGCTGCGCAGACTGCGCCGCGCCGCGCCGGTCCTCGCGGAGTGGGCCGCAAGCGGAGCGCGCAGCGATCCATCGCGTAGCGAATTCCATCGCCCGCACCGCGGTCGCGCGCTGGCCTAGAGGTTTCCGCAATGCCCGTTCCGATTTCGCAGATGGCGACCGTCGCGACCTACGTGCTCAAGCAGAAGCTGCGCGGGCCGCAAGCGCTACCCGCTGGTGCTGATGCTCGAGCCGCTCTACCGCTGCAACCTGGCCTGCGCCGGCTGCGGCAAGATCCAGTACCCGTCGAACGTGCTGAAGGCGCAGCTCAGCTACGAGGAGTGCATGCAGGCGGTGGACGAGTGCGACGCGCCGATGGTGAGCCTGCCGGGCGGCGAGCCGCTGATGCACCCGGAGATCGACCGCATCGTCGACGGGGCTGGTCGCGCGCAAGAAGTACGTCTACCTCTGCACCAACGCGCTGCTGCTCGAGGAGAAGCTCGACCTCTTCACGCCGTCGAAGTACCTGAGCTTCAGCGTCCACCTCGACGGTCTCGCAAGCCGAGCACGACGACTCGGTGTGCCGCGACGGCACCTACGAGAAGGCGGTGCGCGCGATCGAGAAGGCGCTGGCGCGCGGCTTCCGCGTCACCACCAACACGACGCTCTTCCACGGCGCCGATCCGGAGCGGACCGCGCGACTTCTTCGACACCGCGATGCGACTCGGCGTCGAGGGCATGATGGTGTCGCCGGGCTACTCGTACGCGACGGCCCCCGACCAGGAGCACTTCCTCGCGCGCGAGGCGACGCGCGAGTTCTTCCGCCGCGTGTTCCGCTCGCCCGAGCGGCGCAAGAACTGGCGCTTCAACCAGTCGCCGCTCTTCCTCGAGTTCCTGGTCGGCGCGCGCGAGCACGACTGCACGCCGTGGGGCATGCCGAGCCGCGGCGTCTTCGGCTGGCAGAAGCCCTGCTACCTGCTGCAGGAAGGTTACGCCGAGCACCTACCAGCGAGCTGCTCGACGACACGGACTGGGATCGCTTCGGCCCGAAGAGCGGCAACCCGCAGTGCCAGAACTGCATGGTGCACAGCGGCTTCGAGGCGAGCGCCGTCGAAGAGGGCTTCTCGTCGTGGCGCGGCTTCGTCGCGATGGCGCGCGCGGCGCTCTTCGGTCCGCAGCGTGCCGGCGCCGAGCGGATCGCGACGTGACGGCTGCGCTGCCGCCTGCGCCGCGAGGAGGCGCCGCCGCCGCCCGGCTCGTCGCTCGACGCGACGCCCGAGTCGCTGCGCGCCGCGTTCCGCTACCGCGGCGACGTGACGCTCGTGCTCGACGACGGCACGCGCCTCGAAGGCTTCGTCGCCGACGCGCGCGAGAGCGAACTCAGCTTCTGGCCGAAGGGCGGCGCGGTGCCCGAGCGCATCGACGACGGCGCGCGTACGCCACGTCGTGTTCAGCGGGCGCGACTGGGTGGAGCGCGGTCGCGAGGTCGCCGAGGTCGGCCGCCGCCGCGTCGCCGCGGCGGAGCGCGCGTAGCGGCGGGCGTCAGACGGGGGGCGCAGCAGCCGACGCGTCGCGATCGCGGATCCATTCGGCCAGCGTCGTCCACCCACGCCGGGTGCGCGTTCACGCACGGGATCAGCACCAGCTCTTCGCCGCCGAGCGCCAGCCACTGTTCGCGGGCGCGGATGCCGATCTCCTCGAGCGTTTCGAGACAGTCCGCGACGAAGGACGGGCAGAGCACCGCGAGCCGGCGGAAACCGCGCTCGGCGGAGCTCGCGGCAGCACTTCGTCGGTGTAGGGCTGGATCCACGGCGTGCGTCCGAGACGCGACTGGAACGACAGCGTCCAGTGTTCGCGCCGAGCCCCAGCGCCTTCGCGAGCGCGCGGGCGGTGGCGGTGCACTGCGCGCGGTAGCAGAAGCGGTTCGCCGGTCCGATCGCGTCGCAGCACGACTCGGAGGCGAAGCAGTGCGCACCCGCGCGTCGCTCTTGCGGATCTGGCGCTCGGGCAGACCGTGGAACGAGATCAGCACGTGATCGGGCAGCTGCTCTTCGGGCAGCTCGCGCGCGACGGCCGCCAGCGAGGCGATGAAACCGGGCTCCGCGTAGAACGAGGGCAGCACGTCGAGCGGCGGAACGTTCCAGCGCTCGGCTGCGGCGCAATACACCGCTTCGAGTGCGGAGCCGGTGCTGGCGCTCGCGTACTGCGGGAAGAGCGGCACGACGGTGACGCGCTCGACGTCGGCGTCGGCGAGGCGCGCGATGGCCGCGTCGATCGAGGGTACGCCGTAGCGCATCGCGAGTTCCACGACCCAGTCGTCGCCGAGCGACTTGCGGAGTGCGTCGCGCAGCGCGAGGCCGTTCACGATCAGCGGCGAGCCCTCGGGCGTCCAGACTTTCTCATAGGCCGCGGCCGAGCGGCGCGGGCGGAAGGGCAGGATCACGAGGTTCAGGAGCAGCGAGCGGCCGAGCGCCGACATGTCGAGTACGCGCGGGTCGCCGAGGAACTCGCGGAGGTATCGGCGCACCGCGCGCGGCGTCGGTGCATCGGGCGAGCCCAGGTTCACGAGCAGCACGCCGCGTCGCGCGCTCACCCCGCTTCCGCCCCCGATCTGCCGCCGCCCCACCACCACACGCACCAGCATAGCGACGGAGGAGAAAGGAGGAGAAAGGGGACGGTCCTCCTCGTGGACTGGTCGCGGAGTTGGGGGACACACCTGCGGCGAAGCCTGTCCCCAAACTCCTCACCCCGTCACGCTCCAGGACCGTCCCCTTTCTCACCCTTTCTCACCTTCCTCAGAGCGGGACGCCGAGGTGGGCGAGGTCGTGACGGATGCGGTCGATGTCGGCGTCGCGGGCGGGGACGTCGTGGTCGCGGAGGTGGCGGGCTGCGACGGCGACCGCCTGGCCTTCGAGCATGCACGGGCCGATCACGCGCACCGACGCGAACGCCATCGGGTCGGCCGAGAGGCAGCGACCGGCGACCAGCAGGTTGCGCACACCGCGCGGCACCAGGCAGCGGTAGGGGATCGTGTACCAGGTGCCGGGTTCGAGGAAGCGCCACAGCGTCTCGCCGCCGGCGACGTGCTTCTCGATCGGCCAGGTCGCGCGGCCGATGCCGTCCTCGAAGTGACGGCAGCCGAGTACGTCGTCTTCCGCGAGCGAGTATTCGCCGACCACCTTGTGCGTCTCGCGCACGCCGAGCCGAAACGCGCGAGTCGGCGACGAAGGCGTCGGCGAAGCCCGGCACGCGACGCCGCAGGAAATCCGCGAGTCGCACGACCTGACGGCGTCCTTCGAGCTCCCCCCAGTCAGCTCGTCGGCGTCGCTGCCGTCCACGGGACGACCGTCCAGCGCGATCCGCGAGAGTGCGACCAGCACTTCGCCCGGTCGCCCGCTCGGGAACAGGTTGCCGCCCTTGCGCGGCAGCCCCTCGCTCTCGAAGTGGTCGGCCAGCAGTCGAGGCAGGTCGCGCAACGCTCCGAGCGCGACGGGCAGGTCGACGTGTTGCATCGTGAACATCGTCGAGGGGTATTGGATCGCGTCTCCAACATGGGTCGCGCAGCCGGCGAGGCGCGCCAGCTCCGCGTCGCCGCTGGCGTCGACGTACACCCGCGCGCGCAGCGCGAGACGACCGGCGCGCGTCGCCACGGCGATGCCGCGGATCTCGCCATCCTCGACGACCGCGTGCGTCGCCTTCGCGTGCAACCAGAGCCGCAGCTTCGGACTCCGCCGCGACGCGCTCTTCGAGCAGCAGCTTCACGCCCCACGGCACGTAGGGCAGGGCGGCCGTCTCGCGAAACGCGATCGGCCCATAGGCGTGGCCGCGCGCCTTCAGCGTCTCCGCGACTTCGAGCGGGAAGCCGCCCACGTTCGAAACGATCGAACCGTCGCGCTCCTGCCGATGGAAGCCGCAATAGGTGCCAACCGCGCCGCCCGTGCTCATCCCACCGAGGAACGGCATCTCCTCGACGAGCGCCACGCGCAGTCCGAGCTGCGCGCCCACCACCGCCGCAGCAACACCCGCGGAACCGCCGCCGACGACGGCGAGGTCGACCTCGCACGCGATGTCGAGTTCCTCGGCGGGAACACGCAAACGGCTCGTCATGAGGGCTTGCGGCGCAGGCCACCGAACCAGAAGGAAAGCCCGAGATAGAGCGCGGGGTAGGCGAGCGTGGCTTCGGCTAGATGCCAGGGAGCGGTGGAGTCGCGCGCGACCACCGCGATCGAAGCGCCGATCACCCACACGATTCCGAGTACCGCCATGGCCGTCTTCCCGGCCGGCATCTTGCTCGGGTAGAGGTACTTGAGCGGCACGAAGACGCCGATCGCGAGCGCGACGACGACGAGCGTCGCGGTGAGTTCGGACACGTCGAGCAGCCAGATGTAGAGCGCCACGATGTTCCAGTACGACGGGAAGCCGAGGAAGAAGTCGTCCTCGGTCTTGGCCTCCTCCTGGGAGAATCCGTAGGCGCTCGCCAGGATCGGTGCGGCGGCGACCGCTGGGTGGAGGTAGCCGGCCGCGACCAGGAACACGACCGGCACGATCACGTAGTTGAGATAGTCGACCATGTCGTCGAGGCGGCGGCCGTCGATGGCGGGCAGCACCTCGCGCACCCGCGCCGCGCGCGCGAGCGTTCCGTCGGCCGAGTCGATCGCGAGCGCGACCAGCATCAGGATCGCAGCCTGCTGCCAGTTGCCAGCGCCAATTGCCAGTAGCGCGATCGCGCCCACCACCGCTCCGCTCGCGGTGAAGGCGTGCACGCCCCACGCGAGACCGCGGCGGCGCGCTTCGTCGCGCGAGCGGCCGCGACCCGCGTCACCGCGCGAGGAAGCCTCGCTGCCGGCGCTCGGAGTGCGCGTCGCTCGATCCGGTTCGCCCATCGCGTTCCTCTCGCTCAGCTGGGTACGCAGCATAGGCGAGGCGGGCTCATGATGTCGCCGCTCGCCGTTGGCTCGCTACGCGGGACAACGCATGATCCTCGCCGCTCGCCGCTGGCTCGCTACGCGGGACAACGCATGATCCTCGCCGCTCGCCGCTGGCTCGCTACGCGGGACAACGCATGATCCTCGCCGCTCGATCGCGGCGACCTGTTCCAGCAGCAGCCAGCGGCTATGCTGAGCCACCGAGCGCGGGGGACTGCATGGCCGGCAATCGCTACATCGACTACATGCGCCAGGGCGACGAGACCTTGCTGACGACCAAGGTCGACGCCGTTCTCAACTGGGGCCGCAAGTATTCGATGTTCCTGTATCCGTTCGTCACGGCGTGCTGCGGCATGGAGTTCATGTCGGTCGCCGGCCCGCGCTACGACCTCGACCGCTTCGGCTGCGCACTGCCGCGCTTCTCGCCGCGCCAGTCCGACCTGTTGATGGTGGTGGGCACGATCTCGCACCGGCAGGCGCCCGTGCTCAAGAAGGTCTACGACCAGATGGCCGAGCCGAAGTGGGTGATGGCATTCGGCGCCTGCACCTGCTCGGGCGGTCCTTACAACAACTACGCCACGCTCCAGGGCATCGACACGATCATCCCCGTCGACATCTACATCCCCGGCTGCCCGCCGCGGCCGGAAGCCGTGCTCGACGGTCTGATGAAGTTGCAGGACCGCGTGCAGGCCGAGCGCGTGTCGAGCGACGGCCGGCACCGCGAGACCGCCGATCTGCGAGTGCCGGTGGTGCAGAAGCCGGTCGCCTAGCCGAGAACGCGCTCGAGCGCGCGGGCTCCGCTACCGAGCCAAGTCGCCGATCGAAGCCGAGTCGGGAAGGGAGAGACGCGGTGAGTACGGGCACCCGAGCGGGCGGACGCTTCGATCTCGCGGTCGTCGGGTCCGGCCCTGGCGGCTACGTGGCCGCGATCCGCGCCGCGCAGCTCGGGCAGCGCGTGGCGGTGATCGAGGAAGATCGGGTCGGCGGGGTGTGCCTGAACTGGGGCTGCATCCCGTCGAAGGCGCTGCTCTCGGGCGCCGAGCTGGTCGATTCGCTGCGCAATCACGGGGAGACCTTCGGCGTCGTCGCGGGCGAACTGCGCCTCGACTACGGCAAGGTCGTCGACCACAGCCGCAAGACCGCCGACCGCCTCTGCAAGGGCGTGCAGTCGCTGCTCAAGAAGAACGCGATCACGCTGGTGCATGGGCGCGGCCGTCTCACCGGACCGACCAGCGTTGCCGTGACCGGTGCGGACGAGGGCGTCGTCGAAGCGGCGAACGTGCTGCTCGCGACCGGCTCCACGGAATGGGTGCCGCCCGGCGTCACGGTCGACGGCACGCGCGTGCTGACCTCGCGCGAGGCGCTGGTCTCGAAGACGCTGCCGGCGCGCATCGTGATCATCGGCGCCGGCGCCGTCGGCCTCGAGTTCGCGTACGTCTACGCGATGTACGGCTCGCAGGTGACGGTGATCGAGATGGCGGCGCAGGCGCTGCCCGGCGCGGACCGGGAAGTCGCGCAGGTCGTCGAGCGCGAGTTCCGCCGCAACAAGATCGAGGTCCGCACCGGCACGCGTTTCGAGGAGTTGAAGGTGCTGGCGAATGGCGTGCGCGTCACGGTACGCAAGGGCGACGCGAGCGAAGTGCTCGAGGCCGACCAGGTGCTGGTGGCGATCGGACGGCGACCGCTCTCCGGCGATCTCGGTCTCGAAGCCGCGGGCGTCGCGACCGACGCCAAGGGCTTCGTGACGGTGGACGCGCGCTTCGCCACCAACGTCGCCACGGTGCGCGCGATCGGCGATCTCTCGGGTGCGCCGCTGCTGGCGCACAAGGCGAGCGAGGAAGGCATTGCCGCGGTCGAGTTCCTGGCGGGCCTGAAGCGCCCCGCGATCGACCACCACAAGATTCCCGCCTGCATCTACTGCCAGCCGCAGGTCGCCTGGATCGGTTACACCGAGGACGAGGCGCGCGCGAAGTTCGGCGAGGTGCGCGTCGGCAAGTTCCCGTTCACGGCACTCGGCAAGGCCGTCGCGGCTGCGCACACCGCCGGCTTCGCCAAGCTGATCGCCGAGCCGCACTTCGGCGAGATCGTCGGCGCGCACATCGTCGGCTACGGCGCCACCGAGATGATCGCCGAGCTGACACTCGGCATGACGCTCGAGGCGACCACGGCCGAGATCGCCGGCACCGCGCACGCGCACCCGACGCTTTCCGAGGCGATCATGGAAGCCGCGCTGGCAGCCGAAGGTCGCGGCATCAACTTCTAGGCGAGGGAAGAGACTCGATGGCGATCACGGTGGAACTCCCCGCGCTCGGCGAGAGCGTCGTCGAGGGCACGATCACGAAGTGGTTCGTGAAGGAAGGCGACCGCGTCGAGCGCGACCAGCCGCTCGTCGAGGTCAGCACCGACAAGGTCGACGCCGAGATCCCCGCGCCCGAAGCGGGTGTGATCGAGCGGATCCTCGCGCCGGAGGGCGAGACGGTCCCGGTCGGCGCCGCGCTCGTGACGATCTCGACCGGCGCCGCCGCCGACGCGTCCCCGAAGCCGGTCGCCGCGAAGCAGGCCGAGCCGAAGGCTCGCAAAGCCCGTCGAGCCGACGAAGGCCGAGGTCGCGGCAGCGCCGGCGCTCCGCGCGACGCCGGTTGCGAAGCGCGCCGCCGCGGAAGCCGGCGTCGATCTGCGCGACGTCGAAGCGACGGGCGTCGGCGGTCGCGTGACGAAGGGCGACGTCGCGCGCGGCGTCGCGGCCGTCGCCGCACCGGCGGCGGCGCGACCGCTGGGAGCGCCCGCGCCGATCCATCGCGTAGCGCTTCCGCGGTGCCGGCAATCAGCCGCCCTATCTCTCCTACCAGGTGCAGGAGGGCGATCGCGTCATTCCGATGACGCCGCTGCGCAAGATCGTCGCCGAGCACATGGTGCTCTCGAAGCAGATCTCGCCGCACGTCGGCGCCGTCGCGGAAGTCGACATGAACGGCGTCGTGCGCGCGCGCGACGCCCGCAAGAAAGCGTTCCAGGCGCAGCACGGCTTCAGTCTCACGTTCCTGCCGTTCATCGTGCACGCGGCGGTGCGCGCGCTGCGCGAGTTCCCGCGCCTCAACGCTTCGGTGCTCGAAGACGCGATCGTCGAGAAGCGTGCAATCCACATCGGCGTCGCGGTCGAGACCGAGAAGGGGCTCGTGGTGCCGGTGGTGCGCGACGCCGACCGCCTCTCGCTCGCCGGCCTCGCCGCGGCGATCGAGGATCTCTCGGCGCGCGCGCGGACCAAGAAACTGTCGCCCGACGATCTGCGCGGCGGCACCTTCACCGTCTCGAACCCCGGCCGGCACGGGAATCTCTACGGCTTCGCGATCATCAACCAGCCCCAGGTCGGCATCCTCCGCATGGGCGAGATCGTGAAGCGCCCCGTCGTGCGCACGACCGACGGCGAAGACGCCATCGTGATCCGGCCGATCATGCACCTCGCGCTGTCCTACGATCACCGCGCCGTCGACGGCGCGCCGGCGAACGCGTTCCTGCACCACGTGCGGGAACTGCTCGAGGACGGCGACGTTCGAGTCATAGCCGGCCCCGTCCCGCGGCGTCTCGCCGATGCGCAGGGGCTCCGCTAGCCTGCGCGCCGCATGGGGGCACGCGTCGTCACGGTCAAGCGCCACGAGAATCTCGGCCTGGCCGAGCGCACCTATCTGCCGGCGATCTTGAAGGGCCTCGCGACCACGAGCCGCCACTTCTTCCGCAACCTCGGCGGCTGGCTCTCGGGCAACCGCACCGCCTTCGTCGTGCAGTATCCCGAGGAGCGCGTCGACTATCCCGATGCGTTCCGCGGCATGCCGGTGCTCGTCGCGCTCGACGACGGACTGCCCAAGTGCGTCGCGTGCGGGCTCTGCGAGTTCGCGTGCCCCACCGACTGCATCACGATCATTCCGGGCGAGCTGCCGGAGCGCGGCATCGAGCGCTACCCGGAAGCGTTCGACATCGACATGTCGCGCTGCATGTTCTGCGGCCTCTGCGAAGAGGCGTGCCCCGAGGAGGCAATCGTGATGAGCCGCGAAGTCGAGCTGGCCAGCTACGACCGCGGCTCGATGCTCTACCACAAGCCCGAGCTGCTGGTCCCCGCGAGCCTTGTTGAAGCGCCGACTCGAATTCATCCGCGCCGAGTACGACCGCCAGCACGCGCCGCGTTCGCGGAACGCCGAGTGATGGACGCCGCGCAGGGCCGCGTGCTGGAGGATTTCGGTTCGGCGGCGCTGCGTCGCTTGCTCGACGCCTTCCCGGGCGACGTGCTGGCGACGCACGCGGAGCGCGGCGACGCGACCGCCCTGGTCGATGCGGCGCGCAACGTCGAAGTGCTGCGCTTCCTGCGCGACACCGCCGGCCTCGGGTTCGACATGCTCATCGACCTGACGGTCGTCGACTACGCCGGCTACCCGGATCGCGACGGGCCGCGCTTCGAAGTCGTCTACCAGCTGCTCTCGAGCCAGCACATGCACCGCGTGCGCGTGAAGGCGGGCGTGCCCGAGATGCCGTGTCAGATCGATTCGTGCGTCGCGGTCTGGCCTGCTGCGAACTGGATGGAGCGCGAGGCCTTCGACCTCTACGGCGTGCGCTTCCGCAATCATCCGGATCTGCGCCGCATCCTGCTCTACGAGGAGTTCGAGGGCCACCCGCTGCGCAAGGACTACCCGAAGGAGCGGCGCCAGCCGCTCGTCGGCCCGAGGAACTGAGACCGGATGACCAGAGGGTTCTGCTGATGGCTCACGCCCGCACGCGCGAGAGCGACTTCGACCGGGACCTGCACGCCGAGCATCAGCTCCTCAACATGGGGCCGTCGCACCCGGCGACGCACGGCACCGTCAAGTTCCTGATCGAACTCGACGGCGAGACGATCGTCGATCTCGACATCCAGGTCGGCTACCTGCACCGCGGCTTCGAGAAGGAATGCGAAAGCGGCACCTGGTACCAGGCGATCCCGTACACCGATCGCCTCAACTACAACTCGGCGATCCTCGCGAACGTCGGCTACTGCCTCGCGGTCGAGAAGCTGCTCGACCTCGAGACACCCGAGCGCTGCCAGTGGCTGCGCACGATGGCCGGCGAGCTTTCGCGGCTCGGCGATCACCTGACACGCTGCGGCGCCGCCTGCCTCGAGCTGTCGGCGATGACGCCGTTCCTGTTCGGCATCGAGGCGCGCGAACTCACCTGGGATCTGATGGAGATCCTGTGCGGCGCGCGCGTCACGTCGAACTACGTGCGCATCGGCGGCGTGAAGCACGACATGCCGCCGTCGTTCCCGGGCGTGTGCCGCGCGAACATCCCGAAGATCCGCACCCTGCTCAGAGATTACGACGAACGTCGTCACGCAAAACCGGCTCTTCGTCGATCGCCTGCGCGGCACGGGCATGCTCCCGAAGCAGACGCTGATCGAGTACGCCGTGACGGGCCCGCTGCTGCGCGCCGCCGGCGTTCCGATGGACCTGCGCAAGGATCAGCCCTATCTCAAGTACGCCGAACTCGACTTCGACGTCCCGATCGGCGAAGTCGGCGACAACTACGATCGCTACCTCGTTTGCGTCGAGGAGATGCAGCAGAGCCTGCGCATCATCGAGCAGTGTCTCGTCGCGCTCGAGAAGGTCGGCGCGGGACCCGTGAACGTCGACGATCCGCGCGTGCGCTGGCCCGCGAAGGGACGCGTCTTCAACCGCATGGAAGAGCTGATCCAGCAGTTCAAGTCGGTGACCGAAGGCCCGCTGGTGCCGGCCGGCGAGGCCTACCACGCGGTCGAGTCGGCGAACGGCGAACTCGGTTTCTACGTGGTGTCGGACGGAACCGCCCAACCGTGGAAGGTGCGCTGCCGTCCGCCCAGCTTCATCAACCTGCAGCCGATGCCGCAGATGCTGCGCGGCGCGATGCTCGCCGACCTGATCCCGACCTTCGACTTCCTGAACATGGTCGGCGGCGAGTGCGATCGATGACCGCGAAGCCCTCCGAATCATGAGCGTGCCCGCCGCGCGTGCTGCGAAGCCGACCCGCCGCGATGTCTGGAAGCGGATCGGCGCGCCGACCGATCAGGTCGGCAGCGTGAACGATCCGCGCACCCACGACGAGTACGGCGTCTGCTGGAACGAGAAGTGGATCTACCGCAACGGGCGCGAGGTCGAACGCGTCGTGCTCTGGTACCGCTACGACCTGCTCGGCGTATTTCGCGTGCGGCCCGACGGCAGCGCCGAAGCAGAGTCCGTGCCCGGAGCTTGAGCCAGCCCGGTCCGCCGCCGCTCCGCTCGCTCGGACTCGTCCTCCACCGCGATGGTCGCTTGCACCCACGAAGGCCAGGCGATCGCCCATCGCCGGCTGCGCGCCGCCTTCGAGCGCGGCGTCCGCTACTTGCCCGCGGCGGGCAAGTACGTCGTGCAGCTCGGGCACTTCCGCGGGCAGCTCGACGTCGAGGAGTGCGGCTTCTTCGTGCGCGGCGTCGATCTCGCGAAGCGGAAGCATCGCGCTCTCGGACGGCAGCAGCGAGCGACTCGATCCGGCGTCGCTGCGCGTTTCCGGCGCTCGACGCCGACGCGCTGCTCTGCACGGTGAAGCGCGATCTCGTCGCGCACGGTCTGCCCGCGCGCTTCACGCACTCGGCGCAGGCGGAGCTGTTGCTCGGCGTCGAGGAAGGCGCGGGTGGCTTCTCGCTGCTCGTCGCCGGCGCGCTGTACGCGCTGCCGACTCTGTGACACCGATTGCAGCGGGCTCACGGAGCCGCGCGATACACCAGCACCTCGGCGCGTTCGAGCGTGACGAGCCCGCCGCCCACGAGTGGCTCGAGCTTCGGCAGGAAGGCATCGACGCGCTCGGCCGTGTCGATGATCTCGACCACGATCGGCAGGTCTTCGGAGAGGCGCAGCACGGATGCGGTGTGGATGCGGCTCGAGCGGCCGAACCCGGCGACTCCGCGCAGCACGGTGGCGCCGGCGAGGCCTTCGGCTCGCGCGAGTTCGACGATCGCCTGCCAGGCGGGCTGATGGCCATGGCGATCGCTCTCGCCGATGAAGATGCGCAGCAGCTTGCCCTCGCGCGGGAGCGTCACGGCGCGAGCCTCGCGATGGCAACGCCGCTCGCCACGGCGGCGAGGCCGAGCATGACGCTACCGCCCGCGTTCCCCGCTGCGCGGAGCCAGTCACCCGACTCGACGAGACGCCAGGTCTCGAGGCCGAAGGACGAGAACGTGGTGTAGCCGCCGAGCACGCCGACGAGCAGGAAGAGTCGCCACGTCGGGCCCAGCAACGAGCGCTCTTCCAACAGCGTCGCGAGGATCCCGATCGCGAGACAACCGCTCGCGTTGACGAACAGCGTTCCCCACGGAAAGAACGCGCCCGTGCTGCGCTGGACGAAGCCTCCGAGCTCGTAGCGGAGCAGGCTCCGAGGCCGCCGCCGACGAAGATTGCGAGCCAACGCACGCGCGCACGGTAGCGCCGCGCTTCAGGTCCGCGACGCGCGTGGCGCGGAGCCGGAGCGGAAGACCTGGCTGCGTCTGCTACGGTGCTCGCTCCCGCCGAGGCCCGGTGGGTGAATGGCTTAGCCAGCGGACTGCAAATCCGTTTATGCCGGTTCGATTCCGGCCCGGGCCTCCACTCCGCTCCTCGCCGGCGCTTCGATCGCGAGCCGCCGCCCGCCGTCCGCGAAGATCGGGAACGACGCGAAGCCGCGTCGCTGCGCGAACAGCTGCACAGCCGTTCGCAGACAGCCCAGTCCGTAGGTCACCGAGCGCGAGAAGTTGATCGACGAGGCTTCCGCGAAGTACGCCGTCGGGCAAGAGATCTCGCCGATTTCGAAGCCGAAGCGCATCACCTGGGCGAGCATCTGATTGTCGAAGACGAAGTCGTCGGAATTCTCGAGCAGCGGGAGCGTCTCGAGAACTTCGCGCGAGAAGGCGCGGTAGCCGGTGTGGAACTCGGAGAGCTTCGAGCCGGACAATGCGTTCTGCACCATCGTGAGCAGGCGATTCGCGAAGTACTTGTAGAGCGGCATGCCGCCCTGGCGCGCGTGGCCCCCGAGGATGCGCGAGCCGAGCACGACGTCGTAGGGACCGTCGACGATCATCGCGACGATCGCCACGATCAGGCGCGGCGTGTACTGATAGTCCGGGTGCAGCATGACGGTCACGTCGGCGCCATGTCGCAGCGACTCCGTGTAGCAGGTCTTCTGGTTTGCGCCGTAACCGCGGTTCTGCGCGTGCACGAAGGTGGGAAGACCGAGTTTTCTCGCGACCTCGACGGTTTCGTCGCGACTCGCGTCGTCGACCACGATCACGTCGTCCACGACGTCGAGCGGGATTTCGCGGTAGGTACGCTCGAGCGTACGCGCGGCGTTGTAGGCCGGCATCACGACGACGATCTTCTTTCCGTGGTACATGGAGCCGGGTTATCCTCGGTGCCGCGCTTCGAGCGCCCGGGTGGCGAAACCGGTAGACGCGGGCGACTTAAAATCGCCTGGCCATTGGCCATGCAGGTTCGAGTCCTGCCCCGGGCACCCCGCAGCCGCGGGCCACGAGCGCGTGAGCCGCGCGGAGCCCATCGACCCGTTCACAGCGGAAGCAGTCGTTGGCGAACGAGCGCGCGCACGTCGTCGCCGGCGAGCAGCTCGTCGAGGGCTGATCGGTCGAGCAGCGTCGTGCGCTGGTAGCCGAGTTCGGGCAACTCGATCTCGAGCCGGAACACTTCGCGCGGACTGGAGAAGATCCGGCGGATGCGGAGACCGTCGCCGCCCTCGAGGATTTCGTTGCGCAGGGAATCGAGGATCCGGCGAGCGCGCTTCGCGCTGCGCAACTCGGGTCCGAGCAGCGCGTCGAAGGCGCGCTCGCGGCTCGCAATCTTGTAACTGCCCGGCGGACGCATGGGGCCCGGAGCATACCCGTCGCCCCGCGCGACGATCAAGAACCCGCAGCAGCGCCCCGTCTCCGCGCGCTATGCAGCGGCGGCGCGCGGGTGCAGGAAGCTCTCGAGGCGCGTCGCGTGATCGGGAGTGCCGCCGAGGAACTCGAGGCCGAGTCCGTAGGATCCGTTGGAGACGTCGTTGCTCGCGCTGGCTTCGAGCCGCGCCCACGCCACGCGGGCGATCGCTTCGAAGCTCGGCCCTTCGGGGAGATCCAGCTCGAGGAGCAGGCGGCGGCCGGGCGCCAGCGGCTCGCGCGACTGCACGCGGGCGCCGCCGCGCGACAGGTCGGCGATCGTCTCTTCACAGCTGCGGAAGAAGGGGCGTCCCGTCCACGGGTCGAGTTCCGGATCGATCGTGGAGAGCCGGATCGGCACCTGCAAGAGGATGCGCGGGTAGCGGCGTCTCTCGATCGACGATTCCTGGGACATGGCAAACCTCCTGGTCCGCGTATCGGTGCAACCGGGCGGCAGCATGAATGCATCTCGCGCCACAACCGCGCGGCGCACGGACCTGGGTGGTGAGGGCGCGACGCAGGCGTGGCGATGCGTCGTTCCCTCAAGGGCGGCGCACGCGGGGTCGAAGGAGAGGGCGTTCTCGCGACGCGAAGAGGAGATGGAATGGCGGATCGGGAGGGTGGAGGCCGGCGCGATGCGGGCCTTCTGATCGACGCGGAACTGCGCGTGCCCCTCGGTCTCGACCCCGACGAGCGCGTCTGGGTACGCGCCCGCGGCGCGCGAACGATCCTCCTCGAACGATGCCGCATCGGCGAGGCCGAGTTGCCCGCCGATCGCGATCTCGCGCTCTGCGTCGACGTGGGTGCGTTTCCGCTGCCCGATGTGTTCGGCTGGATCCAGGGCGCTGGCAAGTCGGGCTTTCTGCTCTTCAGCCACGAAGACCACGCGAAGTCCGTGTGGGTGCATCGCGGCGAACTGGTGTTCGCCGCGTCGAACCAACGCATCGACCGACTCGGCCACTCGCTCGTACGCTCGGGCGTGATCACGCTCGAGCAGTTGCGCGACGCCGAGCGCGGATTTCGCCGCGGCGAACGCTTCGGCAAGACGCTCGTCGAGCGCGGCCTGCTCTCGCCGCGCGAGCTGTGGACCGGCCTGCAACGACAGGTCGAGGAGATCGTGCGCTCGCTCTTCTCGTATCCCACCGGTCTCGCGTACTTCTGGGACGGTGAGGTGCAGCCGGACAACATCGTGCGCCTCCATCTCTCGACGCAGCGACTGGTCGAGGAAGGAGTACGGTGGCGCGAGGAGCTGCGCCGCTTCGTCGCGGCGCTTTCGGATCCGCGCGTGCGGATCGAGGCGGTCGCAGCTCGGCGCGACAGCACGTCGGGCATCGAGCGATTGCTCTTCGACGCGCTCGCCGCGGAGTCCGCGTTCATCCCGCTCTGCCGGCGAGTCGGGCTCGACGATCCCACGGCCGCTCGCATGCTGCAGCTCTTGCACCGCGCGGGCGCACTGCGCATTCGTCGCGCACAGGATGACCCGGATCTCACCCAGCGCGTACGACACCAGGCGTCCGGCGAAGTCCTGCGAACGTTCGTCGAGGAATCCGTGCAACTCCTCGCCGCGCTGGTGGCGCCGATCGTCGCAGCCGAAGGGGATGCCGCTCCGCGAGAGCGCCTCGCAAAGGCAATCGAGGAAGCTGCGACGCGGTACCCGCGCCTGCTCTCGGGCATCTCGCCGGGCGCCGGCGCCACGTTGGATCCCGAGTGTTTGATCGAGCGCGCGCTGGCCCTGCCCGCAGAGCTCGCGCACGAGGTGCCGATGGCACTCGGCGCACTGGGCGACTATCTCGAGTTCGAGCTGAAGAACCATCCGGGTGTCGCCAACGCCGACGCGGTGTTCCACGCCACCGCTCCGTTGCGCGCTAAGCTGCGGCGCTGAATCCCGCCGCGCTCCGACGCGGCGGCGAGATCGCGCAGATCAAACCCGAGGTAGGTCCGAGAGGGATCGGGAGACGCGGCTTGCAATCTCGCCCGCGAGATCGGTCGCGTCGAGAACGGGGTCGCCCCGACCACGAGCTGCTGGCCGGCGTCCACCCGGTGCGTGAAGCGCTCCGCGCGCAGCGTCGCACGCTGCGGCGGCTGCTGCTGCGCGGGGGCGAACGAAGTCCGCGTCCCGAGCTCCTGGATTTGCTCGACCGGGCTCGAGCCGCGGGCGTCCCGGCAGAGGAACTCGCGGCGGAGCGCTTCGACCGCGAGGCGCCCGCAGGTGTCGCGCATCAGGGTGTGTTGCTCGAGGTGGGACCGGTCCCGATCCTCGACATCGAGGCGCTGATGCAGCCCGCCGGCGACTGCTGGCTCGTCGCGCTGGACGGGATCGAGGACCCCCAGAACCTCGGGGCGATCCTCCGGGTCGCCGAGGGAGCCGGAGTGAGGGGCGCGTTGTTGCCCGAGCGTCGAGTCGCTCCGCTGAGCCCGGCCGTCGCGCGCGCCAGCGCAGGCGCACTCGAGCATCTCCCCATCGCGCAGGTGACCAACCTCGTGCGCGCCCTCGAGTGGTTGAAGGAGCGAGACTTCTGGGTCCACGCGGCGGACCCGGTCGAGGGGCGCAACCTGTACGAGATTCCGGATCGCCTGCTGAAGGGCAGGCTCGTGCTGGTCCTCGGGGCGGAGGGCCGCGGGCTGCGGCCCGGGGTGCGCGCGGCCGTCGACGTCTTCGTGCGGATCCCGATGGCGGGCGTCGTGGAGTCGCTGAACGTCGCCTCGGCCGCCGCAGTCGTCCTCTTCGAATGGGCGCGAAGGACGGGTTCACCGGGGCGAGGCGCCGACGCTGAGCGAGCTTGAGCGTTCGTATTGCCGGAGACATCGCCTCCGCTATAGTGCGCCGGTTGCCAAGCTGGGCTGGCGTAGCTCAATTGGTAGAGCAGCGGATTTGTAATCCGCAGGTTAAGGGTTCGAGTCCCCTCGCCAGCTCCAAGGCGAGGGTTTCCAGGGGTTCCTGAGCCTAATCCGAAACAAGGGCGGGATCATCTGGGTCCCGGCCGGGTACGAGCGAAACCAGGGCGTCGTGGGCGGCGGCGCCGATTGAAGCCTCTACCGATTCGCGTGTTGATCCCAGTGTTGATCCCAGTGTTGATCACAGGTTGGCAGGATCGGTTCGGCAGCGTCGATTCGAAAACGAAAGTACTGCGGCGACACCGACAAAGATCCGCTCGAGTCATTCTGCGCGGCCAGATGCGCGCCGTGAAGAGAGCGGAGGTGACCGGGTCGCCGCGCGCTCATTTTCAACCGCCGGCGTCGGCAGCGACACCGGTTAGCCGGAGAGGTACCGAAGCGGCCAAACGGGGCAGACTGTAAATCTGCTGGCTCACGCCTTCGGAGGTTCGAATCCTCCCCTCTCCACCACCGAGCCTGGCGGAACAGCATCGACTGGCGCGCTTCACAGATGCATCCGAGACCACGGGAGTTTCGCGGGCGGGAATAGCTCAGCTGGCTAGAGCACGAGCCTTCCAAGCTCGGGGTCGCGGGTTCGAATCCCGTTTCCCGCTCCAAGCCTTGCGCCCCAGGAGTTGCGACCCCGAGTGCCTTTCACGACAAGTAGTCTCGCGAGGGAGTCCGGTTCAGGCTGAGCACCGACGTAGGCCCACGTAGCTCAGTCGGTAGAGCACGTCCTTGGTAAGGACGAGGTCACCGGTTCGATCCCGGTCGTGGGCTCCAGCCGGCACGCGCCGTCAAAGGCGGCACGCGGAGTGAGCAGAAGGCGAACGAAGTCATGAGTCGGCGCGTGGAAGCGCCGGGGTCGGAGGTCCAGGGAAAGCATGGGCAAGGCGAAGTTCGAGCGGACGAAGCCGCACGTGAACGTGGGGACGATTGGCCACGTGGATCACGGCAAGACGACGCTGACGGCGGCGATCACGCAGCGTCAGGCGAAGAAGGGCTGGGCGGACTTCGTGCCGTTCGATCAGATCGACAAGGCGCCGGAGGAGCGGGAGCGCGGGATCACGATTTCGACGGCGCACGTGGAGTACCAGACGGCGAACCGTCACTACGCGCACGTGGACTGCCCGGGTCACGCGGACTACGTGAAGAACATGATCACGGGCGCGGCGCAGATGGACGGGGCGATTCTGGTGGTGTCGGCGGCGGACGGACCGATGCCGCAGACGCGGGAGCACGTGCTGCTGGCGCGGCAGGTGAACGTGCCGCACCTGGTGGTGTTCCTGAACAAGTGCGACATGGTGGACGACCCGGAGCTGCTCGAGCTGGTGGAGCTCGAGGTGCGGGAGCTGTTGACGAAGTACGATTTCCCGGGCGACGACGACGCCGATCATTCGGGGGAGCGCGATGAAGGCGTTGGCAGGACCCGAAGGACGACGCGGCGAACGAGTGCATCGACGAGCTGATGGACGCGCTGGACGCGTCGATTCCGGAGCCGCTGCGGGTGCTCGACAAGCCGTTCCTGATGCCGGTGGAGGACGTGTTTTCGATCACGGGCCGCGGGACGGTGGTGACGGGCCGGGTCGAGCAGGGCGTGGTGAAGGTGGGCGACGAGGTGGAGATCGTCGGGATCAAGGCGACGCGCAAGACGGTGGTGACGGGGGTCGAGATGTTCCGGAAGCTGCTGGACCAGGGGCAGGCGGGGGACAATCGTGGGTGCGCTGCTGCGCGGGATCGACAAGGACGACGTGGAGCGCGGTCAGGTGCTGGCGAAGCCGGGGTCGATCACGCCGCACACGAAGTTCAAGGCGCAGGTGTACATCCTGAACGAAGGACGAGGGGGGCCGGCACACGCCGTTCTTCAAGGGGTACCGGCCGCAGTTCTACTTCCGGACGACGGACGTGACGGGGAACGTGGAGCTGCCGGAGGGGACCGAGATGGTGATGCCCGGCGACAACGTCGAGATGGTGGTGACGCTGATCACGCCGATCGCGATGGACAAGGAGCTGCGCTTCGCGATCCGCGAAGGCGGCCGCACCGTCGGCGCCGGCGTCGTCGCGGAAATCATCGAGTAGGAGCGCTGGTACGGCCGGCACACCAGGAGTCTAGGCGCGTAGCACAATTGGTAGTGCACCGGACTCCAAATCCGGGGGTTGGGGGTTCAAGTCCCTCCGCGCCTGCCACCGCGAAACGAGCAGAGGCGCAAGTCGAGTGACGAAGGAAGTCGAAGAAGAGCGGATGAGTCCGGCTGGATGGGTGCAGAGCACTCGCCAGTACTTCCTCGACGTGCGGGGCGAACTTCGGAAGGTGACCTGGCCCCAGCGCCAGGAGGCGGTAGGAGGAACCATCGGCGTGTTGGTCATCGTCGGTGTGATCACGCTGGTGCTCGGAGTCGTCGACTTGACGCTCGCCAAGCTCGTCGAGTGGATTCTTCCGTGAGCGAAGAGACGCCCGAGACGCCGGTCGCTGCCGCATCCGAGGAGTCACTGACGGCCGCTGGTGCGATCCGCCGGCGAAGAAGGACACCACCGAGAAGCACTGGTACATCGTCCACACGTACTCGGGTCACGAGCAGAAGGCCAAGCAGGGTCTGCTCGAGCGCGCCAAGGCGCTCGGCAAGGAAGAGTGCTTCGACGAGATCCTGATCCCCGAGGAGCAGGTCGTCGAGGTCGTGAAGGGCGAGAAGCGCACCTCCAAGCGGAAGTTCTTCCCGGGTTACATCCTGGTGCGCATGGAACTGAACGACGAGACCTGGCACATCGTGCGCGGCACTGCGCGCATCACCGGATTCGTCGGCGGCGCGAGCGAACAAGCCGACGCCGATCTCGGACGACGAGGTGGCGCGGATGACTCAGCAGATCAAGGAAGGTGCGGTCAAGCCGAAGCCGAAGATCAAGTTCGAAGAGGGCGAGAACGTGCGCGTCACGAGCGGTCCCTTCGCGAACTTCCAGGGCTTCGTCGACGAGGTCCGCCCCGACAAGGAAAAGGTCCGGGTGATGGTGCAGGTCTTCGGTCGGGCCACGCCGGTCGAACTCGACTACACGCAGCTCGAGAAGGCGTAGAGCCGCAGCGGGCGAATCGCAGAGGACGAATCGTGGCCAAGAAGGTCGTAGCAATCGTGAAGCTCCAGTGCCCGGCAGGCGCGGCGAATCCGTCGCCGCCCGTCGGCCCCGCGCTGGGCCAGCACGGCGTCAACATCATGGAGTTCTGCAAGGCGTTCAACGCGCGCACGCAGGACAAGGCGGGGCTGATCATCCCCGCCGTGATCACGATCTACGCGGATCGCAGCTTCACGTTCGAGCTGAAGACGCCGCCGGCGGCCGTCCTGCTCAAGAAGGCGGCGAAGGTGGAGAAGGGCTCGGGCGAGCCGAACCGCGTGAAGGTGGCGAGCGTCACGAAGGCGCAGGTCCGCGAGATCGCGCAGCTCAAGCTGCCCGACCTGAACGCCAACGACATCGACGCCGCGATGCTGATCATCGCCGGAACCGCCCGCTCGATGGGCATCGACGTGGAGGGCTAGGCGGTGCCGCAGAGCAAGCGCATGAAGCAGTCGCGCGAACTCGTCGATCGCGAGCGGGCCTACGGCCTGCGCGACGCCGTCGAGCTGCTGAAGAGCGCGCCGGTCACCAAGTTCGACGAGAGCGTCGATCTCGCGGTGAATCTCGGCGTCGATCCGAAGCACGCCGACCAGATGGTGCGCGGCGGCCTCGTGCTGCCGCACGGCACGGGCAAGACGGTGCGCATTCTCGTTTTCGCCAAGGGCGACAAGGAGAAGGAGGCGCAGGCGGCCGGTGCCGACCACGTCGGCGCCGACGACCTCGCCAAGAAGATCCAGGAGGGCTGGCTCGAGTTCGATCGCGTGATCGCGACGCCCGACATGATGGGCGTCGTCGGCCGCCTCGGCCGGGTGCTCGGCCCGCGCGGCCTGATGCCGAACCCGAAGCTCGGCACCGTGACGATGGACGTCGGTCGCGCGGTCGCGGAGCAGAAGTCGGGCAAGGTCGAGTACCGCGTCGAGAAGGCCGGCATCGTCCACGTCTCGGTCGGCAAGAAGTCGTTCAGCGTGGACCAGCTCGTCGCCAACGCGACGGCGCTGATCGACGCGCTGGTGCGCGCCAAGCCGGCTTCGGCCAAGGGCACCTACCTCAAGAAGATCTCGATCTCGACCACGATGGGGCCGGGCCTGCGCATCGACCCGTCGTCGGTCGAGGTCACGAAGGTCGCGTGAGCAGAGGAGCGTCGCGGTGCTGACGAGATCGCAGAAGGAAGCCGAGGTCGCCGAGCTGCACGACCGCTTCACGCGGGCCACGAGCGTGTTCGTCGCGGAGTACCGCGGTCTCGACGTCGCCAGCGTCGACGCGCTGCGCGCCAAGATGCGCGCCGCCGGCGTCGGCGCGTTCGAGTACCGCGTCGCGAAGAACACGCTGCTGCGCAGGGCGGCCGAGGGTTCGGCGGGCGCTGCGCTCCTCGAGCACTTCAACGGGCCGACGGCGGTCGCGTTCTCGTTCGGCGATCCCGCGAAGCTGGCCAAGATGCTCGTCGACTACGCGCAAGGACAAGGAACCGTTCAAGCTGCGCGCTGCGGTCGTCGAGGGCCAGGCGCTCGGCACCGCCGAGATCGCGATGCTCGCGACGCTGCCGTCGCTCGACGAGCTGCGCGGCAAGTTGATCGGGCTGCTGCAGGCGCCGGCGGGTCAGCTCGCGCGGCTGCTCGCAGCGCCGGGCGCGCAGATCGCGCGCGTCGTGGGAGCGCACCAGAGACAACTGGAGGAGGCGGGCGCCTCCGAGTGATTTCCGGAACCGCGGAGGCGGTTCCAAGGCCGCGGGTCGGACGCGGCGTCCACCAATCGTCGGGCACCTTCCGAGCTGCGCTCGCGCACGGGTTCGACCGAGTTTCGATCTGCAAGGAGAGAGTCTGGAAATGTCCGCTGATCTCAACGCCATCGTCGATCAGCTCTCGAGCCTCACCGTGCTGCAGGCCGCCGAGCTCGCGAAGCTCCTCGAGGAGAAGTGGGGCGTCTCGGCTGCCGCGCCGGTCGCCGTCGCTGCGTGCGGCGGCCGGCGCCGCCGCCGCGCCGGTGGAGGAGAAGACCGAGTTCGACGTCATCCTGCTCTCCGCGGGCGACAAGAAGATCCAGGTGATCAAGGAGGTCCGTGCCATCACGGGCCTCGGCCTCAAGGAGGCCAAGGACCTGGTCGAGGGCGCGCCGAAGCCGGTGAAGGAAGGCGTGTCGAAGGACGAAGCCGCGAAGATCAAGGCACAGATCGAAGCGGCAGGCGGCCAGGTCGACGTCAAGTAGCTCTCGAGATGTCGCGCGCGACGCCCGCGTCGCCCGCGACCGCTCGTGCGCGCGCGAGGCGCGCATCCCGCGCGGTTGTCCCAAGGCGCAAGGCGCCCGGTAGCCCCGCACCATCTCCATTGGAGGGCGAGTCGGAGTCGTGACCGAGATCCAATTCTCCGAGAACGCACCCCGGGTCCGCAAGGATTTCTCGAAGATCCCCAGGATCCTCGAGATCCCCAACCTGATCGAGATCCAGAAGCAGTCGTTCGAACGCTTCCTGCAGACGCAGATCGAACCGGAGAAGCGCGAGAACGCCGGCCTGCAGGCCGTCTTCAACTCGATCTTCCCGATCAAGGACTTCAACGACACCGCGTCGCTGGAGTTCGTCGGCTACGTGCTCGAGCAGCCCAAGTACGACGTGCAGGAGTGCCTGCAGCGCGGCATGACCTACGCCGCGCCGTTCAAGGTGACGATCCGACTCGTCGCCTGGGACGACGCCGAGGGCTCGCAGACGATCCGCGACGTGAAGGAGCAGGAGGTCTACTTCGGGGAGATCCCGATCATGACCGACAACGGCACCTTCATCATCAACGGCACCGAGCGCGTGATCGTCTCGCAGCTCCATCGCTCGCCCGGCATCTTCTTCGACACGACCACTTCTTCGACGGTCTCCGCCGCCGGCAAGAAGCTGTTCTCCTGCCGCGTGATCCCGTACCGCGGTTCGTGGCTCGACCTCGAGTTCGACCACAAGGACATGCTCTACGCGCGCATCGATCGGCGCCGGAAGATCTTCGCCACGGTGCTGCTGAAGGCGCTCGGCTACAACACCGAGGAGCTGCTCGCCTACTTCTACAAGCCCGAGACGATCAAGGTCGAACTCGACGGCAAGAAGCCGCGCTATCTCAAGAAGGTCGATCCCGAGCTGCTGGAAGGCCAGCGCTCGTCCCACGACGTGAAGGACGACGCGGGCAACGTGCTCGTGCGCAAGGACCGCAAGTTCAACAAGGCGAGCCTGCGCCGGATGAACGAGGCCGGGATCAGCTGGATTCCGATCGGCCTCGAGGACCTGATCCGCGAAGACAACGTGAAGCGCGTCTCGCCGGTCGACATCGTCGACGAGGCGACCGGCGAAGTCATCATCGAGTGCAACGAGGAGATTTCGCAGACGCACCTCGACGGTTTCCGCGAGCGCGGTATCGACGAGTTCCAGCTGCTCTACCTGGACCCGGTGCTCACCGGCACGTCGGTGCGGGACACGCTGCTCGCCGACAAGACCGCGACCCAGGAAGAGGCGATCATCGACATCTACCGTCGCCTGCGCCCCGGCGATCCGCCGACGCTCGACACCGCGACCAACCTCTTCCAGAACCTGTTCTTCAACCCCGAGCGCTACGACCTCTCGCGCGTCGGCCGTTTGAAGCTCAACCACAAGCTGGGCTTCAGTCCCGACGAGCGTGTGACGCTGGCACCCGGGCGGGCACGGCGGCCCGGCCGAGGAGATCTCGCTGCGCGAGCTGCCCACGCTGCGCCGCGACGACATCCTCGCCGCCGTGAAGTACCTGGTCGACCTCAAGAACGGCTCGGATCCCACCAAGCGCATCGACGACATCGACCATCTCGGCAACCGCCGCGTGCGCGTGGTCGGCGAGCTGCTCGAGAATCAGTACCGGATCGGCCTGGTGCGGATGGAGCGCGCGATCAAGGAGCGCATGTCGCTCCAGGAGATCGAGACGCTGATGCCGCACGACCTGATCAACTCCAAGCCCGTCTCGGCGGTGATCAAGGAGTTCTTCGGGTCGAGCCAGCTCTCGCAGTTCATGGACCAGACCAACCCGCTGTCGGCGGTGACGCACAAGCGGCGTCTCTCGGCCCTCGGGCCGGGCGGTCTCACCCGCGAGCGCGCCGGTTTCGAGGTGCGCGACGTGCACCCGACGCATTACGGCCGCATCTGCCCGATCGAGACGCCGGAAGGTCCGAACATCGGCCTGATCGCGTCGCTCTCGACCTATGCGCGCGTCAACGACTACGGCTTCATCGAGACGCCGTACCGCGTCGTGCGCGATTCCGTCGTGACCAACGAGGTGAAGTACCTCTCGGCGCTCGACGAGGAGCGCCTCTCGATCGCCCAGGCGAACGCCGAGATGGATGCGAACGGTCGCCTCGTCGCCGACAGCGTCCAGGCGCGCAAGACCGGCGAGTTCCAGATGACGCCGCGCGACCAGATCGAGATGATGGACGTGTCGCCGAACCAGCTGGTCTCGGTGGCTGCGTCGCTGATCCCGTTCCTCGAGCACGACGACGCCAACCGCGCGCTGATGGGTTCGAACATGCAGCGCCAGGCGGTGCCGCTGCTGCGGACGCAGGCGCCGCTCGTCGGAACCGGCATGGAAGCGGTGGTGGCGCGCGACTCGGGCGTCACGGTCGTCGCCAAGCGCGACGGCTCGGTGGTGTCGGTCGACGCCAGCCGCATCGTCATCAAGCCCGACGACGACGACGGCACCGGCTCGAACGTCGACATCATCAACCTCATCAAGTATCAGCGCTCGAACCAGAACACCTGCATCAACCAGCGGCCGATCGTGAAGCCGGGCGACCGCGTGCGGCGCGGGCAGGTGATCGCGGACGGCCCGGCGACGGAGCGCGGCGAGCTGGCGCTCGGGCGCAACGTCGTCGTCGCCTTCATGCCCTGGGGCGGGTACAACTTCGAGGACTCGATCCTGATCGCCGAGCGCGTGGTCAAGGACGACTCGTTCACCTCGGTCCACATCGAGGAGTTCGAGTGCGTCGCGCGCGACACCAAGCTCGGCAAGGAAGAGATCACGCGCGACATCCCGAACGTCGGCGAAGAGGCGCTGAAGGATCTCGACGATGCGGGCATCGTGCGCATCGGCGCCGAGGTGAAGCCGGACGACATCCTCGTGGGCAAGATCACGCCGAAGGGCGAGACCCAGCTGTCTCCGGAAGAGCGACTGCTGCGCGCGATCTTCGGCGAGAAGGCCGGCGACGTGCGCGACACCTCGCTGCGCGTGCCGCCGGGGGTCTCGGGCATCGTGATCGGCGCCCAGGTCTTCTCGCGCCGCGGCGTCGAGAAGGACGAGCGCGCCCGCGCGATCGAGGAGTTGGAGATCGAGCGGCTGCGCAAGGACCAGGAAGACGAGACCCGCATCATTCGCGAGAGCGCTCTGCTGCGCGTTCGCGAGCTGCTGGTCGGCAAGTCGGCAGCCAATCGCGTCGCCGACGAGCGCCGCAAGGAAGTCTGGATCGACACGGGCGACGTCATCACGAACGAGAAGCTGACGCAGTTGCCGCAGCGGCGCTGGAAGGACGTTCAGGTCACCGACGCCCGCGTGCAAGAGCAGGTCGAGCGCATCTTCGGGAACATCGAAGAGCGGGCTGGCGTGATCAAGGCGGTCTTCGACGAGAAGATCGCGCGCCTGAAGAAGGGCGACGAGCTGCCGCCGGGCGTATTCAAGATGGTGAAGGTGTACGTCGCCATCAAGCGCAAGTTGTCGGTCGGCGACAAGATGGCCGGCCGTCACGGCAACAAGGGCGTGATCTCGCGGATCCTCCCCGAGGAGGACATGCCGTACATGGCGGACGGCAC
The DNA here is from genome assembly GCA_963801625.1 of uncultured delta proteobacterium. Taxonomy (GTDB): domain Bacteria; phylum Myxococcota_A; class UBA9160; order UBA9160; family PR03; genus PR03. The sequence continues at coordinate 381,853 of CAWDFQ010000001.1, forward strand.
GCCGGTCGACATCGTGCTGAACCCGCTCGGTGTTCCGTCGCGGATGAACGTCGGGCAGATTCTCGAGACGCATCTCGGCTGGGCCGCTCGCGGTCTGGGCCAGCAGGTGCAGGAACTGCTCGACGAGCACCGCGGCATCGAGATCGCCAAGCTGCGCGAAGCGCTGAAGGTCGCCTACGACCAGCCCGCCACGTCGCGGGTGCTCGACGGTGCGTCGGACGAGGCGATCCTGTCGCTCGCGAAGAGCGTCGCGACCGGCGTGCACGTCGCGACCGCCGTCTTCGACGGCGCCGGCGAGCCCGAGATCAAGGCGGAGCTGACCCGCGCGAAGCTGCCCACCTCCGGTCAGATGGTGCTCTTCGACGGCCGCAGCGGCGATCCGTTCGAGGGCGACGTCACGGTCGGCGTACTCTACATGCTGAAGCTGCACCACCTTGCCGACGACAAGATCCACGCGCGTTCGATCGGGCCGTACAGCCTCGTCACCCAGCAGCCGCTGGGCGGCAAGGCGCAATTCGGTGGCCAGCGCCTGGGCGAGATGGAGGTGTGGGCGCTCGAAGCGTATGGCGCCGCCTTCGCGCTCCAGGAGTTCCTGACCGTCAAGTCCGACGACGTCGGCGGCCGCACGCGCATGTACGAGTCGATCGTGAAGGGCGAAATGACGCTCGAGCCCGGTCTCCCCGAGAGCTTCAACGTGCTCGTCAAGGAGCTCCAGGCACTCGGACTCGACGTCGATCTCATCGAAGACAAAGTCGAATAAGGGGGATCCGTGAGAGACCTCTACAACCTGTTCGAGAAGCCCAAGGACCCCTTGGCCTTCAACTCGATCCGCATCTCGATCGCGTCCCCGGAGAAGATCCGGGAGTGGTCCCACGGCGAGGTCAAGAAGCCGGAAACCATCAACTACCGGACCTTCAAGCCGGAACGCGACGGGCTTTTCTGCGCCAAGATCTTCGGTCCGGTCAAGGACTACGAGTGCAACTGCGGCAAGTACAAGCGCATGAAGCACCGCGGCGTGGTTTGCGAGAAGTGCGGCGTCGAGGTGATCCAGTCGAAGGTGCGACGCGAGCGCATGGGCCACATCACGCTGGCCACGCCCGTCGCGCACATCTGGTTCCTGAAGTCGCTGCCGTCACGCATTGGCAACATCCTCGAGATCTCGCTGCGCGAGCTCGAGCGTGTGCTCTATTTCGAGTCGTACATCGTGACCGACCCGAAGGAGACCGACCTCAAGCCCGGTGAGCTGCTCTCGGACGAGCGACTGCTCGAGATGAAGGAGAAGTGGGGCCGCGAGGGCTTCGAGTTCGGGATCGGCGCCGAGGCCGTCCGCGACCTGCTCGCGAAGATCGACGTCGAGGGCGAGAGCAAGCGCCTGCGCCTCGAGATGCGCGACGCCACATCCGAGGCGAAGCGCAAGAAGCTCGCCAAGCGGCTCAAGGTGCTCGACGCGTTCCGCGAGTCCACCAACCGCCCGGAGAACATGATCCTCGAGATCATCCCGGTGCTGCCGCCCGACCTGCGACCGCTGGTGCCGCTCGACGGTGGGCGCTTCGCAACCAGCGACCTGAACGACCTCTACCGCCGCGTGATCAACCGTAACAACCGCCTGAAGCGCCTCCAGGAGCTGAACGCGCCCGAGGTGATCATCCGCAACGAGAAGCGGATGCTGCAGGAAGCGGTCGACGCGCTCTTCGACAACGGCCGCCGTGGGCGTGTCATCACCGGCCCGAGCAAGCGCCCGCTGAAGTCGCTCTCCGACATGCTGAAGGGCAAGTCGGGTCGCTTCCGGCAGAACCTGCTCGGAAAGCGCGTGGACTACTCCGGTCGCTCGGTGATCGTCGTGGGCCCCGAACTCCGTCTGCATCAGTGCGGTCTGCCGACGCGCATGGCGCTCGAGCTGTTCAAGCCGTTCATCTACTCGAAGCTCGAGCAGCGCGGCCATGTGACCACCATCAAGGCCGCAAAGAAGATGGTGGAGAAGGAGCGCCCGGAGGTCTGGGACATCCTCGCGGAGGTGGTGCGCGAGCACCCGGTGATGCTGAACCGCGCGCCCACGCTGCACCGGCTCGGCATCCAGGCCTTCGAACCGCAGCTCATCGACGGCAAGGCGATCCAGCTCCACCCGCTGGTGTGCGCGGCGTACAACGCCGACTTCGACGGCGATCAGATGGCAGTACACGTGCCGCTCTCGATCGAAGCGCAGATCGAAGCGCGCGTGCTGATGATGTCGACGAACAACATCCTGTCGCCCGCGACGGGACGTCCGATCATCGGCCCGACGCAGGACATCGTGCTCGGTTGCTACTACATGTCGCGCGAGCGAACTCCCGGCCCGGGGCGAAGGCATGCGCTTCGCCAACCCGGACGAGGTGGTGTTCGCGTACAACGCCGGCGAACTCGAACTGCACGCGCGCGTCGAAGTGCGCATGGAAGGCGGTCGCGTCGAGACGACGGCGGGCCGCGTGCTGCTCCGCGAGATCGTTCCCGGCGAGATCCCCTTCGAGATCATCAACAAGGTGATGGACAAGAAGGCGCTGGGCGAACTGATCGACCAGGCCTACCGCCGGCTCGGCTCCAAGGCGACGGTGATCCTCGCCGACCGCTTGCGCACGCTCGGGTACCAGTTTGCGACGCGCGCTGGCATCTCGTTCTGTGTCGACGACATGACGATCCCGACCGACAAGGGGCGGATCATCGAAGCTGCGAACGAGCAGGTCCGGGAGATCGAAGCGCAGTATCAGGAAGGCCTGATCACCGACGGCGAGCGCTACAACAAGGTGATCGACATCTGGGCCGAGGCGACCGAGAGCGTCTCCTCGCAGATGATGGAGAACATCGGCAGCGAGATCGCGAAGGACGCCGACGGCAACGACGTGCGCGTGCCTTCGTTCAACTCGGTGTACATGATGGCCGACTCCGGCGCGCGCGGTTCGGCGCAGCAGATGCGCCAGCTGGCCGGCATGCGCGGGCTGATGGCGAAGCCGTCGGGCGAGATCATCGAGACGCCGATCACCTCGAACTTCCGCGAGGGGCTCTCGGTTCTGCAGTACTTCATCTCGACGCACGGCGCGCGCAAGGGCCTCGCCGACACCGCGCTCAAGACCGCCAACTCAGGCTACCTGACCCGGCGTCTCGTCGACGTGGCCCAGGACATGATCATCCGGCTGGAGGACTGCGGAACCAAGGACGGCCTCGTGATGGGGCCGCTCGTCGAGGCCGGCGAAGTGATCGAGCCGATCGGCGAGCGCATCCTGGGTCGCGTGACGGTCGACGACATCGTCGACCCCCGCGATCGGAAGGTGATCGTGCGATCCGGCGAGCAGATCGACGAGCAGAAGGTCGCGCGCATCGAGGAGGCGGGGATCGAGCGGGCGATGATTCGCTCCGTGCTCACCTGCGAAAGCAGGTTCGGCGTCTGCAAGATGTGCTACGGGCGCGACCTCTCCCGCGGTGAGATGGTGAACCTGGGCGAGGCGGTGGGCGTGATCGCCGCGCAGTCGATCGGGGAACCGGGCACGCAGCTCACGATGCGCACCTTCCACATCGGTGGCGCGGCGACGCGCCGCGCGGAACAGTCGAGCGCGGAAGCGCGCTCCGAAGGCGAAGCGCGCTTCGCCAATCTCCGCACCGTGGAGGATCGCCAGGGACGCCAGATCGCCAGCAATCGCCACGGCGAGGTGGTGATCTTCGACACCAGCGGTCACGAGCGCGAGCGGCACCCCGTCGTGTACGGAGCCTGGGTGAAGGTCGGCGACGTCTCTCCGGTGAAGCCCGGGACGCGCGCTGCTCGAGTGGGACCCGTTCGCGAACCCGATCCTCGCCGAGGTGAAGGGCCTGGCACGCTTCGTCGACATCATCGAAGGGCAGACGATGCGCGAGCAGGTGGATGAGTTCACCGGTCTGGCTTCAAAGGTGATCGTCGAGGCGAAGGATCCGTCGCTGCGACCGCGCATCTCGGTGATCGGCCCCGATGGCCAGGTGCTGCACGAAAAGCTGATGCCGATGGGCGCCTACCTCTCGGCGACGGACGGCAGCGCGGTTGCAGCCGGCGACGTGGTCGCAAAGATGCCGCGCGAGATCACCCGAACCAAGGACATCACCGGCGGTCTGCCGCGCGTCGCGGAGCTCTTCGAGGCTCGCAAGCCGAAGGACTTCGCGATCGTCTCGGAGATCGACGGCACGGTGTCGTTCGGGACCGACGTGCGCGGCAAGCGCCGCGTACTGGTCACGCCCGACGGCGGCGAACCGCGCGAGTACCTGATCCCGAAGGGCAAGCACATCGGCGTGCACGAGGGAGACCGCGTACGCGCGGGCGAAGCGCTGATGGACGGCTCCGCCAATCCGCACGACATCCTGCGCATCCAGGGCGTGAAGGAGCTGGCGAAGTACCTGGTGGACGAAGTGCAGGAGGTCTACCGCCTCCAGGGCGTGAAGATCAACGACAAGCACATCGAGACGATCGTCCGCCAGATGCTGCGACGCGTCCGCGTCAAGGACCCCGGAGACACGGACTACCTGGTCGGCGAGCATGTCGACAAGTGGTTGTTCCTCGAGTCGAACGAAAAGGTGCTGGCCCATGGCGGCCGCCCGGCGCAGGAAGAGCCTCTGCTCCTCGGGATCACCAAGGCGTCGCTCTCGACGGAATCGTTCATCTCGGCGGCTTCGTTCCAGGAAACCACGAAGGTGCTGACCGAGGCCGCCATCTGGGGCAAGACCGATCACCTCCACGGCCTCAAGGAGAACGTGATCATGGGGCGGCTCATCCCCGCCGGCACCGGGATGGCGCGCTACAAGAACATCGGGATCCAGGTCGAGGCACCCGAGGGCATGACCGTGCAGTCGGGCGGCGTTGCAACGCTCTCGTTGCCGAGCGCTCGTGGCAGCATCGTCTCCGAGAGTCCGACGCGCGTCGCTACTCCGGAAGGCGGGGGGCTCTAGCGACTGGGACCGGGTCCTCGCACAGGGGTATCCAGCGGCCGACGGTGCCGTCGTCCCTGAGCCGATCGCGATCCCGATCGCGATCCCGATCGGGGCCCCCGGCGGGGAGCCGCTCAGCAAGCGGTTGACAGGGCATCGAACACCGCTATCGTGCGGCCGATTTTGCATCCAGGCCGCGTTCGCTGCGGCCCTTCCGCGTCCCGCGGAGAGTTCCCCCGAACCGTCTTCCAATCCCCTCATTCCGGGTTGGCACCGCGATGGTTCCGGTCTCTCCGCCGTCGCGGTCGGGTCTCAGGGGCGTGGTTTCTCCAGTCTCCGGGCCTGTGCATCATTGCAGGCCGGCCGCCGAACACGGGGCAAGGACGGCCCGGCGGCTGCTGAGACCGGGGTCGACCGCGATCCAATGAGGGGACCCGACAGCGCATGCCGACGATCCAACAGCTCGTGCGCCAGGGTCGCGAGACCCGGCGCCGCAAGAGCAAGTCGCCCGACCTCGATCAGTCGCCGCAGCGGCGCGGCGTGTGCACACGCGTGTGTACCCAGACGCCGAAGAAGCCGAACTCGGCACTCCGCAAGGTCGCCCGTGTGCGGCTCACCAACGGCAACGAGGTCTGGGCCTACATCCCCGGCGTCGGTCACAACCTCCAGGAGCACTCGGTCGTGCTCGTGCGCGGAGGCCGCGTCAAGGATCTTCCGGGTGTCCGCTATCACGTCGTGCGCGGCACACTCGACACGCAGGGAGTCGCCGATCGCCGGAAGAGCCGGTCTCGGTACGGGGCGAAGCGCCCGAAGTAGCGGTTCTCGAGACGCGGCCGGCGGGCAGGTGAGACCCGCCGGCCGCGCTGTTTCGGAGACGCTTCGAGAGAAATCGTGAAAGAGAAGTCGGCGCAACGAGCCGGCCGGGAGCGAGAGAGAACATGCCGCGGCGACGCGAAGTAGCACGGCGAAAGCACGCGACCGATCCGAAGTACGGCGACCGTCAGGTCGGGTACTTCACGAATGTGATCATGCATGGCGGGAAGAAGAGCACCGCCGAGCAGATCGTGTATGGCGCGTTCCTGGTCATCGAGAACAAGACCCGCAACGACCCGCTGGCGATGTTCCGCCGCGCACTCGACAACGTTCGGCCGCGCATCGAGGTGAAGTCGCGACGCGTCGGCGGCGCAACCTACCAGGTGCCGATCGAAGTGCGGCCCGAGCGCGCCACGTCTCTCGCGATGCGCTGGCTCGTGCAGTACGCGCGCTCCCGCAGCGGTCGCAGCATGCCGGAGAAGCTCGCCGACGAGCTGATCGACGCGGCGAACGAGCGCGGCGAGGCAGTGAAGAAGAAGGAAGACACGCACCGGATGGCTGACGCCAACAAGGCATTCGCGCACTACCGGTGGTGAGATCGTCCGGGTAGGGACGAGAGCGCTTTGAAATGGCTCGGACGACGCCGCTCGAGAGGACCCGCAACATCGGCATCATGGCGCACATCGATGCCGGCAAGACCACGACTACGGAGCGGATCCTGTTCTACACGGGCGTCAACTACAAGATGGGAGAAGTTCATGATGGCGCGGCCACCATGGACTGGATGGAACAGGAGCAGGAGCGCGGCATCACGATCACGTCGGCCGCGACGACCTGCTTCTGGCAGGACCATCGCATCAACATCATCGACACGCCGGGACACGTGGACTTTACGATCGAAGTCGAGCGCTCGCTTCGCGTGCTGGATGGCGCGGTCGCCGTATTCTGCGGCGTCGGTGGCGTCGAGCCGCAGTCCGAGACGGTGTGGCGCCAGGCGGACCACTACCACGTGCCGCGCCTTGCGTTCGTCAACAAGATGGACCGCGTCGGCGCCAACTTCGATCGCGTGGTCGAGATGATGCGCACACGGCTCGGCACGAACCCTGTGCCGATCCAGGTCCCGATCGGCTGCGAGGACGCCTTTCGTGGGGTCGTCGACGTCCTCGAGCGCAAGGCGATCTATTGGGACGACGAGAGTCTCGGCGCGAGCTTCCATGTCGCCGATCTGCCTCCGGAACTCGAGGCCGCCACCGACGCGGCTCGCGAGCGGGTGGTGGAGGCGGCCGCCGACGCCGACGAGTCGCTGATGGCGCTCTACCTGGACGGAGCACCGATCCCGGCCAGCCATCTGCGCAGGGCGCTGCGCAAGGCGACGCTCCAGCTCCGTGTCGTGCCGGTCGTCTGCGGCTCGGCCTTCAAGAACAAGGGCGTGCAGCCGCTGCTCGACGCGATCGTCTCCTACCTGCCTTCGCCGCTCGATGTGCCGCCGGTCGAAGGAATCGATCTCCGCACCGAGAAGCCCGCCACGCGCAAGGCCGACGACGCCGAGCCCTTCGCAGCGCTCGTCTTCAAGCTGATGTCCGACAAACACGTCGGACACCTGACCTATCTGCGCGTCTACTCGGGCAGCATCGAGACCGGCCAGCAGGTCCTCAACGTTCGCCGCGACCGCAAGGAGCGCGTCGGTCGGCTGCTCCAGATGCACGCCAACAAACGTCAGGAGATTCCGGCGGCGTACGCCGGCGACATCATCGCGGCCGTCGGCTTCAAGTCCGTCTCGACCGGCGACACGCTCTGCGACCCGCGGCATCCGATCGCACTCGAGGCGATGCAGTTCCCCGAACCGGTGATCTCGATCGCGATCGAGCCGAAGACCCAGGCCGACATGGATCGGCTCGGCGAGTCGCTCGAGCGTCTCGCGCAGGAAGACCCCTCGTTCCGCGTCGCGACGGACCCCGAGACGGGCCAGACGATCATCGCAGGGATGGGCGAGCTGCACCTCGAGATCATCTGCGACCGTCTGCTCCGCGAGTTCCGCGTCGGTGCCAACGTCGGCCCGCCGCAGGTCGCGTACAAGGAGACGATCCGCAAGACGGTGCGCGCGGAGGGGCGCTACATCAAGCAGACCGGCGGCTCGGGCGACTACGGCGTGGTCGTGCTCGAAGTGGCGTCCGAACCAGGCGGGCAAAGGTTTCGAGTTCGTCGACGCCACCAAGGGCGCACCGATTCCGCGCGAGTACGTCCCCGCCGTCCGCGGTGGCTGCGAAGAGGCGCTGCAGAGCGGCGAACTCGCTGGCTATCCGGTGGTCGACGTGCGGGTGCGACTGCTCGACGGTCAGGCACACGACGTCGACTCGTCGGAGCGTTCGTTCAAGATCGCCGGCTCGATCGCCGTACGCGAAGCGCTGCGCCAGGCGCAGCCCACGCTGCTCGAGCCGATCATGAAGGTCGAGGTCGTCACGCCCGACGACTTCGTGGGCCCGGTGCAGGGCGATCTCAACAGTCGCCGCGGAGCGCTCACCGGCATCGAGACGCGCACGGGCGCGCACGTCGTGCGCGCCGAGGTGCCGCTCGCTGCGATGTTCGGGTACGTGAACAGCCTGCGCTCGATGACGCAGGGTCGCGCGACCTACACGATGCAGTTTTCCCACTACGCGGAAGTGCCGGATGCGGTCGTCGCGAAAATCGTAAATCGCTAGGAGAGGATCGAATGGGCAAGGCGAAGTTCGAGCGGACGAAGCCGCACGTGAACGTGGGGACGATTGGCCACGTGGATCACGGCAAGACGACGCTGACGGCGGCGATCACGCAGCGTCAGGCGAAGAAGGGCTGGGCGGACTTCGTGCCGTTCGATCAGATCGACAAGGCGCCGGAGGAGCGGGAGCGGGGGATCACGATTTCGACGGCGCACGTGGAGTACCAGACGGCGAACCGTCACTACGCGCACGTGGACTGCCCGGGTCACGCGGACTACGTGAAGAACATGATCACGGGCGCGGCGCAGATGGACGGGGCGATTCTGGTGGTGTCGGCGGCGGACGGACCGATGCCGCAGACGCGGGAGCACGTGCTGCTGGCGCGGCAGGTGAACGTGCCGCACCTGGTGGTGTTTCTGAACAAGTGCGACATGGTGGACGACCCGGAGCTGCTCGAGCTGGTGGAGCTCGAGGTGCGGGAGCTGTTGGCGAAGTACGATTTTCCGGGCGACGAGACGCCGATCATTCGGGGGAGCGCGACGAAGGCGTTGGCGGACCCGAAGGACGACGCGGCGAACCAGTGCATCGACGAGTTGATGGACGCGCTGGACGCGTCGATTCCGGAGCCGCTGCGGGTGCTCGACAAGCCGTTCCTGATGCCGGTGGAGGACGTGTTTTCGATCACGGGGCGCGGGACGGTGGTGACGGGCCGGGTCGAGCAGGGCGTGGTGAAGGTGGGCGACGAGGTGGAGATCGTCGGAGTCAAGGCCACGCGCAAGGTGGTGGTGACGGGGATCGAGATGTTCCGGAAGCTGCTGGACCAGGGGCAGGCCGGGGACAATCTGGGTGCGCTGCTGCGCGGGATCGACAAGGACGACGTGGAGCGCGGTCAGGTGCTGGCGAAGCCGGGGTCGATCACGCCGCACACGAAGTTCAAGGCGCAGGTGTACATCCTGAACAAGGACGAGGGGGGCCGGCACACGCCGTTCTTCAAGGGGTACCGGCCGCAGTTCTACTTCCGGACGACGGACGTGACGGGGAACGTGGAGCTGCCGGAGGGGACCGAGATGGTGATGCCCGGCGACAACGTCGAGATGGTGGTGACGCTGATCACCCCGATCGCGATGGACAAGGAATTGCGCTTCGCGATCCGCGAAGGCGGCCGCACCGTCGGCGCCGGCGTCGTCGCGGAAATCATCGAGTAATCCGGGCAAGGGCCCCGGGAGGCGAATCATGGCCGAGCTTCCGTCGCAGAAAATCCGCATCCGCATGAAGGCGTACGACTTCAAGCTCCTCGACCTGAGCGCGGGGGAGATCGTCGACACCGCGATGCGCACGGGTGCGCGCGTGGCGGGGCCGATCCCGCTGCCCACGTCGATCAACAAGTTCACCGTGTTGCGCGGTCCGCACATCGACAAGAAGGCGCGCGAGCAGTTCGAGATCCGCACGCACAAGCGACTGATCGACATCCTGGACCCGACGCCGCAGACGGTCGACGCGCTGATGAAGCTCGAACTGGCCGCCGGCGTGGACGTGGAGATCAAACTCTAGTCATGGCGACCCAAGCACTCGTGGGCACGACCGGAGGGAAGGCGGGGAGCGTCGAGCTCGATCCCGCCGTCTTCGAGGTGCCCGTGAAGCCGCATCTGTTCCACGCCGAGGTGCGCCGTCAGCTCGCGGCCCGCCGCGCCGGCACGCACTCGACCAAGAACCGCGCGGCGGTTTCGGGCGGTGGCATCAAGCCCTGGAAGCAGAAGGGCACGGGCCGCGCGCGACAGGGAACGATTCGCGCCCCGCAGTGGTCGGGCGGTGGTGTCGCCTTCGGTCCGGTTCCGCGCGACTACAGCCACGAACTCCCGAAGAAGGTGCGGCGCGCTGCACTGTGCGGAGCCCTCTCGCTGCGGCAGCGCGAAGGGGCGCTGCTGGTGACCGCGTCGCTCGATCTGCCCGATGGCAAGACCAGGCAGGCGGTAGAAGCGCTGCGCGGTCTCGGACTGGATGGCAAGCAGACGGTGCTGATGGTGCTCGCAGAGCCGAATCCTGCCGTCGAGCGCGCACTTCGCAATCTCCGCTTCGTGAACGTGCTGCTGGTCGCGGGCCTCAACACCTATGACGTGCTCCGCCACCAGAGGTTGTTGCTGACGCGCGGCGCGCTGGACGCGATTCATGCCCGTCTGTCGGCTACGGAGAGCGAGTCATGAGAGTCGAATCCGTGATCATGCGACCGCTCGTGACGGAGAAGAGCACGCTCGGTCGCGAGGAGCGCAACGAGGTGACCTTCGCGGTCGACCCGAACGCCTCCAAACACGACGTGCGCCGCGCCGTCGAGCAACTCTTCTCGGTGCGCGTCGCCGACGTCCGCACGATGCGCATGCCGCGCAAGACACGCCGGGTCGGCCGCTTCATCGGCCGCCGGCCGGAGTGGAAGAAGGCCGTGGTGCGACTGGCCGAGGGCCAGTCGATCGAATTCTTCGAGGGAGTCTGATGCCGGTTCGAGTCTACAAGCCGACCTCTCCCGGGCGGCGCCAGATGAGCGTCTCGGAGTTCGCCGACGTCACGGCGAAGCGCCCCGAGCGCGGCCTCGTCGAGGGCGCGAACAACAAGTCCGGCGGACGCAACGGCAGCGGACACGTGACGTCGTGGCATCGCGGCGGTGGACACAAGCGGCTGTACCGGCGTATCGACTTCCGGCGCGAGAAGCTCGCGGTCCCCGCCAAGGTTGCGGCGATCGAATACGACCCGAACCGGTCGGCACGCATCGCGCTGCTGCACTACGCCGACGGCGAGAAGCGCTACATCCTGGCGCCCGTCGGGCTGGGCGTGGGCGACTCCGTGATGGCCGGAAGCGACGCCGAGATCCGGCCCGGCAATGCGCTGCCGCTGGCGAACATTCCCCTCGGTACGGTGGTGCACAACGTCGAGTTGAAGCCCGGCAAGGGCGGTCAACTCGTCCGCTCTGCGGGTGTCGGCGCCCAGTTGATGGCGCGCGAGGGCAAGCTCGCCACGCTGCGCATGCCGAGCGGAGAGCAGCGCTACGTGCAGGTCGCTTGCATGGCGACGATCGGTCAGGTGGGCAATCTCGAGCACGAGAACGTGAAGGTCGGCAAAGCCGGTCGCTCGCGGTGGCTCGGCAAGCGGCCGAACGTACGCGGCGTCGCGATGAACCCGGTCGACCACCCGATGGGCGGCGGCGAGGGCAAATCGTCGGGTGGGCGCCACCCGTGCACACCGTGGGGTGTGCCGACCAAAGGCCACAAGACACGACAGAACCGCCGCACCGACAAGTACATCGTCAAGCGACGCGGAAAGGGCAGATAGATGGCGCGATCCCTGAAGAAGGGCCCGTTCGTCGACCCGAGCCTCCAGCGCAAGGTCGAGAAGATGGCGCGCACCGGCGCCAAGCAGGCCGTCCGCACCTGGTCGCGGCGTTCGATGATCACGCCAGACATGCTGAGCATGACGTTCCAGGTGCACAACGGGAAGCTTTTCGTGCCGGTGTACGTCACGGAGAACATGGTCGGGCATCGTCTCGGCGAATTCTCCCCGACCCGGAAGTTCACCGGGCACTCGACGGACAAGAAGGTGAAGAAGGTCTGAGATGGAAGTGCGAGCCAAACTGAGCGGCATGCGCGGGAGCGCGCGCAAGGTGCGCCTGGTCGCGGACCAGATTCGCGGCAAGGGCGTCGAAGACGCGCTCGTCACGCTGGATTTCTCCGACAAGCGCGCGGCGCGACCGATGGCGAAGCTGCTGCGCTCGGCGCTCGCCAACGCCGAGCAGAAGAACGAGCGCGAGAAGGCCGGGATCGACGTCGACAGCCTGGTGGTTCACACCCTGCTGGTGGACGAAGGCCCGAGCCAATGGCGGATCAGCCCGCGCGCGCAAGGCCGGGCCTATTGGGTTCAGAAGCGTTCGCACCACATCACCGTGGTGCTGGCTGAGCGCTGAAGGGGCAGAAGATGGGACAGAAAGTTCATCCCTACGGCTTCCGGCTCGGCATCCTCTACGGGTGGCAGTCGAACTGGATCTCGGAGCGGCGCTATGCGTCGCAGCTCCACGAGGACGTGAAGATCCGCAGCTTCATCAAGAAGAAGCTGTTCCACGCCGGCATCTCGAAGGTCGTGATCGAACGAACGGGCGAGAAGGTGGTGATCAACATCCACACCGCTCGTCCGGGCATCCTGATTGGCAAGCGAGGGGCGGAAGTGGACGCCCTCCGCAAGGAACTGGCGGCCTACACCGCGGGTGATGTCTTCATCAACATCAAGGAAATCCGCAAAGCGGAACTCGACGCGCAGCTCGTCGCGGAAAACGTGGCAATGCAGCTCGAGCGACGAGTCGCCTTCCGGCGCGCGATGAAGAAGGCCGTGACCGCGACGATGAAATTCGGCGCGCAGGGCGTTCGCATCCAGGCGTCGGGTCGGCTCGGCGGCGCAGAAATGGGTCGCCGCGAGTGGTACCGAGAGGGTCGCGTGCCGCTCCACACGCTGCGCGCCAACATCGAGTACGGGCTCGCCGAAGCGAAGACGACGTACGGATTGATCGGCGTGAAGTGCTGGATCTTCAAGGGCGAGGTTGCCGACCGCGACCTCAAGAAGGGCACGCTCGCCGACCGGCTGTCCGTGGAAGAGGCGCGCTAGTCGATGTTGCAGCCGAAGAAGGTGAAATACCGCAAGCAGATGAAGGGACGCATCCGCGGCCTCGCGCAGCGCGGTGCGACCGTGTCGTTCGGCGACTACGGACTCCAGGTGCTGGAGTCCGGCAAGATCACGGCGCGCCAGATCGAGGCGGCCCGCATCGCGATGACGCGTCACGTGAAGCGCGGCGGCAAGATCTGGATCCGCATCTTCCCGGACAAGCCCATCACGAAGAAGCCGGCCGAAACCCGCATGGGCAAGGGCAAGGGAAACGTCGAGGACTGGGTCGCCGTCGTGCGCCGCGGTCGGATCCTCTACGAGATGGAAGGGGTTCCGCGCGAGGTGGCGGTGGCGGCGCTGAAGCTCGCGTCCCAGAAGCTGTCGCTGCCCACCCGCTTCGTGGCCCGAGAGGAGGGTGCGTGAAGGCATCGGAACTGCGCGGCCTGAGTCGCGACGAACTCGAGGCGAAGGCGACCGCGATGCGCGGCGATTACTTCGGCGCGCGCGTTCGCTTCGCAACGGGTCAACTCGAGAACACCGCAAAGCTGCGGCTCTTGCGACGCGACATTGCTCGCCTGGAGACCATCTTGCGCGAAAAAGCAGGGCGCGCAGCGCCTGGCCCTCAGAGTACCAAGGTTGGAGCGAGTCGATGAGTCAGCGAGGCAACCGCAGAATTGTCGACGGGACCGTCGTGAGCGACAAGATGGACAAGACCATCGTCGTTCGCGTCGAACGGCTCGTCCGCGATCCGCAATACGAAAAGTACGTGCGCCGCTATTCGCGGTTCATGGCCCATGACGAGGACAACGCCTGTCACGTCGGGGACAGGGTACGCATCATCGAGCATCGCCCGCTCTCGAAGCGCAAGCGGTGGAAGGTGCAGGCGACCCTGGCCAAGACGACGGGCGTCTAGATGCGGCAGAGCCCTCCGAGTCAGCAGCGGACCCTCCGAATCACGAGGGCGGGAGACGGAGCATGATCCAGCAGGAATCGGTGCTGGAGGTTGCGGACAACTCGGGAGCGCGCCGGGTCGCGTGCATCCGGGTGCTCGGCGGTACGCGCCGCCGCTACGCCTCGATCGGCGACATCATCGTCGTGTCCGTCAAGGACGCGATCCCGAACGGTCGCGTGAAGAAGGGTGAGGTGCGCAAGGCCGTCGTCGTACGAACCGCCAAGGGCGTGGGTCGGGCCGACGGCTCGTACATCAAGTTCGACGACAACGCCGCGGTCCTGATCGACAACCAGCGCGAGCCGGTCGGCACGCGCATCTTCGGTCCGGTCGCGCGCGAGCTGCGGGCGAAGCGCTTCATGAAGATCATCTCGCTGGCCCCGGAGGTGCTGTGATGCGGCCGCGTCTGCTGGAGCGCTATCGCGGCGAGATCACGGCCAAACTCTCGGAGGAGTTCGGCTACACCAACCCGATGGAGGTGCCGCGCCTCGAGAAGATCGTGCTGAACATGGGCGTCGGCGAGGCGACCCAGAACCAGAAGCTGCTCGAGAAGGCCACCGAGGAACTCACCGCGATCGCCGGCCAGAAGCCGCTGGTCCGCAAGGCGCGCAAGTCGATCGCCAACTTCAAGCTGCGCCAGGGCCAGAGCATCGGCGCGATGGTGACGCTGCGCGGCGATCGCATGTGGGAGTTCTTCGACCGTTTGGTGAGCGTCGCCCTGCCGCGCGTGCGCGACTTCAAGGGCGTCTCGCCCAAGGCCTTCGACGGGCGCGGCAACTACACGCTCGGGATTCGCGAACAGATCATCTTCCCCGAGGTGAACTACGACCTGGTCGAAAAAATTTCGGGGCTCAACGTGACGGTGTGCACCAGCGCACGGAGCGATGCAGAGGGCAAGGCGCTGCTCGCCCACCTCGGCATGCCGTTCCGGGCGTAGCGCACGGCTCGAAGCGCCTGGCCCTCTGGGGCATCAGGCGCGGACAGGAGATCGCAACCAATGATGACGGACCCCATCGCCGACATGCTGGCGCGGATCCGCAACGCCGGGATGGCGAAGCATCCGGAGTTGGTGATGCCGGCTTCGAACACCAAGCTCGCGATCGCGCGGGTGCTGGTCGAAAGCGGTTTTCTCGAAGATGTGCGCGTCGAGGCCCGCGAGGGTCGCGCCACGCTGGTCGTCCGCATGCGCTACGGCGACGACGGGCAGCCGCTGGTCGACGGGCTGAAGCGCGTCTCGCGGCCGGGCCGCCGCGTCTACGTCGGTCACGAGGAGATTCCGCGGGTGCGCAACGGCCTCGGCGTCGCGGTGATCTCCACGTCGAAGGGCATTCTTTCCGACCGTGCGGCACGCGAGGCCAGCATCGGCGGCGAAGTCCTCTGCGAGGTGTGGTGAGATGTCGCGGATCGGACGCAGGGCGATCACGATCCCGTCGGGTGTCTCCGTCGAGCAGGCGGATGGCGAGATCCGGGTTCGCGGACCGAAGGGCGCGCTCGCGCGCCGGCTGCCGCCCGCGGTGAACATGCAGCAGGCGGACGGCGAGCTGCAATTCGCTCGCACCGAGGAGCGCAAGGCCGCGCGCGCCTTTCACGGACTCGCGCGCGCGATGGTCGCGAACATGGTGCGCGGCGTGACGCAGGGCTTCGCACGCGAGTTGCAGATCGAAGGCGTCGGCTACCGGGCCGAGGCTTCCGGCAAGAAGCTCACGTTGGCGCTCGGCTTCTCGCACCCGGTGGTGCTCGACGTGCCCGAGGGCCTTTCGGTGTCGGTCGAGGGTACGAACAAGATCAAGATCGAGGGCATCGACCGCGATCGAGTCGGTCAGTTCGCGGCCGAGCTGCGCAACCTAAGGCCGCCCGAGCCCTACAAGGGCAAGGGTGTTCGCTACTCGGACGAGCGCATCCGGCGCAAGGTCGGCAAGGCCGGCGCGAGCGCGTAGGCGGGGAACCAACGGCGATGAAGGCGAAGATCCGCAATCCGAAGCAGGCGAACTGGGCGGCGCGCCGCGCGCGCGTCGCGCGGAGCCTGTCCACCACCGATCGCGTGCAGCTCACGGTCTACCGGAGTCTCAAGCACATGTATGCCCAGCTCTTCGATCCGGCGAGCGGGCGCACGATCGGCTCGGTCTCCACGCGCTCGAAGGCGATTGCCGACGGGCTCGCGAGCACCAGCAACATCGAGGCGGCGAAGCGCGTCGGCACGGCGATCGCGGCGCTCGCGAAGGAGAAGGACATCGAAAAGGTGGTCTTCAACCGAAACGGCTTCCTGTACCACGGTCGTGTCAAGGCGATCGCCGACGCGGCCCGTGAAGCGGGGCTTCAGTTCTAGATGGCGGCCAGAATCCGACGGGACCGGCTCAACCCGAACGACTACGAGCTCAACGACCGCGTCGTGCACATCAATCGCGTCGCCAAGGTGGTGAAGGGCGGACGCCGCTTCTCCTTCTCGGCGCTCGTGGTGGTCGGCGACGGCAACGGCGTGGTGGGGGTGGGACTCGGCAAGGCGGGCGAAGTGCCCGAGGCGATCCGCAAGGGTGTCGACCGCGCACGCAAGAACCTGCTGCGGGTCCCGCTCCGCGAAGGCACGATTCCGCACGTGGTGACCGGTCATTTCGGCGCGGGCCTGGTGTTGCTGCGCCCGGCCTCGGCCGGTACCGGCGTGATCGCCGGTGGGGGCGTGCGGGCCGTGCTCGAGTCCGCGGGCGTACAGGACGTTCTCACCAAGAGCCTCGGCACCAACAACCCGCACAACGTGGTACGCGCGACGCTCGTCGCACTTTCCGCGCTGCGCGACCCCGAGCGCCGCGCGGTCGAGCTGGGTCGCGTCGACGCGGCGGGAGCGACGGCATGAGCCGCGTACGCGTCACCTGGGTGAAGAGCATGATCGGCAGCAACCAGCGCCAGCGCGCGACGTTGCGCGGTCTCGGCCTGCGACGGCTGAACCAGACCGTGGAACTGAAGGACGCCCCCGCGGTGCGCGGCATGATCGGCAAGGTCGCGCACCTGGTGCGGGTGGAGGGATAGACGATGCTCGACCATCTGACGCCGCGCCCCGGCGCCGTCACGAAACATCGACGGCCGCGCGGTCCGGGCTGCGGGTTCGGCAAGACGGCGGGTCGCGGCACCAAGGGCCAGGGCAAGCACCGGGGCGGCCGCCCGACGCCGTTCCATTTCGAAGGCGGCCAGATGCCGATCACGCGCCGCATGCCGAAGCGCGGCTTCCACTCGCCGAATCGGATCGAGACGGAGGTCGTGAACGTGGGCATGCTCGCGGGCTTCGGCGAAGGGGCGACGGTCGATCTCGAGGCGCTCGCCAAGCGCGGTCTGATCCCCGGTTCGGGCCGGCCCGTGAAGCTGCTCGCCGAGGGGAACGCGCCCAGGAACCTGACCGTGAAGGTGAACGCCGTGAGTGCCGCGGCGCAGAAGAAGATCGAAGACGCAGGTGGACGGGTGGAGCTTCTCGCTTGACCAGCGGTTTCCAGAACATCGGCCGCGTGCCCGAGCTGCAGCGACGCATCCTGTTCACGTTCGGGATGCTCGCCGTCTATCGGCTCGGCGCCCACATCGCCACGCCGGGGATCGATCCCCAGGTGATCAAGAGCTTCTTCGACCAGATGGCTGGCTCGGTGTTCGGTCTCTTCAATCTGTTCTCGGGCGGCGCGCTCGAGCAGCTCTCGATCTTCGCGCTGGGCATCATGCCCTACATCAGCGCCTCGATCATCTTCCAGCTACTCACGATCGTGATCCCGTCGCTGGAGCAGCTCCAGAAGGAAGGCGAACAGGGTCGTCGCAAGATCACCCAGTGGACCCGCTACGCAACCGTGGTGATCGCGCTCTTCCAGAGCACGCTCCTCGCGATCGCGCTCGAGAATGGCCAGTTCGGCGAGGGCGCGGTGGCGGTCCCCGGCTGGGGCTTCCGTTTGATGGTGGCGATGACGCTCACCACGGGCACCGCCTTCATCATGTGGCTCGGCGAACAGATCACCGAGCGAGGGATCGGCAACGGCATCTCGCTGGTGATCTTCGCGGGCATCATCGTGCGGCTGCCGAGTGCCCTCGGCACGCTCTGGGAGCAGGTGCGCACCGACCAGTTCACCGTGCTCGGCGCGATCGTGCTGCTGGCCTTCGTGGTGGCGTTCATGGGGTTCGTGGTGCTCTGCGAGCGCGCCCAGCGTCGCATTCCGATCCAGCACGCCCGCCGCGTCGTGGGTCGCAAGGTGATGCAGGGTGGGATGAGCTACTTCCCGCTGCGCCTCAATACGGCCGGCGTGATCCCGCCGATCTTCGCGTCGTCGATCCTGATGTTCCCGATGACGATCGCGCAGTTCGTCGACTCGCCCACGATTGCCAACTTCTTTTCGGATTACCTCCACTACGGGAGCGCTCCTCTACAACGCGATCTACGTCGCGCTGATCATCTTCTTCGCCTTCTTCTACACGGCGATCGTGATCAACCCGACCGACGTGGCCGACAACATCAAGCGCTCGGGCGCCTACATCCCCGGGATCCGACCCGGCAAGCGCACGGCCGAGTACATCGACCGGATCCTCGGCCGCCTCACCCTGATCGGCGCGATCTACGTGTCGGTGGTGTGCGTGATGCCGGTGCTGCTCGCAAACCAGGCCGGGGTTCCGTTCTACTTCGGCGGCACCGCGCTGCTGATCGTGGTGGGCGTCGCGCTCGACACGATCGGACAGATCGAGGCGCACCTGGTGTCGCGGCAGTACGAGGGGTTCGTCAAGGGCACGCGGCTGCGCGGGAGGCTCGGACGATGAGCGCGCGACGGCTGCTGCTGCTCGGTCCGCCCGGCGCCGGCAAGGGAACGCAGGCCGAGCGCCTGGTCGCCCAGCTCGGCATCGTGCAGATCTCGACGGGCGACATGCTGCGCGCTGCGGTGAAGGCAGGGACCAAGGTCGGCCTCGAGGCGAAGGCCTGCATGGCGCGCGGTGACCTCGTGCCCGACGCCGTCGTGATTGGCGTCGCCGAAGAGCGCCTGCGCCAGCCCGACGCCGCGAAGGGATTCATCCTCGACGGCTTCCCGCGCACGGCAGGCCAGGCCGCCGCGCTCGACGCGCTGCTCGCCCGGCTCGGCGTGCGACTCGAGCGCTGCGTCGCGTTGCAGGTCGACGAGGACGAGTTGGTGAAGCGGCTGCTGCGCCGCGCCGAGATCGAGGGCCGCAGCGACGACAACGAAACCGCGATTCGCAACCGCATGCGCGTCTACCGCGAGCAGACCCAGCCGCTCATCGACCACTACCGCAAGCTCGGCGTGCTCGCGGAGCTGAAGGGCGACGGGTCGGTCGAAGAGGTCGGCGCGCGCATCCAGGGAGCCCTCGCGTCGTGATGGCCTTCGGCGATGCAATCCGCGTGAAGACGCGCCGCGAGATCGACGCGATGCGGGAGGCCTCGCGCCACGTCGCCGAGGTGTTGCTCGAGCTGCGCGAGCTGACGAAGCCGGGTGTCACAACGGGAGAGCTCGACCAGCACGCGCGCAAGGCGATTCGCAAGCGCGGCGTCGAGTCGTCGTTCCTCGGCTACGGGCCCTACGGGTTGCCGCCGTATCCCGGCGTGCTCTGCGTCTCGGTGAACGACGAGGTCGTCCACGGCATCCCGGGTCCGCGCGAGCTGGGCGAAGGCGACATCGTGAGCCTCGATTTCGGCGCCGCGTGCGAGGGTTATCATGGCGACTCGGCGGTCACGTTGACGCTCGGTCCGGTGCCCGGTGGTGGCACAGAAGCTGGTCGACGTGACCCGCGATGCCCTCGATCGCGGGATCGAGCAGATGGTTCCCGGCAATCGCCTCTCGGACATCGGCCACGCCGTCCAGGTGCGGGCCGAGTCCGAGGGCTTCTCGGTGGTGCGACAGTTCGTCGGTCACGGGATCGGTCGCGAGATGCACGAGCCGCCCCAGATCCCGAACTACGGACCCGCGGGCCGCGGTCCGCGGCTGCGGCCCGGCATGGTGTTCGCGATCGAGCCGATGGTCACCGCGGGCTCGCCGGACGTCGAGATTCTCGAGGACGAGTGGACGGCGGTGACCGCCGACGGATCGCTGGCGGCCCACTTCGAACACACGATTCTGATCACGGAAAATGGTCCCGAGGTGCTCACCCGGGTGCCAGGATCGCACTGAGGGGAAGTCATGAAGGTCCGCGCGTCCGTCAAGAAGATCTGCGACAAGTGCCGGGTGATCCGGCGGCGAGGGGTCGTGCGAGTGATCTGCGACAACCCGAAGCACAAGCAGCGGCAAGGTTGAGCCAGGCTCAGCCGCGCAGCGAGCCGAAGGCGAACGAAGCTCATCAGAAGGGCTAGGAGAGATTCATGGCGCGCATCGCCGGCATCGATCTACCGCGCAACAAGCGACTCGAGATTGCGCTCACCTATGTGTTCGGCATCGGCCGGACCAGCGCGCTGCGCATCTGCGAAAAGGCCGAGATCGACGTCGCCACCAAGACGGATCATCTGTCGGATGGCGATCTGGTCCGGCTGCGTGAGATCATCGAGAGCGACTACAAGGTCGAGGGCGACCTGCGGCGCGAGGTCCAGCAGAACATCAAGACACTGATGGACATCGGCTGCTACCGGGGTCTGCGCCACCGGCGCGGGCTTCCGGTGCGCGGGCAGCGGACGCACACCAATGCGCGCACCCGGAAGGGACCGGCCAAGACGGTGGCCGGCAAGAAGAAGACCCTGTTGAAGAAGTAGAACGAGGGAAGTTCCAGCATGGCC
Organism: uncultured delta proteobacterium; assembly: GCA_963801625.1. GTDB lineage: Bacteria > Myxococcota_A > UBA9160 > UBA9160 > PR03 > PR03. The sequence continues at coordinate 402,590 of CAWDFQ010000001.1, forward strand.
AAAGGCGCGAAGAAGAAGATCAAGAAGAACGTGGCGGCGGGTGTGGCGCACATCCAGGCGACGTTCAACAACACGATCATCACGATCGCAGACGGCTCGGGCAACGCGCTGTCGTGGTCGAGTTGCGGCCAGCAGAGCTTCAAGGGCTCGCGCAAGTCCACGCCGTTCGCGGCGCAGGTGGCCGCCGAGGATTGTGCGAAGAAGGCGATGGAACACGGCGTACGCAGCGTCACGGTCTTCGTGAAGGGACCGGGCGCGGGCCGCGAGTCGGCGCTTCGCGCGCTTTCCGCGGCCGGGCTGCGCGTGAACATGATCCGCGACGTGACGCCGGTGCCGCACAACGGATGCCGCCCGCCGAAGCGACGCCGGGTCTAGGAGGAAATCGAGATGGCCCGCTACACCGGAGCCGCCTGCCGCCTGTGCCGGCGCGAAGGCACCAAGCTCTTCTTGAAGGGCGACCGCTGCTTCACCGAGAAGTGCGGCGTCGAGCGCCGCGCCTATCCCCCCGGCCAGCACGGCCAGGGCCGCACGCGCACCTCGGACTACGGGTTGCAGCTGCGCGAGAAGCAGAAGGTCAAGCGCATGTACGGACTCGCGGAGAAGCAGTTCCGCGGGACGATGGACGCGGCGAGCCGGATGCGCGGCCGCGCCGGCGAGAATCTGCTCGTATTGCTCGAGCAGCGTCTCGACAACGTCGTGTTCCGGCTCGGTTTCGCGACCTCGCGCTCGGAGGCCCGCCAGCTCGTGCGACACGGGCACTTCGAGGTCAACGGCCGCAAGGTGGACATCCCGTCGTTCCGGGTGAAGACCGGCATGCGCGTGGCGCTGTGCGAGTCTTCGCGCCAGATCGCGCGAATCACCGAAGCCCTCGAGGCGCTCGAGCGCCGCAGCGTACCGGGCTGGCTCGAACTCGAGAAAGAAGCGTTCACGGGCGTGATCAAGGCAGCGCCGACGCGCGAAGACGTCACGATGCCGGTTCAGGAGCAGCTCATCGTCGAACTCTACTCGCGCTGACGAGACCGGCACGAGCCGGTCTCGGCGCGGCGAGGCGCAGCCGAGAGCCATCGAAGCGGCTGGACGCGATTCGACGACCAAGGAATCAGGGGGGATTTCGCATGCAACAGGAGCTCATCGCGCAGAACTGGCGCCAGCTCATCCGTCCGCGACGCCTGGAGACCGAGGCCGACTCGGCGACACCGCGTTACGGACGCTTCTGGTGCGAGCCGCTGGAACGCGGCTTCGGTGTGACGCTCGGGAATGCGCTGCGGCGCGTGCTGCTGTCGTCGCTCAGCGGCGCCGCGATCACGTCGCTGCGCATCAACGGCGTGCTGCACGAGTTTTCGACCATCCCGGGGGTCATGGAGGACGTCGCCGACGTCATCCTCAACCTCAAGGAAGTCCGGCTCCGGATGCACGCGCCCGGACCGCGCACGCTTCGCGTCCGCAAGACCGGCGCCGGCGTGGTCAGCGCCGGTGACCTCTCTTCCGAGGACTCCTCGATCGACGTCCTGAATCCGGATCATCGGATCATGACGACGAACGGCGAGGCCGACGTCGAGATCGAAGTCACCGTCGGCACCGGTAAGGGCTACCGCCCCGCGGAGAAGAACAAGTCCGAGGAGATGGCGATCGGAACGATCCCGATCGACTCGATCTTCTCACCGGTCACCAAGGTGAACTACACGGTGACGCCGGCCCGCGTGGGCCGCGAGACCGATTTCGACCGCCTCAACATCGAGGTCTGGACCGACGGCGCCGTCTCCCCGGCAGACTCCGTCGCCTTCGCGGCCAAGATCCTGAAGGACCAGCTCACCATCTTCATCAACTTCGAGGAACCGACGGAAGCCTCGGCGCCCAGCATCGACGAGCCCGAGCCGATGAACCAGAATCTGTTCCGCTCGGTCGATGAACTCGAACTGTCGGTGCGCTCGGCCAACTGCCTCCAGAACGCCAACATTCGCTACATCGGCGAGCTGGTGCAGAAGACCGAGGGGGAGATGCTGAAGACCAAGAACTTCGGCCGCAAGTCGCTCAACGAGATCAAGGACACGCTCAAGTCGATGGGGCTGACGCTCGGCATGGCACTCGACGGCTTCCCGGCACGCAAGGATCTGGAGAAGCTGCGCGAGCAGCGCGAGGCCTGAGCCATGCGACATCGCAATGCAGGACGAAAGCTCGGTCGCACGAGCGCGCACCGGACCGCGTTGTTGCGCAATCTGGTGACGTCGCTGCTCGACCACGAATGCATCGAGACGACCGACGCCAAGGCGAAGGAGTTGCGCCGCATCGCCGATCGGATGATCACGCTCGGCAAGCGCGGCGATCTGCACGCGCGGCGCCAGGCGCTGCGCGTGGTGCAGAGCCGCGACGTGACCAGCAAGCTCTTCAGCACGCTGGCCGAGCGCTATCGCGAGCGCCCGGGCGGATACACGCGCGTTCTCAAGCTTCGCACGCGCGTCGGCGACGCCGCGCCGGTTTCGATGGTGGAACTCGTCGATCGCGAAATGTCGGTGAAGGCGACCGCGAGCGACGAGAAGCCGGCGAAGGCAGCGGCGAAGAAGGCACGAGCCGAGAAACCGGCGAGGGCTGCCAGACCGGCGAAGCCGACGAGGGCCGCAACGGCCACGAAGGGCGCAGGGGTTGGACCCAAGACGACTACCAAGGGCCGTAAGAAGGCCCCCGGCGCGTAGTCCACCTCGATGTCGCGGCGTCTCGCACTGGGTCTGGCGGCTGCGGTCGCGGCGGTCGTGCTCGCGGCATTGCTGGTGTCGGAGCCGTCGCCGGATCCGATTCGCGCGGGCCAGCCCGCGCCCGTCTTCGCGTTGCCGCTCCTCGACGGGGGAACCGTCGAGCTGGCGTCGCTGCGCGGACGCATCGTCCTGCTGAACTTCTGGGCGACGTGGTGCAAGCCGTGCGAGGACGAGATGCCCGCGATGCAGCGGCTCCACAACAAGCTCGCCGGCCCCGACTTCGAACTCGTTGCGGTCTCGGTGGACGCGTCGCGCGACGACGTCGTGAAGTTCCGCGACCGTCTCGGCCTCACGTTCCCGATCGCGCGCGATCCCGACAAGGGCGTGTCCGAGGCGTACCAGAGCTATCGCTACCCCGAGTCGTACCTGATCGACCGCGAGGGCAAGATCCTGTCGCGCTACATCGGACCGCGCGATTGGGACGCGGATCTGTACGTCGAGCGCATTCGCCGCGTGATCACGGGAGCAGGAGCGGGCGCGGCTCCCGAGTGAGCGCGCGGGCGGCGGGAGTTCGCTCGGCCTGCTAGGGTCCGGCACCTCCCGGGGGGGAGAGGTGCGTCCGGTTCTACTCGCGCTTGCTCTGGTTTGTGCCGCCGTCGGCTACGCGTGGCTCGTACCCGAGGGCGGCTTCCCCACGTGGCTGCGGTTGCGTGACGAAGTCGCGCAAGCGGAAGAGCGGATCCGCGCGCTCGAACGACAGAATACGGTGCTGCGCGATGAAGTCGCGGCGCTGCGCACGGATCCCTTCGCGCAGGAACGCGCGGTGCGAGAAGAGTTGGGCTGGGTGCGGCCCGGCGAGACGCTGGTTCGCGTACCCGGAGCAGGCACTCCGCCGGAGCGAGCGGTTCCTTGACGCGCCGAAGCGCCAGGGGGATGTTCAAACGTGATGAAAGAGCGCCTGCGCGAGGCCCTCGAAGGCTGCGTTCGCGAACTTCTCGCCGAGGCGGGTTTCGCGGCTGAGGCGCCGCCGCTACAGGTCGAGCCGCCGCGTCAGGCCGACCACGGCGATTTCGGCTGTAACGCCGCTCTGGTCCTCACCAAGACGCTGCGCCGCCCGCCGCGCGAGATCGCCGAGCAGCTCGCCGCGCGGCTCGGCGACGCAGGCGGACTCGTCGCGCGCACCGCCGTGGCGGGCCCCGGCTTCCTGAACGTCTGGCTCTCGAACGAGTGCTGGCAGCGCGGGCTCGCCGATCTGGTGCGCGCGGGTGACAGCTACGCGACGAGCCGCAGCGGCGGGGGGGCGCGCGTGCAGGTCGAGTTCGTGTCCGCGAACCCGACCGGACCGCTCACGCTCGGCCACGGACGCCAGGCGGTGATCGGCGACTGCATCGCGCGCCTACTGCACGTCGTCGGCCACGACGTCACGCGCGAGTACTACTTCAACGACGGCGGCCGCCAGATGCGCGTGCTCGGCGAGTCGGTGAAGGCGCGCTACCTCGAACAGCTCGGCCGCGCCGCGGCGCCGCCGGCTGATGCGCTGGCCGACGCCGAACTGCCCTGGCCCGAGTCGCTCGGCGGGCTCCCGGTGGTCTTCCCGCGCGACGGCTATCAGGGCGAGTACATCAGCGAGATCGCCGCGGATCTGCGCGACCAGCACGGCGACGCTCTCGTGGACGAACCCGGCGCTGGGCGCTTTCGCGAGGTGGCCCAGCAGCGCATCTTCCGCGAGATCGAAGCCACGCTCGTTGCGCTCGGCATTCGCTTCGATGTGTACACCAACGAGAAGACCTTCTACGAGGACGGCTCGATCGACCGCGTGCTCGCCGACCTGCGCGCCAAAGACCTCGTCTACGACGCCGACAGCGCCGTCTGGCTGCGCGCCACGAGCCTCGGTCTCGAGCGCGACCGCGTGCTGGTGAAGTCGAGCGGCGAGCCGACCTACCTGCTCCCGGACATCGCCTATCACCGCGAGAAGCTCCGCCGCGGCTTCGACCGCGTGATCGACGTGCAGGGCGCCGACCACATCGAGCAGTTTCCCTTCGTGCGGGCGGCGATCGGCGCGCTCGGCTGCGACGCGGCACGCATCGAGCTGGTGATGCACCAATTCGTGACGCTCACCCGCGGCGGCCAGCAGGTGAAGCAGTCCACCCGGCGCGCCACCTACGTGACCGTCGACGAGTTGCTCGAGGAAGTGGGCTCCGACGTGTTCCGCTTCTTCATGGTGCAGCGCAAGGCCGACGGTCATCTCGACTTCGACGTCGATCTCGCCAAGGACCGGGACTGGAAGAAGAACCCCGCCTTCTACGTGCAATACGCCCACGCCCGCACCCACGGCATCGAGCGCAAGGCAGTCGAGCAAGGCGTTGCGATGCCCGCAACGGATTCGTTCGATGCTTCCGCCCTCGTTCTCCCCGCGGAGATCGCGTTGATCAAGAAACTGCTCGAGTTCCCGGAAGTGGTGGAGGCGGCGGCAGCCGCGCGTGAGCCCCACCACGTCGCCTACTACCTGCGCGAGGTCGCGGGCCTGTGGAATCCCTATGTCCAGGACGGCGTGCATCACCGCGTGCTCTCCGACGACGCTGCCCTGACTCGCGCGCGTCTCGGTCTCGCGCTCGGCGTGCGCGGCGTCCTCGCGCAGGGTCTCGGGCTGCTCGGCCTCTCAGCACCGGAGCGCATGTGACGAACGAAGATCGGGGTGGGAATACGCGTCGCGGCCGGCGGCGCGAGGGACGCGGTCTCGTGTCGGTGCTGATCGGCACCGCGCTGCTGGCGGTGCTCGGCTTCGGGCTCGGCATCGTCGCGGGACTCGTGCTCGAGGAACCGGGACTGCTGCTCGACTACGTGACGGGCAAGACCAGCCCCGCGCCGCTCGACGCAACGCGCAGCGCCAACCACTTCGCCGCGAGCGAACGCGAGAAGCAGCGCGCCGCAGAAGCGGCGCCGGCCGCTGCGCAACCCGCAGCGGAAGCGGAGCGCGCGGAAACGCCGGACGTGGGAGCGGCTCCGCGCGAGTTCGAGGCGGCGGCCGAGGCGAGCCGGGAATCCGCGGGCAAAGCAGCGATCGACGCCGAGCCGCCGGTGTCGCCGCCGCCGCAGGTCGCGGCGGCTCCGCCGAGCGCGCCGACTCCCAAGCCGGCGTCGCCCAGCAATGCCTCCGAGCAGCAGGAAACCGACGCGACCGCCGCCGAGCCGCTCGCTCCCGTTCCCAGTCAGGCCAAGCGCGGCTACGCGGTGCAGGTGGGCGCGCTCGCCGACGCGGCGAGCGCGGAGCAGCTCGCGGTGAAGCTGCGCGCGCGCGGCTTCCCGGTGTATGTCGCCCCCTCGGCCGAACCCGGTTCGAAGCGCTGGCGGGTGCGCGTCGGACCGGTCGCGACGCGCGAGCAGGCCGACGAAGTGGCCGCCAGGCTCGCGCGCGAGAAGCTTCCCACCTGGGTGTTGGCCGAAGGGCCGCGCTGAACGATGGGGAACGCGGCGAAACGGCGTTGGGTCGTCACGGGAGCCGGCGGGCAGCTCGGACTTGGTCTCGCCGCGCGCCTGCGCGATGATCCGGCGAACGCGCTCGCCGCGGCCTTCGATCATCGCGCGCTCGACATCGCCGACGACGCGGCTGTGCGTCGCGCGCTCACCGGATTGCCAGGTGGGCCGCCCGACGTCGTCGCGAACGCCGCCGCGATGACCCACGTGGACCGCTGCGAAGCGGAACCCGCGGCTGCCGAAGCCGCCAATGCGACCGGACCGGGCGTGCTCGCTGCGCTCTGCCAGGAGATCGGGGCGCTGCTGGTGCACGTCTCGACCGACTACGTGTTCGGCGGCGCCGGTACCCGCCCCTACACCGAGCTGGATCCCACGGCACCGCGCAGCGTCTACGGCCGCACCAAGCTCGACGGCGAGCGGCGGGTGCTGGCCGCGCAACCCGGCGCGCTCGTGGTGCGCGCGGCGTGGGTCTTCGGGCCCGGACGCAACTTCGTGCGCACGATTCTCGAAGCGGCTGCGCGCGCGCAGCGCGGCGAAGCGCCCGCGCTCCGCGTCGTCGACGACCAGCGCGGCTCACCCACCTACTCAGCGGATCTGGCGGACGGCATCGTCGGTCTGGTCGACGCGGACGCGAGCGGCATCTTCCATCTCGCAAACACGGGCGTCGCCAGTTGGTGGGATCTGGCGCGTGCCGCGGTCGACATCTGGGGTCACCCCGAGCTGCCGATCGAGAAGGTGCGCACGGAGGATTTTCCGCGGCCGGCACCGCGTCCCGCCTGGTCGGTGCTCGACACGAGCAAGGCTTCACGGCTCGGCGTGCGCTTGCGGGCGTGGCGCGAGGGCCTGCGCGGTTACCTCGATTCCGATGCTTCGCCGCTGCGCGAGCTGGGAGCCTTGTCGTGAGCGGAAGAAAGCTGAATCGGATTCTGGTCACCGGCGGCGCCGGTTTCCTCGGCTCCCATCTCTGCGAGCGTCTGCTCGCCGAGGGCTGCGAAGTGATCTGCTTCGACAACCTGCTCACCGGGCGCATGGACAACATCCAGCCGCTGCTCGGGCATCCGAAGTTTTCGTTCGAGCACTACGACGTCACCAATTTTCTGTACGTCGCGGGTGATCTCGATGCCGTGCTGCACTTCGCATCTCCGGCGAGCCCGGCGGACTTCGAGCGGCTGCCGATCCAGATCCTGAAGGTCGGCTCGATCGGTACGCACCGCGCGCTCGGCCTGGCCAAGGCCAAGGGCGCGCGCTTCCTGACCGCAAGCACCTCCGAGTGCTACGGCGATCCCGAGGTGAACCCGCAGCCCGAAACTTACTGGGGCCGCGTGAATCCAATCGGGATTCGTGGGGTCTACGACGAGGCCAAGCGCTTCGCCGAGGCGCTGACGATGGCCTACCACCGCCACCACGGGGTCGACGTCCGCATCGTGCGCATCTTCAACACCTTCGGCCCGCGCATGCAGCTCCACGACGGTCGCGCAATCCCGAACTTCATGACCCAGGCGATCCGCGGCGAACCGATCACGGTGTTCGGCGACGGCGGCCAGACGCGCTCGTTCTGCTACGTGGACGACCTGATCGAGGGCATCCTGCGGCTGCTGCGCAGCAACTACGTTGGTCCCGTCAACATCGGCAACCCGCAGGAGATGAGCCTGCTCGAGATGGCGCAGGCGATCATCCGGATCGCGGACTCGCCGTCCGAGATCGTCTACCGCGGCCTCCCGCCCGACGATCCGAAGGTGCGTCGCCCCGACATCGCGCTCGCGCGCCGAGTCCTGGGTTGGGAGCCGAGCGTGCCTGTCGAGGACGGCTTGCGGCGCACCTACGCGTGGTTCCGCGCGGCGCTCGAAGCGGAGCTGGCGGCGCGGTGATCGCACAGGATCACATCCGCAACTTCTGCATCATCGCGCATGTCGATCACGGCAAGAGCACGCTCGCCGACCGGCTGCTCGACGTCACCAAGGCGCTCAGCAGCCGCGAGAAGCGCGCGCAGTTCCTCGACAAGATGGACCTCGAGCGCGAGCGCGGCATCACCATCAAGGCCCAGACCGCGCGCATCTACCACCGCGCGCGCGATGGCCGGGACTACGTGCTGAACCTGATCGACACACCCGGCCACGTCGACTTCTCCTACGAGGTGTCGCGCGCACTGTCCGCCTGCGAGGGCGCCGTGCTGGTGGTCGACGCGGCGCAGGGGATCGAGGCGCAGACGCTCGCCAACACCTATCTCGCGGTCGAAGCGAATCTCGAGATCGTCCCGATCCTGAACAAGATCGACCTCCCGTCCGCGGAGCCCGAACGCGTGGCGCGCGAGATCGAAGACATCCTCGGGTTGCCGGCGGACGACGTGCTGCGCGTTTCCGCGAAGACGGGGCAGGGCGTCGAGGAGTTGATCGAGCGCATCGTCGAGCGCGTGCCGCCGCCCGCCGGCGATCCCAACGCGCCGCTGCGCGCGCTGATCTTCGATTCCTGGTTCGACCCGTACGTGGGCGTCGTGCTGCTGGTGCGCGTGGTCGACGGGCGCCTGGCGGTGGGCGAACGCATCAAGCTGATGGCGCGCGGCTCCGAGCACGAGGTGCAGGATCTCGATCTGATCGATCCGCACCCGCGCAGCGTGCCGGCGCTCGAGACCGGCGAAGTCGGCATCGTGATCGCTGGCATCAAGACGCTCGACGACGTGCGCATTGGCGACACCATCACGCTTGCGCTGCGCTCGGCTGCCGCCGCGCTGCCGGGTTTCCGCGAAGTGAAGCCGATGGTGTTTGCCGGGCTCTATCCGGTGGACGCCGAGGAATACGGCGCGTTGAAGGCGGCGCTCGAGAAGCTGCGCCTCAACGACGCATCGTTCCACTACGAGCCGGAGACGAGCGCGGCGCTCGGCTTCGGCTTCCGCTGCGGCTTCCTCGGCTTCCTGCACGCCGAGATCATCCAGGAGCGGCTCGAACGCGAGTACGCCTTGAACCTGATCTCGACGACGCCGACGGTGCGCTACCAGGTGGTGCTCAACACGGGCGAGACGCTCGAGATCGATTCCCCCGCGGACCTGCCCGACCTGACGCGCGTCGAGCGCGTCGAAGAGCCGCTGATCCTCGCCACCATCCACGTGCCGGCGGAATACCTCGGCGCCGTGCTCGCGCTCTGCGAGGGGCGCCGCGGCGCACAGCGCGACATGACCCAGCACGGCACGCGCGTGCAGGTTCGCTACGAGTTGCCGCTCGCCGAGGTGGTGTCCGACTTCCACGACCGCATCAAGAGCGCGACGCGCGGCTACGGCTCGTTCGACTACGAGCTGTCGGGCTACAAGGCGGGCGACCTCGTCAAGCTCGACGTGCTGGTGAATGGTCTCCCGGTCGACGCGCTCTCGCTGATCGTGCACCGCGACAAGGCGTTCCAGCGCGGTTCGGATCTGGTGCGCAAGCTGAAGGAGTTCATCCCGCGCCAGATGTACGAGGTGGCGATCCAGGCGGCGATCGGATCCCGCGTGATCGCGCGCTCCACGGTGAAGGCATTGCGCAAGAACGTCACCGCGAAGTGCTACGGCGGCGACATCTCGCGCAAGCGCAAGCTGCTCGAGAAGCAGAAGGAAGGGAAGAAGCGCATGAAGCGCGTTGGGCAGGTCGAGATCCCGCAGGAAGCATTCCTCGCGGCGCTGCGATTGGACAACGAATGAGCGAGACCAGAAATGCGCGACAGGAAGCCGCCGACGCGAGCGCGCCCGCCGGCGCGACCGCTCCGGTCACGCCGCTTCGCAAGCTCTGGGATCAGTTCGGCACGCTCGCGGTGGCGATCGCGCTGGCGCTCTCGATCCGCGCTTTCGTGATCGAGCCGTACCGCATCCCGTCCGGGTCGATGCTGCCGACGCTGCTGATCGGCGACCACCTGTTCGTCAACAAGTTCCTCTACGGCATCAAGATCCCGTTCACCGATTGGCGTACGCCGGGGCTGCGCGCGCCGCAGCGCGGCGACGTCGTCGTGTTCACCATCGGCAAGGACGGGCGCGGCATCCATCCCGCCGACCAGCGGCCCGACCTGCCGCACGACCAGTTCGTGAAACGGCTCGTCGGCCTGCCGGGCGACACGATCGAAGTGCGCAGTGGCAACCTCTACGTGAACGGCAAGGCGATGGAGACGAAGGACACCGGCGTGGACTTCCAGGACGACGCCGGCCGCACGCTGCGCATCGCCAACGAAGATCTCGAGGGGCGCGTCCACACCGTCCTCGACGACGAACGCTCGCCCGGCCACGACATCGCGCCCACCCAGGTCGACGCCGGTCGCTACTTCATGATGGGCGACAACCGCGACTACTCGAACGACAGCCGCTTCTGGGGCACCGTGCGCCTCGCCGAGATGAAGGGCCCCGCCTTCCTGCTCTACTGGTCCTGGGACTGGGACGGCCCCTGGGCGCAGCTCCTCAACCCGCTGCACTGGTGGGATCTGATGACGAAGCGCATGCGCTGGGACCGGATCGGCGATTCGATCCAGTAGCGCGTCGCGCCGTGGAGACAAGAAAATGTGACCCTTCTTGCAGATTTCTTGCACACGTCACGCGACATCAATGGTAGGGTGCGCGCGCCGTGCACACGCTGAGAACGCGTCTGCGCCTCGTCGGATCCGCCGTAGCGATCCTGCTCGGGATCGGGCAGATCCAGCATCTCGAAGACGAGGGGCGAATCAAGCCGTGTCCTCAGTAGTACAGACGGCGTGCCTCTTCGCCTCTGCGCTGTTGCTGCTCGCAGAGGTGGCTCACGGCAGCAGCTGGCGTCTCGTGAGTCCGATGCCCTCCGCTCGGTCGAAATGTACGACCCCGCCACCAACACCTGGACCGAACGCGCGCCGCTCCCGACGCCGCGCCAGGCCATGGGCGCCGATCTCGGCGCCGACGGCCGCATCTACGTCGTGGGCGGAGCCCCGTCGTACATGCACCCGAAGCCGATGGACGTGGTCGAGATCTACGACCCCGAGAAGGACACCTGGGAGACCGGACCACCGCTCGTCTATCCGCGCCGCAGCCACGCGGTGGTCGCGACGCCGGACGGCAAGATCTATGCGATCGGGGGCTTCGTCGCGCCGCGCGAGAAGGGGCTCCGCGACAAGCTGCTCGGCGCGAAGGTCGATCCGCAGCTCGGCGCGACGGTGGAGATGTTGGACACGAGCACGTCTGGGGCGGCAAGTGAGCAGCGGCGCGGCTGGTCTGATCGAGTCGTGCTGGCCGCCCTCAGAGCTCCGCATCTGCAAGTGTCACTCTGGAGTGCGCACGGCGAGAGCACGCTCGCGCGGCGGCTCGTACCGGCACTGCGCAATCGCAGGACGTTCCGCGAGGCGTTTGATCACAAGAATGCCGGCGAGGACGCGACTTCACGCGGAGAAGGGCGGCAAGGCGATGGAGACGAAGATACGGGTGCGGATTTTCTCGATTCAGGATGGGCGACAGCTCGAACGACAGCCGCTTCTGGGCACCTGCGCCTCGTCGAGAGGCTCTACCCGGGAGGCCCCGAACGATCCCTCCGGCTCTCTTGCCAATCGAGTCCGGGCCGTGAACCTCCGTTCCGCTCGCCTGCTCCTTTCTCGATAGCTACGTTGATCGCGTCCTCTTCTCCACGCAGAGGAAGACGCCATGACCGACATCACCCCTTCTGTGCCCCACGAGCCCACGCGCTTCAGCGTCGCCGCCTACTTCGGTCTGCTGGAGACGGGAGAACTGACGGAGCGGGATCGCGTCGAGTTGCTCGAAGGCGTGATCGTCGCGATGACGCCGATGGACCCGCCGCATGCGGGATCGGTCACGAAGGTGAGCCGCGCGCTGCTCGAAGCCGTCGGCGCGCGCGCTTCCGTGCGCACCCGATGCCAGTTGATTCTGCGGCCGCGCTCGGTGCCGGAGCCCGACGTTGCAGTGGTTGCCGGTTGCGACGACGACTATTTCAGCGCCCACCCCGAATCGGCGCTCCTCGCCGTCGAAGTGGCCGACTCGTCGCTACCGCAGGACCGCCTCAGCAAGTCGGCATCTACGTGCAGGCCGCGATTCCCGAGTACTGGATCGTGAACCTGCGCGACGGCGTCCTCGAAGTGATGCGCGACCCCGATCCCGTCGCCGTGCTCTACCGTGATCTGCGCACACTGCGCGCCGGCGACCGCATCGACGTCGCCTCGCTGCTGGGCACATCGATCGAGGTCGCGGACATGCTTCCGCGGATCGCTCCGGCAGACGAGATCTAGGCGTGGACAGCCGCTTCCGGGGCACCGTGCGCCTCGCCGAGATGAGGGCCCCGCCTTCCTGCTCTACTGGTCCTGGGACTGGGACGGCCCCTGGGCGCAGCTCCTCAATCCGCTGCACTGGTGGGATCTGATGACCAAGCGCATGCGCTGGGACCGGATCGGCGACTCGATCCAGTAGTCGGCACGTCCCGCGCGCGCGAACTTCAAGGAGGGGCTGCGGACGCGAGAGGCCAAGTGCCCGGAAAACTGCGAAACCACCCCGCCAACTGCGGAATATGGTCTAGAGAAGACGAAGCAGCGGGGCGTCGCTCCGGCCGAGTTCGTCGATGTCGTGGCGATGGACGCGGAGCAGCGACTCGACCGTCGCTGTCGAGCAATTGCCCCGGCGGATCCACACCACCTTCGGCGGCGCGCCCTTCACCAGGCAGTGTTCGGCGAAGTCCGCGTCCTTGGCGACGATCGCAAGGCCGTGCTCCACCGCATAGTGCCGGATCGCCTCGTCGTCGCTCTGGTCGAGGCCCACGTCCTCGACGTGCAGCGACTCCGGGAACAGATCCGCGAGCACACGCGGCAGACGAAACGAGAGATTCTCGTCGAACAGCAGCTTCAAGGGGCGGTCGTGCCCGAGACCTTGCCCTCACGCTCGGCCGCGAACGCCAGCGCCGCGCGAATGTCCTCGCGCTCGAGCTTGGGAAAGTCGGCGAGGATCTCGTCCTCGCTCATGCCCGAGGCCAGGTACTCGAGGATGTCGTAGACCGTCATCCGCATACCCCGGATGCAGGGCTTGCCGCCCCGCTTGCCCGGCTCGATCGTGATGCGAGAGCGCCAGTCGTCCATGGACTCGAAAGGTAGCGCGCTGCTCGCGGCCGTCGGCGCGCGCGCCTCCGTGCGCACCCAGTGCCCGTTGATTCTGCGGCCGCACTCCGTGCCGGAGCCCGACGTTACAGTGGTTACCGGTTGCGACGACGACTATTTCAGCGCCCACCCCGAATCAGCGCTCCTCGCCTTCGAAGTGGCCGACTCGTCGCTGCCGCAGGACCGCCTCAGCAAGTCGCGCATCTACGCGCAGGCCGCGATTCCCGAGTACTGGATCGTGAACCTGCGCGACGGCGTCCTCGAAGTGATGCGCGACCCCGATCCCGTCGCCGCGCTCTACCGGGAGCTGCGCACACTGCGCGTCGGCGACCGCATCGACGTCGCGTCGCTGCCTGGCGCGTCAGTTGCCATCGCGGACATGCTTCCGCGCACCCCTCCGGAAGACGAGATCTAGGCTCGACCCATCGCCGCTTGACGCTCCCCGCGACGGACGGGTATGCTGCGCCCGACCTCGAGGCCTTTTAAGTCCGTCCTGCGAGTCGGACAAAGGTGCGAACGTGGCCGACCCCCACTCCGAGACCAAAGCTCCCACCACATCCAGGGCAGCATCCGGCGGCACGCCTGCGCGGGCGACCGCCGACGGCGCGCGCGTGGTGCTCGACGACGTCGCGATCCGCCGCGCGCTGGTGCGCATCGCCCACGAGGTGGTCGAGCGCAACGAGACGCTGCGCGATCTCTACCTCGTCGCGATCCCGAACGGCGGCGTGCCGCTGGCGCGCATCATCGCAGTGCAGGTGCGCGCGATCACCGGCCTCGAAGTGCCCGTCGGAATCCTCGACACCACGCTCTACCGCGACGACCTCACCGCGCGCGGCGTGCGCCCGCCGCTGCGCCGCACCGAAATGCCATCCGCCGTCGATGATCGCGTCATCGTGCTGGTCGACGACGTCGTCAGCACCGGCCGCACGATCCGCGCCGCGATGGACGCGCTGATGGACTTCGGCCGGCCGCGCTCGGTGCAGGTGATCGGTCTCGTCGACCGCGGTCACCGCGAGCTGCCGATCAAGATCGACTTCGTCGGCAAGAACGTGCCGACGCAGCGCGAAGAGCGCGTCGTGCTGCGCGGTCTCTCGGGCGATCTCGAAGGTCCGCTCGAAGTCGTGATCCTCGAAAGTGACGGGGGCAAGCATGACGGGGCGTGACCTGCTCGGCATTGAAGACCTCGACCGCGCGGACCTGGAGCGCATCCTCGAGACCGCCGAGCGCATGCAGGAGGTCGGCCGGCGCGACGTCAAGAAGGTGCCGACGCTGCGCGGGCGCACGCTGATCAACCTGTTCTTCGAGGCGTCGACGCGCACCCGCACCAGCTTCGAGATCGCCGGCAAGCGGCTCTCCGCGGACGTCGTCAACTTCACGCCGTCGTCGTCGAGCCTCACCAAGGCCGAGAGCATTCTCGACACTGCGATGACGCTCGACGCGATGGACCCCGACGCGGTGATCGTGCGGCACAAGGTGGCGGGCGTGCCCAAGCGCATCGCCGACGCGCTCGCCGCGCCCGTCATCAACGCCGGCGACGGCGCCCACGAGCACCCGACCCAGGCGCTGCTCGACTGCCTCACCGTGAAGCAGGAGAAGGGCCGCTTCGACGGTCTCACCATCACGATCATCGGCGACATCACCCACTCGCGGGTGGCGCGCTCGGATCTGTACGCGTTCACGAAGCTCGGCGCCGAAGTGCGCCTTGCGGCGCCGCCGACGATGCTGCCCGCCGGCGTCGAGTCGCTCGGCGCCAAGGCCTACACCTCGCTGCGCGAAGCGCTCGAAGGCGCCGACGTGGTGATAGTGTTGCGCATTCAGCAGGAGCGGCTCGACGGCTGCTTCTTTCCGAGCATCCGCGAGTACGCGAGCACATTCGGCATCGACCGCGCCAAGCTGCGCTACGCGAAGGACGACGTGATCGTGATGCACCCGGGACCGATCAACCGCGGCGTCGAGATCGCGCACGATCTCGCCGACCGCCGCCCGAGCGTGATCCTCGACCAGGTGCGCAACGGCGTCGCGGTGCGGATGGCCGTCCTATATCAGTTCGCGGGGCGCTCGGCGAAGCGCGAAGGATAAGAGAGGAACGCGATGGCTAGCGGGCGCATCTGGATCCGGGGCGGTCGCGTGCTCGACCCGTCGACGGGCCGCGACGAAGTCGCCGACGTGCTCGTCGAGGACGGCAAGATCGCAGCCGTCGGCGCTGGTCTCGCGGCCTCGGGCGGCGAAGTGCTCGAAGCGGCCGGCGCCTGGGTGGTTCCCGGCTTCATCGACCTGCACGTGCACCTGCGCGAGCCGGGCCAGGAGTACAAGGAAGACATCGCCTCGGGCGGTCGCGCGGCCGTGGCGGGCGGCTTCAGCGCCGTGGTCTGCATGGCCAACACGCACCCCGTGAATGACGACCCGTCGGTAACCGAGTACATCCTCGACCGCGCGCGCCAGGAATCACCTGCGCGCGTCTACCCGGTGGGCGCCGCGACGCGCGGACTCGCCGGCGAAGTGATGACCGAGATGGTCGCGCTGGTCGACGCCGGTTGTGTCGCGCTCTCCGACGACGGCAAGACGATCATGGATTCCGGGGTGATGCGGCGCGTGCTCGAGTATTCGCAGCTCGCGCGCGTTGCGATCATCACCCACGCGGAGGATCGCACGCTGGTCCGCGAAGGCGTCGTGAACGAGGGCCCCGTCTCGACGCGACTCGGTCTGCCCGGCAATCCGTCGACGGCCGAGGTGATCCACGTCGCGCGCGACCTGATGCTGGCGGAGCTGGCGGGCGCGCACCTGCACGTCGCGCACGTCTCGACCGCTGGCGCGGTCGACCTGATCCGCAGCGCGCGCGAGCGCGGCGTCCACGTCACCGCCGAAGTGACGCCGCACCATCTCGCGCTCACCGACGAAGCGACGCTCGGCTACGACACCAACACCAAGATGGCGCCGCCGCTGCGCTCCGAGACGGACATGCGCGCCTGCCGCGCGGGGCTCGCCGACGGCACCCTCGACGCGATCGCCACCGACCACGCGCCCCACGCAGTGCACGAGAAGGACGTCGAGTTCACGGCCGCGCCGCCGGGCGTGATCGGTCTCGAGACCGCCGTGCCGGTGACGCTCGATCTGGTGCGCGCGAACGAACTTTCACCGCTCGAATGGGCGCGCCGGCTCTCGACCAACCCGGCGCGCATCATCCACCGCGCGGGCGGCTCGCTCGCGGTGGGCGCCGCCGCCGACATCGCGCTCGTCGATCCCGAGCGGCGCTGGATCTACGACCCGGCGAAGGGCTATTCGAAGAGCCGCAATTCGCCGTGGGCGGGGCGCGAGATGATCGGCTGCGCGATCGCCACGCTGGTGGGCGGCGTACTCGTCTGGGACGTCGAACGCGGCGTGCTGCTGCCGTGACTTCGATGCTGCGCCCGCCGCGGCCCGCGACGCTCGCGCTCGCGGACGGCACGGTCTACCGCGGCAGCGCGTTCGGCGCCGAGGCCGTCGCCAGCGGCGAAGTGTGCTTCAACACGAGCATGACCGGCTACCAGGAGATCCTCACCGATCCGTCGTACGCCGGTCAGATCGTGACGATGACCTACACGCAGATCGGGAACGTCGGGATCAACCCCGAGGACGACGAGTCAAAGCGCCCGTTCCTGTCTGCGTTCGTCGTGAAGGAGGCCTTCGAGGCGCCGAGCAACTGGCGCTCGCGCGAATCGCTGGGCGCATTCCTGCTGCGCTGGAACGTGCCGGGCATCGCCGGCCTCGACACCCGCGCGCTGGTGCGCCGGATCCGCGACGGCGGCTTCCAGAACGGCGTGGTCTCCACCGATCCGGGGCGCCAGGACGCCGCAGATCTGGTCGCCGCTGCGAAGGCGGCTCCCGTGCTCGACGGTCGCGATCTCGTCGCGGGCGTGACGTGCAAGGAACCCTATGTGTGGAGCGAGGGCATCTGGGCTGGCGTCAGCGGTCAGGTGCCGCGCGCCGCGCGCCCCGAGCCGAAGCTCGAGCTCGTTGCGTTCGACTACGGCGTGAAGCGCAACATCCTGCGCCTGCTCGTCGAGCACGGCTTCCGCGTGACCGTGGTGCCGGCGCGCACGCCCGTCGAGCAGGTGCTCGGCTTCCGACCCGATGCGGTGTTCCTCTCGAACGGCCCGGGTGATCCGGCGGCGGTGGAAGGGGTGCGACCCGTGGTGCGCGAGCTGGCCGAGCGCGGTCTGCCGATCTTCGGCATCTGCCTTGGCCACCAGATTCTCGGCCTCGCGCTCGGCGGCACCACGAGGAAGCTCAAATTCGGCCACCACGGCGGCAATCAGCCCGGCCAGGACCTCGCGACCCGGAAGGTCGCGATCTGCGCCGAGAACCACGGCTACGCGGTCGACGCCGAGTCGTTGCGCGCAGCCGGCGAGCCGGTCGAGGTCACCCACATCAATCTGAACGACGGCACCGTCGAGGGACTCGCCCACGCGACGCGCCCGATCTTCTCGGTCCAGTATCACCCCGAAGCGTCGCCCGGCCCGCACGACGCAGGTTACTTCTTCGGGCGCTTCCGCGAGATGGTGCTGCGCAGCAAGCGCGGCGAAGCTGTGACGGGCCTGTCGGTGTCGCGGGAGGCGTGAGCGTGCCGAAGCGCAGCGACATCCACACGATTCTCGTGATCGGCTCCGGGCCGATCGTGATCGGCCAGGCCTGCGAGTTCGACTACTCGGGCACGCAGGCCTGCAAGGCGCTGCGCGAAGAGGGCTACCGCGTCGTGCTGGTCAACTCGAACCCCGCGACGGTGATGACTGATCCCGAGACGGCGGATCGCACCTACATCGAGCCGATGACGGTCGAGAGCCTCGAGAAGATCATCGCGCGCGATCGCCCCGACGCGCTGCTGCCTACGATAGGCGGCCAGACGGCGCTGAACCTCGCGCTCGACCTGCACGAGGCCGGCGTGCTCGCGAAATACGGCGTCGAGCTGATCGGCGCCCGCATCGACGCGATCAACAAGGCCGAAGACCGCCTGCTGTTCAGCGCGGCGATGGAGAAGATCGGACTCGAGGTGCCGCGCTCGGGCTACGTGCGTTCGGTCGACGAGGCGCGCGCGCTGCTCGCCGACGGTGGGCCTGCCCGCGATCATCCGGCCTTCGTTCACGCTGGGCGGCGCGGGCGGCGGCATCGCCTACACGGACGAAGAGTTCGACAAAGTGGTGAGCTGGGGCCTGCAGCAGTCGCCGCGCCACCAGATCCTGCTCGAGCAGAGCGTGCTCGACTGGAAGGAATTCGAACTCGAGGTGATGCGCGACACGGCGGACAACGTCGTGATCATCTGCTCGATCGAGAACTTCGACCCGATGGGCGTGCACACCGGCGACTCGATCACCGTGGCGCCGGCGCAGACGCTGACCGACAAGGAATACCAGGAGATGCGGACGGCGTCGCTCGCGATCATCCGCGAGATCGGCGTCGATACCGGCGGCTCGAACATCCAGTTCGCGGTGAACCCGAAGGACGGCGCGATCGTCGTGATCGAGATGAACCCGCGGGTTTCGCGAAGCTCGGCGCTGGCCTCGAAGGCCACCGGCTTCCCGATCGCGAAGATCGCCGCGAAGCTGGCGGTGGGCTACACGCTCGACGAGATCCCGAACGACATCACCAAGGAAACGCCCGCGTCGTTCGAGCCGACGATCGACTACGTCGTCACCAAGATTCCCCGCTTCACCTTCGAGAAGTTCCCGCAGGCGCGACTCGACGCTCACCACCCAGATGAAATCGGTCGGCGAGGTGATGGCGATCGGGCGCACGTTCAAGGAGAGCTTCCAGAAGGCGATTCGCTCGCTCGAGATCGGACACGACGGCCTCGAGAGCCGACGTGGCGCCGGGCGGCGGAGCCGTGCCGATCGACGCGCTGTGGGCGCAGATCGAAGTGCCGCGCCCCGAGCGGCACCTGGTGCGGTCGCGCGAGGCGCTGCGGCGCGGTGTCAGCGTCGAGGAGATCTACGCGCGCTGACGCGGATCGATCCGTGGTTCCTGCGCAACCTGCGGAGATCGTCGAGGCCGAGAAGGCGCTCGCGACGGCTTCGCAGGCCGAGCGCGCTGGCGTGGCTGCGGCCCGCGAAAGAAATGGGTTTCTCCGATCGCCAGCTCGCGGCATCTCTGGAACACCACCGAGCACGAGCGTCCGCGCCCTGCGTCACGAGAGCGGCGTGCGGCCGGTCTACAAGCGCGTCGATACCTGCGGCGCCGAGTTCGAGGCGTACACGCCGTATCTCTACTCGACCTACGAGCAGGAGTGACGAGGCCGAGCCGACGCATCGCCAGAAGATCATGATCCTCGGCGGCGGCCCGAACCGCATCGGGCAGGGCATCGAGTTCGACTACTGCTGCGTGCACGCGGTCTTCGCGCTGCGCGACGCCGGCTTCGAGACGATCATGGTCAACTGCAATCCCGAGACGGTCTCGACCGACTACGACACCAGCGACCGCCTCTACTTCGAGCCGCTCACGCTCGAAGACGTGCTCGAACATCGTCGAGCGCGAGAAGCCGCTACGGCGTGATCGTGCAGTTCGGCGGGCAGACGCCGCTGAATCTCGCGGTGCCGCTCGAGCGCGCGGGCGTGCCGATCATCGGCACGCCGCCCGACAGCATCGACCGCGCCGAGGACCGCGAGCGCTTCGAGGCGGTGCTCGAAAAGCTGGGTCTCGCCGCAGCCGCCGTCACGGCATCGCGCGCAGCGCCGACGAAGCCGAGCGCGTCGCCGAGCGGATCGGCTACCCGGTGCTGGTGCGGCCGTCGTTCGTGCTCGGCGGGCGCGCGATGGATGATCGTCTACGACGAGGACGCGCTGCGCGAATACATGCGCGTCGCGGTGGAGGCTTCGCCCGAACACCCGGTGCTGGTCGACCACTTCCTCGACGACGCCATCGAGGTGGACGTGGATGCGATCTGCGACGGCGAGCGCGTGGTGATCGGCGGCATCATGGAGCACATCGAAGAGGCGGGCGTGCATTCGGGCGACAGCGCCTGCTCGATCCCGCCGTACTCGCTGGCGCCGGCGGTGACCGACGAGATCACGCGCGCCACCCGCGCGCTGGCGCTGCGAACTGAGCGTGCGCGGCCTGATGAACGTGCAGTACGCCGTGAAGGACGACGCCGTCTACGTGCTGGAAGTGAACCCGCGCGCGTCGCGCACGGTGCCGTTCGTCAGCAAGGCGATCGGCGTGCCGCTGGCGAAGCTCGCGGCGCTGGTGATGGCCGGCCGCTCGCTCGAAGAACTCGGCTTCACTCGAGGAACTGCGGCCGCGGCACTTCTCGGTGAAGGAGGCGGTGCTTCCCGTTCGTGAAGTTCCCGGGCGTCGACATCGCTGCTCGGGCCGGAGATGAAGAGCACCGGCGAAGTGATGGGCATCGACTCCGAGTTCGGCCGCGCCTACGCGAAGGCGCAGATCGAGGCGGGCAACACGCTGCCGACCAGCGGCACGGTCCTGGTATCGGTGCGCGCCGAAGATCGTGGCGCGATCGGGCAGAGCGTGCGCGAGCTGGCGCGCAGCGGCTTCCGGGTGCTCGCCACGCCGGGCACCGCCGCGCAGCTCGCGTCGCTCGGGGTCGCGGTCGAAGTCGTTCCCAAAGTCGGACACGGCTCGCCCGACGTGGTGGACCGCATCGAGAAGGGCGAGGTCGACCTGGTGATCAACACGGTCGGCAACGTGCCGAAGGCCGCGCAGGACTCGATGTCGATGCGGCGCGCGGCGCTAATGCGCGGCGTGCCGTACTTCACCACCGTGGCGGGTGTGCGCGCGGCCACCGGTGGAATCCGCGCGATGCAGGCCGAGTCGATCGGCGTGCGCTCGTTGCAGGAGATCCACGGCATCTGAAGCCGCCGAGAGGAGCGAGGAGGCGAGGTGAGCGGGTGTCCCTTCGCCACGGCGCTCGAAGCGATCCTCGCGCCGCTGCGTTTTGCGGCGAAGGACCACGGCGCGCTCGCGGATCGCGTGCGCGGTCTCGAAGCGACCGTGCGTACCGCTTGCGAGCGCGCGCTCACGCTGCGCGTCCCGCGCGACGTGCGTCGCGCGATCGAGGCCACCGCGAGCGCCTTCGCCGAGCCGCCGGACGCAGACGCGCGATCGCGCGAGGTCGCGGCGGCGCTCGCGCGGCTCGCGCCATTTGCCGCGCCGGAGTTCGCGGAGCAGACGCTCGCGCGCCCCGTGACTGCGCTCGTGGGGATCGGCCCGAAGCGCGCCGCGACGCTCGAGAAGCGCGGCCTCGCCACGATCACCGATCTGCTGTTCCGGCTGCCGTCGCGCTATGACGACCGGCGCAGCCTGGTGCGCATCGTCGATCTCGAAGTGGGTCGCCGCGCCACCTTTGCGGCGCAGGTGCGCACGGCGGAGTTCGCGGCGTCGCGCGGGCGCGGCGGGCGCTTCCGGCGCGTTCTGCACGCGCTGGTGTCGGACGAGAGCGGCAGCATCGAACTCAAGTGGTTCCACGGTGGCGACGCGGTGCTGCCCGTGCTCACCAAGGGCCGCTCGGTGCTCGTCACCGGCGACGTGCGCCGCTACCGCTTCTCGAAGGAGCTGATGCACCCGGAAGTGGAAGCGCTCGACGACGCGCCGGCCAGCGAGGCGGACGCGCTGCGCGCGGTGGGGTCGCTGCGCCAGATCGTCCCGGAGTACAGCGCGCCCGAAGGCGTGCCGCCCCGCACGCTGCGCCGGCTCGTGCAGAGCGCCGTCGCGGAGTACGCCGATCTCGTGGAGGGGCGGCTGCCCGCAGCGCTGGTTCGGGCGCGCAAATTGCCGGGTGCCGCGGAAGCCCTGGCGGAGATCCACTTTCCGTCGCCGGACGCGGATCCCGATGCGCTCGCGCAGCGCACCACGCTCGCCCACCAGCGCCTCGTGCTGGAAGAGCTGTACCTGTTGGAGCTGGGACTCGCGCTGCGCCGCGAACGGCGCGAGCGTGAACCAGGCGTCGCGATCGCGAGTGGCCCGCGCGCGAAGGCGGCGCTGGATGCGTTGCCGTTTCGATTGACCAAAGCGCAGCGTCGCGTCGTCGGCGAGATCCAGGCCGACCTCGCGCAGCCGCATCCGATGAACCGGTTGCTACAGGGCGACGTCGGCAGCGGCAAGACCGCCGTCGCGTTTCTCGCCGCGATCGCCGCGGCCGATGCCGGCCACCAGGTTGCGATGATGGCGCCCACCGAGCTGCTCGCAGAACAGCACGAGCGCTCGCTGCGGCGCCTCGCCGGCGCGGGCGGCGCGGCGACGGCTCTGCGTGTCGCGCTGCTCACCGCGTCGGTGCCGCGCCGCGACGCGCAGGCGCGCCGTGCCGCGCTGCTCGCCGGCGAGATCGACCTCGTCGTGGGCACGCACGCGCTGGTGCAGGAGGAAGTCCGCTTCGCATCGCTGGGGCTCGCGGTGATCGACGAGCAGCACCGCTTCGGTGTGCTCCAGCGCCAGGCGCTCGCTGGCAAGGGCCCCGGCGAGCGCTCGCCGCACGTGCTGGTGATGACCGCGACGCCGATCCCGCGCACGCTCGCGCTGACACTCGCCGGCGAGCTCGACGTCTCGCTGCTCGACGAGCTGCCGCCGGGACGGAGCCCCATCACGACCGACGTGCTGCGCGAAGGCGAGGGCGCCCGCGCCGTCGACGCGATCCGCAGCGCGCTCGCGCGCGGCGAGCAGGTCTACGTGGTGTATCCGCTGGTCGAGGAGTCGGAGCAGGTCGACCTGCGCGCGGCGACCGAGATGTCGCAGCGCATCGCGCGCGCCTTCCCGGAGGCGAAGATCGACCTCGTGCACGGCCGTCTCGACGCGACCGCGCGCGGCGAGGCGATGCGGCGCTTCGAGTCGAACGAGACGCAGATCCTCGTGTGCACCACGGTGATCGAGGTGGGCGTGGACGTGCCGAACGCGACGCTCGTGATCGTCGAGCACGCCGAGCGCTTCGGTCTCGCGCAGCTCCACCAGTTGCGCGGTCGCGTCGGGCGCGGCGAGCGGCCCGGCACCTGTCTGCTGGTCGCGCGCGGCGCCACGGCCGACTCGGAAGCGCGTCTGCGCGCGCTGCTCGACACCAGCGACGGCTTCGCGATCGCGGAAGCTGACCTGCGCATCCGCGGTCCCGGCGAGTTCCTCGGCACGCGCCAGCACGGTCGCCTGCCGGATCTGCTGATAGCAGACCTGGTGCGCGACGTCCGCCTGCTCCCCGTCGCGAGTCAGGCGGCGCTCGAAACGGTGCGCAGGGATCCCGGCCTTGCGCGTGATCCCGCGCTAATGCGCGCTGTCGCGAAGCGCTGGGGCCCCCGACTCGCGCTCGCGAGCGTGGGGTGATCGGCTCGTGCGTGGGTCCGATGCGGCGAGGGCTCGCCGTCCGCGACGTTCGGGTAGAATTGCAGCGATGACGAGCAATTCTGCGTCGCCGATGGATTCGCCGGTCGGACTCGCTGTGGTTGCAGCGGCGCTGCGTTCCGTACTCGAAGACGCCGGTGCCCCCGACGTGGTGAGCGCGTACCTCTTCGGGAGTGCAGCCGAGGGTCGCTCCCATCGAGAGAGCGACCTCGACATCGGCGTCTTGCTGAGCTGGAGCTCGCTGCCGCAGCGTTCGGACCGCTTCGAAGCCGGGATCCGACTGGCAGGACGGCTGCAAGCGCTGCTCGCCCAGCCGGTCGATCTCGTCGTGCTGAATGACGTGCCGCCACTGTTCGGGCGTCACGTGGTGACGGAGGGAAGGCGCTTGCTCC
The DNA here is from genome assembly GCA_963801625.1 of uncultured delta proteobacterium. Classification (GTDB taxonomy): domain Bacteria; phylum Myxococcota_A; class UBA9160; order UBA9160; family PR03; genus PR03. Next base: position 426,519 of record CAWDFQ010000001.1, read on the forward strand.
TGCGCGACGCCCGCTGCGACCACGACTTCGTACGAGACGTGCAGCTCCGCGCAGCCGATCTCGCCCCGTGGCTCGCTCGGATGCGCGCCCTGAAGCTCGCGTCGCTGCGCCGATGAGTCCGGTCGTCGAACGCCTGGCGGAGCTGCGCCGTCACCTCGACCACCTGCGTGCGCTCCGCCCGCGCGTCTCGCGGGAGGCGCTGGCGCGGGATCTCTCGCTCCACAATGACGTGCTATTTTCGCTCTTCACGCTTTGCCAGCTCGTGATCGACATCGCCGGAGAACTCGCGGCTCGGCGGGGCGATCGCTTCGAGGACTACACGGACGCGATTCGTCAGCTCGAGCGCGATTCGCGCTTTCCGGCCGGCGTCGTTCGCGAGCTGGAACGGCTTCCCGGCTTCCGCAACGTCTTGATCCACGAGTACGTGGCGCTCGATCTCGATCGGGCCGTCGCAGCGTTGGATCGGCTGGATCCGATCGAACAGTTCCTGGCGATCGTCGCGGCGATCGAAGCGACCGAGCCGGGTTGACGGCTCGACAAGGAGGAATGGCGATGGCGGTGCTTCGAGGTCGATGGGCGCTGGTCACCGGCGCGTCGAGCGGACTTGGCGTCGACTTCGCGCGCGATCTGGCTGCGCGCGGCTGCAAGCTCGTGCTGGTCGCGCGCCGCGAAGATCGCCTGAAGCAGCTCGCCGCGGAACTCGCGGGCACCGAGACGCGCGTCGTCGCGATCGACCTGCGCGCACCCGACGCGGCGACGACCCTGCACGAACGCCTGCACGCCGAGGGCATTGCCGTCGACGTGCTCGTCAACAACGCCGGCTTCGGTCTCTACGGTCCGTTTCTCGCGAGCGAGTGGAACCGCCAGCGCGAGATGCTCGAACTCGACGTCGTCGCGCTCACGCACCTGACCCACGTCTTCGCCCGCGACATGGCCGAGCGCGGCGCGGGCTGGGTGCTGCTCGTCGCCTCGATCGGCGCCTTCCAGCCGACACCGACCTACGCCACCTACTCGGCGGCGAAGAGCTATGTGCTCTCCTTCGGCGAAGCGCTCGCCGCCGAGCTGCGCCCGCGCGGCGTGCGCGTCTGCACCACCTGCCCGGGCGTCACCGCGACCGAGTTCCTCGCGGTCGCGGGGCAGAAGCGCTCGCTCTACCAGCGGTTCTTCATGATGCAGAGCCCCGAAGTCGTGCGTTCGAGCGTGCGCGCGCTGCTGGCCGACCGCACCTCGGTCGTGCCCGGCATCGGCAACAAGGTTGCGGCGTTCTCGATGCGCTTCACGCCGCGGCGGCTCCAAGCGGCGATGGCGGCGAGCGCGATGACGATGGGGGCGCGGGACTGAACGCGGCAGCGCGGTCGTGTGTCGCTTCGAGCGGAACTCGTCACAAAGGTCAGTATCGACCCAAAATCGCGCTCATGCCTACGATGCTCCCGATCATCGCCGGCATTGCGGTCCGCGTCGCCAGACTGCACGGCAATGAACTCGAGGTGGCGCCAGTCGAGGAGCCCGCCGCCGTCGCCGTGCAAGCCCACCGAGCGCCGCCAGCGCGACGAGCCATTGCAGCACCGCGCCGGGCTCGGGAACCAGGAGCCGGTCTTGCGGCACTTGGTCCGAGCCATCGAGGGAACCATCGTCGTCGGTGTCGGAGTTGGTCGGGTCGGTGCCGGCCAGGAACTCGCCGAGGACACCGAGGCCGTCGGCGTCTTGGTCTGTGTCGGCCCCCGGAGCGAGGCTTGCGAAGAAGAAGCGCTCGAAGCCGTCGAGAATCCCGTCGCCATCCGTGTCGCCGCTGGGATCGATCGAGAGGTCTTGCGAGACCGACAGCATCGGCACGAAGCGCCAGTCGCGCCACACGGGGTGGAGGCTCGTGGCGTTCGGGTCGATGGCGGTCACGCCGCTGAGACTGCCCTCGATCTGCGCGCTCTGCCCGAGCGGGAAGATGAACTCACCGCGCACGGTGTCGCCAACCTCGACGATCTGCTCGTAGGTGCCGCGATTTCCGGTAGGGATCTGCGGGAACTGCAGCTCCGTGAAGAGTGCCGAGAGCGGATGGTCGAAGCTCCGGTTCGGACGTGGCGTGTCGGACGGGATGCCGCCAGCCGCCTCGGCGGCGAAGGCATTGCGTACAACGAGTTTCCAGTCGACGCCGTTGAAGTAGTCGCCGGTGAACGACTGCGGACGCGCGCCCGGCACGTCGCCGGCGGCCGCGTCGATGGCATGGATCACCAGCGCCTCGCCGTCCGAGCCGCCCGGCACGCCGAGCGCGCCGAACTCGTCGGCGTAGATCGCGTTGCCGATTGCGGTGAAGACGCTCTTCAGGAACGCGACCTCACCGGCCAGCATCGTGTCGGCCACCGGATCGATGAAGTTGCGGCCGTCCTCTGGCTCACCGTTCCACTGTTCGAGCCGCGCGAGTGCGGTGTCGACGGCGGGGTTGCCTCCATTGCCGACGGCGTCGACAGCCTCGCGCAGGCGCGGGATCAGGTAGCGGCCGAAGCGCCCGCGGCCGTCGAGGCCCGCAACGGCGCCGTTGAGCTGCTGCTGCTTGTTACGGTCCCACAGATCGTCGTTGGCGAGGCGCTCGAGGATGAACGCGACGCGGTGGTTGCGGCCAAAGCCATCGCCGGGATCTGCGGTCGCCGCTTTGTTGTTCCAGTTCGCGGTGTAACCCTCGGCCGGGTTCATCGCTTCCGGCATACCGAGGATCTCCTGCACCTCGAAGCTGTCGCCGCCCGCCGGGACCACGCCGAACGGACTCTCGACCGTCAGCGTGTCGTTGTCGTTGCCGGCGACGCGGCGGGTCTGCTTGTAGCCCGTGCCGGACGTGATCGAGACGATGAACTCGCTCGGCACCGTCACCGGATCATCGTACCGGGCGTTCGGCGCCGGCGGCGCGAGATTGCGACCGGCGAAAGCGCCGGCGGCCGTCAGCGTCGTGGCGGTGGCGGCGTCGACGGCGCCCGCGATGTCCACGAGCGGGTTCGGAAGGGCACCGTCGATCGGTAGCCGCAGATCACCGCCATCCTGGCGCACGCGCGAGAAGCCGGACGACCAGAATCCGATATTCCCTGGCTGACCGGGATCGGTGCCGATCGCGTTCCACGCCAGGTTGTCGGCAGCGAAGAAGTTGTGCGTCGTCGGGATCAGCCGGGTGCCAGCGCGGATGTCCAGGATCGACGTTGCCCGTTGGTACTTTGCGAAGCCGAGCACCGAAGTCGTCTCCTCGAACCATGCAGCCGAGTCGATCGCCACGGCGATGATCTTCCCGGTCGAACCGACGGCGACGTACTCGGACTTGGCTGCGGGCGGCGTCGTGAACGGGGTGGTCACCTCGAGCGTGTCGGCATTCGGCACCGCCGTGATGGCGCGGATCTGGCCGGCGCCGGGGCCGCCGATGATCGCGACGTGGCCGCCGACCAGACTTGCGTCGAAAGCGCCGCTGGCGACGAGCTGCGTCGCGTTGCCGCCAGTCGCGGTGCCCGTCCGATCACCAAGGAAGTCCAGCACCGGGCGCGAGCCACCGTTGCCATTGCGCGCGTGGCTGCGCCAGAAGACACGCGCTGCGCCGTTGCGGGGGAAGAGCTCGCTCCGCTTCGACAGCGGCGCCGGCGTGCCCTCGTCGACGTAGCGAACCGCGTCGACGTCTTCGAGGACGATCTCCTCGAAGAACGTATCGAGCACCGGGAGCTGCGCGGTCGTCGTCGTCCATGCCACCCGGTCGGTGTGACCGATCAGCACCAGCGGTGCGCCGACGAACTCCATGCCGTTGCCGCGGATGCCGCCCGGCTCGGCGCTGCGGTTCTCCGCATAGTGCATGATCGACGGCGTCAGCTCGCCGGTCTGCGGGAAGCCGCCGAGCCACGGGTTGCCGCTCGCGGACTTGCCGGGACCGATCGCCCACGCGTAGCTGCCGAGCTTCGGCCAAGCGCCGAGACGGCTGGCCCGCTCTACGCGCGCGGCGTTTCGCTCCTCGCGGAGCGCGACGGCAGCCGCGTAATCGTACGCCGGGAAGCGTTTGGCGAGCAGGCTCGAAGCCTTCGATCGAAGCAACGCAAGCGGGCCGCCGAAGCCCGGTGTCGTGCCATCCGGGACCGACACGGGTGCCAGCGGGTCGTTCAGGAAATGGCGATCGTCCCAGATCGCCATGCCGTTCGAGCTGCCGTGCTGCGCGATCAGCGCCTGCAGCTCCGAGAAGAGACTCTCCGAAAAGCCGCCGAGCCCAAAATTGCGGACCTGCAGCACGCCGATCGAGACCGCGATCTCGGGCGTGAACTGGAAGCCCGCCGTCGGCCACTCGTCCCCTGGCGGCGCAAAGAACGGATCCAGCTGGTCCGAGATGTTCGTCTTGTTCCCGAACAGATCGTCGCCGAGGTTGATCAGGACCGTGCGCAGCAGCGACACTTCGATCGGTTCCGGCAGCGCGCCGGCGAAGACCGCCTCGATCGTATCGTTGACGCCCTTGCAGTACTCGAGGATCAGGTCGTGCTCCGCACTCGGAAGGGCATCGAACATCTGGTTCAGCTCGGAGGACGTATAGCCGAGCCGGCGCGTCTCGATGTCGTCGTCGATCGCGCCCGAATCGAGCAGCCCGAACGCCTGCGACAGCGTTCCGCGCGCCACGCGGCCGATCAGGATCATCTGTCCGAGCCTATCCTTCGCGGTCTCGCGCCCGTTCTCACGCGCGAGTTCGAGGTCGGTATCGGCGAAGAGGTGCGGCAGACCGAAGGCGGGCTCGCGGACGGTCACCGCGGCGGCGTGCGCGGCGGACGGTGCGAGGGCCAGGGCGAGCGCGAGGAGCGCCGGCACGACAGCGGAAAGACGCCGGAGAACGGAGACGATCGCGGGCGCGTAGGCGATGGGCATGGAACCCCCTTCCGACGCCACCCTAAACGAGCGACAGGAAACTTGCCTAGCGAAATCTGCACGCGGAGGCCCCCGGGAGCTCGGCGCCATCGGGCCTGCCGTCGACGAGCGGCGGCGGGAAGGATCCACGAGCGCTGGAACCAGAACCCGTAGGCGCCGGCGAGGAAACGGATCCAGGGAAGCGGAGCGGTGAGCAGCGCGGGCGCGCGTTGGGCGTAGTCGGTGTGTCGCTCATGGCGTTCGCTCCATTCGGACCGGGCGCGGGCGATCTCGGCGCCGCCGGTTCCAAGTGAAGATACGTTGCATTCTCACCAGAACGTCCAGGTGAAGGACGACACTTCGAATTTCTACGGCTCATTTGATGCAACGCGTTGTCAAAGGGCGGGAAGAGCGGGACGCTCGGCGGTCAATGACCCACACCGGAAGCGAACATCCCATCCAGCACGAATTCCTCGAGGCGGGGGAGATCCGCTTCCACCTCGCGACCTACGGCGCGGGCGAGCGCCTCGCGCTCTGTCTGCACGGCTTTCCGGAGAGCTCGTACTCATGGCGCCACCAGATGCCGCTGCTCGCCGAACTCGGCTACCGCGTGTGGGCGCCCGATCTGCGCGGCTACGGCGAGACGACGCGACCGCCGCGCGTGCAGGATTACGCCATCGAGAAGCTGATGGACGACGTTGCCGCGCTCATCGATGCCTCGGGATCCCGAGCCGTCACGTTGATCGCGCACGACTGGGGCGCGGTCATCGCCTGGCACTTCGCGATGCGCCGGATCCGTCCTCTCGAGCGGCTCGTGATCATGAACGCGCCGCACCCGGCAGCCGCCGCGGACGCGTTCCGCACCTGGAAGCAGCTGCGCCGCTCCTGGTACGCGTTCTTCTTCCAGCTCCCCTGGCTGCCCGAGCTTCTCCTGCGCGCCGGCGACTACCGCGCGATCGGCGAAGGCATGCGCCGCACCAGCGTGCACCCGGAGCGCTTCCCGGACGAGGCGCTCGCCGTGTTCCGGCAGGCGGCGGCCAACCCCGGCGCGCTGACCGGCATGCTGAACTACTACCGCGCCTTCCTGCGTGGCGGTGGCGCCCTGCGCCAGGGCCGGCTCGGCAGCCCCGTGATCGACACGCCGACGCTGATGCTCTGGGGCGAGCAGGACGTCGCCCTGACCCTCCAGACGACGCAGGGAACCGACCACTACGTCTCGGACCTGACCTTCCGCCGGCTCCCCGACGCGTCGCACTGGGTGCAGCAGGACGACCCCGACACCGTGAACCGCATGCTGCGCGCGTGGCTCACCGGCACCGAGGTCCCGCAGGTTTGAGGCGCTGCGGCGTAGGCATGGCGCTGCTGCGTGGCGATCTCCGCAGTGATCCCGCCGCTCAGCCCGAGATCAACATCCCGCCTTCGACGGGCATCACCACGCCGGTCACGAGATCGCTGCCACAGATCAGCGACACGATCGCCGCCGACACGTCCTCCGGCTGCGCCACGCGGCCGAGCGGCGACTTCGCCTCCATCGCCTTCTTGATCGGCTCGTAGGCCGCGCCGAGGCCGCCTTCGAGCCAGCGGCCGGTGATGAAGCCGGGCGCGACGGCGACGACCCGAATCTGTGGCGCGAGCACGCGCGCGAGTGTGATCGTCAGGTTGTTCATCGCCGCCTTCGAGGCGCAGTACGGGATCGAGGAGCCGATTCCCGCGATGCCGGCCACGCTCGACACGTTCACGATCACGCCAGCGCCCACGGCGTCCATCGGGGCCTTTACGGCGCGCGCCATCTGGAAGGCGCCGATCAGATTCACGCCGACGAGGCGCATCCAGTCGTCGGTGGTGATCGCGTCGAGATTCGCGTGCGGGACGAAGACGGTGACGGCGGCGCTCTGCACCAGCACGTCGACGCGGCCGAGTTCGCGCACCGTCGCATCGACCAACCCGCGGCAGGCGGCGTCGTCGGCGACGTCGGCCCGGAAGGCGAGCGCGCGCACGCCGAGGCTCGCGACTTCCGCGGCCGTCGCCTCGGCCTCGTCCTTCGAGCGGCTGTAGTTCACCACCACCGAGCAGCCGCGTCGCGCCAGATCGAGCGCGGTCGCGCGGCCGACGCCCGTGCCGCCGCCAGTGATGATCGCGACCTTGCCTTCGACTTCCATGCTGCTCCTTGTCAAGAAACGTGCCGGGCTCCTGTTGTCGCTGTTGTCAAGTTATTCGGGCGGTATCGGGAGTCTCGTCGATTACCGGGTTTTCGAGGGTGCCGAGGCGGTCGATCTCGATGCGCACGCGGTCGCCGGCGACGAGCCACTTCGGCGGCTTCATCGCCCCGCCGACACCGGCTGGCGTTCCGGTCGAGATCACGTCGCCGACCTCGAGCGTGAAGGCGGTGGTCAGGTGCTCGATCTGGGCCCAACAGTCCTGGATCAGGAAGCGCGTGTTCGAGTCCTGGCGCAACTCGTCGTTGACCCAGGTGCGGATCGCGAGCGCGTGCGGGTCGCCGACCTCGTCCGGCGTCACCAGCCAGGGGCCGAGCGGGCCGTGGGTGTCGAATGACTTGCCCATCGTCATCGTCGGCGTGCGGCGCTGCCAGTCGCGGACGGAGACGTCGTTGCAGATCGTGAAGCCCGCCACGACTTCGTGGGCGCGCTCGCGCGGCACGTGCCGGCAGCGGCGCCCGACGACGAACGCCAGCTCGCCCTCGTAGTCCAGGTGGTGCGAGACGCGCGGCACATGGATCGGTTCGCCCGGACCGATCACGCAGGTGGACTGCTTGTTGAAGAAGATTGGCGCTTCGGTGGCCTGGTAGCCGGCGGGGCGCGCCTCGGTGATGTGATCGGCGTAGTTGAGCCCGATCGCCAGAAATTTTGGCGGGCGGAGGATCGGCGCCGCGAGGCGCACCTGAGCAAGCGGAAGGCGCGCGAGCGTCGAGTGCTCGGCGCGGCGCGCCGCCGCCAGCGCGCCGGGACCGGCCTCCAGCAGCGCGAGCATGCTGCGCGGGAGTTCGGGCGCGGCTACTGCGAAGTCCACGACCTGGTCGGCGACGACGCAGCCGATCCGCGTCGCGCCATCGTGGTGGAAGCTGACGAGTTTCATTGGCTCGGCAGTATATCCCCGTGCCGGCGGGGTATGCTGGGCCGGGCTCCGCTCGCCACGAGAGATCGAATCATCGCGTCGCCTGCCGCCACGAAACCCACCCGTATCGAGCAGCTGCAACGGCTCGGTGCGCTCGCTCTCGCGATCGGCGTATGCGTCGCTCTCGGCCAGCGCTGCGCGTGCGCGCCCGATGTGGCGTTCCTGTTCGCGCGCGGCGACGCCGCCTGGATCACGGATCTCGAGCCGGTCGATGCGAGGGTGCGGCAGTACAAGCAGGAGAGGGTTCCCGTCGCGACCTTCACGCGGCGCTTCTCGCTCCCGGCGGCGCCCGCCGACGCGATGCTGCAGGTCGAGGCGGCGCGCGCCCATCGCGTGCGTCTCAACGGCGCCGAACTCTGGGCGTCTCCGGACCCCGACTCGCGCTGGCGTGGGGGTCGCGAGGGGGACGTCGCGCCGCAGCTCCGAGCGGGCGAGAACGAGATCACGATCGACGTCTGGAACCCACGCGGCCCGCCGTTGCTGCGGGCGCGACTCGAAATGGGCGGGAAGCGCGTCGTCACGACGGACACGAGCTGGAGCGTGTCGCGCGACGGCGCCGTTGCGAGCGCCGCGGTGCTGGCCGACGACACGCGCCCGCACCCGAGCGCCGCCGCCAGTCCGCGTCCGGCGCGCGCGTTCCGCGAGCAGGCGCTGTTGCTGCTCGGAATCTTCATCACCGCGTGCGCCGTGATGTTCGCGGGCGCGCCGTGGTTCGCGCGCCACCGCGCACGGCTCCCGTTGCTCGCGCTCGTGCTGGTACACGTCGGATGGATCTCGCTCTTCGCGGGCAAGCTCGCGTCGCTGCCGCTGACGACTGGCTTCGACGCGACTAACCATCTCGTCTACGTCGATCTGCTGCGTCGCGAACATCGGCTGCCGCTCGTGAACGAGGGCTGGTCCACCTATCACCCGCCGCTTTACTACGCGACGGCGGCGCTGTTGCAGGAGGGCTTCGCCGACTTCGGTCCGGATGCCGAGCGTGTCGGGACGAAGTTGCCGTCGTTTCTAGCGGGACTCGGCACGCTGTGGGTGGCGTTCGGACTCGCGCGCGCGCTGCTGCCTGCACGGCCCGAGCTAATCGCAGTCGCGGTGCTCTTCGCGGGCGTCCTTCCGCTCGACGTCTACACGTCCGCGTATGTCTCGAACGAGCCGCTACACGCGGCTCTCTTCGGTGTCGCGGCGCTCGCCTGCGTGCGAACGCTGCTGCGACGACGCGTGCGGCTCCGCGACGCCGCGCTCGTCGGCCTCGCCGTCGGCTTCGCACTGCTCGCGAAGCTGACGGCGCTGCTGCTCGCCGCGGTCGCGGGCTTCTTCCTGCTGGTGCGCGGCGCGATTGCCGGGGGAGTGCGACCCGCGCCTCTCGCCGCGATCGCGGCGGCCTACGCGGTGCCGATCGCGGCCGTGAGCGGTTGGTTCTACGGGCGCAACGTGCAACTCTACGGCACGCCGATCGCCGGCAACTGGAACCTGCCGGGGATGATCTGGTGGTCGCAGCCGGGCTTCCACACGAGCGCGTATTACCTCGGCTTCGGTGAGTCGCTCGCGCGGCCGGCGCTCTCGGGCTTCCGTTCCTTTGCAGACGCGCTCTACGCGAGCTTCTGGGGCGACGGCTGGATTGCAGGCCGCGCGAACGCGGCATTCCCGACTGAAGTCTGGAACTGGCACTTCGCTGCGATCGGCTACTGGCTCGCATTACCCGCGACGCTGGTGATGGGCTGGGGCGTCGCGTGCACGTTGCGCCTGGCGTTCAGGCGCGAAGAGGGCGCGCGGCGCGCGGCGTGGTCGTTCCTGCTGGCGCTCGAAGCTGCGATGGCGTTCGCGCTGGTCGCGCTGACGCTCGACTTGCCTTTCTTCGGGCAGGCGAAGGCGTCGTACGCGCTCGGCCTCGTGGGACCGCTCGCCGTTGCATTCGCGCTCGGCATCGACGCCTGCGATCGCGCTCTCGCGTCGCTCGGGGGTGTCGGCGTGGCGCGGGTCGGTCGCGCATTCTGGCTCGCGACGGGCGCGGTACTCTGGCTCTCGATGGCGGCCTGAGGAGCGCCGATGTCGCGTCGTCGCGATCCCGAAGGAGTCGGTGCTGCGCGGACCGTGCGGCAGCAGATGCGCGGCCTGCTGCTGCGCGAGGAGATCGCCTTCGACACGCTGCGCGCGCTGCTGGGGCTCTCGGTGCGCGATCTCGAAGGTGAGTTGCTCCACGTCGCACACAGCGCGCGCAGCCGCGGCGAGCAGCTGGTCGTGTCGCCGCCGAGCTGTCTCGCCTGCGGCCACTCGTTCCGCGACCGCGAATCGCGTCATCTCCACGCTCCGGGCCGCTGCCCGGCGTGTCGCAGCGAACGCATCACTGACCCGTCGTTCCGCTTGCTCCCCCGCTGAGCTGTTGACTTGGGGATGTTGACTTGGGGACGTTCCTGAATTCAACAAAGTCAACGCGAACAGGAACGTCCCCGAATTGCCGTTTCAGAGTCGGCGTTCGGGGTGGGGTGGGGGGAGGCTAGAATGCGGCGGCGCGGGGTCGGAGGGGGATGATGCGGGTCCTGGTGATCGGGGGTGGGGTCGCGGGACTGGCTACGGCGCTGTCGTTGTCGCGGGCCGGTCACGCGGTGCAGGTGCTCGAGCGCGACGCGACGCCGCTGCCGCCGAGTCCCGTCGAGGCCTTCGAGCGCTGGGAGCGCAACGGCGCGCCGCAGGTCTGGCACTCGCACGCGTTCCTCGCGCGGCTCCGCAACGGGCTCTCGCGCGCGCCGCCCGACGTGCTCGAAGCGCTCCACGCTCACGGCGCCGATGACCTCCACTTCGCGCGACTATTTGCCGCCGACGGTCGTCGATCGCACGCCCGCTCCAGGCGACGACGAACTCACGCTCTTCGCGTGCCGGCGCATCACCTTCGAGTGGGTGCTGCGCCAGTGCGTGCTCGCGAATCCCGCCGTGTCGTGGCACGGCGGCGCGGCAGTCGAGGGTCTCGTCGCCGCAGGCGACACGGCGACGGGTATGCCCCGCGTCAGCGGCGTGCGCGCGCGCGTCGAGCGGCCATTCCCGGACGATCGAGGCCGACCTCGTCGTCGATGCGAGTGGCCGTCGCTCGCGGCTGCCGCGCTGGCTCGTCGAATTGGGTACGCCGGAAGTCGAGAAGGAAGAGGAGGAGTGCGGGATCTTCTACTGCTCGCGCTTCTATCGGTTGCGGCCGGGCGCGCTGGCGCCCGCAGGACAGGGCGTCGTCGGCGCCGATCTCGGCTACATGAAGTTCGGGATCTTCCCCGGCGATTCGGGGATTTTCTCGATCACGCTCGCCGCGGCGCTCGACGACGATCCGCTGCGCGCGATCGTCCACGAAGGTCCCTTCGAGGCCGCCGCACGCGCATTGCCCGCGACACGCGAATGGATCGAGCCAGCGCGCTCGGAGCCGGTGACCGAGGTGCGCGCGATGGCGAAGCTGGTGAACCGCCGCCGCCGCTTCGTGCGCGACGGCGAGCCGCTCGCGCTCGGCGTCTTCGCGATCGGCGACGCCGCGATCTGCAGCAATCCGCTCTACGGCCGCGGCTGCGCGCTCGCCTTCGTACACAGCCTGGGAGTTCGAAGACGCGCTGCGCGAGCACGCGGGCGATCTGCGCGGTCTCGCACTCGCCTTCGACGAGGCGACGCGCCGCGAGATCGAGCCGTGGTACCGCGCGGCGCGCGATCAGGACCGCGAGTCGCGCGCGAGTCTCGGCCGCGCAGGCGCGCGGAGAGGCGATCGTCCGAGCGCGCTCGCTGCGCAACCGGGCCAGCCCGTCGATCCCAAAGCCTTCCTGCGCTCGGTGTTCCGCGACGGCTTGCTTCCGGCGCTGCGCACCGACATCCAGGTCGTGCGCGCTTTCTGCGCGCCTTCAACCTGCTGGCGCCGCCGGACGCCTTCATGAAGGATCCGGACGTAGTCGCGCGGGTGCTCGCCGCGTGGCGCGAGCGCGATCATCGCGCGCCGGTCGCGCTGCCGGGGCCCGACCGCTCCGAGATGGTCGAGTTGCTGAGCGAGCGGCAGAGCCGCCTAATCAGGCTGGCAGTTTCGCAGCTCTCTCTCTAGGTTGTGCCGCCGACGGGCCCATCCCCGAAGGGATGCTCGCAGTTCGTCCGAGCACTTAGATCGCTTCGGTCGCGCAGCGTGGCGCACACGATCCGACTCTCGGGAGAGCGAACCGATGATGATCTTCATTTCCGCCGTCGCCGCGCTGGTGGCGCTCGGCTACGCGATGGTGCTCTACATGGGCGTTCGCTCGGCGCCCGCCACCGACCCGCGCGCGCTCGAAATCTCGGCCGCGATCGCCGAGGGCGCGGGCGCCTTCCTGAACCGCCAGTACCGCACCGTCGCAATGGTCGGCGTCGCCGATCGCCGTGTTGCTGCTGATCGCGTTCGGCGGCTGGATGGCGGCAGGCTTCGTGGTCGGCGCGGTCGCGAGCGCCGCCGCCGGCATCATGGGCATGCGCGTCTCGGTGCAGGCGAACGTGCGCGTCGCCGAAGCGGCCAAGCAGGGCTTCCGTCCCGCGTTCGACCTCGCCTTCAAGGGCGGCGCCGTGACGGGTCTGATGGTCGTCGGCGCGGGGCTCTTCGCGCTCGCGCTGTTCGCCCAGTTGCTGATTCCCGACGACTTCGCGCAGCTCGGGCACGTGCAGCTGCAGGCGCTGATCGGACTCGGCTTCGGCGGCTCGCTGATCTCGGTGTTCGCGCGCCTCGGCGGCGGCATCTTCACCAAGGGCGCCGACGTCGGCGCCGATCTCGTCGGCAAGGTCGAAGCGAACATTCCCGAGGACGATCCGCGCAACCCGGCCGTGATCGCCGACAACGTCGGCGACAACGTCGGCGACTGCGCCGGCATGGCCGCCGACCTCTTCGAGACCTACGTGGTCACCGCGGTCGCCGCGATGCTGATCGCGCACCTGACCTTCCCCGAGAGCAAGACGATGTTCCTGTACCCGCTGGTGATCGGCGCGATCGCGATCGTCGGAAGCGATCCTCGCGCTGCGCTTCGTCGCGATCGACGAGCCGGCCAGCGGCCAACGCCCCGCGGTGATGCGCGCGATGTACACCGGCCTCGGCGTCGCCACTGCGTCGCTGCTCGTGCTGCTCGTCGTCGTGCACCTGCTGATCGACATCCCCGAGAAGACCGCCGCCGGCACTCGCGATCTCGGGCTGGGGACTGTGGTTCTGCGCCGCCATCGGCGGACTCGTGACGGCGGCGATGATGTGGATCACCGACGTCTACACCGGCGACGGCTCGCGCTTCGTGAAGCGCATCGCCGACGCCTCGGTCGGCGGTCACGCCACCAACATCATCAGCGGGCTCGCGGTCGGCATGCAGGCCACCGTGGCGCCGGTGCTGGTGATCGTCGCTGCGATGATCAGCTGCTACTGGCTCGCGGGCCTCTTCGGCGTCGCGACGGCCGCGATGTCGATGCTCTCGCTGGCCGGCATCGTGGTCGCGATCGACGCCTACGGTCCGATCACCGACAACGCCGGCGGCATCGCCGAGATGGCGAAGATGGGCGACGCGGTGCGCCAGGTGACCGATCCGCTCGACGCCTTCGGCAACACCACCAAGGCGGTCACCAAGGGCTACGCGATCGCGTCGGCCGGGCTCGCAGCGGTCGTGCTCTTCGCCACGTACATCCAGGACCTGCGCGTCGCTCGCCGGCGTCGAGACCAGCTTCGACCTCTCCGGCACGTCGGTGCTCGCGGGTCTCTTCATCGGAGCGATGATGCCGTTCCTGTTCGCCTCGCTGGCGATGGAAGCGGTGGGCGTCGCGGGCGGGAAGGTCGTCGAAGAAGTGCGGCGCCAGTTCCGCGAGATTCCGGGTCTGATGGAAGGCACCGGCAAGCCCGACTACCGCACCTGCGTGGACATCGTGACGGCCACCGCGCTGCGCCTGATGATCGCGCCCGCGTTGATCCCCGTGGTGGTGCCGCTGCTGGTCGGCTTCGTGCTCGGCGCGCAGGCGCTCGGCGGCCTGCTGATCGGCTCGATCGTGTCGGGCCTCTGCGTGGGCCTCTCGATGACGACCGGCGGAGCCGCCTGGGACAATGCCAAGAAGTACATCGAAGCCGGCGCCCACGGCGGCAAGGGCTCGGATGCGCACAAGGCCTCGGTCACGGGCGACACCGTCGGCGATCCGTACAAGGACACGGCGGGCCCGGCGATCAACCCGATGCTGAAGCTCATGAACATCGTTGCGCTGATCATCATCCCGTTCCTCGCGTAATAGGGATCACATCCGTCCGATCGGAGTGAGGAGTTCTTGGAGCCCAAGCGCAGCGAGGGCGATAAACGGGCTCGGGGGCTCGCCGGAGGCGAGCCCGAGCGCAGCGAGGGCGGCAATGAGGCTCGGGGGCTCGCCGGAGGCGAGCCCTCTCGCCATCCGCGCGACAGGTTGCTGCGCGAACTCTCGCTGCTCGACGCGACCTTCCTCGTCGTCGCGTCGGTGATCGGCTCGGGGATCTTCCTCACCCCGGGTCGGATCGCCGATCTGCTGCCGAACGCCGGCCTCTTTCTCGCGGTCTGGGTGGCGGGCGGGCTGCTGTCGCTCGCGGGCGCGCTCGCGAACGCCGAACTCGGCGCGATGTTCCCGCACGCCGGCGGCGACTACGTCTACCTGCGCGAGGCGTTCCATCCCGATCGCCGGCTTCCTGGTCGGCTGGCTCTCGTTCTTCGTGATCCAGGCCGGCACCGTCGCGACGCTCGCGACCGGCTTCTCCGCCGGACTCGCCGAGTTGGTGCCGCTCTCGCCGTCGGAGCAGATCGCTCTGGCCGTCGTGCTGGTGCTCGGCACCTCGCTGCTCAACTACTACGGCGTGCGCCACGGCGCGCGCGCGAACAACGTGACGAGCTTGCTCGAAGATCGCGGCGCTCGTGCTCTTCGTGGTGGCGGGCGTTGCGACCGGGCGCGGCGACGTCGCGCGGCTCGCTGCGTCCGACGCTGGCCAGCGGCTGCGATCGGGCTCTCCGCGTTCGGCCTCGCGCTCTCGCCGGTGCTGTTCTCCTATCTCGGCTGGAACGCCTCGGTCTTCGTCGCGAGCGAGATCCACGACCCGGCGCGCAACGTGCCGCGCTCGCTCTTCGTGGGACTGGCGTTCGTGATCGCGATCTATCTCGCCGTGAATGCGCTCTATCTCTACGCCATGCCGCTCTCCGAGCTGCGCCACTCGGCGCAATGCAGGGCGAAGCGAACGGCCGCGGCGCTCTTCGGCCCGCTGAGCGGGACGTTCGTCGCGCTGCTCGTGCTGGTCTCGATCCTCGGCACGCTCAACGCGACGATCCTGGTCACGCCGCGCATCGCCTACGCGATGGCGCTCGACGGGCTCTTCTTCGCCGGCGTCGATCGCGTCCACGCCACGCACAAGACACCCGCGACGGCGATCGCCGTGCTCGCCGCGACGTCGCTGGTGCTGGTGGTGGTGCTGCGGAGCTTCCCGAGCGTGCTCGACTACACGACCTTCGCGATCCTGCTCGCCACGATCGGCGACACCGCGGCGCTCTACGCGCTGCGCCGGAAGGCGCCGGATCGGCCTCGCCCGTATCGAGCCTGGGGCTACCCGATCGTCCCCGCGCTCTACATCGTCGCCAACGCGGCGATCGCGGGGAACATGCTGATCTACCGCCCGCGCGAGTGCGGCATCGGCCTGGCGACGCTGGCGCTCGGGCTGCCGTTCTACTGGTGGTTCACGCGTCGCCCGAATCCGATCGACCCGGATCCGGCGTAACGTCGTCGAGAGGAGAATCCCCGTGAACCGTCGATCCGATCCGGGAGGCGGCGATCCGGTCTTTGCCGCCGCCGCGACGCCGACGAAGTTCGCGCATCAGGTCGTAACGATCCCAGAATCGGGCGCTGGCTTCGCTGGGCGCCGTTGCGCTCGCCTGCGTTGCGTCGCGCAAGCTCCGCGCCGCTCAGGCGTAGCGTTTGGAGCCTGACTGAGATGGGCCGTTGAGCCTGGGGCCGATGCGCGCCCGCGCCGTGCCGCACCTGCTTTGGATCGTGGCTGCGAGGCGCGCGGGCTGTGGACTCGGCCGAAACAATCCGCAGGCGGTTGCCAGCGCTCGCTGCGAAGCTGCAAATGTTCGTCCGCCGAGGACGTTCTGGACGAACCTCCCGCCCCCGCGCCCCACGCTCCGGCTCCCGAGAGACAGACTCGACCTTGGGTCGGTTGCCTAGCCGATCTCGAGCGCGGCCTGCGGATCGTGTGCCCAGGGCGCCGGGTCGTGGCCGAAGTAGAGACGCGCGCCGGCGGCTTCGAGCGCGCGTAGGCGGCGGTACGACGCGAGCATCTCGTCGCGGTCGTGCACGACGGGCGGGAGCTGCATCGCTTCGAGGGCGCTGCGCAGGTAGCAGGCGTCGGCGGTGAGCACGACGTCGCCGCTCGGGAGTCGCACGTGCAGCGACTGGTGGCCGGGCGTGTGGCCCGGCGTCGGCACGCAGCAGACGCTGCCGTCGCCGAAGAGGTCGTGCTCGCCGTCGACGAGTCGCCGCGCGTGGCCGAGGTCGTAGTCGCGCGGGTCGTAGTGGTTCCGGGCGCGCAGGTCGGGATCGGCGGCGGCTTCCCACTCTCGGCGCTGCACCACGAGCGTGGCGTTCGGGAGCTGCGCGTTGCCGCCGACATGGTCGAAGTGCAGGTGCGAGTTCACCAGCCACGCGACGCGCTCGGGGTCGACGTCCTGCGCGCGCAGTCGCGCAGCCAGCTCCTGGCCGCGCTCGAAGTGGACGCGATAGAGCCGCGCGAGGAAGCCGAGTCGCCCCTCGGCGTCTGTCTGGGTCGCGAGATGCAGGCCGCTGTCGAAGACCAGCGCGCCGGCCGGATGCAGCACCAGCCAGCTCGGTACGGGAACGCGGATCTTGCCGGTTTCGCCCTCGAGGAAGAGCCCGAGATCCGCCTCGAGCCAGCCGCAGGGGAGCGCGAAGAGCCGGATCGACATCGCGGCGGACGGTAGCGTCCGTGCCGTTCGGGGCTGCCGATCGGCAACTTCCCCCGGATCCGAGGCGCTCGCTTGCCCACTTCCCTCTGTTCCCATAGGTTGCGGTGAAGCCTCCCCCCGGAACACCCGCCATGACCGTCCGACACGATTTCAACAAGCTCAACCGGCTTCCGCCGTACCTGTTCGCGGAGGTGATCGCGTTGATGGCCGCTGCCCGCCGGCGCGGCGAGGACGTGATCGACCTGGGGATGGGCAACCCCGATCTGCCGACGCCCCCCCACGTGGTCGACAAGATCTGCGAGGCCGCGCACAACCCGCGCAACCACCGCTATTCCGCGAGCCGCGGGCTGCCGAATCTGCGCAGCGCGATCAGCGAGTGGTATCTGCGCCGCCATGGCGTTGCGATCGATCCGGACCGCGAAACGATCGCGACGATCGGTTCCAAGGAAGGGTATGCCCACTTCGTCCTGATGACGATCGGGCCCGGCGACGTCGTGCTGTGCCCCGATCCCGCGTATCCCATCCATCAGTACGCGGTGATCATTGCGGGTGGCGATCTGCGCACCGTGCCGCTCGCGACCGACACCGACTTCGTCGAGAGTCTCAAAGCCGTGATGGCGCGCACCTGGCCGAAGCCGAAGCTGTTGATCCTCTCGTTCCCGGCGAACCCGACCGGTCAGGTGGTGGACCGCGCCTTCTTCGAGCGCGTGATCGAGTTCGCGCGCGAGAATGACCTGATGGTGGTGCACGACTTCGCGTATGCCGAAGTCTGCTTCGACGGCTACCGGGCGCCGAGCATCCTCGAAGTGCCGGGCGCGCGCGACGTCGCGATCGAGTTCGGCTCGCTCTCGAAATCGCACTCGATGGCGGGCTGGCGGGTCGGGTTTGCGGCGGGCAACGCGGAGATGATCCACGCCCTCGGGCGCATCAAGAGCTATCTCGACTACGGCATGCCGACTCCCATCCAGGTGGGCGCGATCGTCGCGCTGCGCGGGCCACAGGACTGTGTCACCGAAGCGGTGCAGACCTATCGCGATCGCCGAGACGCGCTGGTCGAGGGGCTCGGTGCGCCGGGCGAAGGCCAGTGGAAGATCGAGAAGCCGCTCGCCACGATGTTCGTCTGGGCGCCGATCCCCGAGCCGCTGCGCCAGCTCGGCTCGCTCGAATTCGCCAAGCGGCTGATGACCGAGGCGAAGGTCGCCGTTTCGCCGGGTCTCGGCTTCGGCGAGACGGGCGAGGGTTTCGTGCGCTTCGCGCTCGTCGAGAACCGCCATCGCATCCGCCAGGCGGTGCGCGGCATCCGCCACTTCCTGCGCGAGGCGGGTGTGTGACCGCAAGCGAGCAAAGCGAGCGCGCAGTGGGGCGAAGCCGAACGAAGCGCATCGGGTCCCAGGGACTGGGCGTCGGGTTGGTTGGCTTCGGAACGATCGGCACGGGTGTCGCGACGGTGTTGGGGCGCAACGCCGACGTGATCACTGCGCGGCTCGGCTTTCCGCTGCGACTCGTGCGCATCGCCGACCTCGACACCACGCGCGACCGCGGCGTCGACCTCGCGGGCGTCGTCTTCGACGCCGACGCGAACGCGCTGATCGACGATCCGAACGTGCAGCTGGTGGTCGAACTGATCGGCGGCACCGACGCCGCGCGCCGGCTGATCCTGCGCGCGCTCGAACGCGGCAAGCCGGTGGTCACCGCCAACAAGGCGCTGCTCGCGCTTTACGGCAAGGAGATCTTCGAGGTGGCGCGGCGCGGCGGAGTCGACGTCGCGTTCGAGGCGAGCGTCGGCGGCGGCATCCCGATCCTGCGCTCGCTGCGCGAGGGATTCGCCGCGAACCGCATCGAATCGGTGCACGGCATCATCAACGGCACCACCAACTACGTGCTCACGGAAATGGAGAAGGGCGGGGCGTCGTTCGACGCGGTGCTGAAGCGCGCCCAGGAGCTGGGCTACGCCGAACTCGACCCGAGCATCGACGTCGACGGGATCGACGCGGCCCACAAGATCACGCTGCTCGCTGCGATGGCGTTCGGCGCCGAGCTGACCTTCAAGGAAGTTCCGACCGAAGGCATCCGCGACGTGACGCCGCTGGATCTCGAAGCCGCGCAGGAGTTCGGCTACCGGGTGAGGCTGCTCGGCATCACGAAGTCGAGGCGAGAAGCGAAGGGCGAGCGCATCGAGGTGCGCGTACACCCGACGATGATCCCGGCCGAGTCGCTGCTGGCGAAGGTGGACGGCGCGATGAACGCGATCGCCGTGCATGGCGATGCCGTCGGCCCGACACTCTTCTACGGCGCGGGCGCCGGCGAGATGCCGACGGCGAGCGCGGTGGTCGGCGATCTCGTCGAGCTGGCGCGCGAGGTGCGGCGCGGCAGCGCGGGTCGCGTGGCGCCGCTCTCGACGCTGCCCGAGGCGCTGGTGCCGAAGCCGATCGTCCCGCTCGGCGAACTGTTCGGGCGCTCGTACCTGCGCTTCACCGTGCAGGATCGCCCGGGCGTGCTCTCGGCGATCGCAGGCGTGCTGGGCGACGCACGGCATCTCGATCGAGTCGGTGAGCCAGAAGGGACGCGGATACGCCCACCCGAACGATCCGGAGGGCGCGCGCGGGTCGGTTCCGATCGTCGTGTTCACCCATCCGGCCTGCGAGGCGGCGGTCCGCAGCGCGCTCGACGCGATCGACCAACTGCCGGAAGTGACGGCACCGACGCGGCTGATCCGCATCGAGGAGGAGTTGTGAGCGCGAAGCGCGCCGGAGCAGCAGCCGCGAAGCCCTCGGGATCCTCGCGCCGCAAGCCGCAATACCGCGCCTGGTTCGAATCACTCCACGACGCCGTCCGAGCGCTATGGCGCTGGACGAGGTCGTCTACACCGCACGCGACGGCGGGCTGCTGCAGGTCGTCCACGACATGGACGAGTTGCGCAAGACATCGGGCGAGGACTGGAAGCGGCTGTTCGAAACGCGCTCGCACCGCAACGAGTGGCCCTACGGCTCGGGCGTCTGGGGCAAGAAGGAGTGGGTGCTACCGGAGATCGACAACGAGAACGTCGTGTCGATGTACGAAGGCCATTCGAACCTGTTCTGGGCGGAGCGCTACGGCCGCGAGATCGGCGTCGAAGATCTCTGGATCAAGCAGTGCGGCAACTCGCATACGGGCTCCTTCAAGGATCTCGGCATGACGGTGCTGGTGTCGATGGTGAAGGAGATGATCGCGCGCGGGAAGTCGATCCCCGCGGTCGCGTGCGCTTCCACCGGCGACACCTCCGCGGCGCTCTCGGCGTACGCCGCGGCGGCCGGCATTCCGGCGATCGTGTTCCTGCCGCGCGGGAAGATCTCGATGGCGCAGCTGATCCAGCCGGTGGCGAACGGCGCCATCGTGTTCGCGCTCGACACCGACTTCGACGGCTGCATGGAGATCGTGAAGCAGGTCGCCGAGAAGGACGGCATCTACCTCGCCAACTCGATGAACAGCCTGCGCATCGAAGGGCAGAAGACCGTCGGGATCGAGATCGTGCAGCAGTTCGACTGGGAAGTGCCCGACTGGATCGTGATCCCGGGCGGGAATCTCGGCAACGTGTCGGCGCTCGCGAAGGGCCTCGACATGATGCTCGAGCTGGGGCTGGTGTCGCGGCCGCCCGCGCATCGTCTGCGCGCAGGCCCAGTCCGCGAACCCGCTCTACCTGTCGTACCACCGCGGATTTCAAGGTCTTCGAGCCGATCGCCGCGCGGCCGACGCTCGCCTCGGCGATCCAGATCGGCAATCCGGTCTCGATCGAGAAGGCGATCGACGCGATCTCGCGCTACGACGGCATCGTCGAGCAGGCGAGCGAGGCGGAGCTGGCCGAGGCCTGCGCCCACGCCGATCGCACGGGTCTTTTCAACTGCCCGCACACGGGCGTGGCGCTCGCCGCCACCGCGAAGCTGGTGAAGAGCGGCGTGATCCGGAAGAGCGATCGCGTGGTGGTGATCTCCACCGCGCACGGGCTCAAGTTCATCGACTTCAAGGTGAAGTATCACTCGATGACGCTCGAGGACATCGCGCCCGAGATCCCGAACCCGCCGATCGAGCTGCCCGCGCGCTACGAGACCGTGCGCGACGAGATGCTGAGGCAGATCGAACGGCGCTTTGGTCATTAGCACGTGTTCACCGGAATCATCGAGACGGTCGGGCGCGTCGCCGGCGTCGAGGCGCAGGGCGAGAAGACGCGACTCGCGATCGAGGCAGCGTTCGTCGCCGACGGCCTGCCGATCGGCTCGAGCGTCGCGGTGAACGGCGCCTGTCTCACGGTGGTCGCGGTGACTCCCCGCCAGGTAATCTTCGAGGCCGTGCGCGAGACGCTCGATCGCAGCTCGCTCGGCGACCTGCGGATCGGCTCGCGCGTGAACCTCGAGCGCGCGCTGCGCGCCGACGGTCGCTTCGACGGCCACATCGTGCAGGGCCACGTCGACGGCACCGGCCGCGTGCGCGCGATCGAGCGCCAGGGCGACGACGTGCGCTTCGCGGTCGACTGCGAGCCGGAATTCGCGGCGTGGCTGGTGCCGAAGGGTTCGATCGCGATCGACGGCGTGTCGCTGACGCTGGTGCAGGTCGGGGCCGCGGGCTTCGACGTCGCGCTGATCCCGCACACGCTCGTGGCCACGAACCTCGCCGATCGGCAGCCGGGCGATCGCGTGAATCTCGAAGCCGACGTGCTCGGGAAGTACGTGCAGAAATACCTGGATCGCCTTCACGGCGGCGTGGGGGAGGGCACGAGATGAGAACGCGGCTTGCGTTGGGATTGCTGTTGATGGGGGCCGCTGCGTGCGCGCGGGTGCCGGTCGCGATCGAGTCGGATGTGGCGGAGCGGAACGCGAACCTGAAGACATGGGCGTGGCTGCAGCGCCCGCCGGTGGCGCGTGGCGAAGCGGAGTTCGGGGCAGTGGAAGAGCGCGTGCGCCCGGCGGTCGAGCGCGAACTCGGCGCGCGGCGCCTCCGGAAGGTCGAACGCGAGCGCCCCGATTTCCTGGTCACCTACTACGCCGCGATCGAGAAGCCGATCGACGCGAATGCGATCACCTACGCCGCGGGCGTGCCGCTCATGACGAAGGCGGTGACGAGCTACGCGCGCGGTTCGTTCGTGATCGACGTGCTCGACGCCAGGACCGGCAAGCTGCTCTGGCGTGGCGTGGGGCGTCGCGTCTTCGATCCGAAACAGACCCCCGAGCAGCGCATCGAGCGCATCGACGCCGCGGTCGCCTCGGTGATCGACGAGTTCGCCCCACTCTGAATCGATCCGTGCAGGCCGCAACGCCGATGCGGCAGCCAGGGAGGCAATCGTGAACCGCACGCTCGACGTCGCCACGTCGCTCTTCGCCAGCATTGCTCGCCTCGGAGGCGGACTGCGCGTGGAGGAACTGGGCGAACGCCCCAAGAAGCCGCTCGAACTCTACGAATTCGAGAGCTGTCCCTACTGTCGCAAGGTGCGCGAGGTGTTGACGGCGCTCGACCTCGAGGCCCTCATCTACCCGTGTCCGAAGGGCGGAGCGCGCTTCCGCAGCGTGGTGCGCGAGCGGGGTGGCAAGGAGCAGTTCCCCTATCTCGTCGATCCGAACACCGGCGAGGCACTGTACGAGTCGAGCGACATCGTCCGCCATCTCTTTGCAGAATACGGCACCGGCTCGGTGCCGTGGCTCTACTCCGGCGGACCGCTCTTCGACGCGACGTCGGCGCTCGCGAGCGCCTGGCGCCTGGGTGCAGGCGTGCGCGCATCGGAGTCGACGCCGCCGGCGCTGCCGCTCGAGTTGTGGAGCTTCGAGGCGTCGCCGTACTGCCGCATCGTGCGTGAGACGCTGTGCAGCCTGGAGATTCCCTACCTGCTGCACAACGTCGGCAAGAACAGTCCCAGTCGCGAGGCGTTCGTGGAGCGTTCGGGCAAGATGCAGGTGCCGTTCCTGGTGGATCCGAACCGGGCGGTGGAGATGTTCGAGTCGGCCGACATCGTCCGCTACCTGCACGCGACCTACGGGGCGCACGGGCCGTCCTGAGCCCGACGTGGTTAGAATCGCGCAATGGATGCTCGAACCCTCCGCGTCGTCGTCGTGCCGCACACCCACTGGGACCGCGAGTGGTACCGGACGCACGAGCAGTTCCGCGTCCGCCTCGTCGCGCTGGTCGACGCGCTGCTCGACCTGCTCGAGCGCGATCCCGCATTCCGTCACTTCATGCTGGACGGGCAGACCATCGTCGTCGACGACTACCTCGAAGTGCGTCCGAACGCGCGGCGCGCGCATCGAGAAGCTGGTGCGCGAGGGACGGCTCGCGGTGGGACCCTGGCACGTGCTGCCCGACGAGTGGCTGGTCTCGGGCGAGGCGCTGATCCGCAACCTGCGGCTGGGGCTCTCCAAGGCGGACGCTGCTGGGCGGGGCGATGCGGGTCGGCTACGTGCCCGACCAGTTCGGCCACGTCGGCCAGCTCCCGCAGCTCTTCGCGGGCTTCGGCCTTCCTGCCGCCGTACTGTGGCGCGGCGTCGGCGCCGACGTCGACCGCACGCTCTTCGACGTGGGAGGGGCCGGACGGCACGCGGATTCCGGTCGTGTACCTGATGCACGGCTACGGCAACGCGGTGAACCTGCCGACCGACCCGGCTGCGCTCGCGGCGCGCATCGAGGCGAAGCCGGGCGAGCTCGCCAAGCACTCCGACGTCTCGACGCTGCTCTTCATGAACGGCAGCGATCACGAGCGACCGAACCCCGCGCTGCCGCGCGCGCTCGAAGCGGTGCGCGCGCTGCTCTCACGGGCATCGACGTCGAGATCGGCTCGCTCGCGGAGTTCGTCGCGCGCGCGCTCGAAGAAGCACCGGCGACCCTGCCGCGCCATCGCGGCGAGCTGCGCTCCGGACTGCGCTGCGCCGCTGCTGCCGGGCTGCGCGTCCGCGCGCGCGAGCCAGAAGCTGCGCGAGTTCGAGAACGACCGCCTGCTGACGCGCTATCTCGAGCCGCTCGCGGCGTGGCTCGGCGCGCTCGGCGGCGACGCCGATCGCGAGACGATCGCGTTCGCGTGGCGCGTCGCGCTCGAGAACCATCCCCACGACTCCGTCTGCGGTTGCTCGATCGACGCGGTGCACGCGCAGATGGAGACGCGCTACGACCGCGTCGCGGAGATCGCGGGCACCCAGCTCGAACGCGTGAGCGGCGGCGCTCGCGCGCCAGCGTCGCGGTGCCGCGCGCCGGGTTCGGCAAGGGCGCTGGCGCGCCGCTGCTGGTCTGGAATCCGAACGCCGCCGGGCGCTGCGGCGTCGACGCCGAGATCGAGGTGCCGGTGCCGGTGACGAAGCGCGGCGTGCCGCGTCCGTTCCACCTGCGGCGCGCCGACGGCACGCGGGTTCCCGTCGCGGCGGAGCTACTGCGAGCGGCCGGCGCGCTGCACAGCGGCGTCTTCGAGCGCCGCGGCGTGCTCGCGCTGCTGCCCGGTCTGCGCCAGCGAGTTCGACGGCCTCTACGCCAACGGGATCGAGGCTGTAACGGCGGGCGAGCGCGTGCAGGTACGCGTGCGGCTCGGCGCGACGCCCGATCCCCACTTCGATCTCGAGGCGCGAGCGCCGCGCGCTGCAGGCGCTGCTCGCCGACGAGTCGATCCGCGACGTGGCGGTCGAGACCTGGCAGCCGCCGCGCGTGCGGCTGCGCTTCGCGGACGATCTCCCCGGTCACGGCCTGCGCGTCTATCGACTCGCGCCGGGCGCCGCGCCGCCGCTGGAACCGACTGGCAGCGGCGACGCTCGGCGGCCGGCGGCGCCGTCGATCGAGAACGCCGCGTGGCGCGTCGAGGTCGATGCCGGCGGACGCGTGACGCTGACGTCGAAGGCACACGGGCTGCGCATCGACGATGCGCTCGCGCTCGTCTCCGAAGGCGATCGCGGCGACGAGTACAACTTCGACCCGGTGCCCGGCGGCGTCGTGGTCGAACGCCTGGAGCGCGTGCGCGTGCGGATCCTGCAGCGCGGCGCCGGCAGAGGTGGCGCTGCGCGTCGAGGCGACGCTTCGCGTGCCGCGCGAAGCTCGCGCCGTCGCGCGACGCGCGCAGCGAGCGCAGCGTCGCGCTCCCGGTCGCGCTCGAGCTGCGCCTCGCCGCGGGTCTCGATCGTCTCGACGTCGCGCTCGACGATCGACAACACGGCACGCGACCACCGCCTGCGCCTGCACTGTCGCGCGCCGTTCGCGCCGCAGCGCTTCGAGGTGGAGTCGGCGTTCGAGATCGCCGAGCGTCCGATCGCGCCGCGCGCCCGATTCGTTCGGCTCGCCGCGACCCGCCGGAGTTCCCGATCGGCGCGGTACCGCAGCGCAGCTTCGCGACGCTGGTCGGGCAGCGGCGGGCTCGCGCTCACGGTGGCGAATCGCGGCGTCGCGGAGGTCGAGGCGGTTCCGAGCGCAGGACGGGCGCGGCGCGCTGGCGCTGACGGTGCTGCGCGCCGTCGGCTGGCTCTCGCGCGCCGACCTGCGCTGCGGCCGGGGCCGGCGGGGCCCGGGCTCGCCGACGCCGGGCGCGCAGGTCCCGGGCGGCATCGCGCCGAGTTCTCGCTGCGGCTGCATCGCGACGGACGATCCGCGGCGCGATCGCGGAGGCGCACGGCTTCGCCTTTCCGCCGCTGGCATTCGCCGGGTGTCGAGGACGCCGACGGTGCGCTCGTCGACGGCGCGCGACTCGTCGCGATCGACGATCCCGCAGGTCGTCGTGTCGGCGATCGAGCCGCGCGGCGACGGCGACGCCGAGCTGCGTCTCGCTGAATGCGAGCGGGCGACGCGCGGCGCTACGACGTCGCCTGGGGCGCACCCACGCGATCGCTGCGGATCGTCGATCTTGCCGGTCGGGATGATGCGAACCCCTTCGTTCGAGGCCGGATTCGGCGCACTCGGGGGCGATCGACCTCGGGCCCTGGCAGATCGCACGTTGCGCACCCGATCGTCGGAGCACGATGAGCGCCGGGGTGGTGCGTCGGAAGCTGCGCATCACGCGCCGAATACGCGGTCGAGGATCGCAGTCTTTTTCCGTTGCAGGCCCGCGCTGGTGGTAGCATGCTCGTACCCAGGCCCGGGGTCGCGTGAGGGCAGCGGCCCAACACCTGGACGCAGTTCTGCGGGCGACGGGGAGGGGCCAGTTGTGAAGCAGCTCATCACGGCGATCGTGCAGGCGCTCGTTGACAGGCCCGAGCAGGTCCAGATCAAGGAAGTGATCGGCGAGCACGCGCACGTGCTCGAACTCTCCGTCGCGAAGGAGGACCTGGGCAAGGTGATCGGGAAGGGTGGGGCCCACGCATCGGCGATCCGCACCATCATGGCCGCCGCCAGCGGCAAGGAGAAGAAGCGCTACATCCTCGAGATCATCGAGCACTGAGCGCGCGCGCGCCGAGCTCCGAACGCGTCGAGAGGCTCGCCTGTGATAGGATGCGATCCCCGAATCCTCGGAGGATCGTCATCGTGGCTGGCGCGGCAACCGACGGCTCCCGTGATCGAGGCACTCCCGGCGATCGGCGCGCAGATCGAGGCGCGCGCGAATCGCATCCCGCCGTCACGGATCGTGTCTTCCTGATCCAGCACGAGCGCGAGTGGACCTTCCGCCAGTACCGCGACGAGATGCGTGCGCATCGCGCACTTCCTGCTGCGGCGCCTCGGGCCGATCGACGAGCGGCGGCCTGGCCACGTCGCGATGCTCCTCGAGAATCATCTCGAGCTGCTGGCCCTGTACGGCGGCTGCGCCTACGCCGGCCTCTCGCTCTTCGGCGTGAACACGGGCCTGCGCGGCGACACGCTCGCCGGGCGTCGTGAACCAGTCCGAGCGCGCGCGATGCTGGTCGTCGACGAGCGGCTGCTCTCCGAGGTCGAGCGTGTGCAGGAGCGCCTCGCGAACGTCGCGCCCGAGAACGTGCTCGTGCTGCGCACGACCGGCGAGATCGGAGCTCGGCACGCGCGACTTCCTCGGCTGCGTCGCGAGCGAGGTCGCGCAGCCGGGCAAGTCGCTCGATGCGCCGGACGTGAAGGTCGATCCGAGCCGCAACCTGATGACGATCTACACGTCGGGCACGACGGGCCTGCCGAAGGGCATCCTCAACAATCACCTCAAGTTCTTCCTGATCGGCAAAGCCGTGTCGGGGAACCTGGGCCTCGGGCCCGGACGATCGCGGCTACGCCTGCATGCCGCTCTTCCACTCGAATTCGCGATGTTCCTGGGCTTCCACCCCGCCCTCGAGGTCTGCGCGAGCCTCGCGATGCGCGAGCGTTTCAGCGCCAGCAGCTTCGTGCCGGACGTGCTTCAGCATGGCGTCACGTTCTGGAACTACGTCGGCGAGCCGGTGCACTACGTGCTCGGCGCCATCGAGAAGCAGTACGGCGGCGACGAGGGGCGGATCCTCGCAGAGGTCGCGCGCAATCCGCGCAATCGGTTGCGCCATGCGGTGGGCAACGGGGCGGCGCCGCCCGACATCGATCGCTTCACGCGTTGGCTCGGACTCGAAGACATGTTCGAACTCTACGGATCCACCGAGGCCGCGATCAGCACCTTCCGCAGGAAGGGGGATCCGCGCGGCAGCGTCGGCGAAGTCACCGACGCGAACGTGAAGATCCTGGACCCGGGTGGTCGCGAGTGTCCTCCCGCCGCGATCGGGACGGACGGGAAGATCCGCAACTACGAAGCGGCCGTCGGCGAGATCTGCCGGGTCGCCGCCGACAGCGGACTCTTCCAGGGCTACTACGGGAACGCGGACGCGAACGCCTCGAAGTTCCGCGACGGTGTCTACCACTCCGGTGATCTCGGTCACATGATCGTGCGCGAGGGCCGTCGCTTCCTCTACTTCGACGGACGCACCGATGACTGGATCCGCAAGGACGGCGAGAACTTCTCGGCGGCGCAGGTGGGTCGTTTGCTGCAGGAGGGGCCTGGCGTCGCGCTGGCTGCGGCGTACGGCGTTCCGTGCGTCGTGTCGGACGAACTGGTCATGGCGGCGCTCAGGATGCGCCCCGGCGCGAGCTTCGACCCGCAGGCCTTCTTCGACTACTGCGAGCACCAGGTGAACCACGGCGGGATGGACCGCAAGTGGTTTCCGGATTTCGTGCGGATCGTGGACGAGTTCGAATTCACGCAGACCCAGAAGATCCTGGTGCGCCACCTGAAGGCGGACCATTTCAACCGGCGGCGACTTTCCGACGCCGCGATCTATTGGCGCGCGCGTGGGGAGACGAAGTTCAAGCCCTTCACCAGCGCCGACTACGAGTCGCTCCGCGAGCGCTTCGCTGCTGCCGAGCGACTCCAGAGCATCGAGCGCGAGTAGCTCGCGCCCGGTTCCCGGTTACGGAACGGGTCGTTCGAGTTACGAACTCGTCACTGCGCCGGCATCCACGGCGAAGCGGCGTGCACGCTCAGAACGCGGCGCTTCGCGCGCTTGTCTGCGCGATCTGCTCGATTCGGCTCGCCTCGGCACGCGCGTTGCTCCTTGCGGAGCGGCGTTGCCAGCGGATTGCACGCCGGCGCGAACACCTCGGAGGGGGCAGGGGATGAGCGGCATCTTGAGTCCGAACGAATCGCTGCGACGCGGCCAGGAACTCTTGCGCGCGGGCCTGGAGATGGCGGCGCTCGAGCACTTCGCGAACGCGCATCGCGCCAAGTCGGACGACGCACGGCTGCGTTCGCACTACGGCTGGGCCGTCGCGACGATCGAGCATCGCTTCGAGCGCGGTCTCGCGCTGTGCCGCGAAGCGCTCCGTGCCGACGGCGGCAGCGCAGACATCTACCTGAATCTGTCGCGCGTGCTGATGGCGGGCGGACGCAAGGCCGAGGGCATCCGCTACCTGAAGCGCGGGTCTGATGGTCGAGCCGCGCGACGCCACGCTGCTGCTCGAGTGGCGCCGTCTCGGTGTGCGTCGCCGGCCGGTGCTGCCGTTCCTGCCCGCGCCGCCACCTGGTCAATCGCGTTTCTCGGGCCGCGTGCGCGGCATGGTGGTGCGCGACTTCATCCCGCGCGGGGCCGGACTGGTCTCGCGAAGCCGGCTAGCTGCAATCCCCGCGCGTTGACTTCGGAGAGGCGAACCGGTACCCATGCCGCCCGTCTGGATCGAATGGGAGCAACCCGTGGGCAGCGTGGTCAAGTGGCGCCGGAAGAAGATGCGCAAGCACAAGAAGCGCAAGCTTCTGAAGCGCGAGCGCCACAAGCGCAAGTAAGCGGGCTTCTTTCCCCCGTCTTCCTTCCCGAATTCATCATTTCCCGCAGCGCCGCTGTACCGCGGCGGGACGCTGCGTCGCGCGCGCGATCGCAGCGAAAACGCTGAGATCGCGAACACGCCGCAAGTCGCTCGCATTGCGCACTTCTTTCGCGTCGAACTCGTCGTCGCATTGCGGGCGAAAGTGATCTGATCTCCCGCAGCTTCGACACTCATCGGCTTGATTTTTTGACTGTTCTTACTTGACTGGTCTTTGCGGAACGGTGTAAAGCCTGACCCGCAAGAGTGGCTCTAGCTCTGCGGATTGATGCCACAACGGAGAACAGCTTCCGACAAGTTGCCTTCAAGTCGCCGCTTCTGGCATCCGATAGGGCCCCTCGAGGTCCCTGCGGGAGACCGGAAGAGCGACGGGCACGAAGCAGGCTCGCAGGACGTCATCTGCTCGTTCGAACCGGAGACGCGGCGAATGCCGCTTCATGGGAAAGTTCGAACTGGCCGCGGCGCAGATCCATAACAGGGGGGTGACCCAAGCATGGCAGCTCGAAAGAAGGCTTCGTCGAAGAAGGCCGGTCGCAAGAAGGCCGGTCGCAAGAAGGCCGCAACCAAGAAGGCCGGTCGCAAGAAGGCGAGCCGACGGCGCTCGGCCTAGCCGAGAGCCGTAGACTCCGAGGCCTTCTTCAGGGAAGGTCTGGGACCCCGGCCGGCTTTGCCGGCCGGGGTTTCTTCGTCTGGAGTCGTCCCCTAAGCTGCGACTCCATCCAGGGCAGGGAGGCCACGCATCGATGGCACGCATCACGGTTGAAGACTGCATCGAGCGCGTTCCGAATCGCTTCCACCTGGTTCAGATGGCGGCGATCCGCGCCAAGCAGATCAAGCGTGGCTCGCACCCGTTGATCCCGGCCGGCGAGAACAAGGAAGTCGTGACGGCGCTGCGCGAGATCGCGGCCGGCTTCATCCAACCCGACTATCCGGAAGAAGAAGCGAAGTAGCTCCGCCGGCAGAGGCGCTCGTGCGCTAGCCGAGGACCTGAACCGGCACGTGGAACGTGAATGACGTGCCGCCTCCGACCTCGCTCGACAAGCTGATCCCGCCGTCGAGCAGCCGCAACAGGTCGCGTACCAGCGCGAGGCCGAGCCCCGAGCCGCGGTATTTCGTCGAGGCCAGTTCGTCGACCTGAAAGAACTCGTCGAAGATGAACTGCTGGTCGTCCGGGCAGATCCCGATCGCCGGTGTCCTTCACTTCGCAGACCAGCGCCCCGCCGGCGATGCGCGCCGTGATCTCGATGCGGCCTTCGCGCGTGAACTTCGCAGAGTTGTCGAGCAACAGGAAGAGGATCTGGTTGACCTTCGCGAGGTCCGTCCGGATCTTCGGCAACGGCTCCACGAAGTACTTCTCGATCGTGACCGGGTTGTTTCCGATCGTGTCCTGCACGCTGAAGATCGCCTCCTCGACGACTTCGCGGAAGTTCACGTCCTGGACCTCGACGGGCATTTCGCCCTGTTTGATGCGCCAGAGGTCGAGAATGTTCTGGAGCGTGCGAAGGAACGCGGTGCCGTCGTCGAGCGCGCGCCGCAGGCACTGCTGCGCGGTCTCGGAAAGCACGTCGTTCTCACCCGCCAGCACGGCGATGATCGATTCGATGATGCCGTTGAGCGGCGTGCGCAGCTCGCGTGACATCTTTTCGATGAAGTCGTTCTTGAGCTTCTCGACCTGTCCGAGGCGTTCATGGCTGCGCAGCAGCTCGATGTCCTGCGCGAAGAGGGCTTCCGAGAGCTTCAGCACCTCGTCGTTCTTCTCGTCCGCAGCGCGATCGATCTCGGCGAGCCGGCTGCGCAGTGCCTCGTTCTCGATGGCGTTCTCGAACTGATCGACGCGTGCTGCGATCGCCTCTGCAGTGAGTTCGAACAATTCGAGTGCAGACGCTGCGAGCGGAACCGGCGTCGCGACCGCGAACGCCCCGTGCACGCGTTCGGCCCCGGCGATCGCCACGAGCGTGACGCCGCCGGCGCCGCGCGTGCCGAAGGCTGCGAGCGGCGCGACCCGCTGGGTCTCGCGGCAAGCCGCGACGTTCTCGAGAGCTTCGGCGAGCGCGCTGGCCGCGCTGCGCGCGACCTCGGGCGACGCGACGCCCGCCGCTGTTCGCAGCCGCAGCGGAGCCGCCCCGGCATCGCGCGCGAAAGCGAGCACCGCGCCGTCTGCGATGCTCGCGAGCCGGCCCGCGGTCGTGCGCAGAAGAGTCGGAAGGTCCAGCCGTGCCGGCGCTCCGAGCGCCGCGCCGTCCATCGCCGCCGTCACCACCGGCCCTCCCTAGAAGCGCTCGTCGGGCTCGATCTCGAGCCGTCCGATGGGTTGCTCTTCCATGGGAGAACCGCCGACGTCGACGGCACCCTCGAGCGAGAGCCGGGTCTGGAAATCCGTGGGGTTCGAGGCGGCCGAGAGCGCCGTCTCGACCGCGATCTTGTTGGCGCGCACGAGGTCGAAGAGGTGCTGGTCGAAGGTCTGCATGCGATCGCTGCGCCCGCGCCCCATGAAGTCGACGAGCTCGGTGGTGCGAGCGGGATCCTTGATGCATTCCTGGATGCTGCGTGTGGTGCGCATCACCTCGATCGCCGGGACGCGGCCGCTCTCCTTCTTGTTGACGAGCAGGCGCAGCGAGACGACCGCCTTCAGGTTCTCCGCGAGGCGCGCGCGCACCTGGAGCTGCTCTTCCGTCGGGAAGAACGAGACCAGCCGGCTCACCGTGGAGGTGACGTCGTTGGTGTGGATCGTCGAGAAGACCAGGTGTCCGGTCTCGGCGGCCTTGAGCGACGTGTCGACCGTCTCGAGGTCGCGCATCTCGCCGACCATGATCACGTCGGGGTCCTGGCGCAGCGCCGCCCGCAGCGCTTCCGGGAACGACTTGGTGTCCGTTCCGACTTCGCGCTGCGTGATGATGCTCTTGTCGTGTGTGAAGACGAACTCGATCGGGTCCTCGACCGTCACGATCTTCGCCTTCCGGGTGCGGTTCACTTCCTCGATCATCGTCGCGAGCGTGGTCGACTTGCCCTGGCCCGTGGCGCCGGTGACGAGCACGTAGCCGCGCGTGAGCTGGGCGATGTCGCGCAGCACGCCGGGCAGGTTCAGCTCGTCGAAGGTGCGGATCTGCGGCGGGATCACGCGCAGCACGACGTTGTAGAAGCGCCGCTGCCGCGAGATGTTGACGCGGAAGCGTCCCTCGCCGGGCAGCTCGTAGGCGAGGTCGACCTCGTTCCACTCGAGCGCTTCCTGGCGCGGGTCGCTCTCGAGCAGCATCCGGGCGATGGCCTCGGTGTCGCTCGGAGTGAGCACCTTGTAGCGAAGCTCGACGAGGTCGCCGTTGAAGCGATAGAGCGGCAGATAGCCGACCTGGAAATGGATGTCGGACGCGCCCTTCTCGATGCCGAGACGCAGGAGGCGGTGCAGCTTGTCCCGATCCATGGGTGCCGTCCTCCCGGGATGACTCCGATGCCGCACGCTTCCGGGTCCGTCGTTGCCTATCGGCGATCTGCAGCGGGTCTTGACCGCATTCCGGGCTCTTCGCGCACCGACCCTCCGTTATACTGCCGCCCGTCCGCGCTCCGCGGACGCCATCGATCGACGACGAGGGCACCGTTGCGATTTCGCTCCCGGCTCCGATTCACCCAACTCGCCGAGCTGGCTCGCCTCGATCGTTGGACTCGTTCGGCTGCTGGCACTGGTCGGCCATCGCAGTCGTCGGCACAGCTGGCGCGCGCTGCCGACCCTGCCACGGGGATCGGGGCGGCCCCGATCTCGATCAACTGCTGAAGCTTCCCGACCGCGACCGAGTACTCGACCGAGAAGAAGGGCGGCGCGACGCGCAGCGAGTGGCGCCAGCGCTTTCACGATGCACGCAGCAGCGTGAAGGCGGCCGAGAAGGCGCGGTGAAGAAGGCGCAGGACGAACTCGCCGAGGTCGCGGGCTCGTAAGGACGATTGGCAGTTCACGCCGCCCGGTCTGCCCGCCGGAGCGAACGACGAGGACGCACCTCGAGCTTCAAGCTCCGCCAGGAAGTGAAGCGCCAGCGCAGCGAAGTCGAGCGCTCGAAGGCGCGCCTGCGCGAGCTCGACGTCGCGGCGAATCTCGCCGGCGTACCCGAGGACTGGCGCGATCCGAGTACGGAGGCGCGCTCCGGTGACGATTCCGTTACCGAGTCCGCCTCGCCGCCCTAGTCGGCGCGTCCGCGCGGAATCCCGCGATCCCCGTTCCCGTCCGGAATTGCTCTCGCGCAGCTGCGCGCGCGCTGCGACACGCACCGTGGCTGGCATCGCGTTTGCTCTCTGTCCCGGGCGAGGGATCACTGGAGGGAGCCGCGAGCACGCGAACGTCGAGAGAGGGTCCGTCCGCTGACCAGGGGTGGGGAAGCGGAGTACGGGACCGGGCGAGGTGGACTGCGCAAGAAGCCCGACGGACGCGCGCGCGGTACTGGGGGGTGTGCTTCGTCCGAGTCGCCCGGATCCGCTTCAACGGGGGGAGCGGGTCCGGGCGGATCGGATTCTTTGCCGTACGCTCGACGCTCCGAGATGCGACCGCTACCGTGCGGCGCCCAAACGGCGGCGGAGGGCGGGCGATCCGACGAGGCGAGCCTGGTGCACGGAGGGCGCACGCATGGCGGATCTGGCGAATCGAACGAGCCGAAGCGCGGCAAGATGGACCTCGTGTCGGTTCTCTACGTCGCGGGCGGCATTCCCGCGATCGTCGGCTTTCTGGTGCTGCTCTTCGCGATCGGCGTGCGCTACTGCGGACTGCCCGCCTGATCGATCTGCGACGGCTTGCGCGCTCGCCACGCATGCGCTGCCGCTTCGCGCGCCGGCAATCTGCGCGCCTAGCTCGTCGCCAGCTTCCCGGATGTCGTGATTTCGGTCGCCAAGAGCCGCGTTTAGCGCTCAACGCCGGCCTCGCTCGCGCCGATTCGCGAGGGCATGACGAGGTGGACGCCCCACGCCAGACGACGACTGCTCCTGCTGAGCCTGCTCGGCGCGGCGCCGTCTCGGTTGCGTCGACCCTCGCTCCGCCTCACGACCGCGTATCGATTCTTCGAGAAGCCCGCGACCGACGATCCCTGGTCGCGCAAGATCGCACGCTGGCAGGTGCGCGAGCGCGCGCTCGGCGACCCCGACCAGCTGGCGCCCGATCTTTCGACCGTCGCGAGCGGGCCGAGCGCGACCGTCACCCAAGGGTGGCGACGACTTGCGCGTCTCGTACTTCGCCTTCCGCGCCGACCACAAGCGCGCGACGGCGCGCGCGATCGCGTCGTGGGTGCAGGATCAGGCCAAGCGCCACTACATCCCCGACGGCGCCTACGATCACTGGGCGACGCTCGAGGAGACGCTCGCGCACAACGGCGACGACTGCGACGGACTCGAACTGCTCACCTATCACTTCCTGCGCGACGCTGGCTTCGCCGAAGACGAGCTGTTTCGCGCGATCGTGCTGCGACCCTCCGACGGGCAGCACCACATGGTCACGCTCTGGTTCGAGTCGCCCGGCGATCCCTGGGTGATCGATCCGACCGGCGCGATGATCGCCGGCATGCCGCACATCTCGCAGGTTCCCGACTGGGTGCCGATCAAGCTCTTTTCCGAGACCGAAGAGTTCACGGTCCGTGGACCCGGCCTCGCGCGCGGGACCGCTGCATCCGAGCGGATTCACCTCAGCGCGCGCTGATCCTCGTGCGCGACATCCAGATCGACAGCGAGTGAATCGGCGAAGAGAAGTCTAGAACCCATCTCAAAAATCCGGACCGAGCCGGGCGCGGGAATTCGGGCCGAGCGCGAGGCGCGAAAGCGCAGCCATAGCCGAGCTATGGCGAGCTTTCGCAACGAAGCGATCGGCCCGAAGGCCCGTGAACCGGCGACGGGAGGTTGGACGGGTTCTAGGGTCCGGCGGGAGCACGCGGCGATCCGCCGCCGGCCCCGTCGTCGCCCGCTGGCTGCCTCTCGATCTCGACTTCGAGCTGCTTGCGCTGCTGCGGTGGCGCGCTCTCTCGCCCTTTCGCGCTCCCGCTCGATCTCGCGCGCGAGCTGCTCGCGCAGCTGCTCGACGCGCTGCTGCTCACCCGCGATCCGATCGCGACGGATCTGCGTGAGCCGGAGTTCGAGCAGCTTGTTCTGGATCGACACGAGCTCCGGCGGCAGCTCCGCCGCGACGCCGTCCGGTGCGAAGTGGACGGCGACGCGCTCGGTCGTGCTGCGAGTGTCCGACGCGCGTGCCGTGACCTCGATCTCGTTGCGTCCGGTGCGCAGCGGGACGAGCGCGCCGAAGCTGCCGTCGGCGCCGAGTTCCGTCGCGAGCGCGGCTGTTCCGAGCGTGACGTTGCGGACCGTGAGCGATTCGATGTCCGCGAACTCGACTTCCGCGAAGACATCCGAGAGCAACGCGGGATCGCGTACCGGCGTGAAGGTTCCGTCCGTGAGCCGCGCGAGTTCGAGAAGCGACAGCGGTCCGGAGAGCGCCTCTTCGCCGACGCCGAAGCTGAAGACGCGCGCGTTCGCCTTCCGGGCGCGGTCCGCGGCGCGCATCACGGTGATCGTGTTGCGCGGGTCGTTGCCTTCGAAGGGCAGCGTCGGGATCCCGTCCGTGAGAAAGACGATCACCTTCTGGCTGTTCGCATCGGGACGCGAGAACGCCCCCTTCTGCCCGAGCAGTTCGTTGGTCGCCTGGTCGATGCCGGCCGCGATGTAGGTGGCGCCGTTCGGGCCGCGCGCGAGCACGCGATCGAGTGCGCGCTGCACGTCTTCGTAGGCGTTGGTGAGCGCAACTTCCGTCACGGCGGGGTCTTCCGCGAGTACGCCGTAGTCGAGCATCTGCCCGGCGAAGGTCGCGAGCGCGACGCGCGTGT
Organism: uncultured delta proteobacterium; assembly: GCA_963801625.1. Classification (GTDB taxonomy): domain Bacteria; phylum Myxococcota_A; class UBA9160; order UBA9160; family PR03; genus PR03. The sequence continues at coordinate 462,484 of CAWDFQ010000001.1, forward strand.
GGCGCGGATCGAGGCGCGAAAGCAGGCGCCGCACGGCAGCGACCTCGGCTGCCAGGACCGAGTCGCCCGGGTCGTCGGAGCCCAGCGCGAAGAGACCCTCTGCCGTGCGGGTCGGCGCCACCCCGACGACACCGTTGCCGTTGACGTCGGCGCCGCTGGGCGCGCTGGTCGAACCCGATACGTCGATCACGAACACCACGTCGGTCGTGATGCCTTCGCTGCGCGGCACGAGCGCTCGGCCCGCGACGATCGCGGTGGCCTGCGTGCCGCCGAACGTCGCCTCGTTCTGCGGATACTCGATGGCGACCACGACGGGACGCTGCGGCCCGGTCTGACGAATGGGCGCCGGCGGCGTCTGCTCCTCGGCTGCTTGCTGCGCCGTGGGCGCAGCAGCTGGCGCCGTGCTCGCGGTCGTCGCTGCGCTCGGCAGCTGCTCGCGAAACGCAGCAAAGGCGCGACCGCGTCCGCCTTCGAGCGGGGAGTGCAACGCATCGAGCACCGCTGCGATCGGCGTCGCGATGACGCGCATCGTCTTCCCGGTGGGCTGCGCGGCTTGCACGATGCCGATGGCGCGGCCGTCGTCGCTCGCGACGACGGGCGCGCCGCCCCAGCCGCGCAGGTCGTAGGCGGAGTCGAGTTCGATCTCGAGTTTCTCGTCGCTGCTCTCGCGCACCTGGCCGGCGACTGCGTGCTGATCCTCCGGCACGGAACCCGGGATCCCGAGCACCGCGACACGCCCGCGAGTGCGCGCGGCGCCGGCGGGCAGAACCCGCACCGCGGCGGGGGGCGCGTCGAGCGCGAACACGACGAAGTCGCTGCGCAGGCTGCCGCCCGGCTCACTGAACGCGACGCCGGGCAGCGTGAGCAGACGACTCGCCGCCGCGACGCGGGCGCGCGAGCGGCCGAGTTCGAAGACGAGTTCCGGCGAAGCGGCGAGTCTGGACACCTCGAACGAGTGCGCGGCGCCGACTGCCACGGGTCCCGCCGCTGTTTCGAGAAAGAAGACCGTGCCGCGCGCGAGTCCCAGTTCGGCGCCGTAGCGCGCGCGCACGACGGACGGAGACTCCCCGCGCGCAGTCGCGGCGAGCGCCGCGCTGCCGAGCACTGCGGCCATCGCGATCGCGAGACTGCATCGCCCCCGCATCGCGGCGACTCTACGAGAGCGGCTCGCGACTGTCACTTTCCGCGCGGTTCGATCCCTCGCTTGACCGGCTCCTGCGTGCTTCGTAGGATGCGGCACCCCGCCCGCCGGTTTCCGCTTCCTCGTTCGAGGTTCCCGTGTCGCTCGCGCTCGCTCCGCCGCTGCGTCGCGTGCTCGAGCGTCTCGACGCCGCCGGCGCGACGCTTTCAGTTGCCGAGCTGGCGCAGCGGCTGCTCTCGCTGCGCGCACCGGTCGACGACGCGCTCGCGCGCCGGCTGCTCGCGTCCGCGTTCGGTTGCCGCGCCGAGCGGCTCCCCGATCTCGTCCCCGTGCGCGAGCTGCCGCGCATCTTCGAGGGGCCGGTTGCGGCGCTGCCGCTCGCTGCCGCGCAGTTCGTGGTGGTCGATCTCGAGACGACCGGTCTCTCGGCGGAGCAGTGTACGATTCTCGAAATCGGCGCGGTGCGGGTCAGCGGACTGCACGCGGTCGACACCTTTCACACGCTGATCGATCCGGGCACGGCGATTCCGCCGTTCATCACGCGGCTCACCGGGATCGACCGCAGCATGGTCGAGGGCGCTCCCCCGCTCGCGCGCGCGATCCGCGATTTTCACGCCTGGGCGAGTGCGGCGCCGGGCGCGGCGTTCGTGGCGCACAACGCGTCGTTCGACGCGCGTTTCGTGGCGCGCGCCTACGCCGATCACGCACTGCCGCCCTGGTCCGGGCCGACCTTCTGCACGGTGCGCCTGGCGCGGCGCCTGCTGCCCGAGCTGGCCCGCTACGACCTCGACACGCTCAGCGCGCGCTTCGGCATCTCGAATCGATGGCGCCACCGCGCGCTCGGCGACGCCGAGGCAGCGGCGCGCGCACTGCTCGAGCTGATCGAGATCGCGCGCGATCGGCACGGCGTCGCGAACGTCGGCGACCTGGTGAGCCTCCAGATTGCCCCTCGCAAGCGCGCCACGCGTGTGAAGAAACCGAAGGCGCCGGCGCTCGTCACGCCGATCTGAGCGGGGGCGGGCGCGTGGCCCGTTCGGTAGCTTGATCGACTGGGGGGTGCGGTGCGCGCATCGGATTCGGAGCGCATGCGGAGCGCGGTCGCGACGGCTCTATTTGCCGCCGTCGCTGTCACGGCGCTTGCGTCGCGAGCAGACGACCCTGCGCGCGATGCCGATCGCTTCGACCGCGTCGTGCTCGACGCGGGTCACGGCGGCGACGACCACGGCGCCGAAGGTCCCGCCGGACTGCTCGAGAAGGAACTGGTGCTCGACATCACGCGCCGCTTGAAGGCCCGCATCGAGAGCGACGGCGTGCAGGTGGTTCTCACCCGCGACGACGACGTCTACGTGCCGCTCGGCGAACGCACCGCGATCGCCAATCGCGCCGGCGCCGATCTCTTCGTCTCGATCCACGCCAACGCCGCTTCGGCGCGGAGCGCGCGCGGTGTCGAGATCTTCTTCGTCGCACTCGAGGCGAGCGACGACTCGACGCGTCAGCTGGCCGAGCGCGAGAACGCCGCCTTCCGCGAGGCGTCACCGGCGTCGCCCGACGACCCGCTTGCCTCGATCCTCGGCGACCTCGCCGCCGCCGACCAGCTGCGTGAGTCCGACGAGTTCGCGCGGCTCGCGAACAAGGAGGTGGCGGCGCTGGCCGCCACCGTGCCGTCGCGCGGCGTCAAGCAGGCGCCCTTCGTGGTGCTGATGGGCGTGAAGATGCCGGCGGCGCTGGTCGAGATCGGTTTCATCACGAATCCGACGGAGGAACGCGATCTGGCGTCGCCGCGCTACCGCGACCGCGTGGCCGACGCGCTGGCGCGGGCCGTCTTCGAGTTTGCGGACCGCTACGATGCGCGGCGTGGGGTGCCGCGGCCCGCGCGCGATCACGAACCGACGAAGTCTTCGCGCGGTGAAGCGGTCAATCCGGGAGGAGGCTGATGCGCCACGACGGTCGCGCCCCGGACGAACTGCGTCCGCTTCAGATGCACGTGGACTTCACCGAGAACCCGCTCGCTTCGGTGCTCTGCGAGATGGGACGCACCAAGGTGTTGTGTACGGTGTGCGAAGAACTGAGCGTGCCCCGCTTCCTGAAGGGCAGTGGACGCGGCTGGGTGACGGCGGAGTACTCGATGCTGCCGGGCGCCACGGATCGGCGCGGCGATCGCGAGGCGTCGCGCGGCAAACAGAGCGGTCGCACCCAGGAGATCCAGCGCCTGGTCGGTCGCAGCCTGCGCGCCGTCGTCGATCTCGACCGCATCGGCGAGCGCACGCTGTGGATCGACTGCGACGTGCTGCAGGCGGACGGCGGGACGCGCACCGCGTCGATCACCGGTGCGTACACGGCGCTCGCGATTGCGTTCGCCCGGCTGCGGGCGCGCGGCGCCGTGAGCGGCGATCCGCTGCTCGATTCGGTCGCGGCGATCTCGGTCGGCATCGTCGATGGCGGAGTGATGCTCGACCTCCCGTACGAAGAGGACTCGCGGGCGGAGGTCGACATGAACGTGGTGGCGACGGGGCGCGGCCGCTTCGTGGAAGTGCAGGGCACGGCGGAGCAGGGGACCTTCGCCGCCGAGGATCTCGCCCAGATGACCAGCCTCGCGCAGCGCGGCATCGCCGAGATCACCAAGCTCCAGATCGAGGCGATCGCGCGCGCCCGGCAGGGGCCGTAGCAGCATGAGCCGGGCGTGTGTCGTGCTGGCAACGCGCAATCCCGGCAAGCTGCGCGAGGTCGCGGCGATCCTCGCGGAACTCGCGCTGCGCATCGAGCCACTCGACGCGCGCGTGGTGATGCCCGAAGAAGGCGACGGGTACGCGGCCAACGCCGTCGCGAAGGCGCTCGCGGCGGCGCGCGCGACCGGCTGCGTCGCATTGGGCGACGACTCCGGTCTCGAAGTGGACGCGCTCGGCGGCGCGCCGGGTCCGCTCTCGGCCCGCTACGGCGGACCGGGACTCGACGACGCCGCGCGCAGCGCAGCGCTGCTCGAAGCTCTCGTCGCAATCCCGGATGAAGAGCGCAGCGCGCGCTTCGTGTGCGTCGCGGCGCTGGCGACACCGAAAGGAGACGTCGCGACGGCGCGCGGCGTCTGCGAGGGCCGCCTGCTGCGCGCCCCGCGCGGCGGCGGTGGCTTCGGCTACGACCCTATCTTCGCGGTCGGAGCGGCGACGCTGGCGGAGCTGCCGGCCGCGGCGAAGCACGCACTCTCGCACCGCGGTCGCGCCTTTCGCGCGCTGCTTCCCGCACTTCGCACGCACCTCCGCTGAGCCCCGTACGTCCTCGATTGGGGCGGCGAGGCGGGGCGCTTCGAAGGCGGCGTGCGAGCGGTACCCTGGCGCGTCGATGGACACTCTCACCTACCTGTCCTGGCCGGCGCTTCCGTGGAAGCGGCTGTGCCGGGTTCCCAAAGACCTGGCATCCGTGACCGACCGCGCGACGGAGACGCCGCCGCGCGCGGTGCGACTCTCCCGCGCCGCCATCGAGCGCATCTGGCAGAGCGCCGAGACGCTCTATCGCACGGGACTCCATCCCGCGCTCCAGCTTTGCGTGCGCCATCGCGGCGAGATCGTGATCGACCGCGCGATCGGCTACGCGGCTGGCAACGCGCCGGACGACGAGCCGGGAGCGACCAGGCGCCGCGTCACCACCGACACGCCGTTCCGCATCTATTCCGCTTCGAAGGCTGTCACCGCGATGGTCGTGCACCTGCTCGACGACCGCGGCGTGCTGCACATCGACGACCGCGTCTGCGACTACCTGCCCGAATTCGATGACGGCGCGAAGTCCGCCATCACGATCGCGCACGTGCTCTGCCATCGCGCCGGCATTCCGAACGTGCCGCGCGGCGCAATGGATCTCGATCTGGTCGCGCGCCCCGACGAGTTGATGCGGCTACTCGCCAAGGCGCCGCTGGTCGGGCGACCCGGGCGGCAACTCGCGTACCACGCCATCACGGGTGGCTTCGTGCTCGGCGAGGTCGTGCGGCGCGCGTCGGGCCAGGACATCCGCAGCGTGCTCACCAAGGAAATCCGCGAGCCGCTGGGGCTGCGCTGGATGAACTATGGCGTCGCTCCCGAGGATACCGGCGAGGTCGCGCTCGACGCGCTCACCGGTGTCCCGCCGCTGCCGCCGTTTGCGCAGCTGTTCACACGCGCGCTGGGCGTGCCGGTGGAACAGGTGATGGAGTTCGCCCACGACCCGCGCTTCCTGTCGGGCATCCTGCCCGCCGCGAACGTCGTGTCGAACGCGCGCGATCTCGCGACGTTCTTCGAGTGTCTGCGCGCCGGCGGCGAACTCGACGGGACGCGAGTCTTCGAGTCGCGCACGGTGCGGCGCGCCACCGGCGAGCGCAGCTACTTCGAGATCGACCTCACACTCGGTCTTCCGCTTCGCTACGGGCTCGGATTCATGCTCGGCGGCAAGTGGCTCTCGCTCTTCGGTCCGGACACGACGCATGCCTTTGGTCACCTCGGTTTCACCAACGTGGTGGCCTGGGCGGACCCGGAACGCGAGCTCTCGGCGGCGCTGGTCACGAGCGGCAAGCCGTTCCTCGACATCGAAGTCGTGCGGCTCTACCAGTGCATCACGGCGATTGGCCGCGAGATCCCCAAGCGCGGATGAGCGACGCGGCGAGCGCGCGCATCGTCTGGTTGATCCGCCACGCCGAGAGCGAATGGAACGCGACTGGACGCTGGCAGGGGCAGCGCGACCCCGTGCTCTCGGAGCGCGGTCGCGAGCAGGCGCGGCGACTCGCCGCAACGCTCGCCGACGCGCGACTCGAGGCGATCGTCGCGAGCGATCTGGCTCGCGCGCGCGAAACGGCGGCGATCGTCGGCGGCGCACTCGGCGTGCCGCTGCACCTCGATGCGCGGCTGCGCGAGCGCGATCTCGGAAGCTGGTCGGGTCTGACCAGCGTCGAGATCGTCGGCGCGCTGGCCGCACGATCTCGCGCGCCTGCGCGCGCGCGACCTCGAGTTGCAGCCGGGCGGCGGCGAGTCGCTGCGCGCGCTCCACGCGCGCGTTGCGGCGTTCGTCGCCTTGCTGTCCGCGTGGCCCGGCGACGGCGCCGCTCGCGATCGTCACGCACGCGGGCGTCCTGCGCGTGCTCGGAATCACGCCAACGCCCGGGAACGCGGCCGCGCGATCTGCCACAATCGGCGCGCTGCGGCGGTCGCTTGCGACCAGCGCTGCGACGCAGCCGGCGCCGCGAGGCGAGGAGAGCGACGGGGAGGAGCGACTGTGAACCCGAATCCGTGGCCGCGACGTCTGGTGGGCGCAGGAGCGCTGGCGGCGCTCGGCGGATCCCTGGTCGCCCTCTTCGGCGCGACGCCGTCGGGCTGGCTCGTCGCGGTGGCGGGCGTCGTGGCGTTGCTGCTGGGTTCGCGGCAAGCGCTCGCGCAGAGCCGCGCATCCTCGGGTGGACTTGCACTCGGCGCGCATCCGCGCGCGCAGCAGGCCGCCGTTGCAGCCGATCTGCTGCTCGCAGCCGCGTGGGAGGCGGGCACGCTGGTGCGGCGCGTGCCGGCGCTTCCGCGCGCCGCGCAAGATGTGGCCAGCGCCGTCGCGCGCTGGCGCGAACGCGGGCTGCTCGATCGACCCGCAGACGCGCACGCTGTTGCCGCCGCCGCTCGAGAAGGCTCATCTCGAGCCGTTCCAGGTGCCGGGCGTCGGCACGGCGGAGCATCTGGTGTTCGCGAGCGAGTACGAGGCGGCGGATCCGGAGATCGCCGCGGTCTATCGCGCGCAACGTCGCCAACCAGAACGCCCACGCGCTGCTGTTTCGGCATCGCAGCGGCGGGCCGCGTCCCACGCTGATCGCGATCCACGGCTTCGGCATGGGACGGCTGGCCGTCGATCTCACCTGGCTGCGGCTGCGCGGACTCGACCTCGGCGGGATTGCACCGCGATCTCGGCATCGACATCGCATATCTGATCTTGCCGTTCCACGGACCGCGCGCAGCCGGCGCCGTCTCGGGGACGGGCTTCTTCGACGCGCACCCGCTGGTTGCCGCCGCCGCGCTGGGGCAGGCGGTGTGGGACGTGCGTCGCATCGCGGGTTGGCTGCGGATGCAGGGCGTTCCGGCGCTCGGCGTCCAGGGCCTCTCGCTCGGCGGCTGCGTTGCGGCGCTCTACGCGTCGCTCGACGCGTCGCTCGCCTGCGCGATTCCCATGATTCCCGCGGTCGACCTGGCGGGCGTCTTCTGGCGCCAGCTTCTCGAGTCGCGCCGGCGCGAGTGGGAGGGCGCCGGTCTCGGTCGCGAGCAGATCGCGCAGGCGTGGTCGTTGCACGCGCCGTTGCGGCATCGACCGCAGGTGCCGCACGCGGCGCGGATGATCGTCGCGGGCACCGTAGATCAGGTGGCGCCGCTCGCGGACGCCCGCGCGCTCTGGTCGCATTGGGACGAACCGGCGGCGCATTGGATGCCGGGTGGACACCTGCTGTGGCTCGGCGGCGCGCCGCTCCAGCAGCGCCTGCGCGAGCATTTGCGCGCCACGCTGCTCGCGGCGCAGCAACCCGCCGCGCCTTCGCTCAGCCGCTTCCGCGCTTCGCCGCCAGCCATCTGCCGCTTCGTGAGCTGCCCGCCGAGCCAGCGCACGAAGCCCGGCACGAAGCGCTTCGGCGTAGTAGAAGGTCCAGGCTTCCGGCGAGATCGGCGCGACGGCGCGGTTGCGCTGGACCGCGCTGCAGCACGTTCTCGGCGACACGCTCGGGCGTGTAGTTGCGGCGCGCGAAGCCACGCTGCATCTCGGAGCGGACTCGCTTCCGTGGCCTGCGCGCCGCGCAGCCGGCTCGCCTGCACGATCCCGGTGTTGATGATGCCCGGGCACACGGCCGTCACGCCGATCCGGTGCGGCGCGAGCTCCTCGCGCAGCGACTCGGAAAGGCCGATGACGGCGAACTTCGTCGTCGAATACGCCGGCAAGATCGAACCCGCAACATAGCCGGCCATCGACGCGACGTTGACGACGTGTCCGCCGCGCCCGCGCCGTACCATCGCCGGCACGAAGTGATGGATGCCGTGCACGACGCCAAACAGGTTGATGCCGACGATCCAGTGCCAGTCTTCGAGCGATGTCTCGAGCACCCCGCCGCCGAGCCCGACGCCGGCGTTGTTCATCAGCACGTCCACGGCTTCGACCTCTGCGTGCACGGCGCCGGCGAATGCCTGCATCTCGTCGGCGTTCGCGACGTCGACGCGGCGCGCGACGACGGAGACCCCGAGTTTGCGCGCCTCGGCTTCGGTCGCAGCGAGGCTGGCCTCGTTCACGTCGCAGATCGCGAGATTCGCGCCGCGGCGGGCGAAGGCGAGCGCGCTGGCGCGGCCGATGCCGCTGCCGGCGCCGGTGACGAGCGCCGTGCGGTCGCGCAGATTCGTGACGTCCATTGCGCGTTACTCCAGATCGTCGGTTTGGAACGGCACCGCGCCGCTGCCGCGAAACACGTTCTTCAGCAGCTTGCCGGCCGGATTGCGCGGCAGCGCCTTGTCGGTGAACTCGACGAAGTCGGGCACCTTGAAGCTCGCCACGTGCGCCGCGACATGGCGCTTCACCGCGTCCGCATCGAGCTGCGAGTCGGGGCGCCGGAAGACGATCGCCTTGACGCGCTCGCCCAGCTCCGGGCACGGGACCCCGATCACGCAGGCCTCGTCGATCTCCGGGTGCGACGCCAGCAGGTTCTCGATCTCCGTGCAGTACACGTTTTCGCCGCCGCGGATGATCATGTCCTTGGCGCGGTCGGCGATGAAGAAGAAGCCCTCGGCGTCGCGCGTGCCGAGATCGCCGGTGCGCAGCCAGCCCCGAACGACGCTCTCCGCGGTCGCCTCGGGATCGTTCCAGTAGCCCGGCGTGACGGTCGGGCCGGAGATCTGGAGTTCGCCGAGCTGGCCGTCCGGCAGCGGCTTGCCGTCCGGGTCGCCGATCTGCATGATGAGGATCGGCAGCGGGCGTCCGATCGAGGTGGCGCGTCCGATCAGATCCTTGCCACCGTTCAGCGTCGCGACGCCGTGGGTCTCGGTGAGTCCGTAGGCGTTGCTCAGGTTCTCCTTCACGGGCAGCACCGCACGTGCGCGGCGCAGCGTCTCGGGTGGCATTGGCGCGGCGCCGAAGGAGACGGCGGTGAGACTCGACAGGTCGTATTTTGCGAGGTCGGTGTGGTGCACCACGCGGTGCAGCATCGTCGGCACGCTGCCCCATGTGGTGACGCGTTCGCGCTCGATCGTCTGCATCACCTTCACCGGATCGAACCTGCCCTCGAGGAAGACCAGCTTGGCGCCGACGCTCAGCGCGGTGCAGGTGACCGAGTGCAGCCCGCCGACGTGGAAGAGTGGCGTCGTCAGCAGGTTGGTCATCTGCCCGCCGCCGGGAGGCATCGGCGCGCCGCCGCCCAGCAGCACGCCCGCGAGTCCCGCGAACACGATGCCCACCACCTGCGAGACGGTGCCGCCGTGGGTGGTGATGCAGCCCTTTGGACGCCCAGTCGTGCCCGAGGTGTAGAGGATCACCCAGGGATGGCTCTCGGCGATCGGCTCGCTGGGTTCGCTGTCGTGTGGCTGCAGCAACTCGGCGATTGGCACGGTGGCGCGCGGAGGATGCGCGCCGATGTAGAAGATCTTCTCCAGGTTGGGGAGCTTGCCCGCGAGCTTCTCGACGCGCGGCCAGAGTCGCTCGTCGACCACCAGGAAGCGCGAGCCCGAGTGGACGAGAGCCGTATTCGATCTCTTTGGGCGCCCACCAGCCGTTCAGGCCGACGCCGATCCCGCCGAGCGACGTTGCACCGAACAGCGCGATCAGCCAATCCGGCGAGTTCATCGCGAGCACTGCGAGGCGATCGCCAGAGCGCAGTCCGTGCTGGTCGCGCAGCGCCGCTGCCGATCCCCACACGAGCTTTGCGAACTCGCCGTACGAGATGCGGCGCTCGCCGTGGACCATGCAGGGCGCGTCGCCGCGCAGTCCGGCGTTGTGAACCTTCTCGCGCATCGAGCGCTCGCGGTTCTTCCAGTTCTTCATCAGGCGACCGCCGACCGTTTCGGTGACGATCTCGAACGGCGCACCGGCGCCGGTGAGCTGAGCGGTGACTTCGGCGTAGGTCGGCACGGCGCGCTCCGAAAGGACGGGAACGCGAGCCTACCGCAGGATTCGCGAGGCCAGGCTTCATGACCCGGAGGGCCAGGCGCTTCGCGCCATGCGTGCGCGCTTGGAGCCTGTCAGCCCGGCAGCAGGTACGAAAGCGGACCGGCCGGTCCCAGCGGCCAGCCGAGCGCCACCCACGCGAGCAGCAGCAGTGTCCAGGTCACGAGGAAGGCGATCGAGTACGGGAGCATCAGCGCGACGAGGGTGCCGAGTCCGGCGCGTGGCACGTAGCGCTGGGCGAGCACCAGCAGGATCACGAGATACGGGTTCAGCGGCGTCACCACGTTGGTAGACGAGTCGCCGATCCGGTACGCCGCCTGCGTCAGCTCCGGACTCAGGCCGAGCTGCATGAAGAGCGGCACGAAGACCGGCGCCAGGAACGCGTACTTCGCGGACATCGACGCGATCAGCAGGTTCACGCCCGCAACCGTCGCGATGAAGGCAACGAGCAGCGCGGAGTGAGGCAGCGCGGCGTGCGCCAGCAGCTCGCCGCCGGCGATCGCCAGGATCTCGCCGAGTCGCGACTTGCCGAAGCACGCCACGAACTGCGCCGCGAAGAACGCCATCACGATGTACGGCGCCATGCTCGCCATCGTCTCGGCGAAGAGGCGCGCGACGTCGCGATCACTCCTCAGCGTGCGCGCGGCGACGCCGTGCGCGAGCCCCGGCACCGCGAGCGCGACGAAGAGCAGCGGCACGATCGCGCCGACCCAACGCGGCGCCGCGCCGGAATCGCCTTGGAGCGGCGCGCCGGGAACCAGCACGGCCGCGAGGATTGCGGCGAGTACGAGCGCCAGCGCGATCAGCCCGGCGCGCAGCCCGCGCCGATCCTCGGCGCTGAGGACATCCCCTCCCTCGCCGCCGCCGGATGCGACCGCGCCGGCTTCGCGCCGCAGCCGCGGTTCGACGATCGCGTCGGTGACGAACCAGCCGACGGCGGTGAGCAGGAAGGTGGACGCGATCATGATCCACCAATTCGCGGTGGCGGCGACGCGATAGCTGGGGTCGACCAGGTGCGCGCCGGCTTCCGAGAGTCCGGCGAGCATCGGATCGAGGCCGGTGATCAGCAGGTTCGCGCCGAAGCCGCCCGCCACGCCTGCGAACGCAGCGGCGATGCCCGCCAGCGGCGAACGGCCGGCGGCGAGGTAGAGCGCGGCGGCGATCGGGGGCAGCACCACGTAGCCGGCGTCGACCGCGAGCGACGAGTTCACGCCGAGAAACACGACGAGCGGCGACAGCAACCACTCCGGCACCCGCGCGAGCGACGCCCGCAGCAGCGCGGGGAGGAAGCCGCTGCGCTCGGCCAGGCCGATTCCGAGCATGCCGACCAGCACGATCGCAAGTGGCGGGAAGTTCTTGAAATTGTCGACCAGGCTCGCGATCACCCAGTAGAGGCCGTCGCGGTCGAGCAGGCTCACCGGCGTTACCGCGACGCGCTTGCGCTCGCGCAGCGGCTTGCCCGTCGCGGGATCGAGCGCGGCGATCGTGAGTGGCTGATGCGTCGCGGGATCGACGACGGGCGCGCCGTCGGGTCCGCGCACCTCGACGCGGACTTCCTCGACGACCTGCTTTTCCACCGACCAGCCGCTCGTCACGGCGATCTGCGAGAGCGCCATCACCAGCAGCGTGCCGAGCAGGAACAGCGTCGCCGGGTCGGGAAGGCGGTTGCCGATGCGCTCGAGTTCCGAGAGCCAGCCAGACGACCCGGAAGCCGGTGACGTTGCGTCGTCTCGCCGCGTCACGAGGGCTGCTCGGGAAGCGCGCCGCCGGCGTCGCGCAGCGGCCCGGCGCGACGCTCGATGCGCGCGCGCGCGGGCTGGCAACGCTGCTCGCCCTCGTCGCGACAGCGCCGCCAGATCGCCGCGAGCGCGTCACGCGAGAACGCTGCGCCGTGGAAGTAATACCCGATGTAAAGGTTGGAGAGGCGCATGGCTTCCTCCGGCGCAAGCGGTTCGGTGGTCTCGAGATCGGGAGCGAAGAAGCCGGCGAGCGTGCGGAGTTGGAGCGGCCCGACGTGCGGCCGGAACGGCGGCTGCTGCCGCAACGCGCGGATCGTCTCGTCGCGGCTCGACGACTCGGGCAGCTCGGCTAGCCACCAGGCCAGCAGCGTTGCGCACACCCGCGGGCGCGTCTTGCACGCTTCGTCCGCCAGCTGGCGGTACACCGCGTCGGAGAGGGGGCCGCCGCTGCTGCGCGCGAACGCGGTCAGCAGCGAGCGATCGGCGGCCAGCTTCGCGAGCGGGGGCTTCAGGGTCAGCGGCAGCTCCGCGCCCTGGCCGCGGAAGAAGGCGCGCGCTGCGCGGTAGCTCAGCACCGGACGCAAGATGGTGTGTACGTCGCCGCGCCAGCCGGCGGCGTTCACGATGCCGAGCGGCAGCAGTTCGTGCGCCAGCAGCGCCGGAAAGCTGTCGATGCCGGCACGCCGCAGCGCGGCCGTCATGGCCGGCTCCGCGTAGCGCGCGCGCAGCCGGCGCACGTCGAGCGCGCGCGACACGTCCGGATCCTGGAATCCGAGCAGGATCAGGTCCGGGCCGATGGTGTACCAGACCGCGACGTGATCGAAGACCGATGCGTAGGTGCGCAGCACCAGTTCGACGACCGACGTGTCGTTCTCGTAGCAGTGGAACCATTGGGCGTAGACGCCGCCCGGCCGCAGCCGGTCCTTCGCCGCGCGGAGGAATTCCTGCGAGTAGAGCATCTCGATGCCGGTGACCCACGGATTGCTCGGTTCGGAGGCGATGATGTCATAGCGCTGGTCGGAGCGGAGCAGTGCCCGGTAGGCGTCGGAGACCACGACGCGCGTCTTGCCGTTGGTGAGCGCGTGCTGATTGCGCGCTTCGAAGTGCGTGGCGGCGCGGATCACGCCGGGCGAGATCTCCGCGACGGTCACGTCCTGCATCGTCGGGATCTGCGCCAGCTCGCCCGCCGTCACCCCGGTGCCGAAGCCGATCACGAAGCCGTGCTCGGCCTGCTGGCTGAAGAGGGCCGGGAGGAGCGCAGCGAGCGCCATCGTCGGATAGTCGCCGAGGATCGAACCGTCGGGCTTGCCGTTCGTGATGATCGCGGGATCGGTGCCTTCGGGCAGCAGTGTTTCGCGCACCGCGACGGACGAGTTGGGATCGTCGTCGTAGAAGGCGATGCGGCTGCCAGCGGTCGTCTTCTCGAAGAACGCCTTTGGCCCGAGTCGATCCTCGGGAAGCGGCATCCGCATCCGGAAGGCGGCGGCGGCCAGCGGGTTCGGGTCCCAGCGCGGCAGCAACGCGACACCGACGAGTGACGGAGCCAGCAGGACCAGCAGCGCGCCGAGGCGCGGCAGCGCGAAGACCTGCACCGTCAGCAGCGCGGCTGCGGTCACGACCGCGGCGAGCGCCACCTGGTAGACGCGATCGAGGTCGAGCCAGAAGAAGAGCAGGTAGCCGCCCAGCAGCGCGCCGAGCAGCGAGCCGACGGTGTTCCACGAGTAGAGCCTGCCCGCGGCGGCGCCGAGGTCTCCCAGCTGGCGCTTCAAGTGGTGGAAGAGCAGCGGGAGCGCCGCGCCCGAGAGCCCCACCGGGATCGCCAGGATTGCGAGCGAAAGCGTGAACACGGTGAGGTGGAACGGGTAGAACGCCGAGTCGGTGTCGCGGAACCAGCTGCGCACGAGATGCGCCCAGTAGGGCGCGTAGTTGAGCGGCGCGTAGAGCAGCGCCATGCCGATCGCGAGCAGCCACTGCGTCGCGACGATCAGGCCGCCCGGGATGCGCGGCAGCGCGGCGACGGCGAACGAGCCGAGCGCGATGCACAGCACGAACACCGCGACCACCATCGCGAAGGTGAAGTTCGAAGACCCGAGCGAGAGTCCGCCGACGCGGATCAGCACGGTCTGGAGACACATCGCGGCGAAGCCCACCAGCAGCGCGACGGGGCCAGCGAGGCCGAGGACGGGAGCCGCGCTGTTCGCGTCGCCACCGGGAAGCGCGCCGCGCGGCGCGCCGCGCCGCCGGCCGAGCGCGAGGAAGGTCGCGCCGGCGACGAGGTTCACGCCGCCCATCGCAATCACGACCGATTCGAGACCGAGCCACGGAATCAGCACGAACGACGCGGCCAGCGCGCCCGAGGAAGGCTCCCGCGGTGTTGAACGCATAGACCTGCGCGTGCAGTCGCGTCGCGTCGGCGAGGTTGCGCGAGAGCGCCTGCGTGAGAATGGGAATCGTGCCGCCCATCAGCACCGCGGGCGGCAGGATCAGCAGTGCCGAGAGCAGCACGTCGAGCGCGAAGCCGATACCGCCGGCCTGGTGCGGGATCGCGAGCGAGAGCCAGCGCACCGCGCGAAACAGCATCGGGAACAGCCACGCGCTGAGGCCAATGCTGCCCTCGATCGCACCGTAGAGCAGCAGCAGGCGGGGGGCTTCGCCGCGCGCTTCGGCTCGCTGCACCACGCGCCGGGTCACGGCGCCGAACAGCGAGTAGCCGATCGAGAGTCCACCGAGGAAGAGCGCGAGCACCGCGGCAGTGGCTTCGCTGTGCGAGCCGAGCAGCGTCGCCAGGTACTTCTGCCAGGCCACTTCGTAGACGAGGCCACTGAAGCCCGTCAGCACGGTGAGCCCGAGCGCGGTGGCGCGCACCAAGCCGTCCACTCGAATCGGCCTCCTACCGGATCGAGTCGCCTCGTCTGCCGGCCGCCTGAACTCTGCTCGCTTGCCGGCATTGTTGCACAGGGTCGCGAGCGCGACGCCGCCGTGCTGCGTCGCGATCCGGCAGCGCCGCCGGTATCCTGCGCGGCCGCATGGCTCGTCGCTCGATCGGGATCGTCTACGAACTGCTTCGACGCGTATCCGCGGCGACCGGACGATCCGCACGACGCCCACGTCGAGTACGAGCCCGAGGCGACGCTGCTCGCGCTCGAGGCCGCGATCGCGCGGCTCGGGCACCGGGCCGTGCGACTCGGTCGTCCCCACGACCTGCTCGACGCCGCGGCGAAGGGCGACGTCGCGATCGACGCGGCGCTCTGCATCGCGGAGGGCTACGGCACGCGCAATCGCGAGGCCTGGGCGCCCGTGCTGCTCGAGATGCTCGGCGTCCCGCAGCTCGGCTCGGATGCGCTCACGCTCTCGCTCTCGCTCGACAAGGCCTGGACGCGCGCGGTCGTGGCGGCGGCCGGCGTGCCGGTCGCGCCGGGCGTGCGTCGTGCGGTCGCGCGAGGAAGCGGAAAGCGTCGCGCCGCCGGGTGGTTTCCCGTGCTTCGTGAAGCCGCGCTGGGAAGGAACTGCGAAGGGCATCGAGCTCGCGCCTCGCGCGTCGACGTCGCGGGCGCGCTGGTCGCCGCGGTGGCGCGCGTCGTGTCGCGCTACCGGCAGCCCGCGCTGGTCGAGCACTTCCTCGCCGGCGCCGAGTACACCGTCACCGTGATCGGCAACGATCCGCCGCGCGCGCTGCCGGTCCTGCAGCGCGCGCTCGAGGCCGAGACGCGGATCGGCATCCACGCGGTGGAGACGCCGGCGACCTCGCTCGCGCACGTCGATTCCCGGCGCGCTCGACGCGGCGCTCGAAGCCGCAGCTCGCACGCGCTCGCGATCCGCGCCTACGACGCACTCGACTGCCGCGACTTCGCGCGCGCCGACTTCAAGTGCGACGACGCCGGCCGCCCGATCTTCCTCGAGATCAACCCGCTGCCGACCTTCGCGCCGGACGGATCGTTCGGGATCCTCGCCGCAGCTGATGAACCGCAGCGCACGAAGAGCTGCTCGCCGAGGTGTTGGCGCTCGGCCTCCGCCGTCTCGGCCTCTCTGATGGAGTGGCCGCGCGTCGCTGCGCCGCCCGGCGTCGCCGAGCGCGACTGGCGCGACTGGACCTGGCAGATGCAACACCGCGTCACGCAGCGCCGCCGAGCTCGCCGCGTTCGTCGCTCCCAGCGACGACGAGCGCAGCGCGATCGACGCGCTCGCCGAACGCTTCCGCTTCGTGATCACGCCGTACTACGCGTCGCTGATGGACCCGAACGATCCCGAGTGTCCGATCCGCCGCCAGGTGGTGCCGCGCCTCGCGGAGCTCGACGATCCGGCCGGCCTCGCCGATCCGCTCGACGAGGTGGCGCACTCGCCGGTGAAGAACGTGGTGCGCGTCTACGGCGATCGCATCGCGTTCTGCGTGAACAACGAATGCGCGCTCTACTGCCGCTACTGCCTGCGCAAGCGCATGGTCGGCGAGCCCGAGTGGGCGATGAAGAAGCGCGAGTTGCAGGTCGCACTCGACTGGATCCGCGCGACGCCGGCGATCCGCGACGTGCTGCTGACGGGCGGCGACCCGCTGGTCTTCTCCGACGACAAGCTCGACTGGCTGCTCGGCGAGCTGCGCGCGATCCCCCACGTCGAGCTGATCCGGCTCGGCACGCGCCTGCCGGTGACGCTTCCCTACCGCGTGACGGACGCGCTCTGCCGCCTGCTCGAGCGCCATCATCCGATCTGGGTGAACACCCACTTCAACCATCCGAAGGAACTCACCGCCGAGGCGGCCGAAGCCGTCGACAAGCTCACGCGCGCGGGCTGCCCGGTGGGCAACCAGAGCGTGCTGCTCGCGCGGCATCAACGACGACGTCGCGACCATGAAGGCGCTCTGCGAAGGTCTGGTGCGGATGCGCGTGCGGCCGTACTACTGCTACCAGGCGCAGCTGCTCGAAGGCACCGCGCATTTCCGCGTGCCGATCGAGCGCGGCGTCGAGCTCTTCCGCGCGCTGCGCGGTCGCACCAGCGGCTTCGCGATTCCGCTCTACGTGCTCGACACGCCGTACGGAAAGGTGCCGCTCTCGCACGCCGATCTGCGCGGGCGCGAGGGCGACTACGTCGTGGTCGAGAGCTACGACGGCCGCATCTGGCGCGAGCTGAACCCGCTGTGAGCGAAGGCGACGACGCACGCCGCGACGAGGCGCGCGCGGCGGGGATTCCGGCGGCGGCCGCACTGCTGGCCGGCAGCGTGTTGCTCTCGCGCGTGCTCGGCTTCGCGCGCGAGTCGCTGCTCGCCTACCGGGTCGGTGCCGGCGGCCAGGCCGACGCCTACTACGCCGCCTTCCAGCTCCCCGATCTGCTGAACTATCTGCTCGCGGGGGGCGCGCTCTCGATCGCATTCCTGCCGCTCTACACGCGAACCCGCAGCGAGCAGGGGGAGGCAGCGGCCGAGCGCCTGCTCGCGACCGTGCTCGGCACGCTCGGCGCGATCGCATTGGTGGCTACGGCTGCGATGTGGTTCGCGGCGGACGCGCTCGTCGCGCTGCAGTTCCCGCGTTTCGACGGCGAGAAGCGCGCGCTCACCGTGCATCTGACGCGCATCGTGCTGCCGGCGCAACTCTTCTTCCTGGCGGGAGGCGTCGTGCAGGTGCCGCTGCTCGCGCGCGGGCGTTTCCTCGCCGCCGCCGTCGCGCCGCTCGTCTACAACGGCAGCATCATCGCGGCGGGCTGTTGCTGGCGCCGCGCATGGGTGTCGAGGGCTTCTCGTGGGGTGCACTCGCGGGCGCCGTGCTCGGGTCCGTTTCTCGTGCCATGGCTCGACGCGCGCCGTCGCGTACGCGTGTGGCTGCGCGTTGCGCCACTCGACCGCGTGTTCCTCCGCTACCTGTTGGTCGCAGCGCCGCTGATGTTCGGGCAGACCCTGCTGACGGTGGACGAGTGGTACGACCGCTGGTTCGGCGGGCTGCTCGGCGAGGGCGTGATCGCGCATCTCTCGTACGCGCGGAAGCTGATGCAGGTGCCGGTGGCGGTGGTGGGGCAGGCGATCGGCGCAGCGGCGCTGCCGACGCTCGCGGCGCTCCACGCCGCCGGCAAGCGCGCCGAGCTGGATCGCGTGGTGCTTGCCACGCTGCGGGCAGGCGTCGCGCTCGGAGTCCTCGCCGCGGCGGCGCCTTCGCATTCGCGGATCCGTTGGTGCAGCTGCTCTATCGACACGGCGCCTTCAACAGCGCCGACGCGGAGGAGGTGGCGCGACTGCTCGCCGTCTTCGCGCTGGCGGTGCCGGCCTGGGTGGCGCAGCAGATCGCGTCGCGCACCTTCTACGCGCGCGGCGACACCTGGCGACCGATGGCGCTGGGCACGGCGGTCGCGCTGCTCGCGATTCCTCTTTACGCGACGCTCGGTCGCAGTTACGGGGCCTTCGGTCTGGCGTCGGCAGGGGCGCTCGGAATGAGTGCGAACGCGCTGGCGACCGTCGTGCTGGCGCGCCGACTGCACGGGGCGCCGCCGCTGGGCGCGCTCGCGAGCAGCATGATGCGCGCGGTCGCGGTAGCGATTGCCGCGGGCGCCGCGGGTCATGTCCTGGTCCGCGGCGATCCGGGGACGTTTGGATCCGTACGAGACCTGGCTCTCGGCGGCGTCGTGTTCCTCGCAGTCGCTGCCGCCGGCATCGCGCTGTTCGGCGACGAGAGCCTGCGCGGCCCTGCGCGTCGCATTGCGCGACGCGTGTTGCGCCGTCGCCAATCGTGAACGGCGTCATGGCGCCCGAGAACTGGCTGGCGCTTGCCTTGCCGCGGTCGCGTGCGCGGCCTAGCTTGGCCCCGGGCGCGTAGCTCAATTGGCAGAGCAAGAGACTCTTAATCTCTAGGTTCGGGGTTCGACTCCCCGCGCGCTCACCACCTAACCTCATGATCTCGCTCCGCAACCTCATGATCTCGCTCCGCGCTGACCGCTCGCCGCCGGACGGCGGCTCTGCCAACACGGGTCAGGTGGCTGCTTGCGGTTCTTCAGGTGAGGCTTTGCTTCACGATCGAGTTCGAGGACGCTCGCTCGATCCGAGTGGGAACGTCTGCGCCGGGGTGGCGGAACTGGCAGACGCAGTGGCCTTAGGAGCCACTGTCCGAAAGGACGTGCAGGTTCGAGTCCTGTCCCCGGTACCGTCAACTTCCGTCGTGCAAGAGATCAGGGGTTGGAACGCATGAGTGTCAATGCGGATGCGGGCGAGCTTCGCGTCGAGAGTCGCGAGGAAGGTCCGATCACACGCTGGATCCAGGTCGAGGTGCCCGCGCCGCGCGTGGCGAGCGCCTTCGAGCGCGCCTATCGCGGACTCGCACGTTCGGCGCGTGTGCGCGGCTTTCGGCCGGGCAAGGCGCCGCGTTCCGTACTCCAGAAGCTCTACGGCCCGGCGATCGCGGAGGACCTCGAGCGCGAGCTGGTGGGCGAGACGCTCGCGACGGCGCTCGAGAAGAGCGGCATCGAGGCCGTCTGCCAGCCGCAGGTGGAGTCCGAGCCGCCGAGCCGAAGGTGCGCCGTTCGTCTATCGCGCGCGCGTCGAGGTGAAGCCGGCGTTCACGCTCTGCGACTTGAAGGGACTTCCCGCGCAGCGGCTCGCGACGGCGGTGAGCGACGAAGACGTCGAGCGCGAGCTGGAGTCGGTACGGCAGCGACACGCGCAGTTCGTGGAGGAAGGCGGAAGGCGTCGCGGCGGCAACGGGTCACCTCGTCACGATGGAATTCGAAGGCCGCATCGACGGCGTCGCTCTTCGAGGGCGGCACGGCCAAGGACGTCACGGTCGAGCTCGGCTCGGGCCAGCTGATCCCCGGCTTCGACGAACAGCTCGTAGGCGCCCTGGCGGGCGAAGAGCGAAGCGTGCGCGTGCGCTTCCCGGACGACTACGCGAAGCCCGATCTGGCCGGCAAGGACGCCGAGTTCCAGGTGCGCGTCGGTTCGCTGCGACGCCGCGAGGTGCCGGCGCTCGACGACGAGTTCGCAAAGGACCTCGGCGGCGAGTTCGAGACCCTCGACCAGGTGCGCGCGAAGCTTCGCGAGTCGCTGGTCGCGTCGCGCGAGCGCGCGTCGCGCGCCACGCTGCGCCGCACCGTATTGGACGCCGTGATCGAGCGCGTGCCGTTCGACGTGCCGCCGGGCCTCGATCGAGGAACGGCTGCAGCGCCGGCTGCACAGCGCGGCCCACGATCTCGGCGAGCGCGGCGTCGGTCGCGGCGCGGTCGACCGTCAGATGGCGCGCTGGGAGCACGAGTGGCGTCCGCTCGTCGAGCGCGAAGTGCGCGAAGAATGGTTGCTTGCGGAAGTCGCGCGCGTGCAGGAGATCGCGCGCGGACGACGCCGAAGTCGAGGCGCGGATCGATCAGATGGCCGAAGAGCAGGGCACGGATGCCGCGAAGCTGCGCAAGGCGTACCGGGAAGCGGGCGTGATCGACGCCATCCGTGGCCAGCTGGTCGAAGAGAAGGCCGTTGAATTCCTTCTGGGCGAAGCTAAGGTCGAGGAACTCGCAGCCTCGTGACCGGCGAGCTCTCGAGTCCCCCCTGATCGAGCGCGCCCGACGTACACGCAGCGATTCAATTCCCGCTTCGGGTTTGCGTATTGGATCTGCGGAGTCGGTGTGCGCATTTTCGTCTGACGCGCCGCCCGGCAGCGTTGCATGATGGGGCGGCGCTGGAGGCGGCAGGGAGTTCGCAATGCCCATGATTCCGATCGTGATCGAGCAGAGCCCGCGCGGCGAGCGGGCCTACGACATCTATTCGCGGCTGCTCAAGGAGCGCATCGTGATGCTCGGCAGCCCGATCGATGACGACGTCGCCAATCTGGTCATCGCGCAGTTGCTGTTTCTCGAAGCCGAGGACCCCGACAAGCCCGTCCACCTCTACATCAACTCACCCGGGGGGTCGGTGACTGCCGGTCTCGCCATCTACGATACGATGCAATACGTGCGTCCCGAGATCGCGACGCTGTGCATCGGACAGGCAGCTTCGATGGCGGCATGGCTGCTCGCGGCCGGCGCACCCGGGCGCCGGATGGGGCTCCCCAACTCACGGGTCATGATCCATCAGCCGATGGGCGGGTTTCAGGGGCAGGCAACGGACGTCGATATCCAGGCGCGAGAGATCCTGAAGATCCGGCACAGAATGAACGAGCTGCTGGCAGGACATGTAGGGAAGCCCGTTTCGCAGATCGCCAAGGACACCGAGCGCGATTACTATATGAGCGCTGACGAAGCCTTGGCCTACGGGGTGATCGATCAGGTGATGTCGGGCCGATCCGCTGCGGCGCCCGACGATCGGCCCGCGCGGTCGATATCCGGAGGCCAGCGAGGGTGAAGAAGCGGGACGACAACGCGAATCTCTCGTGTTCGTTCTGCGGCAAGAGCCAGCGCGAAGTCAAGAAGCTCATCGCCGGCCCCACGGTCTACATCTGCGACGAGTGCATCGAGCTCTGCAACGACATCATCGCCGAGGAGTACGGGCGCGAAGAAGTTCCTGCCCCGACCTCGAAGGTTCCGAAGCCCCACGACATCAAGAAGATCCTCGACGACTACGTGATCGGTCAGGAGCGCGCCAAGAAGATCCTCTCGGTCGCCGTCCACAACCACTATCGCCGCATCGAGAGCCAGGGCTTCGTCGGCGACGTGGAACTCCAGAAGTCGAACATCCTGCTGCTCGGACCGACCGGGAGCGGCAAGACGCTGCTGGCGCAGACCCTCGCGAAGATCCTCGACGTACCCTTCACGATCGCCGACGCCACGACGCTCACCGAGGCCGGCTACGTCGGCGAGGACGTCGAGAACATCATCCTGAACCTGTTGCAGGCGGCGAACTACGACGTCGAGCGCGCGCAGCGCGGCATCGTGTACATCGACGAGATCGACAAGATCGCGCGCAAGAGCGAGAACCCGTCGATCACCCGCGACGTGTCGGGCGAGGGCGTGCAGCAGGCGCTGCTGAAGATCATCGAAGGCACGACCGCGAACGTCCCGCCCAAGGGCGGGCGCAAGCACCCCCAGCAGGAATTCCTGCAGATCGACACCACGAACATCCTGTTCATCTGCGGCGGTGCCTTCTGCGGCCTCGAGAAGCTGATCGAGCAGCGCATCGGAGTGAAGGGCATGGGCTTCGGGGCGGCGGTGATGCCCGCCGCCGGCAAGCGCCGCCTCGGCGACGTGCTTCGCGAGTGCCAGCCCGAAGACCTGCTCAAGTTCGGGATGATCCCCGAGTTCATCGGCCGCCTGCCGGTGATCGCGACGCTCGAGGAGCTGGACGAGCGGCGCGCTGGTCTCGATCCTCACCGAGCCGCGCAACGCGCTCGTGAAGCAGTACCAGAAGCTCTTCGAGTTCGAAGAGGTCCGGCTGCGCTTCACGGACGGCGCGCTGGGCGCGATGGCGCGCCAGGCGCTGGTCCGCAAGTCGGGCGCGCGCGGGCTGCGCGCGATCCTCGAGACCATCATGCTCGAGCTGATGTACGACATCCCCTCGCGCGAGGACGTCGAGGAGGTGATCGTGTCCGAAGAAGTCGTGGAGCAGAGCGCCGAGCCGCTACTCGTGCTGAAGCACGAGGCGGAGTCGGCCTAGGCCAAATCATGGGAATCTTCAAGAGCGACGAGGGACGAGAGCCGGAGAACAAGCCGCGCACGCGCAAGGTGCTGCCGCTCCTCCCGCTCCGCGACATCGTCGTCTATCCCGCACATGGTCGTGCCGCTCTACGTCGGGCGGCAGAAGTCGATCGCAGCCGTCACCGAGGCGCGCAGCGGCGACGGCCATCTGTTGCTCGCGGCGCAGCGCCAGATCGCCCAGGAGGAGCCCGGCGAGGGCGACATCCACGCGATCGGCACGATCGGTCTGATCCTCCAGCACGTCGCGCTGCCCGACGGCACCGTGAAGGTGATCGTCGAGGGCAAGCAGCGCGCGCGCATCCAGCTCCTTCGTGCAGCCGGCGCCGTTCTTCTGCTGCGAGGTCGAGCCGCTCGAGGACGAGCGACGTCGCGCGGCGTCGAGACCGAAGCGCTGATGCGCAGCATCCGCTCGAGCTTCGAGAAGTACGTGAAGCTCAATCGCAAGATTCCGCCCGAGCTGCTCAACTCGCTGGCGCAGATCCAGAGCGCGTCGCGGCTCGCGGACACCGTCGCCGCGCACCTGTCGCTGAAGCTCGAGGATCGCCAGCGGGTGCTCGAGATCGAAGCCGCGGCCGAGCGCCTCGAAGAGGTGCTACGGGCTGCTCCAGGGCGAGATCGAGGTGCTCGAGGTCGAGGGCAAGATCCGCACGCGCGTCAAGAAGCAGATGGAGCGCTCGCAGAAGGAGTACTACCTCAACGAGCAGATGCGGGCGATCCAGAAGGAGCTCGGCGAGCGCGACGAGTTCAAGAACGAGATCCAGGAACTCGAGGCCGCGCTCGCGAAGAAGAAGCTCCCGAAGGACGACGCTGGCGCGCGCCAAGAAGGAGATCCGCAAGCTCAAGATGATGTCGCCGATGAGCGCCGAGGCGACCGTCGTGCGCAACTACGTCGACTGGATCCTCGCGCTGCCCTGGAACGAGTACAAGGACGAGAAGAAGGACATCGTCGAAGCGGAGCGCGTGCTCGAACGAGGATCACTACGGCCTCGAGAAGCCGAAGGAGCGCATCCTCGAGTACCTCGCGGTCCAGACGCTCGTCGAGAAGCTGAAGGGCCCGATCCTGTGCCTCGTCGGACCGCCCGGCGTCGGCAAGACGTCGCTCGGCAAGTCGATCGCCCACGCGACGGGGCGCGACTTCGTGCGGGTGTCGCTCGGCGGCGTCCGCGACGAGGCCGAGATCCGCGGCCACCGCCGCACCTACATCGGCGCGCTGCCCGGCAAGGTGCTCCAGTCGCTGCGCAAGGCGGGCTCGTCGAACCCGGTCTTCCTGCTCGACGAGGTCGACAAGATGTCGATGGACTTCCGCGGCGATCCCTCGGCGGCGCTGCTCGAAGTGCTCGATCCGGAGCAGAATCACACCTTCGGCGACCACTATCTCGACCTCGACTACGACCTGTCGCACGTGATGTTCGTGTGCACCGCGAACGTGCTCCATCAGATCCCGCGCCCGCTCCAGGATCGCATGGAAGTCATCCAGCTTCCCGGCTACATCGAAGTCGAGAAGCTGGAGATCGCCCGACACTTCCTGGTGCCGAAGGTCGTCGCGGCGAATGGGCTCCAGGCGCAGCATGTCGCGTTCACCGATGCCGGGCTGCTCGACGTGATTCGCTACTACACGCGCGAGTCGGGCGTGCGCAACCTCGAGCGCGAGCTGGCCTCGATCTGCCGGAAGGTCGCACGCGAGGTGGTGAGGGAAGGGGTCGCGAAGGCCAGGAAACGCCGCGTGACGCCCGCCGTCGTGCGCAAGCTGCTGGGCGTGCCGCGAGTACCGCTACGGCATGAAGGAACTCGAGGACCGCATCGGCGTCTGCACCGGCCTTGCGTTCACCGAGACCGGCGGCGAGCTGCTGCAGACGGAAGTCTCGGTGACGCCCGGCGCTGGCAAGCTGCAGATCACCGGACGCCTTGGCGAGGTGATGCAGGAGTCGGCCAACGCGGCGATGTCCTACGTGCGTTCGCGCGCAAAGCAACTCGGCCTCGCCCGCGACTTCTACTCGAAGGTCGACATCCACGTGCACGTGCCCGACGGCGCGACGCCGAAGGACGGTCCGTCCGCCGGGATCGCGATCGCCACGACGATCGCGTCGGCGCTGACGCGCGTGGCGATCCGCGCCAACGTCGCGATGACCGGCGAGATCACGCTGCGCGGACGCGTGCTGCCGATCGGCGGGCTCAAGGAGAAGCTGATTGCCGCCCACCGCGGCGGCATCGACACGGTGATCATCCCGAAAGAGAACGAGAAGGACCTGAACGAGATCCCCGTACACGTGAAGCGCGACGTCCAGATCGTGCTCGTCGAGCACATGGACGAAGTGCTCGCGCGCGCACTCGTCCTCGACGACCCGGGCCGCTTCCTCCACGAGGGCGACCACCCGATCGAAGAGATCTACGAGGTTCCGAACGCGGAACCGGAGCGGCCGAGCCCCTCCGAGGTCAACTAGAACCAACTCGAGAGATGGGTTCCATTCCAAGGGCGCGTAGCTCAGCTGGTAGAGCACCTGGTTTACACCCAGGGGGTCGGCGGTTCGATCCCGTCCGCGCCTACCAATCCCGTCGATTCCGACGAGGACGGGCTGCGGCGGCGGCGAGTGCTGGATAGACTCGCGCACCCTTGCTTCCACCCATCGACAGGGAGACGCGATGAGCACGCTGCCGCCGGCCGGCACTTCGGCCCAGGATTTCTTCGAGCACTTCGTTCTCGACGCCTTCAAGGCAAACCCGCTGCCCGCCGACGCCCGGGAGATCGACGTCACGCTCGGCGTGAAACTCGACGGCGACGGCGGTGGCGAGTGGCGCTTCCACCTGAATCGCGGCGAGATGAAGATCGAGCGCGGATCGACGCAAGACGCCGCGTTCACGCTGATCCAGAGCGTTGCCGACTGGCGCGGTGCGCTCTGGGAGGGACGCGGCGGTGTGTTCGGTCGCCAGTCGCAGTCGATGTTCCAGCCGGGTGCAGGCGCGGGCACGACGGGCGGCATGTCGCCGGCGGCGCTCGCTCAACTCCAGGCGCTGCGCGGCGTGATCCGGATGGTCGTCACGGGCGGTCCGGGCGGCGACTGGTCGGCCAACTTCAAGCTCGGCCCGGGCCCCGTTCCCGCAGACCCGACGACGACCGTCACGATCGCCGCCGCCGATGCCGACGCGCTCGAGCGCGGCGAACTCGATCCGATGCAGGCGTTCATGTCGGGCAAGATCATGGTGGCCGGTGACATGACGTTGATGATGCAGATGCAGGCGATCCAGATGCAGGCACAGGCGGCGGCCCAGGCGAAGAAGGTCTGACGCGGCGGCCCGGTTCCTTTGCGACGCCAGGGTGGATTGGCTAACCAACCCACCCTTCGCGGTGAGCGCGCGGGGCGGTAGTTCAACTGGTTAGAGCACCGGCCTGTCACGTCGGAAGTTGCGGGTTCGAGTCCCGTCCGCCCCGCCACTCGCTGCCGAACCCGGACCGCCCCGCGATTTCTGCTCCAACCCGACACGATGTGGTGGCCGCGACCCGACGGGTCGTCGTGAGACGGAATCTCCCTCCTCCCCGGTCGATCCAAGTCGCGCTCCCGTCCCGCCGAAGAGCCGGGGATCAGGCCCGAACGGGCCCGATCGCGAGGAGAGCCCGCTGGCCAGCGTTCTCGTCATCGACGACTCGGCTTCCGCCCGCAGCGAGATTCGCGCGGTGCTCGAGGGATCCGGCCTCTTCCGCCGCATTCTCGAAGCCGTCGATGGGCTCGCCGGCCTGCGCATGCTGCTCGCGGAGACGGTGGACGCCGTCGTCTGCGATCTCGAGATGCCCGGTCTCGACGGCGAGAAGTTGTTGCGAGCGCAGCGTTCGCGGCCTGACGGGCAGGGACGTGCCGTTCTTCTTCCTGACCGCTCAGCGCAATCCGGATCGCATGGCACGCCTGCTGCGCGCCGGCGCCAGCGACACGATCCAGAAGCCGTTTCACCCGGCCGAGCTGCTCGCGCGTCTCGAAACCCACCTGCGCTTGCGACGCCTGCAAGCCGAGCTGCGCGACAAGAACGCCATGCTCGAACGGATCTCGACGACGGATGCCGTGACGGGAATGCGGACGCGCCGTTACGTCGGCGAATTGCTCGCGATCGAGGTGCTGCGCGCGAGTCGCTACCACACCCCCCTCGCGGTGGCGATGTGCGACCTCGACCACTTCAAGCGCGTCAACGACAGCTTCGGCCATCCCGCCGGCGACGCGGTCCT
Organism: uncultured delta proteobacterium; assembly: GCA_963801625.1. GTDB lineage: Bacteria > Myxococcota_A > UBA9160 > UBA9160 > PR03 > PR03. The sequence goes on from CAWDFQ010000001.1 coordinate 489,281, forward strand.
GGCGGGCGCCAGTGCGGGGATCCAACGGATGCTGCGCTCGACGGACGCCGCGGGTCGCTACGGAGGCGAAGAGTTCCTGCTGGTGTTACCCGGAACCGACATCGCAGGCGCACGCGCGGTCGCGGAGCGCGTGCGCGCGGCGATCGAGGAAACCGAGTTCGACGTCGGCGCCGAAGCGCCGCACCCCGTCACCGTGAGCATCGGAGTCGCAGCGCTCGGCGAAGGCCAGAGCGTCGAGGCGCTCGTGGCGGCCGCCGACGAAGCGCTCTACGAGGCGAAGGCGGCGGGGCGCAACCGGGTCGTCGCGGCCGGCGAGACGCAGCGCAGCTCTTGACAGCACGGAAGGAAAGACTAGACCCGCCCATCGAGCGAGGAGGCCCCGATGAGCGATCCGGAGCACGAGTCAGGAAGTCGATCCCGGCGAGGAAGAATACGAAGAGGAGCCGCGCAACCCCTTCGACAATCCGTACTTCCTGCCCGTGCTGCTCGCCGGTTTCGCGCTCTGGTGCGGCTGGGATGGATTCCTCTCCGACAAGTTTCTCGATCGGCCGGGAACGCTCTGGTTCAACCGCATCGCGTTCCTGTTGCTCGGCTCGCTCTCCGGCTGGATGACGATGCGCGCGCGGCGCGAGACCAGCGCCCCGAAGAACGACGCCCCCTGAGTCACGGATCGCTGGGCGGGCGGCGCCGCGCCCGCCAGCCAGCCAAGCGCTCGGCCACGGCGCCCTCGGCGCCGTTCTGGGTCGGCTCGTAGAAGCGCGCGTCGCCGAGTTCCGCGGGCAGATTCCATTCGTCTACGAAGCCGCCCGCTTCGTCGTGCGGGTAGCGATAGTCACGCGCGTAGCCCAGTTCGCGCAGCAGCGCGGTGGGTGCGTTTCGCAGGTGAAAGGGTACGGACGCCGCGCCGTGTCGGCGCACGGCTTCCGACGCGCGCTCCAGCGCGAGGTACGACGCGTTGCTCTTCGGCGCACACGCCAGGAAGGTGATCGCCTGCGCGAGGTTGATGCGCGCTTCCGGCATTCCGATCCGCTCGACGGCCTGGTACGTCGCCACCGCCAGCGCGAGCGCGGCGGGCTCTGCGTTGCCGACGTCCTCGGAGGCGAAGATCACCAGCCGGCGCGCGAGAAATCGCGGATCCTCGCCGGCCTCGAGCATGCGCGCGGCGAAGTAGAGCGCCGCGTCCGGGTCGCTCGCGCGCAGGCACTTGATGAAGGCCGACACGACGTCGTAGTGCTGTTCGCGGTCTCGATCGTGACGGAGCCAGACGCTTCCGGCCGCGCGCCGCACCAGCTCGACGTCGAGTCGCTTCGCGGCGCGGTCGCCGGCGCGAGCGAGTTGCGCGGCGGCTTCGAGCAAGCCGAGCCCGCGCCGCGCGTCGCCGTCGGCAGCCGCTGCCAGCGCCAGCAGCGCGTCCGGCGCGACCTGCAACTCCAACGCCCCGAGCCCGCGCTCGCGATCCGCGAGTGCGCGCACGAGCAGCTCTGTGATTGCGTCGCGCGAAAGCGGCGCGAGCGTGAAGACGCGGCAGCGCGAGAGCAGCGGCGCCACCACTTCGAACGACGGGTTCTCGGTCGTGGCACCGATCAGCGTCACGGTGCCGCGTTCCACGTGCGGCAGCAGGGCGTCCTGTTGGGCGCGGTTGAAGCGATGGATCTCGTCGAGGAAGAGCACGGTTCGGCGGCCGGACAGATTCGCGCGCGAGGCGCGCTCGACCACGTCGCGCACGTCGCGTACACCCGCGCTGACGGCCGAGAGCGCCACGAAGGCGGTCCGCGCCGGGTCGCCGGCGAGCAGCCGCGCCAGCGTCGTCTTCCCGCAGCCGGGCGGGCCCCACAGGATCAGCGAGGGCAGGGCATCCGACTCTGCGCAGCTGACGCAAGGGGCCCTTCGCACCGACGAGTTCGTCCTGCCCGACGACCTCGTCGAGGACGCGCGGTCGCATGCGATCGGCGAGCGGCGCGTTGGCTGCCGGTGCGGAACCCGCCTCGCAGGAACTTCGCGCGCGTTCCGCTCGCTGCGCGGCAGTTTCGGTGTGTTGCTGCGCATTCCCTTCGAGCGCCGGCAGATCGAAGAGCGAGAGTGATTCGTCACCCGACATGGGCGGATGCTAATCGATGCGCTAACTCCCGGCCGACCCCCAGAGGCGTGGCATGGCGATCCGCACCGTTGGCGTGGCGATCAAGCCGGGCGAAACGCGCGCGCTCGCCGCGGTACGCGATCTCGCGAAGTGGCTGGCGGAGCGACGCGTGCGCGTCTGCTTCGAGCCCGATGCAGCCGCCGCGATCGGCGAGGCCGGCGTCTCCCGCGCTGCGATGATGCGCGAGGCGGACCTGGTCGTCGTGCTCGGCGGCGACGGCACGTTGCTCTCGGTGGTTCGCGCCGTCGAAGAGCGGGCCGTCCCGGTCCTCGGCATCAACCTCGGCAACACTCGGGTTCCTGGTGGAAGTCTCGGTCGACAAGATGCACGAGGCGCTCGCGAGCGCGCTGGCCGGCGAGATGACGATCGAGCCGCGCATGCGGCTCGAGGTGCACCACGCGCGCGACGGTCGTGAGTTGCGAAGCTGGCTCGCCCTCAACGACGCCGTGATCACCAAGGGGGCCTCGGCGCGGATCGTCGATCTCGAGGCGCGCGCCGACGGTCAGCTCGTCACCACCTATCACGCCGACGGGCTGATCGTCTCGACGCCGACCGGCTCCACCGCGTATTCGCTCTCCGCGGGCGGGCCGATCCTGCTGCCCGGCGTGCCGTCGTTGGTGCTGACGCCGATCTGCCCGCATGCGCTCACCCAACGGCCTCTGGTGTTGCCCGATTCCGTGGTGATCGAGGTGATCGTGCATCCGCGCGGCGGCGAGGTGCAGCTCGCAATCGACGGCCAGGAAGGCGCGCCGCTCCACGGCGGGCGATCGTCGTCGCGGTGCGGCGCTCGCCTCATCCCGCGCTGCTGCTCGTACCGCCCGCACCATTCGCGTTTCGAAGTGCTTCGCACCAAGCTGCACTGGGGCGAGCGGTGATCGAGTTGCTGCGCATCGTGAATCTCGCCGTGGTCGAGCACGCCGAGATCGAATTCGGTCGGGGCCTGCACGCGCTCACCGGGGAGACCGGAGCGGGCAAGTCGATCGTGCTGGGCGCGCTGGCGCTGCTCGCCGGCGGTCGCGCGACGGCGGATGTCGTGCGCGACGGGCGCCGACGAAGCGCGCGTCGAGGCGGTGTTTCGCACCGATCGCGCGCCCGATCTCGAGGCCGGCCTTCGCGAGCGCGGACTCGATGTCGAGGACCACACCCTCGTCGTCGCGCGCAGCGTCGGCCGCGAGGGTCGCAGCCGCGCATGGGTGGCCGGTCGCCTCGTGCCGGTGTCGGTACTCTCCGAGCTGCTCGGTGAGCGTCTCGAGATTTCGAGTCAGCACGAGTCCCAGAGCCTGCGGCGTCCCGAGAGTCACGCGCGACTGCTCGACGCGTTCGGCGGGCTCCTCGCGCTGCGCGAGCGCGTCGAGCGCGGACACGCTGCGCTGCGCGCGCTGCGCGCCGAGCATGCGCGGCTCGCAGCGGACGCCGACGACCGTGCGCGTCGCCGTGACTTCGTCGCATTCCAGCTGGGCGAGTTGGACGCCGCAGCGCTGCAACCCGGCGAACTCGACGCACTCGCGAGCGAGCACGCGCGTCTCGTCCACGCGACGGACCTGCGCGCCGAAGCGGGCGCCGCAGCCAGCATGCTGAGCGGGGATCCGCTGCAGGCCGACGCGGCCGGAGCGATCGACCGCATCGACGCCGCTGCGCGTCGCCTCGAACCGCTCGCTGCAATCGACGCGACGCTGCGTCCGCAGGCCGAGCGGCTGCGCGCCGCCGCCGCCGAGCTGGCCGACGCCGCGCGCGAACTCGAGCGCTACGCGGACGCCGTCGAGGTCGATCCCGAGCGGCTGGCGGCGATCGAAGAGCGGCTCGCAGGGCTCGAACGGCTGCGGCCGCAAGTACGGCCGCAGCGAGGACGAACTCTTCGCGTCTCGCGAGCGGCTCGCCGCCGAACTGGGCGCCATCAGCGGGGGCGACGAGCGAGCGCGCGCGCTGGCGGACGAAGCGGCGCGGGCCAGGGAGCGGCTCGCCGCCGACGCTGCGGAACTCTCGGCTGGACGCGTGCCGGCCGCGGAACGCCTGGCGCGAACCGTCGAGGCGTCGCTCGCGCGTCTCGACCTGCCGGGCGCGCGGCTCGAAGTGGCGCTCGAAGCGCTGGCCGCCGGGGACGACATGCCGTGCGGCGCGAGCGGCGCGGAGCAGGTCGAGCTGCGCTTCTCCGCGAATCCGGGGGAAACGCCACGCGCGCTGCGGCGCGTCGCATCGGGTGGCGAGTTGTCGCGCATCTTCCTGGCGCTCAAGAACGCGTTGCGCAGCGCCGAGTCCGGCAGCGTGCTGATCTTCGACGAGGTCGACGCGGGCATCGGGGGTCGCGCTGCCGACCGCGTCGGCGCGCTGCTCGCCGAGCTGGGCGCCACACACCAGGTGCTGTGCATCACGCACTGGCCGCAGATCGCGGCGGCGGCGACCACCCAGTTGCGCGTGGTGAAGCGCACGCAGAACGGGCGCACGACGGCCGCGGTCGTGCGGCTCGACGCCGAGGAGCGGGTCGAGGAGCTCGCCCGGATGGCCGGCGGCGCCCGCATCGGCGAGGCCACGCGCGCCCACGCGCGCGAGCTGCTGCAGGCCGGCACGCGGCGCCGCAAGACGCCGCGCAGTCCATCGCCCACACCCGCGCGATAAAGCGACGGGCAGCGGCGTCCGAAGAGACGGCACGATGGAGTCGGCGGAAGCCAACGTTCGAGAGCGTCGCGCGGGCCGTGCCGTTCCGGCTGGCGCAACGGTGCGTGTGACGGCTGGCTTCTACGAGGGGCTCGAGATTCCGATCGACCGCGAGTGGCTCGTGATCGGACGCGGTCGCAGCGCCGAGATGACGCTCGCCGAGCCGACCATCTCGCGCGCTCACGCCGCGATCGGGTACGACGGTCGCGGCTTCTTCGTCCAGGATCTGCGCAGCACCAACGGAACGCTCGTGAATGGCGAGCGCCGCGAGCGCGCCTCGTTGCGCGACGACGACGAGATCCAGATGGGACGGCTGCGGCTGCGCGTGCGACTTTCGCCGGGCGCGAAGCGCGGCAGCGCCGCCAGGCGACGCCTGACCGACGAACCTGTTGCGACGTGACCCGTTGCAGGTCCGTCGACTTTTGCCGCCCCTTGGGGGCTTCCCTACATTGGGCGCGCCCCATTCCCGACCCCTCAAAAGAGCGAGCCGTTCGTCTGCATGATCCAAGTCCGTACTTGCGCAAGATCCTCGGCACCAAGAACGACCGCGAACTCAAGCGGATCGTTCCGCTCGTCGAGCGCGTGAACACGCTCGAGCCCGCCTGGGTGAAGCTCTCCGACGCGCAGCTCCGCGCCAAGACGGTCGAGTTCCGGCAGCGCCTCGAACAGGGCGAAGCGCTCGACGCGCTGCTGCCCGAGGCGTTCGCGACGGTGCGCGAAGCGGCCAAGCGCACGCTCGGCCAGCGCCACTACGACGCGCAGCTCGTCGGCGGCGTGGTCTTGCACGAAGGCAAGATCGCCGAGATGAAGACCGGCGAAGGCAAGACGCTGGTCGCGACACTGCCCGCCTACCTGAACGCGTTGCCTGCCCGCGGCGTACACATCGTCACCGTCAACGACTATCTCGCCAGTCGCGACTCCGAGTGGATGGGCCAGGTCCACCGCTTCCTCGGCCTCACGGTGGGCGTCATCATCCACGATCTCTCGGATGCGCAGCGTCAGGCGGCCTACGGCGCCGACGTCACCTACGGCACCAACAACGAATACGGCTTCGACTACCTGCGCGACAACATGAAGCGAGCGCTCGCCCACTGCGTCCAGCGCGACCTCTACTACGCGATCGTCGACGAGGTCGACTCGATCCTGATCGACGAAGCGCGCACGCCGCTCATCATCTCCGGTCCGTCCGAGGAGAACACCCAGGTCTACGGCGTCGCCGACCGCGTGGTGCGCCAGCTCACGGCCGGCACCAAGGGTGACACCAACAAGGAGATCGAGGAGACCGGCGACTACTGGTGCGACGAGAAGGACCACGTCGCGGCGCTCACCGAGGACGGCGTCCGCCGGGTCGAGAAGCTGGTCGGCATCGCGAATCTCTACGACCCGCAGATGCTTCCGATGCTGCACGCGGTGAATCAGGCGCTGATCGCACACACGCTCAAGAAGCGCGACGTCGAGTACGTGGTGAAGCCCGGCGAAGACGGCAAGCCCGAGGTGCTGATCGTCGACGAATTCACCGGACGTCTGATGCCGGGCCGGCGCTGGTCCGACGGACTGCACCAGGCGGTGGAGGCGAAGGAAGGCATCACCGTCCAGAGCGAGAACCAGACGCTCGCCTCGATCACCTTCCAGAACTACTTCCGCATGTACGACAAGATCTCCGGCATGACCGGCACGGCCGACACCGAGGCCCCCGAGTTCGCCAAGATCTACGACCTCGACGTGCTGGTGATCCCGACCAACCGTCCGATGGTGCGCGAAGACCTCTCGGACGTGGTCTACAAGACCAAGCGCGAGAAGTTCGACGCGGTGGTCGAGGACATCAAGGAGCGCCACGCGAAGGGCCAGCCGATCCTGGTCGGCACGATCGCGATCGAGACCTCGGAGATGTTCGCGGCGAAGCTCAAGCGTTCTGGCATCAAGCACAACGTGCTGAACGCCAAGCAGCACGAGCGAGAGGCCGAGATCGTCGCGCAGGCCGGCGCCAAGGGCGCCGTGACGATTTCCACCAACATGGCGGGCCGCGGCACCGACATCCTGCTCGGCGGAAACCCCGAGTACCTGGCGCTCGCCAAGTGCGGCCACGACCGCGAACACCCCGAGTTCCTGCACTGGCAGGCGCATTTCGAAAGCGCCTGCGCGAAGGAACGCAACGAAGTCATCGCGGCGGGCGGCGTCCACATCATCGGCACCGAGCGTCACGAGAGCCGACGCATCGACAACCAGCTCCGCGGTCGTTCGGGCCGCCAGGGCGACCCGGGCTCGAGTCGCTTCTACCTGTCGCTCGAAGACGACCTGCTGCGCCTCTTCGGCTCCGATCGCATCTCGGGCTGGATGGAGCGCCTGGGTCTCGAAGAGGGCGAGGCGATCGAGCATCGCTGGATCAACAAGGCGATCGAGAACGCCCAGAAGAAGGTCGAGGCGCGCAACTTCGACATCCGCAAGCACCTGCTCGAATACGACGACGTGATGAACAAGCAGCGCCAGTCGTTCTACGGCCGGCGCCGCGTCGTGCTGGCACGCGAAGACGTACACGACGAAGTCGCTCGAGATGGTCGAAGGCGTGCTCGTCGCGCAGCTCGACTCGCATTGGCCGGAGAAGGGCGACCCGGAACCCGAGCAGGTGACAGCGCTGGCGCGGGCGATCGAGGTGCAGTTCGGCGTCCGCTTCGACGCGGCCGAGCCGCCCTTCGCCGGGAAGATTCTCGACAAGGACGCGGTCGGACGCGCCGTCTTCGAGCGGCTCGTCGCGGTGCTCGACGAAAAGGAACGGCGCTGGGAGGCGCTGCGCGAGCGATACCCGCAGGTCAACCTGATCACCCATCGCCAGCTCGAACGCGACGTGGTGCTGCGCACGCTCGACCGCCTGTGGAAGGAGCATCTGTACGCGATGGACGCGCTGCGTGACGGCATCCGCTTCCGCGGCTACGCCCAGCGCGATCCCAAGGTCGAGTACGCGCGCGAGGGCTTCACGGTCTTCGAAGAGATGAACGAGCGGATCGACAGCCAGTCCGTCGAGGAGATCTTCAAGGTCTGGATCGACGAGAGCCGGCTCGAACAAGCCGCGCGCCAGATCGCCGCGCAGGCTGCACCGACGCCGTCGCAGGCCGCCGCCGCGCAGCCGCACCCCGCGCGACTCGGCAGCCCGACTCCGCTCGGCGCCGCACTCGCGCTCCGGTGGAGCGCCGTCGACCAAGGTCGGCCGCAACGATCTCTGCACTTGCGGCAGCGGGAAGAAGTACAAGCGCTGCTGCGGCGCCTGATCGGCACCGCGGAAAAGCGCGCGTGGCGCTGCGGAACCGCCAGCACTCCGCGCGCGTTTGCTATCCCTCGCCGCCCGTGAAGCAAGCCGAACCGATCGTTCCCGGATTTCCGGTCCGCCGGCGTGCGCTGCGGCGTCAAGACGCGCGGGCTGGATCTCGCGCTGATCGTCGAGCGACGGTCCGGCGCACGCCGCCGGCGTGTTCACGCAATCGACCGTGGTGGGAGCGCCCGTTGCGCTCTCCCGCGAGCGCGTCCGGCGCGGCGTCGTGCGCGCGATCGTCGCGAACTCCGGCTGCTCGAACGTGGCGATGGGCGCGCGCGGAATGCGCGACGCACGCGCGATGACGGCGCTCGCGGCGCGCAGCGTCGGTTGCAAACCGGACGAGGTGCTGGTCGCCTCGACTGGCGTGATCGGGCACCCGCTCCCGATGGAAAAGATCGAGGCGGGCATCCTCGCGGCCGGCCGGGCGCTGCGCCCGGAGGGTCTGTCGAAGGCCGCGCGTGCGATCCTCACCACCGACCTCACGCCGAAGTGCGCCTCGCTGCGCACGCGGATCGACGGGCGCACCGTCACGCTCGCGGGGATCGCCAAGGGCTCGGGAATGATCGAGCCGAACATGGCGACGATGCTGTCGTTCCTCCTCACCGACGCCGCCGTTGCGCCGCCGCTGTTGCGCAAGCTGCTGCGTGCGGCCGCCGACGAGAGCTACAACCGCGTCACGGTGGACGGCGAGACGTCGACCAGCGACACCGTGTTCCTGCTCGCCAACGGCCGCGCGGGCAACTCGTTGCTGCGGGACGCGGCGAGCGCCGGCGCCAGGCACTTCGCCGGCGCGCTCGGCGAAGTGACCCAGGAACTCGCACGCGCGATCGCGCGCGACGGAGAGGGTGCGACGAAGCTCGTCACGGTGCGCGTCTCGGGTGCCAGACGCGCCGACGACGCGTTGCGAGCCGCCAGGCGCATCGCGAACTCGACTGCTGGTGAAGACCGCGCTGTTCGGGGGAGACCCCAACTGGGGACGCATCCTGCAGACGGCCGGCGCCGCGCGCGTCGCGATCGCTCTCGAGCGCGCCGAAGTGCGGCTCGGCGGAGTCGCGGTATTCCGCAACGGTTCGCCCACGGGCGCTGCCGCGCGGCGGCGTGCGGGCCGCGCTCTCGCGCGCAGGGAGGTCGATGTAGAACTCGATCTGGGCGTCGGCCGCCACGCGGCCACGGTCTGGACCTGCGATCTCTCCTATGACTACGTCGAGATCAACGCCGAGTACACGACCTGATCCGGCTCACGAGACGCCCGCGAACGGACTGCCAAGCGCCGTTCATAACTGCTCGATTTTCCTCGCATTGACGCCGCGGCGCCGGCTCTGCTATCCCCGCCGACTTCACACGCCTCGGTTCGCCCGAGCGGTGTCTGCGGTGTTCGCACCGGGGACCTCGGGGACCGCGGGACGCTGCACGCCGGTTTCGATGCCGGGTGCCGCGCGCCCGCCGACTGGGGCGGAGGAACAACCGCGAAGGAGATCCGCATGGCGGAGACCGCTCCGCCGGGCACCGAAACGCCCGGCTCCGATCGTCCCGATCAGCGAGATGGTGGCCGCGTACACGCCCATCCCGCTCACCGTTCGCGCCCTGCTCGACGCAGGCGCCCACTTCGGCCACCAGACCTATCGCTGGAACCCGAAGATGAAGAAGTTCATCTTCGGCGAGCGCAACGGCGTTCACATCGTCGACCTCGACCAGACGCTCGAGCGCTTCCAGGACGCACTCGAGTTTCTGCGCGAGACCACCGCGACGGGTGGCAAGGTGCTCTTCGTGGGCACCAAGCGACAGGCTGCAGCGCCGGTGCAGATGGAAGCGCTGCGCGCGAACCAGCTCTTCGTCAACAACCGCTGGCTCGGCGGGACGCTCACCAACTTCCGCACCGTGAAGAAGTCTCTCGATCGCTTCAAGGAGCAGCTCGTGCTGCAAGCGGACGAGGCCGCCTGGAACGAGTTGTCGAAGAAGGAGCGCTCGCGCATCTCGCGTGACGTCGAGCGCTATCGGAAGTCGCTCGAGGGCCTGCGCGAGATGAGCAAGCTCCCGGCCGCGATCTTCCTGGTCGACGTGAAGCGCGAACACATCGCGGTCGCCGAGGGACGCCGGCTCGGCATCCCGATCGTCGCGGTGGTCGACACCAACTGCGATCCCGAAGGCATCGACTTCGTGATCCCCGGCAACGACGACGCGACGCGCGCGATCAGCCTGTATTGCGGACAGGTCGCCGACGCCTGCATCGACGGCGCACAACTCCACGAGGCGCGGATTCGCTCGGAAGCCGTCGAAGAGGCGACTGGACGGCGCGGCGAAGGGGAGGCTCACACGACGGGCATCGGCCGCGTGGTGGTCGAGATCAAGCAGCCGCCGCGCCGTGGCCGGGGCGCGCGCCGCGGCGGGACGCGCAGCGCGGGTGCCGACGCCGAGGAGGCCGAGGGTCCGATGGTCATCGTGACGAACTCGCCGCCTGCGCTTGCGCCCGCGCCTGCGCCCGTGCCTGCGGCGAGTGCGCCGGTGGTCGAGAGCGGCAGCGAGCCGAGCAAGGAGTAGAGCAGGACGTCGCGCCGCGGGGTGCGACCTCCCGACGAGGAGACGAGTAGTGGCGGAAATCTCGGCTGGAGCGGTCAAGGAGCTGCGCGAGCGGACCGGCGCCGGCATGATGGAATGCAAGAAGGCGCTCACCGAAGCGAACGGCGATGCGGAGAAGGCTGTGACGCTGCTCCGGGAGCGCGGTCTCGCAAAGGCGGCCAAGCGGGAAGGTCGGGCGAGCAACGAGGGCACGGTCGCCATTGCGTTGGCGGGCGAAGCCGGCGCGATCGTCGAGATCGGTTGCGAAACCGACTTCGTCGCGCGCACCGACGAGTTCCAGCAATTCGCACGCAAGCTCGCTGCGGTCGCGGCCCAGGCCAGCGCGGATACCGTGGAGGCACTCGGAGCCGCGACGCTCGATGGCGAGTCGGTCGCACAGCGCATCGGGGCAGTCGCCGGCAAGCTCGGCGAGAACGTCGTGTGCAAGCGCGTCGCGCGACTCGCGGCGCCCGGCGGTCTGGTCGGCGGCTACGTACACGCTGGTGGCAAGCTGGGCGTCCTCGTGTCATTGCGCACCGCGGCGCGCGGCGCCGCTGCCGAGGCGGTCGCGAAGGAAGTCTCGATGCACGTCGCGGCGGCTGATCCGTCGCCCATCGCGCTCGATCGCAGCGGCGTTCCTGCCGATCTGCTGGCCCGCGAACGCGAACTCTTCGCCAAGCAGGCCGCGCAGACCGGCAAGCCCGAGAAGGTGATCGAGAAGATCGTCGACGGCCGCATCAACAAGTTCTACGCGGAGGTCTGTCTGCTCGAGCAGCCGTTCGTGATGAACCCGGACCAGAGCGTCGGGCAGATGCTCGCGCAGAAGGGCAAGGAACTCGGAGCGGATGTCGCCGTGACCGGCTTCGTGCGCTTCCGGCTCGGGATCTCGGGCGAGGCGTGAAGGCCAGGTACCGCCGCATCGTCATCAAGCTCTCCGGCGAGGGTCTCGCCGGAGAGGCGGGCTTCGGGATCGCGCCGGCGGTGATTCGCGGGATCGCTGAAGAGATTCGCGAGGTGCACGGCCTGGGCGTGCAGATCGCGATCGTGATCGGCGGCGGCAACATCATCCGTGGCGTATCGGCTGCCTCCGAGGGCATGGACCGCGCCACGGCCGACTACATGGGAATGATGGCAGGCGTCATCAACGGCGTTGCGCTGCAGGACGCGCTGGAAAAGGAGGACGTGCCCACGCGCGTCCTCTCGGCGCTCACGATCCAGGAAGTCGCCGAGCCCTACATCCGCCGTCGTGCGATCCGCCATCTCGAAAAGGGCCGCATCGTGATCTTCGCAGCGGGTACGGGCAACCCGTACTTCACCACCGACACGGCAGCGGCGCTGCGCGCGGCCGAGGTACACGCCGACCTGATCATGAAGGCCACCAAGGTGGATGGCGTGTACGATGCGGATCCCCAGAAGGTTCCCGCGGCTCAGCGCTTCGGGCAGCTCTCCTACGAAGAAGCCATCCAGCGCAACCTACAGTTCATGGACCAGACGGCGATCCAGCTCTGTCGGCAGAACGGCGTCCCGATCATCGTGTTCGACATGACGGTGCGCGGCAACATCGTAAAGGTAGTCTCGGGTGAAACGGTGGGAACACTGGTCACCGAGTGAGCAGGAGAGGAGAACATGGCCGCCAGTCTCGACCAGCTGATCTCCCAGGCGAAGGAAGCGATGGAGCATTCGCTCCAGCACCTGAAGGACGACCTGCGCAAGGTCCGCACCGGGCGCGCGAACCCGTCGCTGCTCGACAACATCCGCGTCGACTACTACGGCACGCCGACTCCGCTGAATCAGATGGCGAACCTGAGTGCGCCGGAGCCGCGCCTGATCGTGATTTCGCCGTACGACAAGAGCGCGCTCCATGCGATCGAGAAGGCGATCCAGGCCTCGGATCTCGGACTCACGCCCAACAACGACGGCAAGCTCGTGCGGATCCCGATTCCGCCGCTCACCGAACAGCGACGCAAGGAGCTGGTGAAGCACGTTCGCAAGCTCGCCGAGCATCACAAGCTGGGTGTACGCGACGCGCGCCGCGAGGCGCTCGCCGCGCTCAAGCAACTCGAGAACGACGGCGATCTCCCCGCCGACGATCGCGCCCGCAGCGAGAAGAAGGTCCAGTCCCTGACGGACGACTTCGTCAAGCAGGTGGACGGGCAGGTCGAGCAGAAGGAGCAGGAGATCCTGCAGGTCTAGGCATGCACGAGCGGCGCATCCGAGCCGAGACAATTCCGCGTCACGTCGCCATCATCATGGACGGCAACGGGCGTTGGGCCGAGCGCCGCGGACTCGACCGCGTGCAGGGGCACCGGGCCGGCATCGAGGCGGTGCGCGCGACGGTGCGCGCCGCGCACGAACTGGGCGTCCGGTTCCTGACGCTCTACGCCTTTTCCACCGAGAACTGGAGTCGCCCGAAGGGCGAAGTCGACGCACTGATGGGATTGCTCGAGCACTATCTCGCAGCCGAGCTCGAAGAGCTGGATCGCAACGGCATCCGGCTGCGCGCAATCGGTCGCCTCGAGCGACTGCCCGAGCTGGCCCGCGCGAAGCTGGAAGAGGCGCTCGAGCGCACCCGCGACAACAGCGAGATGACGGTGGTCTTTGCGCTCTCCTACGGCGGTCGCACCGAGATCGCCGACGCGGCGCGCAAACTCGCGCGTGACGTCGAGTCGGGCAAACTCGATCCCGAGCAGATCGACGAGAAGACCTTCGGCGCGTACCTCTACGATCCGGAGCTTCCCGATCCCGATCTGCTGATTCGCACCGGTGGCGAGGCGCGCGTGTCGAATTTCCTGCTCTGGCAGATCGCCTATGCCGAGCTGCACGTAACCGAAGTGATGTGGCCCGACTTCCGCAAGAACGATCTGGTCGAGGCGGTCTGGGACTACCAGCAGCGCGAGCGCCGCTACGGTCTCACCTCCGCGCAGGTGCAGAGCGGCGGCAAGGAGCCCGAGTCTTGAAGCGCATCGCGATTCTCGGCAGCACCGGGAGCGTCGGCGAGCAGTCACTCGAAGTGGCGGCGGCGTTCCCGGAGCGCTTTCAGGTGGTCGCGCTCGCGGCGGGGCGACGCATCGAGAAGCTGGCCGAACAGGTACGGCGCTTCCGGCCGGCGCTCGTCTCGGTCGCCGAGCCGGACGCCGCGCTGGCGCTGAAGAGCGCGCTCGGCGTCGAAGCCCCCGAGATCGCCGTCGGCGATGCCGGCCTCACCGCCGTCGCGACGGCGGACGCCGACCTCGTCGTCTCGGCGCTGGTCGGCGCGGTGGGTCTCGCCCCGACGCTCGCGGCGATCCGCGCGGGTCGCGACGTCGCGCTCGCCAACAAGGAAGTGATGGTGATGGCCGGCGCGCTGGTGCTGCGCGAGGTGAAAGCGCGCGGCGTGCGCCTGCTGCCGGTGGACAGTGAACACAGCGCGATCTTCCAGGTGCTCGCCGGCCAGCGCCAGCAGGACCTTCTCCGCATCGTGCTCACCGCGTCGGGCGGCCCATTCCGCACCTGGACGGCCGAGCGCATCGCGTGCGCCAGCATCGACGAAGCGCTCGCGCACCCCAACTGGTCGATGGGGCCGAAGATCACGATCGACTCGGCGACGCTGATGAACAAGGGTCTCGAAGTCATCGAGGCGCGCTGGCTCTTCGATACGAAGCCCGAGCACATCGACGTCGTGGTGCATCCGCAGTCCGTCGTGCACTCGCTGATCGAACTCTGCGACGGCTCGGTGCTGGCGCAACTCGGCGTTCCCGACATGCGTGTACCGATCGCCGTGGCGCTCGCCTGGCCGGAGCGGTTGCCGCTGCTGGGCGCCGCGAGCGGACTCGCGCGCGAGTTGCCGCCGCTCGACCTCGCGGTCGCCGCGCGCCTCGACTTCGAGACGCCCGACCGCAAGCGCTTCCCGTGTCTCGATCTCGCCTACGCCGCGCTGCGCGGCGACGAGGCGGCGCCTGCCGCGCTGAACGCCGCAAACGAGGTGTCGGTCGCGGCATTCCTCGCGCGCGAGGTTCCGTTCGCGGCGATCGCGGCGACCAACGCCGCCGTACTCGACGCGCACCTGGCGCGCGGCGGTTCGGCCTTGCTGCACAATCTCGATGACGTATTGGAAGCCGATGTCTGGGCGCGCGCCCGCGCCCGGGCGCTGCTCTCTGCGGGGGTCGCTGCGTGACAGCTCTGTCCTTCGTGTTCGCGTTCGTGCTGATGCTGGGCGTGCTGGTCTTCGTGCACGAATTCGGCCACTTCCTGGTCGCGAAGCTCTTCGACGTGAAGGTGCTGAAGTTCTCGCTCGGGTTCGGCCCGGCGATCGGCATCGGCAGGTGGCGGCTCGCCTTCACGCGCGGCGAGACCGAGTACGTGGTGGCGTGGTTCCCGCTCGGCGGCTTCGTGAAGATGCTCGGCGAGAATCCCGAGGACGAAGTGCGCGAGGCAGGCGCGGGCGAAGTGGCGGAAGGCGTTGCGCCGCCCGCATCGGATCACACAGAGGGCCAGGCGCTGAGCGCGATGCCGATTGATCCCGCCGACATCCCGCGCGCGTTCAACAACAAGCCGGTGTGGCAGCGATTGCTGGTGCTGTTTGCCGGGCCGGGCATGAACCTGCTGCTGCCGGTGGTGATCTTCATCGGCGTACTCGCCGTCGGCATGCCGCGCCCCGAGCCGGTGATCGGCACGATCGAGCCCGGCTCGCCAGCAGCGAACGCGGGTCTCGCCGTCGGCGACCGCGTCGTCGCGGTCGGTGGAAAACAGGTCCAGTGGTGGGACGACGTCGAGGACGCCCTGCGCGCGCGCCCCGGCGAGAGCGTGGCGATCCGCGTGCAACGCGACGCGCAGACGATCGACGCTTCGCTCCCCCTCGAAGACCGCGCCGGCATGGACGCCGTGGGCGCTCCCGCGCAGATCGGCTGGGCGGGGCTCGGCCACTCGCGTCTCGCGGCCGTGATCGGCATTCCCACCGCGAACGCGCCGGCGAACCAGACCGAGCTTCGCTCGGGAGATCGTGTCGTCGCGGTGGGCGGCGAAGCGGTCGAAGACTGGATCGGCTTCGCGTCGCGCTACGCCGCGGCCGGCAGCAGCGGCGAAGTCGCGGTGCGCGTCGAGCGGCTCGAAGGCGGCCAGACGCAGCCGAAGACGCTCGAGCTGAAGCTGCCGGCACTCGGCAGTGTCGAGGCGCTGGGCGTGGTGCCGGCGACGGTGCTGGTTGCAGGCACGACCCCCGGCTCGCCCGCGGAAAAGGCCGAGCTGCGCGCGGGCGACTTGATCGTGGCCGTCGACGGCGCACCGGTCGGTTCCTTTGCGGCGTTCTCGGAGCTGGTGCGCGCCAGCGGCGGTCGCGCGCTGCAGATCGCCTACGCGCGCGCGGGCGAACGGCACGAGATCCGCGTGCAGCCCCAGATGCTCGAAGCCGACACGGGCCTCGGGATTCCCGAAGAGCGTTACCTGATCGGCATCACCGCACACGCGGCCGCGGTGCAGGGCACCGTCGGCATCGATCGGGAGACGAACCCGCTGGTGTCGGTGCCGCGCGCCGTTGGGATGACCGCCGAGTTGACCAGTACTTTTCTCGCCGGCTTGAAACGACTGGTCTCGGGGGACGTTTCGCGCAAGCAGCTCGCCGGGCCGATCGGCATCGCCGAGATCGCGCACAACGCCTTCGAGCAGGGCTGGTTTGCGTATCTCACGACGCTGATCCTGATCAGCATCAACCTCGCCGTCTTGAACCTGCTGCCGATTCCGGTGCTCGACGGCGGCCAGGCACTGCTGATCGCGATCGAAGGCGTGAAGCGCTCGCCGCTCTCGATCCGCACGCGCGACATCGTCCAGCAGATCGGCGTCACCGTGATGGTGATGCTGATGGGCCTGGCGTTCTGGAACGACCTCTCGCGCCATTGGTCGCGCTTCGTCGACTGGGTGCGGCACAGCGCCGGTCTCTGACGCGTGTCGCACGGGCCGCTGCTGCTCGCGATCGAGACTGCGACGACGGCGGCGGCGGGCGTTGCGCTGATGCGCGGCGAGAGGGCGATCGCGTCGCGCGCATTGTCGAGCGAACGACCCGCTTCCGAGACCCTGCTTCCCGCCGTGCTCGCGCTGCTCGAGGAGGCAGGCGTCGCGCTGGCCGCGATCGATGCGTTCGCCGTCTCCGCGGGACCCGGTTCGTTCACGGGATTGCGCGTCGGCGTCGCGACGGTGAAGGGACTCGCGTTCGGCAGCGAAGCGCTCGTCGTGGCGGTGCCGACGCTCGCAGCGCTGGCGCTGCGAGCGGCACCGGCGCCGGGCCCCATCGCGGCGTTGCTCGACGCACGGCGCGGCGAGGTCTATGCCGCCCTCTACGACGGAGATCCCGGTTTGCCGCCGCGCGTCGGCCCCTCCGTGCTGCGGCCGGAAGCGCTCGCGGAGGCCCTCGCGACGCTCGCTGCGGAGGCTCCCTGCACGGTGATCGGCGAAGGCATCGCCGTGGTGGCGGATGCGCTGCACGCCCGCTTCGGCGATGCATTGCGACTCGTTCCGCCGCCGGCCGGTTGGCCTGATGCGGTCGCGGTCGGACGACTCGGCGCGCGCTTGCTGGCCGCGCGGCGCCGGAATCGCTGCGGAGACGCTCGACGCCCGTCTACGTGCGCCGCGCCGAGGCCGAGGTGCAGCGCACCGGGGAGCGCTTCGAGGCGCTCCGCACGCGCTTTGACACCCCCGGAAACCTCTCGTAGTTTCGGGGCCTTTCGTCGTCTGGGGCCTCGAGACGTCGCTGGCCGCGACGGCAGTCAGGCCATCCTGCGGGACCCAGGGAACGCTCCAAGCAAGCTCCCGGCGCGAGTGGCCGGTCGGCTGGAACGCTTCGCAGCATTCACCAACGACCCGATACCCACGGAAAGGGTTTCTACGCCATGGACCTTCGCATCTTCTACGACAAGGACGCCGACCTGGGACGCCTCGCAGGCAAGACCGTCGCGATCGTCGGCTACGGCTCACAGGGTCACGCGCATGCGCTGAATCTGCGCGACTCGGGCGTGAACGTGGTCGTCGGCCTGCGCAAGGACTCGACGTCGCGGGCGAAGGCGGAGGCCGAGGGCCTGCGCGTCGTCGAGCCGCGCGATGCGGCGCGCGAAGCGGACGTGGTGATGCTGGTCGTGCCCGATGAGACGGCCGCCCAGATCTATCACGAGGAGATCGCGCCCAATCTCGTGACGGGCAACCACCTCGCGGTGGCGCACGGCTTCAACATCCATTTCGGGCAGATCGTCGCGCCGGCCGGCGTGTCGGTGTGGATGGTGGCGCCGAAGGGTCCCGGTCACACGGTGCGCGGGCACTACAAGGAAGGGAAGGGCGTGCCGTGTCTGGTCGCGGTGCACCAGGATCCGAACGGCGACGCGCTCGCGACGGCGCTCGCCTACGCCAAGGGCATCGGCGGCGGTCGCGCCGGCATCATCGAGACGAACGTTCGCGAAGAGACCGAGACCGATCTGTTCGGCGAGCAGTCGGTGCTCTGCGGCGGGCTCACCGCGCTGATGCAGGCCGGCTTCGAGACGCTGGTCGAAGCGGGCTACGCGCCGGAGATGGCGTACTTCGAGTGCATCCACGAAGTGAAGCTGATCGTCGACCTGATCTACGAAGGCGGCGTCGCGAACATGCGCTACTCGGTGTCGAACACCGCCGAGTACGGCGACTTGACGCGCGGTCCGCGCATCATCGACGAGAGGCGTGAAGCGGCGCATGAAGGAAGTGCTGCGCGAGATCCAGTCCGGCCAGTTCGCGCGCGAGTTCATCCTCGAGAACCGCGCGGGCAAGCCCAGCTTCAACGCGATGCGCCGCATCGCCGCCGAGCACCCGCTCGAGAAGGTCGGCGCGCGGCTGCGCGGTCTGATGCCGTGGCTGCAAGAGAAGCGGCTGGTCGATCGTTCGAAGAATTGAGAGTCGGGCCAAGATGGGCGAGGACGAGCGAGCCGCGATCTTCCGCGAGCGCCCCACCGCGCGGATCGCGCCGGAGGGCTGGCCGTTCATTGCGGCGGCAGCGGCTCTGACCGCGGTGGCCTTCGGGTTCGGCTCGATGGCGCCCGCTGCCGTGCTCGGCGCCGTCACGCTGTTCGTGGTGGCCTTCTTCCGCAACCCAGCGCGCGAGCTTCCGGGCGATGAGAACAGCGTCGTCGCACCCGCCGACGGCCGCGTGCTCGCCGTCGACGCGATCGAGGACGAGCGCGGCCGCAAGGGGCTGCGCATCGCGATCTTCCTGTCGGTGTTCGACGTGCACGTGAACCGCGCGCCGCTCGCCGGGCGCGTCGTGTCGCTCGACGCGCGGCGGCACGCGCTTCCTCGCCGCCTGGGACCCGCGCGGCGAACGCGAGAACGTGCGGCTCGCGATGGAGCTGGAGCTCGCCGACGGGCGCCGCATCGTCGTCACGCAGATCACCGGCCTGATCGCGCGGCGCATCGTCTGCCACGCGAAGGTCGGCGAGTGGCTCCCGCGCGGCGTGCGCTACGGACTGATCCGCTTCGGCTCGCGCACCGACGTGCTGCTGCCGCCGGGCAGCGTCGCGACGGTGAAGGCGGGCGATCGCGTGCGCGGCGGCGCGTCGATCCTCGGCGCGGCTCGGAGCGCCGGAATGAGCGACCCCCCCTTCGAGCGCCGCGAGTCGCGCCGGCAACGCCGTCGCCGCCGGCGTCGCAGCGAGCCGCGTCGCCGCCGTCGCGGCGTCTATCTGCTGCCGCAGCTCTTCACCACCGCGAACCTGTTCTTCGGCTTCTACACGATCGTGAAGGCGCAGGACGGGCAACTTCTTCATCGCCGCGCTCGGCATCGTCTTCGCCGGCATCTGCGACGGGCTCGACGGCCGCGTCGCGCGGCTCTCGAAGACGACCGCGAAGTTCGGCCTCGAGTACGACTCGCTCGCCGACATCGTCTCGTTCGGCCTGGCGCCGGCGATCCTCGCCTTCCACGGCGGTCACCTCGAGGGCTTCCGGCGCACCGGCTTCGCGATCGCGTTCCTGTTCGTGGCGTGTGCCGCGCTGCGGCTCGCGCGCTTCAACGTGCAGCCGTCGCGCTACAGCGGTCGCTTCGAGGGACTGCCGAGCCCGGCGGCCGCGGGCATGGTCGTCGGCGACGCGAGCTCTTCGTCTCGTTCCTGCGCGACGAGCAGATCGACGTGGCGGTTCCCGAAGTCGCTCGTGGCGGCAGGGCGTCGCGGCGCTCGGGCTGCTGATGGTGAGCGCGATCCCGTACCGCTCCTTCAAGGAGATCGATCTCCGCCACTCGTACCGCGCGATCGTCGTGATGGTGCTGGCGCTCGCGCTGGTCGTGCAGGAGCCGCAGATCTCGCTCTTCGTGATCGGCGCTGCTCTACGTGCTCTCGGGACCCGTCGAGTGGGTCTGGCGCGTGATCTCCGGCCGTCCGCTCGAGAAGCTGCCGCCGCCCTGCCGTGCCCGAGACGCCGCAGGAGACGACGTCATGAGCGAGATCGTCCGCATCTTCGACACCACGCTGCGCGACGGCGAGCAGTCGCCCGGCTGCAGCATGAACCTCGCCGAGAAGCTCACGCTGGCGCGCCAGCTCGAGCGGCTCGGCGTCGACGTGATCGAAGCCGGCTTCCCGATCGCGAGCGACGGCGACTTCGAGGCGGTGCGCGCGATCGCCGCGCGAAGTGCGCGGGCTCGCGGTCTGCGGTCTCGCGCGCACCGGCGCAGGCGGACGTCGAGCGCGCCGGGCAGGCGCTCGAAGGCGCCGCCCGCCCGCGCATCCACATCTTCATCGCGACCAGCGACATCCACCTCGAGCACAAGCTGCGCATGAGCCGCGAGCGCGTGCTCGAAGAGGTCGACCGCGCGGTGCGCCAGGCGCGACGCTATTGCGACGACGTCGAGTTCTCCGCCGAGGACGCCACGCGCTCGGACTGGGAGTACCTGGTGCAGGTCTTCGACGTGGCGCTGCGCGCCGGCGCGCCGCACGCTGAACGTGCCCGACACCGTCGGCTACACCACGCCGGACGAGATCGCGGCGCTCTTCCGCCACCTGCGCGAGCACGTCCCGGGCGTCGACGAAGGCGGTCCTCTCGGCGCACTGCCACGACGACCTCGGCCTCGCGGTCGCCAACAGGCTGGCCGCGGTGCGCGCCGGCGCCCGCCAGGTCGAGTGCACCGTGAACGGCATCGGCGAGCGCGCCGGCAACACCGCGATGGAAGAGGTGGTGATGGCGATCCGCACGCGCCCCGACGTCTTCGCCGGGCTCGAGACGAAGATCCGCGACCGAGGAGATCTATCCGTCGAGCCGCCTGCTCTCGTCGATCATCGGCGTCGCCGTGCAGCCGAACAAGGCGATCGTCGGCGACAACGCCTTCGCGCACGAGGCCGGCATCCACCAGGACGGCGTGCTGAAGGCGGCGATCACCTACGAGATCATGACGCCGCGATCGATCGGGCGGCCGTCGAACGAGCTGGTGCTCGGCAAGCACTCCGGCCGCCACGCGTTTCGCGAGCGCCTCGCCGAGCTCGGCTTCGCCCTCGAGGGCGACGAATTCGAGCGCGCCTTCAAGCGCTTCAAGGACCTCGCGGACAAGAAGAAGAGCATCTTCAACGAGGACCTCGAAGCGATCGTCGCCGACGCCGTCGTGCAGACCGAGGAGCGCTTCCAGTTCCAGCAGATTGACGGTGCTCTCGGGCACGTTCCCGACGCCGAGCGCGACGGTCGAACTCGCGGTCGACGGCGCGGCTCGCAAGACCACGACGACGGGCGTCGGCCCGGTCGACGCGATCTTCAAGGCGGTCGCCGAACTGACGGACACCAAGAGCGAGCTGGTCCGCTACCAGGTGAACGCGATCACGGCCGGCCTCGACGCGCAGGGCGAGGTCGCGGTGACGCTCGCCGAGAGCTGGCCGGCGCGTGATCGGTCACGGCGCGCACTACGACGTGCTGGTGGCGAGCGCGAAGGCCTACATCCACGCGCTCAACAAGCTCGAGTGGCACAAGCGCCGGCATCAGCGCGGCCGAGCCGAAGGGGGTCTAGTTGAAGCAGGCGCAGATCGTGGTGGTGGCGGGCGACGGCATCGGGCCGGAGGTGACGCGCGAGGCGCGGCGCGTGCTCGAGGCAGTGGCGCCGCAGCACGGCATCTCGCCTTCACTTCGAAGAGCACCTGATCGGCGGCGCATCGATCGACGCCCACGGCACACCGCTGCGCGACGAAGTGGTCGAGCGCGCCCGCAAGAGCCAGGCCGTGCTGCTCGGCGCGGTGGGCGGCACCAAGTGGGACGCGATGGCGGTGGACACGCGGCCCGAGCGCGGCCTGCTGCGCATCCGCAAGGAACTCGGCCTGTTCGCGAACCTGCGACCCGCCAGTGTGTTCCCGGCGCTGGTACAGGCGTCGACGCTGCGGCCCGAGGTGGTCGACGGCATCGACCTGCTGGTGGTGCGCGAGCTCACCGGCGGGCTCTACTTCGGCGAGCCGCGCGGGAACCGGCTCGTGAACGGCCTGCGCGACGGCGCGCAACACGATGGTCTACGACGAGAACGAGATCGCCCGCATCGCGCGCGTCGCATTCGAGGCCGCGCGCGGACGCCGCAAGCACGTCACACACGTCCACAAGGCGAACGTACTGGAGACCTCGCAGCTCTGGGTGCAGGTGGTCGACGAGATCGCGCCCGAGTTCCCGGACGTGACGCTCGTCCATCAGCTGGTCGATTCGTGCGCGATGCTGCTGGTGCGCGACCCGCGTCGCTTCGACGTGATCGTCACCGAGAACCTGTTCGGCGACATTCTCTCCGACGAGGCCGCGCAGATCACCGGCTCGCTCGGCATGCTGCCCTCGGCGAGCCTCGGCGTCGGCGGCATCGGTCTCTACGAGCCAGTCCACGGCTCGGCGCCCGACATCGCCGGCAAGGACGTCGCGAACCCGCTCGCCGCAATCCTCTCGGCGGCGATGCTGTTCGAGCACTCGTTCGGCTGCGATCGCCGCAGCGAAGCAGATACGCGACGCGGTGACGGCGGTGCTCGACGCCGGCCATCGCACGGCCGACCTGCTGCTGCCGGGCGAGCACCGCGAGGCGATCGGTTGTCGCGCGATGGGCGATCTCGTCGTGACGAGGCTGGGCGCCTAGTGCGCGTCGCGATCGTCGGCGCGACCGGCTCGTTGGGTGTGGAGCTGCTCGCGGTGCTCGATGAGTCCGCGCTCGCCGTGCGCGAGCTGGTTCCGATCGCCACGGAGCGCTCGCTCGGCACCGAGCTGGAGTTCCGCGGCGGCGTCTTCCCCGTGGAGACAGACCTCGCGGCGCTCCGCGGTTGCGACGTCGCGTTCCTGTGTGCGCCCGCCGAGGTGTCGCTCGAAGCCGTGCGCGCGCTGCTGCGCGCGCGCGTCGCCGCGATCGATTGCTCCGGTGTGCTCGCGGCGGCGCCGGAGGTGCCGCTCATCGGCGAGCTGGGCGGAGCCGGGAGCGCCCTCGCTCGACGCCCCGATGCTCGCGGTGCCGCCGGGCCTTGCGCTCGCCTGTATGCGCGTGATCGCGCCGCTGTCGCGCGAGTTCGGCGTCTCGCGCGTGGTCGCGACGCTGCTGCTCTCGGCGTCGGCCTCCGGTGCCGGGCGCGCGGCCATCGAGGCGCTCGCGGAGGAGACGATCGCGCTGCTCACGCAACGGGAAATTTCCGAGCCGCCGTCGCTCGGACATCCGATCGCGTTCGACGTACTGCCCTGGATCGGTCCGGTCGAAGACGATGGCACGACTGCGCACGAACGCGGCTTTGCGGCCGTGCTGGGTCGAGCGATCGGCGGCATCTCCGTCGCCGTCACCTCCGTGCGCATCCCGACCTTCTGCGGCGACGGCGCTGCGCTGGCGATCGAGACGCGCGACGAAGCGTCGCTGGAAGGGGTCCTCGACGTGCTCGGCAAGGTCGCCGGGCGTTGCGCTCGCGGACATCGGGCCGACCACGCGCGCAGCGGCCGGAAGCGATCTGGTGCACGTCGGCCGCGTGCGCCGCGACGAGTCTCGGCCGGGCGGAGTGCTCGTGTGGCTCGCCGCCGATGGCGTGCGGCTGACGGCCGCACACGCCGTGCGCGTCGCGGAGGCGCGCTTCGGGTGCGGCTGAGGTGCCCAACTTCCGCCTGCTCGTCGAGTACGACGGCACCGATCTCGAGGGCTGGCAGATCCAGCCCGGACCGGCTCGCACCGTGCAGGGTGCTCTCGCGGCTGCGCTCGAACAGATCACCGGCGTGTCGGTGACGGTGACCGGCGCGGGCCGTACCGATGCGGGCGTGCACGCGGAAGGGCAGGTCGCGAACGCGATGTTCGCCACGCGGCTCGCGCCCGCGGACCTACAGCGCGCGCTGAACGCGCTGCTGCCACGCGACGTCGCAGTTCGTGAGGTCGCACGGGTGCCCGACGCCTTCCACGCGCGCCGCCACGCGCGCTCGAAGCGCTACGTGTATCGACTCTGGACGGCTCCGACGCGCTCGCCGCTGCGCGATCGGAGATCGCTCTGGGTGCGCAGCTCGCTCGATCTCGAGGCGATGCGCGAGGCTGGCCGGGCGCTGGTCGGCACCCACGACTTCGCGAGTTTCCGCGGCGTGGGTTCGGCTGTGCGCAGCAGCGTGCGGACGCTCTTGCGACTCGAGATCCGCGGCCAGCTCGGCGGTGAGGTACTCCTCGACTTCGAGGGGACGGGCTTTCTGCGCCACATGGTTCGGAATCTGGTCGGCACGCTGCTCGAGGTCGGGGAGGGGCCGTCGGACGCCCGCTGCGATGCCCGCCCTGACTCGCGGCGTGGGACCGCGGCCAGGCCGGGCCGACGGCTCCCGCGCGGGGCCTCACGCTGGTCCGTGTCCACTACGATTTCCCACTCGAATCCGGGGGCTTGGAGCCAGAACGGGTTGACGGCGCGAGGGCCACTCGGCTAACGACTGCGGCTCCCCGGACCCGGTCTTTCGGCCGGTCTGGGCGTACCGCACCCGCTCGCCACATGAGCCGTCGAGAGCCGAAGTTCGCAGGAGAAGCAAATGCCCGTCGCCAGGCCGCCGCGGCCGACTCGCAGCCTCCGGTCCGGGGATCGGCAGCAGTGGTGGGTGCTGGACGCGGCCGACCAGACGCTCGGCCGCCTTGCGGCGCGCGTCGCGTCGCTGCTTCGCGGCAAGGAAAACATCCTCTTTACACCGCACGCGGACGCCGGTGACTTCGTGGTGATCGTGAA
The DNA here is from genome assembly GCA_963801625.1 of uncultured delta proteobacterium. Lineage (GTDB taxonomy): Bacteria > Myxococcota_A > UBA9160 > UBA9160 > PR03 > PR03. Next base: position 514,068 of record CAWDFQ010000001.1, read on the forward strand.
CGCCGAGCGCGTGCGCCTCACCGGTCGCAAGCGCGAGCAGAAGATCTACTACCGGCACACCGGCTACGTCGGGACACCTGAAGTCCCGCACTGCCGACCAGGTGCTCTCCGGCGCGCATCCCGAGCGCGTGATCGAAGAGCGCCGTGCGCGGCATGCTCCCCAAGACCACGCTGGGCCGAAAGTTCTATCGGAAGCTCAAGGTCTATTCCGGTCCGAATCATCCCCACGCGGCGCAGCAGCCGCAGGAGCTGACGCTTGGCTGAAGCCCTCACGGCAGCGCCGATCACTGGCAAGCGCAAGACCGCCGTTGCGCGCATCCGGCTCCGGCTCGGCACAGGTTTGATCGTGGTGAATGGTCGCGCGATCGATGAGTACTTCGGCCGCGAGACGCTGCGCACGCTGGTGAAGCAGCCGCTCGACGCGGCGAATGCGACGACGCGCTACGACATCGCGGCGAGCGTGAAGGGCGGCGGACCGACCGGCCAGGCCGGCGCTCTGCGGCACGGGATCGCCCGGGCACTCTGCAGCCTCGACGAGGGAATCCGCCCGACGCTGAAGCAAGGCCGGCTTCTTGACGCGCGACGCGCGCAAGAAGGAGCGCAAGAAGTACGGACAGCGCGGTGCGCGCGCGCGCTTCCAGTTCTCGAAGCGCTGATCCACAGCAGCGCGACGACGACGCCTTACGACGGGAGGTCTTCGGACCTCCCGTCTTCGTCTTGGGTTTGACACGAGGCGGCCTTCGGAGCTATCTCCGGCCGGGCATCCCCGACAAACGTGTGCTCTGGAGTGATCGTTGAGTCGCTACTTCGCGACCGATCCGCACGAAGTGCGTCTTTCCGTCTCTGCCGTGGTGTGGCGCGATGGAGAGCATCGCGAGTTGCTGTTGATGCAGCGCAGCGACAATTCACACTGGGGTCTCCCTGGGGGGTACGTGGAGCCGGGCGAATCGATCGACCGGGCGACCGCACGCGAGGTGCGTGAGGAAACCGGTGTGCAGGTCGAGGTGGGACGACTGATCGGCGTCTACTCGGATCCCGCCATTCAAGTCATTGCGTATCCGGACGGGCGCCGCGTGCACGCGGTGAACCTGTGTTTCGAGGCCGAGCCCATCGGCGTTGGTTCCATCGACCACGCCGGACGAGGTACTGGCCACGGGCTATTTTGCCGTCGACGCTCTTCCCGAACCGCTCGTTCCGATCCACCGAGTGCGCATCGGGGACGCCGTCGCCGGGGGCTCTGCAACGAAGTTGCGTTAGCGAGAGGTGCTTCCGATGAGCGATCGCGCGACCAAGTTCATCTTCGTGACGGGCGGCGTGCTCTCGTCGCTCGGCAAGGGCCTCGCCTCCGCGTCGATCGGCGCCCTGCTCGAAGCGCGCGGCCTGCGCGTCTCGTTCCTGAAGCTCGATCCCATACCTGAACGTCGACCCCGGCACGATGAACCCGTTCCAGCACGGCGAGGTCTTCGTCACCGAGGACGGCGCCGAGACCGACCTCGACCTCGGCCACTACGAGCGTTTCACCAGCGCCATGATGGGCAAGGTCAACAACGTCACGGCCGGCAAGGTCTACGAGACGGTGATCAACAAGGAGCGCCACGGCGAGTATCTCGGCGGCACGGTGCAGGTGATCCCGCACGTCACCGACGAGATCAAGCGCCGCATCCACCGGCCGCCGCGGGCGTGGACCTGCTGATCGTCGAGGTGGGCGGCACGGTCGGCGACATCGAGTCGCTGCCGTTCCTCGAGGCGATCCGCCAGTTCCGCGCCGACGTCGGGCGCGAGAACGTGCTCTACATGCACATCGCGCTGGTGCCGTACATCGCGACGGCCGGCGAGCTGAAGACGAAGCCGGTGCAGCACTCGGTGAAGGAGCTGCGCGCGGTCGGCATCTCGCCCGACGTGATCGTGTGCCGCACCGACCGCTTCCTGCCGCGCGCGATCAAGCAGAAGGTGGCGCTCTTCTGCAACGTGGACGACGACGCCGTGATCACGGCCAAGGACGTCGAGTCGATCTACGAGCTGCCGCTGATCCTCCACGACGAGGGGCTCGACGAGAAGGTCACGAAGCTGCTCAACATCTGGACGGGGCGCCCCAATCTCGAGAAGTGGCAGCGCCTCGTCGAGGCGGTGAAGAACCCGGAGCGCACCGTGCGAATCGCGATGGTCGGCAAGTACGTCGACCTGACCGAGTCGTACAAGAGCCTCAACGAGGCGCTCTATCACGCCGGCTTCGCGCATCGCGCGCGCGTCGTGATCGAGTACATCGACTCGGAGAAGCTCACGGACCCGGCGCCGATCGCGGACGTCGACGGCATCCTCGTGCCGCACGGCTTCGGCTGCGCGCGGCGTCGAAGGCAAGATCGTCGCGATCCGCTACGCGCGCGAGCACAAGGTCCCGTACTTCGGCATCTGCTTCGGCATGCAGCTGGCGGTGATCGAGTTCGCGCGCCACGTCGCGGGCCTGGCCGGCGCCAACTCGATCGAGATCGACCCCGAGACGCCGTACCCGGTGATCGATCTGATGCCCGAGCAGCGCGCGCTTTCCGAGAAGGGCGCGACGATGCGACTCGGCGCGTATCCGTGCGTGCTGCGTCAGGGCACCCGGGCGTACGCGCGCCTACGGCACCGCGCAGATCTCCGAGCGCCACCGCCATCGCTACGAGGTGAACCCCGACCTGCGCGACCAGCTCTCGCGCGCGGGGCTGGTCTTCTCGGGCATCTCGCCCGACGGGCGCCTCGTCGAGGTGATCGAGCTCGAGAACCACCCGTGGTTCGTCGGCTGCCAGTACCACCCGGAGTTCAAGTCGCGGCCGTTCGCCGCGCACCCGCTCTTCGACTCCTTCGTGCAGGCGGCGATCGCCAACCAGCGCGTGCGAAAGAGCTGATTCGCTGCAGCTTGCCACGGCTCGGCCGTCGCCTAAAAACGTCCGGCGCTGGTGGTGGAGACGGGACGTTAGCTCAGTTGGTAGAGCGCCGTGTTCACACCGCGGAGGTCACTGGTTCGAGCCCAGTACGTCCCACCACCGCAAGCCGTCCGCGGCGCGCAGCGAGGCGAAGCCGAGCGAAGTTCATCAGGACGCGGTCGCCTTTGCAGGGTTCTTGGCCCAGTAGCTCAGTTGGATAGAGCGCTTGCCTCCGAAGCAAGAGGTCGCAGGTTCGATTCCTGCCTGGGTCGCCACACGGAACCTAACCAATTCAAGTACATAGAGGCCTCTGAGTCGCCGGCATGGCGTCGCCTCCCCCCAAATCTGTAGCCCCGCTGTAGCCACCGAAGAGAATCAGGGCCGCTGGCCACCTCGAAGCCCCGACGCAAGCCATTCCACGAGAGCACGGCGCGGCACCAATCGGCGTCGTCCGATCTTCACAAAGGGCAGGACTCCGCTCTCCATTGCCCCGTAGATCGTGGATCGACCGACACTGGAGAAGCGCACGGCTTCGGGCAAGCTCAGGCAGCCGTAGGCGAGAGCCTCGGTGGCGCGGCTCGATTGCTCACTCGACATCGCCGACTCCCGAATATCGCCGCGCCGGGGGGCGCGGTCCGACCTCGGCGTCATCCACCCCTAGGCGGGTCGCATCCGTCACACCGTCACAACTGGGGCCTGAATCGCTCGACCTGGTGTCACGAGGTGCGCCAGGCCCTCGACCGCTGAGCGCGGGCAGGGACCACCGACAGGCACCGGGGCGCGCGGTGCCACGTTCGCGCCGCTCCCGCCACCTATCCGGTGGGACGGCCGGGCTGGGCCGCGGACCGAGGCGGTACCCAAGGCTCTCGCGCGCCGGCTTCCAACCGAGACGAGGAGGCCTCATGCGGAATCGATCGCTCGTAGTGATCCTGGCGGCAACACTGGTCGGAGTCGGCGCTCGAACGTCCGTTGCGACACCGGTCGCGGGACTGCCGCAGCCCACGATCGAGATCAATGGCACGCCGATCGGTCTCGATACGCTGAACTGCAGCGCGCCCGACGGGCCGTTCGTCTGCGGCGGCACGGGCTTTCAGGGGAACGGGTTCGCGCTCGACGACTGGACGTTCGTGCTGAACCCGGATCCGAGCATCACCAGCACCTTCACGCTCACGAACATCAGCGCCGTCACGCAGACCTTCATCATGACCGTCACGCTGCCGATCGCGACGGTCGGACCGGCGATCTCGATCCAGGGATCCGTCGCAGGCTCGCTCACGGACCTGAACGCGAACGGCGCCACGGCGACCGACGCCGGCAAATCGTTCTACACCGCGTCGGTCAACGGCGACCCGCTGCAGACGCTGCTCGATCCGCCTCAGCTCTACGTCGCGCCCGCCAACCCGTTCGGGGGCCCCAGCTCGGTGCCGATCGGGCCCGCCAGCTACGGCCCGCTCGTGCTCGGGCAATCGGCCGACGTCAACATGCAAATCAAGTGGCAGTTCGCTCTGACGCCAGCCGACCAACTCAACCTCACCGGCGTGTTCGACCTGCAGCCCGCGGTGCCCGAGCCCAGCACGCTGCTGCTGCTCGGCGGTGGCCTCGCCGGTCTCGTCGCATTCCACCGCCGCGCGTAGAGGGCGGGGCGGCGCCGGACGGCCTACTTCGACGCACGCCGCGGCGCTGAGCGGTTGGTCGCGCCGATCCGCCACGTCCTGCTGGAAGAACGTCACGCGGCGGGTCGGGAATGTCGCCTTGCCGGTCGCGTCCACATACGCGATGCGGCTCCAGGCGCTCACGAGCGCGAACAGTTCCTCGGCGCCGCCGAGCAGGCTCGTGCCGAGCACGTAGTCGGACGGCGGGTTCACGGCGCCGAGCGCGTCGAGCAGCATCGGCGCGACGTCGAGGTGGCTCTTGAGACAACCCAGCTTCTCACCCTCCGACCGCCCGCAGGGGCCAGCCACGCCGCTCGCCGCCGGCCCAGAAGTCCCCGCCCCTTGCTCTCTCCATCGTGGCCGCGCGCGTCCCAGTGGAATCACACCACAAAGAAGGGATCTACTTGTAGAGCCCCTCGCGCGTGATCCCGAGCGTGCGCGCCGTCGTGCCGCTCTTCCATCCCGTGAGCATCGGTCGGGTTCGCGGCGGGGAGCCAACTCGAATCCGCTCCGGCGCGGGAGTGCGACTGTCAGCGGCGACGAGTGCGGGTGGAGGCCCCGGGCGGGGCGGTGGCTTCGGTTCTTGGTCGCGGCTTGTTCGCTGATGTCCGTAGATGTCTACGGATAACGGCACGCGCGTAG
>CAWDFQ010000002.1:0-808918 GCA_963801625.1 uncultured delta proteobacterium
GCGAGCGGAACGATCGCCACCGCAACCGGTCGGGAGTGAAGAGCGCGCGATGGAAGCCGTACGCCGTTGGTATGCTCCGCTGGTCGTCGCCGCGCTGTTCTCGCTCGCGGGCGTGCTCGGATTCCAGAAGATCCGCGACTTCGACTACTGGTGGCACGCGCGCACCGGCCAGCTGATCGCCGACACCGGCGCCGTGCCGAAGCAGGACGTCTTCACCTACTCGGTTCCCGGCAATCGCTGGATCGACGTCCATTGGCTCTTCCAGCTCGGCCTGCACGGCGTGCGCGCGATCGGCGGACACGACGCCGTGGTGGTGGCCAAGGTCGTGCACGTGTGCGCGCTCGCGCTGCTGCTGCTCGCGGTCGGATGGCGGCGCGAAAGCGCGTTCGTCTCGTGTCTGGCGATCGGCCTCGGCCTGCTCGTCGCGGGCGATCGCTTCATGGAGCGCCCGGAGCTGCCATCGTTCTTGTTGCTCGCCGCAACATTGTTGCTGGTCGATCGACATGAGCAGCGCGGCGGTCGCGGGATCCTGCTCGTGGTTCCGCTGCAACTGATCTGGGCGAACGTACACGGGCTCTTCGCCGTGGGACTCGCGGTCCTGGGGATCGCCTTGGCTGCGGAGCTGTTGCGCCCGCTGCTGGTAGCGGGGGATCGCGTGCGACGGGATCGCATCGTGCCACTCGGACTCGCGATCGCGCTCTCGGTGCTGGCGACGCTCGTGAACCCGAACGGAGTCGACGGCCTGCTCTATCCGCTCGAACAGTTCCGCATGATCGGTACGGAAGAGCAGCGCGGTGTCTTCGGCTCGGTGATCGCCGAACTGCAGCCGCCGTTCGGTCACCAGCTTCCGATGAACGAGTTCGCGCGCGTCCTATTCGGCGCGCTGGCGGCGCTCTCGCTCGGCGCGATGGCGACCAACTGGCGGCGCGTGTCCGCTTTCGACCCGCTCGTATGGGTGGCGTTCGGCTGGCTCGCGCTCGGTTCGCACCGCAACGTGGCGCTCTTCGCAGTCGTCGCAGCAGCCGTCACGACGCGCAACGCGAGCGCAGTGCTGGCGCGCTGGCCGCTGCGTCCCTGGATCACGAACGTCGCAACCGTCGCTGTGGCGGCGGCGCTCGCGGTGGCCAGCGTCGACGTCGCGCGCGATCGCTTCTTCCAGCGGATCGGCTCGCCGCGCGAGACGGGCTTCGGGACCTTCGACTTCTACTACCCGGTGGGCGCAGCGGACTGGATCGCGCGCGAGCGCCCGCCGGGTCCGATTGCGCACCACATGGCCGACGGCGGCTATCTGCTCTACCGGCTCTGGCCTTCGTACCGGGACCTCTCCGACGGCCGTCTCGAAGTGTTTGGCCCCGAGACATTTGCGCGCCTCCAGATTACCGACCCGGACAGCTTCCGGAGACTCGACGACGAGTTCCACTTCGGCGTCGTGCTGCTTCACTACAGCCTGGTCGACATGAGCGATCTGCTGTGGTGGCTGCACTTGAACTCCAACTGGCGACTCGTGCAGCTCGACGACACGGCGGCGCTCTTCGTGCGCGAGGGTCCGGAGGCAAAGCGCTGGCCGGCGCTGCAGCTCGATGCGCCGGACCTCTTCGCCCCGCTTCCAGACGAGCGTTCCCCGAGCGACCGGCTGCGCCGTCAGGCGCGCGCCCACTTCTACGCGGCGCTGCGGCGCTTTGTGCCGGCGCTGGCGCTCTGGGAAGAAACCATCGCCCGCTACCCGGACACGCCCTCGGCGCGCGGGGTCCATGCCTGGCTGCTCCGCGAGAATGGCTTCCACGCCGCGGCCGAGGCGATTCTGCGCGACGAGCTGCTCGCGCGCCCCGAGGATGTCGAGCTTCACACGCAGATCGCGGATCTGCGCTGGGACGCCGGCGACATCGAACAGGCGCGCGACTTCTACGATCGCGCGCTCGCGCTCGACCCGAATGCGCCCTACGCGCTGCTGAAGCGGTCGAAGCTCGCCGAAGCGCAGGGCGACCCGATCACGGCGGAATCCCTGCGAGAGCGACTCCGCGCCCTGTCGCCGTCAGCGGAGGCGCTGAAGGCGGGGGCGGGCTACGGGGTCCAGTGGAAGTAGGCGTGATGGCGGAGTTCGTCCGCTTCCGCGCCGGGATTCCAGACGCGCAACCGCAATAGCAGATCCTGCGCGACGGCGGGATTGGTCAAGTAGGCGGTCCAGTCGATCGGGAAGCCCGTTTTCGCGCCGATCCCCGACGCCCGCTGCACCCACGCGCCTTCGCACAAGGCCGGGTCGAGGGTCGTGCAACTCTCGAGCGACCAGTTCGTCGCCGTGGTCTTGTTGAAGCCGTGCAGCACTTCGAGCTGGACCACGTGGAGGCCCGTGTCCGCGGGACCGACGCTGCGTCCGGGCGCCTTGCCGTAGCCGCCCTGGCCCGGGATGTGGATGCGCACCGCGACCGGCCGGTAGAGCGGATCGCCGTAGACGATGCTCGACTCGCCGCCCGCCATCAGCAGCAGGCTCTCGCCGAGCGTTCGGCCCATGAAGAACGAGCCGTAGAAGCGGCCCTCATCCGAGAAGCCCCAACCGCCACTCACGTGGTGCGACGAACTTCCCCACCACGCGACGGCCCCCAGCCGGTCGATCGCGTTCGCGGCCCAGTCGCCCGCGTGGGTGCGGTCCTGCGCCGGCGCGTCGAAGCTCCCGACTTCGAGCGGCACGAATTCGGTGGCGTCCGAGAGGTCGATGAACTCCACGCCGTCCAGATCGAGGAAGCCGTAGAGTTGTTCCCCGAAGCGCGTCGCGAAGGCCAGCGTCACGGCGCTCAACTGCGCGATTTCGGCCGGGCTCAGCGACAGGAATGCGCTGCTGGTCGTCCAGTCGAGATTCTCATCGTCGAGCGGGAGGTTCAGTTCCTTCACGACGGATGCGGCGCCGCCTTCGAAGGTGATCGTCGCGCGCAGTGTGCCACCGGGGCTCGCAGCGTTGCGATGTCGCACGCGCAGCACGTAGTAGTGGATGCTCGTAATGGCGACGGGCGGGACGAGGTCGGCGCGGTGCTGGAGGCTCACGGCGATCCGCTCGCGACACGATGCGACGCTGCCGTTCTCGAGTGTGCAGGTCGAGACGTCGGGATCCGTGATGTCGTGATGGCCGAAATGGAGGTAGCGGTCGTCGAGGAAGGTGGCGTCGCGGTAGGCCCCACCGATCTGCACCTGCGGCGGCGTCTTCTCGGTCGATCCCACGCCGTCGATCGACCAGTTGGCCGGGAAGAATCCGTAGTACTGCACCGGATACGAGCGCACCTGGTGACCCAGGAAACCGCGGGCCGCGCCGACGCAGCTCGTGTCCAGCTCCCCGAACCAATCGCTCGAGACCGCCGCGCACGCGTCGCGCTCGGTCTGGGTCGGCAGGTCGGCGCAGAGCGGCGTGCAGGTCGAACTCGCGACCCGCCAGTTCGTGAGGGTGTCGAAGTCGTTGAAGCCGGCCTGCCCGTTCGGGGTGGGCGTCGAGCCTAGCATCAGGCTGGTGGCGATCGCCGAGGGGACCGTCGACATCCAGGTTCCGGGCAGGATGTTGAGGATCGGGTCGTCGAGCGTGGAGTTCGGGTCGGGTCCCTTGGCGGACGTCCACGTCGTGCCTGCGCGACAAAGACTGGGCGACCACGTCGACGCCGGAGTGCCCGGAAGGAACGGGCCCACCGTGATGTACGTGCTGCACTCCGGCGCGCGACTGCCCGTGGTGTCGACCAGAAAGCGGAAGCTCTTGTTGTTCTTCTCTTCGAAGAAGTTCCCGGTGATGCCCAGCCGCTCGGCGTCGAGCGTGCGGTCGATCAGCGCGATCGTGCGATCTCGGTCGATCGCCTCGATGCGTCCGTACGCGACATCCTTGTGGAGCGCCGTCGAGAGCGGCGGTGCCGAGAGGATCATGCCCTCGCTGCCCTGCGCGACGAGGTCGGCGGTGAGATACGTGGAACTCGGCACGCCGCTCGTACCGGCGGCGAACAGATTCTCCGTCCGGTACAGCGAGTAGGCGAGGTAGAAGTCGAAGGACGGCTCTTCGAAGTCGCTCGGCCAAGGCGTCCCGTAGAGCCGGGCGGGAATTCCGCGCACGATCGCCATGTGCGTGATGGGCGATGCGAGTCGCACGGCGTCCAGGTTCGCGAGCGAGCACGGACTGGGCCGGCTACCGGCCGGGATGAGCCCGCAGATGCAGGTCTCGACGATCGTCTTGCGCGCGCCGAGCAGCTGGTCGGCCGATGCGAAGTTCCCGGTCGGCAACGCGACCGGACAACTGTTGAGCGCCGGGATGCCCCGCTTGCTCCGGTAATGCGCCGCGATCGCCGCCGCGTCGGGCCCCGCGTTCACGTTGTAGACGACGATCGCTTCGGGATGGCTCTGCGCGGGTTCACCCTTGGGCGGACACGCGATCGGGCCGCTCAGGGTGAGACCGCAGAGGGCCGCGATGGCAAACCATTGGGTGCGTCGATTCACGATCTGAACTCCGCGTCCGCTTTGACTGATGCCGCTTTGGATACCTTTTTGCCGTGCATTCATCACGCAAAAACGCCGCCCGCCTCGGCTGAGGCGGGCGGCGCTCGATTCGCACGCCCGACGAGCGCGAGCGGGCCTAGTGCATGCGCCGGCGCAGTCCGATGCTCGCCACACCCAACGCCACGAGAATCGCAGTGCCCGGCTCCGGCACTGCGACGACGTTCAGCGTCTGAACGATTCGGCGATTCACCGTGTACGCATCGGAACCCACCGGGAGTACAAACGGTCCGCCCGGCCCGAGGGTGAACCCGCACGTCAGGTGGCCGGCCGACGTCAGCGTGCAGCCCCCTGTCGGCATATTTGCTGACACGCTGAACGGGTCGGCACCATTGACGTTGCTGCCGTTCAGGAGCTGTTCGTAGTTGCCAGTCACGGTGGTGACGTTCTGGGGCAACCAGCTGATGATCGTATCCGGGCCGCTCGGCGTGAAGGTCACGCCCGTGAGCGTGCCCGTGTAGTTGAGCGTCGTGAACTCGATTTCGTCGATGCCGTTGTCGGCGACGTCGCCAATCGCCAAGAACGTGGCGGACGCCACGCTGATGTTGAACGCCACGGTCCCGGCGCCGCTGTCGAGCGTGATCGTGCCACTCGCCGGGTCCAAGCCATTCGGGACCGGCGGCTCGTACTGGAACGTCTTGGTGCCGGTGCAGTTGGTTCCGCTCGAGCAGATGTGGGCGCCGTCGAGCCCGTTGGTCGTGATCGAGTAGACGACCGGCGACGCGCTCGCCGCCAGCGGTGCGATCAGCATCGCCCCGATTGCCAGAAGACCCCGCCAACTTCTCATCTTCATCTCTCCCCCCCGAAGCTTCCACCTAGCGGCTGGACCGGAACTCTTGCGTCAGATCCGAACGCTCAGCCTCGGACGCGACGGCCCACTGCGAGAAGCCCCATCAGACCTCCGCCGAGCAGCAGCGCAGTGGCCGGCTCGGGGACCACTCCATTGAAGAAGAAGTCGCCCTTGATGACGAGCGGGAGCGGCTCATTGCCGGACGCGGGCACTACGGCGATCGTGATGCCACTGAGTGAGATGTTGCCCGTGACCGTGTTCACGAGCAGCGTGCCACCCGAGGGAGAACTCGAGATGTTGAACGCCGTCACCAACGGCAAGGGGTGATTCACCAGGCTCGAGTCCGACGCCGTGAGTGTACCCGTCACTTTCAGCGGGCCGCCCGAGTAGCTGTAGTTGTCCACGGGCGGACCCCCGAGCTGCAGGGCTGCCGAGCCGGAGTAGCCGGGGCCGGGCGAAAGAACGGCGCCCGCAATCGAGATCGTGTCGTAGCCGTTGTAGGCGGTCGAGAGCGTGAACGGCCCCGCCGCGGTCAGCGTGAGCTGGATGTCGGTCATCGCGGGCACCGCGCCGTCGAAGGTGACGTAGTTGCCGGTTAGCGATTGGTTCGGGACGGTCAAGAGACTCGTCGAACCGGTGGTCGCCGTGACCGTCACACTTCCCACGGTGAAGTAGTAGGTGAGCGGCGTCGCCGAGGCGATCTGCGGAGCGACGGCCAAGGCCAAGAACAGAGCGAGCCCCACGGCTCCGCGAAGAATCTGGCGCATTCTGGGTTCCCCTTCTCCTCGTCGCCCGGCTTCCCATTCCGGGCGGAGGGATCAGCACGAAAAAATCGCTTCTCGGGAGTAAGGGTGCCGATCAGGCGCCGACGTCCCCATTTCCCGCTGGAATCAACCTGCAAGCCACGTTCCCACCTTGGGACTCTTCAGCAAGGTGATTTTTCGCTTCCGTTTCAACCGGTTGAAGAGCGACCTACGAAATCGTGCGCGGGAAGGCCCGCTCGCAGGCGGCCCGTTTTCCTCCGCAGTGGAACGCGCGTTCCACCGGTCGCCTCGATGAAACGGTGATAGGCTGCGCCTCCGTGCCGACTCGCCCGACGCGTGGCTGGCTGCTGCGAGCCGTCTGGATTCGGGCCGTGCTCGTCGTGGGCGCACTGGGCGGGGTCGCTTGCGGGCCGGCCGGCGAGGGATCGCCGCCACCGCGGGTGCTCGTCGTGACCATCGACACGCTGCGAGCCGACCATGTCAGCGCCTACGGCGGATCGGTCCCCACCCCTGGGATCGACGGCATCGGCGCCGCTGGCGCGCTCTTCCTCGACGCCGGCACGCCCACGCCCAGCACGGGGCCCGCTCACGCGTCGCTGTGGACCGGCCTCCATCCGTGGCGCCATGGCGTCCTCGACAACGCGGTTCCGCTCGGCCCGGACATCCCCACCGTTGCAGAGCTTGCTCGGGCTGCCGGGATCGCGACGGGGGCCGTCGTGTCGAGCTACATCCTCGCACCTCGCTTCGGCTTCGCGCGCGGCTTCGAAACCTTTCATTTCGAACCGAGCCAACACTACACGTGGCGCGGTCGCGATCACGAAGCGTTCTGGACGCGCGCCGCCGCCACCACCGACGCGGCGCTCGACTGGCTGCGCGACCACCGCCGCGACGCGTTCCTGCTCTGGGTCCACTACTTCGACCCGCATGCTCCGTACACGCCGCCGCCGGGTTTCGAGCGACCGCGCGACGAGCGCGTATCACTGGACGGCAAGCTCCTCCCTCCAGGCGTTCCGACCTTCGCGCATCTGACCGACATGATTCGCGGCTACCGGGGCGATGTCGCGTACACGGACGCGGAGCTGAGCCGCCTGCTCGCGGGGTTGCGCTCGCTCGACCTCTTCGACTCCACGGCGATCGTCGTGACGTCCGATCACGGCGAAGGTCTCGGCGACCACGGGCTGCTCGAGCACGGCGCGAACCTCTTCGAGGAACTCGTGCGCATACCGCTCGTCGTGCGCGGTCCAGGCATCGCGCAGGGCCAGCGCCTCAGCGGGCCGGCGCAGCTCGAAGATCTCGCTCCGACGGTTCTGGAGTTGCTGAAGCTGCCCGTCCCGCCCGGTCTCGACGGGAGGAGCCTGCTTCCGTGGTTGCGCGGAGCCGTCGCGACCTCCCCGCGCGACGCCGTGGTAGGGCGTCGCAAGCCGAACCCCGGCGAGCCCGATCTCTTCTTCACGCGCCGCGACGGCCGCAAATGGATCGGCCCGCTCGACGGGCCGGGTCGCGCGTTCCAACTCGACCGCGACCCGCACGAAGACGCCGGCGAGGACGCGGCCGTGCCCGCCGTGATCGCCGCGATCGGACCCGCGGCGCGTCCACCCGCGGCCGCGCCCGCGCTCGATCGGGAATCGCGGCGCGCGCTCGAGGCGCTCGGCTATCTCGAACCGTGACGCCGCGGTGCAAGTCTCACGACGTGAAGGGCCCCACCGGCTCTGTCTGCGCTGCGGTTCAGGGCGCGTAGCCGAGGCTTCGCAACGCGTCGCGCGTGGTCGCATCGACGTCGGGTGCGCCACTCGCGCGCCGCGCCGGGAACTCGCCGAGCGCCGCTCGTGCCGCGGCCACGAGTGCCCCGGATTCCGCATTCCCGCCAGACACGCTGCCATCCGCTGCGATCACCGTGAGAGCCCGCCCATCCGCCGCGGCCACGCTCTGGGCGCGCAGGGCCGCCGCGGCGCGGTCGTCGGGTGCGGCCGCGCGGCCGTCATCGGCGCGGCGCTCCGCCACGACGATGCGCGGCGCTTCCGACGCGACGCGAAGATCGCGGCGCTCCGCTTCGCCCGACTCCGGTTGCGCGACGCTCGCGGCTTCGAGCAGCGTCCCATACAAGTCGGCGATCGAGACGGCGCCGCCCGAGCGGCCCGGCGCGACGCCCGGGCCGGCCAGCACGAGGGGAATCCGGATCTGATCGACATCGAGGAATTCGCCGTGGTCGAAGCCGTAGTGACGCGCGTCGATCCACTCGTCGAGTGCTTCGCCGTGATCGGCGACCACCGCGACCAGCAGCGGCCCCGCGACTCGCGCGCGAACCCCGGCCAGCACTTCGCCCAGTGCGGTGTCGGCGTCGCGAACGCCGCGCGCATACGCCTCGCGGTGTTCGGTCCGGGCGTTCGGATCGGCATAGCGCGCGGGGTCGATCCAACCGTACTCGTCGGCGCGCAGGGGTAGCCCGCGACGTTTCTCGTCGGCCGTTCCGTACGGCGCGTGGGCGTCATAGAGGTGCACCCACAGAAAAACCGGGCGACGCCGCTCGACGTCGAGCCAGCGCAGCGCTGCCGCGACCGCTTCGCGGCCGGGCCGCAGCGCGTTGGGCGTTCCGTCGTAAATCTCGAAGCCCTCGAGACCCAGCAACTGGCGGTCGAGCAGGCGCGTCGTGACGAACGCAGCGGTGGCGTAGCCGGCGCCGCGCAGGCGCGCCGCGAGTTCCCTTCCGCGAAGCGCGGGATCGAGCGACATGCCGTTGCGATCCGCACCATGGCGTCGCGGCGGGAGCCCTGTGAACAGCGACAGGTGCGCTGGCCCCGTCGTCGGCATCGTCGTGAACGCGGCCTCGTGTACGATGCCCTCGCGTGCGAGGGTGTCGAGGTGGGGCGTCAGATCGGACGGCGCGCCGTAGGCTCCGACGTGATCCGCCCGCAGCGTGTCGAGCGTGACGAGCAGCAGACTCGTCCGCTGCGCGTGCGGCCCGCAGCCGCCCGCGATCCAAACGAGCGCGGCGAACCCGGCGCCTGCGCAGCTTCGACCCCGTCGCCGCATCGCGCCGCTACTCCAGATAGCCGAGCGCGCGCAACGCCTCGTGGGTCGATTCGTCGACGACGCGCGGCGTCGCCGCTCCGCTCGCGGCGGGTTGCGCGAGAAAGGCGGCGACCAGCGCTTCGAGCGCGGGCGTCGTGTCCGCCGCGATCGGTGCGTAGCCCGCGAAGCGTCCGTCCGCTGCCAGCGCCGCCATGCGAGGCGGGAACGGCGGCACCATGCCTCCGGTCACGGGCTCCGGCTCGGGTGCCGTGAACGGGCGCCGATCGCGCGCGAAGTAATGGTTGCCCATCACGACGGCGACGCGCAGTCGGTGCTCGGCGAAGATCGGCGCGACGTCCGATCCGGCTTCGCGCGCGGCGAGCGGGATCCCGTCGAAGCTCGGCGGAGGCGGGAGTCCCGCGGCGGCGAGCAGCGTCGGCGCGACGTCGAGGTTGCTGACGGGTGACACGACGACGCGTCCAGGTGTCGGCGCGGAGGGTCGCCAGAACATCGGAATCCGGATCTGGTCGATCCCGAGCGAATGCCCGTGCGCGAACCAGAACTCGTCCTCGCCGAACGCCTCGCCGTGGTCTGCGGTCACCAGGATCGCCGGCCGTCGTTCGCGCGCGTCGAGCGCGGCAAGGAGGCGTGCGAGGTGGGCGTCGAGGTGGCGGATCTCGTCGGCGTAGCGCGCTTCGTAGGTGGCCGGCATGCGCGCGTCATCGAGCACCTGATAGGCCGGAATGCCACGCCAACCCGATTGATCGGTGAGCACGGGCAGGGCGCTGCCGTCCTGCGCAGTGCCGGCGTCGCGAGCGATTGCAGCATACGGCGTCTGGTACGGACCATGCGGATCCTGATAATGGATCCACAGGAACCACGGGGAACGCGCGGCGCGAATCCAGGCGAGCGCTGCGTCGGTGACTTCGCCCGCTTCGCGCTCGAAGAGCATGCGGTTGCGTTCGCGCCGTCTCATCTGGCTGTCGTAGATGGCGAAGCCCTGCTCGAAGCCGCGCCCCCGCACGAGCACCGGGTTGGCGACGAAGGCTGCGGTCGCGTAGCCCCCTGCCGCGAGCACTTCCGCGAGCGTCACCGTTTCGTCTGCCAGACGGGAGGTTGCGACCTCCGCGACGCCGTGGTCGCGCGGCAGCCGCGAGGTGAGCAGCGACGCGATCGACGGCGCCGTCGAAGGCGCCGCCGAGAACGCCCACGCGTAGCGCACCCCCGCGTCGCCCAGCGCACACAGCGCAGTGCCCACGTCGGCGGCGCCGCCGTAGCACGCGAGTCGATCGGGACGCAGCGTGTCGATGCTGATCAGCACCAGATCGGGTCGCGCGACTTCGGCGCGCCCGCAGCCCGAAACGATCCCAGCGAGCAGCGCGAGCGCGACGAGCGCCGTGCCGGCCCGTCGCGCCTGGAGTGAACTCGCTCGCAGCTTCGGCGGCATCGCGCGCAGCATATCGGAAACAATCCGGTCGCCGGCGCGCCGGCGCCCTTGTCACGGCGCGACCCCTCCCTATGCTCGACCTGCCCGAGCGAGGCTCCCACCGATGACCGCTGCACTCCGAACGCCCGTCGCGGACCTTCCCGACGATCTCGAAGACGCCATCCGCCGCCTGAAGCGCGAGCGCAACGCCGTGCTGCTCGCGCACTACTACCAGGAGGACGCGATCCAGGATCTCGCCGATCACGTCGGCGATTCGCTGGCGCTGGCGCGCATCGCCGAGAAGGTCGGCTGCGACGTGATCGCCTTCTGCGGCGTCCACTTCATGGCCGAGACCGCGAAGATCCTGAATCCGAAGGCGAAGGTCGTGGTGCCCGACCTCGCGGCGGGCTGCTCGCTCGCCGACGGCTGTCCGGCCGACGAGTTCGCCGCATTCATCGCCGGGCACCGCGCGCAACACCCGGACCTGGTGGTCGTGAGTTACGTCAATACCTCCGCGGCGGTGAAGGCGCTCTCCGACGTGATCTGCACTTCGTCGAACGCGGTGGAGATCGTCGCGCACTTCGCCGATCGCCCGGTGCTCTTCGCGCCCGATCGCTATCTCGGCGCCTGGGTGGCGAAGGAAGCGAAGCGTCCGGATCTGATCATCTGGCCGGGGAGCTGCATCGTGCACGAGCAATTCAACGCCAAGGCGCTCGCGCAACTGCGCGTGCGGCATCCCGACGCCGAAGTGCTGTCGCATCCCGAGTGTCCGGCAGCGGTGCTCGAGCAGAGCGACTTCGTCGGCTCGACCAAGAAAATCATTGACCGCGCCATCGCGTCGCGGGCGCAGACGCTGATCATCGGCACCGAGGACGGCGTCTTCCACCAGATCCGCAAAGTGGTGCCCGGCAAGGAGCTGATCCAGATCCCCGGCATGGACGAGAGCTGCGCCTGCAATCGCTGCCCGTACATGCGGCTCAACACGCCCGAGAAGCTCTACCTCTGCCTGCGCGACCTCGCGCCCGAAGTCACCGTTCCCGAGGCCGTGCGCGTGCGCGCGCTGGTGCCGCTCGCGCGGATGCTGGAGCTGTCGAGCTGAAGCGTCGCCCGCGCCTCGCGATCGCCATGGTCGCAGCGTTCCTCGCCGGCTGCGCCGCGCCGTCCCTGATCGAGGACGGTGCGCTGCGCCAGGACTCGTACGACCAGATCGTCGCGCGCGTCGAGCGGGCCGTCGGAGTCTCGCTCCGCGCTCCCGTCGATGCGCGCGTGATCGGACGCGACGAGATCCCCGGCCTGCTGCGCAAGGCCGTCGACTCCGCGCAGCCGCTGGCGCTGCGCGCCGCCTACCAGGACGGGCTCACCGCGATGGGACTCTGGCCGGAGGGCGTGGACGTTCTCGAGACGCTCGGCGGTGTCTCGCGCGACGAAGTCGGCGGATTCTACGTCCCGAGCGAGCGCCGCCTCTATCTCGTGCGCGGCGCGCCGATTCCGTTCGGTGTAGCAGCGGCGTCCTGGTTGGTGCGACGCGATCTCGGCCGCGAGATGCAGCTCGCTCACGAGATCGTTCACGCACTGCAACATGAGATGCATCCCGAGTTGTTCGGCCACGATCGCTTCTCCGTCGGCCAGGACGACGTCGAGGCCGGCCTCCAGGCCGCGCGCGAGGGCCATGCGACGTGGTACGGCCTCGTCGCGATGGAACGGCTCGGCGATCTGCCGGCGCCGAACTCATTCGCAGACGCGATGCGCAAGGACGTCGAGTCGCGCCGCAAGGGAGCGCTCGCCGAGGCGCCGGCGCTTCTCCGGATGACGACGTTTCTGCCCTACGCAGAGGGCTACCGGCTCGCGGCGGACGAGCGCGGCGCGCTCCTCGACGATCCGCCCGTCTCGAGCGAGCAGATCCTCCACCCCGAGCGCCGGCACGAAGCGTTCGAGGCGATCGACCTCGCCGCGCTCCACGTCGCTCTTCCGGCGGGCTGTCGTTTCGTGATCGAGAACAGCGCCGGCGAGCTGGGCATTGCGATCCTGCTCGGCGATCTCGCCGCGACCGATCGAAAGCCTCCCGCGAGCGCCTCCGAAGGCTGGGATGGCGACCGCTACCTCGCCGCGCGCTGCAACGATCGACGCGAGTTCGTGTGGCTCACCGTCTGGGACAGCGAAGCCGATGCGCGCGACTTCGAATCGGCGTATCGCCTGGTGGCCGAGGCCGTGCGCGTGCGTGCCAGCCTCAGCGGCGCGCCGATCGCGCGACGCGAAGGCCGTGAGGTCCGCATCGAATCGCCGGCGCTCGCGCCCCACGCCGACACACTTCTGACGCAAGCGCGTCGCGCCCGAGTCGCGACCCTCGACCAGGTGTATGCCTTCTTCTCCGAGCCCCGCATCCCGTGAGGAGAAAGGGAGAAAGGGGACGGTCCTCCATGTGACCTGGCTTTTGAGAAAGGGGACACACCTCATGTCAGGCGTGTCCATCGCATTGGCAGCCATGCACGCTCCAGGATGGGCCCCTTTCTCCTCCGCCAGTCACAAAGGAGGACCGTCCCCTTTCTCCTCGAGTGCCTCGGCGCGCGCCTACTGGCCCGCTCGCGATTCCTCGCGGCGGACGCGCCGGAGCGTCGGCAAAGCCTTGATGGCTCTTCCCGTCTTCTGCTCCGCGAGGCGGAGCTCGTAGCGGCTCTGGAGGTTGAGCCAGAATTCGGCGCTGGTGTCGAAGAAGTGCGCAAGCCGCAACGCGGTATCGCCCGTGACAGCGCGCTGGCCGTTCAGAATCGCGGTAATGCGGTTGGTGGGGACCTCGAGCCGGCGAGCGAGTTCGGCCGCACTCATGCCGAGCGCGTCGAGCTCCTCGGAGAGATGCTCGCCGGGGTGAATCGCAAGCCGTGGCGGGAGCGGACGCGCGCCGGTGATCGACGTCAGCAGGTCGATGCGGCGCGGCGGCAGGCCGATCTGGAAGACGACGCCGGGGCTCGCGAGGTCGGCTCGGGAGCTCGTGCAGCGGCGCGCCGAAGCGACGCAGCGCCGCGTAGGCTCGGCGGCATTCTCGGCTCGGCCGAGCCACAGTCGAGATCCGGCGCGCGCTCCGCGGCCCGCGCGGCGCGCGCGATCCGAGAGCCGTCAGCGTCCACGCGCGCCAGCGCGAGCCCCGCGCCATGGATTCCTTTCTCCTGGAGCGGTAGTCGACGATCTCGACGTTCTCGGGGCCTTGGGGCGGCGGTGGGCCATTCGAAGCAGATCCGCCACTGATCGTTGATGCGGATGCTGTATCGACCCTGACGATCTCCCTTCAACGCCTCGAACCGGTTGCCGGGGAGCGCCGCAAGGTCGTTCAGCGAAGTGGCTGCTTCCAGACGGTCGAGCTTCAACCGGGCCTGGCGCTCGATTCCAGAGAAGGCCTTGACCCGCTCACCGGCCGGCATGGCGCCTCTTCGAGCGCGTCACTTTCTTTGGAAACGTCCTCGCCGCCGCGCGCTCATCCACTCGAACGACGCTTCCGGTGCGACGCGACCTTCTGCGGAGCCGCCTTCATGACGCTTCGCCAGAGCGGCGTCCGCGCTGCCATGCGTTGAAGGATCGCGACCTGCTCTTCGGGCGACTTGCCAGCGAGTGCTTTCGCGAGCGCGCGCTGGGCGCGGTGCTTCGCCGCGACACAGTCAAAGGTGTCAGGCCTCGTCATCGATCACCTCCAACGGAGAGCGGATCTCGATCAAGGGATAGCCGCGCAGCACGTTTACGGCATGGAAGCCGCGGATTCGCCGCAGTTGAACCAGGTGCTTGAAGTTCCAGCTGACGACGGCATCGGCTCGCGCGACCGACGCGAGGGCTACGTGGAGGGCGTCGACGCGGGAATGCGCGGGCACGACCCGCGCGGCCAGGTAGGCTTCCGCGAGCGCGGTGGCCGGCGGTGGTCTCGAGCGGCTCCATGGAGCCGCGGTGTGAATCGAAGGTCGCCTGAACTACCGAAGGCGCGTTCGAGATCTCGACCACCAGGGCCTCGCTGACGAGGATCACGAAGTCGCCATTCCGCACCGCGGCAAAGAAGCGCTCCGACGGAGTGCGAAACTCGTCGTCGTGTGCGCCGCCGAAGACCGACGTATCGACATAGACGCGAAGCGGACGTCCCTCAGCTCTCGATCGCGGTTTCGCCACCGGCTCATTCCTTCATCCAGACACGCACCGCGGCGAAGGTATCTGCGAATCGGTGGCAGCGCCGTCGACGAGGGAGTGTTGCTGCCGAATCCATCGGTCGGAGGGCTGTTCCGTTGCCGGCGTGGTGTCGGCGCCGAGAAAGGGGAAGGTCCTCGATGTGACCTGGCTCTTGAGAAAGGAGGCAGACCTCGTGCCGGGCGCGTTTATCGACTCGACAGCCGTGTACGTCCCAGGACTGTCCCCTTTCTCCACGCGACGCCGTCGGTTCGGCTCCCTCCGCTCAGCGGCGGCGCGATCCGAGCCAGCCGCGGCGACGGAACCACCACAGCATCCCGCCCGCGATCACGACGATCACCGCGACGAAGATCCCGAACGATTCTGGCTGGTGGATGCCGGGGATCTCGTCGAAGTTCATGCCGTAGACGCCGGCCAGGAACGAGAGCGGGATGAAGATGCTCGCCACCAGCGTCAGCGTCTTCATCACCTCGCTGGTGCGCTGGCTGACGTTCGACAGGTGCAGGTTCACCAGCCCGATGCCCATCTCGCGGGTCGAGTCGACGGCTTCCATGATTTGGGCAATGTGATCGTGGGTGTCGCGCAGGAAGACGCGCACCGGCTCGCTGACGAACGGCGAATGGTCGCGCAGCAGCGTCGCGAGCGCCTCGCGCTGCGGCGCGCCGATGCGGCGGAGTACGACGAGCTTGCGCTGCACCTGATGGATCTTCGCGAGCGAGTCCTCCTGCGGGCGCTCCACCACCTCGGCCTCGAGTTCTTCCATTTCCTCGGAGAGCGTCTGCACGATCGGGTAGTAGCGGTCGATCAGCGTATCGATCAATGCATAGCCGAGATAGTCGGGACCGAGCGTCCGCATCGGGCCGATCCCCGCGCGCAGGCGCACGCGCACCGGCTCGAAGAACCCGAAGGGGCGCTCCTGGAACGTGATGAGGAAGCGCTGCCCGAGCACGAAACAGACCTGCGGCGCGTCGATCGTGCCGTCGTCGCCGATCCTCGGCGCGCGCACGATGATCACCTGCTGGCCTTCGTAGAGCGTCGACGCCGCGCGCTGGGGAACGTTGACGGCGTCTTCGAGCGCGAGCGGATGGATCGCGAATACCTCGGCGAGGCGACGCAGAACAGTTTCGTCGCCGAGTCCGCGCACGTCCACCCATGTGACGCGGTCGCCCGGCAGCGTCGCGAGCGTCGCGACGTCGTCGACGTCGCGTTCGTCGATGCCCTGTGCGTCGTAGGCGATGAGCCGGATCTGCGGCGGCGGGGAGTCGGGCGGGATCGCCAGCGTCCCGGGCCGCGCGCCGACGGGCGGGTGGGACTTGCGAAAGGTCACGGCGCGATTCGTCCGCGTCGCCGCTACAGCCCGTACGCCTTCGCCAGTTCGGGGTCCTTCTTCGCGAGCATCTCCGCGAGCGACACCATTACCTTGCACTGCTTCCAGGTGGCGTCGTCCTGCATCTTGCCGTCGAGCATCAGCACGCCGCGGCCGTCGGGCATCGCTTCGAGCACGCGCTTCGCGAAGGTGACCTCGGCGGGATCCGGCGAGAACACCTTCTTCGCGATCGCGATCTGGTTCGGGTGCAGCGACCACGCGCCGACGCAGCCCATCAAGAAGGCGGAGCGGAACTGCGCTTCGCAGCCGACGGCGTCGCTGATGTCACCGAAGGGGCCATAGTAAGGCAAGATGCCGGCGCCCGTGCAGGCGTCGACCATGCGCGCGATCGAGTAGTGCCAGAGATCCTGCTGCGCGGTGGCGCGCGGCGCATCGGGATGCTGCGGGTCGGGGTCGGAGACGACGCGGTAGCCCGGATGACCGCCGCCGACGCGTGTCGTCTTCATGCGTCGCGACGCCGCGAGGTCCGCCGGGCCGAAGCTCATGCCCTGCATGCGCGGGCTGGCGGTGGCGATGTCCTCTACGTTGGTGACGCCGAGCCCCGTCTCGAGGAGCGCGTGCACCAGGATCTGGCGCTTCAGGCCGTGCTTGGCTTCGAGTTGTGAGAGCAGGCGGTCGATGAAGTGGATGTCCCAGGGACCTTCGACCTTCGGGAGCATCAGCACTTCGAGGCGGTCGCCGATCTCGCCGACCAGCCGCGTCACGTCGTCGAGGAACCACGGCGAGTCGAGCGAGTTGACGCGGGTCCACAGAGCGGTGTCGCCGAAGTCGACCTGCTTCCCGATCTTCACCAGCCCTTCGCGCGCGGCTTCCTTGCGATCGGCCGGGATCGCATCTTCGAGATTGCCGAGCAGCACGTCCGTCTTCTTGGCGATTTCGGGCAGCTTCGCCAGCATCTTCTCGTTGCTGGGATCGAAGAAGTGGATCATCCGCGACGGCTTGAAGGGGATCTCGGCCATCGGCGCGGGCGCGCCCACCACCAGGGCTTTTCCGAACGCGCGGGGATTGCGCATCGAGGGTCTCCTTTAGCTTGATGGATCTCGCCGCTCGCCTGCGGCTCGCTACGCGGGAAGCGGGCTCCCAGCTCCCCCGTTACGCAAGGTTACTCGTAGAGCTTCACGATCTTCACGCTGCCGGGCGGCGCCGCCTGGATGCAGAGATCGCAGAGCGTGCACTCGTCGAGATTCGCGTCGACGATGCGCAGCGCGCCGTCCTTCTCGAGCGCGAAGATGTTGACGGGGCACACCTCCACCAGTTTCTTCGCGATCGCGGCGTCCTTTGCGACCGCCGCGTCCACCTGCACGTCGATGAACATGCCCGCTGTCCTTTTGTCCGCGATGCCCTTCTCGGTCACTTCTTCCCCGCGAGGCGCTGCTGGATCAGCTTCGGGATCTCTTCGATGCGCTCGGCCACCGAGATACCCGCCGCCTGCATGCGCTCGATCTTCGCCGCCGTGGTGTCTTCCTTGCCCTCGACGATGGTGCCGGCGTGGCCGAAGCGCATGCCCTGCATCTCGTCCATGAAACGGCCCGCCATGAACGCGACGATCGGCAGCCGGCTCTTGTGCGCGGTCACCCACTCGGCGAGTTCCGCTTCCATGCGGCCGCCCGGCTCGGAGTAGATCGCGATCGCCTTCGTCTCGAGATCGGCTTCGAAGTACGGCATCAATTCGGCGTAGCTGGTGCCGATGATCGCGTCGCCGCCGATCGAGACGGCGGTCGACTGGCCGAGCCCCGCCGCGGTGAGCGTGCTCGCGATCTCGGTGGTCATGCCGCCCGAGCGCGACATGATCCCGATCGGCCCGCGCGTGTAGGCCTGTTTCGTATTCGCCGCCGGACCGCCGATGCCGCCCATCTTGCACTCGCCCGGCGCGATCAGGCCCAGACAGTTCGGGCCGATGATGCGCGCGCCGCGCAGGCTCGCGAGTTCGACCATCTGCGCGACTTCCTGGCGCGGGATGTTCTCGGTGACGATCACGATCAGCTTCACGCCGTTCTCGATCGCCTCGAAGGCGGCGTCGCGCGTGAAGCCGGGCGGCACCGAGATCACCGAGCCGTGCACCGGCCCGTGCTTCTTGATGACGTCGCGCACGCAGTCGTAGACGGGCACGCCGTAGACGTCGCGACCGGCGCGACCGGGCGTCACGCCGCCGACGATCTTCGAGCCGTAGTCGAGACACTCGCGCGTGAGATTCACCGCCTCGCGGCCGGTGATGCCCTGCACCATGAAGGTCGTGTTCGCGTCGACGAGGATGGACATCGTGCTGGGTCCTACTTCTTCATCTTCGCCACGGCGCGGCCCGCGGCCTCGTACATCGATACGCTGCGATCGCAGTATTCGACGCCGTACTTCCTGAGGATCTTGAAGCCTTCTTGCTCCCACGCGCCGGGGATGCGGAAGATGGCGATCACGTCCTTGGGAACCTTCCCGGCCTCGATGCAGCCCTTGATGACGCCGCGCGCGACGATGTCGACGCGCGTGTTCGAGACCACGTTCATCATCACCGCGATCTTCTCGACGCCGGGCTTGGCGAGGATCAGCTTGGTCAGCTCCTTGGCCTTGCCGACGCTCGGATTGCCGCCGATCTCGCAGTAGTTCGCCGGCTTGCCGCCGTGCTTGCGGACCGCGTCGAAGAGCGTGAGCGAACCGCCGCCCGCGCCGATCACGAGGCCGAGGTTGCCGTCGAAGCCGACGACGTTGCCCGCTACGCCGCGGTGGTCGACCGCATTGACCGCCGCGCCCGCGATCTCGAACGGTGTCGCCTCGCGCGCCTGGCGCGTCTCGTCGGGCCCGATGCCGAGATCGGCGAGCAGCTTCTTGTGCTTGCCGCGCGCCTCGGCCTCGAGGTCGATGTGGCCGTCGAGCACCAGGAAGCGGCCGCTCTCGAGGCGCGCGAGCGGGTTGATCTCGGCGAGCGTCAGGTCGTAGGCGAGGAACACGCGCATCAGCTCGAAGACGATCGGCGTGAGCTTCGTGAGCGCTTCGCCGCTGACGCCGGTCGCGCCGATCGCTTCCTTCGCGATGCGCGGCGTGATCGGGAAGATCGAGGAGAAGTGCGTCTTCGAGACGTGCTCGGGATGCGTCTCGGCAACTTCCTCGATGTCGATGCCGCCCATGTCGGAGAAGATCAGCACGGGACACTTGCGGCGGCCGTCCCAGGTGATCGCGGCGAAGTATTCCTGGGCGACGGAGCTCTTCTCCTCGACCAGCACCGCGCGGCACTTCTGCCCGTTCACCACGATCGGGACGATCGTCTCGTAGTGGCGCGCCGCTTCGTCGGGCGTGTCCGCGAACTTCACGGCGCCCGCCTTCATGCGGCCGCCCGAGAGCACCTGGCTCTTCAGCACCACCGGGCCGCCGATCTCGGCGGCGATGCGGCGCGCGTCGTCCGCGCTCTTGGCGACACCGCTCTTGCCGAGCGGCATCCCGTGGCGCGCGAAGAGCGCCTTCGACTCGTACTCGTAGAAGCGCATCGGGGGGCGACCTCGTCGATGGAGCCGGATGACGTAAGAGCGCGCACCGTAACGCCATTCAGATTGCCGGGCAAGGCAAGTGCGGACCTCCCGGCTATCTTGCGCGCGCCGCGAAAACCCTTGCAGGACTGGGAGAATCGTCGATGCCGCGAGCCTTCTCGATCAGCACCGAATCGATCGCCGCCGAGCAGAAGCGCGCGGGCGGCGACCCCGAGCGCTTCGACATCTCCCGCGTCGTGAAGCTCGACACGCTCGAGCTGCGCCCCGTCGGCCCGGCGGACGTACACATTCGCATCCTCGCCGTCTCGGGCGAACACAACATCAACCACGCCGCGCTCGCCGACACGGTGAACATCGCCGACGTCCGCGGCGGCAAGATCTATCCGGGCAACTCGGCGGTGGGCGAGGTGATCGGCGTCGGCGCGGCGGTCAGGAAGTTCAAGGTCGGCGACATCGTCGTCACCCACTGCAACGGCGAGCCCGATATCTACGGCTACCCGCTGCGCATCTGGGCCTACGACCAGCCCGATTCGATCGGGTGGTACGGCGAGGAGGCGGTGGTCGGCGAGTGGCAGCTCGTCCCGGCGCCGCTCGACTGCGGGCTCAACCTGTGGGAGATCGCGGCGCTGCCGCTGCGCGCGCCGACCGCCTATCACTTGTGGCGGCGCGCGCTCGGGATCTACCGGCTGAAGGTGTCGCGCGAGCGCAAGGCCGTGCTGAACGTGCTGTCGTTTGGCGGCGGCGTCGGCGAGTGCTTCCTGATGCTCGCCAGGAGCGAAGGCCACAACGCGTATTTCTGCTCGGGCAGCCCCGAGCGGCGCGCGGCGCTCGAGAAACTCGGCATCATCGGCATCGACCAGCAGCGCTACGACCGCTTCCGCAACAAGGACGGCGTCAAGGCCTTCACCGGCGACGTGAAGAAGCTCACCGGCGGCGAGAACATGCACATCGTCGCCGACATGCTGCGCGGTCCGGTGTTCGCCGCGGGTCTCGCCGTCACGGCGCGCTGCGCGGTCGACATCTCCGCCGGCTGGCAGCTCTCGCAGCGGGTCGAATACAACTCGACGCTGATGAGCGTGAAGCAGGTCACCATCGACCACGCCCATTACGAGACGGTCGACGGCTGCTGGGCCGCGACCGAGCTGTACGGCAAGGTCTTCAAGCCGACCGTGCACAAGGAGATCTATCCGTTCGAAGATCTGCCGCGCGCGTTCCAGGAGATGCAGCAGAACATCCAGACGGGCATCCCGATCGTGCGCGTCGCGAACGACGATGCCGGCCGCGGTGAAACACCTGCTCTGAGGCGTCCGCAGCGGCTGCGCCGATCGTCCACCGAGCCGACGCTCGGAGTGCCGCTTTTCTGCCGAGCGCGGCGGAATTCGTGATAGGCTGCGCGCGCATCGGCCCAACCGCCGCGGGTGTGCGGTCGGGCTCCGCTCGAGGAGGGGGACCCGCCATGATTCGCTTCGTGCATCGTCGCGCCGCATGCCTCGCCGTCACCACCTTGTCGATCGCCGCCTTGTCGATCGCCCTGTTCGGAGCCGCCTCGGTGCGCGCGCAGGGCCGACCCGAGGGCGAGCCGGTCAAATGGGATCAGGCTCGCGTCACGCAGTACGCAGCGGACCTGAATCAGGCGGTCAAGGACGCCGTGCTGCAGGTTCGCAAGAGTCCCACGCAGGTGGCGGTGCAGCAGCGCCGGGTCTGGTACGACATGAGGGAGACGCTGCGTCTGCTCGAAAACTCGACCGATCACTTGCAGAGCGAGTTGCAGAAGGGCGCGAGCGCCGAAGAGACGCGCGCCACCTTCGATCGCATCGAGTCGCTGCGCCACGACGCCGAGGCGACCGGCCGCAAGTCGATGATCCCGGCACCGGTGCTGGACGCGCTCGTCAAAGCCGGCGCGATCCACAACCAGATGCGGCCCTACTACCTCGGCAAGACCTGAGGTCCTGCGGCGGGCGCCGGTTCGCCGCCAGCCGCCGGCTCGACCTCGATACGCAGATCGACGTCGAGGTTCTGGGTGCGGCGCTCGCGCTCCATCTCGGCCCATAGCTGTGTTTCGCGGGTTCGCTTGCGCAGCTCCTGGACCAGGGCTGCGGCCTCGGCGGGCGAGGCGGCCGCGCCGGCGGCGCGCACGATCCAGCGCTCGGCGACGGCGCGCGAACCCGTCGTCGTCGCAGCGCGCAACACGATGTGGTTTCGGCCCGGTGCCAGTTCGACGAAGGCGTCGAAGCTGCCGTCGGGGAAGGTGCGCAGCGCGCGCGCTGCCGCGCCGGTCGTCTCGTTGACGATGCGCAGCTCGGCGAGACCCGCGAGGTCCGTGCGGCGCAGCCGCGCGATCGCGTCGCCGGGGCGGTCGAGAACTTCGAGGCGACCGTCGCTGCGCGCGGCCATTTCGGCGAGCACGCCCGCGCCCGTCTCCTGCTCGCGCGACGAGGTCGAAGGCGAAGATGCGGATGCCGGCCGCTCCGGCAGCCGACGCCGCGTAGAGCGCGTGCTGGCGCGCGCGGTCGCCGTGCGGCGGCAGCGTCGGTTCCCCGTCGGAGAGGAACAGGATCGACTGGTCGGTGCCGGCCGGCGCCGCGGCGGCTGCGCCGTTCGACTCGGGTTGCAGCGCGAGCTGCGCCGCCGCAATGGCGTCGCCGAAGTTCGTGCCGCCAAGGTCGCGGTAGAAGTTCTCGCGCAGCGCGGCGAACGCCTCGACGAGTGCCCGCGTGCGACTCCCGACCGGCGCCAGCAGGTGCGCCTGATCCGAGAACGCGACGAGCCCCACGCGATAGCGCGTGCCGGTCTCGAGTCGCGCGAGCAGCGCGTGCGTCGCGGTGAGTTCGGCGGCGAGCACGCTGTCGTCGAAGTCGGCGTCGCGCAGCCGTTCGGCCAGGCCCGCCGGGAGGTCGGGCTTCGCGAGCAGGCGCGCGAGCAGGGCAGGGTCGGTGCGGCCGCCCGCGCCGTCGCCGTCCACGTCCCAACCCGACGGCAGCGCCGCGCTGGCGGAGACGTCGATCACGATCACGAGTTCGTGAACGCGAGCGCCGCGCGCCGCCGCTCGTCCGCGGACTTCGACGAGCGGCAGTTGCGCGGCCGATTCGAGCGCGGCCGGGGCGTCGACGCGCAGCCAGCTGGCGTCGTCGGCGCGTGCGTTGCGGTCGCGACCGCAACCAGCGACCCGACGATCGCGGCGAGAGCGATTCGGCGCACCGGCCGAGTCTTGCCGCGTCCGCCGCACTCCGCCATGCTGCCGCGCGATGCCTGAGCAACTCGATCGCGATGCGGAGCGTCCCCTCGATCCCCTCGATCATCTCGATCGGATCGCTGCGGCTGGATCCTGCGCGCGCTGTGGACGCGCGCTCGGCCTCGCCTCCGCCAAGGTGGGTGGACGCTGGTACGGCAACAGCGCGTGCGCGAGTGGCGGTGCGTGCCCGCTCGACGAACGCGCGCCCGCCGTGGCCGAGGCGGCGCTCTTCGGCCGCCCGCGCCGCTTCTTCCGCCGCCGCCGCCCCAAGGAACTGCGCAGCAGCGCCTGAGAGCCTGATCCACGCGGGATCGTCGTCTTCTCGGAAGCGGATGCGTGAGGCGCGGGGGCGTGACGTTCGTCCAGAACGTCCTCGGCGGGCGGGTGTCGCAGCTTCGCGTCGGCGCTTCGAGGCCGCCTGCGGATTGTTCTGGCCGAACGCCCCGCCCCCGCTACTTGCTATTAATTTCCGGAACATCTGCTCCTAAAGACGGGAAGCCCAGCGCGGGCGGTGGACTCGGCCGAAACAGTCCGCAGGCGGCCACCGACTCTCGCTGCGAAGCTGCCGCTGTTCGTCCGCCGAGGACGTTTCGACGAGTCCACCGCCCGCGCGCCTCGCAGCAACGATCCAAGGCAAGTGCGGCGCGGCGGAGAGCGCGCAATCGGCCCGAGGGTCAACGGCCCATCTTGGGGTCAGGCCTCTAGCCGCGCAGCTCTTTCCCGAGGTCGTAGCCGCGGCGTAGGGCGGGTCGCTGCTTCAGCGCGTCGTACCAGCGGCGCACGTTCGGGAAGGCGCCGAGGTCGATCTTCTGCGCCTTGTTCGTGACCACCCAGGGCCAGCACGCCATGTCGGCGATCGAGTAGTCGCCGCACAGGTGCTCGCGGCCCGCGAGGCGGCGGTCGAGCACGCCGTAGAGCCGCTCGGCCTCTCGGCGATAGCGCGCGATGGCGTACTCGATCTGGTCCTTCGCGTAGAGCGCGAAATGACCGTGCTGGCCGAGCATCGGACCGAGCCCGCCCATCTGCCACATCAGCCACTGCACGACTTCGCTGCGACCGCGCACGTCGCGCGGCAGGAAGCGCCCGCTCTTCTCGGCGAGGTAGAGGAGAATGGCGCCCGACTCGAACACGGAGATCGGCGCGCCGCCGTCTTCCGGTTCGGAGTCCACGATCGCGGGGATCCTGCCGTTGGGGCTGATGGCGAGGAACGCGGGCTCGAACTGCGCGCCCCTGCCGATGTCCACCGGGATCATCCGGTACGGCAGCTCCATCTCTTCGAGCGCGATCGAGATCTTCCAGCCGTTGGGCGTCGGCCAGTAGTGGAAGTCGATCATGCGTAGTGCGAGCGGCGCTTCACGACCACTTCGCGGTCCAGCTCGAAGATCTGGACCTTCTTCCAGCCATCGGGAGCGTTCGCGTCGACTTCGCCTTCTCCGGCCTTCACGAACTTGTGTCCGAGCAGCCGCGTCTCGAGGATGCCGACGTCGGGGCGCTGCGGGTGATCGCGCTTGCCGAGGATCTCGGTCGCGGCGAACACGGTGTCGCCCGCGAAGAGCGGCGCGGTGTGGCGGCCGGTCTTGTAGACGAGGTCGCCGAGCGCGTTGTCGCCGACGTTCGGGCACGAGAGCCCCAGGCAGAGCACGAACGGAATGCCGCCGAAGATGATCAGCTTGCCGCCCACGTACTGCTTGGGGTCGAGGTCGATCATGAACTGGTTGCAGTGCACCTGGCTCGTGTTGTCGAGGATCGCCGTCAAGTGGATGTGCTCCGAGGTCATCGTGCGGCCGCGCGAGTGTTCGATGCGCGTGCCCGGCTCGAAGTCCTCGAAGTAGGTGTCGGCGTTCGAGAGCTGCGCCATCGACTTGTAGTCGCGCGACGGCTGGTGCGCCGGCAGCCACAGCGAGCACTCGATGCGATCCGGCTCGACCTTGCCCGCGTGCAGCTCGCGCGGTCTCGTCGCGCTTCCACACTTGTACTTTGCGCTGCCAGGCGAGCACGACCGCCTCGTCCCGGGCGCCGAGGTTCTTGCGCGCCGTCGACTGCACGTGCACGACGCCCAGCTTCGGGTTCGACTTCGAGCCGGTCACGGCGAGCACCCTGGTCTCGACCTCGATGGTGTCGCCCACGTAGACGGGCGCGCCGAAGCGCATGTCGACGTACTCGAGGTTGGCGCGCGCGTTCTCCGAGACGTCCTCGACGGTCTGGCTGAACGCCACCAGCATCACCAGTCCGGGCGGGCAGACGAGCCCGTCGAAACCGTACGCCCGCGCGTAGCGCGCGTTCTTGGCGAGCGGGTTCGTCGTCATCGAGAACTCGGTGAAGGTGGTGAAGAGGCCCTCGGTCACGGTCTTGCCGCCCTTGTGGCGGAACAGCTGGCCGGGCACGAAATCCTCGAGAAAGTTGCCGATCTGTTTGCGGACGACGCGCGACGCTTCGGCTTCGGACACGGTGGGCTCCTCGGGCGACTCGAAGGCCGCGCAGTCTACAATTCCCATCGCTCCGCGCCGGGCCCAGCCGGGGAACGGTCCCGCGCCGCATTTGTCCTGGATCGTTGCTGCGAGGCGCGCGGGCGGTGGACTCGTCCGAAACGTCCTCGGCGGACGCGGCTCAGCAGCTCCGCGGCGAGCGCTTGTAACCGCCTGCGGATTGTTTCGGCCGAGTCCCCGCCCGCGCTGGGCTTTCCGTCTTTCTTTCATGAACGGAACTCCCGGAACAGATGGCAAGTAGCGGGGGCGGGACGTTCGGCCAGAACAATCCGCAGGCGGCCTCGGAGCTGCAACGCGAAGCTACGACATCCGTCCGCCGAGGACGTTCTGGACGAACGTACCGCCCCGCGCCCACGCATCGGCTTCCGGGAGACGGAGGCCATCTTGGGACAATCTGCTAGCTGGTCGCGGACCAGCAGATTAGGTTCTGGCGATGCAGCCCCTCACGCCCAACGCGGAGCGCGTGCTCGAGGCGCGTTACCTCGCGCGCGACGACGCGGGGCGCATCGTCGAGAACTGGGAGGGGCTGTGCCGTCGCGTCGCACGCGGCGTCGCAACGGTCGAGAAGGAATGGGGAGGCGACGGAGAGCGCTGGGAAGAGGCGTTCTTCGGTGCGATCCAACGCCGCGAGTTCCTGCCCAATTCGCCGACGCTGATGAACGCGGGCACCGAGATCGGTCAGCTCGCGGCGTGCTTCGTGCTGCCGGTCGAAGACACGCTCGCGAGTGTCTTCGAGGCCGTGAAGGAAATGGCGGTGATCCACCAGTCGGGTGGCGGCACCGGCTTCGACTTCTCGGCGCTGCGACCGGCGGGCGACGTCGTGCAGGGCACGCCCGGCGTCGCGTCGGGTCCCGTCGCGTTCATGGGCGTCTTCGACGCCGCCACCGCGGTGGTGAAACAGGGCGGCCGGCGTCGCGGCGCCAACATGGGCGTGTTGCGCGTCGACCATCCCGACGTGCTGCGAGTTCATCCGCGTCAAGTCCGACCGCACGCGGCTCACCAACTTCAACATCTCGCTCGCGACGCCCGACCGCTTCTGGCAGGCCGTCGAGGCGGGCGAGCGCTTCGAGCTGGTGAATCCGCGCGACGGCCGCGCGGTGCGCAGCGTCGACGCGCGCGAGCTGCTCGACGAGATCGCGAACTTCGCGTGGGCCAGCGGCGATCCCGGCGTGACTCTTCATCGACGCGGTGAACCGCGCGAACCCGACGCCGCAGCTCGGTCCGCTCGCGGCCACCAATCCCGTGCGGCGAACTGCCGTTGCTGCCGAACGAAGCCTGCAACCTCGGCTCGCTGCGCCTCGACGCCTTCGTGCGCGACGGCGCTATCGACTGGGACGCGCTCGACGGCGCCGTCGAGCTCGGCGTGCGCTTCCTCGACGACGTGATCGAGGCCAGCCACTACCCGATGCCCGCGATCACCGCGATGGTGCACGGCAATCGCAAGATCGGTCTCGGCGTGATGGGGTTCGCCGATCTGCTCGTCGACCTCGGCATCCCCTACGACGATGCCCGCCGCCGTCGCGCTCGGCGAGCAGCTGATGGGCGCGCATCCACGCGCGCGCCGAGCAGGCGTCGGCGCAGCTCGCCGAAGAGCGCGGCGTCTTCCCGAACTGGCAGGGCTCGCGCGCGCACGCCCGCGGCAAGCGGCTGCGCAACGCGACGCTCACCTCGATCGCGCCGACCGGCACGATCTCGATCCTCGCCGGCTGCGCGGGCGGCATCGAGCCGTTCTTCGCACTCGCCTTCGTGCGCCACGTGCTCGACGGCCAGCGCCTGCCCGAGACCAACCCGCGCTTCGAAGCCGCGCTGCGCAAGAGCGGCGCGCTTGCGCGCCGAAGTGCGTGGCGCGCGTGATGCGCCGCGGGCTCGGCGCGCTGCATCGCGGAAGTACCCGAGCCGGTGCGACGCCTGTTCCCGACCGCCTTCGACATCGCGCCCGAGCGCCACCTCGACGTGCAGCAGGCCTTCCAGCGCCACGTCGACAACGCCGTCTCGAAGACGATCAACCTGCCCGCCGAGGCGACGCCCGCCGAGATCCGCGCGATCTACCTCTCCGCGTGGCGTCGCGGGCTCAAGGGCGTCACGGTGTTTCGCGAAGGCTGCAAGGGCGTCGCCGTCCTCGTGCGCGGCGAAGAGCGGCGCGCTCGAAGTTCCCGATCACTACGCCGGCGACTGTTCCGACGCGCTCTGTTCGTAGCAGGCTAAGGCGCAGGCGCCGAGCCGCCCTCGAACAACGCCAACAAGATCGTCCCCACCAGCGACCCGATCGCAGCAATCGACAGGCCAACCAACGCCAGCAGGTGCGCGACCAGGGCGGCGCGGGACGGGCGTGCAATCACGATCCGATTCTCCGGATCCTGCGCCGGCCTGATCCCGGATGTCGTCAGCGCGACGTCGCCCGCCGCGCCCACGTCGAAGCTGCGCAGCGCGAGCCGCACCCGCGAGAGCGACGACACCTGGGTTCGCAGCAGCAACCGACGCATTGGGATCGTCGCTCCGCTGCGATCCGACAGCGCGAAGTCGAGGCCGCCGAAATCGCGGCTGAGGCGCTTGCCCTCCACGTAGAGGTCGTAGCTCCCCGCACCCGGGAGCGGCAGGATTTGTCGCTCGCGCAGGGGCGCC
This sequence comes from uncultured delta proteobacterium, assembly GCA_963801625.1. Classification (GTDB taxonomy): domain Bacteria; phylum Myxococcota_A; class UBA9160; order UBA9160; family PR03; genus PR03. The sequence goes on from CAWDFQ010000002.1 coordinate 27,863, forward strand.
GACGCCACCACCGAAGCGCGCGTCGTACGGATCAGACTGCGCACGGTCCGGATCCCCAGCCAGACGGAAACCAGACCGGCGGGCACCGTCAAGCCGGTCCACCAAAGGGCGGGTGACATGGTTCACCTCCGCTGCACAGCCGCTATAGTGCGCCGCCATGCTGATTGCCGCTCCCACCGAAACCATCCCCGGTGAACGTCGCGTCGCTCTCGTGCCCGAGGCAGCGCGTCTGCTGAAGAAGGCCGGGGTCGAACTCGCCATCCAGGCGGGCGCGGGGCTGCGCGCCGGCTTCGACGACGCCGCGTACGAGCGCGAGTCGATCGCGTTGCACGCCGATCTCGCCGCGTTGCTCGCGAAGGCCGACGTCGTGCTCAAGGTGCAGGCGCCGAGCGACGCGGAGATCGCCGCACTGCGCCGTGGTTGCGTGCTGATCTCGTTCCTGCGACCGCTCGATCGTCCCGAGATCGCCGCGCAACTGGCGCGCGCCGGCGTCACCAGCTTCGCGATGGAGTTGGTGCCGCGCATCACGCGCGCGCAGGCGATGGACGCGCTCTCGTCGCAGGCGTCGCTCGCGGGCTATCACGCCGTGCTGCTCGCCGGCGCCTCGATGCCGAAGATCCTCCCGATGATGACCACCGCCGCGGGCACGATCCCCGCCGCGCGCGTGCTCGTGATCGGCGCCGGCGTCGCCGGCCTGCAGGCGATCGCCACCGCGCGCCGCCTGGGCGCCGTCGTCGAGGCCTACGACACGCGCCCCGCCGTGAAGGAACAGATCGAGAGCCTCGGCGCCCGCTTCGTCGAGCTGCCGCTCGACACCAGCGACGCCGAAGGCGCCGGTGGCTACGCCAAGGCCCAGAGCGAGGAGTTCCTCGCCAAACAGCGCGAATTGCTGGGTGAGCGCGTGCGCGCCGCCGACGCCGTGATCTCGACCGCCGCCGTTCCGGGTGCGCGCGCGCCGGTCCTGATCGACGCCGAAGTCGTCGCCGGCATGAAGCCCGGCTCGGTGATCATCGATCTCGCCGCCGCCACCGGCGGCAACTGCGCGCTCACCAAAGCCGACGAAACCGTCGTCGCCCACGGCGTCACCATCCTGGGTCCCACCAACCTGCCCGCCGAAGTCGCGCACGACGCCAGCCGCGTCTACTCCCGCAACCTCGCCACGCTGCTCCTCCATCTCGTGAAGGACGGCAACCTGCAACTCGATCTCGAAGACGAGATCACGAAGAGCGCCCTGCTCACGCACGAAGGCAAGGTCGTAAACGCCGCCGTCCGCGCCAAGCTCGGCCTCTAGTCCGATCTCTCATCGACGGTGCTCATCGACGCTGCCGCTGGCCTGGCTACACCGCGCGCGCACGCTCGCGCGCGAGGAACGCATCGACCAGTACCGCCGGCCCCGCCGCCATTCCCGCGTCGATCAACGTCTTCGCCTGGTTGTAGCGCCGCGTCGTGCGGTCGAACGCGACGTAGACGCCGCCCGCCTCGCGCACCAGCAAGTCCCCCGCGCACACGTCCCACTCGTTCTTCGGCGCGACCGAGATGTTGAGATCGCCGTCGCCCGACGCGATGCATGCCAGCTTCCAGGCGATCGACCCGACCGGCCGCAGCTCCGCGAACCAGCCCTCGTAGGGCTCGAAGAGATTGCGCGAGATCTCGGTGCGACTCGCGATCACCACGCGCGTCGGCGAGCTGCGTCTTGCTCGACACCCGCACGCGCGTCCCGTCGCGGAACGTCCCGTCGCCTTCGCTCGCCCACACCGCCGAGCCGGCGGCCGGGTTCAGGATCACCCCCACGACCGGCTCGCCCTTCACGGTGAGCGCGATCGACACGCCGAACTCGGGGATGCGCTTGGTGAACTCCTTGGTGCCGTCCACCGGATCGACGATCCACACCCGCGGGTTCGCGAGTCGCGACGGGTCGTCCACGGTCTCCTCGGAGAGGATCGCGTCGCCGGGAAACGCCGCGCGCAGCTGCTCGCCGATCACGCGGTCCGACTCGAGGTCCGCGAGCGTCAGCGGGTTGTCCTTCGACTTCTCCCAGAATCCCGTGTCGCTCTCGTAGTAGCGGAGCACGACTTCGCCCGCCGCGCGCGCCGCCGCGAGCGCGACATCCAGCTCTCGTTGGTAGGACATGGCGCGGCAGTATAGGGAGGCGGGTCCCGTGCGGCTATGCTGCCGCGCACGATGGAATCCGTGATCGCGAGCGAACTCGAACTCGGCTACCTCGCGCATCGCGCAGACGCCGTGCAACCCGGCGTCGTCGTGATCCACGACGTCTGGGGTCTCTCCGACCACTACCGCGATCTCGCGCGTCGCCTCGCCGCCGACGGCTTCTCGGTGTTGGCGGTGAATCTCTATCGGCGCCATGCCGGATGCGAAGATCACCGATCCGGGTCGCTGGATCCGCGGGCTTGTCGGATCCGCAGGGGATCGGCGACATGCAGACCGCCGTCGACTTCCTCGCGAAGCATGCGTCGGTGGGCCGCCGGCGCGTCGGTGTCGTCGGCTTCTGCATGGGCGGCAGCTACGCGATCCACGCCGCGGCCGGTTGCCGCGGCCTCTCCGCCGCCGTGTCGTTCTACGGAATCCTCTCGCACGAGCACGGGCTGCTCGCGCCGCCGCCCGGCGAAACCCTCGACCCGCTGCGCAAGCCGCGCTCGCCGCTCGAAGCCGCGCGCGACGCGCGCTGCCCGCTGCTCGGCTGCTTCGGCGCGGACGACCCGTACGTCCCCACCGACGACGTCGCGCGTCTCGACCAGCAAGCTCGACGCCTCGGGCCAACCCCACGAAGTGATCGTCTATCCCGGCGCCGGTCACGCCTTCGTGAACGACACGCGCCCCGAGATGTACCGACCCGAAGCCGCGCGCGACGCATGGTCGCGCATGCTGGCGTGGTTCCAGCGGCATCTCGCGAGCTGAAGCCTAGAGCGGCCGCGCGACCAGCAGCGCCAGCACGCGCTCGCGGGTCGCGAGCCGGGTGGCGTGTACGTCGACGCCGACGGCGTCGCCGCGCGCGTCGAGCAGCGTCGCGCGGAAGCGACGCGGCGCCGCACTCTCGAGCAGCGGCTCGAGCGCCGCGATCCACGCTTCGCGCGCATCGGATGCCAGGAACTTCGCCACGTCGCCGCCCACCAGCGCCGTCGCGCTCCACGCGCAGCAGCGTCGCCGCGGCGGGATTGGCGTCGGCGATCGCCAGGCTCTCGATGTCTACGGCGAGGAACGCGTCGGCGATGCGGTCGATCGCGCCGCCCACCGCGCGTCGCGAGACGTGCGGCGCGCCCCGCGCCGCGTGCGCCAGCTCGGTGCCGATGAGCGCGCTGCGGAAGCGCGCGACGAGCGGGTCGAGGCGCCCGCGCAACTCGTCGCGCCGCTCGCCCGCGATCTCGGCGGCCGCGCGACACCAATCCTCGACGAGACGCACGGCGGCGACGGCGTCGATCCGCAAGCCGTCGAGCGCGGGCGCACCGGCGTCGCCGCGGCGGAGGCTCGACGCGGCAAACGAGCGGAAGCGGCGCAGCGCCTCGGTCTCTGGTGCTGCCGCGTGCGGCGCTTGGCCGCCGCGCCGCGCGGCGAGCGCGCGGTCGATCGCGCTGCGCCGCACCACGATCCAGGTCGCCCACTCGATGCCGGGATTCACGCGTCCTCCTCGCTGTCCTGCGGGAGCATACGCGCGGGGCAGCGGGTAGCCTAGGCGCGGGAGGACTGTTTCCCTTGCATCAACCCCGCGACGAACGCCCCTTCGACCTGTTTGCGCCGACGCCCGAGCACGCACTGTTGCGCGACTCGCTGCGCGAGTTCGTCGCGCGCGAGGTCGAACCGCAAGCCGCCGCACACGATCGCGCCGAACGCTTCAACCACGCGCTGTTCCGCCGCGCGGGCGAGATGGGCTTCCTGGGCGTCACGATTCCCGAGGAATACGGCGGCGCCGGACTCGACGCGGTGGCGGCCGTGCAGGTCTGCGAAGCGCTCTCCAGCTCGGACCCGGGCTTCGCGCTGTCGGTGCTCGCACACTCGATCCTGTTCGCGCACAACCTCTCGGTGAACGGCAGCGAGCTGCAGCGCAAGCACGTGCTGCCGCGCGCCGCGAGCGGCGAGTGGATCGGCGGCCTGTGCATGACCGAGCCGGCCGTCGGCACCGACGTGCTCGCGCTGAAGACCCGCGCGCGCCGCGACGGCGACGTCTTCCGTCTCACCGGCACCAAGACCTTCATCACCAACGGCGGCGTCTCCGACACCGAACTCGGCGACTGCTTCATCGTCTACGCCGCCACCGCGCCGAAGACGATCTCGTCGTTCCTGGTCGAGAAGGGCATGCCCGGTTTCGCGCTCGGCCAGCAGTGGAAGGACAAGCTCGGCATGCGCGCCTCGTTCACCGCGGAGCTGGTCTTCGACGACGTTCCGGTGCCGCTCGCGAACCAGATCGGTGCGGACGGCGAGGGCACGCTCCACATGATGCGCAACCTGGAGATCGAGCGGCGTGACGCTCGCCGCGATGTCGCTCGGCATCGCGCAGCGCTCGCTGCAGGTGATGGTCGGCTACGCGAACGAGCGCAAGGCCTTCGGCAAGGCGATCCGCGAGTTCGGGCAGATCCAGCGCTACATCGCCGAGAGCTTCGCCGAGTGGCGCTCGGCGCGGAGCTTCGTCTACGACGTCGCGCGCCGGCTCGATCTGCACAGCGTCGGCCAGCGCCTCGACGCCGACGCCACCAAGCTGGTCGCCTCGCAGATGGCCAAACGCGCGGCCGACGCCGCGATCCAGGTGCTCGGCGGCTACGGCTACATGGGCGAGTACGTGGTCGAGCGCCTCTGGCGCGACGCGAAGCTCCTGGAGATCGGCGGCGGTACACTCGAGGCGCATCACAAGAACCTGAGCCGCGAGCTGGCGCGGAATCCGGCGGTGCTGCGGGAGTAGTCGGCGATCGGTGTGAGGGGAGGGCATCGAGTTCGACGAGGAGGTCCCATACGGAATGCTCGGCGTACTGGAACGGCCGCGAGACTTCGATCGGTCGCGTGGGCACTCTCGGTTCTCGGTTTCCTTCTGGCCAATCCGGCGGGCGCACGGCTCGAGCCGGGCGACGTGATGCTGCTCCTCCGCGATTCGAGCGTGCGGCGCTTCGATCCCGCAAGCGGCGGCGTCGAGACGGTGAGCGGCAAACGGCTTCCGACGCTTCTCGGTCTCGCCCCGGATGGATCGCTCGTCGGTGTCGACCCGATGTTCGACTCCGTCGTCCGCATCGACCTCGAAGCCGGAACGGTCGCAACGATTTCGTCACTGCTTCGCGGTGAGGGTCCGTCGTGGGGAGCGGATCCCTCGGACCTCGACGTGGACGCCGACGGATCGATCTGGCTCGTCGGGCTGCACTGCTGTGTGTTCGTCATCGATCCGACGACGGGGGACCGGAGCGAGGTCTCGTCGGGATTGGCAATGTCGCCAGTCAGGCTCGCGGTCGAACCGGGGCCTACGGTGCTGCTCACGCATTTTTGGTCGAGCACGGGTGGCCTCGGCGGATCCACCTTCTTCACCGAGGGCGTCGATCGCCTTGATCCGACCGGCGTTCCCACCCTCTCGACCGTGCTGCCGCTCATGACCGATATCGTGTACGACGGCACCTATGCGAGTCCGTATGGCCAGATCGACATCGCGACCACGCCGGACGGCCGGATCTACACGTCGGTCGGCGGCTGGGGCCACGTGCCGCGCATCACGCGCATCGATCCCGTGTCGGGCCTGCGCGAAGCGATCTCGGGTCTCGGAATCGGTGCGGGTCCGGAGTGGGGTCTGCCGGCGCGGCTCGTCGCCCGTTCGGATGCAGAGCTGCTCGCGTTCGACTCGTTGGCCGGCACGATCGTGTCGGTCGATCTCGCAAATGGGGATCGCAGCATCGTGTCGGGTGACGGCGTGGGATCGGGCCCGGCGCTCCTCGACCTGATCGGCGTCGAACCCGAGGGCACCCTTCTCGCTTGGGGCGGGGTCGGGGAGTCCGGCATCCTGCGGGTCGAGCCGTTGACGGGCGATCGCAGCCTCGTTCTCGCTGCGGCGATCGGATCGGGTCCGCCCGTCTACGCCGGGACGGAGCACGCGCGGTCCACACTCGCGGCGGAACCCTACGCGCTGTTCGCGACGAGTGATTCGGGCCTGGTGCGCATCGACCCGGCGACCGGCGAGCGCTCGATCGTGATGTGGGTCGGTCCGCCGCCCGAGACGTTCTCGACGAGCAAGGTGGCGGATCGGCGCGCTGCCGACGGGCGGCTCGTCGTGCTCGACTCCACCCAGTCGGGACCGGCCGTGCCGTCGGTCGTGTTGGTCGATCGAGCGACCGGCGAGCGAACGAAACTCTCGGGTCCCGACACCGGAAGCGGACCGCTCTGGGAGGGTGCGGCCGACGTGGCGGTCGGAGAGGCTGGGATTTACGTGCTCGACGCCGACGGGATCCTGCGCGTCGATCCGGAGACCGGCGAACGCAGCATCGTGACGGACCCCAGCACCGGCAGCGGAGAGCTGTTCGGACCCGCCGCGGCGCTCGCAGTCACGCCGGACGGAGGGCTCTACGTCCTCGGCCCGTGGCTCATGCTGACGGGCTCGTCGCCGCAGCCCGGCATCTTCCAGGTCGATGCCGTGACGGGGGATCGCACGCGCCTGACCGCCCTGGGCCCGCCAATCTGGGATTGGAGCTTCGATCTCGCCGCGACCGACGATGGCAACCTGCTCGCCGTCGTCGGCGGGTGGTTCGGTCAGCGCACCTTGTACGCAGTCGACGCCGTGAGTGGAACGCTCACGCTTCTCGCACAAGGCGACATCGCAGCGGTCGCGGTCGTACCCGAGCCGGACGCGGCGGCCCTCGCGCTGGTCGCTTTCGCCGCGTTGGCAACTCGCATGCGAACCGCGCAGACTCGGCACGGTGAACGCCGCCAAGACTGACGAGATGGCACAACGCCTCGCGGATTTCGTGGCGCGCGAGGAAGCGCTCGAACCCGAGCGCGTGCGCGCGACCGGATTGCGCCGCCTCGCCGGCGGCGGCGCTCACACGAGGCCCAGCGCGAACCGGAGTGCGCGATCCACGGCCGCCACCCGTGCGGGTGCCAGCACCGCCAGGCGCTCGGCGAGGAGCCGTTTGGGAATCGTGGTGATGGTGTCGAGGTTGGCGACACAGCGCCGTGGCAGTCCGTCCGTGCGATCGAGGACGACTTCGGTCGGGATGGCACGAATACGGGTAGTCAGTGGGGCGACCGTCACCAGCTCTCGGACGGCGTAGGCTTCGTCGCGTGACAGCAGGACGACGGGGCGCCGTCCGGCTGGTGCGGGCAGCTGAGCCCACCACACCTCGCCGCGGCGCATCACCACTCGTCGTCGTCGGTGAGCAGGCCGACTGCGGTCGCGAGCGCGGACTCGACCTCCCGGGCGCTCTCGGGACTTCGGCGGTAGCCCTCCTCGTAGTCGCGCACCAGCTCTGCTCGGGCCTGCCGTCGCAGCCAATCGCGCAGCGCCTCCTGCACCACCGCACTGCGCGTCTTCCGAGCTCGGCGCCGGGCGCTCTCGAGGGCGCGATAGAGCTCGTCGGGAAGACTCACTGCCATCTTTGCCGTTGTTGCCGTTGTTGCCGTCGTTGCCTTTGCTTTCGGCATCCGGACCCCATTCTTACCTGGGTATGACCGGATTCATACCAAGAACCAGGATTGGCGGCAAGCCGGCGCGCAGCGATCTCCGCTAGCGTGGCCAACGGCGGAGGCGTCGTGAAGCGCAGAGGAGAACGGCGAGGCGACGATGAGCCAGGCCGCAGGTCGTGAAGCGCACGCCATCGATTCCCTCGCCGAACAGCTCGCCGCCTTCGTCGCGCGCGAGGAGCGGCTCCCCGCTGGCCGTGTGCGGGCCGCGAACTTGCGCCGCCTCGCCGGCGGCGCGTCGCGCGAGATCTGGTCGGTGGATCTCGCGATCGAGCGCGATGGCGGCGTCGAGTCGCTGCCGCTGGTGGTGCGCAAGGATCCCGCCGGTCGCGTCGGCGACGGCGGCGATCGCAGCGTCGAGCTGTCGGTGCTGCGCGCGGCGTACGCGGGCGGCGTGCCGGTGCCGCGACCGCGCTGGGGCACGGGTGACGTCAGCGTGCTCGGCTCGCCGTTCTTCTTGATGGACCGCATCGAAGGCGAGGCGTTGCCGCGACGGCTGTTGCGCGACGACGCCTACGCCGCAGCGCGCGCCGGCATGGCGCCGGTGCTCGGCGCGATCGCGGCGCGCATCCACGCGCTCGACCTCTCGCAGCCCGATCTCGCTGCGCTGCCGCGTCCGCCGGCGGATCGCTCGATCGCGCGCACGCGAGGTGGAACGCGTCGCGACGGCGATCGCGCAGCTCGCCGTCGAGCCGCACCCCGTGCTCGATCTCGCCGAGCGCTGGCTGCTCGAGCGCGCGCCCGAGCCGCCGCGCCTCGCGCTGGTGCACGGCGACTACCGCATCGGCAACGTGATCTTCGACGCGAGCGGCGTGCGCGCGATCCTCGACTGGGAACTCGTGCATCTCGGCGATCCGATCGAAGATCTCGGCTGGCTCTGCACACGCGCCTGGCGTTTCGGTTCGCCGCTGCCGGCGGGCGGCGTCGGCACGCGCGAGCAGCTCGTCGAAGCCTACGAGGCCGCGAGCGGCACGAAGGTGGATCGCGAGTCGCTGCGCTTCTGGGAGGCGTTCGGCTCCTTCAAGCTGGCGCTCGTCTTCATCATGCAGTCGCGCGTGTTCCTCGACGGTCGCGTGCGCTCGGTCGAACTGGCGTCGCTCGGACGCCGCACGGTGGAAGCGGAGGACGAGCTGCTGCGCTTCCTGCGAGGCGAAGCATGAACGACCGGCCCAGCGCGACCGAACTGCTCGCCGCCGTCGAGCGTTTCCTCGAAGAGACCGCCGTGCCCGGGCTCGAAGGGCCCGCGAAGTACCACGCGCGCGTCGCCGCGAACGTGGTGCGCATCGTCGCGCGCGAACTCGCGACCGAGGACGAGCATCTCGCGCGCGAGTGGGACGGTCTCGCGGCGCTGCTCGGGTCCCAGAGCGAGCGCGAAGCCGGAAGAACGCGCGTCGCTGCGCGAGGCGATCGTCGCGCGCAATCAGGAACTCGTGCGCCGCATCCGCGCGGGCGACGCCGATGCGGGCGCCTGGCGTGGGGAGTTGATCGCGCATCTCTCGCGCGTGGTCGCGGACAAGCTCGACGTGGCGCAGCCGCCCAGAAACGGGGAGTCCACGTGAAGACGCTTCGAGCCGAGACCGTGAACGGCGTCCGCCACCTCGTGCTGTGTCGCGCCGCCGAGTACAACACGATCACGCCCGAGCTGCGCGACGAGCTCGCCGCGGCGATCGACGCGGCCGACGCCGACCGCGACGTCCACGTGATCCTGCTGCGCGCCGAAGGTCCGGCGTTCTGCGCCGGCTACGGGCTCGACTGGTCTACCGCCGCCGAAGCGCAGCAGGTCGCGTACTCGGATGCAGCCGCCTCGCAGACGGAGTTCGAAGCGCCAAGCGAAGCCGACGCGCTCGATTCCCGCGTAGCGAGCCGCAGGCGAGCGGCGACCTCACGAATTTGGGACTCGGTCGCGGACTACGGGATGATGAGCCGCTTCGTCGATACGTACATGAAGCTCTGGTACGCGAAGAAGCCGACCATCGCGGCGGTGCAGGGCTGGTGCATCGGCGGCGGCACCGACATGGTGCTGTGCGCCGACGTGATCATCGCGGGCGACGACGCCCGCTTCGGCTATCCGCCCGCGCGCGTCTGGGGCACGCCGACGACGGCGATGTGGGTCTACCGGATGGGCCTCGAGCGCGCCAAGCGATACCTGCTGACGGGCGACGAGATCCCCGCGACGACCGCCGCCGAGATCGGGCTGGTCCTCGAGGTCGTGCCCGCCGCCGAGCTGCACGCGCACGCGACGGCGCTCGCCGAGCGCATGGCGCTGCTGCCGGTGAACCAGCTCGTGATGCTGAAGCTGCTCTGCAACCAGACCGTCGAGAACATGGGCCTCGCGTCGAGTCGGCTGCTCGGGACGCTCTTCGACGGCGTTGCGCGCCACACGCAGGAAGGTCTCGACTTCGTGCGGCGCTCGCAGCAGGCGGGATTCCGGCAGGCGGTGCGCGAGCGCGACGATCCGTTCGGCGACTACGGCAGTCGCAAGCGCCGCTGAGAGGCACGCGCTCGCTGTGGACGCCGTCTCGATCGAGCGCGGCTAGTTCCCGAAGCGCCAGCCGAGCGCGAAGTGGAACGAGACGTCGCTGGAGTTGCGGTTCTCGATCGCGCCGAAGTTCTCGACCACGGTGGTCTCGAGCGTCGTGCGCCAGGGCAGGTAGAAACGGAAGCCGCCGGCGTAGTAGTGCGAGAGATGCGTGAGCGGAGCATCGACACGGGCGAGCGGACCGTAGACCTGGTACTCCGCGAGCAGACCGAACCAGCTGTGTCCGGGTCGCCATTCCGCGCCCAGGTACGACATCCAACGCCACGGTGCGAGCCGGAACTGCTGCTCCGTCGCATCGCTGTAGTACTGCAGGCCGCCGCCGCCGAAGAGGTTCACGGTCTCGAACGGAAGCTGAGCGTGGAGCGCCAGGCCCGGCGAGACGCCTTCTCCGCCCATCGTGTCCCCGCCGCTCGGAAGACCGAGGCTCGCGACCAGCGCGGCGTCGAAGCCGAGTTCGGCTTTGCGCGCGAGCGCAAACTTGCCGCGCAGCGAGATGTCTCCGAAGCCGTCGTTCTCGCGCATGCGCAGCGTGCGGCTGCCGTCGGAACGCACCGCAATCGCCGTCCAGTTCGATTCAGGCAATTCGAAGCGCGCCTGCACTTGCTGGCCGAGCGCGGTCTCGACGTCCTCGATGAACGGGTCGAGCGTGCCGTCGAAGCGGTTCGTATAGGGCACGTCGATCCCGAGTTCGACGCGTTGCCACGGCGCGTAGCGAAGCTTCAGGACCGTGCTCACCGACTCGCCGTCGAACAGATAGCGGTCGGTCTGCGCCAGGTGGTTGGTCCAATCCACGACGGTGCGCACCGAGAACGCTCCCGGTGGCAGCACCTCCGCGCTCTCCGGGTACGACTGCGGGCGCATCTGCGCGGGCAGGAAAACGTCCTGCAACTCGATTGGTCCGCCGAACGCGAACTCGCCCTTGCGCGGCGCGGGCTCTGGCTCGGCGGGTTGGGCCGCCGCCGGATCGTCCGCTTGCGGCTCGGCGCTCGCAGGGAGCGCGAGGGATGCGACGGCCATGAACAGGGCGAAATGCATCGCCGATTCCGTGGTGCGGATCATGTTGCGAGATGCACTCCCCGAGCGCCCGTCACCACCAACACGATCCCACCGATGAGCGAGAGCGCGCCGACGATCGGCGGCAGCGGAATCGTCTTCGTGGTTTCCTTGGACGCCTCGATCGGCCCGATGTCGAGGATCTTCTCTTCGGTCGTGTACGTGAAGCCCTGGTAGGCGAGCGCACCGATGCCGAGAACGATCAGCAATACGCCAATGAGAGTCGCTGCCTTCATGGGATCCTCCAAGCTGAGGTCGATCGCGGTAGGACCGTCAGACGTTCCCAGGTTCGCAAGTAGAGCAAGTAGCGTGCCGCCGGGGCAGGCGATGGAGGGTCGCCTGCGATCCTTTCGTTGTACGAGCAGCCGGCGGATGCGGGTAGATTCTTCAAAGCGGCGAGAGAATCAGCGTGCAGCGCCTGGCGATCGGCTGAGTCCAATCGCGACTCGTTGGCACGTTCGGTGCATTCTTTGGAGAGTCAGACGTATTCCGCAGTTCTTCGAGCGGCAGGATGTCCGGGTTTATACCGGGCCGGCACGCCGAGGAGAAGATCATGAAGCGAGGCCTGCTGATGATGGGCGGTGCCATCGCGCTGCTCGTTGGAACACCCGCAAACGCCGCCACGACGAGCGGCAGGGTCGTGGCCACGGACGCACTCAGGAGCGCGATCACGATCCAGACGGATGACGGGAGGCGTTTCCTGTTCACCAGGAACGACGCCACGAAGATCGAGCAGAAGGGAATCGACGTTGCGCTGGGAGATCTCCGGAAGGACTCTCGGGTCACCGTGACGACCGAGCAGGCTCCGACGGATCCGCTGGTCCCGATGCTCGCGACGCGCGTGCAGGTGGACGAGATGGCGGTCGCCTCGCCGGCGCCGGCTTCCGAATCTGCCACCGACACGGCACGCGTCGAATCGGCTGGCAAGGACGGCGGCCTGCCCAACCGCACCGCGCAAGTGCAATCGGCCGACTACGATGCGTCGCAGCGGCCGGCCGAACGCCTGCCGAAGACCGCGACACCGCTCCCGCTGATCGCCTTGTTCGGCGCGGGTTTTCTCGCGAGCGGCCTCGTCCTGAGGATGCAGCGGCGCCGCTAGTCGCCTTTGCCGACGCGCACCGCGTGCACGATGAAGCGCTTCGGTGCAGGGCCCAGCGCGAAGAACGGAAAACAGGTGACGAGCGTGAGCGTCGGCTCCGGCGTGGGACCGAGTACCTGCACGTCTTCGGGGGATACGACGGAGAGGGTGCGAACTTCGTACTCGTACGCAGCGCCCGGAGTCTCGAGCCGGATGCGGTCGCCCGGGGCGACGTTGCGGAGTCCGCGGAAGAATCCATCTCGGTGACCCGAGATTCCGAGGTTCGTTTCGATTCGGGTACCCGCGACGCGTCCGACGCCGCGGTTGAGCGTGATCGCATCGGTGCCTTCGAGCAGCGCGACGGAGAGCCCGATGGAAGCGATCGAAAGCACGCCGAGCGGCGCACCGGAGCCCGTCCTCTGGCTCGCCTGCCACGCGACCCGCCGCGCCTCGGACCAGTCGGTCGTGTCGGGAGGCATCGCGTGTGGCGGCCACACGGTGAACCGGCTCGCGAGATCCTCCCGCGCGCCCTGTTCGCCGATGGCGGAGTCGATGCGCAGCGCCGCCACGAAGGCCAGCGCGCAGATCCCGATCGCGATCAGGAAGCGGTCGATTGCGATCTGCATGGGTGGATCCCGGGAGGATTCTCGCTCGCGTCCCGACGACTAGACTTGCAAGGGAAGGGTCTTGGCCGACCTGTTCTTCACGATCTTGACCCTCACGGGCTCGGCCTTCGTCGCCCTGGCCTTCTCGGCCACAGCCGCGTGTCGCAGCTCGGTGGCGAGTGCGAGGCGGTAGGCCCGCTCTGCGAGGGGACGATCGGAAGGCTCGGTGAGGGAGCCGAACAACTCCGTCAGCACTTCTTGGACGGCGGCCTTTGCCTCGCGTCGCGCGAAGATCGTGAAGTACCAGGAAGTGCGCGCGAAATAGCGTTCGTACAGGAGATCGAAAGCCTGCTGGTCGCCGGCTCCGGCGCGGCGTGCCAACTCGGTCTCGTCGCCGAGCCCAGCCGTCACAGTGGGGCTTTCAGTCGCGGCGTCGTCATCGAACTGAGTCATGGTCGTCCGTTACCCCCGGCGCGACACACTTCAAGAATCGTGCCTTGGCGCAGACAGTGGGAGGCGCCTCTGGCAGGCGCGGGGCACGAACGACGGGACTTTTTTGTACAGATGACCATCCTCCACGGACACACTTTGAACAGAGTCGCCCCCGGGCCCCCTGTCGCGAGTTCTGAACGCACCTCGAGTTGGCATGGAAAGTGCTCCCTGGAACGGTCGAACTCCGGCACGGAGAATTCCCTCTGTCCGCGTATTCCAATAGGAGAAGCGTGTGACGACAGCAGCGTTCCTGAGCGACCTGACGAGGGTCCGCGGTCGGACGCGTCGAGCATTCGACCCAAGGTGCCTCGGCCGCGGGCGGTGCCGAGCGTCACGCCACGGTCCTCCGGCTTCTGAACGACATCCTCGCGAGCGAGCTGATCTGGTTGATGCGTTACCGCCGTCGATACTTGCTGTCGGGCGGGAAGTCGGTGATCGCCGACGGGCGTGCCGGCGAGGAGCCGACTCCTGCCGATCGGCTCGCACGGCGAATCGTCGAACTCGGCGGCGAACCCGATCTCGATCCGGACCAGCTGCTCTCGAGGAACCCCGCCGACTATGCGTCTCGCGGATCAGTGGACGAAAGGATCCGCGAGGACTTGCGGGCGGAACGCATCGTGATCGAAAGCTACACAGAGGTCATCCGCTATCTCGGCGCTGCGGACCCGCCGACGCGAGCGATGCTGGAAACGAATCTCAAGAGGGAAAGAGCGCGCGCCGCGCACCTTTCCCAGATCCTTCGCGACCTCGATGACCAGTCGCTCGACGAAGTCGGATAGCGGGCGAGATGCTGGTGGCGCGTCCGCGCGAATCCGACCGGCCAGGTGTTACAGTCCGCTCGTTGCTTCCTTCCTTCCTTCCTTCCGGACGCCCGAGCCTCATGACAACTCGCATCGCTTCGACGCTTCGCCGCTACGCGGTTCCTCCCGCTGCGGTGGCGGCGGTCTTCGCACTCACGCTCCCGCTTCGGGCCGAGGCTCCCTACGTCGCCTATCCCTTGTTGCTGGCGGTCATCGCAGGGTGTGCGTTCGACGGCGGTTTGCGTGCCGGCCTGCTCGCGACCGCATCTTCGTTGCTCGTCATCGGGTATTTCCCTGCCGAGCCGCTGGGCCAGACGCGCTTCGCGGATCCGACCATGCTGACCTTCGCATTCTCGAGTTTGGTCCTCTCGGTCCTGCTCAGCGCGCGCATGCGCACCGAAATCGAGTGCAACGAGCTGCACGCTGCCGTCGCGACCGAGCGCGAGCGCCTCGAGACGGTTCTCGACTCGGCGCACATCGGCATCGGCTTCGTCGATTCGAAATTGCGTTACCTCCAGGTCAACGAGGCGCTTGCCGACATCAACGGGATCCCTGTGCGCGAGCACCTCGGCCGGCCGGTCCACGACGTGGCTCCTTGGCTCCCCAAGGGCGTACTCACCACCCTGCTCGGTGTGCTCGAAGGCGAACCGGCGATCGGGCACGAGCTCGCCATTGGAGCTCCTCACTTCGGGGCCGAAGTCCGCCACTTCGCTGGGTCTTTCCTCCCGCTCCGCGGGCCGGGTGGTGACATCGTCGGCGTCGGCTTGACGGTGAACGACGTGACCTTGCTCAAGCGGAACGAGGCCGAGCAAGCGCGGCTTCGCGCCATGGCCGAGCAAGCGCAACGCGTGGCCGACGAAGCCAATCAGTTGAAGGACGAGTTCCTGGTCACTCTGTCGCACGAGCTGCGCTCGCCGCTCCAGGGCATTCTGGGTTGGGGTCGTCTGTTGCGCGGCGGTCAACTCGAAGCCAAACAGGCCGATCAGGCATTCGAGACGATCGAGCGCATCGTGCGACAACAGGCCGAGCTTCTGAACGGGCTCTTCGACGTCTCGCGCATCATGGCCGGCAAGATGGAGATCGCGTGCAGCTCCGTTGACCTGTCCGAGCTGGCGCGGCAGGCGTTCGAAGACAAGCAGTTCTCCGCCAGGAGGCACGGCATCACAATGGCGTGCGACGCCGCGAGCGTGGTCCCCGTATTCGGCGATCCGGAACGCATCCACCAGATCCTCGCGAACCTGCTGAGGAACGCGATCAAGTTCACGCCCAGCGGCGGTCGCGTGGAGCTGCGTTGCGTGGCCGAAGGTTGCGACGGCGTGATCAGCGTGCGCGATACGGGCGAGGGCGTCCCGCCCGAGTTCCTCCCGCATATCTTCGAGCGCTTCTCCCAGGCCGATCGCTCGCGGGGGCGACGTCACGGCGGCCTCGGGCTCGGCCTTTCGATCGTGTACCACCTGGTCGAGCTACACGGAGGACGCGTCACAGCGGAGAGTACGGGGCCGGGGGGCGGCACGACGATGACGGTGCGGCTGCCGCTTTCAAGCGCGCTCGCCGAACCCGCCTCCCCTGCGCCGACGACCGCGGTCGCGCGCAGTCGGCTTTCCGGCATTCGCGTCCTGCTCGTCGAAGACGACGTCCACGTGCGCGAGAGCACCGCGGTCTTGCTCGAGCTGCGCGCCGCGCAGGTCACGACCGCCGCTTCGGCGAGCGCGGGCATCGATGCGTTCCTGCGCTCGAAGCCGGACATCGTGGTCTCCGACCTCGGCCTGCCCGGCGATGACGGGTACTCGTTCCTGCAGCAGATCCGCGCACTCGGCACGGGTCGCGACGTTCCGGTGATCGCCTTCTCGGGTTATGGAAGCGCGCCCGAGCGCGCCCGGTGTCTCGACGCGGGGTTTGCCGCCCACCTCACCAAGCCGGTGGATCCCGAGATCCTGATCCGAACCGTCGCGGCGGTGGCCTCGCGCGATCCGGGGATCGCATGACCCCCGGGGCCGCGCTCAAGACACTCACTGGTTTCGCTCGCGAGCTGCCCAGCCGCTTCGGGGTCTTCGTGCGCCGGTGCTTTGCGTTGATCGGGCGCGGTCAGCGGCGGGCGATCACGCTCGAGCAGCGCGTCGTCGAGCGAACGCAGGAACTGCAAGATCTGAATGACGAGCTCGAGGCCTTCTCCTACTCGGTTTCGCACGATCTCCGCGCTCCGCTTCGCCACATCGATGGCTTCGGCGAGCTGCTCATCCAACGTCTCGGCACCGGCGATGCGTTGGTTACCCACTACCTCGATCGAATCGTGGACCAGACGCACCGAGCGGAAGCGCTGATCGACAACCTGCTCGCGTTCTCGCGCATGGGCCGGGCCCCCCTCGAGCGACACGACGTCGATGTCCAGACGATGGTGGAAGAGGTGGTGTCCGACCTTACGAACGAGCAGCCCGCGCGCGACGTGCACTGGACGATCGAGCGCCTCCCACACGTGGACGCGGACCCGGCGATGCTTCGCGTCGTGTGGAGAAACCTGCTCGACAACGCACTCAAGTACACCCAATCGCGCGCGGTGGCGGAGGTACAGGTCGGGACTTCGCGTCGCGAGGGCCAGACTTCCTTCTTCGTGCGCGACAACGGCGTGGGCTTTGATGTGCGCTTCACGGGGAAGCTCTTCGGGGTGTTCCAGCGACTCCATCATGCGGAGGAGTTCGCGGGTAGTGGAATCGGTCTCGCGACGGTGCGGCGCATCGTGGCGCGTCACGCCGGACGCACCGGAGGAGAGGGAGCGATCGACCGCGGTGCGACGTTCTGGTTCTCGCTCCCGGATCCCACGGGAGGAGTTGCATGTCCAAGTCCCGCGTGAGCCCCGAATCGCGCGCGATCCGGATCGTTCTGGTCGAAGACGACGCGGACGATGCGGAGCTCGTGCGGGCCCGCTTGGCGGAGGCGGGATTGCGCATCGATCTCGAACGCGTCGAGTCGCGTCCGACGCTCCGCGCGGCGCTCGTCCGCGGCGGCGTGGACCTCGTCATCGCGGACTATTCGCTCCCGCGCATCGACGGCGTGGCCGTTCTGGAACTCGCGCGCGAACTCAGCCCCGACATTCCCGTGGTGCTGATCTCCGGCGTGATGGGCGAGGACCTCGCGGTCGAGACGCTGAAGCTCGGCGCCACCGACTTCGTGCTGAAGCAACGGCTCGACCGGCTCGTGCCCGTGGTGCTGCGCGCTCTGCGCGAGCGCGAAGCGCGCCGCAGCACGCTCGTGGAAGTGCGTGAAGCGAGCCGAGAGGTTCGCGACTGCGCGATCGCGCTGGAGACCGACCAGGCCGAGCCGCTGAGGAGCGTCTCGCTCCGCGCGCTCACGATGCTCCACGGCGCGATCGAGCAGTTGGAACTCATGCTCGCCAAAGCGCTGGGCGAGCGACCGCGAGCCTGATCCGGGACCCGCAGAGCCGCAGACCACCTGAACTTCACTCCGAGTTGATCCTGGGATGGCGAGCGCACCGAAGCGGCGATGGATCACTGGGGATATGATTCTGATCGGCGTCATACATCACGGGTCGAGGAGGGACAAATGCTCGAAACCATCGCGATCATTCTGATCATCCTGTGGCTGGCTGGTCTGGTTACCTCGTACACAATGGGCGGATTGATCCACATTCTCCTGGTCATTGCGGTCGTCGTGATCCTGGTGCGTGTCATCCAGGGTCGAAGGCCGTTGGGATGATCAGGGGATGCTTCCGCTCTGCGCTGCCCGGTTCGGACCGGGTTCATCTTCGCCGAAGGTGCTGAGATGAGCGTCGTCAAGATCGCCGGAGTCGCGCTGATCGCGGCCGGCATCCTGGGGCTGGTGTACGGTGGCTTCAGCTACACCAAAGAGACCCACGAGGCCAAGATCGGGCCGCTCGAGCTGTCGGTGAAGGACAAGGAGACGGTCGGCGTACCGATCTGGGTTGGCGTGGGTGCGATCGTGATCGGCGGGCTGCTGCTGGTGTTGCCCGGGAAGCGTTAGCTGCTGCCGCCTCCGTCGCGCGTGGCGTCAGCCATCGCGATCCGCTCGCGCTCGCGGCCGGGCGAGCGCCCTGGCGCGACGCATCGCGTGCGTGTCATCCTGCGATGACCGTGGACTCGGCCAAGTCGGATTGGGAGCAGATCGAGCCGCAGGCGATCAAGCTGGATGGCGACCGGGTCGTCTATCGAGTCGCGGGCAAGGGGCCCGTGCTGCTCCTCGTGCACGGGCTCGCTGGCAGCGCGATGACGTGGCGGCACGTCATGGCACCGCTGGCCCAGCGGTTCACGGTGATTGCTCCCGACCTGCTCGGGCAGGGACAATCCGACAAGCCCCGGGGCGAGTACTCGCTCGGCGCCCACGTCGACACGCTTCGCGACCTGCTGGACGCGCTCGGGCACGATCGGGCCACGTTCGTCGGCCAATCGCTCGGGGGCGGGGTGGCCATGCAGCTGGCCTATCAGTTCCCGGAGCGTTGTGAACGCCTGGTGCTCGTGAACAGCGGCGGGCTCGGGCGAGAGGTGAGCGTCATCCTGCGCCTGCTCACCCTTCCTGGCACCGAGTTCGTGTTCCCACTGGCCTGCACGCCAACCTTGCGAGATGCGGGACGCCGGGTCGGCAGATGGCTCGGTCGCGCGGGCGTTCGCTCCACCGCCGCCCGTGAGGAGATCTGGCGCAGCTACGCGTCGCTGGCGGACGCCGAAAGCCGCCACGCGTTCTTTCGCGGCCTGCGGGACGTGATCGATTGGCGCGGACAGGCGGTGAGCGCCCTCGGTCGGCTACACCATACGGCGAAGCTTCCGACCTTGATCATCTGGGGCGCTCGAGATCCGTTCATTCCCGTGAGCCACGCTCGCGCGGCTCACGAAGCCATCCCGGGCAGCCGCCTCGTGATTTTCGAGGAGGTGGGACACTATCCACACTGTGAGGCGCCGGAGCGGTTCGTCGAAACGATCGTGGACTTCATTGCGTCCACCGAGCCCGCCCGCCTGCCGATGCGCTCATCGCCGCGCCGCGTCTGAAGAACTTGCCGTACACCGCGCCATAGGAGGCGAGCTTCTCGACCTGCTCGGCGCCCGAAGGGCGGATCAACCCGGAAGCGCTAGCGAGAACCTGGTTCTGCGCGTCGCCTCCGGGCCAGATCCAAAGTCGAAGCACCGCACCTTCGAGAAATATCGGCGCCGTGCGAAGCGATCAGGCGATCAGCGCTTGACCGCAGACTTCACTTTGTCCACGACCTTCTCGGTCGTCTTCTTGACGTTGTCGGCGATCTCCTTCGCCTTCTCCTTGACGTCGCCGGCTGCGTGTTCGACCTTGCCCTCGCGCTCGAGGCGCTTGTCGCCCACCAGCACGCCTGCGGCTTCCTTCGCCCGTCCCTTGGCCTGATCGATTTTCCCACCCATGCTTCTAGCCTCCGAGCGCAACGTCGCGCTCTGTTACATGCGATTCTCAGCAAACATCATGCCCACGTGAGACCCGAGCAGTTGACGTGAAGTTTGAGCGTCGTTCCTGCTGCGGCACCGGGAACAGCGCGGCTCATCGCACGATGACTGCTCCCTTTAGTCTCATCCCTGTGTCACACCTGTGCTGGCGGAGCGCAGTCAGTCATGCGAGCGCCGGCTCCTCGCCGGAGGCGGCACGAGCAGACCGTGTCCGCTGGGCGACCACTTCTGAACCGTTCCGGCGCGCGAGCGCAGCTTCAGAGCCTCCCGGTCAGCACCAGGATGAGCAGAATGAGCACCACGAGACCGAGCAACCCGCTCGGGCCATAGCCCCAGCTCTGGCTGTGCGGCCAAGTCGGCAGGACGCCGACGAGCATCAAGATCAACACAATCAACAAGATCGTTCCCAGGCCCATGAGTTCCTCCCGTGATCGTTGTCCTCACCGAGAATGCACTAAACGTGCCGTGTCGGGCGGGCGCCAATCGTCGAAGAGCGTTGAAGCGCACGTTCTGGGGCGCGGCGCGCCTCTTCACGGCGCCGCCCATCGCTTCCTTCCCCAGCCGTCGGCGCCGACTGCACTCGGCCCGCGACCGGGCTTGCCATAACAGAGGTTCTCGCCCGCGTGGAGGTCTTGCTTGTCGTTTCTACATGTCGGCATTGCGCCGACCACGACGGTGAGCCTCGCGAAACTGCCCTGGGGGCTACGCCACGCTCGCGTGTCGGCGACCCAGGATCAGCTTGTAGCCCTCGAACCAGAGCACGCTGAGCACGCCGGCGCCGATGCCGATCACCACGTTCGAGACGTGCAGCGCCGAGAAGCCGAAGAGCCGCTGCGTGAACGGGACCCAGAGCAGGAGCGCGAGCGTCGCGAGGGTACCCCCGGCGACGTACCAGAGCGCCGCGTTGCGGTACTGGAGCCCGCCGACGACAGTGTGGGTCCACGAGCGGTTGACGAAGATGAGCCCGAGGTTCGCCACCATGAGCGCGGTGAACGACATGGCCCGCACGTCCGTCTCGGGAAGACCGCCGAACACACCCCACAGGTAGACGGCGAGCACCGTGACCAGGACGATTGCGCCCTGGATGATGCCGACGCTCAGCATCCGCCGGCTGACCATCGAATCGCCGACCCTGCGCGGCGGACGCTCCATGATGCCGCGCTCCTCCGCCTCGGCCTCGAACACGACCGAACAGGCTGGATCGATGACGAGCTCGAGAAACGCGATGTGCACCGGCATCAGGACGAGCGGCAACAATGCGTCCCGGATCCGCGGGAAGATCACCGGCAGGAGCGACATGCCGGCGATCGGAACGTGCACGGCGAGGATGTACGCCATGGCCTTCTTCAGGTTGTCGTAGATCCGCCGGCCGATGCGGACGGCGCCCACGATCGAGGAGAAGTCGTCGTCCGTGAGGACGATGGCCGACGCCTCGCGCGCGACGTCCGTTCCGCGCTGTCCCATCGCGATGCCGATGTCCGCGGCCTTGAGCGCCGGCGCGTCGTTGACGCCGTCGCCGGTCATCGCCACGACTTCGCCGCAGCTCTGGAGCGCGCGCACGATGCGCAGCTTCTGCGCCGGGACGACGCGTGCGAAGAGGTTGACCTCGCCGATGCAGGCGGCGAGCGCGTCGTCGCTCAGCGTGTCCATCTCGGGGCCGGTGATGACGCGATCGAGCGGGCCGAGACCGATCTCTCGCGCAATGCTGAGGGCGGTCGCAGGGTAATCGCCGGTGATCATCACGACGCGGATTCCGGCCGCATAGCACTCCGCGATCGCGCTCGGCACCGTCTCGCGGATCGGGTCCTGCAGGCCGACGAGCCCCACCCACTCGAAGGGGAACTCGTGCTGGATGTCGGGCAGGCTGCCTTCCGCGCGGAACGTTGCGCGCGCGACGCCCAGCACCCGCAGCCCCTCGTCGGCCATGCGCGTGATGTCGCCGAGCATCGCGGCGAGACGCGGGCCGTCGAAGTGGCAGAGGTCGGCGATGGCTTCCGGGGCGCCCTTCGCGGCGATCAGGTAGTCGCTTCCGTCCGCCGAGCGCCAGACGTGCGACATCGCCAGCAGCGGCTCGGACAGCGGGTACTCGCGCTCGAGGCTCCAGTCGCCGTGCACGTGCTCGGTCTGCGCGAGGAAGCGGTCGGCGAGCGACTTGAACGCGACGTCCATCGGGTCGAACGGATTGACCGGGCTGGCGAGCAGGGCGTATTCGGCGATCTCGTGGACATGCTCCGGCAGCGCCGTCGCGTCTGCTTCGATCCGGAAGGATCCGGCGCGCGCCTGCAGCGCGCGGACCGTCATCCGATTCTGTGTCAGCGTGCCGGTCTTGTCGGTGCAGAGCACCGTGGTCGCGCCGATCGTCTCGATCGCCGGCATCCGCCGCGTCAGCACGTTGCGCTTCGAGATCCGCCAGGCGCCGAGGGCGAGGAAGATCGTGAGCACGACCGGGAACTCCTCGGGCAGCATCGCCATCGCGAAGGTGATGCCGGCGAGCAGGGCGTCGAGCCAGGCATCGCGCGTGATCCCGTAGAACACGACGATCACGGCCGCGAGGCACAGGCCGAGGATCGCGAGCCGCTTCACGAGGCGCGCGACGTCGGCCTCGAGGCGCGTCTTGCCCGGGACGACTTCGTCGAGCGACTTGCCGATCTGGCCCAGCTCGCTTCGGGCTCCGGTCACGGCGACACGCGCCACGCCCTGGCCCTTGACCACGAGCGTGCCGGAGAAGACGAACGGGGTTCCGTCGCCGCCGGGTCGACCCATCGCGGTGTCTCCGGCCGCGCGGGCTCTTGCGGACCGGAACCGACTCGCCCGTCAGGAGCGACTCGTCCACCGTGAGGTTCACGGTGTCGAGCACGATCGCGTCGGCCGGCACGCGGTCGCCTTCGGCGAGCAGGACGACGTCCTCCCGCACGACCTCTCGGCCGGGAATCCGGCGCTGCACGCCGTCGCGAACGACGAGCGCTCGCGGGCTCGCCAGATCGCGCAGCGCTGCGAGCGCGCGCTCCGTCTTGCGCTCCTGGTAGAGCGTGATCGCGATGACGACCACCACGAAAACGAACAGGAGCACCGCGTCCTGGATCCGCTCCGGCTCCTTCATGCTGACGAGGAGGTTGATCGAGCCGGCCGCGACGAGCAGCAGCAGCATCGGCTCCCGGATCACCGAGAATGCAATCTGGAGCAGGTTGCGCGGCTTGGCAGACGCGATCTCGTTCGGCCCCTCGGTGGCGAGCCTCCGGGCTGCTTCGGTCTCGCGAAGGCCGGTGATTGTCCGAAGGTCGAACGATTCGCCTGTCAAGCTCGGTTCCTTTGGGCGAGTCCCAGTGGCACCACGCGTGCGGGCGAGCCAGTCGGGCGACGCTCCTCCGTGACGCAGTTCATTGCGAAATGGGGCGTCGCGGCAAGATTCGGCACCGCCACGTCGATCGGTCCGCCGTCGATCGATACTCGCTGGCCGCTCGCGGATTCGTCGAACTCGTCGAGCACCATCGGGCAGGGTATCCGCAACGGCTCCCCTGCGCCGCGGCGATTCCCTAACAGAGTAGGATCAGGAGGATGATGCCGGGGATGATCGCGAGGAGGAAGCCGAGCACGATCGCGATGATCTCCCCGGTGGAGTAGTTGCAGCCACGCGTGTGCACGCCGTCACTGACCACCGCGCCGGACTAGGCGAGCTTCACGAGCGAGCCGAACTGGTCGGCGACGTCCGCGGGCGCCTTTGCGGTGCGCACATTCAGCGACTCGCAGGTCGCAGCATCGGCGTGTTCACCGTCGCGTTGTTACAGTTCGCCTGGGCGAACTCCCAATTCGCCAGATGATCGAAGAAAGCTTCGAGGTAGCGCGCCCGCTCGTTGTGGTAGTCGAGGTAGTACGCGTGTTCCCAGAGGTCGGCGCAGAGGAGCGCGTTCTCGCCGTAGCGGAGCGGGAGATCGGCGTCGGGCGTCGTCGTTATCCGCAGGCCGTCGCGGTGCGACACGAGCCAGAGCCAGCCCGACCCGAAGTGGCCGGCGCCGGCTTCGAGGAACTCATGCCGCAATCGCTCGAAACTTCCGAAATTGCCGACGATCGCTTCGTTCAGGGCGCCTTCAGGCGCACCGCCGCCATCGGGATGCATCGATCGCCAGTAGAAGTCGTGGTTCCAGATCTGCGCCGCGTTGTTGAAGATCGCGCCTTCAGAGCTGCGAATCAGCGACTCGAGACTCTCCGTCGCATCGGGTTTGCCCGCGACCAGCTCGTTCAGCTTCTTCACGTAACCGGCGTGATGCTTCTCGTAATGAAGCGCGACGGTTTCCCGGCCGATGTGGGGTTCGAGGGCGTGCTGGTCGTAGGGAAGAGGTTTGAGCGTGAAGTGGACCATGGCGAGAGCAGGGAGCAACTCGCGTGCCACACGCAGGCCGCCTGCTCCGCGATCGACGATCTACGCGAGCCACGAGATTTGTAACTCCTTCCCGCGGCTTGTAGCAATCGCCGTCGCATCGGCGAGCAGCGATCGTTCGCGACACCGCCGGCTGGCACGAGACGTGCTGTAGCCAAGTCCGGAGGTCGCAACCCATGATTGGCACCGTCCTGCTGGTTCTTCTGATATTGATGCTGCTGGGAGCACTTCCGACCTGGCCGCACAGCAAGAGCTGGGGCTACGCGCCGAGCGGCACCTTGGGCACCGTCCTCGTGATCGTGTTCATTCTCGTGCTGGTCGGGCGGATCTGACGCTTCCCGGGGCCGGTGCGCGTCGTGCAGAGCAATCAGTCAACGGACTCTCGCGGCTACGCGCCGGGGGCCGCTTCGCTCGGCGCCACGCTCGGGCGCGCGATCGATCTCGCACAGCAAGTGGCGACCGACGAAGTTCGACTGCTGCAGATCGAGTCGCACGAGCGCCTCGACGACGCGATGCGCCGCGGGGCGTGGATCGGGTTCGGCGCTCTCTGCCTCGCCGTCGCGTGGGTCGGCGCGTGGGCCGCAGCCGTCGTCGCGCTCGAAGGTCGCTTCTCGCTGGAGGCGCGACTCGCGATGCTGGCGATCGCGCAGTGCCTGCTCGGAGCTGCGCTGCTCGCCCGCGGACTGCGCAGCCGGGCGGATGCGCTGTGAGCGGCGCGTTGTCGCGCGACGTGTTGGAGGCGCGCATCGTGCGCGAGCGCGCAGCGCTCGCCGAGGCGCTGGATGATCTGCGCGATCAGGCGCGCGCGGAACTCGATCTGCGACATCGCGTGCGAGAGCGTCCTTCGGCCTGGTTGGCCGGCGCGCTTGTGATCGGATTGTTATTGGGGGTGCGGCGATGAAGCGCATTACCCGGGGAGACCGACGATGCGAGAAGCAAACGAACGAGTCGAGCCGAGCACGCCGATTCTGGAACGGCCCGAGGTGAAGGAGCAGGTGGAGCGCGTGCGCACGCAGCTGGAGGAACTCGACACACGAGTGCAGACGCGTGGTGCAGGAGCGACCGCTCGTCGCAGTGGGAGCCGCTCTCGTGTTCGGCTACGCGCTCGGCCGTCTGCTGGCGCGGCGCTAGGACGCAAGATGGATCCCCAACGCATCGCAGAGGAGCTGCGCTTGCAGCTTCGCGAACGCCCGTACTGGACGACCGCCGCGATCGTCGGCGTCGGCTGGATCCTCGGCCGGAGCTTGCCGCTGCGCGCCGTTCTCACGGTGGCGGGCATTGGAGCGCGCGTGGCGATGGCAGTCGCGCTCGAGGACGTGATGACCGATCGCGTGCGGCCGCGGGCTGCGCGCACGGAGGAGGCGACATGACCGTGCGATCCCTGGCGACGAAATTGGCAGCAGTCCCGGAGCGGGCGATCGACGGACTGCCGAGCTTCCCGGCGAACCCGTGGCGGCGCCGGCGCACCTGGACGGCTGGCGAGTCGATCGCCGCTTTCGGCCTCGGCCTCGCGGTCGGGGTCGCGATCGGACTGCTCCTCCACGTGGGTCCCTCCGCAGGCGAGCAAGCTCTCTCGACCTCCGGCGAGGCTCCGGGGCAGTACACATAGGGGCCCCCCGGCATGCCCCTTGCTCTCAACCACACCCGCGTCCGCATGACGGTCATGGATCCGCACAGGAGCTGATTCCGGTAGAGTTGGCGTGGGAAATTGCAGAATCTACAATCACCGGGCATGCCTGCAAGAGACAGTGGCGTGGGGCTGGGCCCCGTTGCACTTCTCGTCATTCTCGTTTTCGGCGCGTCGCTGAGCCTGGTGCTGTGGAAGAGCATCAGTCGCCAACGGGATGCCGACACCGAACAGGAGACCCTGTGGTGCGCGAGCGCGTTCCAACGGATGCTCGAGTCGGAGTTCGAGCGACTCGATTCTTTGCTCCGCCGCCGCGCCCAGCTCTGGGCCACCGACGCATTCTCGAACGATCTCGCCGCCTGGCGCGGTTCGGTGGACATCATGCTCGCCGAGAACCCGGCCTTGCTCGCCGTGCTGCGCGCCGATCCGAGCGAGGAGATCGCGGGTTCGGCGAACGGCGAGCAGATGCTCCGCGAAGTCCTACCCAAAGTGCGCCGCCGGCAGCAGGTGGACCCCGACGGCGAGTTCATCGTCGGGCCGTTGCTCGTGGCAGAGGGTCGCAAGGTGTTCGGTGTCCAGGTGCGCGCGTCGGGCGACGGAAAGGACGCGCGCACCCTCTTCGCACTCTTCGACGCCCAGCGTGTAGTCGAGGACGTCCTCGACCAGCGCGCGCTCGGCTTCGCGATCGCCGTCAGCGCGGACGGTCACGAGGTGTACCGGCGCGACTCCCGGAACGGTCCCGTGATGGCTTCGCTCCGCAAGACCGAAGCGATCGTGTTGCCGAACGGCAAGCCGTGGCTGCTCGAGGTAGCACCGGCCGGCAACGCGGCGTGGGCCTCGCCGACGCAAGGGCCGGCGATCGCGCTCGCGGTTGGAGTCCTCGTATCGGGATTGCTGGCGGCGGCGGTCCACTTCGGAACGCTCTCCTGGCGCCGCGAGCGCATGCTCCGGCGCGTCAACACGGCGCTCGAACGACAGGTCGTCGACACGCACCGCGGCCAGGCCGAACTCCGCGAATTCGCCGAAGTGCTCGAGGGACGCGTGGCGGAGCGAACCGCCGAACTGAACGAGACGATCGTCGAACTCGAGACCTTCAACTACTCCGTGTCGCACGACCTTCGCGGCCCGCTCGGCGCCGTCATCAACTTCGCCGCAATCCTCCAGGAGGACTCCGGCGACCGGCTCGACGCCACGGGCAAGGATCAGCTTCAGCGCATCATCGGCTCTGCGTCGTCCGCCGTGTCGATGATGGACGCCCTGCTCACCTACTCGCGCAGCGGTCGCACGGAGCTTCGCAAGACGCACCTCGACATGAATCGAGTGGTGCAGGAAGTCTGCGACGAGCTGGCAGTCAATCTCCCGCAGCTGCGGTGCGCGGTGAAGGTGGGCGACCTCCCGAACGCGTTCGCCGACGAGAACATGATGCATTTCATCTTCACCAACCTGATCAGCAATGCCTTCAAGTTCGCGCGCAAGGGCGAGTCCCCAGAAGTCGAGGTCGGGGGCAGCCCCGGTTCGAACGAGATGGTCTACTTCGTCCGCGATCAGGGCATCGGATTCGACATGCGCTTCGTGGAGAAGCTGTTCAAGGTCTTCGAGCGCCTCCACTCGTCCGACGACTACGAAGGCCACGGCGTCGGCCTCGCGATCGTCGCGCGGATGGTGCGACGGCATGGCGGGCGCGTCTGGGCGCAAGGGGCCGTCGGCAAGGGCGCCACATTCTATTTCACGGTCGCTGCGACAGGAGCTGACACAGATGGAAGGTTCGCGAGTTGACGTCTTGCTGGTCGAGGACGACGCAAACGACATCGCGGTGGCGATGCGCGCATTCCGCCTGCACTCCCTCGCGGATTGCGTGCGCGTGCTGCGCGACGGCGCCGAACTGGTGGACTACTTGCAGACCCAGGATCTGCGAGTGCGGCCCCCCAAGGTGATCCTGCTCGATCTCAAGATGCCGCGACTCGATGGGCGCGGCGTGCTGCGCGAGCTGCGGAGCCGACGGGAGACCCGCAATATTCCCGTCGTGGTGGTCAGCTCGTCGAACCTACAGAGCGACGTGCGTGATTGCTACGAGCTGGGTGCCAACTCGTTCGTGGTCAAGCAACTGAGCCCGTTGTCGCCGGGGACGTATCTGGTGGACACGGTCCGTTACTGGCTCGAACTGAACGAAGCCACCTCCTGAGGGAAATCGGAATGCGCACTCTCCAAGCCTTGATCATCGACGACGACACGAACTTCCGGATGAGTCTCGACCTGCTCGTGCAGCGCGAAGGATTCGTCACGCGCACCGCCGGCTCGCTGGCCGAGGCGCGTGAGAGCCTCGCGGCAGGCACACCGGACGTATTCCTGGTCGATCTCACCCTGCCGGACGGCGACGGACTCGCCTGGCTGCGCAGCGAACCCGCCGCGAGCACGGCCGAGGTGATCGTGATCACCGGCAGCACCAGCGTGGATTCGGCCGTCGACGCGCTGCGCGGCGGCGCGCTCGACTATCTCACCAAGCCGATCGACCGGGCGCGACTGCGCAGCGCGCTGGTGAACGTCACGCGCACGCGCGCGCTCAAGGAAGAAGTCGGCAGCCTGCGCGGCGAACTGCGCGACCTCGGCCGCTTCGGTCGCATGGTCGGTCGATCGAAGCCGATCCTCGAGGTCTACGACCTCGTGGCGCGCGTCGCACCGACGGACGCGACGGTGCTCCTGACCGGCGAGAGCGGTACCGGAAAGGAACTGGTCGCCGAGACGCTGCACCAGTGCAGCGCGCGCAAGGGCGCGCTGCTGCTTCCGGTGAACTGTGGGGCGGTGTCGCCGAATCTGATCGAGAGCGAACTCTTCGGCCACGAACGCGGCAGCTTCACGGGCGCCGATCGCCAGCGAAAGGGCTACTTCGAGCGCGCGATCGGCGGCACGCTCTTTCTCGATGAAGTGACCGAGATGCCGATCGAGATGCAGGTGAAGCTGCTGCGCGCACTCGAGACCGGAACCGTCGTCCGCGTCGGAGGTACCGAGCCGATTCGCGTGGACGTCCGCGTCGTGGCTGCCACCAATCGCGATCCCGCCGAAGCGGTCAAGGCGGGAAAGCTCCGTGAAGATCTGTACTACCGCTTGAACGTATTCCCGATCGCGCTGCCTCCGCTGCGCGACCGGCCCGGCGACATCGAGCTGCTCGCAGAGCACTTCCTCGCCCAGCTGAATCGCGAAGCCGGGACGTCGAAGGTCTGGAGTCGCGCCGCACTCGAGCGGCTGCGCAGCAACGCCTGGCCGGGCAACGTGCGCGAGCTTCGCAACGTGGTGCAGCGCGCCTACATCCTCGGTGACGAGGAGATTCCCGCCGACGTGCTGCCCGTCTCCGAAGCAGCGCAGGCGCCGGCGCCCGAGAACGGACCGGTGCTCCAGATCCGCGTCGGCACCTCCATCGAACGGGTCGAACAGCGGCTGATCCTCGCGACGCTCGAACTCACCGGGGGCGACAAGAAGAAGGCCGCCGAGATCCTGTGCATCAGCTTGAAGACGCTCTACAACCGTCTCAACGTCTACGACGCGGGCCGCGTCGCGCGCGCGGGCGAGGAAGCCCCGGGTCCGTCCGTTCCAACTGACGGACGATTGCAGATTCTGCGCGGCAGCTCCTACACGCACCGCCACGGGCACGCGTCGCGCGCGCCCAACGCGCCGGAACCCCTGGCATGTCGCTTGCAGACTCCTTCGAGGCAAAGCCTTAGAGGAGATTTCGATATGCAACGACGATTCCAAAGCATCGGACGAGCCGTATTCGCCGCGGCCTTGTCCTTCACTCTGGCAGGCGCAGCCGGCGCCGCGCAGCAACCCGACGCCTGGGTGACCACCAAGGTCAAGATGTCGCTTCTCACGACCGACGGTGTCTCGGCGACCGACGTCCACGTCGACACGATCGAAGGTCGTGTCACGCTGCATGGTTCGGTACCGACCCAGGGCGAGAAGGCGCGCGCGGAGCAGGTCGCGGCTCGCGTCGATGGCGTCAGCAAGGTGCGGAACCTGCTGCAGGTCGTCGCACCCAAGCAGGAGAAGAAGACGGACGCCACCGACGCGCAGGTCGAGGAGCGCGTGAAGGCGGCGCTCAAGGCGGATCGCGCCCTCGCGGATTCGTCGATCACCGTCAAGTCGGTGAACGCGGGTGTCGTGCTGCTGTCGGGCAAGGCCCGGACACTGAGCGACGCCTATCGCGCGGTCGACGTCACGGCTTTCCGTTCCCGGCGTCCGCCGCGTAGCGAGCGAGATGCGAGAGCCCGGACACGCTGGGCGATGACGAGCTCTGGCGAAACGGCGCCTACGACGCGGCGGCCTACGAGAAGTCGGCGGCGCGCGACACCTGGATCACGACCGCGGCGAAGGTGCGGCTGATCGCGAACAGCGAGACGCCCGGCTTCGACATCAACGTCGATACCAACAACGGCATCGTGACGCTGTTCGGCGTGGTCGACTCGCCGAAAATGAAGCAGGCGGCGGAGGCCGAGGTCCGCAAGGTGGACGGCGTGAAGAACGTCGTGAACGACCTGCAGGTCGTCGCCGAGGCCAAGCAGGATCGCGTCGAGCACAAGGACGACCAGATCACCAAGGCGATCCAGACGCGCCTCGACGCGAACGCCGGTCTCAAGGACTCCAAGATCGACGTCGCGGTGAGCAACGGCGTTGCGCGCCTCACGGGCACGGTGAACTCGCGCAGTGATCAGATCACGGCTCTCACCGTCGCGCGCTCGACGGCGGGTGTCGTGCGCGTGATCGACGACTTGCGGTTCGAGCCGCCGGCGGTGAGCGCTCGGTGACAGCGATCCCAGCATCGGCGCTCGAACCCCGGCCCGGGAGGCATCAGCCTCCCGGGCCGTTCTGATCACCCCGATCCCCTGCGAGCACGACTCGCAGCATCCGACGGCACGTGCCTGCACATCGAATGCGAACTCACGCTCTCCAACTCGGGGACTCCCCATGGAACGCGGCTCGCGCGCTGATCTAGCGACGTTCCTGACGCTGCTGTTGGGGATCGCGGCGCTCTACTTCGGACGAGCGATCCTGATGCCGCTCGCGCTCGCGCTGCTGGTGGCGTTCGCAACGACGCCGCTGGTCCAGAAGCTCGAGCGCCGCCGGTTCGGACGCGCGCCGGCGGTGATCGCGGTCTGCCTGCTGATCGGCGCCTTCGCGAGCGGAGTCATCTGGCTAGTGGGGCGGGAAGCGGGGAGTCTGGCCAACGACATCCCTCAGTACCGGACGATCCTCCGCGAGAAGATCCACGAACTGCGCGGGCCGATCGGGTCGCTCTCGGGTGCCGCTGAGGAAATTGCGCGGCTCGGCGATGCGATCGAGCCAGACCGGCGAGGAGTTCAGTCGCCGAAAGTCGAGGTCGTCGAGAAGCCGAGCGTGCTCGGTACCCTCGGCGAGCTGCTCACCCCGCTCGTCGGTCCCCTCGGCACGGCAGGTCTCGTTGCGGTGCTGGCGCTCTTCATGCTGCTCGAGCGCGAGGAACTCCGCGATCGGATGATCTGGCTGACGGGCGCGCGCGATCTGAGCCTCACGACCCGCGCACTCGACGACGCCGCGCAGCGCATGAGCCGCTACCTCGCGATGCAATCGCTGGTCTGCGCCATCCAGGGCATCGCGGTCGCGCTTGGATTGTTCGCGATCGGCGTACCCGGTGCCGCGCTGTGGGGTGCCCTCGCGGCGGTACTGCGCTTCGTGCCCTACTTCGGCCCGTGGATCGCCGCAGCGCTGCCGATCACGTTGTCGCTCGTGGCGTTCCATGGCTGGACGCAGCCGCTGCTCACGATCTCCCTCTTCGTGGTGCTCGAACTCGCGACCAGCAACGTGCTCGAACCGTGGCTCTACGGCGCGAGCGCCGGACTGTCTCCCTTCGGTGTGATTTTCTCCGCAGTCTTCTGGGCGTGGCTCTGGGGAATCCCGGGATTGCTGCTCGCGACGCCGCTCACGGTCTGCCTGGTCGTCGCGGGTGGCTACGTGCGCGGACTGCAGATCTTCCCGGTGCTGCTGGGCAATCAGCCGGCTCTGCCAGCGGACGTGCGGCTCTACCAGCGGCTGGTCGCGCTCGATCTGGACGAGGCCGCGACCGTTCTCGACGACGCGATCGCGGAAGCCAGCCTCGAGGAACTCTCCGATCGCGTCGTGCTGCCGGCGCTGCGCCGGCTTGCGGACGACGACCAACGCGACGCGCTGCCGGATGAGAAGACGGCCGAAGTGCGCGAGCGGCTCGAAGTGCTGTTGACGGATGTCGCGGACGCCGCCGGCGCTTCCGAGACGGTCGCCGCCGGCGTTCGCGTGCTCTTCGTGCCCGCGCTCGACGACAACGATGCGCTGGCCGGACGATGGCTGGCGCGCGTTTGTGAAGCGAGTGGCGCGCAGGCCTCGTTCGCGTCGCCGGACTCACTCGCGAGCGAAGTCGTCGAGCGGGTCCAGGCCGATGCGCCCGACGCGATCTGCATCAGCGCGCTCACGCCGCGCGCCGCCGCGCACGCGCGCCTTCTGTGCAAGCGCCTCGAAGCGGCGCTCGCCGACCGCGATGTGCTGGTCGGACTCTGGGCCGCTCCCTTGCACGAACGCGGCGATCGCGCGGCCAACGCGACCGACCACAGCGTGCGCATCGCGAGCGCGGAGGAACTGATCGCTGCGCTGCGGAGTCTGCGGTTGCGAATGGGCGGCAGCGCCGCGCCGCTTCGCGCCAGCGGCTGAACGAACTCGGCGACGCAGCGAGTCAGCGGGCTGAAGGGACGGCGCGGCCGGAACGCATGACCATCGGGAGACGCGCGTTGGTGTCGAGAGTGTCATTCCAATCTCGTTGGAACGAAGGTGACATGGGCTTGCGTCGTTGTGGCGCTACGCCGGTGGCAACCGCGGGAGCGCGGCCCGTTCGGTCACGAGACCGACCAGGAACACGACGAGGAACACGATGAACAGAACCTTCGCGACTGCCGCCGCCGTCGCCGACAAGGCGCCGAAGCCGAGCACGCTCGCGACGAGCGCGACGATCAGGAACACGAGCGACCAGGTCGCCGCGGTCGCCGACAAGGCACCAAAGCCGAACAGACCCGCGACGAGCGCGACGATCAGGAGCAGGAGCGGCCAGTACAGCATCTGAGGCCTCTCTTGGTAGCGATTTGCAAGGCGCGTGTCGGTGGAGCGAGCGCGCCAGAAGGTGCGAGCGACCGATGCGGCTGTGCGAAGTTCCGGGTTGGCGGTTGCGTTTGTAGAACCGGAAGCGAACCGTGTGCCTTCGACGTGTCCTCCGGTCGGGCGGTCCGCCTTGCCCCAAGCAGGCTTCCGGCAAGCGGTGCGCGAACACGATGATTCGTTCGGCGACTCTGGCAACAAGCACAAACGTCAGGACCTGAAGACGCCCGCCTCTGGCAAGGCCCGTTCGAGAAGCGCAGAAGGCCTGAGTTCCGCTGCTTGCCGGTGACAGGTAGGAAAGCTAGTGCGGACCGGATTGCACCTCGATGACGCCCAGAACGTCGCGCCCCTGCCGATCCGAGAGCCCACCGCCAAGCCGGTACCAGTCGAATCCTTGGAGAATGAGTGCCTCCGCACTCGAGAGGAAGCCGCGCGGTTCCGGCTCTTCGAGAGCGGTTGATTGCCGGCGCACGCGAGTTCTTCGGTCGCGCGCATCGGCTCCGAGACGATCCTCAGCTTCTGCCACGGCTGGCGAGCGGCCGCTGCGGTCTGGCGCCCGAGGCTACTTCCCGAGAATCTTCGCGCCCGCCTTCTGGATCTCCTCGGCGTCGGGCGGGCGATCCACCTTCGGCACCGCGCGGCCGCGCTGCACCGCGGGGCGCGCGCCGACGGCTTCGAGCCAGCGCTTCACGTGGTCGAGCCCGTCCACCGAGACACCGGCCCACTCGTGGATCGAAACCCACGGCCAGGTCGCGATGTCGGCGATCGAGTAGTCGCCGCCGAGGTACTCGGCTTCGCCGAGGCGGCGGTCGAGCACTTCGTAGAGTCGCCGCGTCTCCTTCTGATAGCGCTCGATCGCGAACGGGATCTGGACCGGGGCGTAGCGGAAGAACACGTTGGCCTGTCCCTGCATCGGACCGACGCCACTCATCTGGAACATCAGCCACTGCACGACGCGCGAGCGGCCCTTCGCATCCGCGGGAATCAGCTTGCCCGTCTTCTCGGCGAGGTAGAGCAGGATCGCGCCGGACTCGAAGACCGCGAAGTCGCCGGCGTCGCGATCGACGATCGCCGGGATGCGGCCGTTCGGGTTGATGCGCAGGAACGCACTCCTGCTTCTGCTCGAGCTGGTCGAGGCGCAGCGCCTTCACCTGGTACGGCATCGCCAGCTCTTCGAGCACGATCGACACCTTCCAGCCGTTCGGCGTCGCTGCGGTGTAGAGATCGATCATCGGGCACGGTCCTCGTGGAGAGAGGGCGAAGCCTCGCCCATCGGGTGCGATCCTGCGAGCGCGACGACGTGAAAGGGCGATGCTGCGTTCCAGGGTGTCTGCCGCGCGCTACATCCTCTCGAGTTCGGCGCCGAGCGCCGCCCGGGAGCGCGACCGATGGATGGGATCGTGACGGCGGTGGGTCGCAGTGAGGCGCACACGATGCGCAAACCGACCCGGGTCTCGATCCGGCTCGCGACTGGGCTGGGTGTAGAAGGCGACGCGCACCGTGGCGCGCCGGTGCAGCACCTGTCGCGGATCGCGCGCGACCCGACGCAGCCGAACCTGCGACAGGTGCACGTGATCCACGCCGAGCTGCACGCCGAATTGCGCTCCGCCGGCTTCGAGGTGTCGCCCGGGCAGATGGGCGAGAACGTCACCACGCGCGGCGTCGGCCTGCTCGGACTCCCGACCGGCGCGCGGCTCCACTTCGGTGACAGCGCAGGGATTGAAGTGACCGGCCTGCGCAACCCGTGCGTTCAGCTCGACGGGATCCAGCCGGGCCTGAAGCCGGCGAGCGTGGCGGCGCGCGGGAGATCGGTTGAGCCGCGCAGGTACGCGTAGGGCTCGAGGCCGTTGGCCGTGCCTTGATCTTGCGCAGATGCGCGATCCAGAACTGCTCGCGTGCCGTCAGCCCGCGCCTTGTCGGCGCCGTCTCCGCCATCGCGTGACTCCCCCTCTTTGGAATCGCGCGAGGGTCAGCGAGGAGAAGACGCGCGCCAAGTCGGGGTTCGCTGAGCGCTCAGTGCGCTGCTGCGGCTACGTGCGCGGCGCTAACGCGAAAGCATCACGACGTCCTGGAAGCCCGAGAAACGCGGGCGACCACACCAACTCCCGCGCAGAATGAAATCCACGGAGAAACCGCGCTCGGTCCACCACTCCAGGAACTCCTGCTCGTCGTATCCCACCGCGGCCTCGGGTCGCTGGGGATCGCTGTAGAAGAATCCCATACCGCTCGGTCGCAATGGAAGCGACGCGTGGCCCTGCTCGATGTGAAACTGCGCCTCGGGATCCATCAGGAACGCAGTTGCGAGGCAGCGCCCGTTCGGCGCCAGCACGCGATGGATCTCGTCGATGTAGTGCTGGACTTCGAGCGGCCGCATGTGCGTGAAGACCGAGGAGAGGAAGACGAGGTCGAACGCAGCGTCGGGGTAGGGAAAGGAGAGGTTCGTGGCGAGAACGTCGCCGTCCGGATTGAACTCTCCGTTCGCCACGTTCCCGTGCGTGAAACGAAAGTGCGGCAGCGACTGGAAGCGCCGCGTTCCGATTTCGACGAAACGCGCGACGACATCGAAGCCGTCGTAGCTGCCCGGGGGTGTGAGATGGTGTGCGAGGGCAAACGCCACGCGCCCCACGCCGCAACCGACGTCGAGCACCTTCGCATCGTGAGCGAGGTCGAAGAACTCCTGGAAGTACCCGAGAAACTCGAATCCGACCGTGAGGTTGCGGCTGACGAGCTTGAGTTCATCGACGCTGGGCGGCTCGATGATGGGCGCGACGACACTCAGACGGTCGAGCCCGCGTTCGCCCGCAAAGGATGGCGTCACGCGCAACAGTTGGCCGCGAACCTGGTCGAGACTCTCGACGCCGTCCACGCGGAGCCGAAAGCCCGCCTTCGCCGCGTTTCCGAGTCGCGGCACGAATTGCGCGACTCCAGGGCTGGGAAGCTCGAACTCGACACTCGAGGTGGGCAGCGTTCGATCACCGCACTGCACCGCGAGCTCCGTTGGGCCACCACGACTCGAACCCGACCAACCGGCGATCCGGAGCCCCCCCGTCTCCAGCTTCACCGACTCGATCTGGCCTGCCGCGTCCAGCGACCGCCCAGAAGGAGACCTGGTTGCAGCGCCCAATCTTGACGGGATCTGCGACTCGAGATTCTTCACGCGCGCCTCCTCTGCGGCAACAGGCGTAGCAACCTTTCGAGCGTTCGAGAAGGTCGGTCGCGCAATCGCGGCGGACCTTGGCGACGCAGGGTGACCGCGCGGCCGTTCGCGCCGTCGCTGGCAACGCGATCTCGCTCAGACCGTGAGGATGCTGCGAGATCCTACTCGCGCTTGTTTGCTTCACGCGAACCGGCGCAACTCCCTCCGTGCGATCACCATCTTGTGGACTTCGTCCGGGCCGTCCGCCAGCCGCAGCGCGCGCGAGTGGCGCCACATCGCGGCGACCGGCGTGTCGTCCGAGACGCCGAGCGCTCCCAGGCACTGGATCGCGCGGTCGAGGACGTGCATCAGCATGTTGGGCGCGACGACCTTGATCATCGAGATCTCCTGGCGCGCGGCCTTCTTGCCGTAGGTGTCCATCTTCCACGCGGCGTAGTGGGTGAGCAGGCGGGCCTGGTCGATCTCCATCCGCGAGGTGGCGATCCACTCCTGCACGAACTGCTTCTCGCCGAGCGTGGAACCGAACGCCCTTCGGGCGTTGGCGTGGCGGCACATGATCTCGAAGCCTCGTTCTGCCATGCCGATCGCGCGCATGCAGTGGTGGATGCGGCCCGGGCCGAGTCGCGCCTGGGCGATCAGGAAGCCGGCGCCGTCGGGGCCGAGCCGGTTGGCGGCCGGGACGCGACAGTTCTCGTAGTAGATTTCGCAGTGGCCGCCGCCCCCCGTGTGGCCCATCACCGAGACGGCGCGCGCGATGCGGAAACCGGGCGTATTGGTGGGGACGATCACCATGGTGGCGCGCTCGTGCATCGGTGCGCCCGGGTCCTTCACCGCCATCACGATCGCGAAGGCCGCGCCCATCGCGCCCGAGGTGAACCACTTGTGGCCGTCGATCACGTAGTCGTCGCCGTCGCGGCGCACCAGCGTGCGCAGTCCGGTCGGATCG
The DNA here is from genome assembly GCA_963801625.1 of uncultured delta proteobacterium. Taxonomy (GTDB): domain Bacteria; phylum Myxococcota_A; class UBA9160; order UBA9160; family PR03; genus PR03. The sequence continues at coordinate 64,775 of CAWDFQ010000002.1, forward strand.
GCGCCGGAGGTCTCCGGTTCGGTCATCGAGAAGCACGAGCGGATCTCGCCTTCGAGCAGCGGCTCGAGCCAGCGCTTCTTCTGCTCCGGGGTGCCGAACTCAGCGAGGATCTCGGCATTGCCGGTGTCGGGCGCCTGGCAGTTGAAGGCGCGTGCAGCCATCGGGCTGCGCCCCATCACTTCGCAGAGCGGCGTGTAGTCGAGGTTGCTGAGACCGGGGCCGTGTGCGGGGTCGGGCAGGAAGAGGTTCCAGAGTCCGATCTCCTTGGCCTTGGCGCGGATTCCCTTCATCACCGCCGGCTCCGCGTGCGGATCGGCCGACGCCTCGGCCTGCTCCTGGTAGAGGCGCTCGTTCGGGTAGATGTACTCGTCCATGAAGCGCTCGAGCTGGGACTGGATCGCCTTGCACTTGTCGGAGGCTTCGAAGTCCATCGCGTCTTCCTCTCTCCTGGGTCTCTCAGGGATTGATGCTGACCTTGATTGCGCCGCCGCGACGATCGCCCGCGACCTCGAAGCCGCGCGCGATCTGCTCGAGCGGGAAACGGTGGGTGACGAGCGCGGCGAGCGCGTCGCGCTCGGCTGCGATCACGTCGATCGCGTGGGCGAAGTCCGAACGGCCCGCACCCGCTGCGCGCACTCCGTAGCAGTACGACCAGGCCATCGTGACTTCCTTCAGCATCAGCCCGAGCGGATCGATCGGTGCCCCGCCGAGGAAGAGTCCGACGACCGAGATCGTGCCGCCCGGTCGCACCGCGGCGCTGGCGGCGCGCAGCGTGTCGGCCTGCCCGCCCACCGTCTCGACGACCAGGTCGAACGGTGCCTCGCGCCCGATCGCGTCGAGTGCGAGCGGCTCGGCCTCGGCTTCGTCGAGCACGCGCGTCGCACCGAGTGCGCGCGCGAGCAGGGCCTGATGCGGATGCCGTGCGGTGATCCACACCTCGGCGACGCCGAGTCGCCGCGCGGCTGCGAGCGTGAGCAGACCGACCGAGCCCGCGCCGAGCACGAGCACGCGCTGGCCCGCCGCGAGGTTGCCTCGCAGCAGCGCGTGTATGACGACCGCCATCGGCTCCGCGAGCGCCGCGAGTTGCGGGTCGAGATCGGCGGGTAGGCGGTGCACGCGATCAGCGGGTACCACGATGTATTCGGCGAGCCCCCCCGGCAACTGCACGCCGTGCAATCGCGCGCTGCGGCAGATCGAGTACTGGCCGCGCCGGCACGAAGCGCACGTGCCGCAGCCGCGCATCGGCTCGACGGCGACGCGCATCCCGCTGGCGACGCCCGCTACATCGGGACCGAGCGCGTCGATGCGCCCCGCCGCTTCGTGCCCCGGCGTGATGCCGGGCGCGAAGAAGCCGCTGCCGAAGAGGTGCAGGTCGCTGCCGCAGATGCCGCACGCCTCGACGGCGACGCGCACCTCACCGGGCCCCGGTTCGGGGATCGGCACGCGCGCGATCTCGATTTCGCCGCGTCCGCGCACGCAAGCAGCACGCATTTCGGGGGGCATCGCGGCCGGGAGACTACCAGCTGGGAGTGCTTCTGCTGCTCGCTCAACGAGCCCGGCGAACCGACCGATGAACAGGCGTGCTTTACGAGCTGGGTCTCGTCCTCACGATCGCGATCTGCGGCTGGATTGCCTTCGACCTGTTGATCTCGACCGGGTGGCGGCGCCGGTCGCTCACGGTCGGCTGCATGGCCGCGGCGGCGGGACTCTGGGCCGCCGGCGATGTGCTGCTGCTGTTGGCGAGCGATCCGGCGGAGCGCTCGCTTGCGTTGCGCGTCAACTATCTCGGCATCTGCGCGCTGCCGCTCGCGTTCGCCGCGGTCGGCGCGCAAGCCGCGCGGCCGCGTTGGTGGCGCCACGCGCGGTGGGTGTTCGCGATCGCCGCGTTGCTGCCGCTGCTCACCTACTCGTGCCTGTTCTGGGACAGCGCCGACTGGTTCGTCGACTACAGCGTCCGCCCGCCGCGCCGCGGTCCGATCTTCCTCGCGAACATGGGCTACTCGTGGGCGCTGGCGATCGTCGCGTGGGTGTACCTGGCGCAGACGGCGATGCGCCTGTCCAAGGCGAGCCCGTTGCGCATGTTGATGCTGGGCGCCGGAACCGCGGCGCCGTTGATTGCAAACTTCCTCCACATCATGGTGATCCCCGACCGGCCCCGACCCGACCCCGCTGCTGATCGGCTTCGGCGCGCTGCTGATCCGCTTCGCGGTGATCGAGTCGGGCCTCGCGCTCTATCTCCCGATCGCGCGCGCCGACGTGCTGGAACAGGTCGAGGTCGGCGTGCTGGTCGCAGACCTCGAGGGTCGCGTCGTGGACGCGAACCGCGCTGCGCGCGGCCTCACGCGCACGCTCGACCCGCACGGCCGACCGCTGGCGACGTTGCTCGACGCCGCGCGCAACCGCTCGGACGTGGTCGTCGAGGTGCGCACTTTCCCGCTGCGCAGCAGCGTCGCGGAGGTCGGCTCGGCGGCGTTGCTCGAAGATCGCAGCGAGGGCCGCCGCACCGAGCAGCGCCTGCAGCTCGCGGCGCGGCTCGAAGCGCTGGGCTTTCTCACCGCCGGCATCGCCCACGAAGTGAACAACCCGCTCGCCTTCATCTGCGCGAACCTGTCGCAGCTCGAGAAGCTCGCGCACGAACTCTCCGACCCGCGCGTCGCGGCGCTGCTCTCGCCCGGCCGCGCGCTCGCTGCTCGACGACGCGGTGGAGTTGGTCGGAGAAACGCAAGAAGGTGTCGAGCGCATCGCGGCGCTGGTGGCGCGCCTCAAGTCGTTCGCGCGCAACGACCCGGACGATCCGGCGCGTCACACGCGCGTCGATCTCGCGCGCGTCGCGGACGCCGCGGTCGCGATGGCTTCGGTCGGTCTGCCGCCGGGCGCGATCCGGCGACTCGGCTGCGCGGTGCCGCTGGCGTGGGGAGTGGAAGGCGACCTGGTCCAGATCGCGCTGAACCTGCTGGTGAACGCAGTGCAGGCGAGTGAGAACGCCGTCGAGATCGAGGTCGAAGTGGCGCCCGCGGACGGCGGCGTCGTGCTGTGCGTGCGCGATCGCGGCAGTGGCATCGATTTGGATTCGCTCCCGCATCTCTTCGATCCGTTCTTCACGACCAAGCCGCCCGGGACCGGAACGGGACTCGGGCTGTCGCTCTCCTACGACCTGGCGCGTCGCAACGGCGGCCGGCTCGACGCGATCAACCGACCCGACGGGGGCGCGGCCTTCTCGCTGTGGCTCCCCGCAGCGGAAGGCGAGGGCGAGTCGGACCGCTAGATTGCGGAAATGGCCCGCTTGATCTTGATCCGACACGGTGAGAGCCTCGCCAACGCAGAGCGGCGCTTCACGCACGGACCGCAGGAACCGCTCTCGCGCCGCGGCCGCGACGAAGCGCTGGAGCGCGGACGCAGCATCGCCGCGCGTTTCGATCCGGTCGCGATCTACGCCAGTCCGTTCGTGCGCGCGCTCGAAACGGCGCGCCTCGTCGGTTCGGTTCTGGGCCTCGAACCCATCGTCGTCGAGGCGTTGCGCGAGCAGGACTTCGGCACGCTGCGCGGTCAGCCCTACGAGATGGTCGCGCGCGACGCGACCTGGCACGTGGACCGCTGGCGCTTCCGCCCGCCCGGCGGCGAAACACTGGAAGAGGTCGGGCGGCGCGCCGGGCCCGCGCTCGACGAGATCGCCGCGCGTCACCTGGGCAGCGAGATCGTAGTGGTGAGCCACGGCGGCGTGATGGCGGCGTTGCGCGCGTGGACCTCGACGCAGCGCTTCGAAGGCGAGCCGCAGCTCAGCGCGAACGCGACGGGCTTCGTCGTCTGGCGCCGCAGCACGCGCTACGAGGGCCCGTTCCCGCTCGAAGTCGGCGGCGACGAAGGGGCGATCGTCGGGTAGCGGCTCGCCGCGCCGCACCTGCTTCGGATCGTTGCTGGGCTCGTGGCTGCGAGGCGCGCGGGCGGTGGACTCGTCCGAAACGTCCTCGGCGGACGGAGGCGAGCGGCTTCGCTGCGTGAATTGGCAGGCCGCCTGCGGATTGTTTCGGCCGAGTCCCCCGCCCGCGCTGGGCTTTCCGTCTCTCTTTCATGAACGGAAGTCCCGAAACAGATGGCAAGTAGCGGGGGCGGGGCGTTCGGCCAGAACAATCCGCAGGCGCCTCGGCGCTCCGGTGCGAAGCTGCAACATCCGCCGCCGAGGACGTTCTGGACGAACGTCACGACCCCGCGCCCCACGCGTCGGCTTCCGAAAATCAGGATCTACCGTGGGTCGAGAATCGCCGTGCCTCTTCAGGGTGTCAGCGCTCGCCGTGGGTTCTCGGTCGCCGCAGCGGCAGCGCCGCGCGATGCTGGGCGCGCAACATCGCGAGCGCCTCGGCGACGTCGCCGTAGGCGCGCTCCAGCGCGTCGCGCGCGGTTGATTCGTCGGCGCCGGAGAGTTCCTGCAACAGCGCGAGCGCGCGTCGCCAGAGCTTGCGCGAGCCCGGGCGCAGATGCGTCATCCGATTGCCCTCGACGCGCCCCAGCCGAACCATCACCGCCGTCGAGAGCGAGTGCAGGATCATCTTCTGGGCGAGCCCGCCCTTCATGCGCGTCGAACCCGCGATCACTTCGGGGCCGGTGTCCGGCGCGATCGCGATCTCCGCGGCGCGCGCCAGCGGCGAGTCGGGATCGCAGCTGATCGCGATGCGGCGCGCGCCGACCTGATACGCCACTTCGAGGCCCGCCAATGCGTAGGGCGTGCGACCGCTCGCCGAGATCGCGACCACCGCGTCGCGCGGTCCCAGCGAGCGCGCGCGCAGCGCCGTGCGCGCGCTCTCCGCGTCGTCCTCGGCGCCTTCGCGGGCGCGCATCAGCGCGGCCGGACCGCCGGCGACCAGCCCCTCGATGCGATCGGGCGCGAAGCCGAAGGTCGGAGGGATCTCCGCGGCGTCGAGGCAACCCAGACGGCCGCTGGTGCCCGCGCCGACGTTGAACCAGCGTCCGCCGCCGGCCAGCACGTCGGTGAGCGCATCGACGGCGCGCGCCAGCGCGGGCAGCACGGCGCCGACGGCGTCCAGCGCGTGGCGATCCTCGGCGTGGATCGCGGCGAGGATCTCGGCGGTCGAACGGCGGTCGAGGTCGCTCGTCGCGGCGAGCGCCGCCTCGGTGGGCGCGGGCTCGCCGGGCTCGCTCTCGACGCGCGCGCGACGCTCAGGCCGATCGAGGATGTGCACCATGCCGCCGGGGCCTCCCACAGGTGGGTGGCTTTTCGGCGCGCAGGGGTGACGTCCGGAGCCGTCAGCGGCTGGTTCGCTCGATCACGGCGCGCACCACCAGCGGCCAGGCGACCGTCGCATCGCAGAGAACTTCCGCGAAGCGACCGCCTTCGCTCGGTGGCAGGAACTTGCCCCACGAGACGCCTTCGGAGTACGTGCAACCCGAGAGGCCCCCCCAGTGCACGGGCTCGGGGCAGATGCGCACGCCGTAACGGAAGCGCCGCACGGGCTCCGCCACGCCGAGTCGCTTCTCCGAGATCTCGAGGTACGGCCCCACCTGCTGCGCCCAGTTGCGCGGCACGCCGCCGCCGATCGTGAAGATGCCGATCGTCTCGTGCGCGCGGATGTGGTCGGCGTAGTGCTCGAGATCGAGGAACGGGTCGAATGCGCGCCTCAGCTTGCCGGCCATCTCGCGGCGGCGGTTGTAGACCGCGACGTCGAGGCCCAGCTCCGAGTCGGTGAAGGCGGGGATGTAGACGGGCACGCCCTTGGTGATGGCGCTCTTCAGGATCGCGCGCCCGTCGGCTGTGCGCGGCGAGGTGGCGGCCGAGCGCTTCGGTGATGACGTGGCTGGCCAGCAGCGTGCCTTCCGGAACGCCGTCGAGCACGGCGGAGACGATCTTTTCGGTGTCGTCGAGATTCTGCTCGAGCTCGAGCGTGTCGTAGACGCGGTTGTAGCCCTTCGCGAAGAGTTCCTCGTCGTTCATCGACGGGCGGTGCTTGTAGTGCGTCATGCCCGCGGCTTCGACGAAGCCGTGGGTCATCAGCGCGCCGGTCGCGACGATCGCCTGCACCCAGCCGCGGTCGATCATCTCGCAGACCACGAGACCCTGCTTTGCGATCGTCATCGCTCCCGAGATGGTGAGCACGCGAAAGCAGTCGCGGTCGCGCACCATGGCTTCGAACACGTCGGCGGCTTCGCCGAGGTTGCGACCGCCGAACGCCGTCGCGGCCATGCCGCGCACCAGCGCGTCCACCGATCCGGCCGCCGCGACGTCGAGCGGGCGCAGCGCTTCGAGCCCGTCGTCGGTGCCGCTGTGCAGGTCGCGAAGCTTGGTGTGCGTCGTCATGCGTCCCCCCTCGAATCCCAATCGAAGCATGATGCCCGATCCGGCGCAGCGAGCCTCAGGCGAGCACCGAGCCGCATCCCTCGATCCCGCGTAGCGAGCCGCAGGCGAGCGGCGAGGTTCATGAGCTGCTCCCGCGTAGCGAGCCACAGGCGAGCGGCGAGCCTCATGAGCTGAGCAGCGAACACGTCGTGCCTTGGCAGAGGTACGCGGTCGGCCGGCCGCCGACCGCCTCGCGACCCACAAGCCACGCCGGATCGAGTGACGCGGGCGGCGCCACGCCCGGTGCAGCGACCACCACGCCGTCCTCGGGCGCGAGCAGGCGACGCGCGCGATCGGCGAGCGCGATCGTTGCGGCGTCCGCGGGATCGCCGATCACCACCGTCACCGAGATCCCGCGCTCCGCGAGCGCAGCGGCACGCGCGAAGGTCGGGAACGCAACGGGTGCGCGCTCGATCAGATGGGCGTTCGCGCGCAGCACCCGCGCGACGACGTCGTGCCATTCGCCGCGACCCGTCAGCGCCGCCGCGCGCAGCAGACCGAGCGCCGCCGACCCGGCGGCGTCGGGCGTCGCGCCATCGGGTTCGGCGCGCGGGCGGTGGACGAGTCGCTCGCCGTCGCTCGGCGTCAGATAAAAATTGCCGTCGGTCGCGTCGAAGAAGCGCGCGACGATGTCCTCGGCGAGCGCGACGGCCGCGTCGAGGAAGCGATCGCCACCGCCGTGTGCGGCACTTCCCGAGAGTGCGCGGTGCAGATCGAGCGTCGCTTCGAGCAGCGCCGCGACGTCTTCCAGGAAGCCGGTGACGTGCGCGCGACCGCCGTCGTAGACGTGCGTCAGCCGGCCCCGCGCGTCGCGCATCTTCGTCAGCACGAACTCCGCAGTCGCGACGGCGTCGGAGAGCATCGCGGCGTCGCCGAGCAGGCTGCCGGCGCGCGCGAGGCCCGAGATCAGGTAGGCGTTCCACGACGCGACACGCTTGCGATCGGTCGCGGGCGGGACGCGGCGCGCGCGCACTCCGAGCAGCTGCGCCCGCTCGGCGGCAAAGTGCGCGCGTTCGCACCGCGCGACGTCGACGAGCTGCGTCGTTCCGTGCTCGAAGTTGCCCGACTTCGCGACGCCGTAGGCGGCGCAGAAGGCGTCGCCGCGTTCGGCGCCGAGCACGGCGCGCACCTCGTCCGGCGTCCAGACGTAGTACTTGCCTTCTTCGCCCTTCGCTGTCGGCGTCCTGGCTCGCGAAGTAGCCGCCGTCGGGAGCGGCCATCTCGCGGCGCAGGTACGCGACGGTTTCGCGGATCGGCCAGACCAGCTCGTCGTCCTTCGCGCCGCTGCGGCGCCACGTTTCGGCGTAGACGCGCAGCAGCTGGCCCTCGTCGTAGAGCATCTTCTCGAAGTGCGGGGTGGTCCAGCTGGCGTCGACGCAGTAGCGGTGGAAGCCGCCGCCGAGCTGATCGAAGAGTCCGCGCCGCGCCATCTCGCGGCAGCTCAGCACCAGGTGATCGAGGGCGGTCGTGCGCCGTCGCCGCCGGCAAGACGTCGAGCGCGGCGAGCAGCGCTTCGAGGCTCGTGGGCGTCGGGAACTTCGGCGCGCCGCCGAAGCCGCCGGACTCGCGGTCGGCGCCTTCGAGCAATCCCGTCGCGGCGTCGCGCAGACTGTGCGCACCGGGCGGCTGCGCCGCGACGCCCGCGGGTCGCCGCGTGAGCTGCGCGACGACCTGGGTCGCGCTCTCCTCGACCTCGGCACGCTGTGTCGTCCAGGCGCGGCCGAGCGAGTCGAGCACTTCGCGAAACGACGGCAGCCCGTGTCGCGGCACCGGCGGGAAGTAGGTGCCGCCGTAGAAGGGCCGGCCGTCGGGCGTGCAGAACACCGTGAGCGGCCAGCCGCCCTGACCGCTCGTGCGCACCACGAAGTCCATGTAGATGCGGTCGAGGTCGGGACGCTCCTCGCGATCGACCTTCACCGGCACGAAGCGCTCGTTCAGCAGCGCCGCCGTCTCCTCGTTCTCGAACGACTCGCGCTCCATCACGTGGCACCAGTGACAGGCGCTGTAGCCGATCGAGACGAGCAGCGGCTTGTCTTCGTCGCGCGCCTTCGCGAGCGCCGCGTCGCCCCACGGATGCCAGTCCACCGGGTTGTGCATGTGCTGGCGGAGGTAGGCGCTCGTCTCGGCGGCGAGGCGATTGGTCGGACGATCGCTCGGGGCGTGCATCGCGCCAGAGTAGCGGCGGAGCGCGAGCTGGACGTCGCCGAGGCCGCGCCTGCGCAGCCGCTCGACGAACTCGGAGATCTCGCGCTCGTAGGCGTCGTAGTCGGACGTCGCGGTGTGCGGGGAGTTCTCGAAGAAACAGCGCGCGACCGTCTTGCCGTCACCGGTCGCGAACGCGAAGAGCAGCTGCGCGGTGGTGAGACGGTCCTTGTCGCCGAGTTCGGCGACGAGACCCAGATCGAAGAGCACGATCCGCGCGCTCGGCTCGAAGCGCATGTTGCCGGGGTGAAGGTCGGCGTGCACGAAGCCGTGTGAGAAGATCATCCGGCACACGCAGCGCATGCCCGCCTTCACGACGTGGCGCAGGTCCACGTCGCTCGCTGCCAGCTCTTCTCGACGGCGTTACAGAAGGTCGCGACGGCTTCCCCGAGCGACACCAGTCGCAACGACGGCACCGCGCGCTCGGCGAAGCGCGCTGCGACCAGCAGGATCGAGCGGTCGAGGGCGATCTTCTCCGCGACGTCGGGCCGTCGCACCTTCACCGCGACGATCGCGCCGTTGCGGCGCAGTGTCGCGCGGTGCACCTGCGCCACCGACGCCGCCGCGATCGGCTCGCGTTCGAAGCCAGCGAAGAGTTCGTCGAGCGGTCGTCCGAGGCTGGACTCGACGACGCGCTGCACCTCCGCGAACGGGAAGGGCGGCACCTGGTCGCGCAGCGTCGCGAGTTCGTCCACCAGTTCGGGCGGCAGCAAGTCGCCGCGCGTCGAGGCGATCTGGCCGACTTTCCAGGCGTGGCGCGCGCGCGGGAGACCGGTCACGGCGCGCAGCCTAACAAGCGGCCCGGGGGCGGGACGGTCGGCCCGGAAACCTCCTCTAGGCCCGGAGCCGAACCGCCGATACACGCCGACGGGTCTCTCCCGGAGCATTGGATGGCCACGCCTGCCTCGGAGCCGCAAACCGCAGCGCTGATTCTGGTCGTCGACGACGACCGCATGATGCGCACGCTGCTGCGCGATACGTTGGAAGAGCAGGGCTTCGCGGTCGCCGAGGTGTCGAACGGGATCGAGGCGCTGGCCGCCTTCGAGCGCTTGCGCCCGAGCCTGCTCGTGCTCGACCTGCACATGCCCGATCCGGACGGTTTCTCGGTCTGCCGCGCCATCCGCGAGCGCCACCCGAGCGATCCGACACCCATTCTCGTCGTGACCGCCGACGCCGATCCGGCTTCGCTCGAGCGCGCCTATGTCGCCGGCGCCACGGACTTCGTCGCGAAGCCGCTGCACGCCGCCTTGCTGGCGCACCGCATCCGCTATCTGCTGCGCGGCTCGCGGGCGCTCATCGAGCTGGCGCAGAGCCAGCGCTCGCTGTCGCGCGCCCAGCGTATCGCGCGGCTCGGAAGCTGGGAGTGGAACCCATACACCGGGGAGCTTCGGTGGTCGGGCGAGGCGCTCCGCATCCTCGGCATCGACCCGAGCGAGGTCGGGAGCTGGGATCGCTTCTTTTCCACCGTGCACCCGGCCGACCGCGATCGCGTGCGCGCCGAGATGCGCGAAGGGATGCGCGGCCAGCACAGCTTCCGCATCCAGTACCGCATCGTGCTCCCGGACGGGTCGGTGCGTCACGTCGATGCGCAGGGCGAAGTGGCGGCCGACGGCCCCGAAGACGGCGCGTGGATTTCGGGCACGCTCCAGGACGTCACCGAACAGGCGCACGCCCAGGCCCGCATCCGCTACCTCGCCAGCTACGACAGTCTCACCGGACTCGCGAACCGCCGTCTGTTTCGCGACCAGCTCGAGCGCGCGATCGGCGCGGCAAAGACGCGCGGTCACATGGTCGGCGTGCTGTTCATGGACCTCGACCGCTTCAAGCGCATCAACGACACGCTCGGCCATGGCTCTGGCGACGCACTGCTGCAGGTCGTCGCGGAGCGGCTGCGCGCCCACGTGCGCGGCAGCGACGTGGTCGGCCGCGCCGACATCGACGAGCTGGCGCCGGCGATCTCGCGGCTCGGCGGCGACGAGTTCACCGTACTGCTCTCGAAGCTGGAGCGGCCCGAGGACGCGGGCGACGTCGCACGCCGCATCCTGCGCGCGATCCCCGAGCCGGTTGCACTCGAAGGCCAGAGTGTCTCGCTGTCGGCGAGCATCGGCATCGCGCTCTATCCGGTGGACGGCGAGGATGTCGAGACGCTCGTCAAGCACGCCGATGCGGCGATGTACGCCGCCAAGGAACTGGGGCGCGACAACTTCCAGTTCTTCTCGCAAGAGATCAACGCGGTGGCGCTGCGCAGGCTGGCGCTCGAGAGCCGGCTGCGGAATGCGATCGAGCGCGACGAGCTGCGGCTGCACTATCAGCCGCGCCTCGACCTCCAGACCGGCCAGGTCTGCGGGGTCGAAGCGCTGCTGCGCTGGAGCCACCCGGACCTCGGCGTGGTGTCGCCGCGCGAGTTCATCCCGCTCGCGGAAGAGACGGGCCTGATCACCTCGATCGGCGAGTGGGTGCTGCGCACGGCGTGCGTGCAGGCGCGCGCCTGGCACGATCAGGGGCTCGGCCCGATCGCGATCTCGGTCAACGTGTCGCCGCGCCAGTTCGCCGAGAACGACCTGCGCGACGTCGTCGGTCGCGTGCTGCGCGAGACCGGCGCCCCGCCCGGTCTGATCGAACTCGAGTTGACCGAGCGCCTGCTGCTCCAGGACAACGAGGAGACTGCCGTCGTGCTGCGCGACCTGCGGGCGATGGGCGTCACTATCGCGCTCGACGACTTCGGCACCGGCTACTCGTCGCTTTCCTACCTCGCGCGCTTCCCGCTCGACACGCTCAAGATGGACCGCTGCTTCGTGCGCGACGTCGATCACGACCCCGCCGCCGCCGGCGTCGCCAAGGCGGTGATCGCGATCGGGCACAGCCTCGGCGCGCGCGTGGTCGCCGAAGGCGTCGACACCTTCGAGCAGGAGCGCTTCCTGCGCGATCAGGGCTGCGACGAGCTGCAGGGCTTCCTGCTCGCCGGCGCGCTGCCCGCGGACGAGGTCGTGCGATTCTTCGCGCCGCGAAGCTGACGCTGCGGGCGACGCGAAACGCGCGACCCCGCCCGCGGCGGTCGGCTCGATGCTACGGCCCGGGGGATTGGTTCGATGAAGCGCTTCGAGGGACGCGTCGTGCTGATCACCGGGGCCGCGTCGGGGATCGGCGCGGCGGCTGCGCGTCGCTTCGTGAGCGAGGGGGCGCGCGTCTGGCTGGGCGATCGAAACGAAGAAGCCGGCCGCGCGCTGGAACGCGAACTGGGCGCCGTCGCGCGCTTTTTCCCGCTCGACGTCCGCGAGATCGCGCAGGTGGATGACTGCACGCAGGCCTGTGTCGATCACTTCGGGCGCCTCGACGTGCTCTTCAACAACGCCGGAATCGGCTCCTACGGCGCGGCGCCGGACCTCGATCCCAAGATCTGGCGCGACGTGATGGCCGTCGACCTCGACGCGGTGTTCTTCGGTTGTCGCGCCGCGATTCCGCAGCTGCGCCGTGGCGGCGGCGGCGTGATCGTCAACACCGCCTCGATTTCGGGCCTCTTTGGCGACTACGGACTGCTCGCCTACAACGCCGCGAAGGGAGCGGTCGTCAACCTCACGCGTGCGATCGCCATCGACCATGCACGCGAAGGCATCCGCGCGAACGCGGTGTGCCCGGGGCCGATCGACACGCCGCTCGTCAAGGTCTTGAAGGAACATCCGGGCGTGAGCCAGGAATACGCCCGGAACATCCCGATGGGCCGCCTCGGGCTCGCGGACGAGGTTGCGGCCGCCGTCGCCTTCCTCGCCTCTGACGACGCCTCCTACATCACCGGCGCCACGCTCGTCGTCGACGGCGGCCTCACCGCCGCCACGGGCCAGGCGAACTTCACGCGCGCCTTCAGCGGCGGCGACTGAGAGGAGCGGCGGCCGCTCCACGCGCGCACGCGGAGCTGCCAGCGGCGTCGCAGCGCTCGGCTCTCAGAGGTGCTGCATCTTCAACCGCTCGCGAGCGGCGAGTCTGCCACCTGCCTGGATCCACGCCTGGATCACCTCGGCGGCTTTCTTCGGGTTGTAGACGTCTTCTTCGCAGCTCCAGAGCCCATCGCCCGAGTAGTCGAGCTTCGTCCAGGTCGGGAACTGGAAGGGCGGGCCGTTCGGATCGGTCGGGTGGGGCAGGCGGTTCTGGCACTGGAAGACGACGAAGCCCTGCTCGGGGTCATGGACGACCCAGTCGTTCGGGAAGGTCATCGTCGGGAAGGGTGCCATCACGCCGACGATCCAATCGGCGATCGCCTGGCGCCCGTGGAACTCGCCGTAGGCGTGTTCGACGTAGCGGGCGTCCTCGGTGAAGAGCGCCGCCCAGCGGCGCCAGTCGCCGGTCGCGATGGCGCGCTCCCGCACGTCGCAGTAGTGCGCGAAGGCCAGCTCGAGTTCGGCGCGCGTCACAGCGGTCGCCATCTGCGCCCCCTTCCGTCGTGTGGCCCTGGTGGGGCCAGTTGACCCATGATGCGACGGAACGGGTCGCCCTCGCCAGCAGCGACCGCGGAGTCAGCCCCGTGTGCCCGGTCGTGGCAGCGTGGTAACCGCGCGCGGGGAAGCCGTAGCTATACTGCGCGCGCCTTGACTCCCGAGTCAACAGGAGCCCTCCCATGAATCTCGAATTCTCCGAGGACCAGAAGTTCGTCCAGCAGAGCGCGCGCGACTTCCTGGCGAAGAACGCGGGCCTCGACGTCTGTCGCAAGGTGCTCGAGACGCCCACGGCGAGCTCCGACCCGACGCTCTGGAAGGGCGTCGCGGAGATGGGCTGGCTCGGCGCGGCGATGCCCGAGGAGCATGGCGGCGCCGGCCTCGGCTATCTCGAGCTGGTGCTGATCGCCGAGGAGATCGGTCGCTCGCTCGCGCCGATCCCGTTCTCGGGCTCGGTGTACCTGGCGACCGAGGCGATCCTGCTCTGCGGCAGCGAGGCGCAGAAGAAGCGCTGGCTGCCGCGCCTCGCGTCGGGCGAGGTGATCGGAACCTTCGCCTGCGCGGAAGGCGCAGGCGAGACCGACGTCGCGTCGGTCGCGACGCGCTTCGCCGGCGGCAAGCTCAACGGCACCAAGGTTCCCGTGCTCGACGCCGCCGACGCCGGGCTTGCGGTGGTGGTCGCGCAGGGTGCGCGCGGCCCCGTGCTCGCGCTGGTCGATCTCGCGGCGAAGGGCGTGCGGCGAAGCCGCGTCGGGTCGTTCGACCCGAGTCGTTCGGTCGCGAAGATCGCGTTCCAGGACGCGCCGGCCGAGCTGCTCGGCTCCGAAGCGGGTGGCGCCGCGCAGCTCGAGACGCTGCTCGACCGCGCCGCCGTGATGATGGGCTTCGAGCAGATCGGCGGCGCCACGCGCGCCTTCGAGATCACGCGCGAGTTCACGCTCGGACGCTACGCGTTCGGGCGTCCGATCGCGTCGTTCCAGGCCGTGAAGCACCGCCTCGCCGAGCTGTACGCGAAGATCGAGATCGCGCGCAGCAACGGCTACTACGCGGCCTGGGCGCTCTCGACGGACAGCGACGAGCTGTCGCTCGCCGCGTGCGGCTTCCGCTCCGCCGCGAGCGACGCCTTCGAGCTGGCGGCGGAGGAGATGATCCAGCTCCACGGCGGCGTCGGCTTCACGTGGGAATACGACTGCCATCTCTTCTACCGCCGCGCCAAGTGGCTGTCCGCCGCGCTCGGCACGCCCAGTGAGTGGCGCGAGAAGCTGATCCAGCGGCTCGAAGCGAAGGGCAGCGCCGCGATCGCCGACGGCGAGTAGCAACCTGATTCCTCCTCCCCGCATCCCACGAGGATCCCGTCATGAACTTCGAAGACACTCCGCAAGAAGCAGCGTTCCGCGCCAAGGCCCGCGCCTGGCTCGAGCGCAACGCACGACTGCGGCCGCCCGGCGAGGTCGCGCCGAACATGCTCGGCGAGCGCGAGAGCGCCGAAGTGATCCAGAAGGCGAAGGACTGGCAGACGAAGAAGTTCGACGAGGGCTGGGCGGTGCTCACCTGGCCGAAGGAGTACGGCGGGCAGGGTCTCGGTCGCCTCGAGGCCGTGGTGTGGAGCCAGGAAGAAGCCAAGTTCGACGTGCCGCCGAACATCTACGCGATCGGCCACGGCATGCTCGGCCCGACCCTGATGGCGCACGGCAACGACGAGCAGAAGAACAAGTACATCCGCGAAATGGCGCGCGGCCAGGTGGTGTGGAGCCAGCTCTTCAGCGAGCCCGACGCCGGCAGCGATCTCGCGGGCCTGCGCACCAGCGCCGTCAAGGATGGCGACAACTGGGTGATCAACGGCCAGAAGATCTGGTCGACGGGCGCGCACTTCTCGGACTTCGGGATGATCGTCACGCGCACCGATCCGAACGCCGCGAAGCACGCCGGCCTCACCTACTTCATCGTCGACATGAAGGCCAAGGGCGTCGAGATCCGGCCGATCAAGCAGATCAACGGCGCCTCGGGCTTCAACACCGTGTTCTTCAGCGACGTGCGGGTGCCGGACTCGAACCGTATCGGCGCGGTGGGCGACGGCTGGCGCGTCGCGATCACGACGCTGATGAACGAGCGCGTCGCGATCGGCGCGGGCGGCGGCGCCGGCCGCTTCCGCGATCTGCTGAAGCTCGCGCGCGAGACGCGGCGAAACGGGCGCCCTGCGATCGAGGACACGTCGGTGCGCCAGCAGCTCGCCGACTTCTACATCCGCTCGAAGGGTCTGCAGTACACCGGCTATCGCACGCTGTCGGCGCTCTCGCGCGGCGCGACGCCGGGGCCCGAGGGCTCCATCGGCAAGGCGGTCGGTGCGCCGCTCGCGCAGGAGATGGCGTCGTTCGCGATGGAACTGCAGGGCGTGATGGGCGCGGTCAACGACGAGTCGGTGAGCCCGCAGGAAGGCCTCTGGCAGGAGATGTATCTCGGGACGCCGGGCCTCCGCATCGCGGGCGGCACCGACGAGATCCTGAAGAACATCATCGCCGAGCGCGTGCTGCGGCTGCCGCCCGAGATCCGCGTCGACAAGGACCGCCCGTTCCGCGAGATCCCGACGGGCTCGACGAAGAAGTAGCCGCCGCCGGGGGTCGCGTCGCAGCGTTTCTCGTTGGGAACCGGGATCGGGGGAAGGTCGACGAGGGCCGCGCAGCCGCGCTGGTCCCACGCCTGCGCAGCGGGTAGGTTCGGCCGCCATGAAGGCCGTCTTGATCGATCGTCCCGGAGACGAGACCGTGTTGCGCATCGGCGAGGCGCCCGATCCCGTGACGGGTCCGGGCGAGCTGCGGCTGCGCGTCGCCGCGACCGCCGTGAACCGCGCCGACCTGTTGCAGCGCCAGGGGATGTATCCGCCGCCGCCCGGCGCGTCGCCGATCCTCGGGCTCGAATGCGCCGGCACCGTCGTCGAGATCGGCGCCGGGCGTCGCGGGCTGGAAGCCCGGCGATCGCGCGATGGCGCTACTCGCGGGCGGCGGTTACGCGGAGCAGGTCGTCGTGCACGCAGGCTCGGCGCTGCGGGTGCCCGAGCGACTCTCCCTCGAAGAGGCTGCCGCGATCCCGGAGGTCTTCCTCACCGCGTTCCTGAATCTGTTCGAGTTGGGCGGCGCTCAGCGCCGGGGGCAGAGCGCTCGTCCACGGCGGCGGCAGCGGCGTCGGCACCGCGTCGATCCAGCTCGTGAAGGCAGCGGGCGCTCGCATCCTGGTGACGGCGGGATCGGAGAACAAGTGCGTGCGCTGCCTCGAGCTGGGCGCCGATGTCGCGATCGACTACCGCAAGGAGGATTTCGCCGAGCGCGTGCGCGAGGAGACCGCTGGCCGCGGCGTCGACGTCGTGCTCGACTCGATTGGCGCGCAGTACTTCGAAGCCAACCTCGCGTCGTCTCGCGATCGGCGGGCGGCTGGTCCTGATCGGACTGATGGGCGGCGCGAAGGTCGAGGCGAATCTCGCGGTGCTGCTCGCCAAGCGCTTGCACGTGATCGGCTCGACACTGCGCACGCGTCCCGTCGAGGAGAAGGCCGCGATCGTCGCCGCGTTCGAGCGGCGCTTCGGCGCCGATCTCGCGAGCCGGTCGCGTGCGGCCGATCGTGGACCGCGTGCTGCCGCTCGAGCAGGTCGCCGACGGCCCATCGCTCGATGAAGGCGAGCGAGCACTTCGGGAAGATCGTGTTGAAGGTCGAGACCTGACGCGCTCGCGTCTCGCTAGCGTTGCGCACCCCGAAGATGCGCACCCCGAGCGAGAGCATCGAGCCATGGCCGTCGAGCGCACGCTGTCGATCATCAAGCCGGACGCCGTCGAGAAGAACGCGACGGGCGCAATCCTCGCGGCGATCCAGGACACGGGTCTGCGCATCGTGGCGCTGAAGATGATCCGTCTCACGGAGCAGCAGGCGCGCGGTTTCTACGCCGTGCACAAGGCGCGGCCGTTCTACGCGGACCTGGTGAAGTTCATGACGTTCGGGGCCGGTGGTGGTCAGCGTGCTCGAAGGGGAGGGCGCGATCGCCCGCTGGCGCGAGCTGATGGGGCCGACGGATTCGACCAAGGCGCCCAAGGGCACGATCCGAGGCGACTTCGGCACCGACGTCGAGCGCAACGCCTCACACGGCTCCGACGCTCCGGAAACGGCGCGGGTCGAGATCCCCTACTTCTTCAATGCGAGCGAGATCCAGGCTGCGGTCGAAGCGCTGCCCTGAGCCGAGTTCAGGCGTACGCGCGAGCCAGCAACAGCATGATGGTCACATAGGCGACGGTGAGCCAGAGTTGATGGCTGCGGATGGCGCGCGTCACGATCCCATCCCCCGAATACGTCTCAGTGCTCATTCGACGGAAACTCTCCCCGGCTTGAGACCAGCCTTTCGATGCGCCGCTACTCAACATGCCTCGAAGTGCGGCGGACCGCTTCTCGCGCGTGGCGCGAAGGCCCTCGGCGAGATCGGCGCTCTCGTAACAGATCGCCTGTTGTTCCGCTTCGAAGTCGAGTTGCTCGTCGAGCGCGACGTCGTAGGCGCGGGCGAGCGCGCGCTTGGATGCCCGCACCGCGATCGGCGCACAGGCCGCGATCTCCTCGGCCAGCGCGAGCGCCGTCGCCAGTACGGTGTCGCGCGGGACGGCGCGGTTCACGAGCCCGATCCGCTCGGCCTCGACGCCGTCGATGCTGCGACCGCTGAACAGCAGCTCGGCCGCGTGCGCGGGACCCACCAGCCGCGGCAGCGTCCACGACGAACCCATGCCCGGGTGGATGCCGAGCTTCGCGAAGTTGAGGCCGAGCTTGGCCTCGCGCGCCGCGATGCGCAGGTCGCAGGCCAGTGCGACGGCGAGGCCCGCGCCGATCGCGGCGCCCTGGATCGCGGCGATGCTGGGGCACGGCAGGTCGCGTACGGCGAGGAAGAGCCGGTAGAAGTCGCGCATGAAGGCGCGATTCGCGGCGCGCGCTGCCTCACCGGGTTGCGGCGCGGCCAGCGCGCGACTTGCGCCTCGATCATCGCGAGGTCGCCGCCCGCCGAGAAGGCCGCCCCTGCGCCGGTGAGCACGACGGCGCGTACGGCGCGGATCGGCGGCGAGCCGGGCCACCACCTCGGTGAGGGCCCGGCCCATCGCCTCGGTCATCGCGTTGCGGCGCTCCGGGTCGTCGAAGACGACCAGCGCGACGGCGCCGCGGGACTCGACCCGCACCGGCTCCGGCGGCATCTGCGCCGCTCCGCCCCGCTAGTCGGCGGAGCGGCGCAGGAAGGCCGGAAGCTCGCGGTCCCCGTCGTCGCCGCGGCGCTTGCGCAGGAACGCGGGCTCGTCGAACTCGTCGTCGAAGGGCGAGTCGAAGCCGTCGAGCTTCTCCTGCACGGGCTCCGCTGCGGGCTCGCGCGCCTGCACTTCGGACTCGTTCTCGGCGGCCGGTGCGGATTCGCGCGGCGCCTCGGCGGGCTCGCGCCGCAGCGGCGTGACCTTGCCGAACTCGCTGCTGCGCCGTCGGCGTGCGCTCGTGGCGGTCGCGACCGCGGCCGATGCGGCCGTCGTCGAGACCCGTCGCGATCACCGTGACGCGCACCTCGCCTTCCATCGCTTCGTCGATCACGGCGCCGAAGATGATGTTGGCGTCCTCGTGCGAGGACTCCTGGATCAGCTTCGCCGCTTCCTCCACCTCGTGCAGGGTCATGTCCGGCCCGCCGGTGAAGTTGATCAGCACGCCGCGCGCACCCTCCATCGAGAGATCCTCGAGGAGCGGGTTCGAGATCGCCGAACGCGCGGCGTCGGTCGCGCGCGTCTCGCCCTTGGAGACACCCGATCCCATCAGCGCCATGCCCATCTCGTTCATGATCGCCCGGACGTCGTTGAAGTCGAGGTTGATCAGGCCGTGTCCGGTGATCAGGTCCGAGATGCCGCGCACCGCACCGAGGAGCACGTCGTCCGCGAGGCGGAAGGCGTCCTTCATCTTGGTGTTCTTCCCGGCCACCGCGAGCAGGCGCTGGTTGGGAATCGTGATGAGCGTGTCGACGACGCGGTGCAGCTCGTCGAGCCCGCGCTCGGCGTGGCGCTGCCGCACCCGACCCTCGAACAGGAAGGGCTTGGTGACGACGGCCACCGTGAGCGCGCCCACTTCGCGGGCCACCTCGGCGACGATCGGCGCCGCGCCGGTGCCCGTGCCGCCGCCCAGGCCAGCGGTCACGAAGACCATGTCGGCCCCGATCAGCAGCTCGCGCAGGCGATCCCGCGCTTCGAGCGCCGCGTCGCGACCCTTGTCGGGGTTCGCGCCGCAACCGAGTCCGCGCGTGACCTCGTTGCCGAGCTGCACCCGCACGGATGCCAGGCTGTTCTGGAGGTCCTGGGCGTCGGTGTTCGCCGCAACGAACTCGACGCCCGCGAGGCCCGACGCGATCATCGTGTTGAGAGCGTTGCCGCCGCCGCCGCCGACGCCGACGACCTTGATCACGGCCTGGAGCTTCGTTCCGTTCTCGAAGTCCAGCAGGTCTTCCGAACCGTCTTCGGGACCGATCTCGAGGAGATCGACCGAATCGCTCGACTGTTGCTGTCGCGCGGAGACGAACGTCTCCGCGCCCCGCTTGTCGCGGTTACTCGGCGCCATACTCACCCCCCTTGGCACGAACGGCGCGATATGTGGTGCGCAGTTTACACGAGACGCTCCAAACCGCAGCGGTTTTTCAGTCGAATTCGCCGTGAAACCATTCTCGCATGCGCTGTCGTACTCGGCGAAAGATCGATTCGTCGCGGATTCGGAAGCGGCTGTACGGCAAGCCGCGCCCGTGATTCGCGCCGTAGAGCGCGAGGCCGACACCAGTCGCGTACATCGGATCGCGCACCACGTCTTGCAGACCGCCGACGCGCGTCGGCAGGCCTACGCGCACGGGCGACTCGAAGATCTCCTCGGCGAGATCCGCGATGCCGGCCAGCGCCGCGCAACCGCCCGAGAGCACGATGCCCGACGGGATGCGGTCTTCCATGCCCGCGCGCATCAACTCCTGCCGCGCGAGCGAGAGGATCTCCTCGACGCGCGGCTCGATGATCTCGCAGAGCAGTTTGCGTGAGACTTCGCGCGGCCGGCGCCCGCCCACGCTCGAGACCGACAGGATGTCGTCGCTGCCGAGCAGCCGCGCCGACGCGACGCCAAACTTCTTCTTGGTGCGCTCGGCCTCCTCGAACGGCGTACGCAGACCGACCGCAATGTCGTTGGTGATGTGATTCCCGCCCAGCGCGAGCACCGAGGTGTGCGCGATCGACCCGTCGCAGAACACCGCGAGATCGGTGGTCCCGCCGCCGATGTCGATCAGACAGACCCCCAGTTCGCGCTCGTCGCCCGCCAGCACCGCCTCGGCCGAAGCCAGCGGCTCCAGCACGATGTCGATCACGTTGAGACCCGCCTTGTTGGCGCACTTCACGATGTTCTGGGCGCTGGTCACCGCCGCGGTCACGATGTGGATCTTGGCTTCGAGCCGAACCCCGCTCATGCCGAGCGGCTCGCGGATCCCGTCCTGCTCGTCGATCACGAACTCCTGCGGGATCACGTGGATCACCTCGCGATCCATCGGGATCGCGACGGCCTTGGCCGCGTCGATCACGCGCCGCACGTCGCCCTCCGAGACTTCGTGGTCCTTCACCGCGACGATGCCGTGCGAGTTGAAGCCGCGGATGTGGCCGCCCGCGATCCCGGCGTAGACCGACGAGATCTCGCAGTCGCTCATCAGTTCCGCTTCCTCGACGGCGTGCTTGATCGATTCGACGGTCGCGTCGATGTCGACCACCACTCCCTTGCGCAGTCCGCGCGACGGGTGCGTGCCGATGCCGACGACGTCGACACCGTCCTCGTTGCGCTCCGCCACCACGGCGCAGATCTTGGTCGTTCCGATGTCGAGGCCGACGATCAGGTCTTCCTTGCGTGCCATTCCTCTCACCCCTTCCTCTGCTCGGGAGACCGCCGGCTCTCGCCGGGCCGGTCTCCGGTTGCACGACGCGGCGCCCCCACGCCGGTCGCAGTACCCGGTGCGTCCGCACCGGGCGTCGGGCCGTCGTTCCCCGTTTCCGGGGCGGCGACGGGCCGCAACACCACCTGTTCCTCGAAGCGGAGATCGATCTCGCGCGCATCGCGTGCGGTCGTGTCCTCCGCGAGCAAGCGCACCAGGTTCGCGAGCTTTTGCGCCGGGTCGCCGGCGCCGAGCAGGATGCGCGCTGGCACGCCGCCGACGCGCAAGGCGGGCAGTGCGTTCGGATCCTCGCCGTCGAGCGATACCTCGATGCTGGTGAAGCCCGCCGCCGCCACCGCGCGTGCGAGCGCGATGCCCTGGGCGAGCAGCGGGTCGCGGCGATCGCGCGGCGGCGCACTCGCCACCACCAGTTGCGGGAGCGCGTCCCACCCGCTGCCTTCTGCGTTCGCGAACGCGACGCCCTGTTCGTTCACCAGCAGTCGCGCTTCGCCCACCACGCAAGCCAGCGCCGCCGGCTCGTGCTCCTCGATGCGCGCGACCACGGCGTCGGGCGCGATCCGCGCGACCGCGACCCGCGCGATCCACGGATGTGCTTCGAGCCGCGCCGCCACCTCGCGCGGCGCGATCGGCTCGGGTGCGCCCTCGGGCAACACGGCGCGCGCCAGCGCGGCTGCGTCGAGACGGCGGGCGCCTTCGATCTCCAGCCGCTTCACGACGAACAACTCGGGCCGCTCCGCCGCGCTGCGCGCCGCGACGCGGTCGGCGACCGCGAGTCCCACCACGAACGCCAGGCGCCGCGACACCCGGAACCCCGAAGCGCAGCCAGGCGCGCCGCCGTGCCTCGGCACCTTGCTGATGGCGCAATCGGTCGCGCGTGCGCGCGATTGCGGCCTGACGCTCGGCGTAGGTCGGGCGCAGGTCGTCGGTCCTGCTGCGTCGCAGCCAGCCGATCATCCAGGCCTTCCCACGATGCGCACCTCGGTTTCGAGTTCGATGCCGCGCTGCTCTCGTACGGCGTCCCGGGCGCGCTCGATCAGCGTGGTCACGTCCGCGGCCGTCGCGTTGCCGGTGTTGACGATGAAGTTCGCGTGGAGCGACGAGATCTGCGCGCCGCCTTCGCGCGCGCCCTTGAGTCCAGCCAGCTCGATCAAGCGACCCGCGTGCTCGCCGGGCGGGTTCTTGAATACCGAGCCGCAGGACGGCTGATCGATCGGTTGCGTATTGCGACGATGGGTGAGATGGCGGTCGATCTCCTTGCGGATCTGCTCGCGCGCGCCGGCCTCGAG
This sequence comes from uncultured delta proteobacterium, assembly GCA_963801625.1. Lineage (GTDB taxonomy): Bacteria > Myxococcota_A > UBA9160 > UBA9160 > PR03 > PR03. Next base: position 86,993 of record CAWDFQ010000002.1, read on the forward strand.
CTGGAAATGGGCCGCGAGCACGACGGAGCGCTCCGGCACGCCGTGCACGCCGCGGTATTCGAAGCGCAGCTCCTCGCAGGCGATCCACACGGTGCCGTCGCTCGGTGTCGCAACCCGGATCTCCGCGACGAGCGGGCCGATCTCGCGATCGGGGATGCCGGCATTCATCATCACCCAGCCGCCCACCGAGCCGGGGATCCCGGCGCTGAACTCGAGGCCCGCGAGGCCGCGCTCCTGGCAGACGCGGGTCACCTGGGAATGCGAAACGCCGGCCTCGGCGTAGAGCAGACCGTCACCCGAAACCTCGATCTCGCGCAGCCGCTGCGTGCGCAGCACGATGCCTTCGATGCCGCCGTCGAGCACCAGGGTGTTGAAGCCACCACCGAGCACGTACAGCGGGACGTCGTGTTCGGCGCAGAACGTCACCAGCGCCTCGACATCGTCCAGCGCTTCGGGAACCACCAACGCGTCGGCGGGTCCGCCGACGCCGAGCGATGTGAAGCGGCCCAGCAGTGCATTGAAGCGCACGCGCTCGCCCATCAGTTTCTGGAGCGTCGTACGCGCCGCCGCTGCGATCATTCGGACGCCTCTCCCAATGCCTGCAAGAGTTTCGGACCCAGCGCCGAGATGTTGCCGGCGCCGAGTGTGATGACGAGGTCGCCGGCCGCGAGATCGGGCACGAGCGCCGCCGGCACCGCGTCGACGTCGGCGACGAAACGCACATCGCGCTGGCCGTGGGCGCGGATCGCGTCGGCGAGCCCCGCGCTCTCGACGCCCGGGATCTTGTCCTCGCCGGCGGCGTAGATCTCGGTGAGGACCAGCAGGTCGGCCTGATGGAATGCGGTGACGAAATCCTCGAAGAGCAGCTGCGTGCGCGAGTAGCGATGCGGCTGGAATACCACCACGACGCGGCCGTCGTGGACCTGTCGCGCCGCGGCGAGCGTCGCGCGGATCTCGGCGGGGTGATGGCCGTAGTCGTCGACTACGCGCACGCCGCGCGCGTCGCCCTTGTGCTCGAAGCGGCGCTCGATGCCCGGGAAGGTCGCGAGCGCCGCGGTCGCGACGTCGAAGGGGACGTCGAGTTCGAGCGCGACGGCGAGCGTCGCGAGCGCGTTCTGCACATTGTGCTCGCCGGCCAGCGGTACGCGCACGCGGCCGAGCGGCTCGCCGCGCCGGCGCACCGCGAACGAGGTGCCGCTGGCATCGAGTTCGAGTTCGCCGGCGACCAGGTCGGCCTGCGGCGAGAAGCCGTACGTCAGCGTGCGCCGGGTCATGCGCGGCAGCAGTGCCTGTACGCCGGGGTGATCGAGGCACAGCACCGAAAGACCCCAGAACGGCACCCGGTTCGCGAACGCCGCGAACGCTTCGTACAGCGCGTCGATGCTTCCGTAGTGGTCGAGGTGCTCGGGGTCGATGTTGGTGACCACCGCGATGATCGGCGCCAACCGCAGGAACGACCCGTCGCTCTCGTCGGCCTCGGCGACGAGCAGCGAGCCCGCGCCGAGACGCGCGCCCGTGCGTTCCGACGTCGACAGTACGCGCCCACCGATCACCGCCGTGGGGTCGAGTCCCGCGACGTGGAGCACGTGCGCGATCAGCGAGGTCGTCGTGGTCTTGCCGTGACTCCCGCCGACGGCGACGCCGTCCTTGAGTCGCATCAGCTCGGCGAGCATCTCGGCGCGCGGGATCACCGGGATCTTGCGGCGCTCGGCTTCGACCAGTTCGGGATTCTGCGGCCGGACCGCGGAGGAGTAGACGACGACGTCGGCGTCGCCGATCTGCTGGCTCGCGTGCCCCACTCTCACTTCGACGCCGAGCGAGCGCAGGCGAGCGACGGTCGGACCTTCTTTGAGGTCGGAGCCCGTCACGCGATAGCCCTGGCCGGCGAGCAATTCCGCGATGCCGCACATGCCGATGCCGCCGATGCCGACGAAGTGAACGTGCTGGATTCGGCGGAACATCATCGGGGGTCTCCTGGCGCGGATTTCGGGGGGAGCAGTTCGAGACACGCATCGATGATCTTCGCGGCCGCGTCGGGTCGGGCGAGCGATTGTGCGGCGGCGCCCATCTCCAGCAGCGAGTCGGGCTGCTCGCAGAGCGCCGCGAGTGCGTCGGCCAGTTGCTTGCCGTCGAAGCTGGAAGGATCGAGGATGCGCGCGGCGCCGGCGTACGCGAGCGAGCGCGCGTTGGCGCGCTGGTGGTCGTCGGCTGCGTGCGGGTAGGGAACGAGCAGCGAGGGCAGGCCGGCGAGCGCGAGTTCCGCCACCGTGAGCGCACCCGCGCGACACACTCCGATGTCTGCCCAGCGGTAGCGTGCGGGCAGCTTCGACTCGAAGTCGACCACCTCCGCCTTGAAGCCGGCGCGTGCGTAGCCGGCGGCGACGCGTTCGCGGTCGTTCGCGCCCGTCTGGTGGAAGAACTCGAAGCGCGCGGCGTCGAGATAGCGGAGCGCTTCGATCATGCCTTCGTTGAGTTGGTGCGCGCCCTGGCTGCCGCCGACGACGAGAACGCGGAACGGCGCTGTGGGCCGGCGGCGCGCCGGCGCGTTCGCGAACGCGTCGAGCAGACCGCGGCGCAGCGGTGCGCCGAACGCGCGCACGCGCGCGCGCCCGAGCGTCGCGACGAACGGCGGGGCGGCGGCCTCGAACGCGGTGAAGACGCGCACCGCGAAGCGCGCCATCGAGCGGTTGGTGCGACCCGGAATGGCGTTCGGCTCGACCAGTACGAGCGGCACGCGCGCGAGCACGGCGGCCGCGGCGGCGGGCGCGGATGCATAGCCTCCCACCGCAGAGCACCAGCTTCGCACGGCGCCGTCGCAGCAGGGCGAGCGCTTGTGCCGAGGCACCCGCGAGCGCGAGCGCGCCGGCCGCGCGCGCGAGGAGCGGCCGGCCCAGCAGCGGCTGCGCGGGCAGTTGCACCAGCTCGAAGCCAGCCTGCGGCACGAGCTTCGCTTCGAGCCCGCGCGCCGAGCCGACGAAGAGCACGTCGTCGCCACGCCGCACGATCTCCTCGCCGAGCGCTAGCGCCATCGTCACATGGCCGCCGGTGCCACCCCCGGCGACGACCCAGGTCGCCGGAGTCGGAGATTCGAGGCTCTTGGGATTCACGGACTCCACGATCTCCACGATGCCGGAGCCGCCGTGGCGTGCTCCTTGGTTTGCGTCTCGCGCCGCCCGATGCCGACGAGCGTGCCGACCGCCAGGAAGCTCACCAGCAGCGACGTGCGCCCGTACGACAGGAACGGCATTGCGATGCCCTTCGGCGGGACCATCCCCATCACCACCGCCGCGTTGAGGGCGGCCGGCACCGTGAGCAGCGCCGTCATCCCCGCCGCCATCAGGAAGTTGAAGCGATCGTGCGACCGCAGAGCGATGCGGCATCCCGCGATCAAGCAGCGCCGCGAAGGCGCCGATCACGATCGCCACGCCCACCAGGCCCAACTCTTCGGCGAGCACCGAAAGCACGAAGTCAGTGTGCGCTTCGGGCAGGTAGTAGAGCTTCTGGCGACCGTCGCCCAGCCCGATGCCGAAGAGGCCGCCGCGTGCGAACGCGACGAACGACTGCACGAGCTGGAAACCCTGGTCGTCGGCGTGCGCCCACGGATCGCGGAAGGCGAGGATGCGGTCCGCAACGTAGGGTCGGACGTGCGATGGCGACGGCGAGCGCAGCGCCGAGCAGGCCCGCCGGCACGACGAAGATGCGCAGCGGCGTACCCGCGACGAAGAGCAGGATCGCGACGAGTCCGAGCAACACGATGGCGCTGCCGGTGTCGGGTTCGATGAAGATCAGGCCGGCGGGGATCGCGGCGAGGGCGAGCGCGCCGAAGCGGTGCGGACGACGCGCGCCGTGCGGCCAGATCACGACCGGCGAGTACCGTCACCACCGCCACCAGCGTCGCCCAGCGCGCGAACTCGCTCGGCTGGAACTGGAAGCCGAGGCCCGGCAGCGTGAGCCAGCGCCGCGAGCCGTTGACCTTGTCGCCGATGAGCGGGACCAGCACGAGCACCAGGATCGCCGCGCCCCAGATCGGCAACGCCACGCGGCGCCATTGCTCGGGTGTCATGCGGCTCGCGACGAACGCGAGTACGAGTCCCATCGCGAGGCCGGTGAGCTGCCGCACGAAGTGCGGCGGCACGAACTCGCCGAGCGCGAAGGGTGCTGTCGCGCTGTAGACCATCACGAGGCCGATCGTCGCGAGCAGCGCGGTGATCACCAGCACCGAACCCGCCTGCGGCGGCAGCTTGCCCGCAACTTCACTCGTCACGCGTGTCCTCCGCGCGTTGCGATCCATGCCTGCACGGCGTCGCGAAAGCGCGCGCCGCGTTCTTCGTAGTTGCGGAACTGGTCGAAGCTCGCGCAGGCGGGCGAGAGCAGAACCACGTCACCGGCGCGCGCCACTTCCCCGGCGATCGCGACGGCGTCCTCGATGCTCGCCGCGCGCCGCACCGGCAGGCGTCCGGCAATGGCGGTCTCGATCGCTTCGCTGGCTTCGCCGATCAGCACCACCGCGCGTGCGCGCGTCACCGCGAGATCGGCGAGCGGGCGCAGATCGACGCCCTTGTTGCGGCCGCCGGCGATCCACACCACGGACCCCGCGGCCGACTCGAGCGCAAGACGCGCGGCGTCGGGGTTGGTGGCCTTCGAGTCGTTCACGAACGCGACGCCGCCGGAGCGCGCGACCACTTCGCGCCGGTGCGGCGGCGGCGCGAAGCCGAGCAGCCCGGTGGCGGCCTTCGCGACGTCGGCACCCACCGCCCGGCAGGCGAGCAGCGCGGCGAGCACGTCGTCCAGGGGCGGGGCGCTCTCCGCAGCGGCGAGCGCATCGAGCGCGACGCGCTGCGTCTCCGCCCCGTCGCGCAGCGCCGCGCAGCCGGAATCCCAGAAGGCGCCGCGCTCGACCGCGTGGCGCGACGAGAACAGCCAACTGCGCCCGCGACTCCGCTCGGCGATGCCACGCGCCGCCGCGTCGTCCGCGCAGGCGATCGCGACGTCATCGCCCTGCTGGCGTGCGACGATGCGCGCCTTCGCCGCTACGTAGCCCGCGAAGTTGCCGTGCCGATCGAGGTGGTCGGGTGTGACGTTCAGGATCACCGCGGCGCGCGGCCGGAACGCGTCGACGGCTTCGAGTTGGAAGGACGAGACCTCGAGAACCGCGACGTCGAGCGGGCGTCCCACGAGCTCGAGTGCGGGACGACCGATGTTGCCGGCCGCTTCCGCGCGCAGGCCCGCGGCGACCAGCATCCGCGCACACAGTTCGGTGGTCGTCGTCTTGCCGTTGGTGCCGGTGATCGCGACGACCGGCACGGCGAGCGAGCGGAACGCGATCTCGACGTCGCCGAGCGCACGCCGCGCCGACGCAAAACGCGTGGCCGACACGCCCGGACTCGGCACCACCAGGTCGAACGCGGCGGGATCCGGGAACGGCTCGCCGAGGCGCAACTCGACGTGGCCGCGCAACGCGTCGAGTCCGTCGATCGTCCGGGGCGCGCGCTCGTCCGCCGCGACCACGTCCGCGCCGCGCGCAGCCAGGAAGAGCGCGGCGCTGCGACCGGAGCGGCCGAGCCCGAGCACCAGTACGCGCTGCCCGGCGAAGTCCTGCATCAGCGCAGCTTCAGCGAGGAAAGGGCGACCAGGCCGAGGATCGCCGAAACGATCCAGAAGCGGATCACGATCGTTTGCTCGTGCCAGCCCAATTTCTCGAAGTGGTGATGGATCGGCGCCATCAGGAAGACGCGCCTGCCGGTCAGCCGGAACCAGCCCACCTGGATCATCACCGAGAGCGTCTCGAGCACGAAGATGCCGCCGACGACGCCGAGCAGGATCTCCTGGCGGATCAGCACCGCGATCGTGCCGAGCGCGCCGCCGAGCGCGAGCGAGCCGACGTCGCCCATGAACAGGTTGGCCGGATACGCGTTGAACCACAGGAACGCGAGACCTCCGCCGACCATGGCGCCGCAGAAGATCGGGAGCTGGTCGGCGCCGGCGACGAACTTGATGGCGAGGTAGTCGGCGATGCGCGCGTGGCCGGCGGCGTACGAGAGCAGCAGGAAGGTGCCGGCGGCGATCATCACCGGGCCGATCGCTAGACCGTCGAGGCCGTCGGTCAGGTTCACGCCGTTGCTCGCGCCCACGATCACGATCACGGCGAGCGGGATGTAGAGAACGCCGAGGTTGGGCGTGAAGTCCTTGAAGAACGGGACCGACAGCTCCTTGTCGAAGCTCGGATCCGTGTAGATCGCGACCGACACCAGCGTGGCGATGACGATCTGCCCGAGCATCTTCGTGCGCGCCGAGAGACCCGCCTCGTTCCGCTTGCGCGTGACCTTCTGGTAATCGTCGATGAAGCCGAGCGTGCCGTAGGCGACCGTCACGCCGACTACGATCCAGACGAGTCGGTTCTCGAGGTTCGCCCAGAGCAGCACCGAGATCAGCAGCGAGAGCAGGATCAACAGCCCGCCCATCGTGGGCGTGCCGGCCTTCGACTGATGCGCCGGACCGATCTCGCGGATCGGCTGGCCCGCGCGCAACTGCGCCAGCGCGCGGATCAGCGCCGGGCCGACCAGGAACGCGATGAAGAGCGCCGTGAGCGACGCCGCGGCGGTGCGGAACGTGACGTAGCGCACCACGTTCAGGCCCCCGACCTCGGGCGACATCGCGTAGAGCAGGTGGTAGAGCATCTAGTGCCCCGTTTCGGGCGCGGCAGCACCGGCTTCCGCGGGCCGCGAGAGCGCTTGCACCACGCGCTCCATCTTCATGGAACGCGAGCCCTTGACGAGCACCCAGTCGCTGCCGCGCAGCAGCGCGCGCACGCGCGCGGCGAGATCCTCGTGATCGCGAGCCGTGATGACGCGTTCGCGCGCCATGCCGCCCTCGATGGCGCCCGCCGCGACGTCGCACGCGTGCTGGCCGAGCGCGAACACGAAGTCGATGCCCGAACTCGGCGGCGAGGCGGCCGGCGCCGCGGTGGGCGTCGCGTGCGGTCGCGCCGAGTTCGCCCATGTCGCCGAGCACCGCGAGACCGCGACTCGAGCCCTTGAGCTCCGCGAGCGAGCGCAGCGCGACTTCCATCGACTGCGGGTTCGCGTTGTAGGTGTCGTTGAGCAGGATCACGTTGCGCGGAAGCGCGACGGGCTCCAGGCGACCGCTCGGACGGTCGGTAGTCTTCGAGGCCCGCGCCGACGTCCTCGAGCGACGCGCCCGCCGCGAGTGCGGCGGCTGCGGCGGCGAGCGCGTTCAGCACGGGGGTCTGCCCGACGCCGGCGACGCGCACCGACGCGCGTCCGTCCGGCGTCGACCAACTCGAAGGCGCAGCCGCGCTCGCCGAGCGCAATGACGTGCTCGGCACGCACGTCGGCGCCCACTTCGCGACCGAAGGTGAACGGGCGCGCCTTGGTGCGCGCGAGCTGCGCGACGACGCGAGCGTCGTCGAAGTTCGCGACCGCGACGGCGTCCTCGCCGAGCGCCTCGAAGAGCGCCCCCTTCTCGCGCGCGATCGCGTCCTGCGAGCCGAGGTTCTCGATGTGCGCGGTGCCGATGTTGGTGATGACGCCGACCGTCGGTCGCGCGATCGCCGCGAGCGGCGCGGTTTCGCCCGCGTGGTTCATGCCGATCTCGATCACCGCGCTGCGCTGCGATTCGTCGCGGCGCAGCAGCGTGAGCGGAAGTCCGTACTGGTTGTTGAGATTGCCCTCGGTCTTCAGACACGGCGCGCGCACCGCGAGGATCGCCGCACACATTTCCTTGGTGGTGGTCTTGCCGTTGCTGCCGGTGATCGCGACGAGCGGGCCGTTGAAGGTGGCGCGGTAGCCAGCGGCGAGCGCGCCGAGCGCCTGCGTCGTGTCGGTCACCGCGACGACGGCGCAGCGTGAGCGCACGGCGTCGGGAATCGCGGCGCTGGCTTCGACGAGCAGAGCCGCCGCACCGGCGGCCGCGGCGTCTTGCAGAAAGCGGTGGGCATCGTGGAGCGGACCGCGGATCGCGACGAAGAGGGAACCCGGCTCGACGCGGCGCGAGTCGATGCTGACACCGCGGCATTCGCCCCGCCCGTCGCCCGAGAGCAGCGTGCCGCCACTCCAGCGGACGATGTCGGCGATGTCGAGGCGAGCGCTCACCGCGAAGGCCTCCTGGTCATCCGGTCCGAACCCTGCCGGCGAGTGCGCGCCGCGCCTCGATGCGGTCGTCGAAGGGAAGTCGCTCGCGGCCGACGATCTGGTAGTCCTCGTGGCCCTTGCCGGCGATCACCACGGTGTCGGCGGCGCGCGCGATGCCGAGCGCGAGCTGGATCGCCGCATGCCGGTCGACCAGACACGCGAAGGACGCGTCGCTGCCGTCGAGCGTCGGCAGCCTCGACCTTGCGCAGGCGTCGCAGGCCGAGCACGACGTCGGCGAGGATCGCCTCGGGATCCTCGCTGCGCGGGTTGTCGCTCGTCGCGATCGCGCGGTCGCTCCAGCGGGCGACGGCTTCGGCCATCGGCACGCGCTTGGTGCGGTCGCGGTCGCCGCCGCAGCCGAACACCGTGATGAGGCGACCGCGCGCCATCGGGCGCACCGTGCGCAGCAGCTTGTCGACGGCGTCGGGCGTGTGCGCGTAGTCGACCAGCACGGTCGGCGTGTCGGGACGGCCCGGGATCGACGCGCTCGACACGGCCGGGCACTTGCGGGCACGACTCGCACGCCGCGCACGATGGCGTCGACCGGGATCTCGAGTCCGACCGCGAGCCCCACCGCGACCAGCAGGTTCTCGACGTTGAAGTCGCCGATCAGCGGCAGCGCGAGTCTCGAGTGGGCCCGTGGGCAGACGCAGTCGCGCGCGCGTGCCGCCGAGGTCGACGTGCGCAGCCTCGACCGCCACGTCCACGCCCGGCCCCGGCTTGCGCGCCACGCAGATCGGTCGGCCCCCGCCGTCGCGCGCCGCGGCGAGGAACTCGGCGGCCGCCGGGATCGTCGAGGTTGAGCACCGCGGCCGCACCGGGGCGCAGGTGTTCGCGGAACAAGCGCGTCTTGGCGATCCGATAGGCGTCCATCGTCTCGTGGAAGTCGAGGTGGTCCTGCGTGACGTTCGTGAATGCGACGGCCTCGAAGCGGCAGCCGTCGGTGCGCCCGATCGCGAGCGCGTGCGACGAGACTTCCATCGCGACGGCGTCGACGCCGTGCGTGCGCATTGCCCGCAGCAGGCGCTGCAGCTCGACACTCTCGGGCGTCGTGTTCACCGAGCGCAGGTGCTCGTCCGCGTAGCGCACTTCGACGGTGCCGATGAGCCCCGTGCGGCGCCCGGCGGCCTTCAGGATCGACTCGAGCAGGTACGTCGTGCTGGTCTTGCCGTTGGTGCCGGTGACGCCGATCAGGAACAGCTCTTCCGAAGGGTTGCCGAAGAAGAGCGCCGCGAGCGGCGCGAGGCTCTGGCGCGCGTTGCGCACCACCACGGCTGGACGGCCCCGCAGGTCGACGCCGGCCGGTACGCGTTCGACCACGACGGCGGCGGCGCCGAGGTCGATCGCCTGTTGCAGATGTTCGTGGCCGTCGGCCTGGACGCCGCGCAGTGCGACGAAGAGGTCGCCCGGCACGACGGCACGCGAGTCGATCGTGATGCCGCGGATCGGCGTGTCGCCCGCTTGTGCGCCCTCGATGCGCAGGGTGTTGCGTTCGGGCGGCAGACCCGCGAGCAGCGCGGCAAGGCGCATCAGCCCTCTCCTCCGTGGTCGGCGAAGCGCACGCGCAAACGCGTGCGTCCGCCGGGGAGGACCGTACCGGGATCGGGTTCCTGCGCCACGGCGCGACCCCGGCCGAAGACCTCGAGCTCGACCGGTGCGCGGGCGACGACGCGCTTCACCTCGTCGATGGTGAGCCCGTGGAGATCCGGGATGAGCAGCCGCCCGTCGTCCTGGGCGACGGATTCGCCGGGACTCGCGTCGTCGCTCGGGCTCGCGGCGACTGAGTTCGCGCTCGCTTGGCGTTGCGGTTGCAGCTTCGGCTTCACGGCCGCGGTTTGCGTGGCGGGCACTGCGGTGAGCAGCGGCTCGGTTGGAATGCCGAGCTGCGTGAGTATCGGCGGCGGCGACGCGCGCGAACACGGGCGCTGCCACCACGCCGCCGACGTGGACGCCGCGCGGCTCGTCGATGCCCACCGCGATCGCAACGCGGGGCGCGTCGAGCGGCGCCAGTCCGATGAACCATCCAATGTACTTGTCGCTCGCGTAGCGACCCCCCTCGAGCTTCTGCGCCGTCCCGGTCTTGCCGCCGACCCGCACGCCGCGGAGCTGCGCGCGCTTGCCTGTGCCTCCCTCGCCGCTGACGACGCCTTCCATCATGGTGCGCATCGCAGCGGCGGTTTCGGAGGACACGGCGCGACGACTCTCGGCCGGCGGAGTCATCTCCCACTCGCCGTTCGGCCGCCGGTGACCTCGCACGAGGTGCGGCTCGCGCCAGACGCCGTCGTTAGCGAGCGCGGCCGTCGCGGCGGCGAGCTGCAGCGCGGTGACGCTCACACCCTGGCCGAATGCGACGGTCGCAGCGTCGACCGGACGCCAGCGCTTGTAGTTGCGCAGGATCCCGCTCGACTCGTCCGGGAAGCCACTGCCGGAGCGCTCGCCGAAACCGAAGCGCCGGAGCGTTTCGTAGTGCCTCTGTGGCCCGAGCTTCTGCGCGATCTTCACTGCGCCCACGTTGCTCGAATGGCGCAGGATTCCCGAGACGTCGAGCGACGGCCGCGGGTGAAGATCGTTGATCTGCTTGCCCGGGACGTGGACGCCACCGCGCAGGTCGAAGACGTCGGTGGGGCGCACGCTGCCGGCGTCGAGCGCCGCCGCGACCAGGAAGGTCTTGAAGGTGGAGCCCGGTTCGATGGCGTCGGTGAAGGTGCGCGCGCGAGTGTTGGGAAAAGAGAGGCGTCGGAAGTCGTTGGGATCGAAACGCGGCATCTCGGCGAGAGCCAGCACTTCTCCGCTGCGCGGATCGAGCGCCACCACGAAACCGCCGCGCGCTTTCGCGGAAGCGATGCCGTCGGCGAGCGCCTGCTCCGCCTCGGCCTGCATCGCGATGTCGATGGTGAGCGCGATGTCGCCACCCGCAGTCGCGTTGGGATCGAGACCGGGACCGAGCAGCAGTTGCCCGCGCGCGTCGCGCTCGACTGCGACACGGCGCGGTTTCCCGAGCAGCCACTCGTTCTCCTGCTGCTCGACGCCGCGCACGCCGGCGCCGTCCATGTTCGAGAACCCGACCAGACTCGCGGCGAGCGGCCCGAACGGGTAGGCGCGGCGTGGCTCTTCGACGATGCCGATCCCCTCGATCCCGCGCAGCTGGAGTTCTTCGACGCGCTTCGGATCCACCCAGCGCTCGATGTAGACGAAGGCGCGGTGCTGTGAGAGTCGCTCTTGTGCGCGCTTGGCGTCGGTGCCGAGGATGCGCGCGAGTTCTGCGGCCGTCTTGGCGGAATCCTGCACGGCGGACGGCACGCCGTAGACCGAGGGCACGGCGACGGTGAGCGCGAGTTCGTTGCCCTGGCGGTCTACGATGCGACCGCGTTCGGGCGGCAGCGAGAGCGCTGTCACGAGCTGACTCTCGCCGCGTCGCTCGCCGCGCTCGCCGAGCAGTGTCAGGTACGCTGCGCGAACCGTGAGCGCGAGGAACGCGCCGAGCACGATCGTTTCGGCAATGCGCAGCCGTACGCGCAGCGGGCGGAGGTCGGCCGCTCTCACGGGACGCCGCCTCCGGGCGCGCCAGGCGCCGCCAGCTCACGCACTGCTTCGGGTCGAGCCAGGCCGAGTGAACGCCCGAGTTCGGCGAGTCGCACTGGATGGCGGAGCTGCCGTTGCTCGACGGTGAAGCGGCGCTGTTGCTCGAGGAGCTGCTGCTCGCTCTGCAGCGCGCGCCCGAGCCGGTAGCGCAGGTCGATCGACTCGGTTCGAAGCTGCACCAGCACCAGCGCGGCGCCGAAGCCGCCGGCTGCGAGGGCGAGCCATGCGCTGCGCGGGAAGGAGCGATGTTCGCGGCGCGGCTCTGGCGCCAACAGATCCTGGCCGGTGGCGATGGGCGGCGCACTGCGAGGCGAGCGGCGGCGCGTGAGCGGACCGAATCGCGCGCGCTGGCGCCGCGAAGCTGCGATCGGTCGCGGTCGCAGATCTCTACCACTCGTCTTTCGCGTGTTCATCAGGCTGCCTCCGGCTATCGCTCGGCGACGCGCAGCCGCGCCGAGCGGGCGCGCGGGTTCTCGCGCAGCTCCTCGACGCTGGCGCGCACGGCGCGCCGCGTGACGAGGCGCACGCGCGGCTTTCTGCCGCAGGTGCAAACGGGTTGGCGCGGCGGGCAGATGCAGCCGCGCGCTTCGGCGCGCAGGCGCTGCTTCACGAGCCGGTCTTCCAGCGAGTGATAGGAGAGCACGGCGAGGCGACCGCCGGGCGCGAGTGAGTCGATGGCGGCGTCGATCGCTTCGGCGAGCGCGCCGAGTTCGTCGTTCACGGCGATGCGCAGCGCCTGGAAGACCAACGTCGCAGGATGGTGACGGCGCCCGCCGCCCACCCGGGCGCGCTCGACGACGCGCAGCAGATCGCGCACGCTGCGGAGCGGTGCAGAGCGGCGCGCCTCGTCGATCGCGAGCGCGAGTCGATGCGCACCGGGCAGCTCGCCGTACTCGCGCAGCCAGCGTTCGATCTCGGCCGCGCTGGCGCTCGACAACAAGTCGGCCGCCGTGGCGGGAAGGCGTTGGTCCATGCGCATGTCGAGGGGCGTCACGTCCGCCGTTTCCTCGGAGAATCGAAAGCCCCGCTCTGGGGCATCGAGCTGTCGGGAGGAGACGCCGAGATCGAGCAGTACCGCGTCGACCCGCATCCAACCGAGCTTCTGGAGCACGCTCCGAAGCTCGCGGAACGACGCCTGTTCCAAATGGACGCGTCCGCCGCTGGGAGCGAGCCGCGCGGCAGCGGCCGCGAGCGCCTCCTCATCGACGTCGAGCCCGAGCAAAGTGCCGGTGGGACCAATCAGCCGGAGAATCGCCTCGGCGTGACCGCCGCCGCCGACCGTCCCATCCACCACGTGGTGGCCCGGCCGAAGGGCGAGCCCGTCGAGGCTCTCGCGAAGTAGAACCGGCCGGTGGTGGAAGGAACCGGCCATCTGCGAAGTCTCCAGCTGCCTTCCCGACGGCATCCGCCGCCAAGAAGAAAGGGGTGCCTCGGAGCCCCTGAGAATGCGGTTCGAACCCCCCTTTTCTCCCCGCATTCCGTATTGGGGCTCCGAGAACACCCCCTCTCGATCGGAGGCCCTGCGGCCTCCGATCCCCCCAGCGTGTCGAACCTCTCCCCCCTAAATCCTCTGCTTCGAGACTCTCGCGGCGGTCGAGACCGCCGATGCGAGCTCTCGGAAATTGCTCTGGGTACGCGAAATGAACTGGTCGAAGCGCGCGCGGTCCCAGATCTGGATGTGCGTGCCGGCACCTGCGATCACGACGTCCTTGTCGAGGCGGGCGTGTTCGCGAAGGGCGGGCGGGATCAGGATGCGCCCCTGGTTGTCGGCTGCGCAGGGCGCCGCGCCTGATAACATGAACAACTGCAGGTCTTGCGCCTCGGGCATGAACGGGTCCGGGGCGAACAACTTCTCTTCGTAGGCGAGCCAGTCTTCATGCGGATAGAGGGCCAGATGGTCCGGCATGTTCGTGAGGAACGGGGCCTGTTCGCTTCGCCGCTGCAGTTCCATCCGCAACTCCGCCGGCAGACTCACGCGACCCTTGCCGTCGATCGTGTGCATGTACCGGCCTCGGAACATCGGGGGCCTCGAACCGCTGAGTTGGCGTCGTGGGCCCCACTCGTTTAGCAACCACTCAATCCCACTTCATCCCACGAATCGCCACCCTTATAACTCTCCGTCCCACGCGAGTGCAAGCAGAAAAATCAATCAAATCAGCGCTTTCGCTGAGGTTTCGCCTGCCGCGCCAAATCTTGTGGATGGCTGTGCGAGGACGCACGAGATGGCGGCGAAAAAAGAACGCGATGCGGATCAGGCTGCGCCGAGGTCCGCGTAGCGGTCGCGATGGACCGCGGCGACCTGGCGGATCACCTGCGCCAGCGTGCTGCCGGCCGCCGCCTCGGGTGCCTTCGCGAGGGCCGGAGCCGCGCCGTCCAGCAACGCGTCGAGCAGCGCGGAAGTGCCTTCGTAGAGACCGCTTGGTGCGTAGCCGCCTTCGAGCACGAACACGACGCGACCGCCGCACACCGTCTCGGCGATCGCGCGCAGCGTGCGTGTCATCTCCGCGAAACCCGCGCGGCTCACCTGCATCGACGCCAACGGATCGTCGCGGTGTGCGTCGAAACCGCACGACACCAATATGAGTTCAGGGCGAAACGCCAGTGCGACGGGCACCAGCAGGCGCCGCAGTACGCCGACATACTCTTCGTCGCCACAGCCCGGCGGCAGTGGCACGTTCACCGTTGCGCCGACGCCGGCGCCGCGGCCCGCCTCGTTGAAGTCTCCCGTTCCCGGATAGAACGGGAACTGATGCGCCGAGCAGTAGAGCACGTCGCGATCTTCCTCGAAGGAATGCTGTGTGCCGTTGCCGTGGTGAACGTCCCAGTCGAGGATCAGGAGACGCTCGAGACCGTCCTGGCGCAACGCTTGCGCAGCGACGGCGACGTTGTTGAAGAGACAGAAACCCATCGCGCGACTCGCTTCTGCGTGATGGCCCGGCGGGCGGACGGCTGCGAAGGCGGCGTCGGCGCGACCGGCTGCGACGGCACGCGCAGCGTCGATCGTCGCTCCCGCTGCGAGCAGTGCTACCTCGTAACTCGACCTCGACACGTAGGTATCCGCGTCGAGACGGATCGGGGCGATCCGCGCCGCCGCGGCGATCCGGCGCAGGTGGTCGGAGGGATGAACCGCGATGAGTTCTGCCTCGTCGGCGGGCCGCGCCTCGAGAGCGATCAGGCGGTCGCGACGCTCGGCGATGGCGCGTCCCACGGCGACGAGTCGCTCGGGACGCTCGGGATGGTCCTCCGGCGAACGGTGTTCGCTGAAGCGCCGGTCTTCGACGATCGCGACGCGGCGGGTGGCGCTCATCGAGGCGCATGGTATCTGACGGGTCTCGGGGCGTCGCTTGATCGCGCGCCGCGGGAAAGGAGTGGTCGTGAGCGCGCCTGCGACGGTGGCGATCACCGGTTTGCGCACGTTCATCGGGCAGCGCCTCGCCGAGCGCCTCGCCACACGCGCACCGCGACTGCGTGTGGTCGGCATCGACCTGCGACGGCCACAGCGACTCGAACGCAAGATCGCGTTCGAACGCGTCGACCTGACGGACCCGGCATCGCACGCGCGGCTCGCCGAAATCTTCGCCCGCGAACGCGTCGAGGCCGTGCTCCACGCGGCTTTCCGCCGCGATCCCACGCCGGATGTCGAGACCGACCACGAACTCGAGACGGTCGGCACGCTGCAACTCCTGCACGCCTGCACGGCCGCGAAGGTTCCGCGGCTGGTGGTCGCGTCGACCACGATGCTCTATGGGCCGCGCGCCGACAACCCGAGTTACCTCACAGAGTGTCATCCGTTGCGAGGTCACCCCGAAGCGCACTGCGTGCAGAACCGCGTGCAGGTCGAGGCGTTGCTGGCGGATTGGGCGCGCCGCCATCCGCACGCACAGGTGACGGTGCTGCGCTGCGCATGGTTGATGGGGCCGACCTACTTCGACCGCGTCGTGCGGCACTTCGCGCGCCCCATCGTGCCGACGCTGCTCGGCTACGATCCGCTGCTCCAGTTCGTGCACGAGGAAGACTGCCTCGATGCCTTCGAACAGGCGGTGCTGGACGCGCATCCCGGCGTCTACAACGTGGTCGCGCCGGATCCGCTGCCGCTTTCGACGATCCTGCGGCTGGCCGGCACCACGCGGGCACCCCTTCCGGCGCCGCTCCTCTATCGGATGCGCGACCTCGCTGCGCGCGCGGCAACCGGCGATCCGCCCGCTGCGTTCTACGATTACCTGCGCTGGACCTGGGTGGCCGACGGCGCGCGCGGCTATGCCGCCTTCGGCGAAGCGGCCTACACATCGCGCGAGGCCTGGATTTCGTTCATGTCGTCGCGCCGGCTGCGGCAGTATCGATAGGGGGTCCCGCGCATGAGTGAGCAAGACGGCGATCTCGGCGCACCGCCCGGCAGCGCACCCGTGCTGCGCGACGCACTCGACGCGCTGCGCGAACGGCTGCGCGAGCGATTCACGCCCGAGAACTCCGACGGCGTCGACTGGCTGGCGCTCTACGAATCGATGCGCCGGCGCTTCGCGTCCGTGGGCATGCGCGATCTCTCCGCCGATGTCGACGACTTCGGCATGGACGCGGAAGCGATCGCCAGCGCGCGACCGTGGCTCGATCTGCTCTACGACCGCTGGTGGCGCGTCACAGTGTCGGGAGTCGAAGCCGTGCCGCGCGGACGCGCGAGTCTCTTCGTGGCGAATCACTCCGGGCTGCTGCCGTGGGACGGGCTGATGATCGCCGCGGCGCTCGGGCGACACCAACCCGCTGCGCCGCGCGCTCGCTTCCTGGTTGCCGACTGGCTCGCGACGCTGCCGTTCGCGCAGCCTTGGATCACGCGACACGGCGGCGTGCGCGCGTGCCGGGAGAATGCCGAGCGCCTGCTGCGCACCGATCGCTCGGTGATCGCGTTTCCGGAGGGCGCAAAGGGAGCAGCCAAGGTCTTCCGCCAGCGCTACCGCGTGCAGCGCTTCGGTCGCGGTGGCGTCGTGCGCACGGCGCTCGCGCTCGGCGCGCCGCTCGTGCCGGTGGCGGTCGTCGGCGCGGAGGAGGCGCATCCCGTGCTCTTCAAGCTGGAGACGGCCGCCCGCGCGTTCGGGCTTCCCTTCATCCCGGTGACGCCCACCTTCCCGGCCCTGGGGCCGCTCGGGATCGTGCCGTTGCCCACGAAATGGTCGATCGCGTTCGGCGCCCCGATCGAGACGACCGAACTCGGGCCCGACGCCGCCGACGACGAGATCCTGGTGTGGCGCATGACCGAGGAGCTGCGCTCGCAGATCCAGTCGATGCTGGAGGCGGGCGTTCGCGAACGCCCGTCCGTGTGGCGCTGAGATGGGTTCTAGAGCTCGCCCGATTCGAGCGGGGCAGCTGCTGCGGCGGGCCGTTCGGCGGCGGGTTTCGCGTTCTCGTGCGGGCGCGCGCCGAGCTCGTCGAGCACGCGGTCGAGGCGCTGTTCGAGCGCTTCGAGATCCGAGCGACGCGGCAGGTCGAGGGCGCGCAATACCCGCTCGAGTGCGCGCTGCACGAGGCGGTCGAGATCGGGCGTCGCGAGCGCAATCCAGTCCGGGCGTCGGCTCGCAGCGAGTTCGCGCGGTGACAGCAACTTCTTCATGTTGCGCTGCAGCTCTTCGAAGCCCTCCGACGCGTCTCCGACGCGTCGCTTGAGCGCGCTGTACAGCACGTCGCCGCTGCGCTGGATCAGATCCGAGAGAACGGTTCCCGGAACGCGCCGGTTGGTCCGCTCGGTGTCGACCAGAATCTGCGACAGCGTGACGGAGGTGATGTCCTCGCCGGTCTCGTTGTCGATCACGCGCACTTCGTCGCCCGCTTCGATCAGCTCCGCGATGCCCTTCAGCGTGATGTAGCGGCTCGTGGCGGTGTTGTAGAGCTTGCGGTTCGCGTAGCGCTTGATCAGGACCACGTCGGGCTGCGAATGGGGAGACGGTTCCACGGCCACGTGTTCCTCGATTGCGGAAAGGGGCGCGCAATCTAACGAAACGGGCGTGGACGGTCAGCCCTTCACGGGGACGCGCTCGATTCGTGCGGTCGGCGCGCGACGCGACGGCCGCTGCGCGCGTGCGCGCAGCGAGTCACCGGGCGTCTCGTCGAAGCTGGTCGCGGCAGCAGGCGCGCCCGCGTGTCGCGAAGGCTCGCGCGGCTCGGGCTCGGCTTCGTTCGCTCCGGTCCGGGCGGAGTCCGAACTCCCAGAGGATCTCGCGCACGCCGAGAAAGGCACGCAGCACCGCGCGCGCCTCGGGGTCGTCACGCCCCCGCGTCTCCCAGCGCTCGATTTCCGCGTCGAGCGCGCGCGCGACCGCGTCGAGCCACGGCGCTCCGCGACGTTCCGCACCAGCCTGCATCTGCCCGGCGATCTGGTCGAGCCACGCACTCGCGCCCGAAACGGACGCGTGCGCATCGGAGGGCGCACCCGTCGCCGCGAGCGACGCCGCGTCCAGGAGTGCGCGCAGCGCCAGAACGCTCTCGGCAACCGCGGCGAGGCCGTGTTGGCGCGCGCACGCCAGCGCCTCGTCCGCGCTGCGCGGCGGCGGCGCGATCCTGGCTCCGCGTTCGTCGTTTCGCTCCGTCATGCGTCCTCTCCGTTGCGTCGTCGGTCCGGTCCGGAACAACCCACTCGGCTACGCGCGCGAGACCCTCGAGGTCGTGCACGTCGCCTGACAGCTCGGGTACACGCCGCACGAAACCGCCCGCCTTCGCGACCCGTCCCGTGAGTTCCGCCGTCGACTCCGCGTCCGCACGCACCAACGCAGCGTAGCCGTCGGCCGCGGCCAATGCCGCGCGCGCGGCTTCGTCGGCGGGGAACTCCGATCCCTCGGAATGCGCGAATGCAGCGGCGAGGGCGCGGCGCGCCTCGTCCTCGCGATCTGCGGTCGGGACGCGGTTCGGTGTCGGTCCGCTGCCCGGCCAGGTGTGCACGCGGTTCACCACCACGCCCGCCAGCGGCACGTCCGCGGCGCTGAGCCGCGCGAGCATGTCCCAGCGCATGGCGCGTCGATTGTTTCGCCGGCGATGCCGCCAGCACGAACGCCGCGTCGGGTCCGACGAGCCGGGCCTGCACCTCGCGCGCGCGCTCGCGGAACCCCTCGGACATCCCCTCGAAGGCGAGCAGGAATTCGGAGATGTCTTCCAGGAACGAGACGCCCGAAACGCGCTCGATCAGATGCAGCACGCGCTCGCTGCCGCGCTGGAAGAGCCGCACGCCGAAACGTCCCGCGGCCAGGGCCGGGTGCAGCAGCAGTTGCACGAGCCGGCTGTCGAGGAACTCGACGAGTCGTCGCGGCGCTTCGAGGAAGTCGAGCGCGTGTTGCGAGGGAGGCGTGTCGACGACAATCAGATCGAAGTCGCGGCGCTCCGACAGCTCGAAGACCTTTTCCATCGCCGAGTACTCGGCGCTGCCCGCGAGCGCATCAGAAATGTGTTGATAGATGCGATTGCCGAGGATGCGCTGGCGTCCTTCCTCGGAGTCGGCGAAGCGCGCGACCAACTCGTCGAAGGTACGTTTCATGTCGAGCATCAGCGCGGCGAGCCGCCCCTCGGGCGGCACACCCAACGCGGTGAGGCGCTCCCGCGGGAGATCGGTGGGCTGGTTGCCGAGTTCGGCTATGCCGAGCGCGTCGGCGAGGCGGCGCGCCGGGTCGATCGTCAGCACGGCGGTGCGGCGCCCGAGGCGCGCGCCCGCGAGGGCGAAGCTGGCGGCGAGCGTGGTCTTGCCGACACCGCCCGTGCCGACGCACACGATGATGTGGCGATCGCGCACCAGCGCGGCGGGATCCAGCGGCGCGCTCACGCCGACGGCTCCCGCGGCGGGGCGACGAGCGCGTCCGCGAGCAGGGCCAGCTCATCGGGACCGCGCACGCCGCGCGCGATGCGCGGCAGCACGACGAGTCCCAGCTTCGTCGTGTCGGCGAGCACGCGCATCCAGCGCGCGTTCAAATCGTGACGTGCGCGCAGATGCGCCGCGCACGCGGCCAGCGTTGCCGGCGACGGCGCGCCGGGTAGCGCGAGGTCGCCGGGCAGGGCCGCGAGCCGCGCGTCGAGATCGTCGAGACCGGGCGGGAAGGGCGCGGCGGTCACCGCGTTCACCACCACGCGGTCGACCGCAACGCCGACCTGATCGCGCGACCGCTCGACCAACTCCGCCGTCTCGCGCACCGGCAACTCTTCCGCGAGCGCCACGGGCAGCAGCACCGTGCGTTCGGGGTCGCGGATCATCTCCTCGACCCAGCCGGCGTGACGACGCAGCGGACCGGCCCGCACCGCCGATCCCACCACGCGCGGCACGTCCAGGAAGGTGAGGCCGTGTCCGGTCGCCGGCGCGTCGACCACGATCAGGTCGAAGCGCGACTTGCCCGTTCGCGTCCTTCATCTGCTCGAGATGCCAGATCTTCCCGAGCGTGATCAGCTCGCGCCAACCCGGCGAGGCGTCCATCAACTGGCGGAAGGCGTGGTTGCCGAACACGCGTCGCACCACGCCGCGCAGCCCGATCTGGAGTCCCAGGTATTCGGCGAGCGCCTCGTAGGGGTCGATGCGCATGGCGCGCAGGCGCTCGTGCAGGTCGCGACCTTCGTAGCCGACGGGGCTCGCGCCGGGCGCCAGCAGCGCGGGTACGTGCTCGTCGAGGCCGACCTCGGCGACCAGCACGCGGCGGCCCGCCGTATCGGCAGCGAGCGCGAGCGCGGCCGCGACGGTCGTCTTGCCGGTGCCCCCCTTGCCGGTGACGACGACGAGCCGGCGATCGAGGAGGGCGGGATCAGGGGCACTCGGTTCCAGGGATGCGGCCCGCGCTGCGGGACCAGGAGAGCCTGCGGCTAAAGACCCGCGCCAGCACGTCCGAAACCAACCTGGGCAGATGCCAGCCCGAGCAGAAGCGACGCAACCCCGGCGCGAACAGCCGGGCCACCTATAGCAAACGCATCCTCGTCCGACGGGCCGAGGGACCGCATCGAGGCGTCATTGATCCTCACCTGCGAGCGCTGCGAAACGCGCTTCCGCCTCGACGAGAAGCGACTGCCGGCGGGCGGCGCACGCGTCCGCTGTTCGCGCTGCAAGCACGCGTTCTTCGTGAACCCGGGCGGCGCACCCGCGGCCGAGCTGGTCCATCAGCTCGCGGAGGCAGCCGTGACGCAGGCGCGCATGCCCGCGCCCGCGCCGTCCTGGGATCTCGAAGAGGATCCGAACGGTCGCACCGTACAGTCGCGTCCTCGAACCCGCGCGCTTCGGTTGCCGCGGATCCCGCTTCCGGCGACTTCGAAGAAGAGAGCGACTGGCGCTTCGAAGACGAGATGCAGCTCGGCGACACCGGAGCGTCGCTCGATCTGCCAAACGGCGAAGCGCCGGCGCTTCCGAACCCGGACCCGAACGAGAGTTCGTTCGCCGAACTCGGCGACCCGGAGAGCTGGGACCTGCTCTCGAGCCCCGCGCTCGATTCGCCGCTCCCGCGCCCTTCGCCGCCGATGTCGCCTGCGGTGCCGACGCCGCAACCGATCGAACGCGTGGCGTCGAAGCCGCCCGTGCAGGTTCCGAGCGAGCCGGTCCGGGAAGGCGCTGCCGCGAAGCGCGTCAGCGAAGCGCGGGCGATCGTCGCGGGCTTCGAGTTCGCGCCCGCGGTGCGCGGCGGCGCGTGGTTTGCGGTCGCGGCTCTCGTCGCGCTCGCGACCTGGACGAGCATCGTGCCCGCGGCGCCGGCGTCAGCACCGCAACGGGGCGTCGTGTCGCTCGGCGCTCTCGAGTTGAGTTCGCGTGCGCGCGCGGCAGATCGAGAACGCGGTGGCCGGTCCGATCTGGGTCGTGTCCGGCGAGCTGCGCAATCCGAGCGACGAACCGCGCGCGGTAGCCGCGACGATCGCCGTGTCGCTGCTGGATCGCGCGGGCGCATCGATCGGGGCTGCGGACGCGACGCTGCAAGCTGCCCTCTCGACGCAGCGGCTGCGTGAAGAAGATCCGGTGCGCTTGCGAGAAGAGGCGGATGCAGCGGCGTCAGAGCTGGCAGCGAAGGTGGTGCTCGCACCGGGAGCAGGCATTCCCGTCGACGCCGTCTTCGCGTCGCCCGCGCGCGAAGCCGCGCGCTTCGCGGTGGAGCTGCGGCCCGTACGCGTTCCGGCCCCCGCGCGCACCGACGCGCTAGCTGCAAACTATGCCTGGGGACCGCCGCGATCCGAGACTTCGTCGGGCTTGCTCGGCGTGACGTCGATCTCGTCCTTGCCCGAGATGCCGGTCTTGAAGTTCTTGATCGCCTTGCCGAGGCCGGAACCGATCTCGGGAAGTCGCCGCGCGCCGAAGAGCACGACCACGATGGCCAGGATGATGAGGAGTTCAGAGGCTCCGAGGCCGAACACTGTGGTCGTCTCCCAGTTGACTGGAACGCCCATGAGAGAGTGCCCCTCGCACCGGCCGGGGTCAACCAGCCGCGACTGCGGGTCCGGGCGTCGTGGCTAGACTGCGCCGCCATGTCGATCTTCAAGGCTTATGACATTCGCGGAGTGGTCCCCGACGAGCTGGGCGCCGACGACGTCTACCGGATCGGGCGGGCGGTGGCGCGCTGGTTGGCAGCCACCGAGCTGGCGGTGGGTCGCGACGCCCGTCAAAGCTCGCCCGAGCTCGCCGATGCGCTCCTGCGCGGCATCAACGACGAAGGCGTCTCGGTCGTCGATCTCGGTCTGGTCTCGACGCCGATGCTCTACTTCGCCGTCGAACAGTTGGCCCTCGCGGGCGGCGTCATGATCACCGCGTCGCACAATCCCGGGCAATACAACGGGCTCAAGGTCTGCCGCGAACACGCCATTCCGGTGGGTGGCGACTCGGGCTTGCAGGAGATCGAGCAGCTCGCGTGCTGCTGCGGATCGGACCCGCGCGAACGCAGCGCGGCTCCGTGCGCAGCGCCGACGTGCGCGACGGCTACGTGCGCCACGCGCTCTCGGTCGGCGGCCGCTGCCCGAGGCTTCGGATCGCGATCGACTGCGGCAACGGCATGGCTTCGGTGGGGCTCGAGCGGTTGCTGCCCGAGCTGCCGCTCGAAGTCGAACGCCTCTACTTCGAGCCCGACGGCACCTTCCCGAATCACGAAGCCGACCCGCTGAAGCGCGAGAATCTGGACGACCTGATCGCCGCCGTGAAGCGCAGTGGCGCGCAACTCGGCGTCGCGTTCGACGGCGACGGCGACCGCGCCATGTTCGTCGACGATACCGGCGAGCCGATCACCGCCGATCTGATCACGGGCCTGCTCGCCGCTTCGCAGCTCCGCCGCCACGGCGGCAGCGGTCTCATGCTCTACGACCTGCGCTCGAGCCGCGCGACGGCCGAGGCGATCGCCGAGGCGGGTGGTACGCCCGAGATGTGTCGCGTTGGACATGCCTTCATCAAGGCGCAGATGCGCGAGAGCGGCGCGATCTTCGCCGGTGAGCTGTCGGGCCACTTCTACTTCCGCTTCAGCCCCACGCTCGTGCACGACGACGGCACGGCCGCGTTCGTCGCGCTGCTCGACGTGCTCGCCGAAACGGGGAAGCCGCTCTCGGAGCTGGTGCGACCGCTGCGACGCTACGCCGCGAGCGGCGAGATCAACCGGCGCGTCGCCGACACGCCCGGGCTGCTCGCGGCTCTCGAAGCCGATCACGCCGGCAAGGCG
Organism: uncultured delta proteobacterium; assembly: GCA_963801625.1. GTDB lineage: Bacteria > Myxococcota_A > UBA9160 > UBA9160 > PR03 > PR03. Next base: position 110,352 of record CAWDFQ010000002.1, read on the forward strand.
GAGATCTCGAAGCTCGACGGGCTGCTGGTCCGCTATCCCGACTGGTGGTTCAACGTGCGCGCCTCGAACACCGAGCCGGTGGTGCGGCTGAATCTCGAGGCGGCGAACGACGCCGCGATGCGCGCGCGCCGCGACGCCGTGCTGGCGCGCATCGCGCACTTCGCCCGGTAGCCGAGCCCTTCAGGCTCTGAGCTCCAGGTGTCTGGCCAGGAAGCTCCACATCGCCTTCAGGCCTGCGCCCGGGCAGGTCGTGGTGGCCGCACTCGAACCAGGCGATCTCCTTGGGCTCGCGCGCGGCGGCGTGCAGCGCTTCGGCGGCGGCGCGCGGGATGCGCTCGTCGTGGGTCGCGTTCACGAAGAGCAGCGGTCGCGGCGCGAAGGCGCCGATGCTGGCGGCTGGGTCGAAGTCGGGCGGGCCGATGCCGGCCCCGCCGAGCGCGAGCGCGGCGGCGCGCGGGCGTGGATCGGTCGGGCAGAAGAGAGCGCCGAGGATCGCGCCCAGACTGAAGCCGGCATACGCGACGCGCTGCGCATCCAGCTCGGGGAGTTCGGCGAGCGCGTCGAGCGCGCGCCCGAGATCGGCGACCGCCTGCCGCGAGAATTCGCTCCACAGCGCGATCGTGTCCGCGTGCGGCGGATCGCACGGAGGTCGCGGTCACGCCGAGGAGCTGTTCGCTCAGCTTCGCGGAGGCACGCTCGCCGTGGAGCGGGAAATCGATCGACGCGACCGCGACGCCGCGCTGCACCCACGGCAGTCGCGCCGCGTCGAGGTACTCCGAGTGCTTCGAGCCTCCCGCACCGTGCTGCAACAGCACCAGCGGGAAGGGTCCGTCCCCTTCGGCGGGGAGCAGCAGCAGCCCCGGTACGCGATCGCCGCGACTCGAGTACTCGAAGCGGCGCGCGCGCAGCGTCGGAGCGTGGGCGGGCGCCGCAGCGCGCGCGGTCCACAACGCGATGGGTTCGGTCATGGCGCGCAGTCTACCGCTGTACCCAAGCAGGGCCGAGGCGGTACCGAAACGAAGCGCGCAAAAGAAGAGCGCGCGAGCGCAGAACCGCTCGCGCGCTCTGGAGATCCGTCTCGCCGCCGTGCTAGCTGGCGAGCAATACCTTGCGGGCGCGGTACAGGTGCGACTTCACCGCGTCCTCGCTCTTCGATAACAGGTGCGCGATCTCCTGGATCGAGCGGTGTTCGATGTGGTGGAGCTGGAAGAGCTGGCGCTGCTCGTCGGAGAGGTCGGTGGCGACGGCACCCTCGAGGCGTGCCAGTCGCTCGGAGTACTCGTAGGCCTCGAGCGGGTCCGGCTCGCGCGCGACGCCGTGCGAAGCCGTTCTCGACTTCGTCGTCGCCGAGCGGGACGAGATTGGGCATGCGCTTCTTGAAGCGACCGGCGACCGTGCGCCGCGTGAGCCCGAACACCCACGCGCCGAACGGCGCCTCACCGCGGAAGGAATCGATCGACGCGAACACGTTGACGAAGACCTCTTGGACGGTCTCCTCGGTGTCCGCGCGATTCCGTAAGCGGCGCGCCACGAAATGGAAGATGCGTGCGAAGTAGCGCTCGTAGAGTTCGCCGAAGGCGTCCTGCTCGCCCGAGCGGAGCCGCTCGACCAGGATCTCGTCGGCTACCGGGCAAGTCGCTACGAGATCAGGACTCGCCAGCGTCGGTGCGGCCATACCGTCCCTTCCCCTTTTCCCAGGTTTCGCGGCTGCATCATCTTCACGATGCAACTCCACGTCGCAGGGGTCCGATCGCTCGGAACCCTTGCAGGCATCCAGCCCCCCGTCGAGGTAGTGGCGTCGGACGCCTGCACTGGTGTCAAAAAACGTCACTCGCGGACGAGAATTGTCAGTGACGCCGCGCGAAAACGGCCCATGGGACGCCCATGTGGGGCTCGAACTCCGTCCGGATGCGCTCCGACTGGCTCGAGCACGCTGCCGAATGCGCGCGATCCCTCCCAGATCGGAAGTGGCGCGCGGGAGTTGCACGTGGCGTTTCAGTTGATGAAGTCGGCGTCGCGCAGCCCGGTGCGGAAGCGGAGGCGGCCGTCGTGGCGCGCCGCCGGCGGGCGACGGGCGATCCGGCGCGTTCGGGCTCGACGCGCTCGAGGTCGACCTCGCCGGTCGTCCCGGCGAGGCGCCACCGCGCCAGCCACGATCTCGGCGCCCGCAGCTTCCCGTGCCGCGATGCGGGTGGCCCGCTCGAAGTCGCGAGCGATCAGCAGCACGCGTGCGCGGCGGCTCTTCGCGCACGGCGAGCGTCGGCGCCAGCTTGCGCCAGTCGGGAATCCGGGCCTCGACCCAGGCGCGCTGAACGAGACCGGCTTGCAGCAGCGCACGCGTCGCCGCGTGCCGTTCGCGACGAGCACCACGATCGCGCGACCGTCCGGTGCCGGCGGCGACCCAGTCGATGACGCCGTCTTCTTCGCCGAGCACGTCCTCGGCGATCAGTTCGAGCGGCGTGCCGAGCTGGCGCGAGGCGCGGCGCGATCGCGCGGCGCAGCGCTCGTCGCTCGTCGTTGGCTTCAGTCATCGACGGCGCCGTGGGCGTCGCCGAGCAGCATCGACGCGACGTCGGCGAGCGCGCGCGCCGACGTCGCGTGGGCGCTGGCGAGCGCGATCGGCCGCCCCGTGACGATCGACCGCGAGAGGTGCACGTCGTCGACGAGCAGGCCGTAGCTGACGAGCGTACGCCGAGCCGCTGCCGCCGCGGCGATCGCGAGGTGATCGAAGCAGTCTCGCGCTTCGGCGATTCGATCGCACGCCGAAGACGGTCACGCCGATGCGCGCGTCGCGCGAGTGTGTCGCGATCGCTTCGAGCGCCGTCCAGGCGTCGCGCGCCTCCGCCTCGTGCGGGCCGGACCAGCAGCAGCGTCCAGCGCAGCAGCGCCTCCGCGTCGGCGGCCTTGCTGAGACACGCGGCGGGGAGCGCCGCGAGGGCGAGCGCGCGATCGCGCGGCGCCGCGGCGCGCACCCATTCCTCGGCGCGACGCGCCAGCTCGCCGGGCTCGTCGGAGTCGACACGAATCGACAGCGCACCGAGCGGTCCGCGACCTGGGAGCGGCCAGGCCGGCGTCGCGCACAGCGACCGCGGCGCCAGCAGCGCGGCGCGCGCGCCCTGGCGAGCCGCTTCGACCGCCAGGTTCCAGAGCAGCGCGCCGCGCACCGGATCGGCGTTCGCGAACGGAACGCCGATGAGCGGAAGCGCCCCGCCCCTCCGGTCCTCCGACGCCGCGACGCTGCCGGTCAATTCCGGGGCGAAGAAGTGCAGGACGTCACCGAGTTCGCGCGGCATTCGGGCTAGCGCACCACCAGCACCGAATTCGGCGGCCCGATCGAAGTGGTGATGCGCTCGGGATTGGCGGGATCCTCGCACCACTCGCCGTCGACCACGTAACGGTATTCGTAGCTGCCCGGTGCGAGTCGCAGCACCTTGCGCCACACGCACGTCTCGCCCTCCTGGTGCGTCGACGAGAGCACGTCGCGATCGGGCACCCAGCCGTTGAAGTCGCCCGCGATGCGCACGTCGGCGGCGCCCGGTTCGCGGTACTCGATCACCACCTCGCGCGGCTGCGGCGCGGTGGGCCTCGCCTCGACCGGTACTTCTGTCTGCGCCGGCGCGTGCGCGGCCACTTCGGCGCGAGCGCGGCGTAGTCGGCGGCCCCGTTCGACGACGGCGCCATCCGCACGACGGGCAGACCGCGGCGCGCCGCCTCGCGCAGCTTCACGCTGTTGCGGATCACCGTGTCGAAGCAGGCGTCGCCGAAGCGGGTGCGGATCTCGGCGAGTGTTTCGCGTGCGAAGCGCGTGCGGCCGTCGTAGAGCGTCGCGAGGATGCGTACGTCGGGGGCGATGCGCAGTCGCTCGGCGAGCAGCGCGATCGTCTCGAGCAGCTTGTGGACGCCGTGCAGCGCGAAGTGGCTGGTCTCGACCGGCACGATCACCTCGTGCGCCGCGCGCAGTGCGTTGAAGGTGAGCAACCCGACGTTCGGCGGGCAATCGACGAGCACGTAGTCGTACGGATCCGGCAGTGCGGCGATCGCGCGCGCCAACCGATCGGTGCGCGTTTCAGCGCGCTCCTGCGCGAGCTTCTGTTCGAGCGCCGAGAGCACGATGCCGGACGGCGCCACGTGCAATCGCTCGCCAGCCGGCACGATCACGTCGGCGAGTCGCGGGACGCCTTCCTCCTCGGCGAGCACCTCGTAGAGATTTTCGTCGAGCGCTTCGGGATCGACGCCGAGTGCGATGCTCGCGTGCGCCTGCGGATCGAGGTCGACCACGAGCACGCGCGCACCGTCCAGCGCGAGACAGCCTGCCAGGTTCACGGCGGTGGTCGTCTTGGCGCAGCCGCCTTTCTGGTTCACGATGGCGATGATGCGCGTGACGATCGGGTCCGTGGTGGCGTCGCGGTTCATGGTGCCTCCGACTCCCGGGCCCACAGCCGACTGGGCTGTGCTGCCTGCGTTCGCCGGCGGCCGTTTCCGGAGCTCTGTGCTCCGATCGGCGTTCAGGAGCCCGGGCGCCCCTCCGCTTCGCGCCCCAGTCCCCGCTCGACTTCGCGTTGGAGCTCGGGAGACCTCGAAGATCCACTCCTGTCCGGAGACGGCTTCGAAGGTCGATCCACCATGCAGCACCAGCACGAGGTCGCCCGTTGCGACCAGGACCAATTCGGAGAGCGGCTTCTGCACCTCGGGGAGGATCCGCTTCAGCGAGCCGATGCTGTGACGGATCCGCTGGACCGAGACGCCGGCGTCGATCAGTTGCTTCGCGGCCCGTAGCGCCACGAGATCTTCGAACGTGTAGCGGTGGTGCCCGCCCCGCGTCCGAGCCGAAGGGGCGACGAGGTCCGTCTCCGCCCAGTACTGAAGCTGGCGGCGCGAGACGCCCAGGATCCGAACGACCTGACCCGAGCGGAACAGGCGCACGGCGCGGGCGTCGGGCCAGGCAGCGACGGCCGATGACGAGTGCAGCGAGGACGATGCGAAAGCCACGGACCACCCCCCAAGACACGTCCGTAGTTCCGACGTTATCCGCGAGAGCGATGCGAAGTCAACCAGAAACATACCGGAATTGTTCTGGTCGAGCGGTTCCCGCTCGCAGACGCGTGAGGTAGGCTGCGACCATGAAGCCCCAAGCGAGGCGGGGCGACGCGACCACCAGCAGTCGCGAGCGCATCTACATCGAACACGACTCGGTGCGGCGCCCGTTCATGCGCGGGATCTTGGTGCACTCGCTGATGGCGCGCGGCCTGGCCTTCGACGATGCCTATGCCTCCGCGAACGCCGTGCGCGAGCGCCTGCGCGGGCGCGGATCCGTCACGGTCGAGGATCTCGGCCGCGCGGTGCAGGAGGTGTTGCGCGAACGCTCGCTTCCCGAGGAAGCCGCCCGCCCTCCCGTCGGGCCCACCATCCACGTCACCACTCCGGCTGGCGCCGCGCCGTTCTCGAAGGGCTTTCTCTCGCAGTCGCTGCACGCGGCCGCGATCGAACCCAACGACGCCTTCGACGTCGCGCGCGACATCGAAGCCCAGCTCGCGCTGCGCGGCGTACGCGACATCGATCGCCACGAACTGCGCCGGCTCGCTTTCCACACGCTCGAGCGCCGCTTCGGCCCGCGCACCGCCGAGCGCTACCTGATCTGGCGCCACTTCCAGGAGCCAGACCGGCCCGTGATCCTGCTGCTCGGCGGTACCGCGGGGTCGGGCAAGACGTCGCTCGCGCTCGAGGTTGGCCACCGACTCGGCATCCACCGCGTGCTCTCGACCGACGCGATCCGCCAGATCATGCGCCTCATGCTCTCTCCCGAGCTGGTGCCCGCCATCCACGCTTCTTCCTACGACGCCAACCGCGCGCTCGGCCGCGGCGAAGACGCCGTGATCGACGGCTTCCTCGCCCAGGCGTCGATCGTATCGGTGGGCGTGCGCGCGATGCTCGACCGCGCCGTCGCCGAGAACTCGAGCCAGATCCTCGACGGGGTTTCGATCGTGCCCGGCCTCGTCGACCTCGCGGCCTACGCCGAGAGCGCCCATGTGATCTTCCTAGTCGTCGCGACGCTCGACGAGCGCTCCTTCCGCGCGCGCTTCGAATCGCGCGCGCGCAAGTCGCACCGCCCCGAGCACCGCTATCTCGAGCACTTCGATGCAATCCTGAAGATCCAGGAGCACTTCCTGGAACTGGCCGACCGCCACGACATCCCGATCGTCGACAACGACTCGATCGACGTCTCAGTGCTCTCGATCATCAAGCACGTGACGGAGACGTTGCGGAAGGCGGGACATTTCGACGTCCAGGAGCTGCTCGCCTAAACGCGCCTGAACGTCACGCTGCCGCGCTGCAACGTCGCTAGGCTCGGCACGAGCCCCGAAGGAGAGTGCATGGCATCGAGTCCCCCGGCGCCGCGCACGCTCGGCGCGCTGCTCGACGCATGGCTGCCGATCGTCGCGGGCTCCGAGACCCAAGACGAACCGTTCGCGGCGGAACGGTCGCTCTACACGCAGCCGTCGCGACTCGGCTCGTACTGGATGGTCGACTCCCTGTCGGGCCGTCGGACGTTGTGGCACTGATGGGCGTCGTCCCGGGAGTCGTGCGCCGCGCCAGCGGCAACGCGGCCCGCACGGTGCGGCTGCTGGCCGCGCGCGCCGTGCTCGGTCGCCGAGCGCCGTTCTGGCTGCTCGCGCGTCTCGTGCCGCCCTTCGAGGAGACGCGCACGGCGCGCCTGCCGTTTGCGCGCGAGCGCTCGTCGAGCCTGCTCGAGACCTTGCGTGCGCTCGACGCCGCGGCGCGCGATCCGCGCGTCGGCGGCGTGCTGCTGCGCTGCGCCGGCGCGCCGCACGGCTACGCCGCGGCCGCTTCGCTGCGCCGTGCGCTCGACGCCGTGCGTGCGGCCGGCAAGCCGGTCGCCGCCTACGGCGAAACCATGAACCAGGCCGAGTACTGGGTCGCGAGCGGCGCCGATCGGCTGTGGCTGCCCGAGACGGGATCGATCCACATCGTCGGGCTGCGCAGCGAATCGATGTTCTTCGCACGCCTGCTCGCGCGGCTCGATCTCAAGCCCGACGTCGTACGCGTCGGCTCGCACAAGGCCGCGGCCGAAACCTTCACGCGCGAGTCGATGTCGCCCGAGAGTCGCGAGCAGATCGAGGCGTATCTCGACGACGTGTTCGGCGAGCTGGTCGCCGCGATCGCCGCGGGGCGGCGTCTCGACGCCGCGACCGTGCGCGAGCGCATCGACGCCGGTCCGTACCGCAGCGAGGCGGCGTGCGAAGCGGGTCTCGCCGATGGCTGCCTGTATCCCGATCAGGTCGAGGAGGCGCTCGTCGACCTGCTGCCTGCGACCGGCGAGGCGCCGCCGTCGGGCGGCGCACCGCGCGCACGCCTCGTCGATGCCGATGCCTACGCTGCGCTCCACGCCGACGACGCGGGCTGGTCGCCGTTCTGGCGCGAGCGCCCGCGCATCGCGTATGTCAGCGCGCGCGGCGTGATCCATCGGCGTGGTGGCGTCGCGGGCATTTCCGTCGAGGCGTTCTCGCGCACGCTGCGTGCCCTCGGCGAAGACGAGGGCGTGCGCGCAATCGTGCTGCGCATCGAGAGTCCCGGTGGCGACGCGCTTGCCTCCGACATCCTGTGGCGCGCTCTCAGCGTGGCGAAACGCGACAAGCCGCTGGTGGTGTCGATGGGCGAAGTGGCCGCGTCGGGCGGCTACTTCGCCGCGGTGGCCGGCGACGCGATCTTCGCGGAGCCAGCCACGCTCACCGGTTCGATCGGCGTGGTGGGCGGCAAGCTCGACGCCGGCGCGTTGCTCGAGAAGTGGGGCGTCGATCACGAAGCGATCGAGCGCGGCCGCCGCGCGGGCCTGCTGACGTCGTTGCGCGGCTTCACGCCGGACGAGCGCAGTCTGGTGCGCCGTGACATGGAGTCAGTGTACGACGTATTCCTGCGCCGCGTCGAAGCGGGCCGCAAGCTCACGCGCGCCGACCTCGAGCGCGTGGCGCAGGGACGCGTCTGGAGCGGCGCGCGTGCGCTCGCGCTCGGGCTCGTCGACGCGCACGGCGGGCCGCTCGAAGCGATCCGCGAGGCGCGCTCGCGCGCCGGCCTTGCGGACGATGAAGCCGTCGCGCTCGACGTGCAGCCGCGTCACGCGCCGGTCGATCTGGTGAGGGGGCTGCTCGGGCTGGAGGCGAGCCTCTGCGTCGCGCGGCGACGGGAGCATTTGGGAGATCGGTTCTAGACTGCGCGGATGCCGCGGCGCCTGAAGCTCGACATCCCCGGTCCCGACCGCCGCGTCACGCCGGGCGACGTGCTCGCGAAGGGCTGGCCCGCACTCTTCGCGCCCGACCTCGCGTCGCCGCTCCGCATCGTGCTCGAAATCGGTTTCGGGCGCGGCGAGTTCCTGCTCGACCTCGCGCAGCGCGCACCCGGGGTTGCCCACGTAGGCGTAGAGATTTCGCGCAAGCGCGTACTGAAGCAGGCCCGGCGGCTCGCCCGCACGGAACTCGGCAACCTGCGACTCGTGCACGGCACCGGCGAGCAGGCATTGGCGGATCTGTTCGGGCCCGCGTCGCTCGAGGCGGTGTGGATCAATTTCTCCGATCCGTGGCCGAAGAAGCGCCATCACCGCCGGCGGCTGGTGCAAGCGCCGCTGGTCGCGGCGGTCGCCGACCGCTTGGTGCGCGGAGGGCTGCTGCACGTGGCGACCGACGACGTCCCCTACGCCGAGCACATCGACGCCGTGCTGGCGGCCGAGTCGCGACTCGAGAACGTCTTCGCGCCCGCCCGCTGGCTCGCCGACGTCCCCGGCCGGATGCCGACCGCGTACGAACTGGAATGGCGGGCCGAAGGTCGCCCGCTCCACTTCTTCGCGTATCGAAGGATCGCGGGCTGAGATGCGCGCGGCGCGCTTGCAGCTCCAGGACCACTCGATCGAGTCGCTGCGCGCGCGCTTCGCGGAGCAGGGGATCGAGCCGTGGCGCGCGGAGCAGGTCGCTGGCTGGCTCTACGGCCGCGGCGTCGCGGACGCGGCGCAGTGGAGCGATCTCCCGGTGGCGCTGCGCGAGCGCTTCGCCGCCGAGTGGGAGTGGCACGCGCTCGACTGGGATCTCGTGCAGCGCTCCGTCGACGGCACCGTGAAGGGTCGCCTGCGCGCGCGCGACGGCGCGCTGGTCGAGTCGGTGCTGATTCCGGAGGGCGAGCGCACGACGCTGTGCATCTCCACCCAGGTGGGCTGTCCGCTCGCGTGCTCGTTCTGCGCGACCGGCGCGCTCGGCTTCACGCGCAATCTCACGGTCGCCGAGATCGTCGACCAGGTGTGTCGGATGCGCGAGCAGCTCGTCCCCGGCCAGCGCCTCACCAACGTCGTCTACATGGGCATGGGCGAGCCGCTGCTGAACCTGCCCGCCGTGCTCGAGTCGGCGCGCCTGCTGCTGCATCCCAAGGGCTTTGCGCTGGGGCCGCGCAAGGTGACGGTGTCGACGGCGGGCGTGGTGCCGAGGATCGCGACGCTGCTCGCGAGCGTGCCGGTGAATCTCGCGGTCTCGCTGCACGCCGCGACCGACGCGGTGCGCGACGAACTGGTCCCGCTCAACCGCCGCTTCCCGCTCGCCGCGTTGATGGGCGCACTTCGCAGTCTCGAAACCGTGACGGCGCGCCGTCCGGTCTTCTTCGAATACACGCTGATCGATGGCGTGAACGACGCGCCCGACGATGCGCGACGGCTCGCGCGCCTGCTGCGCGGTCTGCCCTCGAAGCTCAACGTGATCCCGATGAACGCGCACGCAGACTCGCCGTATCGCCCGCCGTCCGAAGCGGTCTTGACCCGCTTCGCCGGCGATCTCGTGCGACTCGGCTTCACCGTCACGGTGCGTCGCCCGCGCGGCGCGGACATCGATGCGGCGTGTGGCCAACTCGCCGGGCGCGGAGCGCAGCCGGCCGTGGCGTCACGCGTCTGATGCTCTACGCCGTCGGCGACATCCACGGGCGTCTCGACAAGCTCGACGCGCTGCTCGCGATGCTCCCGCTGCAACCGGGAGACCGGCTGGTCTTCCTCGGCGATTACGTCGACCGGGGCCCCGCCTCGCGCGGCGTCGTCGAACGCCTGATCGAGGTGGCCGACGCATATCCGTGCGAGTTCCTGCTCGGCAACCACGAGTCGATGTTCCTCGACTACCTCGGCTGGGAGGGGCCCGCCTACTTCGGCGCCGACGTGTTCCTGCCCAACGGCGGCGCCGAGACGCTCGCGTCGTACGGCTGGCACGAGTTGCGTCCGCCGCGTCGCGACGAGTTCAGTCTGCCGCCGAAACACGAGGCGTTCTTCCGCGCGCTGCGGCTGCACCACGTCGATGGCGCCTATCTCTTCGTCCACGCGGGGCTCGGCCGCGCGCTCACCCGCACCAGCGACGCGAGCTGGGCGCTCTCCCACGCGCGCGTAGAAGAACTGCTCTGGGAGCGCGCGAGCGCCGACCTGCCGCACGAACTCGGCGTGACGATCGTGTACGGCCACACGCCGCGCCCCGATTTCCAGGTGCGCTGGAACCTCCCACACAGCATCGGGATCGACACGGGTGCGGTGTACGGCGGGTTGCTGACGGCGATCCGGCTGCCCGACGAGACGATCTTCCAGGTCTAACGGGCGTCAGGCGGCCGTCAGTCGGGAATGCGCAGCCGCTGGCCGGCGCGCACTCGGTGCGACGCGGAGATCCCATTGGCGGCGGCGAGCTGCTTGACCGAGACGCCGGTCTGGCGCGCGATCGCGGTGAGCGTCTCGCCCTGCTTCACGGTGTGGCTGCGCACGACGGGTTTCGCCTTGGCGGCCTTCGTTGCCTTCGGGGGCCGGGCCGACGACGCCGGCTTCCTCGCGGCGCTCCTCGCGGGCGGGGTCGCGGCTCTTGCTACGGAGTTCGTCGGAGCCGGATCCGCAGCGATGGCCGTCTCGCCCGCCGCCGCTTCCCCCGGAATCCGCAGCGTCTGGCCGACCCGCAGGTGGCTGGATGTGCGCAGTCCATTCGTCTTTGCGAGGGCGCTCGCCGAGACCCCGTACTTCTTCGCGATCTTCGTGACGGTGTCGCCGCGGCGGACGCGATGGCGGCTCGCCGAGCCGCGCGGGCTGGCATCGCGTGTGCTGAGTTCTTCGCTGCGCGGCAGTGACGCCGCGAGCTGCTCGGCGGGCGGGCGCCCGGCGACCTTCGGCAGACGCACCGCGTAGCCGGCCGGCACCGAAATGCGTCCGGCCCAGACGCTGTCGCGCAGACCCATGTTCAGCTCGCGCAGCAGTCCCAGGTCGACGCCGAAGGTGCGCGCCAGCGCCGTCGCCGACGTCGGATGCCGCGTGACCACGATCTCGTGTTCGGCTGCGGGCTCGCGCGAGAGCGCTCCGAAGTGTCGCCCCGCAGCCTTCTCGACGTCGAGAGCGGCGAGGAATTCCGAGTAGAAGTTGCGCGATGCGAAGCCGAAGCTTTCGCTCTGGTAGCGGTCGATGATCACCGAGATGTCCTTGGTGCCGACCTGATTCACGGCGCGTATCATGCCGCCGGCGCCGTGGTTGTAGGCGGTGACCGCGAGTGGCCAGGCCCCGGTGATGCGGTAGTTCTCGCGCAGCAGCGCGGCCGCGGCTTCGCTGGAACGCCAGGGGTCGTAGCGCTCGTCCACCGCGCGATCGATGCGCAGGAAGCGCTTGCCGGTTCCCGGCATGAACTGCCAGAGCCCGGCAGCGCCCACCTTCGAGTAGGCACCCGGATTGAACGACGACTCGACGTGCGGCAGCGACGCGAGTTCCTGCGGCAGGCCGGCGTCGCGGAACACGCGCCGAATGTGCGGCTCCCATTGGCCGGCGCGGACCAGACCGTCGCGGAAGCGCTCGGCGAGCCCGCGCTGGAAGCGCACGCGATCGACTGCCGCGCCGAGCGACGCGCGCGAGACGCCGGGCGGGAACAGCGCCAGCACGCGGCGCTCTTCGGCCGTCAGCGCCGTCTTGCCGCCCGCAAGTCGCTCGAGGATCGCCTGGTAGTGCTGCTTGGAGCGCGCAATGTGCGCCTCCTGGTCAGCGCGCCGAGAGTGTCTTCGGCCAGCGGATCACTTCGTAGACGACGTCGAGTTCCTCGGCGTCGTGGATCAAGCCGCCGTTCGTGTCGACTTCGGAATAGACGCGCGTCCAGAGTCGGACGCGTGCGTGGATGCCGGGCGGACGCGGGAACAGCTCGTCCAGCGCGGACGCCGAGCCCGCCGCGAGGAGCATCCCCGTGACGATGGCGAGGGCGAACGCGACGGCGCTGCGCATCATGACCTCTGCATCAGCAGGCCAGGGCCTTGCCCCAGAGCGTGGGTCTACGGGTCCTACGGGTACGAATGCCGAAAGGAACAGGCGTCTGAACGGGCGTCGCGGGGGGCGACTCATCGGCCTCGTGCATTCCAGGGGGAGGATGCGGAAGCCATTGCCGACGACGCGCCATTCTAAGGAGAAAGTGCGGGACGTGGCAACGGTTCGCGTCAACGTCGCCGACCCTTCTTGCGTGCCTTGCTCGCATCCTTGCGCTTCTTCTTGGCCTGCTGGCGGCGTCGCGCTTCGGCCGTGGCGGAGAGCGGACGCGCGCGCCCCGTCGGTCCGCCGAGTCCCGCGAGCATCGACGGGTCGAGGCCGCCGGCGCCGGCGAGTCGGCCCATGCCGGGAATGCGCGACAACAAGCCGCCGCCGTCGCTGCCGCCGATCGCGGCCATCAGGTCGCGCATCTGGCGGAAGCGTTTGACGAGATCGACGACTTCGCTCTGCTGGCGACCACTTCCGCGCGCGATGCGGGAGGCGCGGCTGCGGTCGATGCGCTCGGGGTCGCGCCGCTCGTACCGCGTCATCGACTGGATCATCGCCTCGACCTTGCCGAGTTCGCCTTCGTCGACGTGCTCGGCGACCTTGCCGAAGCCGGGCATCTTGGCCATCACGTCGCGCAGCGGACCGAGGCGCTGGATCATCCGCAGCTGCTTCAGCAGGTCGTCCATGCCGAAGTTGCCGCGCAGGATGCGCTCGGCGTCCTGCTCGGCTTCTTCGGCTTCGTGCTCGTCGACGACCTGCTCGAAGTCTTCGACCAGGCCGACGATGTCGCCCATGCCGAGGATCCGCGACGCCATGCCCTCGGGCCGAAAGGTCTCGATCCGGTCGATCGCCTCGCCGGTTCCGAGGAACTTGATCGGGACGCCGGTCACGGCCTTCACGGCGAGTGCGGCGCCGCCGCGCGCGTCGCCGTCGAGCTTGGTGAGGATCAGGCCGTCGAGCTTCTGCCGCTCCGAAAAGGCCTGGGCCACGTTCACCGCGTCGCGGCCCATCAGCGAGTCGCATACCAGCAGCGTGTTGGCCGGCGCCACGCACGTGCGGATCTCGGCGAGTTCCTGCATCAGCTCGTCGTCGATCGCGAGGCGGCCGGCGGTGTCGTAGACGATCGCGTCGAAGCCCTGCCTGCGGGCGCGCTCGGCGGCGGCCCGGCAGATCGCGGGCGCGCTGTCGCCCGCGGCGCCGGCGTGCACTTCGGCTTCGATGCGGGCGCCGAGTTGCTGGAGCTGGAGGACCGCGGCGGGCCGATGGACGTCGGCCGCGACCAGCAGCACCTTGCGTCCCTGGCGCTGCAAGTGACGCGCGAGCTTGGCCGCGACGGTGGTCTTGCCGACGCCCTGGAGCCCGAGCAGCATCACCGACACCGTGCCGCGTGCGTCGCGCGTGAGCTTGGTATCGACGGGCCCCATCAGCTTGATCAGCTCGTCCTGGCAGATCGCGATGAAGTGCTGACCCGGGGTCGCGCGCAGGACCCGCCCGCTCTTGTCGCGGATCTTCGTCTTGACCTTCTCGCCGAGTGCGCGTTCGCGCACGCGCCCGAGGAAGTCCTTCACCACCGCGAAGTCGACGTCGGCTTCGAGCAGCGAGGCGCGCACGTCGGAGAGCGCTTCCGACACGTTCTCGTCGGAGAGTTCGCGCACGCCCTGCAGGCGCTCGCGCGCGGCGCCGAAGCCGCGAGTCAGGGTTTCGAGCATGGCCGCCTCCGGGAGGGCGCAGCATAAGGGATCGGCCGGTTGCTTTCCCGGGCGCGGCCGTGCTAGCTCCCGTCGACGATGCGATTGGAGGGGCGATGCCGACCGAGGTCCAGGCGCAGATCACCGGAAACGTGTGGAAGATCGTGAAAGCGATCGGAGACCCGGTGGCCGAGGGCGAAGAACTGATCATCCTCGAGTCGATGAAGATGGAGATCCCCGTCGAGGCTCCGTGCGGCGGGCGCATCACCGAGTTTCGCGTGAGCGAAGGTGAGAGTGTCGAAGAGGGCGCCGTTCTCGCAGTGATCGAGTAGAGGCAGGGGGACGCCGCCATGGCCACGGCCCCCGAAGTGCAGGGACGCACCGGGCGGGTCGTCGTGCGCCCGCTGCGGCGCCGCGATCGCGCGGCCGCCATCGAGCGCTTGCGCGATCGCGCGCGCGACGATCTGTTCCTGCTCGACCTGGTGCGGCAGATTGGCGCGGGCGCCAGCGCCGAGGTCGCCGCCGAAGTGCTCGGTGCCTGGCGCGGCGCGAACCTGGTCGGCGTCGCGTCGCTGCGCCCGACACTGGTAATCGAGTCGCAGATCGAGCGCCCGGTGCTGGAGGCGCTGCTCGGTCCGCTCTCCGACCTCGGCTCGGGGCTCGTGCGAACGGAGGTCAGCGCGACGGCAGTGCTGTGGGAGCGACTCGCGGCGCGCGGCCGCCGCGCCCTGGTCGATCGGCGCGAGACGTCGCTCGTGTTGGAGCGCGCCGCGCTGCGCGCGACGTCGCCGCCGCGCGGCGTCGCAATTCGCGCGGCGGGCCCTGCGGATCTCGAACCGCTCGTCGAGGCCGCGCGCGCGAGCCTGCGCGAGGAGGGTCGTCCCGATCCGTTCATCGGCGACCCGCGCGGCTTCCGTCGCTGGGTCGCAGCGCGATTGCCGCGTGCGTTGCTCGCGGAGCAGGCCGGCGAAGTCAGCTGGGTGGGCTACGCCGACGTGCGACTCGACGAGGGCTGGTTGCTCCAGGGCGTCTATACGTGGCCCGCGTGGCGGCGCCGCGGACTCGCGGCCGCGGGTGTCACGGCGCTCTGCCAGATCGCCTTCGCCGCGGGCGCGGAACACGTGCAGCTCTCCGTCGTCGAAGGCAACGTCCCCGCCCACTCCCTCTACGAACACCTCGGCTTCCGCCCCCACAGCACCCTCCGCACCCTGCTCTTCATCTAGGAGAAAGGTAGGAGAAAGGGGACGGTCCTCGATCGTGCCTGGCTTTGGAGTTCGGGGACACACCTCGCGAGGTGTGTCCCTCGCGTCCAAGGCGCGGTCACGTTGAGGACCGTCCCCTTTCTCCCTAGGCTGACCGTCTTTCAACATCTGGAGGCGAACACCAATGGGCATTCTCGAGGGCAAGGTGGCGATCGTGACCGGGTCGGGCGGCGGAATCGGACGCGAGCATGCGCTCGCGCTCTCGGCCGCTGGCGCGGCGCTCGTGATCAATGATCTCGGCGGAACGCGCGACGGCACGGGCGCCGGCCACAACATGGCCGACGCGGTGGTCGAAGAGATCCGCAAGGCGGGCGGCACGGCCGTCGCGAACTACGACAGCGTCGCGACCGTCGCGGGCGGGCAGGGCATCTTGAAGAGCGCCCTCGACGCCTTCGGCCGCGTCGACGTGCTCGTCAACAACGCTGGCATCCTGCGCGACAAGACGCTCGCGAAGATGGAAGAGGGCGAGTGGGACGCCGTCATCGCGGTCCATCTGAAGGGTGTTTACTGTGTGACGCGCCCGATCTTCCAGCAGATGCGCCAACAGAGCGGCGGCGGCTCGATCATCAACACGTCCTCGACCTCTGGTCTCGAAGGCAACTTCGGTCAGACCAATTACGGCGCCGCGAAGGCGGGCATCGCGGGTTTCACGCGCTGCCTCGCGCTCGAAGGTCAGAAGTTCGGCATCCGCGTGAACGCGATCGCGCCGGTGGCGCTGACGCGCATGACCGAGGACCTGCCGCTCGCGCAGAACGAAGCCTTCAAGGAGCGCATGCACCCGCGCCACATCGCGCCGCTGATCGTCTATCTCGCGAGCGATCTCGCAAAGGACGTGACCAAGAAGATCTTCTTCGTGGGCGGCGGCCAGATCTCCGAGATGCGGATGGTTCGCACCCAGGGCGCGACCAAGAAGGACGGTGTCTGGACGCCCGACGAGATCGCGGCGCAGATCGGCACGATCCTCGGGTGACGTCGAGATGACGAGCGGCCGGGTCGCGTCGCCGGCCCGGCCGCAGCTCTTACGGCAACTGCAGACCCGCTGACCTATCTTGGCGCCCATGCCTCCCGCCGAGCTTCGCGATTCGCTGTCGGCGATGACGTCGCGCTTCAATTTCTTCTTCCGCTGGTTCGCGAAGCGCTTCTTCGGCGAGATCACCCTCGACGAGTCCACCATCGCGCGCCTGCGCGCGCTCGAGTCCGCCGGCACCGTCGTCTACGTGATGCGTTACGCGAGCCGGCTCGACTACTTCCTGTTCAACTGGCTCTTCCTGCGCCACGGACTGCGCCTCGCGACCTTCGCGAATGGCATCCGCTTCGACTACTACCGACCGCTCTGGCAGGCGCTGATCGGACGCTTGCGCGCGCTGCGCAGCCGCCGCGGCGCGCTCTCGGAATCGGACCGCGACCGCGTTCGCGCGCAAGTGCAGCGCGGCTCGTCGCTGTTCGTGTTCTTGCGCACCGAGCGGCTCGGCTCGTGGTTGCTCGGGCGACGTCACGTCGCGATCGTCGAGCGATCCGATCTCGACGTGCTCGCGGAAACGGTGGGCGCGGCGTGGGACAGCGCGACACCCGTGGCGGTCGTTCCGCTCGCGTTGTTCTGGCGCCCCGGACCGCGCAACGAACGGCGCTTCCTGAACCTCGCCTACGGCGCAGCCGACGCGACCCACGGACTTTGCGAAGGTCGCCTCGTTCCTCGTCAACTATCACAATCTCGCCGTCAAGGTCGCCGATCCGATCGACCTGACGGGCTTCGTGCAGGAGCGGCGCGCCGAGGGGCAGGACGCCGTCGCGCGCAAGGTCCGCCGCTCGATCCTGGTCTTCCTGTACCGCGAGGAGAAGGTGGTCGAAGGGCCCACGCTGCGCCCGCGCCACAAGGTCCAGGAGACCGTGCTCGCGAGCCCGCGCGTGGGCGTCGCGATCGACGAACGCGCGCGCGAGCGCGGTCGCTCCGCCGAAGCCGCGCGCGCCGAAGCCGAGAAGATGTTCCGCGAGATCGCGGCGAACATGAACTCGACCTTCCTCGCGGTGCTGAACGTTCTCGTCACCGCGGTGTTCCGGCGCGTCTTCGTCTCGATCGAGACCTTCGGCCTCGAGAAGGTGGCCGAATACGCCAAGCGGCACCCGATCGTGCTGGTGCCGAGTCACCGCTCGTACTTCGACTTCCTGCTGCTCTCGGTGCTCTTCTACGCGCACCACCTGGTGCCGCCGCACATCGCGGCGCGCGAGAACATGGGCTTCGGCCCCTTCGGCTTCATCTTCCGGCGCGCCGGCGCCTTCTTCATGCGCAAGAGCTTCGACGATCCGCTCTACAAGGAAGTGTTCCGCGCCTACGTCGAATATCTGGTGCGCGAGGGCTTCACGCAGGAGTTCTTCATCGAGGGCGGCCGTTCGCGCACCGGACGCACGATGGCGCCGAAGCGCGGCTTCCTGTCCTGGGACGTGGACGGCTTTCTGGCCTCGCAGCGCCGCGATCTCTTCCTCGTGCCGATCGCGATCACCTACGAGCGCCTGATCGAAGAGGGCTCGATGCTCGACGAACTGTCGGGCGGCACCAAGAAGGACGAGAGCATGCTCGGCCTGGTGCGCGCGCGGAAGGTGCTGCGCCGCCGTTGGGGGAGCGCGCACATCAGCTTCGGCGAGCCGATCTCGCTGGCCGAGTCGATCGGCGACCGCCGCGCGCGTTTCACGCTCGAAGCCAGCGACGAAGACGCCGCCGAGAAGCACCGCTTCATCGACGATCTGGCCCAGCGCGTGGTCGAGCGCATCAACGCGGCGACCTTCGCGAACACCACGGCCGTCGCGGCCTGCGCCTTCCTCGGGGAGACGCGCCGCGGGATGCTGCGCCACGAACTCACGCTCCGCATGCAGGAGATCGTCGAGCTGCTTCGCCTGCAAGACGCGCGACTCACCCCGGCGCTGCTGCGCGACCAGCCCGACTTCGACGATGCGATCGCGTTCCTGCTGCGCAGCGACCTGGTCGAGGCGGCGCCCGATCCGCGCGGTGAGATCCTCTTCTACGAGGAAGGCAAGCGCCGCGTCCTCGACATCTACCGCAACGGCATCCTGCACTTCCTCGCGCCACCGAGCTTCCTCGCGCGACGCCTGCTCGCCGGCGCTACGCAGGATGCATTGCGCGACGACCTGCGCTTCTGGCTCGACCTCTTCCACAACGAGCTGTTCACGCAGCGAGCGCTGGTGCTCGCCGCGCACTTCGAGGCGTTCCTCGATTACTTCGAGCGGCTGGAAGTGGTCGAGCGTCACGAGAGCCACTGGCGCGCCAGCGAGAAGGGTGCGGCGTATCTGCAGCGCCTCGCGATGCAGACGCGCGGTCTCGTCGAGGTGTACGCGGCGGCGTTTTCGTCCGTGCTCTCGGACTCCGAACTCGGCAGCGCCAGGAACCTCACGCGCCGAGCGTCCGAGGCGTTTGCGCGCTCGGTACTGCTCGGCGACGTCGAGACGACCGAGGTGTCGAATCGCGCCACCTTCCAGGGCGCGCTCGACGAACTGGTGCGGCGCCGCATTCTCGTGCGCGAGCGGCCGGCGGGCGCACGCGAGGCCGTGTACACGCGCGGGCCGGCCTTCGAAGGCCTCGCCGGGCTCGTCGAACGTCTGGCGGGGGCAGTCTCAGGCGGGTAGGTTCCGCGTCCACCCCGAGCCCGGACCCCGCCATGGACCCCCTCGCGTCGCTCGACTTCAGCAAAGGCAACGGCCTCGTCACGGCGATCGCCCAGGACCACGAAACGGGCGAGATCCTGATGCTTGCGCACATGAACGAGGAGTCGCTGCGCGAGACGCTGCGCTGTGGCCAGGTGGTGTACTGGAGTCGCAGCCGGGGTCTCTGGCACAAGGGCGAGCAGAGCGGGAACGTGCAGATCCTGAAGAGCCTGCACCTGGACTGCGATGGAGACGCGCTGCTGCTGAAGGTCGAGCAGGTGGGTCGCGCCGCGTGCCACACCGGGAAGCGCCTTTGCTTCTACCGGCGCTGGGATGGTTCGTCCTGGGTCGACGAGGGCGAGCAGGTTTTCGATCCCAAAGAGGTCTACGGCGGCTGATGGCGGCGAGCAAATCCGTTCTGCGCCTCGGGATTCCGAAGGGCAGCCTCCAGGACACCACGGTGAAGCTGCTCGCGCACGCCGGCTACCAGGTCGACGTGTCGTCGCGGTCGTACTACCCGCGCATCGACGACCCCGAGATCGAGTGCATCTTGATTCGCGCCCAGGAGATGGCCCGCTACGTCGCGCAAGGCGTGATGGACGCCGGCATCACGGGGCTCGACTGGGTGCTCGAGACGCGCGCCAAGGTGAAGGAACTCGCCGACCTGCACGCGCCGTGGCCGAACTATCGACAGGTGCGCTGGGTGCTCGCCGTCAAGGAGGACTCGCGGCTACGGAAGGTGGGTGATCTCCAGGGCAAGCGGATTGCGACCGAAGCCGTCGGACTCACCAGGTCCTACCTGAAACAGCACGGCGTCAAGGCCGACGTCGAGTTCTCCTGGGGCGCGACCGAAGTGAAGCCGCCGGTGCTGGCCGACGCGATCGTCGACGTCTCCGAGACGGGATCGAGCTTGCGCGCCAACAATCTGCGCGTGATCGACGTCGTGCTCGAGAGCACGCCGCGCTTCATCGCAAATCCCGACTCGCTGCACGACGCCTGGAAGCGCGACAAGATGGACCGTCTGCTGATGCTGATCCGCGGTGCGATCACCGCGATCGACCGGGTCGGTCTGATGATGAACGTGCCGCGCAAGAGCCTCGACAGCGTGCTCGCCCAGCTACCCGCGCTCGGCAAGCCGACGATCTCGACGCTCTCCGACGAGCGCTGGGTTGCGGTGAATACCGTGATCCAGGAAACGCTGGTGCGCGATCTGATCCCGAAGCTCAAGGCGTGCGGCGCCGCGGGCATCGTCGAGTATCCGCTCTCCAAGATCGTCGTGTAGGGCGCCGCGCATTGGGCCGGCTCTGGCGCCTCGCGGGCGCGATGCCTGCCTACGCCGAGGTCGTCTGGGCGGCGCTCGCGCCGCGCGCGATCGGAGGCGCGGGTCGCACGCGCGTCGCGCAGGCGGTGGTGCGCTCGGAACGGGGCGTGCTGCTCTGCTTGCGGCGCGAGCTGCGCGGCTGGGAGCTGCCCGGCGGCGAAGTGCAGTCCGGCGAGCGCGACGAGGAAGCGGTCGTGCGCGAGGTGCGCGAGGAGACGGGGTTCGAGGTCGCGGTCCGGCGAGTCGTCGGTCGCTACCGGCGCAGCGGCTTTCGCGCCCACGAGGCGGTGGTCTTCGAGTGCGGAGTCGCGGGCGGCGCACTCACGACGAGTCGGGAAACCCCGCGTGTCGCGTGGTTCGATCTTGCAGGGCTGCCTGACACGATCTTTCCGTGGTTCCGCGCGCCGCTCGACGACGCGCTCGCCGGCCACGCCGAGCCGGTGCAGCGCACCGAGCACCAAGGCGTCGCGGCGATCGCCGCCGGCGCACGCATCGATCTCACCATGCGCTGGCGCGGCGAATGACGGGCGCAGGCCCGATGTACTTCGCTCGCCTGCGGCTCGCTGCGCGCTCCCGCAGGCCCGATGTACTTCGCTCGCCTGCGGCTCGCTGCGCGCTCCGCTTGCGGGCGGGTCCGGTCTCGCGACCGGACCCGCGTCCAGACCCCGTCGTCACTCGAAACTTGGAATCGGGATCGAGAGGACGAGAGGTTGCCAGTGGATGAACTTCGCTCGGCCGACGCTCCGTCGGCCTCTCAGCGCCGCCCTTCGCGCAACCCGCTCGCTTCCCACTCCTTGGAGAGCTGCGACAGCTTGCGCGAGAATTCTTCGATCGGCTCGTCGAAGGAGAGGATGATTTCGGTGGTGCGCGGGATCTCGTCGCCATTCAAGAGTCCGCGGTAGCGGTTCAGATTGGCGAGAATCGCCTCCGCGACCTTGAGCGCGCGCTTCTCGGTCTTGATCAGCGGAGACTGCAGCGTGTAGACGTTGTTGCGGCCCCAGAGGCTCTCGTCGCGCACGATGCCGATCTCGCGGTAGACGCCGTTGATCGGATCGAAGTTGTACTCGACGCGCACTTCCTTGAAGACGTCCGAGTTACCCGTGTAGAAGCCGCGCTCCTTCTCGACCTTGCCGAGCTGGCGGCAGCGCGGGCAGTAGAAGGTGTCCCCATGGTTCAAGAGGAAGACGCCCTTTGCGTAGTCTTCGCAGTCGGTGTTCTCGCAGTACCCGACTCCGCGCTTCATGCTGGCCATCTCGACCTCGGTCGCCCAACGGGGGGTTGGGGGGTTGGTGGCGTACTCGCTCCGGACGCCTGCTCCGAAACATCGCTACGCCCTACTGCCTAGCAGCCCTCGTGCCAAACGCGTGCTCGCATCCGAGACCTCCCGCACTCCTCCCATCGTAGAGCGGCTCCTGCCGACTGGTTGCGCGCTGCTGCACCCGCTGCCTCGGGGCACCGGGAATTCTTTCCTGTATGAATGGGAAAAGCGCTTCCCGCGGCGCGGCGAATGCCGCACGGCGCTGCGTAGCGCAAGAATGCGCCGCCGCGCGCGACGACGAAGCCAGCCCGGTCCGAGCTAGTGAAGGGAGGGGGGGCAAACAACCTCTCGAAACGAAAATCATCGAGAGACGCAGTCAAAAACCAATGATCGCGACCACTTGTCAGCTCTTCGCTTATACCGGACTGGCACCCGCAAAGTCAACCGCGAAATGCCCGGAATCCCAATCAGTGCGCGCCGCGGTCGAGGTCGCGACGCAAGCGTCCGCGTTCCCGGACGAGGTGTGCGAGATAGAGGCCGACCGCTCCGATCGCGATCGCGTAGGCGGCAATCACGTATCCCATCAGCCGTGCTCGAGGCCCCTTGGGGCCCGCGCGAGCTGCTCGGCCAGCGCACTCCGCAGCGCTTCGACCTCGATGCGCCGCGCCAACAGATGCGTGAACGCAACCAGGCACACCAGCGCGCCGAGTGCGAAGGGCCAACCCATGCCGGCACCCAGACTGCCCCGCTGGAGGTTTTCGGGGTGCATCGAGCGACCCCCCGCCATCTCGATCGCGAAATAGTTGAGCGGGATCACGGCGAGGCCCGCAATCCCGTAAACGGCCGCGAAGCGGGCCGCGCGCTCGTTCCCCTCCGTGAAACTCCGCAGCAACAGGTAGGCGAGATACACGAACCACAGCAGCAGCGTGATGGTGAGCCGCGGGTCCCACGACCACCAGCGACCCCACGCGCCCTTCGCCCAGATCGGTCCCGTCACGATCACCAGCGTGCAGAAGAGCACGCCCACCTCGGCCGATGCGCGGGCCAGGCGGTCCCAGGCCTCGTCACCGCGCCACAGGAAGAGCACGCCGCCGATGGCGGTCAACACGAAGCCCGCGTACGCGGCAAAGGCGAGCGGAGGATGCACGAATACGATCTTTGCGATGACGCCCTGGCCGACGTCGATGGGCGCGCGCGCGACGGCAGCGAGCCACGCACCGGCGAGCACGGCGAGCAGGATGCCGGTCGGCAACACGAGAGAGCGCGCGCCGCGATCGATCGCAGAGTCCGGGAGCGCCGTCATTGAATGCATTCCCGCATGCACGCTCGCTATTCGTCGAGGACGTAGTCGAAGCCGAGAAACGAGACTATCAGAAACACCGCGTCGGTCACGACCAGCAGCTGGACCGACTCGGGCGGGACGCCCTCGCCCTGCAGCAGCGCCGCGGTCGCCGAGACGGCGCCCAGCAGCACCGGCACGAGCAGCGGCAGGATCAACAGCGGCAGCATCACCTCGCGATAGCGCGTGCGCACGGCGACTGCCGAGAACAGCGTTCCCACCGAGCAGAGCCCGATCGAGCCGAGCGCCACGACGCCCGCGAGCGGCGCGGCCAGCGGCACGAGATCGAGCGCAAAAGCGAGACCGAAAACCACCGCGGTGGCGAATTGCACGACGGCGAGCAGCACGAAATTGGCAGCCGCCTTGCCGAGAAAGACGAAGCCGCGATCAGCGGGCGCCATCGCGAGCGCCGAGAGCGCCTCGTTCTCCAGCTCCAGCGCAAACGCCCGGTTGAAGCCGAGTAGCGCCGCGAAGACGTAGGCTACCCACAGCAGTCCCGGCGCCAGACGCCGCACCGCAATGGGATCCACGTCGGGCAGCGCGAAGTGCAACACGATCACCACGAGGAACGAGAAGAGCGCCATCGCGACGATGCGATCGCGGCTGCGCCACTCGCTGACGAGGTCTTTCCACAGGATGGCGACCAGCGTGTTCATGCGACTTCGAGGGCGCTGCGGTAGGCGTGCTCCAGTTCGCCGGCGCTCCGCAGCGCCCCGTCGCTCGCGAACGCCACGCTGCCGCGCACCAGCACGAGCACGCGATCGGCGAGCGCCGCGGCGCTCGCGAGATCGTGGGTCACCAGCACGACCGCGCGCGCGGCACCGCGCAGCGCTTCGATGCGCGCCGCGAGGCTGTCGGCCGAAACCGGGTCGAGTCCCGTGAAGGGCTCGTCGAGCAGCACCAGCTTCGGGTCGTGGACGAGTGCGCGCGCGATCGCGAGGCGCTGGGCGAGCCCGCGCGAGAACGAGCCGGCGACGCGATCGGCGACTGCTTCGAGCCCCTGTTCGGCGAGCAGCTCCGTGATGCGCTCGACGGCGTTCGGGACGCCGTAGAGCCGCGCCGTGAAGCGCAGGTTCTCGCGTGCCGTGAGCTGCGGATACAGGAACGTCGCGTGGCCTATGTAGCCGACGAAATGACGCGCGCGGCGACGATCGGCGCCGCCCGCGTACGACACGCTGCCTGCGCTCGGACGCGCGAGCCCGGCGAGGATACGCACCAGCGTCGTCTTGCCCGCCCCATTGGGACCGAGTACCGCCACCACCGCACCCGCCGCGACCTCGAAGTCGACGCCTGCAAGGGCAGCAACGGGTCCGAAGCGCTTGGTGATTCCCGTGGCCGACACGACCGGAGCGCCGCGCAGCTCCGTCGCCGCTGCGCCGTTCGTCACGCGCGCGCCGCTTTTGTCTCGATGCGCGTGCCGCACTGCGCGCAGAAGCGGTCGCTGGCGCCGGCGGGAGTGGAGCAGGAAGGGCAGAGGATCGTTGCCGGCGCGGGCGCGCCCTGATGACCCGCCTGCGGCTCGCTGCGCGCACTGGCTTCGCCGGCGTCCCGATGACCTTCGCTCGCCTGCGGCTCGCTGCGCGCACTGGCTTCGCCTGTGCTTGCCCGCAACAGCGACGCTGCGCGGTTGCGCAGTTCGAGACGCATGTTCTGGTAGTCGCCGTCGGAGATCTTGGCGGTTTCGTAGTCGTGTTCGAGGTCGCGCAGCGAGGCGTAGACCGCTTCGCGCTCGTGCAGTGCGGCATCCTCGCGCTCCGCGGCGTCGTCCGCGGCGGACGCCCTGCGCGCCACGCGCAACGGCGCCGCGACGAAACTCACCACGAGTCCCGCCGCGAGCGCGACGACGGCGTAGAGCCCCGCGCGCGGCAACTTCGCCGGTGCGCCGAGCGGCGCGAGCGCGAGTCGCACCGTTTCGTTCGGCTCGACCTGGAACGCTTCGAGCGCGATGTAGGTGCGGTCGGTGGTCTTCACGGGCCGGCGGCGGTGCAGGCGGTCGGACTCGGCGCGCAGGCCGGTGTCGGCGAGGTAGATGCTGAGCAGCGGCAATGTGCGACCGAAGCGCAGGTCGAGCGCGATGGCGCCGCTCGGATCCGTGACGGGCAGGTGATAGGCGATCGAGAGCCGCGTCTCGCCGGGGGGCAGCGGCCCGCGCAGGATGGCGCTCGCACCGTCGCCGGGGGCCAGGCCGCGGGCGAACGCGTCGCGGTCGAAGCGCACTTCCTTTGCGCCCTCGGGCACCGGCAGCGTGAGAAGGGATCCACCCTGCGGAGCCACGACGGCTGTGTCGCCCGACACCACGAGGACGGTTTCCTGCTGCACACTGAGCGCCGCGTCGTCGAGTTCGAGGAAGATGCGCGTCTCTTCGAGGTGCACCGCGTCGGGATCGATGCGGGATTCGGGCATGTCGATCTTCAGCGTGATCTTGCCGCCCGGGGCCACGCGATCGACGACGAATTGCAGCGGTGGCGCTTCGCCCTCGGCCGGCTGCGTCGCGGGCTTCTCCTCGCGCGCGCCCACCACTTGCAGCTTGGGTCCCGTACTGGGCACGAGCACCACGACGCGCTGCGCCCCAGACGGAAACTGCTTCTCGATCGCGACCGTTCCGCTCGCGGCCGGCAGCGTGTACTGGAACGCGAGACCCTGGTCCTTCGCGAGCGGACCCGGCCAGCCCGACGGGTAGAGAGGTCCGTAGAAGCGCAGTTCGTCCCCGTCGTGCACGAGGCCTTCGGGCTGGACGCCGAGCGGGATCCTGAATTCCTCGGCGCCCTTCGGCAGCCGTGCGCGGAAGGGCGGCTTCGCCTCGGCGCGGCGCGGCGCGGCGACGAACACCGTGCGCGCGCCGTGATTCTCGAAGCGGTGCAGTTCGGAAATGCCGATGCGCCCTCCGGCGGACGTCACCTCGAGCCGCGCTTCGACGACGGCGACGCCGCTCGCATCCTCGCTCGGATCGCCGACGCGCACCGTCACGCGCTTCTCGGTCTCGCCGGCCGCGAACGAGACACGCTCGCCGGGGTAGGGGATCCCGGCGTAGCGCGCGCCGACCAGGTACGCGGTGCTCGGGTCGTTGGCGATGCCCTCGAAGGCGAAGCGCCCCGCGGCGTCCGAGCGCGCGCGCCGCAAGCCCGGCGTGCCGCTCGCCGGCAGCGCGTAGAGCAGCATCTCGACGTCCCCGATCCGCGCAGGGTCGTCCGGGTTCACGACCTCCCCGCGGATCGCGCCGCTGCCGGCGGGCACGTCGGCTACCTGCGCCCCCGCCGTCCCATCGTGTTGGGCCGCGGCGGACGTCGCGAAGAGCAACGCCGCCAGGCACGCGACACCCGCGCGTCTCATGCCGCTTCGCGCGGGAGAAGCGCTCGTCGGTCGCTGCGCGTTTCCGGATGCGGCCAGAGTACGACCAGCGCGCCGAGGATGAAGGTGTAGCCGCCGATCCAGATCCAGTTCACGAGCGGATTGCGGTGGATCTTGACCGTCGCGGAGCCGTCGGGCTCGAGGGCGGTCAGGATCACGTAGAAGTCTTCGAGGAGCGTGGAGCGGATCGACGGGATCGAAGCGGGCTGCTGCTCGAGCCAGTAGACGCGCCGCTCGGGCACCATGACGGCGAGCGGTTCGCTGCCGTGGAACAGCGCGAGCCGCGCGACGGCGCCGCCGTAGTACTGCTTCGGCAGCGCCTTCGCGGTCAGATACTCGAGCTTGTAGCCGTCGTTCATCGAGATGGTCTCGCCGGGCTTCACGTTCTCGAGGCGCTCCTCGTTGAACGCCGAGCCCGAGATCCCGATCAGGATGAAGACGATGCCGAGGTGGACGACGTAGCCGCCGTAGCGGCGCTGGTTCCTGCGCAGCAGCGTCGCGAGCGCCGTCAGCGCCGATTCGCCGGCGTTGCGCATGCGCGCACGCATCGCGCGCCAGTATTCCTGCGCGATCGTCGCCGTCACGAAGGCGCCGAGCGACCAGAACACCACCGGATAGACGGCCAGCTTGTGACCGAGTGCGAGGATCGTCGCGAGGACGGCTGCCGCACCGACGAGTCCGGGGACCACGAACTGGCGTCGCAGGCTCGTCGGCGACGCGCGTCGCCACGCGACCAGCGGGCCGACGCCGGTCAGGAAGAGCAGCGCGGCGGCGAACGGTCCCGTCAGCTTGTTGAAGAACTGCGGGCCCACGGAGATCTTGGTGCCGCGTACGCCTTCCGACAGCACCGGGAACATCGTGCCCCAGAAGACGATCACGAGGATCGCCATGAACACCCAGTTGTTGAGCACGAAGCTCGCCTCGCGCGACACCACCGACTCGAGCCGGTTGGCGCTGCGCAGGCTCGCGCGGCGACGTCCACAACAACGCGAAGAAGCCGAGCGCCGCGACCGCGACGTAGCCGAGGAACACGTAGCCGAACCAGCCGGCGGCGGTGAACGAGTGCACCGACGAGATCACGCCGCTGCGCGTGAGGAAGGTGCCGAAGAGGCACAGCGAGTAGGTGAGCCCGATCAGCACCATGTTCCAGATCTTCAGCATGTCGCGCTTTTCCTGGATCATCACCGAGTGCAGATACGCGGTCGCCGGCAGCCACGGCATGAACGACGCGTTCTCGACCGGATCCCACGCCCAGTAGCCGCCCCAGCCGAGCACTTCGTAGGCCCAGCGTCCGCCGAGCAGGATTCCCATCGAGAGGAAGAACCACGGCACCAGCGTCCAGCGGCGCGTCGCGCGCAGCCACGCGTCGCTCGTGCCGGTTCGTCATCAGCGCGGCGAACGCGAACGCGAAGGGCACCGAAAATCCCGTGAATCCCGAGTAGAGCACCACCGGGTGGATCAGCATCAGCGGGTGCTGGAGCAGCGGGTTGAGGCCCGCGCCGTCGGACATCACGTCGCCGGGCGGGAGCTTGGTGAACGGGTTGATCCCCAGCGCGGGAAGATCGATGAGCGCCAGGAAGAATGCCGCGTTGAGGAGCAACGCCGCCGCGACCCAGGGCAGCAGCCGCCGCTGTGAATCGCGCAGCAGCCACATCGCGGCCGACGCGTAGATCAGCGAGATGAACACCCACAGCAGCAGCGAGCCGCCCTGGCCGCCCCAGAGCGCAGACAGCGCGATACGGCAGCGTCATGCTGCGCGCGCTGTGCTGCGCGACGTAGGCGAGCCGGTAGTCGAAGGTGATCGAGGCAGTAGAGCAGCGCGCCGACACCGGTCGCGGTGAGCAGGAACGTCGCCCACACCGCGCGGCGCGCGACTTCACTCCACTCGGTGCGGCCGCTGCCGCCCGCCACGCCCGCCGCGACGCCGCTGAGCGCGGCGATCAGCGCGAGCCACAGCGCGTAGTAACCAATCTCCGGCACGGGTCAGGCCTCCGGCGCGCGGGGCGGATGACTCAGAACGGCGCGCGCTCGGCCGTCTTGGCTTCGAACTTGGACGGGCACTTCGCCATCACGTTGTCGGCGACGAAGACCGCGCCGCTGGCCATGCGGCCTTCGAGCACCACCTCGGCGCCGTCCTGGAACATGTCCGGCGTCTCGAGCGTGCCGTAGAGGACGGGCATCGGTTCCGCGCTGGCCGCCTTGTGCGGCGGTTCGTTCACGACCTGGAAGCGCAGCTGGCGGTTTGCGACGTCGCGTTCGATCGAGCCGAGCGCCACGTAGCCGTGTACGCGCACCGCCTTGCCCTCGGCGTTTGCCGCGCGGAACTCCGCAAGCGACTGGTAATACTGGAAGGTGCCGATTCGTTCGAGATTGGTGGCCGCGTACCAGCCGAGCAGGCCGGCGACGACGAGTGCCCCGAACGCGATCTGAAGACCTTTCGACATGTGGACGCAGGCTAGCAGCCGAACTTTGACTTTCCATGCGACCGAAGCGCCGAGCGGCGCGTGTCGATTGCGCGACAACTCCTCGCCGCAGCGAGTGTTTTGGTGCACGCGACGCTTGACGGCCGGAGACCCGGCGGCTATCCGCCCGCCATGTCGCATCCGTGGGCGAAACGCGCCGCTTCGATCCAGCCGTTCCTCGCGATGGAAGTGATGGAGCGCGCCTTCGAGCTGGCGCGCGCGGGCGCCAGGGTGATCCACCTCGAGATCGGCGAGCCGGACTTCCCGCCGCCGCGGGAAGCGATCGACGCGTGCGCGCAGGCGCTGCTCGCCGGCGAGACGCACTACACGGACAGTCGCGGCGTCGCCGAGTTGCGGGAAGCGATCGCCGCCGAGAAGAGCGCTCGCGCCGGTGTCGCGATCGACCCGGAGCGCGTGCTGGTCACGAGCGGAACGTCGCCCGCGATGCTGCTCGTCTTCGGCCTGCTCGTGGAGCCGGGCGCCGAAGTGCTGATCCCGACGCCGCACTACCCGTGCTATCCGAACTTCGCGCGTTTCTGCGGCGGCGTTCCGGTCTTCGTGCCGACGGATCCCGCCAGCGGCTATCAAGTCGACGTGGACGCCGTACGCCGCGCGATCGGCCCGCGCACCGCCTGCCTGATCGTCGGCTCGCCGGCGAACCCGACCGGCGCGGTCCAGAGCGCCGAGACGCTCGCCGCGCTGGCCCAACTGGGTGTGCCGCTCGTCTCCGACGAGATCTACGACGGTCTCGTCTTCGACGGCGGTCATGCGCCCTCGGCGCTCGCCGCATCCGAGGATGGGTTCGTGCTCGACGGCTTCTCCAAGCGCTACGCGATGACCGGCTTCCGGCTCGGCTTCGCGATCGTTCCGGCCGCAGCCCTTCGACCGCTGCAGGTGATGCAGCAGAACCTCTTCATCTCCGCCAACCATTTCGTGCAGCGCGCCGGCGTTGCTGCGCTCGCACACGGCGAGGCGACGCGCCGTGCGATGCTCGTCGCCTACACGCGCCGCCGGGGTCTGCTCGTCGAGGGATTGCGAAAACTCGGCTTCGAGATTCCAGTGCCGCCGGCGGGCGCCTTCTACGTGTTCGCCGATGCGCGTCGCTTCGGGTCCGATTCGCGCCGCCTCGCCTTCGACCTGCTCGAACGCGCCCACGTCGCGGTGACGCCCGGCGTCGACTTCGGCGCCGCAGGCGAAGGCTTCCTGCGCTTCTCGCTCTCGGCGCCCGATGCGGAGATCGAAGAGGCGTTGGTTCGCCTCGCTCGCGCGTTGCCCCGGTGAAGATCCGCGACGTGCGTCTCGTCGCGACTGCCGCCGCGCCCGGCGGCTTCCCGCGCGAAGGCATCGCCGAGGTCGCGTTCCTGGGGCGCTCCAACGTCGGCAAGTCGAGTCTTCTCAACGCGCTGGTCGGGCGCAAGGCGCTGGCCCGAACTTCGTCGACGCCCGGCAAGACGCGTCTCGCGAATTTCTTCCTGGTCGAGCGCGACGTGACCACGCGCACCGCGCGTCGCGTGCTCTTCGTCGACCTGCCGGGCTACGGCTGGGCGAAGGTCGCGAAGACCGAACGCGCAGCCTGGCAGAAACTCGTCGAATCCTATCTCGGGGGTCGCGCGCCGCTGCGCCTTGCGATCCTGCTCCACGACCTGCGCCGCGACCCGACCGACGAGGAACGCGATCTGCTCGCATGGCTCGCCGCGCGCGAAGTGCCGGCGCTCGTCGCGATCACCAAGAGCGACAAGCTGGCGCCGATGCGCCGCGCCGAACGCGTGAAGCAGCTGGTCAAGGACTATGGGCTCGCGCCTGACTCGATGATCGCGACGTCCGCAGAGAAGAAGGACGGCATCGACACGCTATGGCGCGCGATCGACGCACGGCTCGCGTAGCGATCCACCCGACCGCCAGTCCGAAGCTGTCCCCCCTTGCCTCGGCTCGTGACGGACGAGGCGACGGGCGTCGAGTCTCTGCGAAAGCTGCGCTGGCTTTCCCGAGCTAGCCTCCGGGATCGTGATCCGCATGTACATCGAGGTCGCCGCACCGCACCAGAGACCTCATTTCGAAGCATGGGCCGAGCTTCATCAGGCGGAGCTGCGAATGGCTTGGACGCGACTCCAGGATGGCCAGCTGCCGGGCCGAATCGAGCCGTTGCGATGAGTGGAGCAACGGCTCACGAGATTCATCGCGTCTTGGGGTTCGAGGTCGAAACGGGATACGTGCTGCGTGTCCGCTTCGAGGATGGCAGCGTGCAACGGATCGATCTCGAGCCCGTCCTGGAGGGCGAGACCTATGGTCCGCTGCGGGATCTCGAGCTGTTCCGGTCGGTGCGAATCGATCCCGAGGCGCACACGTTGGTCTGGCCGAACGGCGCGGATTTCGACCCCGCCACGCTCCATGACTGGCCCCGCTACGCCGCCGCATTCGCCGAGCGTGGGCGCATCTGGCGGACGCGCACCGGCGGCGACGGCTGAGCGGCGGTCGCGGACGTCAGGAGTCGGCCGGCCGTTGCAGCATCTCGCGCCGGGCGATCCACAAGCCGGGCGCCATCGGCAGCCAGAAGGTGAAACCGCGCAGCAGCAGCGTCGCAGCCATCGCCGGCTCGAGCGCGACGCCGTGCACGTGCAGCATCGCCACGCAGGTTCCCTCGAAGGTGCCGAGGCCCCCGGGTACCCAGGCGAGGGTGGCAACCACCGAGGCGACGACGAAGCTCGCGAACACCAGCTCCGGCGCGACCGGCGTCACCAGTGCTTGTAGCACCACGGCCAGCGTTGCGGCATCGAGCGCGAAGATGCCCAGCTGCATGGCGGTCGTCTCGATGCCGAGGCGCACACTGAAGAGCGGACCGGGTGGGGCGTCGGCGAGCGCCGCAAGCGTCTCGCGCACGACGGGCAGCCGAAGCAGAAAGCCGGGCAGGCGCTGCGCCGCGCGACCGCGCAGCAGGAACACGGCGAGCAGAACACCGGCGGCGAGCACCGCGAACACGCCTGCGAGCGCGAGCAGGGTGCGATGCACTTCGCCTCGATGCGCGAGGATCCCGAGCGCGATGGCGACTGAAATCGCGTAGGCAACGTAGGAGCTGGCGAGTCCCGCGAGCATGGCCGTGACGGAGAAACCGCGCGGCACACCACGGCCGCGCAGGGAGCGAAGCACCAACACGGTTCCACTCAGGCCCGCCGAGGGGAGCGCCTGGTCGGCGAAGAGCTTCGCGAGTCCGAGCGGCAGCAGGTCACGCAGCCGCACACTTATTCCGTTGTGCTTCAGCGCGCGTTGCCAGACGCCGGCGGCGCAGGCGTAGGTCGCGGCCTGGAACACGATCGCGGCGCCGAGCCAGAGCGGTTGCGCACCCCGAGCAAGCTCGAGAAAGCGCCGGGGCTCGCCGCGATGCGCCACGAGCACCGCGAGCCCGAGCAGCAGCACGCCACCCGAAATCCAACCGGCGCGAGCCGTGAGTCTGGCTGGGTGTCGGGCCGTTCCCTGCTCCTTGGGAGCACTCACCGGAACAGGTCCTGGCGGGGATCGCGCAGCAGCGCGTGGATCGTCGCCGTCGCCCTCGACCGCGACCCCCTCGATCCACACCGCCGGCACGCCCGCGTCCTTTCCCATCAGCAGCCCCGCCGCTGCGGCGAGCTGGTCGACGAGCGCCATGTTGGTGACTTCGAGGGTGCGGCCGACGAGATCGCTGCGGCCGCGCCAGTCCGAGAGCGGCGCGATGCCGGCGCAGCCGATCGCGACGTCCACGAGCCCCTCGCGCCAGGGACGCCCGAAGGTGTCGGAGACGAGTACGCCGAGCGGGCCGTCGCCGGCTGCGAGGAGCGCGTCGCGCAAGCGGCGCGCCGATGCGTCGGGATCTTCGGGGAGCAGCACCGCGTAGCCTTCGCCGGGCGCGTTCGAGAGGTCGACGCCGGCGTTGGCGCACACGAAGCCGTGACGCGTCTCGGCGATCCACACGCCGTGCGCATGGCGCACCACGCGCGCCGTCTCGCGCATCACGATCTCGACGTGGTGGGGATCCTTGCCGTCCTCGGCGGCGACGCGCCGCGCTTCGGCCGACGGCTCGACGTCGGCGAGCCGCACGATGCGACCCTCCGCCTTCGACACGACCTTCTGGCAGACGACGAGTACGCCGCCCGCGAGCCGCGTGTCGCTGCTGCGCGCGGCGGCGCGGAGCAGCGCGGCGAGGTCGTCGCCCGGCTCGAACGGCGGGGATGCCGTGCGAGCGGGACGAGGCGGATCGGCGCCGCGCTTCACGCGCGCCACTCGACGCCGAGCGCGCGCAGCGCGGCGCGCGTGCGCTCGCCGCCGTCCGGCGTGGCGACGAACGCGCGCAGGGCGTCTTCGTCGTCGAGGTCGATCGCGAGCGACGGGCAGCGGCAGCTCGACGAGCGGCGACCTGCGCCGCGCGCGCGGCGTCGCGGTGCGCCGTTCGCGCTGTTTGCGCCGAAGCGCGACGGGATCGGCGCCGTGCGGTTTGCGCGCGAGCGCCGCGGTGCCGCCGTCGCGGGCGGGCGCCAGCACGACGCACGGCGCCGCTGCACGCGCGAGCGCCGCGAGCATGCGCTTCGAGATCGCCGCTGCGCGCGCCCGCCACGTCGCCGAGCACGACCAGCGTGCCATCGCGCGACGCCTCGCCGAGCTCGCGCGCGGCGCGGTCGATCGCCTCGTTGAGGCCCGGATCGTCGCCGAGCAGCGCGCGCGCGCCGGCGCGTTCGGCCACCTCGGCGACGGCGGGATCCGGCGTCACGACGCCGATCGCGTCGAGTCCGCGCACGCCGCGCAGCGCCGCGACCACGTCTTCGAGCATCGCCAGCGCGAGTCGCTCCGCGCCGTCGCGGCCGAGGGCCTTGGCGAGGCGCGACTTTCCGGCTGCGAGATGTTTCACGGGGACGATCGCAGCGGTCACGAACGCAACTCATGATTCCGCTCGCCGCCCGGTTCATGATCCCGCTCGCCGCTGGACGGCGGCGAGCCAACACGGGTCAGGTCGCTTGCGAGTTGGAGAGCTTCGGAGGCGAGGTTTGCGGACGCGTCGACGTCGCGCATCACGGTGTCGGTGACGCGGACGGCGAGACCGAGCGCTTCGACGTCGCGCGCTGGGCGGCGTCGCGCAGGTCCATCACGTAGCCGTGCACCCAGTCGCGATAGAAGCCCGCGACGCCGCGCGCGGAGACTTCGACGCCGATGCCGCGCAGCAGCCGATCGGCGGGTCCCTTCACCGGCGCGCCGCCGATGATCGGCGACATCGCGACCACGGGCGCGCGCGCCGCGGCGATCGCCTCGCGCACACCGCGCACCGCGACGATCGGGCCGATCGAGACGACCGGATTGCTCGGACACACGAGGATCACCTCGGCATCGCGGATCGCTTCGATCACGCCGGGCGCCGCGCTGGCTGCCCGCGCAGCGTGAGGTCGACGGCTTCCACCTCGTCCGGTGCGCCGTCGCGCGCGAGGTACTCCTCGAAGTGCACGCGCCGGCCGCCGCGCAGCAGCACGTAGGTGGGGCAGGGGGCTTCCGACATCGGCAGGATGCGAACCGCGACGCGGTACGCGCGCCGCACCTCGTCGGTGACGGCCGCGAGTCCGGCGCCTTCGCGGAGCCTCGAGCTGCGGTGCAGGCAGGTGGCGAGGTCGCGATCGCCGAGCCGGAACCAGGTCGGGTGGCCGAGCGCGCCGAGCGCCTCGATGGCGTGGAACGAATCGCCCGCGAGGCCGTAGCCCTTCTCGCGGTCGACGCGACCGGCGAGCGTGTAGGTGACGATGTCGAGGTCCGGCGAGACGTGGACGCCGTAGAAGTCGCGATCGTCACCGGTATTGCCGATGACGGTGATCCGCTCCGGATCGACCACCCGCGCCAGGCCGGCGAGGAAACGCGCGGCGCCGACGCCTCCCGCGAGCGCGACCACGCGCGGGGCGCCGCCGTCCGCGCTCGGGCCCGCGGTCACGGCGTCGGTGCGGTGGGCTGGATCTTGTTGCGGCGCTCGCGCAGCGTCTGGAGGTCGGCCTGGAGCTTCGGCAAGCGCTGGGAGATCTCGCGGAAGGCGGGGTCGTCGACGAGCGGCGTGGTGCGCTGTTCGTCCGAGGTGCTGATCAGCGCCGCGAGCGTGTCTTCCCGCTTCGCGATCTCGCTCTCGATGCCTTCGATCTGCTGGTCGAGTTCGGTCACCGCGGCCTGCTGCTCGGGATCGAGCGGGGCGATCGGCGCTGGCGGTGGTGACGACACCGCAGAAGCCTCGTCGCGAACATCCTGGGAGAGCGGGGTCGGCGCGGCGATCGTGGTCGGTTCGGCTTCGCGTACGGCCTCGGCTTCCGGTTCGGCTTCCGTTTCCCCGGTCGCTTCGCTTGCGTCGCCCGCTTCGGCGGCGGGCGCCGTGCTCGGCGCCGCGATCGCTGCCACGTCCGGCGCCGGTTCCGCGGGCGCGGCGATCGGCTCGCCTCCGGCGGCCGCAGCGGGCGCGGTGTGCACCACGTCGCGCATCAGATCCTCGCGACGCGGTTGCGCGGCGACATCGGGCAGATTGGCGGGAGTGGCAGCGCCGCGCGACTCGACGCGATCGCGGATCGCGCTCGGGATGTTGTTGCGATCGGTCGTGTAGTGGGCGATGCCGGTCTCGTCGACCCACTTGTAGATGGTGGGCGGCTCCGCCTGCGCATGCGTCGCGATCACGAGGAACGCGACCGTCGCGGCGAACAGGAGGGGCCCGCGGAGCAGCATGCCGCGCATTCTTCTTTAGGCCGCCGACGGCGTCAAGCTGCCGCGTGGACTGGCGTTGGTGGCCGTGTGCGGCGCTCGCTTCACAGCGGCGACGCGGCGCGCTGCGAGCGCCCTCGGCGAGGCGGCACGCGACTTGCTCCCAATGCTTCGCGTGGTTCGCATTTCCCGCCGCGCAGTCGCTGTGTTGCTCGCGCTGTTGCCCGTCGCCGCCGCTGCGACGGCCGAGCGCGGCGCGTCCGGCGCGTCGACCTGGCGGCTCGCCACGCCGGCTGCCGACGAAGCCGGGGCGACGGCCGTCGCGGTGAGCGCCGACGCCCGCTGGGCGATGGGAGACGGCCGCGGCGTGCAACTGCGCGACGCGGCGGGCGCGTGGCGCCAACTCGATCTGCGCGGCGCCGTGCGCGACCTCGCCTTCGCCCCCGACGGCGCGCTCTGGATCGCGAGCGCCGAGGGTTTGTGGTGCTTCGCGGGCGGGCGCCTTGCGCTGCGCACGCCGGCGCCTGGCGACGAAGATCGCGACACGCTGCGCGTCGCGGTGACGGCGCAAGTCGTCGCCGTCGCGACCGCGGGCGGTGTCTACTGGAGTCACGACGGCGTGCGCTTCGCGCGTGTCGAGGCGGCGTTCGGCGAATCGCCGGTCGCGGGACTCGCGCTCGAAGAGGGCGCCGGCGCTGCGACGCGGCTCTGGATCGCGTCGGAGCGCGGGCTGCTGCTTGCCGAGCTGCCCGCGCTCGGCGGCGTCGCAGGCGTCCGCGCCACGCGCGTGGAGTTGCCCTTCGACCTGCGCCCCGCGCTCGACGTAACGGTGTCCGGCAGGCGCGTGTTCGCGCTCGGACTCGCGCAGCTGCTCGAGCGAGCGGACGACGGCTCGTTTCGCGTGCAGCCGACCGAGCTTCCGCCCGGTGCGACACCGACTCGCGTGAGTGCTGCGGCGAGCGTCATCCTGATCGCGACCGATCGCGGACTCATCGCCGCGCGGGCCGCGTCCGGGCCGTGGCAGCGCGCCGCGGCGCCCGCGGGCAGCACGCCGGCACTGGACGTCGCGATCGCGGGGGACCAGGCGCTCGTCGCGGGTTCGCGCGGGTTGCTCGTCGGGAGCCTGCAGGAGGCGGCGCGCGCTCGCTCCTCCCCGCTTGGCGACACAGATTCGGCGTCGTGCGACCCGCCGATTCTCGAGGTGCAGCGCGCGGCGCTCCGCTATCTGCATCTCGCCGGCGACCCGGCCGCTGCCATGCGCCGCGGCGTGCGCCTGCGCGGGCTGCTGCCCGTCGTCACGCTCGAGGGTCGCAAGGGGCATGGCGGCGACACGCGCCACAGTTACGACGAGGCCTTCATCTCGGGCGGCTACCGGAAGCTCTCCGACAGCGACGCCTTGAGCACGCACGATCGCGACGTGTTGATGCGTTTCACCTGGGACCTCGGCGACACGCTCTACAACCCCGAGCAGATCGACGTCTCGAACGAAGCGCGCAGGCTCGTCGAGTTGCGCGACGACGTGCTCGACGAACTCGACCAGCTCTACTTCGACCGCCGCCGCGCCCTCGACGCTGCCGCTGCCGCAGTGGCCGATCCGGGCGAGGCAGCGCGCGAGCGGCTGCGCGCCGAAGAACTCGCCGCGGGGCTCGACGGCTGGACCGACGGCTGGTTCGGGCGCAACGCCGCGTGTGCGCGGCCATGAACAGCAAGCACTCACCCCGTAACGGAGGGAATCTCATGCAACGCTCGAATCCGACACGGCGGGTGGTCGCTCGTGTCCTCGTCTGCTGCGGCGTGCTCGCCGCGGCGCCCGCGGCGCACGCGCTGCCGCTGATCTCGGAACTGTTCTACGACGCGGAGGGAACGGACGACGGCAAGTCGTTCGTGGAGCTGTACGGAACGCCGGGTGCGTCGCTCGACGGCCTGCGGCTCGAAGTGGTGAACGGCGCGGACGGCGCCATCGTGACGGCCCTCAACCTCTCTGGCGCCTTCACCAACAGCGGTCTCTTCGTCGTCGCCGACCGCACCGCCGCCGGCGTCAGCAGCGTCGTCGGCGCGGACCTGCTGCTCGACTTCGACATCCAAAACGGGCCAGATTCGCTGGTCTTGCGCAGCGTCACGGCGCTACTCGACGCCGTCGGTTTCGGCGTCTTCGGGCCAACGGACGTGTTCGCGGGCGAAGGATCGCCCGCGATCGACGTGCCGGCGGGCGCGAGTCTCGCGCGGCGCTTCGCGAACGTGGACAGCGGTGACAACGGCGCCGACTTCGTGGAGCTGTCGGTGCCGACACCGGGCAGCGCGCCCTTTGCGGCGGTGCCCGAGCCCGGGACGGCCTCTCTCTGCGCACTCGGGCTCGTCGCTCTCGCGACGCGTCGTCGTTCGCGCTGAGGAAGAACCCGGCTCGGCTGTCCTGGCGGCGGGCCAGCTGTCGCGGCGACGGGCCACCTGTCTTGGCGACGGGCGTCTAGCCCCCTTGCGACCGTCGCCCCGGCGCTCCGGTGTCCGCAGAGTGCGGGCGCCGGAGCGCCATCCACTTCCACTCCGTTCCACTCAGAGCCTGAGAAGAAATCCCCGACCGAGCAGGGACTTTTTCTCAGGCTCTCAGGCCGATCGAGCTGCGCGCCGATAGGCAAGAGTCGTTGCATGCCCGCTGGGGGTCGCGCAAACTGAGCGCGCGCTCGGCAAACCGCGCAACGGACATTCGGTGTCGCGCTCGGCTTTGCCTTCGATCTTGCTTTGCGTTCGGTCTTGTGTGGGGGTCGAAACCCCGGATGCTACCGGGCTTCAATACGAACGTTCGTCACGGTGGCGTGCTGTTCCACGTTCAGACCGAGGACAGTGGGCGCGCGCATCCGCACGTCATCACCCACCTCTATCACGGTGGGACGATCCTCGCGTCCGAGAAGCGCAGCTACGCCGAACAGCTCGAAGCGCCCGATCTCTCGCGGCGCGTCCGCGAAGTGATGGACGCCCAGCATCACGCGATGCTGGGGCGCCTGCGCGGCGGCGAACTCGACGAGCAGATCGAGCAGCGCCTCGGCGCCGAGGTGTTCGCGGCGGGCGGCGCCAGGTCGAAGAGCGGGTCGGGCCGCACCGAGCGCGCCGGCTCCGACTCGGAGCCGGCGCCCACGATTCCGCCCGAAGTCGTGCGACCGTTCGCGCCGCCCACGACGCCGGTGACTTCTCCAGCGTCCGCCAGCGTTGCTGCGGCGGCGGCACAAGGGGAAACCGGCGCGGCAGAGCGGCCGCTCGACGAGATGATCCTCGACTACCTGGTCGAGGCGGCTCGCCGGCGCAAGCGCCGAGCGGAATGACGCCGGGCGCGCCCGCTCGCGCGACCGCGGATGCCGCTACGGCCCCGCGCGCCGGCGGCGACCCGCTGATCCGGCTCTTCCACGTGTCGAAGTCGTACAGCGCCGGAACCTTCGCGTTGCGTGACGTGTCGGTGGAGGTGAAGAAGGGCGAGCTGGTGTTCCTGACCGGCCCGAGTGGCGCGGGCAAGACGACGCT
This sequence comes from uncultured delta proteobacterium, assembly GCA_963801625.1. GTDB lineage: Bacteria > Myxococcota_A > UBA9160 > UBA9160 > PR03 > PR03. Next base: position 149,167 of record CAWDFQ010000002.1, read on the forward strand.
GATGAAGCTGCTCTTCGCCGCGGAGCGCCCGAGCGAGGGACAGATCCTCGTGTTGGGCCGCAATGTCGCGCGCATTGGCGAGCGTGGGATTCCGCGCCTGCGCCGCCGCGTCGGCGTGGTGTTCCAGGACTTCAAGCTGATCCCGACACGGACGGCCGAAGAGAACGTCGCCGTCGCACTCGAAGTGATCGGCAAGTCGCCCCGCGAGGTGCGCGGCAAGTCGTTCGCGATGTTGAAGCGGGTCGGCCTCCAGCATCGGCGCCATCACCGGCCCGCGGCGCTCTCCGGTGGCGAACAGCAGCGCGTGGCGCTCGCCCGCGCGCTCGTGAACGATCCCGCGATCCTGCTCGCCGACGAGCCGACCGGCAACCTCGACGCCGCGCTGACCGTCGAGATCATGGACCTCGTCGCCGCGGCAGCGGCGCGCGGCACGACGGTCCTGGTGGCCTCGCACGACGCCGCGCTGGTGAAGCGCTACGCGCGCCGCGTGCTGCGCCTCGAGGGCGGACAGCTCGTCGAGGATCTCTCGGGCAGCGCGATCCGGTGACCCCGATCGTCTTCCAGCTCTACTACTTCGTGCGCGCCGCGATCGCGGGCCTGCGCGGCTCTCGGCTGACGACCGTCGTCTCGATCGCCACGATCGCGGTGGCGGTGATCCCGCTCGGCGGGCTCTGGGTCGTCACCGGCAACATGCGCGCGCTGCTCGACCAGTTCGGCAACGAGTTGCAGCTCACCGCCTTCCTCGACGCGAAAGTGCGTTCGGACGCAGGACGTACGCTCGCCGCGCGCGCATCGGCGATCCCGGGAGTCGAGCGCGTCGAGTTCGTGAGTCAGGAGCAGGCGCTCGAGCGCTTCCGCGCGCGGCTCGGCGGCAGCGCGCTGCTCGAAGCGCTGGAGGCGAATCCGCTGCCGGCGTCGCTCGCGATCGCGCTCGCCCCCGATCACCGTACGCCCGAAGCGGTTGCCGCGGTGTCGGAAGCGCTGCACGCACTGTCCGGTGTCGAAGACGTCGCGGGGGGCGAGTCCTGGATCGAAGGCTACGGCCGCGCGCTGCGGCTGGTCCGCAGCGCCGGCATCGGGCTCGGCGTGGTGCTCGCGCTCGCGACGCTGCTGATCATCACCAACACGATCCGCCTCGCTGTCTACGCGCGCCGCGACGAGTTGGAGATCCTCGCGCTGGTCGGCGCGAGCCGGACCTTCCTGCGCGTGCCGTTCCTGATCGAGGGCCTGCTGCAAGGGGCGGTCGGCGGGCTGCTCGGCGTCGGGCTGCTCTTCGCCATCTTCCACGTTGCGGTGCCGCAACTCCGCGACGCCCTCGAACTCTTTCTCGGCTGGTCGGATCCGGCATTCCTGTCGCCGCGCAATGTCGGGATCCTGGTGTCGGGCGGCGCGGCGTTCGGCTTCACCGGAGCGGCGGCCGCCGTCGCCGCGACGCGCGTGTCGTGAAGTGGCGCACCCTCATAGCCGGCGTCCTACTGCTGACGTGGACGCCAGCGGCGCGGGGGCAGGACGCGCGCGAACAGGAACTCGAAGCGCTGCGCCTCGCGATCGAGCAGCGCAAGCAGCGCATCGAGGTCTTCGAGCGCGAGCAGAACGGGCTGCTCGACGCGCTCGAGGCGATCGACCAGGCGGTCGCAGCGGCCCTCGAGATCGCGGCGCACCGCGAGCGCGAAGCAGCCGAGGCAGGCGCCACGGCGCGCGACCTCGACGCGCAGCTGCCGGATCTCGAGGCGCAACTCGAGCGCACGCGCAGAGCGATGTCGATGCGCGTGGTGGCGCTCTACAAGACGGGGGAGCTGGGGCCCGCGCAGCTCGTCTTCGCGTCGCAAAGCCTGCGCGAGCTGCTCGATCGCGTCGACGTGTTGGGCAAGCTGCTCGCCCACGACCGACTGCTCTACGCGCGCTTCCGCGCCGAGCAACAGGCGCTCGACGCTGCGCGCGCCACCGCCGCCGCCGCCGTGCAGCGCCGCGACGAGGCCCGCTCGCAGCTCGGCGAACGGCGTGCCCAGGCCGAGCAGGAGCGCGCCGCCAAGCAGACGCTGCTGGCCGCGGTGAGGAGCGACCGCGCCCGAGAGCACGCTGCGCTCGAAGAACTGGAAGCCGCGGCGCGCGCGCTCGAGGAGAAGATCGCGTCGCTCGGCAGCGAAGAAGCGCCTGCGCCGCCGGCGCCGCTCGTGCCGTTCGCGACGCTGCGCGGCCGGCTTCCCGCGCCGGTGGATGCATCGGTCGTGCAGCGCTTCGGGCGCGAAGTCGACGCGGAATTCCACACCCAGGTGTTCCACAAGGGCATCGACTTCGGCGCGACGCTCGGTGACCCGGTGCGCGCGGTGGCAGCCGGCAGCGTGCGCTTCGCGGGCTGGTTTCGCGGCTACGGCCGCATGGTGATCCTTGACCACGGCGATCGCTTCTACACGGTGAGCGGTCATCTCGATGCGCTGCGCGTCGAGACGGGCAACTTCGTCGCGGCGGGCGAACCAATCGGCACCGTCGGCGACACCGGTTCCCTGAGCGGACCGCGCCTCTACTTCGAGATCCGCGAGGGCTCGCAGGCCGTCGACCCGCTCGCCTGGCTCACACCCGGCACCGCGCGGGCGAAACGGCAGCCCGACCCTCGCGGCCATTCCGCCGATTCCGGCAGCGGAGCGTCGGCCGTCCCGCTCGCACCCTGACCAAGCTCTCGGAAGCCAACGCGTGGGGCGCGGGGGCGGTGCGTTCGTCCAGAACGTCCTCGGCGGACGGGTGTTGCAGCTTCGCGTCGGAGCTTCGAGGCCGCCTGCGGATTGTTCTGGCCGAACGCCCCGCCCCCGCGCTACTTGCCATTAGTCTTCCGGAACCTTTGCTGCTGAGCACGGGAAGCCAAGCGCGGGCGGGGGACTCGGCCGAAACAATCCGCAGGCGGCCTGCCAACTCACGCTGCGAAGCCGCCGATCTTCGTCCGCCGAGGACGTTTCGGACGAGTCCACCGCCCGCGCGCCTCGCAGCAACGAGCGAAGACAAATTCGGCGGGCGCGTGCATCGGCGCCAGGCTCGACCGCGCATCCTGGGGCAGGCTCTGGACTCGACACCCAGCAGCCTGCCAGGGCGCAGCCGACTGAAGATCATGCGGCTAGACTCGCCGCCCATGCGAATCCCGAGTTTGCGAACCCTGCTGGTCTTTCTGGGCGGCGCCGCCGCGTCGCTCGCGTTCCTCGCGGTCACGCGTCCCAGCGACGTCACGGCGGCGCGCTACGAGGACCTCTCGCTCTTCACGTCGGTCATGAACCTGGTGCGGCGCAACTACGTCGAGGAAGTGGACGAGACGAACCTGATCCGCGGCGCGGTGCGCGGGATGCTGGCCGAGCTCGATCCGCACTCGACCTACATGGACCCCGACTCCCACAAAGAAATGCAGATCGACACGAAGGGCGAGTTCAACGGACTCGGCATCGAGATCAGCAAGCGCCGCGACGGTTACATCGAGGTCGTCTCGCCGATTGACGGCACGCCGGCCTCGCGCGCCGGGGTGCGCGCCCGCGACCAGATCGTCGCGATCTGCCCGACCGAGAAGCCGGCCGACTGGACCGAGGACTGCAAGGGCACCAAGGGCATGAGCCTCTTCGACGCGGTGAAACTGATGCGCGGCAAGCGCGGCACCGCGATCACGATCCGGATCTTCCGCGAGGGCTTCGAGCGCCCCCAGCCGTACACGCTCATGCGCGACGTGGTGAAGGTGGCGTCGGTCGAGGGCAAGGCGCTGGAGCCGGGCTACGGCTACGTCCGCCTGCGCTCGTTCCAGGAGCGCACCGCGCGCGATCTCGAGAAGACGCTCAAGACGGTGCGCAAGCAGGCGGGCGGCACGCTGCGCGGCCTCGTGCTGGACCTGCGCGACAACCCGGGCGGGCTGCTCGACCAGGCCGTGCGCGTGGCTGATCTGTGGGTGCCGGACGGCGTGATCGTCCAGACCAAGGGTCGCGTCGAAAGTCAGCAGCAGGATTTCAAGGCTCAGCTCGAGGGCACCGAGCAGGAGTACCCGCTCGTCGTGCTCGTGAACGCCGGCTCTGCGAGCGCTTCCGAGATCGTCGCGGGCGCGCTGCAGGACCAGGGTCGCGCGCTGCTCGTCGGCACCCAGACCTTCGGCAAGGGATCCGTGCAGACGGTCTTCCCGCTCGAAGACGGCTCGGGTCTGCGCCTCACCACGGCGCTCTACTACACACCCTCGGGCCGCTCGATCCAGGAGGTCGGCATCACGCCCGAGATCGTGGTGGAGAATCCGCCCCCGCCGCCGCTGCACGCCGCAGCCGAGCCCAAGGATGGGGGGGCCTCCAAGCCGATGCGCGAGCGCGATCTCGACAAGCACTTCTCGCACGGCGACGCCGAGCCCGGATCCGCCGACTCCGCGCCGATGGCCACACCAAAGCGCGACGTCGACGACGACGCCGGGGAAGAGGACGAAGCGAGCCAGACGCCGTTGCCGCCGAGTGAAGACGTGCAGCTGGCGCGCGCGATCGAGGTTCTCAAAGGCTGGGCCTCCTTCGAGCACATGAAGAAGGCGCGACTGCCCGCGGCTCCCGTCGCGAGCTTGCCCGCCGCGACGTCCGAACCCAAGCCGTAGTCCCGCCGCCATGAGCGACGGAGCGCCCGGCCAGAGCGATGCGAGCCGGGGCCCGCGCGTGATGCGCGTCTCGGAACTCGTCGCGGCGCTGCGCGACGCCGTCGAGAGCGCGGTCGGCCGCGTGTGGGTCGTCGGCGAGGTGAGCAACCTGCGCCGCGCCGCGTCGGGGCACTGCTACTTCACGCTGAAGGACGACCTCGCGCAGCTCCGCGCCGTGCTCTTCCGCGGCGACGCGAGCCGCCTGCGCTTCGAACTCGAGGACGGACTCGAAGCGCTCGCCTTCGGCGAAGTCTCGCTCTACGTGCAGCGCGGCGAATTGCAGATGGTGGTGCGCGAGCTCGAGCCGCGTGGCGTCGGCGCGCTGCGACTCGCCTTCGAGCAGCTCCGCGCGCGGCTCGAAGGCGAGGGCCTCTTCGATCCCGCGCGCAAGCGCGAGCTGCCCGCCTTCCCGCGCGCGGTGGGCGTCGTGACGTCGCTGCACGGCGCCGCGCTGCACGACGTGCTCGAAGTCTCGGGCGCACGCTGGCCGTCGCTGCCGCTGCTGGTCGCCGCGGCGCGCGTGCAAGGGGAGGGCGCTGACGTCGAGATCGTCGAAGCGCTGCAGATGCTCGCCAGTCGCCGCGAAGTCGACGTGATCCTGCTGGTGCGCGGCGGCGGCTCCATCGAAGATCTCTGGTCCTTCAACAGCGAGCTGCTGGCGCGGGCGATCGCGTGCTGCCCGGTGCCGATCGTGGCGGGCGTCGGACACGAGACCGACGTGACGATCGCCGACCTCGCCGCCGATGCGCGCGCGCCGACACCGTCGGCCGCCGCCGCGCTCGTGGTGCCCGACCGCCGCGCTCTCGACGAGCGCTTGCTGCGCGACCAGCGCCGCCTCGCGGCCGCGATCGACGCGCAGATCGCGCGCGCCCGCGCGCGCGTCGCGGCGCGCGCCGACGCGCTGCGACACCTCTCACCGGCCGCACGCCTCGCGGCCTGGCGCGCGCGCCTCGCGCGCAGCGCCGATCGCCTGCGCGGCGTGCTCGAAACGCAGCTCGCCGACGCACGCGCGCGACTCGCGGTCGCCGCGGGTCAGCTCGACTCGCTCTCGCCGCTCGGGGTGCTGGCGCGCGGCTACGCGATCGCGCGACGCGCCGACGACGGCCGCATCGTGCGCCGCGCGAGCGACGTCGCGCGCGGAGACGCGCTCGCCGTACGGGTCGCCGAGGGCAGCCTCGATGTGCGCGTCACGGACGTTCGTCCGCGCTGAAAATCTCCTTTGCTTTCGACGGCTTCCGCGCGACTTCGCGTTGACGCTCGAAACTCCCACGGCTAGTTTGCAACGCGATGGCGAATGCCGGCCCCCCCGCTGGTCCCGAGCGGGAAGCGCTCTCGTTCGAGGACGCGCTCGATCGACTCGAAGCGATCGTCGATCGCCTCGAGCGCGGGGAACTCGCGCTCGAAGAGGCACTCGCGACCTTCGAGGAAGGCGTTGGCCTCTCGCGCCGGCTCGGCGAGCAACTCGGCGGCGCCGAGCGCCGCGTCGAAGAGTTGCTGCGCGAAGGCGCCGGCCTCGCCACCCGCCCCCTCGACGTGGAGCCAGATTGATGGACCTGCGCGCCTATCTCGCGGAACGCGCGCAGCTCGTGGACGCCGAACTCGAGCGCTGGCTGCCGCCGGCGGCCGCTACCCCTGCGACGCTGCACGCGGCGATGCGGCACCTGATCTTCCCGGGCGGCAAGCGACTGCGTCCCGCGCTCGCCTTCGCCGGCGCCGAGGCGGTCGGATCCGCACCTGAGCGCGCGTTGCCGGTCGCAGCCGCCACTGAGCTGGTTCACACCTATTCACTGATCCACGACGACCTGCCGTGCATGGACGACGACGTCGAGCGCCGCGGTCGCCCCACCGTGCACGTGCTGTACGGAGAAGCGATCGCAGTGCTGGCCGGCGACGCGCTGCTCGCGGCCGCCTTCGAGTTGCTCGCCGAGGCGGCGCAGCAGAGCGAGCCGGCCCGCGTGCTCGCGGCGCTGCGCGATCTCGCCCACGCCGCCGGCTCGCGGCAGCTCGTCGGAGGCCAGGCCGACGACCTCTCGTTCCCGCGCGACACCGCCGACGTCGCGCTCGTCGAATCGGTGCACCAACGCAAGACCGCGGCGCTCTTCGAAGCCGCGGTCGTCGGCGGCGCGCGGCTCGGCGGCGCCGACGGCGAAGCGCTCGCGCGCCTGCGCGGCTTCGCGCGCGGCGTCGGCATCGCGTTCCAGATCGCGGACGACGCACTCGATGCGGATTCGGACGAAGCGTGTTCGCTGGTGCGCGTGATCGGCGCCGCGGCGTCGCGCGCGCGCGCCGACGAGCTGCTGGCCGGGGCGATCGACGCCCTCGAACCGTTCGGCGCACCGGCCGAGCCGCTGCGCGAGATCGCGCGTTTCACGGTGTCGAGAAGTCAATGAGCGGGGAGGAATGCGCGCGATGAGCGAACGGCTGCTGGACCGGATCGAGAGCCCCGCGGACCTGCGCGCACTCCCGCGCGAAGACGTGGGCCGCGTCTGCGCGGAACTGCGCGAGGAGATCGTGCAGCGCGTCGCCAAGAGCGGCGGCCATCTCGCCTCGAGTCTCGGCGCCGTGGAGCTGATCACCGCGGTCCACGCCGTCTTCGACACGCCCATCGACCGACTCGTTCTCGACGTGGGCCATCAGGGCTACGCGCACAAGATGCTCACGGGCCGGCGCGCCGGTTTCGACCGCATCGGCAAGCAAGGCGGCATCGGGAAGTTCCTGCGGCGCGGCGAGTCGGCGTACGACCATTTCGGCGCGGGTCACGCCGGCACCTCGATCTCTGCCGCGCTCGGGATTGCGCGCGGCAAACAACACCGCGGCGAGCCGGGCGTCGCGATCGCGCTGATCGGCGACGGCGGCATGACCAGCGGCATGGCCTTCGAGGCGTTGAACCACGCCGGCGAACTGCAGCAGAAGAACCTGTTGGTGATCCTGAACGACAACGAGATGTCGATCGCGCCCAACGTCGGTGCGCTCTCGTCGTTCCTGTCGCGGAAGATGTCGAAGCCGCTGGTGCGCCGGCTCAAGAGCTACGCAAAGGAGTTCTTGTCGACGATTCCCGGCGACCTGGTGGAATGGGCGCACAAAGCCGAGGAGTCGTTCAAGGCCTTCATCTCGCCGAGCCTGCTCTTCGAGGCGTTCGGCTTCCGCTATCTCGGACCGATCCGCGGCAACCGCATCGAGGACGTGCTCGAAACGCTCGGCAACGCGCGCCGCATGCTCGCGGGCGGCGAGGGTCCCATCCTGATCCACGCGCTGACGACCAAGGGCTTCGGCTACGCCCCGGCCCAGGCGGATCCCTTCAAGTATCACGGCGTCACGCCCTTCGAGATCGCGTCGGGCGAGATGCGTAAGAGCGCGGCGGGCCCGCCGAGCTACACGAAGATCTTCTCCGACGCGCTGATCCAGCTCGCAACCGAAGATCCGCGCATCCTCGCGATCACCGCCGCGATGCCCGACGGCACCGGTCTCGACCGCTTCCAGAAGGTCCATCCAGATCGCTTCTACGACGTCGGCATCGCCGAGCAGCACGCAGTCACGTTTGCGGCGGGCCTCGCAACCGAAGGCATGAAGCCGGTCGTGGCGATCTACTCGACGTTCCTGCAGCGCGCCTTCGACCAGGTGGTGCACGACGTCTGCGTGCAGGACCTGGACGTCACCTTCGCGCTCGACCGCGCCGGCCTGGTGGGCGCCGACGGCGCCACCCACCAGGGTTTCTACGACGTCACCTATCTGCGCGCGTTGCCCAACATGGTGGTGATGGCGCCGAAGGACGAGAACGAACTGCGCCACATGCTGAAGACCGCGATCGAGCACCCCGGTCCGGCGGCGGTGCGCTATCCGCGCGGCAACGGCTTCGGCGTGTCACTGGACGCCGAGTGCAAGACGATCCCGATCGGCGAGTCCGAGCTGCTGCGCGACGGCGACCAGGTCGTCGTGCTGGCGCTCGGCACGCTGGCGCACGTCGCGCTCGAAGCGGCGCACGCGCTGCACGCCGAAGGGATTTCGGCGGCGGTGGTGAATGCGCGCTTCGCAAAACCGCTCGACACCAAGCGCATCGTCGCGCTCGCGCGGCGCTGCCGCGCCGTGGTGACCGTCGAGGAGGCGGCCGGCGCGGGGGGCTTCGGTTCAGCGGTGCTCGAAGCGCTCGCCGAAGCGGGCGTCGCGGTGCCCGTACACTGCCTCGCGATCCCGGATCGCATCATCGAGCACGGCGATTCCGTCGCGATCCGCGCCGCGCTCGGCCTCGATGCCGAAGGCATCGCACGCGCGGCGCGCGGGCTCGTGAAGCCTTCCTGAACGCGCGCATCAGCCAACAACACGTCGTATCCCAGAACCGGGAACGGAGGTGGGACGACATGATCCGAACGCAAACGCAGCGGGCCGCCCTTCTGATCGCGCTCGCCGTCTTCGCGGCGAGCGCCTCCACACCGGCCCGCGCGGCCTTCGTCGTGTCCACGTGCCAGGCTTGCACCGGCTCGGGCGCCGGAGATTGCGAGACGGCGCCGTCTGTCAACGGGCCCGGCATGACGGCGAACATGAGCCGCTTCTGGGATTCCCCCGGCTTCCAGTACGCGACCGACACGAACATGACGCTCGACTACGTCTCGCTCTCGGCCTTCGCGCGCGCGTCGGGGTTCGAGAACCCGGAGAACGGCGCGGTGGTCTTCGGCAACAGCGTCTCCCGCACCGCGCGCTCGATCGGGCACATCGACGATGTCCTCACCGCGGGCGAAGGCGGCGCCTCCGGCTTCTTCCGGATCCCGCTCCACGTGACCGGCGGCAGCGCGATCTCGTGGCAGAACGGCGGCGGCAACGCATTGCTCGCCCTCGAGTGTGTGTCGAGCGTGCCCAATTCCGCGTATGCGATCGGGCACTGTCCGCTCACCCAGTTCGACTTCACGGGCGACGAGAGCTTCGACACCGTGGTCGATCTCGACGTGCCGATCGTGCTCGGGCAGGAGTTCGAGTACCGAATCACCGTGACGGTCCAGGCGACGAGCGGCCACGGCTACGGCGACCTGATCCCCTTCCAGGGCGCCGCCCAAGCGTCCTTCGGGACGGAGCCCTTCGCCGGCGTGTCGGTACTCGACGCGAACGGCGCCGTGATTCCGGATGCGCCGATCTCCGCGTCCGAGTCGGGTTTCCAGTACGTGCCGGAGCCGTCGTCGACGGCAGGCGTCGCGACGGCGTTCGCGGCGCTGATTGCACTCCGTCTGCCGTCGCGCTGGCGAAGGCGGCATCGCTCGCGGGCGTGAGTCCCGAGCGCCCGCGTCTCGACGAGCGACTCGTCTCGCTCGGTCTCGCCGAATCGCGCACCAAGGCGCAGGCGCTGATCATGGCCGGGCAGGTGCTCGTCGACGACGTGCCGATCGACAAGGCCGGCACACGCGTGCGCGAGGACGCGGTCGTGCGGCTGCGCGGCGAAGCGAGTCGCTTCGTGTCGCGCGGCGGCGACAAGCTCGCCGGCGCGCTCGACGATCTCGGCGTCGATCCCGCTGGGAAGCGTCTGTCTCGACGTCGGCGCCTCGACGGGCGGCTTCACCGATTGCCTGCTGCAGCGCGGCGCGCGGCGCGTCCATGCGGTGGACGTCGGCTACGGCCAGCTCGACGCGAAGCTGCGCGGCGACCCGCGCGTGGTCGTGCTCGAGCGCACCAACGCGCGCAACCTCGAACCCGCACAGGTGCCCGACGCGATCGATCTCGTGGTGGCGGACGTCGCGTTCATCTCGCTGCGCCTCGTCGTTCCGGCGCTGGCAGCGGTCGCGCCGGACGCCGAGTGGTTGCTGCTGGTGAAGCCGCAATTCGAGGTGGGGCGCGAGCAGGTCGGGAAGGGTGGCGTGGTGCGCGACGACGCGCTGCGAACCGCCGCAGTCGAGTCCGTGCGCGCTGCTGCCGAAGCGCTCGGGTGGCGGGAGGTCGCGCGCACCGACTCGCGCGTCGCGGGACCGAAGGGCAACCGGGAGATCTTCCTGCACCTGCGCAGGGTTCCGAGTTGACGTGAAGGTGTGCCGGCTTATCCTTGCCCGACGCCAACTTAGCAATGAGATCGCAACGAGATCGCAGGATGAGAGAGTGAACAGGGAGGCCAAGCATGGCAGTCGTCGAGATGACCCCCACCGCCCAGGACCGCGTGAAGTCGCTGCTCGACCGCGACGGCAAGCTCGCCACCCATGGGCTGCGCCTCAAGGTGATCGGCGGCGGCTGCTCCGGCCTCCAATACCAGCTCGGCTTCGACGACCAGATCGGCGACGACGACAACGAGATTCAGCACGGCGAGGTCAAGCTGATCGTTGACGACAAGAGCGCCGTCTACCTCGCCGGCACCGTGCTCGACTACGTGGACACGCTCCAGGAGTCGGGCTTCAAGATCAACAACCCGAACGCCAAGTCGACCTGCGGCTGCGGCCAGTCCTTCGGGGCTTAGCGAACTCGAGCGCCAAGAGGCGCACCGGCTTTGATCTACCTCGACCACCACGCCACGACGCCCATCGATCCGCGGGTGCTCGAGGCGATGCTCCCGTATTTCGATCGCGAGTTCGGCAACGCGGCGAGTCGCACGCATGCGTACGGCTGGCGCGCCGAAGCCGCCGTCGAGGTGGCGCGCGAGGCGATTGCCCGCGCGATCGGCGCCGGCGACGCGCGCGAGATCGTCTTCACGAGCGGCGCCACCGAGAGCAACAACCTGGCGCTGCTCGGTGTCGCGCGCGCCGGGCGCTCGCGCGGCGATCACGTCGTGACGCTCGCCACCGAGCACAGCTCCGTGCTCGAGCCCTGCCAGGCGCTCGTGCGCGAGGGCTTCACCGCGACCGTCGTGCCGGTCGATCGCGACGGCCGCGTCGATCCCGCCGCCGTCATTGCGGCGATCGACGCCGCGCACGCTGCTCGTCTCGGCCGGCTGGGCGAACGGCGAGATCGGCACGCTGCAGCCGATCGACGCGATCGCGCGCGCGTGTCGCGAACGCGGCGTGCTGCTGCACAGCGACGCCGCGCAGGCGCTCGGCAAGATTCCGGTGAACGTCGCGGCCGGCGTCGACCTGCTCTCGCTGACGGCGCACAAGCTCTACGGACCGAAGGGCGTCGGCGCGCTGTGGGTGCGCCCGGGACGGCCGCGCGTGCGCATCGAGCCGCTGTTCTTCGGCGGCGGTCACGAGAACGGGCTGCGGCCCGGCACGCTGCCGGTGCCGCTGATCGTCGGCTTCGGCCGCGCGGTCGAGATCGCGGTCGCCGAACGCGAGGTCGAAGCCGCGCGTCTGCTCGGCTTGCGCGAACGGCTGCTCGAGCGCCTGCGCGACGCGCTGTCCGGCGTCAGCCTGAACGGACACGCGAGCGAGCGGCTGCCCGGGAATCTGAACGTCGGATTCGAAGGTATCGAGGCCGATGCGCTGCTGGCGTCGCTGCACGACATCGCGCTCTCGACCGGATCGGCGTGCTCTTCGGCGCGGCCCGAGCCGAGCCACGTGCTGGTCGCTCTCGGCTTGCCGGATGCGGCGGTGCGCTCCTCGCGTCCGCATCGGCCTCGGCCGCGGCACCACGATCGAGCAGGTCGACATTGCGGCGGAGCGCATCGTCGCCGAGGTTCGATCGCAACGCGCGGCGCGCTCGAGCGCGGTTCGGGCGCTGCCCGGCGCATAGCCGCGGGCGAACCCCGCCGCTAATCTCGGGCGCCTTCCGAGCCGATCTCCGGACCCGCCGGGCTGCAGAAGGAATCCGAACGTGGCAGAGCAACGCGCGACCAACATCACCTGGCACCATCAGCAGGTCACCCGCGACGACCGCGAGCAGGCTGCTGGGCCAGAAGGGCGTCACCGTCTGGCTGACCGGTCTCTCGGGCTCGGGCAAGTCGACGATCGCCGTCGCCGCCGAAGCGGCGCTGGTCGCGCGCGGGCGCGCTCGCCTACGTGCTCGACGGCGACAACATCCGCCACGGCCTCAACAAGAACCTCGGCTTCTCGCCCGAGGACCGCACCGAGAACATCCGTCGCATCGGCGAGGTGGCGAAGCTCTTCACCGACGCCGGACTCGTCGTCTTCACCTCCTTCATCTCGCCGTATCGCGCCGACCGCGACCTGGTGCGCGCGCTACACGACGCTGGGCGCTTCGTCGAGGTGCACGTCGCCGCGAGCGTCGACGACCTGCGAGTCGCGCGACGTGAAGGGCCTCTACAAGAAGGCGCGCGCCGGCGAGATCAAGGAGTTCACCGGGATCTCGGCGCCCTACGAAGCGCCGCTGTCTCCCGAGTTGACGATCGACACCAACGGCGAGCCGGTCGAGAAGAGCGTCGATCGCCTCGTCACGTTCCTCACGGCGAAGGGCTACCTCGGCTCGTGAGTTCACTGCGCCGCCGGCTCGGCCTCGTGCCGCTGGCTCTGGCAGCTGGTTTTTCGCTCGCGTGCGCGCAGCTCCCGCACCCGAAGTGGCCGGCGGTGTGGGGCGCCGCGCCCGCGCTGGCCGATCAACCGGGCTCGCCCCCCGAGTACGACTTCCTGGTCGCGCGCCAGCTCGAACTCGACGGCCAGATCGACGAGGCGCTCGCCGCCTACCAGCGCGCGCTCGGGAAGGATCCCGACTCTGCCTTCCTGCAGCGCACCACGGCGGAGTTGTTGGCGCGCAACGGGCGCGTCGAGGACGCGCTCCCGTACGCCGAGCGCGCGCAGCAGCTCGAGCCCGACGACACCGACCTGCGCCTGTTCCTCGGCACGCTCTACCGGATCCGCAAGGACACGCCGGCGGCGGAACGGATGTTGAAGAAGGACGACGGCGAGCCGCTCGATCCCGACGCCGCGCTGCTGCTCTACGGTCTCTATTCCGACACCGATCGCCTCGACGACGCGCTGAACGTCGCGAAGTGGATGGTGCGCACCGACGCGAAGAATCTGCGCTCGCATTTCGCGCTCGCGCGGGTTTACGAGCGCATGGAGCGCCCCGCCGACGCCGAGCGCGCGCTGCGCGCGGGATTGAAGAGCAACCCCGGCAGCCTCGCCGTGTATGCGGGGCTCGCGCGCGGGCGCCGCCAGCGCGGCGACCGCGCGGGCGAGGTGCAGATCTACCGCGAGGTCCTGCGTCGTCGTCCGAACCACCACGCCACGCTCGTCGCGCTCGGCGACGCGTTGATCGACATGCAGCGCCTCGACGAGGCACGCCGCACGCTCGAGATCGTGGAGAAACAGCACCCCGACGATCTCCGCTCGGTGGTGCGGCTCGGCTACCTCGACCTCGAGCAGAAGCGTTTCCGGGCCGCCGAGGTGCGTTTCCAGCGCGTGCTCGCGAGCAACCCCGAGCAGGCCGACGTCCACTATTTCCTCGGCACCACGCGGCGCCAGGCGAACGACCTCGACGGCGCGATCGAGGAATACGAGCGCGTCCCGGTCGATCACGAGCGCTATCTCGATGCACGCCTCCAGCTCGCGGCGATCTACGAGCGCCGTCATGACTACGCCCGCGCGCTCGGCGAAGCCGATTCCGTCCGGCAGCGCTTCCCGTCGCGGCAGATCGACCTCTACGTGGCGAGCCTGCGCGCGAAGGCCGGCGACTTCGATGGATCGGTCGCGTTCCTCCAGGGTCTGCTCGCGGCGTCGCCCGACGATGAAGAGGTGCTCTACAACCTCGGCGTCCTGCACGGCGAGGCGAACCGCCAGGACGACGCCCTGCGCTACATGGAGCAGGTGCTCGCCAAGAACCCCCAGCATGCCGGTGCGCTCAACTACGTCGGCTACACGCTGGCGGAGCGCGGGCAGGATCTCGACAAGGCCGAGCAGATGGTCCGCGCCGCGCTCACCCAGCGGCCCGACGACGGCTACATCGTCGACAGTCTCGGCTGGGTCTACTACGTGCGCGCACGCCAGCTACTCGACGCCGGCCAAGCGAGCGCAGGCCGCGCGGCGCTCGAGCGCTCCGTGAAGGAGCTGGAGCGTGCGGCGGTGCTGACCGGCGGCGACCCGGTCATCTCGGAGCACCTGGGCGACGCGTACCTGCTGCGTTCCGATCGCAAGAGTGCGCTCCGCCACTACGAAGAAGCCGCCTCCCGCGATCCGCGCCAGGGCGAGCAGCCGCATCTGCTCGAAAAGGTCGAGCGGCTGCGGAAGGAGCTGGGCTCGCGGTGAGCCGGGCGCTTCGCGCGCTCCCCCGGCCGATTGCTGCTCTGGGACTGGCGCTCGCGTTCGCCTGCGCCACCGCGCGCGCGCCGGCGCCGACGCCGCTTCCCGCCAGCGACCCGCGTCCCGCCGTGCTGTTCGCATCGCTCACGCGCGACGCCGCGATGCGTCGCTCGCTGCGCGGCGTCGCGCGACTCGCGATCGAGGGCCCGGCCGGCTCTGGTCGCGCCAAGCAGATTCTCGTGCTCGAACGCCCCGCGCGGCTGCGCGTCGAGGTGTTGGGACTGCTCGACCAGACGCTCGCGGTGCTCGTCACCGACGGCGCGCGCTACCGGCTGGTGCGCAGCCAGGACCGCTCGATCGAAGCGGGAGCCGTCTACGACGCGCTGCTCACCGACGTCGCTGGACTCGCCGTCACGCCCGAGCAGGCGGTGCGCTTGCTGCTCGGCGCGCCGCAGGGCGCAGCGGAGCAGCTCGAGAGCGCCGCGCAACTGCCCGACGGCGGCGTGCGGCTGGTGTTGCGCAGCACCGGCGCGCCCCAGCGCGAACAGCTCGACTGCGACGCGGCGGGGAACCTGCAGCGCTGGGCTCTGTTGGGCGTCGGCGGCGAGCTGCTGCTCGAAGCGCGCTACGGCGACCGCCGTCCGCTCGGCGGCGTCGCGTTTGCGCACGAGGTCGAGCTGCGCGATCTGCGCGCGGACGCGTCGGTGCGCATCGCGTGGTCGCGCGTCGAACTCGACCCCGTGCTCCCGCCGGGTTTGTTCGACGTGCCCGCGCAGGCGGCGCCTTGAGGTGCGCGCTGCGCGCGGCGGCGCTCGCCGCGTGCGTCATCGCGAGCCTGGCTTGCAGCAACGATCCGTACCCGTCCGCCGACGCGAACGCGCGCGTGCTCTACGTCCCGTATCCCGAAGCGCCGAAGACGCTCGACCCGCAGGTCGCCTACTCGGTCTACGACCACGAAGTGCTCTCGAACGTCTACGAGACTCTGCTCGAGTACCACTACCTGAAGCGGCCCTACGAGCTGATCCCGGGCCTCGTCGACCGCGGTGCCGGAGCCGCGCGCGCTCGCCGACGGGCGGGTCGCGTACACGTTCCAGCTGCGGCGCGGGCGTGCGCTTCGCGAGCGATCCCTGCTTCGCCCTCGGCGAAGCCGGCCGCACGCAGCGCGAACTCGTCGCCGCCGATCTCGTCTTCGCCTTGCAGCGCATCGCCGACCCGAACGTCGGCAGCCCCGTGCTGGTGACCTTCTCGAAGATCGTCGGCCTCGCCGAGTTCGGCAAGCGTCTCGCCAAGCTGCGCGAGGACGATCCGGCCTTCGCGTCGCTGCGCATCGACCAGCAGTACGCAGCGCGCCGGCCCGATCGAGGGCTTGAATTGGAAAGTCACAGACGCAGCTCGAGATCACGCTCGACGCGCCGTATCCGCAGATCCTCTACTGGTTCGCGATGCCGTTCACGGCGCCGGTGCCGTGGGAGGCGGTCGCCTACTACGACGGCGAGGAGGGCCGCGACGGCTTCGCCGATCATGCCGTCGGCACGGGACCCTTCCGCCTCGCGCGCTACGAGAAGCGCAGCCGCATCGTGCTCGAACGCAACCCCGACTGGTACGGCGCAGTGCATCCCGAGTGGCGCGCGCCCGCCGCAACCTATCCGACCGAAGGAGCAGCGGGCGACGCGGAAAAGGGTCTCCTCGCTCCCGCGGCCGCCGGCCGCGCGCTGCCCTTCGTCGATCGCGTCGAGATGCGCTTCGAGAAGGAGGCGATTCCCGTCTTCACCAAGTTCCTGCAGGGCTACTACGACCGCTCGCGGATTCCCAAGGAGAGCTTCGACAAGGCGGCGTCGGGGGGCGCGCTCTCGCCGGCGATGGCGGCGCTCGGCATGCGTCTCGAGACGCACCGTGACGCTCGGCATCTACTACGTCGGCTTCAACATGGACGATCCGGTGGTGGGCAGCGCCGCGGGCGAGCGCGGCCGCAAGCTGCGCCAGGCGATGAGCCTCGCGATCGACGCGGACGAGTTCCTGCGCGTGTTCCTGAACGGCCGCGGCATTCCGGCGCAGTCGCCGCTGCCGCCGGGCCTCTTCGGCTACGAGGCCGAGCTACCGGAACCCGTTCCGCAGCGTCGATCTCGAGCGCGCGCGCGAGCCTGCTCGCCGAAGCCGGCTATCCGAACGGCATCGATCCCGCGACCGGCCGCGCGCTGCACCTCTCCTTCGACACCGGCGACACCGTCCGTGCAGGCTCGACTCCGCTACCAGTTCCTGGTCGAGTCGTGGCGGCGCCTCGGGCTCGACGTCGAGATCGCCGCGACCAGCTACAACCAGTTCCAGGACAAGGTGCGTCGCGGCGCCTACCAGCTCTTCTTCTGGGGCTGGGTGGCGGACTACCCGGACCCCGAGAATTTCCTGTTCCTGCTCTGGGGCCCGATGGGACAGACCCGGGAGCGGCGGTCCCAACTCGTCGAACTTCGCCGACCCGCGCTACGACGCGCTCTTCGGCGCGATGAAGAATCGCGGCAACGACGCCGAGCGGCTGGCCACGATCCGGCGCGATGCGCGCGCTGCTCGAGCGCGAGCGGCCGTGGATCGAGCTCTTCCATCCCGAGGACTACGCGCTCACCCAGGGCTGGCTCGCACAACGCCAAGGCGACGGGGCTCACGGTGCCGATCTGGAAGTACTACGACGTCGGACGCGGCGACGCGCGCCGAACGCCGCGTCGCGTGGAACCAGCCGGTGCGCTGGCCGGCCTTCGCCCTCGCGGGTCTCGGCGTGGTGCTGCTCGTGCCGGGCGTCGCGACCTACCTGCGGGAGCGTCACTAGTGCTCGCCTATCTGCTGCGCCGCACGGCGTGGGGCGTCGCGACGGTGCTCGGCGTGCTGCTCTTCCTGTTCGCGCTCTTCTTCCTGTACGCGACGCCGCGACGACGTCGCGCGCCGGGCGCTCGGCGAGAAGGCGCCGCCGGACGCGATCGCGCAGTGGATCGCGAACCACGGCTACGACAAGCCCGCCGTGTGGAACCCGGCGCGATCCGCTCGACACGCTCCTCGCCGAGCACCTGCGCCGGATGCTGCTCTTCGACTTCGGCCGCAGCGACGCCGACGACGTGCCGATCGCGCAGCGCCTGCGCGACGGCGTCGGCCCGAGTCTCAGCGTGACGGTGCCGCTCTTCGCGCTCGGCCTGCCGCTCGCGCTCTCGCTGGCGCTGCTGGTCGCGTTCTTCCGCGAGACCTACATCGACCGCGCGGGCGTCGTGCTCTGCGTGCTCGCGATGAGCGTGTCGGTGCTGCGTCTACATCCTCGGCGGCCAGTATCTGCTCGGGAAGCTGCTGCGCTGGTTCCCGATCTCGGGCTTCGACCCCGATCCGAGCGTGCTGCTGCGCTTCGTCGCGCTGCCGGTGCTGGTCGGCCTGCTCGCCGGGCGTCGGCGCCGAACGTGCGCTTCTACCGCACCGTCTTCCTCGAGGAGAGCGGGCGCGACTACGTGCGCACCGCGCGCGCCAAGGGCGCCGGCGACGCCCGCGTGATGGCGCGCCACGTGCTGCCGAACGCGCTGATCCCGATCCTCACCGAACGTGGTGGTCGAGATTCCGTTTCTGTTCACCGGCTCGATCCTGCTCGAGTCGTTCTTCGGGATTCCCGGACTCGGCTCGATCACCGTCGACGCGATCCAGGCCAACGACTTCGCCACGCTGCGCGTGATGGTCTATCTCGGCGCGCTGCTCTTCATCGCCGGCCAGGTGCTGACGGACGTCGCCTACACGCTGGTCGATCCGCGCGTGAGGCTCGGGTAGTCGTGGAGGGACACGTCCTCGGCAACGCCTTCGCCGCCGCGATCGTGCTGCTCGCCGCGCTCGCAGCGTGGCGTCTGCGCGCGAGCGCGTTCTGGCGCGAGCGACTCGGCGAGATCGCGCGGCGCCGGCCGATCGCGACGGTCGTCGTCGCGCTCTATCTCGGTGTCGCGCTGCTCGACTCGGTCGCGTGGCGCGACGCGGCAGCCGGGCGAAACCTCGGTGGAAGCGCGCAGCCTGCTCGACCGCGCCTTCCCCGCCGACTTTCGGGAGCGCAGCTACTCGGCGCCGCTCGCAGCGGTCGAGTTCTACGGCGGGGCCGCGCTCGCGCACCCGGGTCGCCACCTGCTCGGCACCGACATCCTCGGCCGCGACGTGCTGCACCTGACGCTCGGCGGCGCGCGCGTCGCGCTGCTGATCGGCGGCCTCACCAGCCTGATCGCGATTCCGCTCGCGATCGCGCTCGGTCTCGCCGCCGGCTACTTCGGCGGTCGCATCGACGACGCGGTGTTCTTCCTGCTCTCCACGCTCGCCTCGATGCCGTCGATCCTGCTGCTGGTGGCGCTGATCATGGTGCTCGGGCGGGGTCCCGTGCAGGTGTGCGTCGCGCTCGCGGTGACGAGCTGGGTGAACTTCTGCCGCGTGGTGCGCGGCGAGACGCTGAAGCTGCGCGAGCTCGACTACGTGTCGGCAGCGCGCGCGCTCGGCGTCTCCGAGCTGCGCATCGTCTGGCGCCACGTGCTGCCCAACCTGTCGCATCTGGTCGTGATCACCTTCGTGCTGACCTTCTCGCAGCTCGTGCTCTCCGAGGCGATCCTGTCCTGGCTCGGCGTCGGCATCGACGGCTCGTGGGGCCAGATGATCGACCAGGCGCGCGACGAGCTGGCGCGCGACCCGATCATCGCCTGGAATCTGGGCGCCGCGTCGGTCGCGCTCTTCGGGCTGATCCTCGCGGTGAATCTCGTCGGCGACGCGGTGCGCGACGTGCTCGACCCGCACACGCTGCGAGAACGGACGTGAGCGAAGCGCTGCTGCACGTCGAGGGACTGCTGACCTCGTTCCCCGGCGCGCGCGGCGCGCGGCTTCCCGTGGTGGACCGCGTGGACCTGGCGGTCGCGCGCGGCGAGGCGCTGGCGCTGGTCGGCGAATCGGGCTGCGGCAAGTCGATGACGGCGCTCTCGATCGTGGGACTGGTGCCGAAGCCGGGGCGGATCGACGCGGGCAGCATCCGGATGCGCGGTCGCGAGCTGCGCGGGCTTCCCGTCACCGCACTGCGACGCGTGCGCGGCGCCGAGATCGCGATGATCTTCCAGGAACCCGCGACCAGCCTGAACCCGGTCCAGACGGCGGGCGCGCAGGTGATGGAGGCGATCACGCTGCACGAGCGCGTGGCGCGCGGCGAGGCGCGGCGGCGCGCGCTCGCGCTCTTCGAGCAGGTCGGCATCCCGGATCCGCCGGTGCGCTTCGGCGCCTATCCGCACCAGCTCTCGGGCGGCCTCAAGCAGCGCGTGATGATCGCGATTGCGCTCGCCGCGCGGCCGCAACTGCTGATCGCCGACGAACCCACGACGGCGCTCGACGTGACGATCCAGGCGCAGATCCTCGAGCTGCTGGCCGGTCTCGCGCGCGAGACCGGCACGGCGATCCTGCTGATCACGCACGACCTCGGCGTGGTGAACCAACTCGCCGATCGCGTCGCCGTGATGTACGCGGGGCGCATCGTGGAAGAGGGCACGCGCGCAGCGCTGCTCGCTGCGCCGCGCCATCCCTACACGCATGGGTTGCTGCGTTCGATGCCCTCGCGCGCGCTGCCGGGCGAGCGACTGGCCGAGATCCCCGGCGTGGTGCCGGCGCTCGACGCGTGGCCGCCGGGATGTCGCTTCGAGGGCCGCTGCGCGATCGCGCTGGCCGTGTGCCGCGCGCGGGAGCCCGAGCGCACGCGGCTGGACGGCGGCGCGGCGGTGCGCTGTCACGCGGTCGCGGCGGAGTTGGCGCGATGAGCCGATTACAGGCGCCCCAGGGCGAGGCGCTGCTGCGCGTCGAAGCGCTGCGCACCTGGTTTCCAGTCCGCAGCGGCTTGCTGCGGCGGCCCGCCGCGTGGATCCGCGCAGTCGACGGCGTCGATCTATGCGTCGAAGCGGGGCGCACGCTGGCGCTGGTCGGCGAGTCAGGCTGCGGCAAGACGACGGTGGGGCGTTCGATCCTGCGCCTCGTGGAGCCGAGCGGCGGGCGCGTGCTCTTCGAGGGAAGCGACCTGCTCGCACTCGCTCCGGCTGCGCTGCACCCGCTGCGACGCCGACTCCAGATCGTGTTCCAGGACCCGATGGCGTCGCTCGACCCGCGGCTATGCGTGCGCGACGCGATCGCCGAGGGCATGCAGGCCTTCGGCATCGGCGCGGGCGAGGCGGAACGCAGCGAGCGCGTGGCGGCGCTCCTGCGCCGCGTACGCCTCGATCCGAGCCACATGGATCGCTTCCCGCACGAGCTGTCGGGCGGGCAGCGCCAGCGCGTCTGCATCGCGCGCGCGCTCGCGGTCGAACCACGGCTGCTGGTGTGTGACGAGTCGGTGTCGGCGCTCGACGTGTCGATCCAGGCGCAGATCCTCAATCTACTGCGCGATCTGCAGGACGAGCTGGGCCTCGCGTATCTCTTCATCACGCACGATCTCGGCGTGGTGCGCTACCTCGCCCACCGCGTCGCGGTGATGTACCTCGGGCAGATCGTCGAAGCGGGGCCGACCGCACGCGTCTTCGACGACCCGCGGCATCCGTACACACGCGTGCTGCTCGCGGCGATGCCGTCGGTCGATCCGTCGCGTCGCAACGTCGCAGTGCGTGCGCGCGGCGAAGTGCCATCGCCGCTGCACCCGCCGCCGGGATGTCGCTTCCACACGCGTTGTCCCGAGGCGTTCGCGCGCTGTCGCGCGGAAGCGCCCGCGCTGGTCGTTCGCGATGACGGTGCGTCGCGTTGCTTCCTTTCCGAGTGACCAGCGACGACGCGCAGGGTTGACACCGCCAACCCATCGGGCGAAGCTGCCGCGCGATGCGACTCGAATACACCTTCTCGATCAGCGAAGTCCCGGTTCCTCGTTTCGCCGTCGAAGCCGTCGAGGGGATCGGCAAGCTCTTCACGCTCGCGACGCTGGTGTTGAACGTGATGGGGGCGCAGAAGCAGCGCGTCGAGATCGTCTTCCACGGCAACAACCTCGACGACCCCGGTCGCAAGATCGACGCCTTCCGCGAGATCATCGCGACATCCGAAGCCGGCGCTGCGCTGCGCTTTGCGGGCGGCCACGGCGGCAAGATCCCCGGCTCGTCGAGCTACTTCCAGTGGCTCGTGGTGGAGAAGGGTTAGTCAGCCGCCTCGCATCCCGCTCCCGTCCAGCGGTGATGGCGCGCGAGGCTCGCGCGCACGACGCGCGTGAGCGCGAGCTGCCAGCCGCCGCGGAAGGGAAGCGCCGCCGCGTAACGCCGAAAGGCGCGGCATCGCAGCGCCGCGGGATAGGCGTCCGGCAGGGACGCATTCAACTCGGCGAGCGCACGCAGGCGTCGCGCGGCGCTCAATCGGGCCGGGAAGCGCACGCCTTCGAGGTCGATGAGGCGGGGCTCGAGGCCGCTCGCCGCGCGCCGCAACAGCACGTGCGTGCCCTTCAAGTCGCCGTGGTCGACACCCGCTCGATGTAGCGCGATCGCAACGTGCGCGAGTGTATCGAGGACTTCCTCCGCAGCGGCGGCGCCTGCTTCGAGCGCGAACGCCGCCGACGTGGCGGGCCGCAGATCTTCGAGCACCACCCAGGAGAAGACGGGCACGCCGAGCACACGGCGCTCGCCGAACGCGAGCGGGAGTGCGGTTCCGATGCGACGCGCGCGAAGCCCATGTCCCGCACGCCAGGCCCGGAAGCCCGCCGATCCGCGCCACACATCCGCCAGCGCGCGCGCGACGCCGCGGAAGGGCGTCTCCTTCACGAAGACCCGCTGCCCCGCGACTTCGATTGCCGTCACCGAAGAGCGCGCGTCGCTCTTGCAGACGCGCGCGTCGCGTGCGGCCAGCGCGGTGCGATGGGCGGCGCGGATCGCGGCTAGCGCCTCGCCACCGAGTTCGTGCAGCCGTAGGCCGCGTTCCCCTTCGATGTCCAACGCGGCGGCGAGGCGACCGGGACGGCAGGCGCTCGCAGTGCGCGAGCGAGCGTGTTCCCGTGCGCGCGCATCGGCCGCGCCACCTGCCCGCAGAAGGGCGTGCCGCACCCCCTTCTCTCGCGTCGCGGGCACGCCGAGCACGCCGCGCCGAACGCGCAGCCGGCGACCACGCGACACCAGCGGCGCCAGCGAGAACTCGAGACGCGCGAGGTCGCGGACGCGATCGTCCGGCGTGCGCGCCGGGCGCGCGTGCTGCCAGTCGATCAGCACGGGGCCGCGCGCATCGACGAGGATGTTCCCGGCGTGCAGGTCGCCGTGTACGAAGCCTGCTTTGTGCACGCGGCGCACCAGCGCGGCGAGTGTGGCGAGCAGCGCGCGCCGCGCAGCGGGGGCGTCGCGCAGCGCCTCGGCGAGCGGCTTGCCTTCGATCCAGCGCAGCGC
Organism: uncultured delta proteobacterium; assembly: GCA_963801625.1. GTDB lineage: Bacteria > Myxococcota_A > UBA9160 > UBA9160 > PR03 > PR03. The sequence continues at coordinate 172,251 of CAWDFQ010000002.1, forward strand.
GAGCAAGCGGTCGCCGTTCGCGAGCGCACCGCGCGCGAGCGGTTCCGGCACGGGAATGCCGGCGGCGTGCATGGTCGCGAGCATGCGCCATTCACGCGCCGCGGGGGCGCGCCCGAGCCGCGCCTTGGCGCGTTCGCGCAGCGCGTGGCGACCCGACCCGACGCGAAACTGCTTCACGAGCACGTCGCCGTCGGCACGGTGCAGGCGGAACACCAGGCGGCGCGCGTTGTCGTGCAGGCACTGCGCTTCGCCGGCGGCGAGCTGGCGCTCGATCTCGCTCTGTAGCGCCGGGTCGCCTTCGGTCCAGCGCAGGCTCGTCATCGCTGCGCGATCCGCGTGTAAAGCGCGCGCAGCGCGGCGATGTGATGGGGCCAGCCGTAGCGCTCGGCGACGGCGCGGGCCGCGATGCCTCGCGTGTGCCGCTCTGCCGGATCCGCCAGCCGCTCGAGTGCCCGGGCGAAACCCGCGTCGTCCTCGGCGTCGCGCACGACGATGCCGCCGTCAGCGAGGATCTCGGCAGCTCCGTTGCTCGCGCTCGTGATCACGGGGATTCCGGCAGCGGCCGCTTCGAGACACACGTTCGCGAAGGCGTCGTAGCGCGTGGGCAGGATCAGCGCGTCGGCGGCAGCGCAGAGCGCCGCGACGTCGCACCGCGAACCGAGCCAGCGCACGCCCGCCGCGACATCCAGCGCGCGCGCCGCGCTGCGCCAGTCTTTCGTGTCGTCGTCGCCTGCCACCCAGAGCACGGCGTCACCGCGGGCGGCGGCGAGCGCGCGCAGCGCCGTGTCGAGTCCCTTGCGCCGGAACCCCGAGCCGACGAAGAGCCACACGGGTGCGTCCGCTGCACCGAGTTCGGCGCGCAGCAGCGCACCCTCGGTCGCCCGTCGCGACGGGTGGAAGCGCTCGAGGTCGACGCCGTTGTAGAGCAGGACGAGTCGTTCGTCGGGAATTGCATAGCGGCGCTTCAACTCGCGCTGCACCATGCGCGAGTTGCACTGAATGAGTTGTGACGCGTCGGCGAAGACCCTTCGTTCGATCGCGAGCAGCACGCGATGACGCGGCGACCAGCGCCGCCACGCACGACCGAAGCCGCCGCCCGCGGACCCTCCATAGTGGCGCTCCATGTAATCCGCGTGGCTGCCGCCCCCGGCACGGAACAGGTCTTGATGCCGGGTGCGCGAGAAGGAGTGCACGACGTCGAAGGCGCCGCGCGGCGCGGCGCGCGCCGCGCCGTTCGAGAATGCCAGGACGCGCCACGGCTGCCAATTCGAAGGCACGCGCACGAGGTGAAGCTGCACGGCTTCGGACGCGCTGGCCCTGCGCGCCACGACATGGACCTCGTCGCCGGCGGCGGCGAGTCCGTGCGCGACCTGCCACGCCACGCGTTCGACGCCGCCGCGGGGCTCGAAGCGCTCGATCACGAGGGCGACGCGCACGCGGCCCTGGGGTCGGACCTACGCCCGGCGGCGTCGCGCGAGGAGGATGATGGCGAGCGAGATGGCGCCGAAGCTGGCGGCCTGCGCGGCCGGCGAGGACGGGACTCCGGCGCAGCCGGTCGGCGTGCAGTAGCGCCCCGCCCAACCCGAGACGTCCGGATCGGCGGCGGCGTCGGGAGCGACTGCGCGTGCGCTCGCGCTCGAGAGCAGCGAGATCGCGAACAGGACGGCGAGGCCGGTAGCACGCACGCTGCGCAGGGTACCCGACGGTGTCGAGGTCGCCAGAAAGCATCGGCAGGCTTGACGCTGCGCGGACCCTGGTGAAACATGGGCGCCCCGCGGGATCGCTGATCGATCCTGCAGGCTGCTTGCTGCGCTGCCGGTCCCGAATCGACGTGCCGAATCGACGTGCCGAATCGACGTGCTGAAGCGGCGGGCTGGATCGACGGACTCGGAAGACCCTGGATCGTTGGAGGTTCGCTTCCTGAATGTCGCGCGCCCCCGTGACGCCGCTGCCGACTCGTGAGTTCGCGACCGCGGGTGCGGGTCCGCGCGGCATCAAGCGCGTGCGCATCCTCGAAGCCGCGACCCGCGTCTTCGCGAGCCGCGGCTATCACGGCGCGCGCGTCTCGGACATCGCGCGCGAGGCGGGCATCGCGTACGGCCTCGTCTACCACTATTTCCGCAACAAGGAAGAGATCCTCGACACGATCTTCGCCGAGCGCTGGGGCGCGTTCCTCGACGTGGTCGACGGGATTTCCGCGGGATCGCAGCCCGCGTCCGAGAAGCTTCGCCAGCTCGCGGCCATCGTGCTCTTCGCCTATCGCCGGCGGCCGGACTGGGTGAAAGTGCTGGTATTCGAGATCCAACGCACTTCTCGCTTCTCCGAGCCCGAACAAATCGAAGCCGTCGGGCGTCTGTTCCGCGGCGTCGCGCGGATCGTGCGGGTGGGGCAGGATGCGGGCGAGCTGCGCAGCGACCTCGATGCGAACCTGGTGTGTCTTGCCTTCATCGGAGCGCTCGAAACGATGATCACGAGTCAGGTCCTGGGCGTAATGCGGCTGCCCGACGAATCGCAGGCCTCCGACGATCGCACCGTGCGCACCGTGGTGGAGCTCTTTCTCGGCGGACTCGGCACGCGGGGGCGCTCGTGATCGAGGCGAGTGGACTCGCCAAGCGTTACGGCGATCTGATCGCGGTCGACGACGTTTCGTTCTCGGTGCAGCCCGGCGAAGTGGTCGGCTTTCTCGGTCCCAACGGGGCCGGCAAGACCACCACGATGCGCATCCTCACCGGCTTCCTGCCGCCGACCGACGGCCGCGCCGTGATCGACGGCCACGACATCTTCTCCGACCCGCTCGCCGCGCGGCGCGCCATCGGATATCTGCCCGAGAGCCCGCCGGTCTATCCCGAGATGAGCGTCGAGGACTACCTCGTCTACGTCGCGAAGTTGAAGGACGTGCCGCGCCGCCAGCGCCGCGCCGCGGTCGACCGCGCGCTCGAACGCTGCGGCCTCGCGGACGTGCGCCGCCGCGTGATCGGGGCGCTCTCGAAGGGGTATCGCCAGCGCGTCGGGCTCGCCCAGGCAATCGTGCACGATCCGCCCGTGATGATCCTCGACGAGCCCACCATCGGTCTCGACCCGATCCAGATCCGCGAGATCCGCACGCTGATCCGCGATCTCGCGGGCACGCGCGAGGGCAAGGCGCGCACGGTGATCCTTTCGACGCACATCCTGCCCGAGGTCGAGGCGATCTGTCAGCGCGTGATCATCATGCACCGCGGCAGGAAGGCGCTCGATGCGCCGCTCGAAGAGTTGCAGCGCGGCGGGGCGAGTCTCGAAGAGATCTTTGCGCGCACCACGGCGCGCGAGGTCGTGGCGCCTCCCGATGTCGCCGGGGAGGCGCGGCCGTGAAACACGTCGGAGCGATTGCCGGTCGCGAGCTGAACTCGCTGTTCGTCTCGCCCGTCGCGTATGCCGTGATGACGCTCTTCGCGGTTCTCGCGGGTTTCTTCTTCCTGTCGGGCGTGCTCCAGTTCCAGGAATACGTGATCCGGCTCCAGTCGTTCCAGGCGATGGAACAGCTCGAGGAGCTGAATCTCAACGACCACGTGATCGCTCCGTTCCTGCACGTGATGTCGGTCGTCTTGATGTTCCTGGTGCCCGGCATCACGATGGGTCTTTTCGCTTCGGAGAGGACCAACGGAACGCTCGAATTACTGCTGACCTCCCCGATCACGATCTGGGAGCTGGTGATCGGCAAGTTTCTCGCGGCGGCGGCATTCGTCGCGATCCTGGTGCTGCTGCTCGCGCTCTTCCCCGCGATCCTGTTCACCTACGGCGATCCCGAGATTGGCAAGACGGCCGCGGGTCTTCTCGGCCTTCTGCTCGTCGGACTCGTCTATGCGGCGATCGGCGCCTTCGCGTCGTCGGTGACCCAGAACCAGGTGATCGCGTTCGTGCTCTCCTTCGTGCTGTTGCTGATGCTGTGGATGCTCGGCTTCCTCGCCGACCTCGGCGCCGCGGGCGGCGCCGCGACGGGCGATTGGATCGGCGACGTGCTCCGTTGGCTTTCCACTGCGGACCACTTCGAGAGCATCGTGATGGGACTCGTCGATACCAAGGACCTGGCCTACTTCGGGGTGTTGGCGACCGCCTTCCTGGTGCTCGCCAAGACCGCGATCGAATCGGTGCGGTGGCGCTGAAACATGGCTTCCCTCTTCGGCGCTCTCGGGCTCGTCTTCTTCGCCTTCGGGCTGCTCTCCGTGATGCTGCTGCTGGCCGGCGCACCGCCGGCTCTGTGGTGGATCGGCGCGAACCTGCTGATCGGCCTCGCGCTGATGATCGGTGCGGGCGTCACGAACTTCGAGTCGCTGCGCGAACGGATGCGCTCGGGCGAAGGGCGGCGCATCGGCAAGTACGGCAGCAGCGCGCTGGCGCAGGCGCTGATCGTGCTCGCGATCGTCGGCGCGCTCGGCTTCCTGGCGAACCGCTACCACAGCAAGTGCGACGCGAGCGAAGCCAAGGTGCACTCGATCTCCGACCAGACCGCAGAAGCTGCTCGCGGGCTCGGAGCAGGACGTCCAGGTGGTCGCGTTCTACCGAAGCTCGACCAGGCCAACGCGCGCGCGCTGCTCGACAAGTATCAGTACGCGAGCCGAGCGCGTGAAGGTCGAGTACGCCGATCCGAACGCGCGCCCCGATCTGGTCGAGAAGCTCGGCGTCGACGCCCGAGAAGATCGGCGAGGGCATGCTCTACGTGAAGATCGGCGAGGAGTCGGTGCAGATCGACAAGCCCGACGAGGAGAAGCTCACCAACGCGATCGTGAAGCTCACGCGGCAGTCGCACAAGAAGGTCTACTTCGTCACCGGTCACGACGAGCGCGCGTCGCGACGGCAAGGGCGCCGACGACAAGGAAGGCTTCGCCCAGCGCCGCCGACGCGCTGCGCAACGAGAACTACCGCGTCGAGACGCTGAACCTCGAGACCAAGGCCGAGGTGCCCGACGACGCGGACGTCGGTGATCGTCGCGGGTCCGACGCGACCGCTGCGCCCCGGCGACGCCGACAAGCTCCAGCGCTACCTCGAGCGCGGCGGCGCGCTCCTGGTGCTGGTCGATCCGCGCGCGCAGACCGACTTCGGCGAGCCGCTCGCGAAGTGGGGTGTGACGGTCGGCGACGACGTGATCGTCGACCGCGTGCAGGGCATCTTCGGGCAGGCGATGTCGCCGCTCGCCGGCGAGTACGCCGAACCACGAGATCACGCGCGACATGCGCGAAGTGACGATCTTCCCGATGGCGCGCGGCCTCGCGATCGAACCGAGGCGCGCCAAGCGTTCACGCGCTCGTGACGAGCGGGCCGAGAACTCGTGGGGCGAGCGCGATCTCGAACAGCTCTTCACGAGTGGCGTCGCCGAGCTGGGTCCCGACGACGTGCAAGGGCCCCGTGACGATCGCCGTCGCCGGCCAGCCGACGGTGGCGACGCCGGCCCCCGCCGCAGGGGCCGAGCCGAAGGCCGCCGAAGCGAGCCGCGCCTCGTCGTCTTCGGCGATTCCGACTTCGCCACCAACCAGATGCTCGGCGCCTACAGCAACCGCGATCTCTTCGTGAACTCGGTGAACTGGCTGCTCGGCGACGTCGAGGCGATCTCGGTGCGGCCGCCCAAGTCGCGCGCGTCGCGACTCAGCTCGTCGAGCGAGCAGTTCAGCCAGATCCGCGCGCTCTCGCTCTTCGTGCTGCCGCGAGCTGATCGCGGTGGCCGGCGTGCTGGGCCTGGTGGAGCCGCCGCCGGGCGCCCGGCCGTTAGCTTTCCGCCGTGAATCCCCGCAACACCGGCATCCTGTTCCTCGTCGCGGTCCTGCTCGGCGGGATCGTCTGGTACTCCAACCACAACGAAGCCGACAAGGAGGAAGCCGAGGCGCAGGCGAAGCTGCTCTTCGGCGACTTGAAGGCCGAGTCGGTCGAGTGGATCGAGCTGCGCACCAGCGACGGCAAGGACGCGCGCCTCGAGCGCGTGGACGGCGCCTGGCGCGTCACCAGGCCGGTCGCGTTCCCGGCGGATCGCGAGCAACGCCGACGCCGATCGCGAGCGCGCTGGCCGGCCTCACCAGCGAAGGCGTGATCGAGGAAGCGCAGGGCGCGGAGGTCTACGGCCTCGGGCGAGGGCGCGCGCGTGGTGCGCTTCCGCGCGGGCGGCGCCGACCACGAGCTGCGTACCGGCAAGAAGACGCCGATCGGCGCCAACAACTATGTGGCGACGGGCGCCGCGGGTCCCGTCTACACCGTCGCGAGTTTCCGCGTGACCGGCTTCGAGAAGAGCCTCGACGACCTGCGCGAGCGGCGCCCGCTGCGCTTCGATCGCGGTGGCGTCGAGCGCATCGAGGCGAACTGGGTCGACGGCGGCGTCGTGCTCGAGAAGAAGGACGGCAAGTGGCGCATGCTCGCGCCGCTCGACACCGATGCCGACTCCGAAACCGTCGAGACGCTGCTCTCCGATCTCGTGTTCCTGCGCGCGAGTGGCTTCGTCGATGCGCCGCCGCCGGACAAGGAGGTGGGCCTCGACGCGCCGCAGTATCGCGTCGTGCTGGTGGATGCGCCGCAGGACGGCAAGGAGCCGATGCGCCACGAGTTGCGGATCGGCGGTCTGCTCGACGCCCAGCTGCGCGCCGCGCGCGGCGCCGAGAGCGCGCTCTACCAGATCCCGAACGAGCGCTTCGACAAGCTGCCCAAGACGGTCGTGGCGTTCCGCTTCAAGTCGCTCGCCAATTTCGTCGCGACCGACGCCCAGCGCTTCGAGATCTCCTACGCCGACCCGTCGGCGCAGGGCGCGACGCAGGTGGTGACGATCACGGGCGAGAACTCGGACGCCGGCTGGACGACGAAGCCCGAAGCGATGGCTCCCGGCCTCGCGTCGCGGCTCGTCGCCGAGCTCGCGCGGCTCGACGCCGACGACATCGCCGCCGAGAAGATGGGCGGCGCGGAACTCGCGGCGATCGGGCTCGCGCCGCCGCGCACGACGCTGCGCGTCCTCGGCGCCGCGCCCGCAGGAGGCGGCGAAGCCCCCGAACTCGCCAAGCTGATCTTCGGCGTCGAGCAGGGCGATCACGTCTTTGCGCAGGTACCGGGTCGCGAGACCGTGTACCGCGTTCCGAGCAAGCTGGCCGAGCACGTGCCGGTCTCGCTCGAAGCGTTCCGCAACCGCTTCGTCGCGAAGGAGCCGCCGAGCGACGCGGGTGCGCCCGACGCAGCCGTGCAGCCGGTGCATCCCGACGAGGAGGAAGAGGGCGCGCTGCCGGGCCCGGCCGACGCAGGCGAGGACCAGCAAGAGAGTCCGTGAGCCTTGCCGGGCGCTCCCCCATCCACGAGATGCGCGGCACGTGGTTCGTGGGAGATCCGCTGATGCTCTGCCACGCGCCGCTCTGCGCGCACCACATCCCCCAATACGGGGGAACGCGATGTTGCGACACCGACTCTTCGCGTGTGTCGCGGTCGGAACGTTCGTGGCGACGCCGCATGCGGCGGGCGCCTTCGCGCTGATTTACGACTCGGACGACGACCCGGTCGCGTCGGTGCGCGTCGCGCCGCGCTGGGACGCGGAGCCCTACCTCGGCAAGGGCCTGCACGACGGTCTCCAGGTGGCGGTGCACCCGAGCGTCGCGAGCGACCTCGAAGTGGCCCCCGACGACGTCCCGCTCCTCGAACAGGCAATCGAGAGCGCCTTCGGGATGTGGGAGAACGACGCCCTCTGGTTCGAGATCGAACACGAGTCGTCGCTCGCGATACGCGGCGAAGGAGTCGGAGCCGAGATCGATCTTTTCACGGTACCGGGCAGCGACCCGGTGTTCGCCGGGACTCCCTATTTCGGCGTCGCGTACGTGACCTGGGATTCCGTGCCCGCCCGTCTCCTCAGCAACGGCCGACGCGAGTCCGGCTTCGCGATCACCGGTGCCGACATCTTCCTCAACGCCACGCTGCTCCTACAGACCAAGGACGAGTTCGGCCTCCCGATGGGGATCCTGGCGTTTGCGCTGACGCGTCTGCTCGGTCACGAGATCGGGCACGCGCTGGGTCTTGGCCACCCGAACGAGCAGCGCAACTTCGACTACGATTTCGATCCGCTCGACCTCGAAGCCGTGGCCCCGGCCGACCCTTTCTCGGGTCTCCTCGTATCGCCGTCCTCCGACACCGGGGCAATCCTCTCGAACCAGCCGTGCGGCCCCGTGCTGAAGTCCTGCAGCGCGCTGTTCTACCGAGCCTTGCGCCCCGACGACCGCCTCGGCCGCGACGTTCTCTACAGCGTGCCCGAGCCGGCGACGCCGCTGCTCGGCCTTGCCGCACTCGGTGCGCTGGCCGCTGCTGGTTCCGCTCGCCGCGACCGCAGTCGAGGCTCGTGCGCGCGCGCGACGACCGCCCCGCGCTGGGGACCTGCGCCTGGCGGGGATCGACGGCTCGGAGGCCACGCGCCGGAGGCCGTCCGCGCCTCGGACCACGACCTGGTGGGGATCCGAGTGACGCTCCGCCTGCTCGCACGCCGGCGCCAGTCCGACACGCGAGAGGGTCAGCGCACCTTGATGTCGTATCGATCGCCCTTGACCTCGATGACGCGGTCCACGGCGCGCCCGTCGGGCAGCCGCACCTCGACCCGGTGCGGTCCCGGAGCGAGTTCGAGTCCCTTCACCACGCCCGTTCCCACCGGCTGACCGTTGATCGAGATCGAGGCGCCGGGCTCCGCCTCGACGCTGACCTCGACACTGCGAGGCTGCGGCGGCGAGCGGCGGACGCGCGCAGGCGGAGGCCGGGACGAAACCGCCAGCGGAGTGACCTCGGGAGCGGTCGCGGGCGCTGTCGCTACTACCGCCTCGGGCGCTGCGGCCTCCGGCGCGGCCGGCTCGGCCGTCGGCGGTGTCGCCGCTTCGGCGCTGTCGCCGGCGGGCGCCGCCATCGCTGCGGCAGTCGGCGCCGCGGCTGTCGTCGCCGCGGCTGGCAGCGGCGCGGCTGGCAGTGGCGCCGCGAACGCGTCCGGCCCCTGGATCTCTGCGACCGGCGGCGCGGTGGCGCGCTCGGCCTGGTGCGGCGGGGCCGCCGAAACCGAAGGCTGGTCCACCTCTGGCGCCTCGATCGCGACGCCTGCCGGCGCGACACCGGGGCGCAGCGCCTCGAGCGTTTGCGAGGTCAGGAATCCAGCAACGTACGCGGCAGCGAGCGCCGCGGGCACGAGCAGCCAGCGAAGCAGCGAATCGCGGCGCGGAGCGCCGCGGGGCGGGGTCGTCGTGTCGACTCTGTAGGGTGTCGGTTGGAGCGCGGCCTGCGTGGCGTGGCTGACGGTCGCGCTCGCGGCGCGCGGAGCGGAGGGCTCGCGTGCCGGCGTGGGTGCGGCAGCGCGCGCGGACGCCGGATCGCAGGGTGTCACCGGGGTCTCTCGAGGCGCGGGTTCGCGCCTCGAGAGCGGGCGCGGAGGCGCAGCAGCGGCGATGGCGTGGGCGCCCAGCGGACCGGGCGGCGGCCGCTCCGCCGCTGTTGCCAGCTCCCGTCGCGGCGGCGGGCCTTCGACCGGCGAGCGCTCCTCGCGCGCCGCGTTCGCGGCCGCGTCGCCGCTCGGCGCGGCGAACTCCTCCAAGATCGCCGCGGCTTCCTGGCGCAAGCGGCCGGGAACGCCACCGGAGCGCGTATGGAGCCGCGCCAACGTCGGGGCGTCGAAGCGTGCGCGCAGCGCGGCGGTGTAGGTACCGCTTCGCGCGAGTTCCGCGCGCACCCAGGTGTCCGCATCCTCGCGGTTCATCGGCGCGTCGAGCGCGAGCACGGTCGTGCCGGACTGGAAGGCATTCGCGAGTTCAGCGGCGAGCCGCTCGTCGCGCATCGCGAGCAGCGCATGCACCGCGCCCGCGCTGCGCCGCACGAAATCGAAGAGCCACATCTCCGTGCGCGGCGCCAACGCGTCGGCGTCGTCGAGGAGCAGTAGCACGCGGCGCGTTTCGGGCTGCTGGACGGCGCGCACCAGCGCGACGCGCGGCGTGCCCTCCCACGGCGTCCCGAGCGCATCGAGGAGGGTGCGCGCCAGCGTGTCGGGGTCGAGGCCGTTCGTCGAGATGCAGACCGGGCGCGCGTGCCGGCCCACGCGCGCCGCGAGCACCGCAAGCAGCATCGACTTGCCGGAGCCTTGCGGGCCGCGCAGCACGCGCAGCGGCCGTTCCGCGTCGCACGCCCACTCCTCGAGCGAGGCCAGCACCCTCTCGGCGTCGGCGTACGGCACATACGCCGCGGCGTCGGTAGTGGCCTCAAAGGCGGTGGCGCTGCCGCTCAAGCAGATCTCCCCCGCCGCATGAGGGACGGAGAACCGGTCCCACGTCTCCGCGCGACGCGGTTGGAATCTAGCCGGCTGGCTCGAGAGACGCCCGGCGCCCGCCGCGTCGATCGCGCGGGTTCCGGCCGCGATCGAAGGTAGGCGGGCGCGTTTGGGCCGTCAGGGGCGGCGCGTTGGATACGGGTGATGCGCATCCTCGATTCGCTTGCGTGTGAGCCCTTCTACAACTTCCACCGGCTGCGCGACTTCGAGGAGACGTTCGATCCCGTCTGGGAGTCCGGCCACCTCGTGGCGTCGGCGATGTCGTCAGGCGCTAGGTTCCTGCCATGAGGCTCATCCGTCGCCTCACCATCTATCTGCTGATCCCGATCGGGTTGGTCTTCGCGCTCGACAGCTTCCTGACGCTGCGCTCCGATCTCACGCTGCTCGACGTGGACATGCGCCGCGACGACGTGACGCTGGCGCGCGAGCTGGCGATCGCGGTGGAGGAGACCTGGCGCGATGCCGGTGAGCAGGCCGCCGTCGCTCTGGTCTCCCGCTTCCCGGCTGTGGAGACCGGGATCGAGACGCGCATCGTCTACCTCGACGACGTGGCCGGACCGGCCGGAGTTCCCACGGTCCCCGCGGCCGCCGCGACACTCTCGCGCGACGTTCCGATGGTCCAGCTGCGCGCGCAAGACGGCGCCGAGCTGCGCTTGTTCACGTATCTGCGTCTCGACGCACGGGGATCGCGCCGCGCCGCGCTCGAGATCTCGGAACTCGTCTCGCACGAGAGCGACCAACTCGCCGCACGGATCCCCAAGAAACTCGTCTCCGCGGCAGCGATGCTCCTGCTTTGCGCGGGCGTCGCCTGGGCCGTCGGCGTGCGCGTGGTCGGCCGGCCGGTCGACATGCTGATCGCGAAGGCGCGGCGCATCGGGGGCGGGGACTTCTCGACGCCGCTCGCGCTGAGAAGTCGCGACGAGCTCTCGAGCCTCGCGCGCGAAATGAACGCGATGGCCGAGATGCTCGAGGCGTCGCGGCGCCGACTCGAGGACGAGTCCGCGGCGCGCATCGCGGCGGTCGAGCAGCTGCGCCACGCCGACCGGCTCACGACGGTCGGCAGGCTCGCGTCGGGCCTCGCGCACGAGCTCGGGACGCCGCTCAATGTCGTCGCCGGGCGCGCCCAGATGATCGCGAGCGGCGAGTGCACCGAACGCGAAGAGGTCGCGCGCGCGGCTCGCGTGATCGGCGACCAGGCGGATCGCATGACGCGCATCGTCCGCCAGCTCCTCGGCTTCGCGCGGCATCGGAGCGGAGAGCGCACGGAGGCGGATCTCTCGAAGCTCGCGAGAGAGACGCTCACTCTCCTCGAGCCGCTCGCGCGAAAGCGCAGCGTGCGGCTCGCGTGCGCTCCAGATCGGGAGCTCGTCGTGCGCGTCGACGCGGCGCAGATCCAGCAGGCTCTCACCAATCTCGTCATGAATGCGATCCACGCGTCGCGTCGCGACGGCGTCGTCGAGATCCGCATCGAAGCGCGCGAGGTTGCGACGCCGCCGAGCCCGGACCACGAGTCGGGTCGCTACGCGGTCCTCGAGGTCGAGGACCACGGCGAGGGGATTCCGGACGAAGCGCTGCCCGCGATCTTCGACCCCTTCTTCACCACCAAGCCGGTCGGCGAGGGCACGGGGCTCGGGCTCGCCGTCGTCTACGGGATCCTCCAGGAGCACCGCGGTTGGATCGAGGTGCGCACCGAGCCGGGGTGCGGCACCTGCTTCAGCGCATTCATCCCGGCTGGAGGTGCGGATGCGCCGTCGAATCCTGATCGTCGATGACGAGCGCGAGATGCGCGAGCTGCTGCGCGATCGGCTCGTGCGTTGCGACTTCGAGGTCGACGTCGCCGAGAGCTACGAGGCGGCCTTGGAGCGGCTCGACGCGGATCGCTGCGACGCCGTCGTGACCGACATCCAGATGCGCGGCCAGAGCGGGATCGAGCTCTGCGAGTGGCTCCGGGCCAACCGGCCCGACGTACCGGCCGTCGTGATCACGGGCTTCGGCAGCCTCGACACCGCGATCGCGGCGATCCGCGCGGGCGCTCACGACTTCCTGCCGAAGCCGTTCGAGATCGAGGAGCTGGTGTTCCGCCTCGAACACGCGCTTCGGCACCGGAGCCTCCTCGAGGAGGTGAAGCGGTTACGCGAGAGCCAAGGCGACGCGATCGACGACGAGCTGATCGGCGAGAGCGCCGCGATGCGCAAGCTCCGCCAGCTCGTCGTGCGGGTCGCCGCCTCGGATGCGCCGGTGCTGATCACGGGAGAGACCGGCACCGGAAAGGAACTGGTGGCTCAGGCGATCCATCGGCGGGGCGCGCGCGTTGGCGGCCCCTTCGTGGCGATCAACTGCGCGGCGCTGCCCGAGACGCTTCTCGAGAGCGAGCTCTTCGGCCATGCGAAGGGCGCCTTCACGGATGCGCGGGAGGCGCGCAGCGGGCTCTTCGTCCAGGCGAGCGGCGGTACGCTCTTCCTCGACGAGATCGGCGATCTCACAGCCACGCTCCAGCCGAAGCTCCTGCGCGCACTCCAGGAGCGCTGCGTGCGTCCCATCGGCGCGGCGAAGGAGGTGCCGTTCGACGCACGCCTCGTCGCCGCGACCAATCGCGACCTCGCCGCGGCCGTCGAGGACGGTCGCTTCCGCGAGGATCTCTATTTTCGGCTCGACGTGCTGTCCGTGGATGTGCCGCCGCTGCGGGCGCGCGGAGCCGACGTGCTGCTCCTCGCCCAGCACTTCGTGCGCCGGCTCGCGCAGCGCACGGGCCGCCCGGCGCTCGGGATCTCGCGCGCGGCCGCGGAGAAGCTCGGCGACTACGACTGGCCCGGCAACGTGCGCGAACTCGAGAACGCGATCGAGCGCGCGGCCGCACTGGCGGATCACGATCACATCCTCGCCGAAGATCTGCCCGAGCGGATCCGGTCGCATCGGAAGAGCGACCTGCTGCTCGCGAGCGACGACCCCGCCACGCTCGTGCCGCTCGAGGTGATCGAGCGGCGCTACGTGGCGCGCGTCCTCGAAGCGACCGCGGGCAACAAGACGCTCGCGGCGCGCATCCTCGGCGTCGACCGCAAGACGCTCTACCGCAAGCTCGGACCGGGATCGGAAGGCAGCGACTGAACCGTCGACCGTGGAGAATCTCCACGCGTGGCGAATCTCCCCGGCAAATCCGTCGCGCGGAGCGCCCTGCGTGCTCGACACGCTGGCACGACGAGTGCAATGGCCTCCTCCAGAGCGAAGGAGGCCGCAATGCTCACGAGATCCGACAGAATGATTCGCAGGTCCCTGCTGCGCGAAGAGTGGAAGCAGCTCGTCCCGGTGCGGGGCGGACCGACGATCCTGCTGGTGGAAGACGACGCCGACATGCGCGAGATGCTCGCCAGCGCGCTGCGGCGCGATGGCTACACGGTGATCGAGGCCCGCGACGGCGAGGACGCGATCGAGTGGCTGGGCCTCGGTGCGCTCGAGGGCGAGCCGCAGCGCTGGCCGGCACTCCTCGTGTCCGACGTCTGCCTACCCTACCTCTCGGGGCTCGACATCCTCGAAGGTCTCTCGCTCGCGATGAAGCGGCTGCCGATCGTCATGATCACGGGGTTCGGAAATACCGAGACGCATGTGCGGGCGCTCGAGCTCGGCGCGACCTGTGTGCTCGACAAGCCCTTCGATCTGAGCGACTTCCGGAACTCCGTGCGGGCCGCGCTCCGCACGCAGCCCGCAGCCCCGCGCGCGCACGGCGACGGGCATGTTCTCTGAGAGCCCCCCTCGCTCGGCGCCCCGACGGACGCGCATCTCACGCGTCGGAGACGGCTACGCGTTGACTGCGTCGCGTCTCTACGTCTGGGATGAGAGCCTCGACGAGGCTCGCGTCTGGGGCGCCGAGCTCGGAGTGTTGCCTGGCCATCAGGCGTGGCGCCGAGGTCGCTACGGCGACCGCCCCCCTCTATCGGCGAGCACGCGGCGGGCAACGCGGCCGTAGTCGCGGTCGAGGTGATGGCCTCCGGGCCACGCCTCGACCGCGGCGAAGCCTCCGGCGACGCGCGGACAGAGGCTCCGCGTTTCGTCGCGTCCGGAAAATGACGTCGGCGTGCTTCATCAGACGATCCGCGTCCGACACGCAGAGCGCCCCAGCGGCTCCGCTGGCGGTAGAGGGCAATCGACGCCAACGCCGCCGCCTGCACGTAGCCCGGCTCCATTGTCGGTGGCGCCGGCACGCCATGGCCCGATCAGCGCGGACAGACCGTCGAGAGCGACGGACGCTCCGAACTCGCCGGTCGCACCGCTTGTCGGCGCCGAGAATTCAGTGGCGCCGTTGGTTCTCGCGCCCGGCTGGGGGTCTCGACACGGGTCTTTCCGCTCGCCGACGGGCTCGCCGCGTTCGTCTCCACTGCGGGGTGGCTCAGCGCGGCTCGAGGTAGCCCACCGTCTCCTGGCGGACGCAGTTGCAGTTGAGCCAGAGCACCTGGCCTGCGTTACCCGAAGTGAAATCGACGACCCGGACCACGGTCGCCATCCGGGCGTCGTCGGGGAGGAGCTCCGCCAGCCGGTTCGGCGCCTCTCGCAGCAGCGCCTCGTCGAGCGCGTGTCCGGCGTGGCCCGGGAATAGCGCCACGTAGAGCATGTTCTCCTCGACGAGGTCGTTGAAGAAGTGGGAGCCGAGGGACACGTCAGGGACTACGTCGCCGAGCCGCATGATCTCGCAGAGCACCGAGACCCGCTGGATCTCGGCAAAGGAAACCGGGACGCCCAGCGCCACCGTGGTGGTCCCCCAGCGCCCCGGCCCGCCGAGGAGTTCGGCGCCAGGGGCAACTACGTGATGGGGGCCAACATCGCCGGTTTCACCAAGGTCGCGAGGGCGATGGTCGCCCACGGTATCGTCTAGCCGGGCGCATCTCCTCCGTCTGGAGGCGGCGCGGCATCGCGCGGTGTTCGGCCGTTCGGGGCGCAAGCCACGGTGCATCGGCCCGGCCCGAAGCCGCCAGGGTGATGCGATTCGCGTGGGCAGAGCTGATGTGATGGAGCGGGTTCGATCCCCACCCGCAGCGCTCGCCCCGGACCGGGTGCGTCGCACCGCCACGCCTCGCAGTCGAGCCGAATGCGCCTCGCCTCGGAGCATCTCGGCATGCGAGCTGTGAGCAACCCCTTGGTTTCCACGACTAAGTCCCGGCCAGCACCCGCAGCAGCTCGTCGTGGATGAGACCATTGCTCGCGGCAATCTCGCTGCCCGACGCCGGCGGCGGTCCGCCCGCGAGATCGGTGACGCGGCCACCCGCTTCCTCGACGATCAGGATCCCCGCCGCGACGTCCCAGGCGTGCAGCTTCAGCTCCCAGTAGCGCTTCGAAGCGACCGCAGGCGACGTAGCAGAGGTCGATCGCGGCGCTGCCGTCGCGGCGCACGCCGCCCGCCCGCTTCGTCACACGCGCGAACTGCGCGAGGTTGTCGAGCTCGGCGTCGTGTACGTCGTAGGCGAAGCCGGTCGCGACGAGCGCGCGACCGAAGCGCGCCTCCTCCGACACCGCGATCGGCTTGTCGTTGCGCCGCGCGCCGCCGCCGCGCACGGCTTCGAAGAGTTCGTCGCGCAGCGGCTCGTAGACGACGCCGACGGTTCGCACGCCGTGACGCTCGACGCCAATCGAGACGCAGAAGCACGGGTAGCCGTGCGCGAAGTTGACGGTGCCGTCGAGCGGGTCGATCACCCAGCGCCAGGCCGCACCCCCATCTTCGTGCGCGCCGCCCTCCTCGGCGAGGATGTCGTCGCCGGGGCGCTCGCGCCGCAGCGTCGCGACGATGTGTGCCTCGCAGGCGCGATCGACTTCCGTGACGAGGTCGATCGGTCGGCTCTTGGTGCCGATCTCGAGCGGCGTCTCATAGCGCTCGCGCTGGATCGCACCCGCCTCGCGCGCGAGGCGCATCGCGAGGGCGTGTACGGCGGCGACCTCATCAGCCACCGGCCGACTCCGGCTCGGGAAGACGGAACAAGCGCCGCGCATTCGCCGCCGTTGCGCGGGCGACTTCTTCCAGCGCTACGCCCCGCACTTCCGCGAGCTTCGCGCCGACGTGGACGACGTGCGCGGGCTCGTTGCGCCGGCCGCGATGCGGGATCGGCGCGAGCAGCGGGCAGTCGGTCTCCACCAGCAGGCGGTCGAGCGGCAGCACGCCGGCGACGGCGCGCAGATCCTCCGCGGTGCGAAAGGTGACGATCCCCGACAGCGAGATCTCGAGCCGCGCAGCGAGCGCGCGGCGTGCGAGGTCCAGGCTGCCGGTGTAGCAGTGCAGCACGCCCGCGACGTCGCCGCGGCCCTCGGCGCGCCAGATGTCGAGCAGCTCTTCCCACGCCGTCGGATCGTCGCCGCGCACGTGGATCGAGACGGGCATGTCGCGCTCGCGGGCGAGGGCGATCTGCTCGGCGCAAACCGCGCGCTGCATCTCGCGCGGCGAGTGCATGTAGTGGTAGTCGAGCCCGCACTCGCCGACGGCGACGACGCGCGGCCGGTCGAGCCAGCTGCGCAGCTTCGCGCGGCCCGTGTCGTCGAGCAGCTTCGCATCGTGCGGGTGGACGCCGACCGCGGCAAACACATGGGCGTCACGCTCTGCGAGCTGCACGGCCGCTTCATTCGCGTCGATGCCCCAGCCCGCGCCGATCGCGATCATCTGCACGACGCCGGCGTCGCGCGCTCGCCTCATCGTCGCGTCGCGATCGGCGTCGAACTCGGCCGCGGTCACGTGGGTGTGCGAGTCGATCCACATGTTGCGGGGACGTCTGCCGAGTTGACAGTGTTGAATTCAGGACGTCCGCATCCCCAATTCAACACGGGATTGCGACGCGCGGGAAGAGCGGGTCGCCGCGCTCGATCGGCGAGGCGGCGAGCTTCTCGACGATCCGCTGCGACGCGACCGGAACGAACGGCGCGAGCATCGACGCGATCTCGCGCAGCGCCGGCACGCGAAGTGCAGCGTGGTGCGCGCCTCGGGCGCGGTCGCGGGATCCTTCGCGCTCTTCCACGGCGCGCGCGTGTCCACGTAGCGGTTCACCGAACTCGCGTACTCGGTGATCGCCGCGAGCGCGAGTTGCGGCTGGAGGTTCTGCATCGCGGCACTCGACTGCGTTCCGTCGCGCTCGCGGCGCCGTCGAGCACGGCACGGTCGACGTCGTTCGCGTCGCCGGCCGGCGGAATCGCGCCGTCGCAGAACTTCTCGACCAGGTTGAGCGTGCGGCTCACCAGATTGCCGAGGTTGTTGGCGAGGTCGGCGTTGACGCGCTCGACGAGCGCTTCCTCGGTGAAGTTCGCATCGAGGCCGAAGCTCATCTCGCGCAGCAGGAACCAGCGGAAGGTCTCGAAGCCGTAGCGCTCGCGCATCACCAGCGGCGAGATCATGTTGCCGAGGCTCTTCGAGACCTTGCGGTCGTCGACGTTCCAGTAGCCGTGCACCGAGATCTGCTGCGGGGGCGCGAGGCCGATCGCCTTCAGCATGATCGGCCAGAAGATCGCGTGGGGTTTCAGGATGTCCTTGCCGATCAGGTGTTCGGCGTTCGCCCAGCGCTCGGCGAAGGCGGGATCGTCGGGATAGCCGGCGCCGGTGAGATACGTGATCAGCGCGTCGAACCAGACGTAGCAGACGTGGTCGCCGTCGAAGGGCAGCTCGATGCCCCATGCGAGGCGCGCCTTCGGCCGCGAAATCGAGAGATCGCCGAGGCCCGATTCGTCGCGCAGCATGGCGAGCGCTTCGTTGCGGTAGCGCTCCGGACGCAGGAACCCGGGGTTGCGCTCGTAGTGTTCGCGCAGCCAACCGAACGCCCGGCTCATCAGGAAGAAGTAGTTGCTCTCGTGGCGCAGCTCGGGCTCGCGCTCGTGGTCGCGGCACTTGCCGTCGACGAGATCTCGCTCGGTGAGAAAGCGCTCACAGCCGACGCAGTAGCGACCCTCGTACTCGCGCTTCTCGATCCAGCCGGCATCGTACACGTGCTGCAGGATCGCCTGCACGTTGCGCACGTGCAGGGGATCCGTGGTGCGCACGAAGCGCGACGGCGCGACGCCAAGTTTTTCCCAGGTGGACTCGAAGACGTCGGCGAAGTGGTCGACGAGTTCGCGTACCGGCATGCCGCGCTTCTCGGCAGTCTCGACCATCTTCTCGCCGTGCTGGTCGCTGCCGGAGACGGAGTACGCGTCGATGCCGAGCTGGCGCTTCCAGCGCACCAGCATGTCGGCCACGACGGTCGTGTAGGTGTGGCCGATGTGCGGCTCGGCGTTGGCATAGTAGATCGGCGTGGTGACGTAGTACGCCTGCATGGCGCGCAGCACCTGGTCGTCCGAGCCATTCGGCTTGCTCAACGCAGCGCTCCGTGCAGCGCGAGCAGTGCGCGCTCGGCGATCATCTGGGGGTTCGCATTGCGCTGCACGAGCGTCTTGCGACAGGCGAGCAGTTCGCGAAACGCGTCGAGTTCGGCGCCGACGTCGCGCTCGCCGGCCGCGCAGCGCCCCGTCACGCGCTCGCGCAGAACCAGGCCCGCGGTTTCGAGCAGCGTCGCGACGGCGGGCGCCGTGTCTCCGCGCGCTCCGCGGAACTCCTCCGCCCAGTCGAGCAGCGCGGGCACCGAGACGGCGCCGAGTTCGGCGAGCCGCGCGGCCTGCTCGCGCACGTCGTCCGGCGCATCTGCGAGGCGCGGCTCGGGGCGCGCGAACGCGACGCGCTGGCAACGCGATCGAACCGTCGCGAGCAGACCCGACGCGCTGGTCGCGACGAGCAGCAGCGCGGTTTGCGGGGGCGGCTCTTCGAGCAGCCGCAGCAGCGCATTCTGCGCCTCGTGATTCAGCCACTCGGCGTCGGCGATCACCGCGGCGCGACGGCCGCCTTCGTGCGAGCGCAGACGCAGCGCCTGCTGCACGGCGCGGATCTGACCGATGCGCACGCGTGTGTCGCCCTGGCCACGTTCGACCCACAGCAGGTCCGCGTGGTCGCCGATGTGGCGCAGCAGCGGTCCCGACTTGCCGGTCCCGTCGAGCGCGATCTGCTCGCGCGCCGTCGAGCGACGGCAGCTCGCGCAGCTCTCGCAGGGCCGTGCCTCCGACGACTCGCAAACGAGGCTGCGCGCGAAACGGAGCGCGGCCGCTCGAGTCGTCGCAGGCGGGCCGGAGAGCAGGTAGGCGGAGTGGATGCGGCCCGTCTCGAGGCTGCGGCGCAGGAGCGATTCGGGATCCGGGGCCGCGACCGACATGGGCATCCGAGTCTAGGGGAAGCCTTCTGGCTCCGCCGTTGCGACGGTGCTCTCAAGGTGCGGGTTGCCGCTTCGACTCAAGTCCGTTGCACATCGGGCCGATGCACGGCGCGTGCTGTAAACGCGAGAAGGAGGGCGGTCCGTGGCATTTCTGCGAACGCGAGGCGAGGAGGCGAGTGACGAGGCGGTGGTAACCGGGATTTCCCCGAGTCCGGCCGGCGGCGCTGCGAACCTGAGTGCGTTCATCGACCAGGGTTCGGAATTCGAGGGTAAGCTCAGCTTCAAGGACACCGTCCGCATCGACGGCTGCTTCCGCGGCGAGATCACCAGCCAGAACACCCTCATCGTCGGCGAGAGCGGCGAGATCATGGCGACGGTGCGATCGCGCAGCGTGATCGTCTCCGGCACCGTGACCGGGAACATCTTCGCGTCCGAGCGGCTCGTGCTCCACAAGACTGCGCGCGTGGAAGGCGACATCGAGGCCGGCTCGATCGCGATCGAAGAGGGCGCCACGCTCAACGGCAGGATCACGATGAGCGGGATGCCGAAACTTTCTTCGTAGCGCCGACCGCGCAGCTCGAAGACTCCGCGTCGCACTTGGAGACTCCGCGGCCTGTCCCGAGGACTCCGCGGCCTATCACGAGGACTCCGCGGCCCGTTCGCGGAGCTACGCCGCCTGCGGTTCCACCGGGACCACCTGCGTTACGGCTGGAATTTCCCGGCGCAGCGTCGCCTCGATCACGAAGCGCAGCGTCGCGAGCTGCGAGGGGCAGCGCGCGCAGGCGCCCTGGAAGAGCAGGCTTACGACGCCGTTCGCGTCGACACCGACCAGCTCGACGTTGCCGCCGTCCGCCAGCAGGCCGGGACGCAGCCGATCGATCACATTCTCGACCTGCGCGCGCAGGCGCTGGGCGAACTCGGTGTTGCCATCCATGCGCTGGGCATCGGCCGTTCCGCCCGGGTCGTTGAGCGGGGTCGCTGCGGGCACTAGGCTTGGCCCATGCAGGTGCGCGTATTGCTATTCGGTTCGCTGCGCGAAGCGGCGGGGGCGAAGGAGCTCTCGGTGGTGCTTCCCGAGCGCGCGCGGGTCGTCGCGCTGCGCGAGTTGCTGATGGCCTCCCAGCCGGCGTTCGAGAAACTTGCCGGCCGCTTGCGTGTCGCGGTGAATCGCGAGTTCGCGAGCGACGACGCGACGCTCGCGGATGGCGACGAGGTGGCGTTCCTGCCGCCCGTCTCCGGTGGTTCCAACCGCCGCGCGAACCCGGCTGACGAAGGTCGCGCGCGCTGCACGATCTCGGAACGACCGCTCGATGCGGCAGCCGTCGCGGCGCGGGTCGCCGGAGCGGATGCCGGTGGCGTCGTGAGCTTCCTCGGCGCGGTGCGCGACCACGCGCGCGGTCGGGCGATCCGCCAGCTCGAATACGAGGCCTATCCCGCGATGGCGCTCGTCGAGATGGAACGCATCTGCGACGCGGCTGCGCAGCGCTGGCCCGCCGCCCGCGTCGCGATCGCACACCGGGTGGGTCATCTCGAAATCGGCGATCTGGCCGTCGTGGTGGTCGCTGCCGCGGCGCATCGCGCGGAAGCCTTCGAGGCCTGTCGTTTCGCGATCGACACACTCAAGGAGACGGTCCCGATCTGGAAGAAGGAGATCGCGACCGACGGTGAGTACTGGGTGGACGATCACCCGTGAGCGAGGCGTCGAGCGTCTCCGGCCACCGCGACCACGCGCGGCAGCGGCTCTGTGCCGTGGTGATCACGGTCTCGGACACCCGCACGCTCGCCGATGACAGTGGCGGTGCGCTGGTCGTCGCGTTGCTCGAGGGCGCCGGTCACCGCGTCGCCGACCGCTGCATCGTGCCCGACGAGGTTGATGCGATTCGCGCCGCCGTCGACGTTGCGGTGATGCGCGACGACGTGCAGGTGGTGCTGCTCACCGGCGGCACCGGCATCGCGGTGCGCGACGTGACGCCCGAAGCGCTCGAAGCGATCCTCGACCGTGTGATCCCGGGCTTCGGCGAACTGTTTCGCACGCTGTCGTATCAGGAGATCGGCTCGGCCGCGCTGCTATCACGAGCGCTCGCCGGGACGGTGCGCGGGCGCGTCGTCGCGGCGTTGCCCGGATCGCGCGCTGCGATCCGGCTGGCCCTCGAGAAACTGCTGCTGCCCGAACTGCCGCACCTCGCCGCCGAGGCAGCGAAGGGCGCTTGAAGCGCACCCCGTCGCTGCCCGTGCGCGTCGCGTTTGTGTGTGTGCTGTTCGCTGCAGCGGCGCGTGCCGAACTGTACGTCTGGGTCGACGCCGAAGGCCAGACGCACGTCAGCGACGATCCGAAGGCGGTTCCGTCCGATGCGGCGAGCCTGCCGGGATCGGCCGGCTCGGTGGGCGATCTGTGGGGAGGGCAGGTGGTCGGTCCGCCACCGCGTGCGGCGGGGCGCGACCGCAGCGAGAGCGAACGGCGTGTCGCGCTGCTGGTGCGCGGCGCACTCGACGACCTTCGTCGCGGCGAAACCGCACGTGCGGCGGTGTCGCTCGAGGGTGTGCTGCGTCTCGAACCCGGCAATCCCGAGGCGCACTGGTATCTGGCGCTGCTCGATCGCCAGCGCGGGCGACTCGGCGCAGCGCAGCGACATCTCGAAGCGTTTCTCGCGCACGCGGGTGACGACGCACGAAGCCTTTCGCGCCTCCGCCGAACGGCGACTCGCAGCGCTGCGCGACGAGCATCGACTCTCGGAGGAGCAGAGCCGATCGGGACCGCTGCGACTCGTCGCGGCGCAGAGTCCGCACTTTCGTGTCCGCTACGACGCGCGTCTCGGTGAAGCGTCGCCCGAGTACGCGGGCACCGTGCTGCGCTATCTCGAAGAGGCGTACCGCGACGTCGTTGCGCGGCTCGGCGTCGCACCCGCCGAGCCGACCGGAGTCGTGCTCTACGGCAAGGCGGCCTATCTCGCCGCCCATCAGCACCGCTTCAGCTTCCCGACCGTGGGTTTCTTCGACGGGCGCATCCACGTCGCGTCGGCCGCGCATCCCGCCGGTGAGATGCGATCGCTGCTCTTCCACGAATTCACCCATGCGGTGTTCGCCGAGCGCACCGGCGGCGATCGCCCGTTCTGGCTGAACGAAGGGCTCGCGGAACTGGCCGAGCGCGCCTCGCGCGGCGAGCGCGGCGCCTCGAGCAGTGAGCGCGCGTTGCTGCGGCGTCGCATCGACGCAGGCGAGTGGATCGCGCTCGAACGCCTCGCGCCGGGCTTCGGTGGACTCGACGAGGCGAGCGCTCGCATCGCCTATCTCGAAGCGACGGCCGCCGCTGCGTGGATCGAGTCGCACGCGGGCGCAGCGGGCCTGGGCGCGCTGCTCGACGCGATCGCCGCCGGCGAGGATTTCGACGCCGCGCTGCGCCGCGCCACCCACGCCGACACCGCCGAACTCGGCGCCACTCTCCGTCACGAAATCCAATCCGAGTTCGCGACGCCCTGATGAGAAAGTGAGAAAGGTGAGAAAGGGGACGGTCCTCGACGTGGACGGGGCGCGGACGCGAGGGACACCCTTCGCGGAGGACTGTCCCTTCAGTCCCCAGCCAGTCCACGTCGAGGACCGTCCCCTCCGTCCGTCCCTCCGTCCTCGCGGATGGAGAAGTGGGTGAGACCTTCGGGGGGTTCGTTGCGGCATTCGACGTGATCGACGCGGGCGGTGCGGGGACCTTCGTGGCAGAACGCGACGGCCGCGGCGACGAGTGTGGGCGAGCCCTCGAAGACCGCTTCGACGCTGCCGTCGGCGCAGTTGCGCACCCATCCCGCGACGCCGAGTGCGTGCGCCTGGCGCTGCGTCGCACCGCGGAACCACACGCCCTGTACCCGCCCGCGAATCACGAGGCGCTTGCGGATCACGGCCTCAGCCAAGTCGCGGCTCCCCGTTCGAGGTGGCTACGCTAGCCGACCATGACGACACTGCTCGACGGTCTGCACGACGAAGCGCGCGCCGAACTCGTGGCCGCGATCCAGCTGCGCCGGCGTCTTCACGAAAGCCCCGAGTTGGGACTCTTGCTGCCGGAGACCCAGCGCTCGGTGCTCGAAGCGCTCGGCGATCTCGACGTCGAGCTCGCAACCGGCGGCGCGACGAGCGCCGTGGTCGCGACGCTGCGCGGCGCGAAGCCCGGTCCCACGATCCTGCTGCGCGCCGACATGGACGCGCTGCCGATGCAGGAGGAAACCGGCCTCCCGTTCGCGTCGCGACACGAGGGCCGCATGCATGCGTGCGGGCATGACGCGCACGTCGCGATGCTCACGGGCGCTGCACGCCTGCTCGCGCGGCGCCGCAACGCGTTCGCCGGCACCGTGAAGCTGCTCTTCCAACCGGGCGAAGAGGGCTACGGCGGCGCCCGCATCCTGATCGACGAAGGACTCCTCGACGCCGAGCCGCGCATCGACGCGGCATTCGCGATCCACGTCGACTCGATGCTTCCGCGCGGCCGCATCGCGACGCGCCCGGGCCCGATCCTGGCCGCCGGCGACCTGATCTCGATCGACATCACGGGTCGCGGCGGGCACGCGTCGATGCCGCATCTCGCGGTGGACCCGATCCCCGTGGCGTGCGAGATCGTGATGGCGCTCCAGAGTCTGGTCACGCGGCGCATCGACGCCTTCGATCCAGTCGTGATCACGATCACGCGCATCCAGGCCGGCACCACGGGCAACGTGATCCCGCCGACGGCGCACCTGCTCGGGACGATCCGCTCGGTGTCCGAGCGCGCGCGCGAAACGGCGCGCGACGGCGTGCGTCGCGTGGCGGAAGGCGTGGCCGCTGCCCACGGCGTCGATGCCAAGGTGCACGTGATTCCGGGCTATCCGGTGACGGTGAACCACGCGGAGTTCGCGGTGTTCGCGCGCAGCGTCGCGAGCGAAGTGGCCGGCGATGCCGCCGTTGTCGACATGCGCGCTCCGCTCATGGGCGCCGAGGATTTCTCGTACGTGTTGCAGCGCGTGCCGGGCGCCCTGGTCTTCCTCGGCGCGCGCCCGCCCGAAGCTCCCGGTGAGCCGCTCCATTCGAGCCGGATGCAGATCGACGAAGCGGCGATGGCGACCGGGATCGCGCTGCACGCGGCGATCGCGCTGCGCTGGCTCGCGCTGCACACGGCGTGAGCGAGACTCGCTGGCCGCTGTCGCCTCGCGCCGCGCGCGTCTTCTACGGCGTGGCGGACGCGTGGCTGCCGTCCGGTGCGGACGTGGACGTGGTCGCTGGACTCGCCCCGCAGCTCCGGAATGCGGGCGAGCGACGCCGTCTGGAACTCACGCTCTGGCTCCTCGAGTGGTCGCCGCGCCTGCTGCTGCGCTCGCTGCGCGGTCTCTCCTGGATGGAACGACGCGCGCGCACGGCCTGGCTCGAACGACTCGAGCACAGCCGCGTGCGATTGGTCGGGCGATCCCTCGCGTCGCTGCGGGCGCTCGCGCTGGCAGCGCACGCCGCCGCCGCGTCCGGCTCGGGCGCGCCTCAATCCCTGCCGGGCGCGTAGTACTCGAAGTCCACGAGGTTCGCCTTCATGAACTCTCGCAACCGCGTCACCACGCGCGCTTCGAGTTGGCGTACGCGCTCGCGCGTGATGCCGAATTCGTCGCCCACTTCCTGGAGTGTCTTCGGCTCTTCGGCGAGGATGCGCTCCTCGATGATGCGGCGGTCGCGCTCGTCGAGCGTCGCTGCGAACTCGTGGACCTTCTCGAGGAAGACGCGGCGCAGCTCGAGGTCGGCGACGTTCTTCTCGACGGACGGAACGTCGCCGGTGAGGAAATCGCCGTGGGTGGCGCTGCCTTCTTCTTCGCGGACCGGAGCGTCGATCGAGAGATCGCTGTGACCGAGGCGCTGCTCCATGTCGATCACGTCGTCCTCGGTGACGTCGAGACGCTCGGCGATCAGCCGGGGCTCCACCTCGATGCCGAGCCGCTCCAACTCGCGCTTCTCCTTGTTCAGCCGGAAGAAGAGCTTGCGCTGGGCGCGCGTGGTGCCGAGTCGCACCATGCGGATGTTGTCGAGCAGGTACTTGAGGACGTAGGCGCGGATCCAGTACGCCGCGTAGGACGAGAGCTTCACTCCCTGGTACGGATCGAAGCGCTGTACCGCCTGCAACAGGCCGACGTTTCCCTCCTGGATCAGGTCGAGCACGTTGGTCCAGGTGCGGCGGTATTCCATCGCGATCTTCACGACCAGCCGCAGATTCGCGAGCACGAGGCGCTTGGCCGCCTCCGCGTCGCCTTGCTCGACCCAGCGCACCGCCAGCTCGTGCTCTTCTTCGCGCGAGATCGGGGCGTGGTCGCGAAGCTGGGAGAAGTAACGCGAGAGCGCGTCGCTGCGCTCGAGGTCGCGGTGCTTCGGTTCGGGCGCCGCGGGAAGGGTCGATCTCGCGGAGTCGAGCGGCGCGATGGCACCACCTGCCGGCTCGACCGGCGGCGAGACGCTGGACTCGCGGGGACTCACGAAGCGAGGCTAGCAGAGCGTGAAACGAGAACCGGGCCGCGCGCTGTACGCGGCCCGGTTCCGCAATGCTCGTAGCGTCGTTCTACTTCTTGAACGTCCGGACGTACGCGATGATGTTCACGATGTCGGCTTCGGGCAGTTGGGCCCAGGGCGCCATCAGCGGGTTGCCGCCGTAGGCGGCTGCGCCGGTCTTCACGACGTTGACGAGGTCGGCGTCGGTACCGATCTTGCCGTCCTTGTCGGTGTCGAACTTGAACTCGGCCTTGGTGAAGTCGCGCGGCTTCGGCTCCGGGAGCGCAATGCCCACCGGGCCATCGCCCTTGCCCGATATACCGTGGCACGGCACGCAGTTTATCTCGAAGAGCGCCTTGCCTTTTGCGGCGTCGCCCGCGGCGCTCGCGGCGATCGGTGCAGCGGCCAACGCCAGGCCAACCATCACGAGCGACGCGTTGCCGAGCAACACATTCCGAACCAGGTTCCGAATCATCGATGCATCTCCTCGTACTCTGCCCGGTCTCGACTCGTGACACGATCGACAAACGAGCCGAACAACCTTCGTGCCCTTTGACGCCGGCAACGCGCGTCCATTCGGGCGGGATTTGGGCGCGGAACATAAGAAACGCGCGGCGCAGGTCAAACCACGCCCGCGCTCGGCCATCCCTGCAGCAATTCGGTCACGAGGCGCACGCCGACTCCCGTTGCGCCGTAGGGCTGGTAGGGTCCTGGCTTGCCCGTGTACGCGGTGCCTGCGATGTCGAGATGTGCCCAGGGCGTCTCGCCGACGAACGCCGACAGGAACGCAGCCGCCGTGCTCGCGCCTCCGTCCCGGCTGCCGCTGACGTTCTTGAGGTCGGCGACTTGACTGCGCATCTCGTCGCGGTGCGCGTCGGCCATCGGCATCCGCCAGGCGCGTTCGCCGGTCGCCTGGCCCGCGCGCGCGATCGCGTCGGCGAGGCGCTCGTGGTTGCTGAAGAGCCCCGAAGTCCAACTTCCGAGTGCGACGACGCAAGCGCCGGTGAGCGTTGCCAGGTCGACGATCGCATCCGGCTCGAATTGGGTCTTCGCGAAGTGGATCGCGTCGCACAACACCAGGCGTCCTTCGGCGTCGGTGTTCTGGATCTCGATCGTCTGGCCGGACATCGAAGTGAGGATGTCACCCGGCCGGTAGGCGTCGCCGCCGGGCATGTTCTCGGCAGCCGCCAGGATGCCGACCACGTGCAGCGGCAGCTCGAGCAGCGCGACGGCGCGCAAGATTCCCACCACCGCGGCCGCGCCCGACATGTCGTGCTTCATGTCGTGCATGCCGCTCGACGGTTTGATCGAGATGCCGCCCGAGTCGAAGGTGATTCCCTTGCCGACGACGCACACGGTCGGACGACTCCGAGCGCCGCGCGGCGGCGCATGCTCCAGCACGACGAGTCGCGGCGGGTGGATGCTGCCCTGACCAACGCCGAGCAGCGCACCCATCTTGCGCTTGCGCAGTTCAGCGACGTCGAGCACGCGGCAGGTGAGTCCCACCTCGTGCGCCACCTTGCGCGCTTCGGCGGCGAGGGTCGCGGGCGACATGACGTTGGCGGGCTCGTTGGAGAGCCGGCGCGCGACGTTCTGGCATTCCGCGAGCGTCACGCCGAGCGACGCCGCGTCGCGCGCCGCGCGCAGCTCGACTTCGCGCTCGACGTGGAGCGACACCCGCGCCAGTGCGGGGGCGGCGTCCTCCTTCTTGGTGCGCCAGGTGTCGGAGCGGAACGAGGCCAGCAGCGTCGCTTCGGCCAACGCGCGGACCGCGTCGCTGGTTCGCACGCGCTTCGAAGTTGGCACCGCGATCGCGAGCGAGCGAACCCGCCGCGCGGCCGCCGCGGCCACCGCGCGGCCCCCGAATTGGCGCAGCGCTTCGACGTCGAGTTTCTCGGCGTCGCCGAGGCCGGCCAGCAACACGCGTCGCGGAGCGCCGCGACCACGCCCGAAGAGCACCAGCGTCTCGCCCTTGCGGCCGCGGAAGTCGCCGCTCTTCACGACGTCATGGATCTGCCCGCCGAGCGCGCGATCCACCGCTGCGACGCGCGCAGGAAGTCGCGCGGCGCTGCCGAGCGTCGCCAGCGCGATCGCCAGCAGCTCCGCTCCAGCGCGATTCAGTTGCTGTACTTCGACCGTGACCTTCATCATTCCTCCACACTCGCAATTGATTGGCTGCGCAGCGTCTCCTAAGCTGGCGCGACATCAAATCGAGAGAGGGCCATGGGACTGCTTCTCGTCGGGGCGGACTGGGGGGTGCGTCTCGCGAGTCTCGACATTCTCCGGCTGGTCGGTCAGGCCGGATGGATCGTCAAGCTCGTCCTCCTCGCGTTGGCCATCGCTTCGGTCGTGTCGTGGGCGATCATCGCGTTCAAGTGGCGCGAGCTTCGTCGGGCGGCCCAAGATAGCGAGGCGTTCCTCGAGGTGTACCACGAGGGATCGTTCGACGCGGCGCACGAAGTCGCGCGCGACCTCGAGCACAGCCCGATCGCACAGGTCTTTCTCGAGGCGTACGGAGAACTCGGGCGTATCGCGCGCTACGCGGGTCGCTCGCTGTCGAGCGGACTCGGCGATCTGCAGCGCCGCGCGGTCGAGCGACAGATTTCGTGGACGGCGTCGCGCGAGACCCACCGCCTGGAGCGCGGTCTCGAGTTCCTCGCGACGACCGGCAGTGCGGCGCCGTTCGTCGGCCTGTTCGGCACCGTGATCGGCATCATCACGGCCTTCGAAGAAATCGGGAAGGCGGGTTCCGCGAGTCTCGCCGTCGTCGCGCCCGGCATCGCCGAGGCGCTGATCACGACGGCCGTCGGCCTCGCCGCCGCGATCCCGGCGACGATCTTCTACAACCATTTCATCGGCGAGCTGCGGCGCCTCGGCGAACGCGTCGACCTGTTCGCCGAGGAGTTCCTCGCCGACCTGCGCGTTCGCGGCGCGCGTCCGGCCGACGACCCACGCGCGGCGGGGCCCTAGCTCCATGGGCGCAATCCGGCGCGGCGACACGGTGATGTCCGAGATCAACGTCACGCCGTTCGTCGACGTGATGCTGGTGTTGCTCATCATCTTCATGGTGACCGCGCCGCTGATGCAGCAGGGCATCGACGTCGATCTGCCGCAGACGACGACGCAGGTGCTGCGTCTCGACCGGGAACCCCTGGTGCTCAGCGTCCAGCGCGACGGCAAGACCTTCCTCGGCAAGCAGGAGATCGCGAGCGGCGATCTCGTTGCGAAGCTGCGCGCCGTCTTCGCTTCGCGCGGCGACAAGGATCTGTATCTGCGCGCGGACCGCGAGGCGCCGTACGGGATCGTCGCCAAGGCGATGGCGGCGGCCCGCAACGCCGGCGCCACCAAGCTCGGCATCGTCACCGAGCCCGAGGGCTAGGTCCTGGCGCGCGCCGCGCGAGCAGCGACCGGCGGCGGCGTCGAGGCGACCCGACGGCGCAGCTGCGGCGCTGGCTCTTCGTCTCCGCATTCGGCCACGGCCTCGTTGTCGCGGCGCTGCTCTGGATGCCGGCGCCCGAAGCCCGCGGAGCTGCCCGGGCGTCGTGACGGTCGACCTGGTGGCGATGGCGGCGCCAGCGGCGGCGGGCAAGCCCGCGTCGTCTGCCCAAGCCGGCGCGGCCGAAGCCGCTGCCCGCCGCCCCCCGAGCCGGCCGCGGCGCAGCCGGTCCCGGCAGCGCCGCCGGTCGCCCGAAGCGCCCAAGCCCGTCCGCCGCCGAAGCCGCCGCCTCCTCCTCCGCCCCAGGAACGAGACGGTGATCCCGAAGACGCCGCAGACGCGAGCCCGAGAAGCCGAAGGCGAAGCCCGAACCAGAGCCCAAGCCCGAGCCGGAACCCAAGCCGCGGGCGGAGCCGAAGCCGCCGCCCGAAAAGGTCGCGAAGGTCGAGACGCCGAAGCCGCCGCCCCCGAAGCCGCCTCCGCCCAAGCCGCAGGAATCCTACGACGACGTACTCTCCGACTTGCGCGCCGAGCGCGGCGAGAGCCGTCCCGACCGCGTCGAGCGGCCGACGCGCACCGCGAGCGCCGAGAAGCCCGGGGCGGGCGGGACCGCGACGACGCCGGCGGCGCGCGCGTCGGGCACCGCCGTCCGTTGCGCCCGAGGTCGCGTCCTGGCTGCGCGCCGCGCGCCTGCACGTGCGTCAGGCTTGGGTGCTGCCGGCCGGTCTGCGGCGGGAGCCGCTCGAGACGCAGATCGACGTCGAGCTGGACGCGCAGGGCAACGTGCTCTCCGCGCCGAAAGTGACCCGACGCTCGGGCAATCCCTGGTACGACGAGAGCGTCGTCCGTGCCGTCCAGAAGGCCAGCCCGTTGCCGCCGCCGCCGGAGCCGGGTACCTGGCCGTTCGTGTTCCGACCGGAGGATCTCGGTTGACGTGTGCGTGGCGTGTCGTCGCGATCTCGTTTGCGCTCGGATCGCTTCTCGCCGATCCGGCAGGCGCGCAGGAATCCGAGCGTCCGCCGGTCGTCGTGACCGACGCGGGCGGCAAGTCGTTCCGCATCGCAGTGCAGCAGTTCGCGCCGGGCGCGCGCGAGATCGACGTCGCGACGCTGCGCAGCGGACATCCAGGACGCGCTCGAGTTCTCCGGCCTGTTCGCGTCGGTCGATCCCGCGGCGTTCCTCGGGCCGCGCCAGACGCTGCGCTCTCAGCGATTCGCTCGGCGTGTCCCGAGTGGCGCCAGATCGGCGCCGACGCCTTCCTCGAAGGCGTGACGCGGAGCGGCGGCAGCGTCGCCGAGATCGAGTTCCGCGTCTGGGACGTGGCGCGTTGCCGCGCGCTGCTGACCAGGAGCTAGCGCGGCGGAGCCAGCGACGCGTCCGCGCATCGCACGGCGCATCGCCGACGACGTCGTCGAGGCCTTCACCGGCAAACGCGGCGTGGCGAGCACCGAGATCGCGTTCGTCTCGTCGCGCAGCGGCAACGCCGAGATCTACGTGATGAACGCGATCGGCGGCGATCAGCGCCCGGCGACCCGCAACAAGTCGATCAACGCGTTCCCGTCCTGGTCGCCCGACGGCAACGCGATCGTCTACATGTCGTACGCCTTCCACCGCTCGCCGCACCTGTTTCGTCTGGTGCGCGGTGGCAGCGAGAAGGCGGGCCGGCTGCTCGAGACGCTCGACGCCGATCGCGCCGTCTACCGCGGCGTCTACGACCCGAGCGGCACGCGCCTCGCCGTGGTGATCAGCGTCGACGGCGCGCCCGAGATCTTCACGGTGGACGCCGACGGCAGGAATCTGCGGCGCCTCACCAACCACAAGGCGATCGATCTCTCGCCGACCTGGTCGCCCGACGCGTCGCGCATCGCGTTCGTGTCGGACCGCACTGGTTCGCCCCAGCTCTACGTGATGAACGCCGACGGCACCGGCCAGCGGCGCCTCAGCTTCGACGGCGCCTACAACACGGCGCCGGCCTGGTCGCCGGACGGGCGCTGGATCGCCTACGAGACGCGCGTCGGCGGTCAGTTCGACATCTGGCTGATCGACCCCGAGGGTCGCACCAACGTGCCCGTCGTCACGAATCCCCGCAGCGACGAAGCGCCGAGCTGGGCGCCCGACTCGCGCAAGCTCGCCTTTCATTCGCAACGCCGTGGCAAGGCCGATGTTTACGTCGTCGATCTCGACGGCGAGAATCCCCGCCGGCTCACCGAGGCCGCGGGCGACGACACGCACCCGTGCTGGGGTCCGTACCCGCATTGAAGGAGACATCATGCGCGTCCATCCGGTCGCACGATCGCTCGTCGCAATCGTCGTCGCGGCGCTGATCGGCGTCCTGCAGGCGGGCTGCGTCTCGGTCGCCGAGCACCGCAAGCTCGAACGCGACGTCTTGCAGCTGAAGCGCGGGGGCGGTCCGGGAAGCAGTGAGCGCGTCGCCGATCTGCGCGCTCAGATCGACGGGCTGGAACGACGCATCGCGAAGGTCGAGGGCAGGCTCGACGAAGCGCAGCACGATGCGGGACGCGCGCTCGACGAGGCCAAGCTCGCGCGTCGGGAAGCGTCGGGTTCGCCCGCGGCGTCGCTGCCCGTCGACGAAGGGGCCGCGAGCAGGGCGCCTGACGCGGCACCGGTCGCACCGACGCAACCCCCGGTGTCGCCGAGTCGGGAAGCGGACGCGGCGCCCGCGGCGTCGTCGAGCGCAGCGGTCGCGCCGGTGGCGGAGCGCGTCGAGGCGGGCGCATCCGTGCAGGAGGTTTCCGCGTACCGAGATGCACACGCGACCTACCGCGGTGGCGATTATGATGCGTGCATTGACCGATTCCGCAGCTTCCTGCAAACTTACCCGGCTTCGCCCTATGCCGACGACGCCGCGTACTGGATGGCGGAGTGTCATTTCAAGAAGGGCGACTACAAATCGGCCGTGCTGCGTTTCGACGACGTGGTTGCGCGCTATCCAGAGGGCGACAAGTCGGCAGACGCCCTCTACCGCCAGGGGGAAGCGCTGCTGAAGCTCGGACCCGGCTACGCGAAGGCGGCAAGCAAGGCATTCGAGCGGGTGGTTGCCGAGTATCCGAACTCGGCGCGTGCCGGGGAAGCGAAGAAGCAGCTCGAGCTACTGGGCAATCACGGATAGTCGACGGCGCCCTCGATCACGGAAGCGATCACCAAATCGGAATCACGTCGGAATCCAAGCGGAATCGAAGCGGAATCGAATCAGACTCGAACTGGAAGCGGGAGACCGTTCCAACGGGAGAAGACACGAGTTGAGGAAGCGCGACCTCGACAAATTCCGGAAGCTCCTCACCATCGCAGCGCGAGCTGCTGATCGAGAACGCACGTCGCGCGCTCGCGGGCGACATCCACCTCGACCCCGACGACTTTCCCGATGAGATGGACGCCGCCTCGTCGGAGATCAACCTGGCGTTCCTCGGGCGCCTGCGCGAGCGCGAGCGCGGGCTCATCAGCAAGATCGATCAGGCGCTCGCCAAGATCGAGGCCAACAAGTTCGGCCTCTGCGAGAGCTGCGGCGAAGAGATCGGAATCAAGCGCCTCGATGCGCGGCCGGTCGCCGAGCTGTGCATCGACTGCAAGTCGGAGCAGGAACGCCTCGAACGCCGGATGGGATGATTCGCTCCTGAAGGCTCCCCTCGTGCTCGGGATCGAAAGCTCTTGCGACGAGATGGCTGCGGCCGTCGTGCGCGGGCGCGAGATCCTCGCGTCGGTCGTCCACGCTCAGATCGACGTGCACGCGCCCTATGGGGGTGTGGTGCCGGAGCTGGCTTCGCGAGACCACGTGCGTTGTGTGTCGCAGGTGGTGGGCGAGGCGCTGCGCTGCGCGAACGTGACGCCCGCGCAGCTCGACGGCGTCGCCGTGACGGCGGGACCCGGCCTCGTCGGGTCGCTGCTCGTCGGGCTCTGCTTCGGCAAGGCGCTGGCGATGCGCCACGGAGTCCCCGTCGTCGGCGTGCATCATGTCGCCGGCCATCTGGCGTCCGCCGAACTTGCAGACGAGCGGCTCGTAGCGCCGTATCTCGGGCTCGTCGTCTCGGGGGGACACACGGCGCTGTACCGCATCGAAGCCGACGGTCCGCCTGCGCTGCTCGGCGAGACGCTCGACGACGCCGTCGGCGAGGCCTTCGACAAGGTCGCCAAGCTGCTCGGGCTCTCCTATCCGGGCGGTCCCGCCGTCGCGCGCGAGGCCGAGGCGGGCGACGAGCGCGCGATCGCGTTCCCACGCCCGATGCTGGGCGAGCCGAACCTCGATTTTTCGTACAGCGGCCTGAAGACCGCGGTGGCGCTTCAGGTGGAAAAGCGCCGCGCCGCGGGCACGCTCGCGGCCCGCGACGTCGCGGACCTCGCGGCGTCGTTCCAGGCCGCGGCGACCGACGTGCTCGTCACGAAGGCGCGGCGCGCGCTCCGGCGCGAGGGCCTCGGGCGACTCGCGGTCGTAGGCGGCGTTGCGGCGAACCAGCGTCTGCGCCGCGAAGTCGAGGCGGCTGCGCGTGCCGACCGCTTCCTCGCCGTCTTCCCGCCGCTCGCGCTCTGCACCGACAACGCCGCGATGATCGCCGCCGCCGGCGCGCGCCGGCTGCTGCGCGGCGAGTTCGACGGCGCGGGACTCGGCACGTTCGCGCGCGCGCCGGTCCACGCGCGTTGAGTCGCTCGGACGTCCGCGCCACGCTCGCACGGCGCGGCCTGCACGCGCACAAGACGCGCGGCCAGAACTTCCTCACCGACGCGCGCATCGCCGACCAGATTGCCGAGGCCGCGCCGGTCGCTGCGGAGCGACGCGGTGATCGAGATCGGGCCCGGCCTCGGGGTACTGACGCGCGCGCTGGCGGCGCGCGCGCGGCGCGTCGTCGCGATCGAGATCGACGCCGGGTCTGGTGCGCGCGCTGCGCGAAGAGGGCGAGTTGCCTCCGCACGTCGAGGTGCGTGCACGCCGATGCGCTCGACGTCGATCTCGCGGCGCTCGCTCGCGCGACTCGGAGCGCCGGTGCGGGTGGTCGCGAACCTCCCCTACGCGATCTCGACGCCGCTGCTGCGCCGACTTCTCGACTTGCGCGGGGTGCTCGCGGGCTGGCTGGTGCTGGTGCAGCGCGAGGTCGCCGCGCGCCTCGCCGGCGAAGCCCGGCACCCGCGACTACGGCTCGCTCGCGGTCCTGCACGCGCTCACCGTGCAACTCGCGCGGGTGCGCGACCTGCCGCCGAACTGCTTCTTCCCGGTCCCGCAGGTGACCTCGACGCTGGTGCGCGCGATCCCCCTCGACCCGGCGCCCCTGGCTGCCGATGAACTGGCCGAGGTCGAGCGGGTGGTGCGCGCCGCCTTCGGGACGCGGCGGAAGACGCTCCCGAATGCGCTTCGCACGGGACTCGACCCCGCGCCGGTCGATGGAGGTTCTGCATGGCGTCCTCGACCGACTCGGGATCGAGCACCGGGCGCGCGCCGAGCAACAGCGCGCCCGCGGCGCTCCTCGCGCTCGCGCGGGCGCTCCGCGACGCCGGCGCCTGAGCCGTCCGCGAGCCGACTGCTCTTCGAGCCGCGCCGCGATCTCGCGGTTCCAATCGCCGTGGAGGTCTTCCGTCGCGACGGCGAAGCCGCGCTCGAGTACGCCACGAATCTCTCGCCGGGCGGCGTCTGCCTGCACGCCCGTTTGCGACTCGCGGTGGGCGAGGGCGTCACGGTCGCGTTCGCATTGCCGGGCGAGGACGGCAGGATCGGGCGCGTGGTCGGGTGACGTGGCGCGAGGACGACGATCCCAAAGCCGAGGCGCGCTTCCTCGAGACCGGCGTGCGCTTCGAGGTGGTCGATGAGACCGATCGCGAGCGGATCACGCGCTTCGTTCGGGAAGCGGAACGCGAGTAGTCCACGCCGCGTTGACACCGGCGCGAGCGTTCGTACCCTCCTTGCTGGCTCGAGGGGAATCGCACGGTGCGATCTTCATCGAGCGCCTACAGAAGGACGACTCGGGCCCTCGCGAACAGGCCCGACGAGACGAAGGACGAGCCCCAGCAAACCATCGCTTGGATCTGCTCCGGCAGACCGAGACGGAGGTGAGCCGAGCGGATCTCGCACGCAGCGTCGTCGTTCCCCTTGCGACCCGCGGCGTCCCTGCGCGATTCGACGCGCCTCCGGCATCGACCGGCGGGTGCGTTTTTTGTTTTCGGCGTCACTCGGGCCTAGAACTCCGGCGCAATGCGCCGGGGTTTCGTCGCGGCGGGCCGCCGGAGGCAGCCCCCATGTCGACGACTTCGGTCGCCTCGTCCCGCGAGCACCGCGTGACCGTGCGCACGCTCGCCGCTCGCAAGCGGCGCGGCGGAGCGCATCGCGATGCTCACCGCCTACGACTTCGCCTTCGCCCGCATCTTCGACCAGGCCGGCATCGACCTGATCCTCGTCGGCGACAGTCTCGGCAACGTCGTGCAGGGTCACGACACGACGCTGCCCGGTGACGCTCGACGAGATGGTCTATCACACGCGACTCGTCGCGCGCGGCTGTCGCCACGCGCTGGTCGTCGGCGACATGCCGTTCGGCTCGTACCAGGTGTCGCCGAGGATGCCGTGCGCAGCGCGATCCGGCTGGTGAAGGACGGCGGCGCGCACGCGGTGAAGCTCGAAGGCGGGCGTCGCCGTGGCCGAGGCGATCGCGCGCATCGCGCGCGCCGAGATCCCGGTGATGGGCCACGTCGGGACTCACGCCGCAGGCGGTTCATCGCATGGGCGGCTTCCGCGTGCAGGGCCGCACGGCCGACGAGCGCGCGCGGGTGCTCGCCGACGCCGAGGCCGTGCAGCAGGCCGGCGCCTTCGCGGTCGTGCTCGAAGGCATGCCGGTCGATCTGGCGGCCGAGATCACGCGCAGCGCTCGAGATCCCGACGATCGGCATCGGCGCCGGGCCGCACTGCGACGGACAGGTGCTGGTGATGCACGACATGCTCGGTCTCAACGACTGGACACCGAGCTTCGTCAAGCAGTACGCCGATCTCGGTGCGGCGGCCGCGAAGGCGGCGCGCAGCTTCGCCGAGGACGTCGCGGCGCAGAAGTTCCCGGCCGAAGAGCACGGCTACGACGCGGGGCGCAAGGCGCCGGCGCTCCGAGCCGTCAGGCCAGCTGATGCAGCTCGCTGCGAACGCGTGCAGGAGCTGCGCGCGCTCTCGGAAGCGGCGCGCGCAGCGGGGCGACGGGTGGCGCTGGTGCCCACGATGGGCGCGCTGCACGACGGCCATCTCGCGCTCGTCGCGCTGGCGCGGCGGCGCGCCGATCGTGGTGATCGTGTCGATCTTCGTGAACCCGACCCAGTTCGGGCCGAGCGAAGACCTCGCGAGCTATCCGCGAACGCTCGACGCCGATCTCGCGCGCTGTCGCGCGGCGGGCGTGGACGTCGTCTTCGCGCCCGCGCGTCGCCGAGCTGTACCCCGATGGCGCCCAGACCTTCGTCGAGGTGGCGGAACTCACGAAGCCGCTCTGCGGCGCCTCGCGCCCGCATTTTCTTCGCGGCGTCGCGACCGTGGTGACGAAGCTGCTGGCCGCCGCTCGCCCGCACGTCGCGGTCTTCGGCGAGAAGGACTTCCAGCAGCTCCAGGTGGTGCGGCGTCTGGCGCGCGACCTGCTGCTCGACGTCGAGATCGTCGGCGCGCCGATCGTGCGCGAGCCGGACGGGCTCGCGATGTCGAGTCGCAACGTCTATCTCGACGCGGCGATGCGCGCCGAGGCGCTCGTCCTGGTGCGCGCGCTCGACGCCGCCGAAGCGGCCGTCGCTGGCGGGCGAGCGCTCGGCCGCCGCGCTGCTCGAGCAGGTGCGCAAGGAAATCGGCCGCGCGCCCCACGCTCGCCTCGACTACGCTGAATTGCGACGACCCCGAGACGCTCGCCGAATGCGCCGCGATCGACGGGCCCGCGCTGCTCGCGCTCGCCGTCCGCTTCCCGGCCACCGGCCTGATGCAACCAGAGGGCTCCGCCGCCGCCAGCGGAGAAGTCCGTTTGATCGACAACCGCGTGCTGCTCCGGCGGCACGATGCCGAGGGACCCCCCCGATGAAACGCACGATGCTCAAGTCGAAGATCCACCGCGCCACCGTGACCGAGGCCAACCTCGAATACGAGGGAAGCGTGTCGATCGACACGGATCTGCTGCACGCCGCCGACATCCTCCCCTACGAGGCCGTCGACATCTGGGATTGCACGAGCGGCGCGCGCTTGCGCACCTACGCGATTCCCGGCGAGGCGGGCAGCGGCGAGATCTGCGTGAACGGCGCCGCCGCGCATCTGATCAAGCCCCACGACCTGGTCATCATCGCGAGCTGGACCGAAGTGGAGGACGCCGAAGCGCGCGGCTGGGAGGCGAAACGCGTGTTCGTCGACGCGCGCAACCGCATTCGCGATTAGCAGCCCGTCAGGCCGCCAGCTTCGCGCGGCTCCGCCTCGCTGCCGCGGCAGGTTCATGAGCTAGGCTGGGCGCGATGACGGAGGCCGGTGGCCGCAAGTTGATCACGTCGAACCGGCGCGCCCTCCACGACTACGAGATCCTGGAGACGGTCGAGGCTGGGCTCGTCCTCGTGGGTCCCGAGGTCAAGTCGCTGCGCGAGGGGAGGGCGAACCTCTCGGACTCCTACGCGGTGTTGCGCCGCGGGGAGGCCTTTCTCGTGAACGCC
Source organism: uncultured delta proteobacterium (assembly GCA_963801625.1). Classification (GTDB taxonomy): domain Bacteria; phylum Myxococcota_A; class UBA9160; order UBA9160; family PR03; genus PR03. The sequence continues at coordinate 210,286 of CAWDFQ010000002.1, forward strand.
CACGTGAGCCCCTACGACAAGGCGGGCCGCGACAATCCCGAGCCGCGCCGCGAGCGCAAGCTGCTGATGCACCGCGCCGAGCTGTCGCGCCTCGGCCCGAAGCTGGCGGAGCGCGGCTTCACACTGGTGCCGCTGTCGCTCTACTTCAAGGCGGGACGTGCGAAGGTGGAACTGGGCCTCGCGCGCGGCAAGAAGCAGTACGACAAGCGCGAGGCGCTGAAGAAGCGCGAGCAGGACCGCGAGATCGAGCGCGCGAAGCGCGCCTCGCGCGACCGGGAGAGCGAGTGAAGTGCTCCGCCCGGCGCCTCTTCACGGCGGCGCTGACGCTCGCCTCGGCAGCAGCGCTGCACTGCGGTCCGCTGGCGGTCCCCTCGTCCGGGCCATTTCGTCCGACGCGTTTCGATTACGACGCGTTCCTCCGTTCGCGCGCCGCCGACGAGGTGCGCGAGCCGAACTATCTCCCCTTCATGGGGCAGCGCTTCGAGCTGAGCGAGACGAAGGAAGACATGGTCGTGCTGTGCCGCTGGGACGTGACGCGCTTTCCGCTGCCCGTCTACGTACAGCCGCCCGAACTCGATCCCGCGCTGCAGGACGAGTTCAACGCAAGCAAGGAACCGAACGCCTTCACCGAGGCGGCCTGGCGTGCGCTCGAAAGCTGGCAGCGTTCACTCGGCGGCGTGGTGACGTTCCGGCGCGTGCGCAGCGACCAGCACCCAGACCTGCGCATCCTCCTGATCGGACAGGTCGGACCGGCGCCCGAAGTCGGCGTCCAGGTGCTCGGCACGACGCCGATGCGCGACGCCTGCAAGGTGACGGGCCGCAGTCTCTGGCCCGACCGACTCGAAGTCGCGTTCGAAGTGCCCGAGATCCGCATCTACGTCGCCGACGATCACGGGCTGCTCCCGGTCGATCAGGTCGGGCGCAACGTGCTCCACGAGATCGGTCACGCGCTCGGCATGCGCGGGCACAGCCCCATCCCCGCCGACCTGATGTACGAAGTGGCGCGCGACCGGCGCGTCGACCGGCTGTCGGTCGAGGACGTGAACTCGTTCCGCGCGCTCTACCGGCTGCCGAACGGCACGATCTACGCGCGCCTCCCGCGCGGCGGCGATCTGCCGCGGGCGGCGGCGCAGGCGCCTGCCGGTCCCGTGCAGCTCGCGCCGCAGCCGTACGAAGACGCGCGACTCGGATTCGCGGTGCGGCCCGGGCTTGGCTGGCGGTTGGTGCCGACGCCGCGCGGCGTCGTGGCGATCGACGGCGTCGCGTGGGACTACGAGGCGTCGTTCCAGGTGGTGGTGCGCAACTACCCGTCGGTCGCGACGTACCTCACACGCCACGCCAACGCCCACGTGCGCGAGGGCAAGATCGTCCAGCAGGGTCCTCTCGACGTGCGCGGCCAGCGCGCCCATTGGATGCGCATCGTACCCAGCTCCGGCGACATGCTCGAAGACCACGTCTTCCTCGAGTCGGGCGACGGCCGCGTCGTGATCGTGATCATGGAAGCGCCGACGTCGCTCCGGCAGGACTTCGGCCCCTGGTTCGACGCGATGCTCGGCTCGCTGGAAATCCGCGCGGTGGCGCCACCGCCGGGCGCGGCCAGCAACCCATCACCTTGACCAAAGCGCCACCTGACTCGTGTTGGCGCGGGCCCGTCCGCGCGCGGCGCGGAGTCATGAGGTCAATCCGCGGGCGCGAACTTCTCGAAGCGCGCCTTGTCGATCGCCTTGCGGTAGGCGTCCTCGGACAGGATGCGGTTGCTCTGCACGAGCGCCATCAGCGCGTCGTCCATCGTCTGCATGCCCTGCGACTTCCCGGACTGGATGATGTTGAGAAGCATCGGCGTGTTGCCCTCGCGGATCACGTTGGCGAGGCCGCTGGTGCGGATCAGGATCTCGTTCGCCGCGCAGCGGCCCTTGCCGTCGGCGGTGCGCAGCAGCTGCTGCGACACGACACCTGCCAGTGACTCCGACAGCGAGAGCCGCGCCTGCGGCTGCTCGTCGGCGGGGAACGCGTCGATCACGCGGTCGATCGTCTTGGCCGCACCGTTGGTGTGCAGCGTGCCGAACACCAGCGCACCCATCTCGGCCGCGGTGAGCGCCAGCGAGATCGTCTCGTAGTCGCGCATTTCGCCGACCAGGATCACGTCCGCGTCTTCGCGCAGCGCGGCGCGCAGGGCCGGCCCGAAGCCCCGCGCGTGTGCCCCGACCTCGCGCTGCGAGAACAGGCTCTTCTTGTTCGCGTGCACGAACTCGATCGGATCTTCGATGGTGAGGATGTGTTTGGCATAGCTCTCGTTGATCTCGTTGATCAGCGCGGCCAGCGAGGTCGACTTGCCCGAGCCGGTGGGACCCGCCACGAGTACCAGGCCGCGGTCGAGGTGCGCGAACTCGCGGATCGCCGACGGCAGCGCGAGTTCCTCCAGCGTCTGGATTTCCTCCGGGATGATGCGGAACACCGCGCCCGCACCATTCTCCTGCACGAAATAGTTGACGCGGAAGCGCGCGATGCCGGGGATGCCGTAGGCGAAGTCGAGGTCGCTCTGCTGGTCGTAGCTGTCCCACTGCTCGTCGCTGGTGATCTCGCGCAGCAGGTCGCGGAGCGCGGCGTCGGCGAGCGGCGGTTCGCCCTCGATCGCCTCGAGCGATCCCTTGCGACGCATGCGCGGCGGCTGACCGGCCGCGAGGTGCAGGTCCGAGCCGTGCTCGTCCTGGAGTTGGCGCAGCATCGCTTCCATGCATCCCATGGCGTCCCTCTCAGCGCTCTTTGCCGCCGAAGCGCTTGGGCTCCTCGGCGTGACGGAGCGCCTCTTCCCGGGTGATGACGCCCTGCTTCACGAGCGCCTCGAGCGACGAATCGAGCAGGCACATGCGCTGGGCGGCGCCCGTCTGGAGGATCGAGCGGATCTGAAAGCTCTTGTTCTCGCGGATCAGATTGGAGATCGCCTTGTTGACGATCAGCACCTCGAGCGCAGGTACGCGACCGGCCCCATCCGCGCGCACCACCATTCGCTGCGACACCACGGCGCGCAGGGACTCAGAGAGCATCGTGCGTACCTGCGTCTGCTGGTCGGGCGGGAACACGCCGATCAAGCGGTCGATGGTGCGGATCGTGCTCGACGTGTGCAGGGTGCCGAGCACGAAGTGACCGGTCTCGGCGGCGGTGAGCGCCAGCGAGATCGTCTCGAGGTCACGCAGCTCGCCGATCGCGATCACGTCGGGGTCCTCGCGCAGCGCGGCGCGCAGCGCGCGCGCGAAACTCTCGGTGTGCGTGCGCACCTGGCGCTGGTTCACCTGGCAGGACTTCGCCGGGTGGAGCACCTCGATCGGATCCTCGATGGTGAGGATGTGATCGGTGCGCTCCTCGTTCACGAGGTTCAGGAACGCCGCCATCGTCGACGACTTCCCGCAGCCCGACGGGCCGGTCACGAGCACCATGCCCTGGTGGTAGTTGATGAGTCGCGCGAGCGTGTTCGGAAGGCCCAGCTCGTCGAGTGACGGCGGATGATCGGGCACGATCCGGAACACGCCGTCGGTGCCGTGTTGTTGTTCGTAGAGATTCACGCGGAAGCGACCGACACCCGCGAGCGTGTAGGCGAGATCACCCTGGCCCTCGGCATCGAAGGCCGCGGTCTGTTCTGCGCTGAGGATCGAGCGCAGCATCGCGTCGGTCTTCGCGGGCTCGAGCGGCGGCCCGCTCCCCTCCTCGAGTACGCCGTTGCGGCGCTGGCGCAGCGGCGCGCCGGCGTGCAGGTGGAGGTCGCTCGCACCCGCGGCGACGGCATTGCGGAGGATCTCGTGCAGTTCTTCGCGCGCATGCGGATCGCCGCCGAGCACGAGCGCACGGCGTGCGGCCGGCGCCGCTTTGACACCCGGTGCCGGAGTCGTCGGCTTCGTCGCAGGAGTTGGCTGGCGCTTCACGGCCGGGGCGGTGGCGGGAGCGCTCGGTTTCGCCGCCGCGGCGCTCGGCGCTGGCCGAGGAGGCGCGCTCCTCGGCCGCGGCGCGCTCGCAGCGCAGCGCTCGGGCTCGGGCTCCGGCGAGACCGCTGCCAGCGTCTGCGCGACGCGCTGCGTCGCCTGGCGCGCGAGCACCTGCTTCTGCGCCACAAGCAGTTTCTGCAACTGCGCCGGGCGTGATGAAGCCCTTCTCGACGAAGATGTCGCCCAGGCGCTGGCTTCCGCCGCTACGGCCCTGGATCTCGGTCGACTGGTTGAGCTGCTCCTGGGAGAGCATCTTGGTGTGGACGGCGATCCGCCCGAGCAGCGCGTCGTTGGATTCGGCCATCGCGGGCTGCGTATCGGCTGCCGGCCGCCGCGGATTGAACGGGAAGCCGCGCCCGCGACTCAGACCATGGCCGCACCCGCGTCGGTGAGCCGCCTTCCCGCCGTCATGCCGCCGTCGACCACCAGCGCGTGCCCCGTCACGAACGACGCGTCGTCCGAGCAAAGGAAGAGCGCACAAGCGGCGACTTCCTCGGGCCGGCCGGCGCGATTCAGCATGTGCAGGTCGATGAAGCGCTGGCGGATCGTTTCGAGGCCGGGCGCCTTCAGCACCGCCGTCATCGGCGTTTCGATGAAGCCGGGGCACAGACAGTTCACGCGCACGCCGAAGCTGGCGTAGTCGATCGCCATGTTGCGCGTGAGCAGCACCACGCCGCCCTTCGACGCGTTGTAGGCCGCCTGCGCCTGAACGCCTTCGAGGCCTTCGACGCTGGCGAGGTTGACGACGCTGCCCGACTGCTGCGCCTTCATCGCCCGCACGACGTGCTTGGAGACCAGGTAGGTGCCACGCAGGTTGATGCCGAGCACGCGGTCCCATTCTTCGGCGGCCAGCTCGTCGACGGCGCCGTAGCCTGAGACGCCTGCGGCGTTCACGAGCAGGTCGATGCGACCGAAGCGCGCCAGGGCGGCCGCGACTGCGCGCTCGATGCTCGCCTCGTCGCGCACGTCGACGCGCTCCCACAGCGCCCCGGGCGCGGCCTTCTCGACCGCGTCGCGATGCGCTGAAGACGGCTCCGCCACGTCGAACCCGGCGATGCGTGCCCCCTCCGCAGCAAAGCGCAGCGCGCACGCAGCTCCGATCCCCGAAGCCGCGCCCGTGATCACAGCCACTTTGTCATCCAGCCGTCCCATCTCTGCTCCTCCGTTTGACACCGCGGTCGTCTGCCTTAGTCTTGCGTAGTCTTCCCTGGTTCTTTCCGATTCCGATTGGAAAGTCACAGGTAAGACCTGTGGGGGCGATCGGCTTCGACGGGTGGTCGAAGGCGAACGCTGCGTGCCGAGGTCGCCGCAACACCTCGTTAAACAGGTGGCAATGTTGGTAGCCAAAATCTGCCGACTCTGACTACGCTCTCGCGGCCTAGCACAAACTAGGTACGCGACGTCCGTCCCGGACGCCTTCTACGGGGTCGCGGACGTCATCAGAAGGCTGGTTCCCGGAGCGCTGCTCGACCGTAGCCGGGGACGAGAACCATGTGGGGCTGGGTGCGGCTCTCCCGTCATCGTGATTCGCCGCACCGAGATCGAACGAAGACTACGCACGTAGACGCGCTCGTTGGACACCATGCGGACCCGGGTTCGATTCCCGGCGCCTCCACCATAACGTTCTTGTTTTCCCAGGCTCTTTTTCGCCGGGGTTTGCTCCGGATCCACATTGGATCCACATCGGGGCCGGATCGCGGCCACCAATGCCTCGTCGGCGAGCCGCGCGTAACGCCGCGTCGAACGCGCATCGCGATGCCCGAGCAGCGCCTGCAGGACGCGCTCGCTGACACCCTGGCGCAGCAGATCGGTCGCGCGGCTGTGCTTCGTTCCCTCGTAGAGGCTCGTCTCGACGCCGGTCGCGGCGCAGGCCGCCTTCCACACCCGTCGCAAGCTCGTCTTCGTCCACGGTCCTGCCGGCCTGCGGCCTCGGCCGCAGTAGGGCAGGGGGAAGAGCGGCGCGCTCGAGAGACGCGCCTCGCGCGGAACGTGCTGCGCGATCCAGTCGGCGAGTTCGTCGGGGACGGGGAGGCGCTTTACGTCGCGGTTCTTTGTGACACGGATCGTCAGCCAGCCCGGGTCACCCGGCGCGTAGTCCGCGGCGCGAAGGCGAGCGGCTTCCGAAGGGCGCAGCCCGAGCAGGGCCAGCGCCAGGAAGATGCCGCGGGACGTCTCGGGGATCGCCTCGAGCACCTGCCGTTGTGCGTCCGCCGAGAGCAGCCTCGGTGCGTGCTCGCGCACGGTCGGCCAGGGGATCGCCGGCACGACGGTGATCTCGCCGATCTTCCGCATCCAACCGAGGAAGGCACTCATCGCCGCGACGACGTTCCATCTCGTCTTTGCCGAGAGCTTCCGCTCGGCCGCCAGCCAGGCAACCCACTCGTCGAGCGTCGCGTAGTCGATCTCGTGCACACTGCGGTGCGCCCACCAGCTCGCGAGATGTCCATCGCGCGCGCACCAGCGCTCGAGCTCCGTGAGGTACCCGGCGCTCCGCTCGCCCGACTCCACGCGCTCCCGCATGCGGCGCAGCCAGCGATCGAGCCATCGATCGATCCGGTGAGCCGACGAGCTGGCGGGCAGCCATCGATCGATGGCGCTCCGCAGATCGAGCCCCTGAGCGACCAATGCGCGGATGGCCTCGAGCACGTGGCGTGCGTCACGCTCGTCGCGAAACGGCGCACCGCGCGAGGAGTAGACCTTCCCGGCTCGACCGAAGTCGACGTAGCAGCGCCCGTCCGAGCGCTGCCGCACGCGGCCCAGCTCCTCGGCCATCGACCAGTCGATACCACGGCTTCGAGGCGCGGGGAAAGGCTGCACTCCTGGTCTCGCCTCGCTCGGTCGACGGCCAGCCACGCGGCATGGCGCGGAAGCGGGAGAGCAAGCGGCATGCCGCGCGCGCCCGGGCGTCTCGAGACTTGCCTGCACTTCGCGGGGTCTGCCCGAGCTCCCGTGACGGCTGGTTGGCTGCGCTCGGTGCGCGGACCACCGCCAGGCGCTCATGCGGGATCGAGCGACCGCGCCACTACGGAAGCACGATCAGCGCCGCTTCAGGATCCCCTGCGAAGGCCAACAGCTCATCGGAGTGCGCCCGCAGGAGCGCCTCGACCGCGGCCGTCGTGCAGTTGCCGAGCTGGATCCAAACCACCTTCGGCGGGGGCCCCTCGAGCAGCGCTCGCTCCGCGAAGTCCTCGTCCTTCGACACGATCGCATGGCCGTTGGCGCGAGCATGGCGCCAGATCGCGCGGTCTTCGGCTTGCGCGAGGCCGACGTCACGGACGTGCACCGAGCCGGGGAAGAGCGTCGCGAGTCGGCCAACAAGATAGTGGGAGAGGTTCTCGTCGAAGAGCAGCTTCACGCAGCCGAGGACCGGTGGATCTTCTTCTCCCGCTCGGCCGCGAACGCCAGTGCGGCGCGGATGTCCTCTCGCTCCAGATCCGGGAAGTCGTGGAGGATCTCGTCCTCGCTCATCCCTCCGGCGAGATACTCCAGGATGTCGTAGACGGTAATGCGGAGGCCGCGAATGCACGGCCGCCCACCGCGCTTCCCCGGCTCGATTGTGATTCGCGATCGCCAATCCATGGTCGGCAGGATAGCTCGGTGCGCGGCCGCAGCGTCAGCGGGAGCATCAACGCGGGCGGCGCCGAATGCGCTCCCGCACTTCATCCCAGGGCCGTTCCGCCCGTCGGATCCGGTCCGCCTTCAGCGACCGCCGGTCGAGGTCCGCGTGGTGCTGCCGGGCCCGGTCAGCGGCAAGTCGGAGGTCACGTCGCCGGCACCTGGTCGGCAGGGTCCTGTGCATCCCTTCGGACCGTGCAGTGACGACGGAATGCAGCGCCGCGGCAGCGCGAAGGTTCGTACTCAGGCTCATCGACGTGACGCTTTCAGGCAGCAGAAAGGGGAAGGGGCGACACGAGCGGAGGACAGAATGCGAAAGCAAGATAAAGGACGGAGGGATTCTCGGAAGTCGCGGTGCATCCTCAGGAATCCGACGGAGTATCGGAGTTGCGGCGGACGAATCCTCCGCCAGCACGCGCGGGCTCCGCGGCCGAGGAGGCGCGCCATCAGCCGGCGGTTCCGACGCCGCGAGCGATCCGGTTGCCCCTGCCGACTCACCTCCTCAGCAGTGTTCGCCGCGTTCCCGACTCGGTGTTGCGGGTGCGTCGTTCTCGGCGGCAGAACAGCCCGCGGACGGCGCTCCCGATGGAGCTTGGTGGCGATCAATCTGTCGTGGATCGGCGGCACAAGCTGTTCTTCGCTGTGCAGTCGATCGGTCGGGACGGGATCCGTTTCGGAAGGCTCCCGTCGGCCCGCGATGCCGTTCGGACGGGGTCCGCCCGAGGTCGGACGACTTGCGAGTTCAGCGCAGGAAGGGACGCTCGAGAGCCGTGGGCCACTCTGGCCCACACGAATCGAGATGGGCCAAGGATTCGTCAATGATTCCAGTCGACTCCAGAAGAATGGCCCGCCTTTATCTTGCTTTCGCATCGTTCTGCTCTCGAATCTTTCTGCTGGACGCAGCTTCGCGAGCGTCCCCGAGGTCGAGCCACCGTCCGCGGCTTTGCAGATGCAGCGCTCATCCGTTCGTCCCGACGGATGCGTTCGATCTGCTGCAGGAGGGATCCGCCGCGCCGCAGTCGCTGCCGGCGTTCGGGTCTTGCGACGATCTCGCGGTGCGCGCGTTCAGCGTCCCGCGTCCACGGTCTCGCTCGTGTCGACGGGCCGTTCGCGCGCGGAAGGGGAACGCACCGCCTCGGAACTCCCAGTAGGGCGTTCTCGAGCGCACGCGGAGTGCCTGCGCGGGGTACGAGCAGGGCATGAAGCTGGCAACCGCCGGCTCGGTTGGTGTCGCAATCTCCTCCCGTTCCTCCCCATTCGCATGGCACTCCTCTGCGTGCGGCGGAGCCGGCGTACGCGCGCCGCCGCCCCGAGGAGAGCGTCCTCTACGGCGTCGTCCGGCGGGAGCTCGAGACCTTCCTGGCGAAGGCTCGATGGCGGGACCAGCCCGTCCCCCGCTTCATCGAGCAGGAGCTCCGGGACTACCTCCGCTGCGGTGTGCTGGCCTTCGGCTTCTTGCGCGTTCACTGCGACGACTGCGGGCTCGATCGCCTCGTTCCGTTCTCGTGCAAACGACGCGGCTTCTGTCCCTCCTGCGGCGGGCGGCGCATGGCCGACACCGCGGCGCACCTCGTGGACTGCGTCCTCCCCGAGGTGGCGGTCCGCCAGTGGGTCTCACGCTTCCCTATCCGCTTCGCTACCGCTGCGCCTACGACGCGAGGCTCACGAGCGCCGTGCTCCGCGCCTTCCTCCGCGCACTCTTCGCCGAGCTCCGCCGGCGCGCGCGACAGCAGGGGAGCGCTCCTCGCGGCCAGTGCGGTGCCGTCACGTTCATCCAGCGCTTCGGCTCCGCCCTGAACGCGAACCTCCACTTCCACACGCTGGCCCTCGACGGGGTCTACGCCAGGACCGAGCGGCAGCCGACGCGCTTTCTTCCCCTGCCACCGCCGAGCCATTACGAGGTCACCCGGGTGCTGGCGGGCACGGCGCGCCGGATCACGAGAGTGCTCGCGTCGCGCGCCGAGGGCGACGACGACGTGCTCGATCGATACTCATTCTTGGCGGGAATCGCGCTTCTCTTCACACTGCTTGCTCCCGGAATCGCGCTCGCGAGCGTGAAGTGCCAGTGCAACAACGGCTCGGTCGTGAATTCGATGGGGGCGGACTACGACGACGAGGATGTAGACGAGAAGTGCAACGACGCGTGCAGCAGCCAGGGCGGCGGTCGGGTCTGGAGCGTCGATCGCGACCAGGACCACGCGACGACGACGACGAGCACGACGACTCGCGGTCGCCAACAGCCCAGGCAGACGCCCCAGCGCTGATCTCCTCCGTCTGTTGGCCAGAGAACCAAGAAACCAATCCCGAAATCGCTGCCTTCGGCGGCGCGACCACCTCTTGCCGGCACGTGACGAGACGATGGGATTGTGTCAGCGCTCCTCCCCCGGTTGTCCGAAGATCGGGGTGCTCTTGTGCCAGGCGGTGCCGCCGAGGATCTGCTGCCTTCCGTACTCGAACAAGGCGCTCATGTAGGGCGGATCGAAGTCCGTCTTGTGCTCGACCGTAAAGTCGCGGCCGATGTAGGCGAGGTGGAAATCGACGCCGTCGCGGGCAGCTAAGGTTTGCAGCCGGTAGACGTCGTTCTGGCCGCTGAAGTGGATCATGGTGGCGACCGCGCGGCCGGCGATCGAGAAGACGCGCCGGTCGACCGACGCCCAGTCCGGATCGAGGCGCGCGTTGCGGATCACGTAGGCGTGACGCTCGCGTGCGAGCGCTCCGCTTTCTGCAGATCGAGGCCCGTCGTCATCGGGGGCGGATAGAGGAACGTCTGGGCGATCGCGCCGCCATCGACGTGCATCTCCTGATAGCGCTTGCCGTCGGCCTCGACGTCGATCATCACCGGCGGGAACACCGCCGGAATGGACGCCGAGGCGAGCAGGATGTCGGCGGAGCAGGTCGAGCGCGCCGGGTCGGCCGCTAGGCGGCGATCGCGCCGATGTTCCAGATGACCGGCCGCTGCACGTCGAGATCCGTCGGTGCCGATCAGCAGCAGGCGCCCCTTCGCGTATTCCGTCGGCGATCTCGGCCGAGCATCCGTTCGGTCGACGATAGCGCGAGATCAGCTCGGAGAGCGGCGTGGTGTCGGCCGAAGCGCGTCGCTGAAGACGCGCCGGCAATGATGCTCCGCGACTGGAAGATGTCCTCGGCGCGACGGCGGTGTAGACGTGGCGTAGAGCGTCGCGTCGTAGCTCGGAGCCGAGGAAGGCGAATGGGCGCGATCAGCGCTCCGGTGCTGATGCCGGTGACGAGCTTGAATTCGGGGCGGGTCGCCCGCTGCCGTCCAGCCGTTCAGCAGCCCGGCGCCGAACGCGCCGTTGTCGCCGCCGCCGGAGATCGCGAGGAAGTTCGCCGGAGGCAGGTGGGCCGGATAGCCGAGGGATGCGCGCTCACGCTCGAGGGCGGCAGCGGCCATCTTCGCCATGTCCGGCACCTGAGTGTCGACCCAGTAGCGCGCGTCGGGGGCGCCGCCGAGCACCGTCGCTCGATCGGTCAACGCAAGCGGTACAGCATCGCGCCGGACCGGCGTCGCGCAGGCGGCGAGCGCGGCCGCGAGCACCGAGCACGGCCGGCCCATGCCAGACCGGGACACCTCCGGCGCGAACGCTCGACGGCGCCGCGACGCGTGCCAACGAGGAAGGGGATCGACATGAGCCTCTCGAGAGCTGCCACGCGCATGGCCTTGACCGACCATCGTGCCACGTCCGTGCGCGGCGCGCGCCCCTCCCATCTAATCTTGATCCAGTGCGCGGGTATCGCGCCAGCTCCTGCCGTCGTAGATCGGTAGGGCAGGCAGCCTTGGTGCCAAGCGCGTAAGCCGACCGTGGTGTGGGAAGTGTTCCATGACGACTTTGGCACATCCCGTGAAATGAGAACTGCTCGAGAGCTACAGGGGATCGAGACTCCTGTCCCTTGTGATGAATCGTGAGACCGAAGGGATCATCGACGCCCGGGACGTGGGACATGTTGACGCTACTGGCTCCGAGATCGATCCGCGTACCGGGTGCGAATGGCCGGGGTTGCAGATCCGCACCGTCTTGCACTGCATGAGGTCGAATGAGCACTGGAGCCAAGGAACGAAGCATGCCGGACGCCACCGGCGATTCAGCCATCCGGCGATTCCTCTCGGACGACCTGCTCGACGCGGTCATCCGCATCGCGCTGATCGCGTTCCTCCTCTTCGCCTGCCTTCGGATCTTCACGCCGTTCAAGAACCTGTTGCTCTGGGGACTGATCCTCGCGGTTGCCTTGTATCCGTTGCAGCGCCGGATCGCGACGCAACTCGGGGACCGAGGAGGGCCTCGCCGCGGCGCTGGTCGCAGTGCTTGCCTCGCTCCTGCTGCTCGGCCTGCGACGGTCGCGCTCAGCAGTCTGTTCGCGGGCCAGATGCACGCCGCGTTCGAGGCGTTCGCGGCGGATTCCGTGATCATCACGCCACCCGATCCCTCGGTCGCCGCGTGGCCCTTCATCGGAGACCGCTTGTTCGCGGCATGGAGCGCGGCGGCAACGGATCTGCGGGCGTTTCTCGAGAGCCTGCAGCCAGCAGCTACGGCGACATCGTCCGGCACATGTCCTTGCTCTCCACCGCGGCGGGCACGATGGGAGACGTCATGCTGTTCCTCGCGTCGCTCGTCGTTGCCGGGATCATGATGGCGTACGGCGAACCAGGCGGACGCGTGGCCGGGCGCGTCCTTGATCGTCTCGCAGGCCGCGTCAACGGAGCTCGCGTGCACAAGCTGATCACCGCGACGATCCGGTCCGTCGCCGTCGGTGTGATCGGCGTCGCCTTCGTTCAGGCGCTGCTGCTCGGTGTCGGCTTTGCGCTGGCTGGGATTCCCGCTGCGGGCTTGCTCGCGCTCGTCGGCGCAATGCTGCTCGGTATCGCGCAGGTACCGGCTCTGGTCGTGTTCGCTACCGGCCATCGTGTACTTGTGGTGGACGGGAGATGCGTCGATCGCGAGCAACGTCGTGTGGACCATCTATCTCCTCGTCGCGGGGATGTCCGACAACGCACTGGAGCCGCCTGCTCGGTCGGGGCGTCGATTCGCCGATGCTCGTCATCCTGATCGGCGTGGTTGGCGGCATGATCTCCGCGGGCATGGTGGGGCTGTTTCTGGGTCCCGTGCTGCTGGCCGTTGCGTACCAGGTCTTCATGGACTGGATCGGCCGCGAGGAGATCGAGACTGCAGGCGAGGAGGCGGCGGCCGAGTCGTATGCAACGCCGCTGGATGCTCCCGGGCTGTGACGGGCAGCGAGCGGAGCAGCTCATGCACGCGACGGATGCGTCCCCGGCCGCGAGCGATCAGTACCAACCGTCTCGTCGAGGTCTCGACGCTCTGCTCGAGTTCGAGACGCTGATCTCCGACCTCTCTTCGCGGTTCGTCAATCTGCGTGCCGGCGAGGTGGACTGCGAGATCCAGGGCGCTCTGCGCCGTGTCAGCGCGTTTCTGGGCGTCGACTTCGCGGTGATCTGGCAATGGTCGAGTGCCGTCCCTGGCACCGGTGCCTTCACCGCCACGCACTTCCACTATTCCGAGGAAGGACGGCAGCCCCCCGAAACGCTGCGCCAGGAGCAGTTTCCCTGGTACGTCGGGCAACTATTGGCCGGCCGCACGGTGATCCACCGCTCGTTGGAGGAATTCCCGGCGGCGGCGAACGTCGATCAGGGAGAGTGCCCGCCGGCTCGGCATCGTGTCGAGCCTGTGTCTGCCGCTCACGTTGGGGGGCGAGCCGCTCGTGGGCGCCCTCGCCTTCAACAGCTTGCGCGAGGAACGCGACTGGCCGGATGCGGTGGTGAAGCGAGTTGCAGCTGGTCGCGCAGGTCTTCACCGACGCTCTCGCGCGCAAGCGCCACGAGTCACGGCTTCAGGAGAGCGAGGAGCGTCTGGCGTTGGCGGCGGATTCCGCAGAGGCGGGACTCTGGACTCTCGATTGCCGCACGGGCGCGTTCTGGGCCACTGCGAGACATCGCGCGATCTTCGGGCACGCGCCCGACGAGGTCATCGACCTCGGACGCCTCGAGTCCTCCGTTCATCCCGAAGATTGGAAGCGGGTGCAGGAAGCCTTCGACCGTTCCCGGAAGTGCGGCGACCCGATCGACATCGAGTTCCGGACTGCGCCCGACGGCGGCGGCGCAGTGCGGTGGATCACCTCGCGAGGGCGGTCCCATTGCGGCCCGACCGGAGAGGTCGAACGTCTGATGGGCCTCTCCATCGACGTCACCGAGCGGAAGCGCGGCGGACGAGGCGCTTCGCACCTACAGGGCTCGTCTGGAGGCCGGAGCCGACCTCGCCGGTCTCGGGTTCTACGAGGTGGACTACGCCGAACGCACCGCCTTCCTCGATGCTCGGTTTCGCGCCCTGCTCGGCGTTCCACCGGAACGGGCGCAGGGCCTGCAGCCCGTGGAATTCCTGCTGCAGCGAGTGCACCCCGAAGACCGCGAAGCCTTCCTGGAGCAACGCCAGCGGCTTCATGACGGAAGACTGGAGCAGGTGTCGGTCGAGTGTCGCTTCATCCACCCGGTTCTTGGGCAGAGATGGATGCACCACATGGCTCGCGTCGCGGCGCGCGACACCGAAGGACGCGCGCTGAAGAGCAGTACGGTGTCATCCGCGACGTCACCGAGAGCCGGGAGCGCGAGGAAGCACTGCGCCAGTCGTTCGAGGAGATCGCGCGACTCAAGGACCGGCTCCAAGCCGAGACCGACTACCTCAAGGCCGAGATCCAGGTGGCCCACCCGCACGGCGAAGTCACCGGGAAGAGTGCTGCCATCCAGAAGGTGCTGGGTCTGCTGGAACAGGTGGCGCCCACGGACTCGTCGGTTCTGGTTTGCGGCGAGACCGGCACGGGCAAGGAACTCGTCGCCCAGGCCATCCACCGGCTGAGCGGGCGCGCGTCCCGCGTGATGGTCAAGGTCAACTGCGCCGCGCTGCCGTCCGGTCTGGTCGAGAGCGAGCTGTTCGGCCGCGAGAAGGGTGCGTTCACCGGGCGCGATGACGCGCGGAGCGGGCGCTTCGAGGTCGGCGGACGGCGGGACGCTCGTTCCTCGACGAGATCGGCGAGCTGCCGCTCGAGGTGCAGGCGAAGCTACTGCGCGTGCTCGAGACGGGGGAGTGCGAGCGGTCTGGGAGGCACGACGTCCGCAAGGTCAAGGTGCGCGTGATCGCGGCGACGAACCGCGATCTCGCAGCAGGACGTCCGCGAGGGACGCTTCCGCGAGGATCTCTTCTATCGGCTCGCCGTCTTCCGCTCCGAAGGTGCCGCCGCTGCGCGAACGCGCGGAGGACATCGCCGCTTTCGGTGTGGACCTTCCTCGAGGAATTCTCCTCGCGCATGGGCAAGCGCATCACCCAGGTGCCGCGCGGAACGATGGAGGCGCTCGCAGCGTCACGCCTGGCCGGGCAACGTCCGCGAGCTGAAGAACGTCATCGAGCGGGGGGCGATCGTGACGACGGGCGAGACGCTCCGGGTGCCGATGCTCGAGGATGCGCCCTCCTCGAAGCGCGCCCGACCGACGCTCGCCGACTCCGAGCGCGAGATCATCCTCCGTACGCTCGAAGCCACGCGCGGGCGCGTCAAGGGACCGAAGGGCGCGGCGGCCGCGCTGGGGCTCAACCCCTCGACGCTCTACGGGCGGATGAAGAAGCTGGGCATTCGATTGCCCGGGCAGGCGGACGATCGGTAGCAACAGGCCATTGCGAGATGAAGTAGAAAACGTGAAGCAAAGAGCCAAGCACGAGCTGATCGAGTACGCGCTGAACGTCGCCTACCTGGCGATCGTGTTCGCCGCGTTCACGTGGTTGACCGGCGCCTGATC
This sequence comes from uncultured delta proteobacterium, assembly GCA_963801625.1. Lineage (GTDB taxonomy): Bacteria > Myxococcota_A > UBA9160 > UBA9160 > PR03 > PR03. The sequence continues at coordinate 225,691 of CAWDFQ010000002.1, forward strand.
CTCGCCTCGTACGACATCGACTACACGAACTACTGGGTGGCGCTCGTCGAGGCGCTCATCCTGGGCAAGGTCATCATGATCGGCGGAATCTTTCCGCCTCGGGCGCAGCCTCGAGGACAAGCCGCTGATCGTGAGCAGTCTGTACAAGACGGCCGTTTTCTGCTTCTTCTGCGCCGCGTTCACCGTTGCCGAGCATGCGGTCGTCGGTGCTGTGGAGCGGGGAAGGCCATCGGTGGCGGGCTTCACGAGTTCGCCGACAAGGGGAGCCACGAAATCGTGGCCAACACCCTGATGCTCTTCGTGTCGCTGTTCCCGTTCTTCGCGTTCAGGGAGCTGGGACGTGTGTTCGGACGCGACCGCTTCAGGGACATCTTCTTCCTGAGGCGACACGACCTCGCGGAGCGGGTGGCGGATAAGTCGTGAAATCCGGAAGCGGACGAGAAGCCACCGGACCAAATGCCGACCATCGGTCCTCATCTGGTCCCTTCTCGCGCACGCTCCGCTTGGCGCGACGAGCCGGAAGCTACCCAGCAGACTCCGATGAACCAATGAGTTAGGCCGATCGCGCGAGCGCGGTGTCGCCTCGGCACGGATCGAGCATTCCAGGCGACGACATGATCGTCGGAACGCTCAGACTGCTGCCAGCACCGAACCGACGCGCCGCGGTCTTGGACATCTATCCGGTGCCGTTCAAGGGCCGGTGCTGGCCAGACCCGGCTGCACGGCGTGCCGCATCTACGAAGAGCAAGGCCCGGAGCAGGCGCTTGCTGCGTCGCGAACGTGGGCGACCAGGGTGCTCTCGAGGAACACCTTCGTTCCGAGATCTACCGCCGCAGTTCTGGGCGCCGTCGAGCTCTCGACCGAACCGCCCGAAGTCCGCTTCGACACCGTTCTCCGCGACGGAGGGGATGGAGCTGATCGAACGGCTGCGCAGCCCGCCCGATCCCGAATGACGGAAGGCCAGATTTGTTGAGACGACCGGGTCCAACTTTGAACAAGTCGCCATCACCGCCGGTCCGGTAAGGCACAAGTCGGAGTAATCGAATGCACAAGAAGTTGACGGATATGCACCCGGTAGACGACATCGTCACCCAGAACACCCCGGGCCTCGAGATCTGGGAGCAGAACTGGGGCGGCATGCAGTGCGCGTACCACATCTTTGCCCCGGGGACTGACTTCACAGAGATTCTGAAGGGAAAGGGACTACGCGCACGAATCTGTGCGGGGTCGAACACTGGGCTTACGTCTTGAAGGGCACGGTTGAGGGTCATCTACCTCGACGGGACCGAAGACGTCTGCCGCGCAGGGGAGATGCTGCTATCTGGCCGGCTCCGCACAACTTCATCTCGGAGGAAGGGGCCGAGATCCTCCAGTTCAGCACCGCGGGAGGGTTGGCTGCGCAAGCCAAGATCATCGAGGAGTTCTTCTCGAAGAAGATGAAGAAGTAGGAGTTGATGCACGCTGGCGGTTTCGGACCTGAAAGGCCGATCTCACGCGCTCTCCGCAGTCCGAGTCTGGACGCCCGAGACCAGAGCGCTCGAGAACGATCTGGTGGCCCCGTAAGCGGGACTCCGGTCGGAATCGTCGATCATCGGGGCGCGCACCCGGTGCGGGTGCGCGCCTACCTAGCACGTCGAATACACGGAGGGCGACACCATGAAGCTGAATCCCGGACCCAATCACGAAGCGAGAATCAACGTCAGGAACACCCGCGGCATGGCATTCTGCGGGCTCGGCGCCTTCGTCGGTGTCGGCAAGACGCAGCGAGCGCACGTGTACACCGCGACGTCGGTGACCGACGTGACGCCCGAGACCCCGAAGAAGATCGATCCGCAGCGACTGGCGCGCGAGCTCGAGGTCGACATGTGCGCCGTCAACGGCGGCCGCTTCTGGACGATGGACGAGATGAGCTTCCAGGGCGGCGACGTCGTCGACTTCCACGGCGTCGGGATGGTGTGGGCCGGGGACATGACCGGCGCCGAGATGATGGCCCAGATGAAGGACGCCTACTCGCCGTCGCTGATCTACCGCAACACCGACTGGGTCTACTACGCCGGCAAGCCGGTGCACCTGCTGCGCGAGCCGAACGGGACCGTCTGGGTGATGCAGGAGTTTACGAAGGACGTGGACGCGAGCCTCGCGATCGACGGCCTCGACGTCGTCGGCAGCAAGCTGAAGAACCTGCCGAAGGGCTGGACCTTCGAGACGAAGGTGCTGACCAAAAACCTCTCGCTGGACACCCATCGTGCCGGTGGCTGGGCTGCGATCCTGCGCGACGAGCTGCACTGCACCTACCAGGGCTGCGGCTATGGCGCGGACACCAGCGCGAACTACGTGCCGTAGTCCGCAGGTGGCGGCAGCCGCGCGGCTCGGAGCGGAACCGTAACGTGTCGAAGTGGCGAGCAATCCTCGAACGCCATCTCCCGGTCTTGACCTGGGGCGCCGCGTACAGCGGACGCACGTTCTCGAACGACCTGGTCGTCGCGGCGATCGTGACGATCATGCTGATCCCGCAGTCGCTGGCGTACGCGATGGTCGCGGGGCTCCCGCCCGAAGTCGGACTCTATGCGTCGATGGCGCCGCTGGTGCTCTACGCCGTCTTCGGCACGTCGCGCACACTTGCCGTCGGGCCCGTGGCGGTGGTGAGTCTAATGACCGCGACGGCGGTGGCGCCGCTGGCAGCGGAGAACACGCCGGCCTACCTGGGCGCCGCCATCGCACTCGCGACGCTTTCGGGTGTGCTGCTCCTCGCAATGGGCCTGCTGCGGCTCGGATTCCTCGCGAACTTCCTCAGCCACCAGGTCATCGCGGGATTCATCACGGCTTCCGCGCTTCAAATCGCAGCGGGCCAGCTCGCACCGCTGCTCGGGATCCCTGCGAAGGGGCACAGCTTCGTCGAGCTCGTGCTTGCCCTCGGCCGCCACGTCGACCAGATCCATCCACCCACCGCCGCAATCGGCCTGACCTCGCTCGGCTTCTTGTTCTGGGTGCGGAGCCAGCTTCAACCGTTGCTGCGCCGCATCGGGCTCGGCGATCGGTCTTCGGACATGCTGGCTCGCATGGGGCCCGTCGCGGCCATCGCAGTCGCGATCGCGGTGGTGTGGAGCCTCCAACTCGACGCACGGGGTGTGGGTGTGGTCGGCGCGATCCCGCGAGGTCTGCCCGGGCTCGCGCTGCCGCCGCTGGACGCGGCGCTCTGGTTGAAGCTCCTCGTCCCGGCTCTGCTGATCTCGATCGTGGGCTACGTCGAGTCGATCTCGGTCGCGCATACGCTCGCCGCGCGACGTCGCCAGCGCATCGACCCGGATCAGGAGCTGATCGCGCTCGGCGCGGCGAATCTCGGCTCGGCCGTCTCCGGCGGGTTCCCCGTCACGGGCGGCTTCGCCCGCTCCGTCGTGAACTTCGAGGCAGGCGCCGAGACACCGGCGGCGGGCGCATTCGCTGCGGTGGGCATCGCGCTCGCCACGCTCTTCCTCACGCCGCTGCTCTTCTACCTGCCGCACGCCACGCTGGCCGCGACCATCGTCGTCGCGGTGCTGTCCCTCGTAGACATCGGCGCGTTCCGGCGCACGTACGCATATTCGCCTGCCGATGCCGCAGCGATGGCGGCCACGATCGGCGTCACGCTGGGATGGGGCGTCGAGCCGGGACTGCTAGCGGGCGTGGGACTCTCGCTCTTCCTGTACCTCTACCACACGTCGCGGCCGCACGTGGCCGTCGTGGGCCAGGTGCCCGGCACGCAGCATTTTCGCAACGTCGATCGCCACACGGTCGTGACGGATCCCGCGATCGCATCGATCCGCGTAGACGAGAGCCTCTGCTTCCCGAACGCGCGCTTCATCGAGGACCGCATCAACGAGCTGGTCGCCGCGAATCCAGCGGTCTGCCACGTCATCCTGGTCTGCTCGGCCGTGAACGAGATCGACGCGTCCGCACTCGAGAGTCTCGAGGCCGTCAACAGCCGCCTTCGCGACGGCGGCATCACTTTCCACCTCTCGGAGGTGAAGGGCCCCGTGATGGACCGGTTGAAGCGCTCGCACTTCCTGCGCGACCTGACCGGCCAGATACACCTCAGTCAGTATGACGCGATCCGCTCGATCGACCCCGAACTCGCCCGCGGCACGCTCGAGGCGCAGCGGCGGGGCGATGCGCTCGACGACCCGCGAGCTCCGGCATCGCGCGATGCGCTCCCATTCGACAGCGAAACGACCCGAGAACCAAGGAGGATGTGATGCCCGTTACCGTCGCCGAGCTGATGGCAGCGGCACGGTCTGCCGTGCCGGAGATCAAGTATGAGGAAGCGAGGAAGCTGCTCGACGCAGGCCAGGCGCTGGCGGTCGACGTTCGCGACGCCGCGGAGCTGCAGGCCAGCGGAAAGATCAAAGGGGCGCTGCACGTGTCGCGCGGACACCTCGAGTTCAAGGCGGATCCGGCTTCTCCGGTTCACGAAGCGGCTCTCGACCAGGAGAGGACGCTCCTCGTCTACTGCAACACCGGAGGCCGCGCGACGTTGGCCGCCAAGACCTTGAAGGACATGGGATTCAAGGACGTACGCAATCTCGGAGGCTTTCGGGACTGGGTCGCAGCGGGTGGACCGGTAGAGCGGTGAGAGGATGGGAGTTTGCCGGAGTCAGTGGGTGCTGCGGTCGCGACGTCCGCGAGCGCGAGCTCGTCGGTGGAATCAGGCGGCTGCCCGTTCAGATCGAGCTGGAGGCTTGACGGGAGAGCGCAGAGGATCGCCGACGTGATGAGACGGCGGTTCGGAGCAGCAGGGCTGGAGACTCGGTCGTCTCTCTGGCGGACAACACACAGTTGCACGAGGCATCGGCGACTTCGCTGGCAGCGAAGAGGAAGACGCCCATCGTGGCGATGTTGAAGTCGAAAAATGCAGCGAGGACGGCGCGAGGCTTCGCCTGCGTCGCGTGGCTTCTCATCGCAGGCTGTGCCGCGCCGTTTGGCGTTCGACATGCATCGCCGGAAGCGGTGCACCGCTCGCTGACCGCGGAACGTTCTTTCCGCCGGAACACTCAGCAACTTCTCCGAGATCATGCTGCGCCGGCAGAACCTCACCGAAGCCTTCCAGCGCGATCCGGCCGCAACCCTGCTCGTCCTCCGGACGGCCATGCGGAAGGGAGTCCTACCGCACGAGGACCTCTTCTCGCTCGCGGAGCTTTCGTTCTACTACGCCGAGCACGGCGGGGGAAAGCCACACTTCCTGGCCGCCACGATCTACGCACTACGCGTATCTCTTTCCGGAAGACCCACGAGACGCGCCGGGTCCTTTCGACTCGCGCTTCCGCGACGCCGTGGACCTCTACAATCGAGCGTTGACCGAGGCGTTCAAGTCGGCTCGCGGCGATCAAGTGGAGATCGCGGCAGGGACCCGCGATCTGCCGTTCGGCCGGATCCAGGTCGGATTCGACGAGCGGCAGCTGCTCTGGGGCAACCGCCGACTTCACCAATTCGTGCCTGCGGCGGAGTTCGAAGTCGTCGGCTTCCGCAATCGCTACCGGCAGCCCGGCATCGGGGCGCCACTCGCTGCGGCCACCCAGCAGACCGACCCGAACGAGCCGGTGCAAAGCTTCGTCGTCGGCCCGAACGTGCGCGTTCCCGTGACCGCACTCCTGCGTCTGCCGACCTCACGCGATCAGATCCTGGGCGAATCGCTGACCGCAGAACTGGAGCTTCATCCCTCGACCGACGAACAGCTCGTCGAGATCGGTGGTCGCTCCGTGCCGCTCGAGCAGGAGCCGACGGCGGCTCTCGCACTGGCGGTCGACAGGTCGCGTCCGTGGACCACGGAGCTCGGCCGCTTTCTCGGCGAAGTGACGCAGACGCAGGTGATGGTCCCGACCTTGGGCGGCCGGCGAGCCACATCGACGGGGCCGAATCCCCGTCGTGCTCGTGCACGGCACCGCGTCGAACTTCAGCGTCTGGATGAACCTGATCAACGACCTCGATACCGATCCGGTCATCCGGCAGCACTTCGAGTTCTGGCTGTTCACCTACGACAGCGGGCAGCCGATCATCTACTCGGCGTCGCTGTTGCGGCGAGCGCTGACGGCGACGGTTCAGGGCCTTCAAGCCGAGGATCCCGATCCGTGCCTCGACCGGATGGTGGTGGTCGGTCACAGCCAGGGCGGGCTGTTGACCAAGCTGACCGCCATCCGTTCGGGAGATCTCTTCTGGCGCAACTTGAGCAAGGTTCCGATCGAGCAGGCGAAGCTCCCTGACCCGGTGCGCGCGAAGTTGGAGGAGCTCCTGTTCGTCGAGCCGCTCCCCTTCGTGCGCCGCGTCGTCTTCATCGCCACGCCCCAGCGCGGCAGCTATCTCGCCAGCGGGAACATCGTCCGCCGACTGGCCGAACGCCTCATCTCACTCCCGGCCAGCCTGTTCTGGCTGGGCGCCGACCTGGTGCGCACCGATGTGGCGCGGGAGGCGGGCCTTGAGCGACTGCGGAACAGCATCGACAACATGTCCCCGAGTCACCCCTTCATCTTGACCATCGCCAAGATCCCCGTGGAGCCGGGGATCGCAGCCAACTCGATCGTTGGAGTCACCGGTGACGGACCACTCGAAGCCGGGGGAGACTGGCGTGGTCAAATACACCAGCGCGCACATCGAAGGCGTCGAGTCGGAGTTCGTCGTTCACTCCGGTCACTCGATGCAATCGAGGCCGGAGGTGATCAGCGAGGTGCAGCGCATCCTCCACCGGCACCTGGAGCTCAATGCCTGCCCCCCCGAAGCGCCGAATCCAGCGAAGCATGCGATGCGGTGAATGATCCCGAGGCCATGAGCGATCCGAGGCGCAGTGCCTCGTTCGTCGAGCACGCCCACCTGATGCCGGCCTTCGACGAGCAGCTCGCGGTGAAGGCATCCAGAGGTCAAATGAAGCCGCAGAACAAACAACGCATTCGTGCCGCCAAAGAGCAGCCGGAGAGTCACACGGGCGGCTTTCGCGAGCGGACCGCCGACCCCGGTGGAGCTCATCGGTGCCGTGGCCTCGATCGCGACCGAGGCACTCACCTTCCACAAGGTCTGGATCAAGCGTGCAGCTGGAGCTCGCGGGTTTCGCGAGACGCTCATGCTCGCCGTCGCCCGGTTCAACGATGCGAAGTACCGCAGCTGGGCCCACCACGAGTGGGCTCTCATCGAAGGTGTTCGCGGGGAGGAACTCGCGCACGTCGAGCGAATGGACCCTGCCCATCTGGATCGCAAGCGGTGGGTTGCGATTCGCTTCGTTCGCGAACTCGTCGCTGCCAACTTCGGCCCGGTCTCGAAGAAACGGATGCAGGAGATGCGGGCCCTCCACACTGGCGAGGAGATCAAGGAAATCCCTGCGTGGGGCCTTCCTGCCTCGTTTCGTCCCTGCTTGACGGAATGCTGCTTATCGGACCTTGCCAAGAACGCAGCATGAAATCCCTATGCCCCTGTGCCGATGCAGTCGAGTGGATTGCTTTGCACGCGGCTGCAAGCAGCGGACGCAAGGGGTTTCTCCGTGGCGGTTCCCTCAGCCCGGAGTACCGCGGAAGGATGAGCGCACGCGGATCCACACTGGATCCACGCGACGCCAGCTGACAAGTCACGCCGATCCAACTACTTAGCTGCTTCGGTCCCGGGTTCGATTCCCGGCGCCTCCACCACCAACTCACCGATAACTCACTGATTTCGAACAAGAAGTATCCGAGTTTGGAGGCTGCATCGGGCTGTAGCCGACGCGACGTCGCGTGGCCTGCCGATAGCCGATGAGCTATCAGGCGACCATGCGCTCGTCTCCTATCTCCGGCGCGATGGTGCGAGAAGCCCGGCTCCGCGCCGGGCTCACGCAGCGCCAGCTCGCGCGGCGCGCTGGCACCTCCCAGTCGGTCGTCGCGCGCATCGAGCAGGGACGCTCCGATCCGAGCACCGCCACTCTGACGCGGCTCCTCGCTGCAGCCGGCTTCGAGCTCCGTGCCGAGCTGACACCGATTGCGGTCTCCGACACACACATGCTGGACGACGTCGCGCGGATCCTTTCCCTCACGCCCGAAGCGCGACTTCTCGAGGTGCGCAACGTGAGCCGCTTCGAAGCGGCGGCGCGACGTGCCTGAGGTCGAGCCGCTCGATCCGGAGCGGCTCGTTCGTGTCCTCTCGAAGCATCACGTCCGCTACGTCCTGATCGGCGCTCTGGCGGCTCGTCTCCAGGGATTCCCACGACTCACCGCGGACGCCGCCATCACGCCGGATCAATCGAGGGACAACCTCGAACGTCTCTCGGCGGCACTCCGCGAACTTGCAGCAAAGGTCTACACCGAGAGCGTTCCGGAAGGACTTCCATTCGATTGCAGCGCGAGTGCACTGTCTCGCGCGCAGCTCTGGAACCTCGTGACGAACGCGGGCCGCTTGGACGTCGCCTTCGTGCCGTCCGGCACCGAGGGCTTCGCGGATCTCTGCCGGGATGCCGTCCGCTTCGAGGTGTTCGGGGTCGAGCTCTTCGCCGCCAGCTTGTCCGACATCGTTCGGTCCAAGGAGGCGGCAGACCGGCCGCAGGATCGGCAGGACGTCGTGGTCTTGAGGGAGATGCTGAGACGCAAGGCAACGATGGCTGACGAGTAGGTCATCGGAGGAGGGCAGCGGGAGGGCTCGCTCGGGACTTCACCAGAACGCGCGCACGCTCCGGTCCGAACGCGTACGGGTTCGCTGGATCGCCGCTCAGGAGAGCAGCGCGAAGGGATCGAGATCCCGGCACGAGCGCCAACTCGCCGGTCGCGTTCGGGAAGCGTGCCCCGCGCAGCGTCAGGTCTTCCATCAGGATTCCGAAGCGCCGGCTCGCTTGGTCGTAGAGGCCGCCGAAGACGAGCGGCGCCTCGAGATCGATCTATGGACGCACATCCGTGTATAACCGACCCTCGTTGACGTACATGGGATCGGGCGCGTGCGGGAAGAAGCGCTGGTAGAGCCCGACCACGACGAAGAGCAGTGCGCGGGCGGGCAGCGGGCGAAACCAAAGACGAACCCGTCGCGGTAGCCAATTTTGTTAAAAATCAGCCACTTGAATGATCAAGATGTGGGTCCTCGAAAACCCGGGTCCAGCGCCGGAATCCCTCTTTGGAACGAACCGTTGCGCGCGCTCGGGTAGGTCGCGGGACGAGCGCAGGACGAGGCATTCGTACGGACGAACCAGTGCTACCGTACGGCCATGCCGAAGCGACTCACGCGATCCGGAAACAGCCTCGCCCTCGTGATCGATCGTCCGTTGCTCGAGGCGCTCGAGATCGACGCGGACACTGAGCTCGAGCTGTCGACGGACGGCGACGTCCTCGTGGTCACACCGGTGCGCGACCGAAAGCGCAAGAAGCGGACGGCTCAGCTGGTGGCCGAGGCGCACGAGCAATTCGGCGGGGTGTTCCGCCGACTCGCCGAGTGAGCGAGCCCCACTTCCTGACCCTCGACGAGGTGCTCGGGATCCACGCCGATCAGATTCGAATGTACGGGGGCGCGAGCGGGCTTCGTGATCTGGAGCTGCTCCAGTCGGCGATCGCGATGCCCGAGACGACCTTCGATGGTGAATATCTGCATCCCAGCCTATTCGAGATGGCGGCCGCCTATCTCTTCCACCTGGCTCGAAATCATCCGTTCGTAGATGGCAACAAGCGGACCGCTCTGATGTGCGCGCTCGTGTTCCTCGGCTTGAACGGCGAGCGGCAGAGAGCCGATCCGGACGACTTGTACTTCCTGGTCGATGGAGTCTCCGCGGGCAAGGCCGACAAGGCGGAGGTTTCGGTCTTCCTCAGGCGACACTGCGTGGCTCGCTGAGCCTCTGACGTGATCTCGATTGCTCGGACCTTGGATCGTGTGCGGATTTCGGTCGAATGCGTCTTCGCGCAACGCCGACGCCACAGGAAGGCCGGAGCGCTGCTGTTGGCTTGGTGCAGCCTCGAAGACACCCGAAAAGCCGTTCAAAATCAAGCGGTGGACCCGGGTTCGATTCCCGGCGCCACCACCACCTCTACTCTCCTCTCAAACAACTCAGGCGGCCGGGTTCGCGGTTGGCGACAAAGCGGGCGACAACACCATCGCTAAATCCTCGTCTCCACCATGGGCGCGCGGGCCAACGCGAAGGCGATCGCCCGCAATCCGAAGTTCTCTCTCTGCATCCGCGACGAGAAATGGCCGCCGACCGATCTGCTCGTCTACTGCGACGCGCGCATCGAGACCGAGCCTTTGAGGGTCGTGGACCTGATGCTGAGGATTGCGCGCGTGATGGCGGGAAAGCCCATGCCCGACTCCGTGCGTCCGATCGTCGAAGAGGGCGCAGAGCGGGAGGGCCGCAGCGTCGTGCGCTGCACGCCGTACGAGACATTCCACTCGCCGCCGAAACATGTCCGTGACGCCGAAGGACGTGAGCGAGAAGCCGCTGCGCGGTCTCGCCGATGCCATGCCCTGGTAGCTGGTGCGGAATCGTGCGCGAGTGCATGATCCCCCCGCGCGGAGCGGCCCCAGAAGCGCGCTCCCTGCTCGTGGAGGAACCGATGACGCAGCCGATCGCCGGGGCGAGCCGGGGCAATCCGTACGAGAATCCCGAGCTGCTGCGGTGGCTCGACAGCTACGAGGGCCTACCGGCGATCACGGATCCCGGGGAGAGCCGGGAGGAGCAGGCCCGGCGCGAGGGCTGGCAGAATCGCGCCCACCATCTCTTCGGTGTCGCCGGCACGATCCTCCCGGGGCTCGCCCTCGCGGCCGGCCTCGCGTGGGTGGGTGAGGCGCTGGCGCGCGGCTTCGGCCGCAGCGTGCTCGGCCTCGAGAAGAGCCCCGTGAGCGGCATCCTGGTCGCAATCCTGCTCGGTCTCTCGATCCGGCAGGGCCTTGGTCTGCCTCTCGTCTACGACGCCGGTCTGCGCCTATGCGTGAAACGGCTGTTGCGGATCGGCGTCGCGCTCCTCGGAATCCGCCTCTCGCTCTCCGCCGCAGGGAGGATCGGCCTCGTGGCGGTGCCCATCGTGCTCGGATGCATCACGACGGCCCTCGTGGCCGTCTCCTGGATCAGCCGTGCGCTGGGCCTTCCCCGCCGGCTCGGCACGCTGATTGCCGTGGGCACCAGCATTTGCGGCAACACCGCCATCATCGCGACGGCCCCGGTGATCGGCGCTGACGACGACGAAGTGAGCTACGCGGTCGGCTGTGTCACGCTCTTCGGGCTGCTCGCACTACTCGTCTACCCGTGGGTGGCGCACGGCCTCTTCGGAGACAACCCGACGCTCGCCGGTCTCTTTCTGGGCACCGCGATCCACGACACGTCGCAGGTGGCCGGCGCCGGGCTGCTCTATGCGCAGCAGTTTGGATCGAGCGTGGCCCTCGACACCGCGACCGTGACGAAGCTCGTGCGCAATCTCTTCATGCTGGGCGTAATCCCGCTGATGGCAGTGATGCACCACCGCGGAGATGGATCTCGGGCGAAAAATGCTGCAACGCCGTTCTCGCAGATCGTGCCGCTCTTCGTCTTCGGCTTCATCGCCATGACGGTGATCCGCAGCATCGGCGACGCGGGCGATCGGCCCTTCGGCCTGCTCACGACCGAGAGCTGGCAGAGCCTGATCGAGCTGCTGAACTCGGTGGCAGCCTGGTGTCTCGCAGTTGCGATGGCGGCCGTCGGCCTCGGCACCAGCTTCACCAAGCTTCGGGTGCTGGGCCTGAAGCCGCTGGCCGTCGGCATGGCGGCTGCACTGCTCGTTGGCCTTGCCAGCTTCACGCTGATCCACGTGACGCAGACCTTCGGGGGATCTTTCTGAGCGGCCTCGCTGCGCATTCCGCCCGTATCGAGGGGCACTTCGATCCCTCCTCCACAACGCCCCTCCACTCGTGGACCAAGATCCCGCTTGTACCGCTCGAGAACTGACGCGAGACCGAGTTGGCGAAGTCGTACGGATCGCCTCATCGCTTTGCCCTTCACGAGCTGGATCGCGGCCAATGGCAACGCGCGCAGCTCTTTTCAAGAGCAACCGCATGGAGTGTCGAAGGGCGGAGCCTTTGGCGATCAGGCGTCGCTCGCACGGCGATTGCGTACCGAACTCACAGCTCGCGCCGCGGGGTCATGGAGCACCCCTCTCAAGCCGCCGCCAACGCTTCTTACGCGAGCCGTTGGCTCGGCGAGATCCTCGAGCCGGTCGTAGGCGGTGTCACAGGTCTCGGCGATCGCGTCGAGGACGGCTTCGAGCGGCTTCCGCTCCGCCATGATGAGCAGCCGCTTCGAGACGCTGCTGTTCCTGCCCGAGGATCTCGTGCAGCAGTGCGTAGCCCTGCCCGGAGGTGGCCGGCACTTCCCGCGGACGGCTCGGCGCGCCCGCGGGCGCGCAGCCGAGCCGTCCGAGGACGAGGAGCAAAGCAAAGTCGCCCCCCTCAATCCCGCTCGCTCATCTTCCAACGCGGTACGAAGACAGGGGGCCGAGGACGCCGAACGCGGAAAGCAGCCAGAGCACCACGGCGATCACCACCACGATGTTCAGGATGTTCTTGATCTTCCCATCCATCGGGATGTAGTTGTTCACGAGCCAGAGCAGTACGCCGACTACGATCAGCGCGATGACGATGTTGATGAGAGGCATGCTCTTCTCCCCAGCTCGAGCGTTGACTACGTTGACTAAGGCGTCGTGACCGTCGTCTTTTTCTCTTCGACCTTCGTACCCATGGAATCCGTCGTCAAGGACCGCTTGATCACGACCTTCGAGGCGACACGGGCGTCACCGTCCTGCGTGTAGTACACGGTCATGGGCTCGCCAGACTTCACCGTGTCGATCGAGACCGAGTTGCCGTTCTCGTCTACGTAGGTCGTCGTCTTGGTGTACGTGTAGGGCACCGGGTCGGGCGTCGTGGTGGTCTTGATCACGATCGTTTTCGGCGTGAACGCAGAGAACGTGCCCGAGGTACTGGTCGTCGTCTCCGTCGTCGTCTCTGCGAACGCACCATTGGCAAACACCAGGGCGCCGAAGAGGGCGATGCTGGCGAGCTGGTTGAAGTAGCTCATCGTTGGATCTCCTAAAGGTGGTTGGACTGATTCCCATGGTCCCTGCAGGAGCCAGGCCAAGCGGCACGCATCTTGCGCTGGAATCCGGGGCGTTCCAGATCAGCGTCGTTGCAGGGGCGAAAGCCATTCCGTCCTGGAAGCCGTCCCGTTGCAGATTCTCGGCTTCCAGCCGCTGCGCTGACGCGGCGAGCGCTGCCGGCCGGGTCTCGGCAGGGTGCTTGCAATGGAGAAGATCGAATTCGCCGCTCGTGTGGTGTGGCGGATAAGGCAGTGCGCAGAAGCGCCTGCCGCAGCCGCTGCCGCTCCGAATCCGAAGGAACTTCAACCATGTTGTACAAACTACTCGAGCGCCGCAGCGTGATCGCTCCGCTGGTCGTCTCTCTCGCGCTCGGGATCACGGCTGGAGGGATCGGCTGCGCTTCGCTCCCTGGCTCCAAGACGACGCAGGGCGCGGTGCTCGGCGGTCTCGTCGGCGCCGGCAGCGGTGCGGCGATCGGTCGCCACGGCCACGACACGGCGGGGATCCTGATCGGAACCGCCGTCGGCGCGGTCGCGGGAGGCGTGATCGGCCACTACCTCGAAAACCAGCGGCAGGAGATCGGTCAGATCCCCGACGCCACCGTGACACAGCAGCAGGATCGGCTGCTAGTCACGTTCCCGGGCGATGTCCTCTTCAACAGCGGCTCTGCGACGTTGTCCGCGGGCGCTCAGCAGCGGCTGAGTGCATTTGCGCAGACCCTTAACCGCTACCCCGAGAGCAATCTCGTCGTGCGCGGGCATACCGATTCGACGGGAACGATGGCGCTCAATCAGGGCCTCTCGCAGGACCGTGCCGAGAGCGTGCGCAGCTATCTGATCGCGCAAGGCGTGTCCGGCAATCGCATCACCGCAACCGGCATGGGCTCGCAGTACGAGGTGGCGAGCAACGCAAGCGAAGCGGGCCGCCAGCAGAACCGCCGCGTGGAGATCGAGATCATTCCGGATCAGCAACAGCTTCAGCAACAGCAACAGCAGTATCCGAACCAGTAGGGCGGCAGAAGCGGAAGGCTCTCCGCAAACGAGGATGCGGAGCCCGGGCGTCGACGTTCCTGCGCTGACTCCGTTCATCGCCGCGTTGGCGAGCCGCCGGCGAGAAACTCGGCGAAGGACGGAAGCAGGCGCCGGATCCACGCGCGCAGCGCACCCGAGAAGACGAACGCACGGTCATGGAACGGCTGCGCGATGCAGAGCACGTTCGGATCCGCGCGCGGCAGCACGATCGTCAGATCGTCGCGCGGGGAACCGTCCGCGAGAGCCTCGACAGCCGTCGCCGTTCTGATCGCTGAGGCCGGCGGTGAGGCGCTTCTGCTCGAACAACGCGGCGTAGATGTCGCTGCGAGGGGTCGTGGTCGTGATCGCTTTGGCCATGCCGTGATCGAGCCCGACGATCGAGGACCCGATGCGATCTCGAGGCCCTCGCTCGCGTCGAGGCAGCCGAGCGCCTTCGCGTTCAGGCAAGAGGGCGCGACCTCGCGTACGTTCCGAATTGCATCGGAAGTTCAGGGGGATCGGGAGGCACCCCGGGTTTTGGTCGCCGGCGCTGGGTGCGGCGAGCATAGGCGCCATCGCTCCGGACATGTTCCACCAGCTGTCGCACAGGGGACACGAATCGCGTCTGGCCAACCACGGCGAACAGGCGCTGTCCGAGCGGCACGCCTCTTGCTGTCAGCTCATCAGACAGGGCCAGTGGCGGGCTCGGCGCGCTCGTTCGGATCGGCGGAGTCGCTCCGGCGACTTCTGAGGGCTAGGGACCGCCGTATTGCCATTTGGGAGAAGACGTCGTGAGGTGCGAAACATGAAGGCGCATGTCGTGAACCGGATGATGCTGGCGATCGCACTCGCAGCGGTGTCATTGGTGGGAATCAGCGCGGCGACTCACGCGCAGCCACAGCCGCAGCAAGACCAGGTACAGGAAGAGGAAGCTGCCAAGAAGCAGAAGAAGGTGCAGGAGCAAAAGGCGCAACAGCAGCAACGACAACAGCAAGGCGAGCAGCAGCAGCGACAACAGCAGGACCAGCAACAGCAAAAGGCGCAGCAGCAGCGACAACAGCAGGACCAGCAACAGCAAAAGGCGCAGCAGCAGCGACAACAGCAGGACCAGCAGCAGCAAAAGGCGCAGCAGCAGCGACGACAGCAGGACCAGCAACAGCAAAAGGCGCAGCAGCAACGACAACAGCAGGACCAGCAGCAGCAAAAGGCGCAGCAGCAACGACAACAGCAGGACGAGCAGCAGCGAAAGGCGCAGGAGCAACGACGACAGCAGGACCAGCAGCAGCAAAAGGCGCAGCAGCAACGACAACAGCAGGACGAGCAGCAGCGAAAGGCGCAGGAGCAACGACGACAGCAGGACCAGCAGCAGCAAAAGGCGCAGCAGCAGCGACAACAGCAGGACCAGCAACAGCAAAAGGCGCAGCAGCAACGACAACAGCAGGGCGAGCAACAGCAAAAGGCGCAGCAGCAACGACAACAGCAGGACGAGCAACAGCAAAAGGCGCAGCAGCAACGACAACAGCAGGACGAGCAACAGCAAAAGGCGCAGCAGCAACAGCGACAGCAGAACCGCCTGTCAGAACAGCAGCAGCGACAGCGGATCGAGACGCAGCAGCAGCAGCTGACGCAGTATCGCGAGCACCTGGATCAGCAGCAGCGTCTCGCGGAGCAGTACGCCGAACGCTTGAAGCAGCAGAATCGGATGGAGCACTACCAATTCCAGGAGCAGTATCTGCAGCGTCTTCGCGAGCAGCAGCGGCGGATCCAGGACACGCGCGACTACGACTACGAGGCGGATCCGTACTTCTATACGCCGCCCATCTATCGATACTCTCGTGGTGGCCGCTACTACGAGACGAATCAGTACGGCGCGGATCTTCTCCGCGAGGCTGTGAACAACGGCTACGAGGAGGGCTTCCGCGCGGGACGGGCGGACCGGCAGGATCGCTGGCGTTCCAGCTACAAGGACTCCTATGCCTATCGGGACGCGAACTACGGCTACAGCGGCTACTACGTGACCCGCGACCACTACAACCACTACTTCCGCGAGGGCTTCCGTCGCGGCTATAAGGACGGCTACGCCAGCCGCTACCAGTATGGAAGCTACGAAGACGGCAGGTATTCCGTCCTGCAGACAGTCTTGGCGCTGATCCTCAACTTCCAGCCGCTGCGCTAGGAGATTGACCCAGCACCCACGCGGCGCGATCGCCGAACTTGGGGCTGCATTCGGGCGGGCACGGGTCTAGGGTCGTTGCAGTTCCCGCATGCGAGGAGGCTCCATGCGTTTCACGAAGAGAGGTCTCGCTCCGCTCCCCAAGACCATTCGCTTCGCAGCGCTGCTCGTCTTGGTAGGTGCCCTGCGTCTCCTCGTCCCAGGTGGCGCGTTGGCTGGCGAGCATCTGATCCTGGAGGCGAGCGGGAGCTTCGACGCCGTGCCCGGAGTTGCCGGCCAGCCGGGTATGGCCTTCTACGACGTCGGGATTCCCTCGCGTGGCCGCTTTCGCGGCGAGGTCGTCGGCTCGCCGGCGCTCTTTGGCGGACCCGACGGCAACAACCCGGACTATCACTTCAGCTCGCTCTTCGCCTCGGTAGGGCCGACGCGGCTGCGAAACTTCGTGAGCACGGACATCGAGGTCGCACCCATCACCACGAACGCCTCCGCGCTCATCGAGGCCGGGGGCAGCTATCAGGCCAAAGTCGTGGGCCCCCAGAAGATCAGCTTCACCTTTGGCGACTTCATCGGCGGGGACGCGCAGGGCTTCACGGCCCGAGGCTTCTTCGACCCCTCTCCCGTGGCGGACGCAGGGCCGAATCTGGCGCTCGAGAGCGGCGAAGGCGGGATGCTCCTCGGCAGCGGAAGCGATGTCGACTCGGATCCTGTCACCTACACCTGGGTGCGTCTGTTGGGCCCCGACCTGAATCTCTCGGACCCCGCCGCTGCCCATCCGACGATCCAGGCGCCGGTCGTGACCGCGGCGACGACCACGCGCATGCAGCTCGTCGTCTCGGACGCGAACTCGCAGAGCCTTCCCGACACCGTGGACGTAGCCCTCTACCCGACCGGTGGCAATATCCCTCCGCTCGTCGATCCCGGCCCGGGTTCAATCGGAACCTTCGACTCCCTGATCATGCTGGACGGTTCCAACAGCTACGATCTCGACGGAACGGTCGTTCTCTACAGCTGGAGCCAGACCTCCGGGCCTCGCGTCGCACTCTCCGACCCGACCTCCCCCACCCCCACGTTCAAGCAGTTCGAACCGGAGAGCTTCGACGTGACCTACGAGTTCGAACTCGTCGTGAGCGACGGTCGCGACCTGAGCGCTCCCGACACGGTACAGGTGATCATCGAGGGGTACGGCAACGGACCCGTTCCCGTGAGCCCGCGCGAGACGCTCCTCGCGAGCGACGCGGGTGCGGTCCCGGAGGTGACGCAGATCAGTGGCGATCCACCAGAGAGTGTCGACTTTCCCAACATCCCCGTCCCGGGGACGGGGCGGCTGCGCACCGAGGTGCTGGGATCGCCGGGCCTCTTCGGTGGGCCGGACGGCAACAACCCGAATTTCCACCTGAGCAGCCACGGAGCGCGCTGGAACGGGTTCTCCACGCTTGGGTTCCTCCAGACCGACATCGAGACCCCACCGGTGATCACGAATACCTTCTTCAAGATCGGCGCCGGCGGCGCTGCGACACTCAACGTCATCGGTCCCCAGGCGCTGAGCTTCACCTTCCTGGACTTCCTCTTCGGTCGCGCCCAGTCCTTCGACGTCAACGTCTGGTTCCGCCCGGTGGGCGAGCCTCCGGTCGCCGACGCCGGAACCCTGCCCCACCTTCACTCCACCCGGGTGAGGCAGCTGAACGGGTTGGGGAGCAGCGACCCCGACGGCGACCCGCTCTCCTATCAATGGACCCAGCACGTCGGACCGCTCGGCACCCTGTCCAATTCGCACTCCCCGGTGCCGCTCTACAAGGTGCCCGCGCTGAACGAGCCGACCGCGATCGGCTTCACGCTGGTGGTGAGCGATGGAGAGGAGAGTTCCCCCGCCAGCGTGGTGCCCGAGCCGGCCTCCTGGCTGCTTCAGCTGGTGGCGCTTGCCACCGTCGCGCGGCTCGGTCGCTTCCGGCGGCGCCGTTGGATCTCGCTCGCAGTTGGGACTGGTCGTGAGAGTCACGATCGACGAGAAATCACACCTTGAAGCGCCGATCCGCATCCACCGCCCGGTGCACGGCTATTCGCGCGACGTCTTCGTGTCGCGGCTCGACGCGAGCCTCGCAACGCTGCGCTCTGGCACCTACGTGGCCGGCTACGGCTGGGAGGAGGCCTACGACCTGCTCGTGCACCTCGACGGCTGGCCACCGGCGGGCGACGAACAGATCGTTGCGCCCGGCGAGCCGACGGTGTTCCTGACCGGCTACGCGGAGACCGGCGGTCCCGGATCGACCAGCTATCCGACGACGCTCGACGCCTATGATCGCGTGGCGGACAACGACGACCTCTTCGCGACGATCCTCGGCTTCGTGCCCGAGCCGGGAGCGGCGGCGCTCGCCAGCGCAGCGTTCGTCGCGCTCGCAGCACTCGCGCGCCGCACCCGGGGCAGGTAGGAAAATCGAGCGCCGCATGCGAGTGGGTGCTTCGCGGCGGGAGCGCGCGAAATCTGCGCCCGCTGGTACTCTCGCGAACCCGAGGCGGAAGCGGGGAGAGCAGCAGCGGGACGGGGGTTCGCGAGCAGCGCATGGCACGCCGTCAGGAGCAGGAGCCGGCACGCACCGACGTGGTCGAGGTCGCGCCGGGGATCTTGCGGATGGAGCTGCCCATCCGCATGCCCGGGCTCGGGCACGTCAACATGTACGCGCTGCTCGACGCGCACGGCGCGGCGGTGATCGACCCGGGTCTGCCCGGACCGCTCGCCTGGCGCGCCATGCAGGATCGGCTCGCGAAGGCGGGTCTGCGCACGAAGGACGTCCACAGCGTCCTCATCACCCACTCGCACCCGGACCACTTCGGCGGCGCCGCGCGCTTCCAGCGCGAAGTGGGCGCGAAGGTGATCGCGCACCGCGCCTTCTGGTTCGACGCAGCCCCGCGGCCGGAGGTCTCGGTCGACGATCTCGCGGCGCAACAAGCGAGCGAGCAGGACGAGTCCGCTTCGCCGCCTGCGGTGCCCTGGGCAGGTCGCACGCCCTGGGGCGGGGAGCGACCGCGCCCGGCGCTGCGGCGCCGGGTCCAGTTCCACGTGATGCGCTGGCTCGGCCGGCGCTGGCTGCCCGAGATCACCCATCCCGTGGAACACGGCGCGGTGCTGCGTCTCGCCGATCGCGAGATGGTCGTGCTGTACACCCCCGGCCACACCTCCGACCACTTCTGCCTGCACGATCCGACGACGGGAACGCTGCTGGCCGGCGACCACGTCCTGCCGACCATCACGCCGCACATCTCCGGCCTCTCGACGGCACGCGACCCGCTCGCTTCGTACTTCGCGTCGCTGGATCAGGTGGCTGCAATCGCCGGTGTTCGCAACGTGCTGCCCGCGCACGGCCACCCCTTTCCCGATCTGCGCGCACGGGCCGAGGCGATCCGGCGCCACCATGTGGAGCGGCTCGCGCGCGTGAAGGAGATCTCGCGCGAGTTCGGCCGTCCCGCGACGGTGCGCGAGTTCTCCCGGCGCCTGTTCCAGCCGCGCAGCTGGGGCTCGATGGCCGAGAGCGAGACCTATGCGCATCTCGAGCACCTGCGCCTGCTCGGAGAGGCCGAGCGCCACGACGACCACAGGCAAACACCGAGCTACGTAACAGGCTGATCGATCGGGCGCTCCACGGCGCACCTGGGGAGGGAAGCGGCTCGCTTGCGGAGGCGTTCTCTCGGCAGGCGACGGCCACGCGCGCCCGCGCTACGGCGCGCCTTCGCCGCCGCTCGGGGGCAGCTCGGCGAGCGCGCGCAGGACGAGCTGCCGGGCGGGCGCGCCGAGCGACGCCAATGCCTGGTCGACCAGCCGGCGGTAGAACTCCTTCTCGCCCGCGAACGCGCGCTTGCCCTTGCGCGTCAGCGCCAACACCGTCGCGCGGCGGTCGCTCGGGTGGCGGCGCCGCTCGACGTAGCCGCCGCGCTCGAGGCGATCGCCGAGACCGGTCATCGTCGACGGCGACACGCCGAGGCGTTGCCCGACGGCGACGATCGGGGTCGGACCCCAGAGGCCGAGGCCCTGGATCACGAGGCGCTGGCGCAGGTCGAGCTGCGAGGTCGCGCGGTGGTGGTTGGCCGCCTCGATCAGGTGCACGAGACGCATCAGCCCGAGTGCGTCCGACTCGGTCACCGGAGCCCCGTCGCCGTCGGGTTCGGCCTTCCTCACGGCGGACCTCCTGCCGCGCGGCGGCCCGCGCCGGTGATCCGCTCCACCAGCGCGGTCGCGTTGCGGGCGGCGAGTGCGTAGATCGAGAGGCTCGGATTCACGCCGAGACTGGTCGGGAAGACGGAGCCGTCGATCACGAGCAGGTTGGCGACGTGGTGGTGGCGGCCGAACGCGTCGACGACGGAGCGGCGCGGGTCGGCGCCCATCGCGCAGCCGCCGAGCGGATGGGTGGAATTCAGGAAGACGTTCGGCGAGCGCAGCCGCAGCGCGCCGATCCCGTCTCGGGCCTCCGGCCAGCTCCGGTAGGCCCGCGCATCGCTGCACGCCGGGTGCACGCTCTCGGCGCCCGCGGCGAACTGGCACTCGGCCATCGCCAGGTACGAGCTGCGCACGCCATCCCAGAGCCACTCGCTGATGCGGGTAGTCGAGCACGGCGCTCCCGTCCGCGCGCAGGCGGACCTCGCCGCCCGGGCTGTCCTCGTGGAAGCCGTCGCGAATCTGCGACACCAGTGTGTGAAGGTTCGGCAGGCGCCGCGCGAACTCCGCCATCTCCGTCCCCATCCCCTTCCAGAAGTTCATGCTCACGACGGGCTGCGCGCCCGCGACCTCCATGTTGAAGCCCGCGCGGCCGGTGACGCCGTCGCGCCAGGTGAAGTGGTCCATGTAGACCGACTGCGGCGCGCCGGAGAAAGGCTCGACGCGCTCCGGCATGAACGCGAGCGAGTAGTTGTGGGTCTGCAGGAAGGTCCGCTTGCCGAGCCGTCGCGTGCGGGTCGGGAAGCTTCGAGCGCAGCAGCAGCGCGGGACTCTGGAGGGCCGCCGCCGCGACCACCACCCACGGCGCACGCAGCCACACGCGCCGGCCGGTGGGCCGGACGCCGCGCTCGTCGAGAGCGACGCCCTCGACGGCGACGACGCGGTCGCCGTCGAGGGCGAGCCGTTCGGCGCGCACGCGGGTGACGAGCGCGGCGCCGTGTCGCGAGCGCGTCGGGAATCGCCGTCCTGTCCATGCTCTGCTTGGCGCCGAGCGGGCAGCCGAGGCCGCAGTAGCCGAGGTTCGCGCAGCCGAGCACGTTGCGCCGGATGGCGCCGTGGCGACCAGCCGAGCCTCTCGGCGCCGCGCGCGAGCAGTGCGTTGTTGAGGTTGGGGGTTGCCCACGGCTCGATCGTGCAGGCGCCGCTCGATCCGCTCGAACCACGGCGCGAGGTCTTCGGGAGCGAGTCCCTCGAGACCGTGCGCCTCGCGCCAGTGGCGCAGGGTCGGCTCCGGCGTGCGGAAGCTGCTGGTCCAGTTGACGGTGGTCGAGCCGCCCACCGTGCGACCCTGGACGACCGCAGATCGCCGCCGTCCGCCGTCGGCCGGGCGCCGCCATCGTGGTAGAGGCGCGCGAAGCTGGGCGCCTCGCGCAGATCGACGTTCGTCGCGCGTGTCGCGCTACGCGCCTTCCTCGACGATCAGCACGCGCAGCCCGGCGCGCGCCAGGATCTCGGCGCTGATCGCGCCGCCCGCGCCCGACCCGATGATCGCGACGTCGCCCTCGAGGACGAGGTCGCGATCGAGCGCGTGCCCGACGTGGATCTCGCCCGCGCTCACGCCGCGTTCCCCTTGCCGGCCCACGGACCGACCGGCGGGCCGGGGTAGCCGATGCCCTTCCAGGCGCTGGGCTGGTCGAACCAGGCGAGCACCGTCATCGACTGGAGGAAGGCGTACATGCGCCGCAGCAGCAAGAGGCGGCTCGTCGCGCGCGGAGCGCAGGAAGCGCTCGATCGCCACCGGCGACGCGTCGCGCCAGCGCTGCGCCGTGCCGAGCAGCAGCAGCCGCGCCGGGAGCAGCTCGAGTGTGTCGAAGACGCGCGCGGCCTCGGCCTGGAGCGGCAGCGACAGGTGCGCGAGGTAGTCGTCGAGCGCGAGCATTCCCGCATCGAGCGCCTGCTCGCGCTCCGGTCCATCTGCGGCCAGCAGCGGTCCGAGCAGCCACGGGGATCACCGCGCGCAGAATCTCCTCGCCCGCCGCTGAGAGCGCCGCGCGCGGCGCGGCAGAGGACGGCGGCTCGCTCCGGCGGCACGCGCAGGCCAGCAATCCTCCGGCCCAGACTGCCGCGGAGCCCAGCAGCCCAGCTCGGAGCAGCCCGCGCCGAGACACCCGCATGAGTAGGTCAGCCTCCCAGGCGCTGGTCGAAGCGGCGCCCGAGCACGGCGGAGGCGATCGTGAGGCGCTGGATCTGCAGCGTGCCGCCGGCGATCGGCCAGCCGCGGCTGTCGCGCAGCATGCGCTCGATCGGGTACTCGGCGCTGTAGCCGACGCCGCCGAGGATCTCCATCGCCTTGTCGGTGACCTGCTTCGCGGTCTCGTTGGCGAAGAGCTTGGCCATCGAGGTCTCCTTCATCGCGGCGATGCCCTGTCCCGCGTTCGACGCGGCGCGGTAGACGAGCAGGCGCGCGGCGTCCACGCGCGTGGCCATGTCGGCGATCATCTGCTGGATCGCGCCGCGCTCCGCGATCGGCCGGCCGAAGGTCTTGCGCTCCAGCGCGTACTGCGTCGCCAGCTCGAGCGCGCCGGTCGCGATGCCGAGCGCCATCGTGGCGTTGCCGCAGCGCTCGATGTTGAAGCAGTCCATCAGCCGGCCGAAGCCGCCGGGGCGGATCACCAGGTTCTCGTCGGGGACGACGCAGTCCTCGAAGACGAGGTCGCAGCTCGGGAAGCCGCGCATGCCCATGAAGCGCTCCTGCGCCCCGAAGCGGAAGCCCGGCGTGTCCTTCTCGACCAGGATCCCGCCGATGCCCTTCGGCCCGCGGCTGGTCGCTCATCCGGCAGTAGACCAGGTACGCGCGGCTGTGTCCGCCGCCGGTGCACCACGCCTTGACGCCGTTGATCTTGCTAGCCGCCGTCCACCTTCTCGGCCCGGGTGCGCAGATCGGTCAGCGCGCTGCCGGCCTCGGCCTCGCTCATGCCGATCGAGATCTCGGTCTCGCCGCGGCAGACCCGCGGCAGCCAGCGCTGCTTCTGCTCTGCGCTGCCGAAGCGCTCGATCACGCGCACGGGCCCGACGTTGCTCTCGAACGAGCCGGCCGCGGCGAGCGGCGAGACGCGGGCGAGCTGCTCGATGCAGAGGATCGCGGTCGAGCAGATCCTGGCCGCCGCCGCCGTACGGCTCCGGCAGCGTCAGCCCGTAGAGCCCCATGGCGATCATCTGTCGCTCGAAGCGCGTGGCTCCGGGACGCGTCCTCGCGGTCCCACGTGGCCGCCGCGGCGCGCACTCCCGGTCGGCGAAGGCGCGCACCGCCTGCTGGAGGCTGCGCTGCTCGTCGCTGAGCTGGAAGTCCATGCCCACCCCCTCGCTTGACAAATATTTCGACATCGTAGTATTGGTCACCGCAATTTCGATGCCACGCGAACCCGGACAAGCGACCGTCGTCGTCAACCCGACCAGCGGCAGCCCCGTGCCCGAGGGCGGCGTGCGCGTCGTGCTCGACGATCTGGCGGGCAAGCGCGTCGGCTTCTTCACCAACAACAAGCCGAACGCCGAGAAGGTCCTCGAGCGGATCGAGGAGCTGCTGCGCCGGCGCTTCGGCATCGTCGCGCGGCACTACGCTGAAGCCGGTGCCGTCGATCGGCGCCGAGGCGTCGCTGCTCGACGAGATCGCGCCGCGACTGCGACGCGGTCGTGATCGCCGGGTTCGACTGAGGCTCGTGCGCGTCGTGGAGTTGCCACGACATGATCGAGCTGGCGACGCGTGGGCTGGCGGTGTGCGGCATGGCCAGCGACCAGTTCGACCGCTTCTCGCGCCAGGTGCTCCATCAGCGCAGCGGACGATCTCGGGCTGGCGGTCGTCGCGCACCCCGTCGGCGGCATCCCGCCGGAGGTCGCACGCGAGCGCGTCACGCGCCGAGGTGCTCGAAGCGGTGGTCCGGGCGCTGACGCGGGAGCGGAGCCGGCATGAGCGCGCTGCCCCGTCCCGGCTCGGACCAGCTCGAGATCGCGCTCGACGGCGACGAGGACGCCGTCCGCCGAGCAGCTCTACGCCTGGGGATGGACCGACGGGCTGCCCGTCGTCGTCCCGACCGCCGAGCGCGTAACGCACTTCTGCGCGCAGCGCGGCGCACGGCGCCCGACGAGGCGCTCGGCCGGATCGCGCCGCGCGGCGCGCCGCTCTCGGTGCGGCAGCTCGCGGCCAACGCGGTCATGGCCGGCTGCCTCCCGAGCTACATGCCCATGCTCGAGGCGGCCGTCGCGGCCATGCAGGTGGACGCGTTCAACCTCTTCGGCATGCAGATGACCACGCACCCGTGCGCGCTCCTGGTGATCGTGCACGGACCGCGTCGGCCGAGCGGCCGGCATGAACTCGGGCGCCGGCTGCCTTCGGGCCGGGCAATCGCGCCAACGGCACTATCGGCCGCGCGCTGCGCCTGGTGATGATGAACGTCGGCGGCGCGCTGCCCGGGCGAGCACCGACCGCGCCACGCAGGGCACGCCGGCGAAGTGGACCTGGTGCTTCGCCGAGAACGAGGCGCGGCAGTCCGTGGGAGCCGTATCACGTCGCGGTGTGCGGGCTCGGACGCGACGACAGCGCGGTGACCGTCGCCGCAGTCGAGGGGCCGCACAACATCAACGACCACAACTCGGACAGCGGCGAACGAGATCCTCTTCACCATCGCCGAGACGATGGCGACGTCCGGGCTCCAACACCCTCTATCGGGGCGGCGATCATTTCGTCGTGCTCGGACCCGAGCACGCGGCGGTCATCGCCAACTCCGGCTTCAGCCGCGCGGACGCACAGGCGTGCCTCTACGAGCACGCGCGCGTGTCGGTCGACCGCATCGGCACGAAGAAGCTCGAGGAGGCCAGCGGCTGGGGCGGCTGGGCCGGCGAGCTGGCGGGCTGGGGCGGCCGGATCCCGATCGCCCGCGCGCCCGAGGAGATCCGCA
Source organism: uncultured delta proteobacterium (assembly GCA_963801625.1). Taxonomy (GTDB): domain Bacteria; phylum Myxococcota_A; class UBA9160; order UBA9160; family PR03; genus PR03. The sequence goes on from CAWDFQ010000002.1 coordinate 250,989, forward strand.
TCCTGGTGGCGGGCGGACCTGGCAAGCACTCGGCGTGGATCCCCACCTTCGGGCCGACCTACAGCCAGACCCGGCCGGTCGCCGTCCCGGCGCGCGCACCCGCGCAGCGGCCGGCCGCGCCGGTCGCCGTCCGCACGCCCGCCGTCGAGATCCGCGCGCGAGACGTCACCGCCGCGCCCGGCGCCCGATCGCGTCGAGCAGGTCGTGGTCGTCGGCAGCGGTCCCGCCGGCTACACCGCAGCGCTGTACGCGGCGCGGGCGAAGCTCGAGCCGCTGGTCGTCGAAGGCCTCCATCCGGGCGGCCTGATCCAGGAGACGACCGACGTCGAGAACTTCCCGGGCTACCCGAAGGGCGTGCTCGGACCGCAGCTCGCCCGCGACCTGCGCGACCAGGCGGAGCGCTTCGGCGCGCGCTTCCTCGGCGGCGCAGGTCGAGGCGTCGAGCTGTCGCGAGCGCCGGGCGGCGAGCACCGCCTCCGGGTTGGCGACCTCGCGCTGCGGGCCAGGACCGTGATCCTCGCGATGGGCGCGCGGCCGAAGACGCTCGGCGATCCCCGGCGAGGAGGAGCTGCGCGACCGCGGCGTCGCGTGGTGCGCGGTGTGCGACGCACCGCTCTTCGCCGGCAAGGACACGCTCGTCGTCGGCGGCGGCGACTCGGCGATGGAAGAGGCGCTCGGGCTGGCGCGACACGCGAGGAGCGTCACCATCGTACACAGACGCGAGTCGTTCCGCGCCTCCCCCATCCTGCTGGAGCGGGTGCGCGGGACCGAGCGCATCCAGCTCCTGACCCCGTGGATCGTCGAGGCGTTCCTGGCCGGCGACGACGGCACGCTCGCGCGCGCCCGGCTGCGCCGTGCCGACGACGGCGCTCGCCGCGAAGTGACCGTCCAGGGCGCCTTCGTCGCAGTCGGGCATCGGCCGCTTTCCGAAGCTGTGCGCGGCCAGCTGGAGACCGACGCGGACGGTTACGTGCGCTGCGCGAGCGCCACCCGCGAGACGAGCCTCCCCGGCGTCTTCGCGTGTGGCGACCTCGTCGACGCCCACTATCGCCAGGCGGTGACGGCGTCGGCGTCGGGCTGCGAGGCGGCGCTCGACGCCCAGCATTATCTCGACGCGGTCGGCGGGTGAGTGGGCGATGAGCGCGCTGCGCGGCCTGCGCATCCTCGATCTCACCCGGCTGCTTCCGGGCGGATTCCTCACGCAACTCTTCGCCGACCTCGGCGCCGACGTCGTCAAGGTGGAGGACACCGGCGCAGGCGACTACCTGCGCTGGTCGCAACCCACCTACGAAGGCCCGGACGACAGCGCGCGCTCGGCCGCCTTCCTGTGGCTGAACCGCGGCAAGCGTTCGATCCGCGTGGACCTGAAGCAGCAACACGGCAGGGAGCTGCTGCTCGAACTCGCGCGCGGCGCCGATGTGCTGGTCGAGTCCTTCCGCCCCGGCGCGCTCGATCGGCTCGGTCTCGGCTGGGCGGTTCTCGCCGCCGCGAACCGGCGTCTGGTCCTCTGCTCGATCAGCGGCTACGGACAGGGCTCGGCGGTGCGCGAGCACTCCGGTCACGACCTCAACTACCTCGCGCTCTCGGGCCTCAGCGCGCTGACCGGCGCCGCCGGCGGGCCGCCGGCCGCGTCAGCCGGGCAGTTCGCGGACATCGGGGTCGCGTTGCTCGGGGCGTTCGGCGTGCTCGCGGCGCTGCGCGAGCGCGACGCCTCCGGTGTCGGTCAACACGTAGACGTGTCGCTCTTCGACGCGTCGCTTCTCTGGCTCGGCCTGCTGGTCGCCAAGCAGCTCTGCGACGGGGAGCCCGTTCGGCGCGGCGTGACCGAGCGGGCTGTCTGCTATCGCCTCTACGCCTGCGCGGACGGGCACGTCGCGCTGGCCGCTCTCGAGCCGAAGTTCTGGCAGGCGTTCTGCCGTGGCGTGCAGCGCGAGGACCTGATCGCGCATCAGTGGGACGCCGAAGGCTCCGAGGCCCACGCCGCGCTTGCGCGACTCTTCGCCACCCGCACGCGCGCGCAGTGGCAGGCTTTTGCGAGTGAGCACGATTGCTGCCTCGAGCCGGTGCTCGAGCTCGACGAAGCGCTCGCCTCCCCGCTCGCGCGCGACCGCGGGATCCTCGCGACGCTCGAGCAGCCGGGCATCGAGCGGGCGATCCGCCAGCTCGCCTCGCCGTTCCGGCTGTCGCGCACCCCGCCGCGGGCGCAGGGCCCGGCGCCGGGGCTCGGCGAGCACACGCGCGAGATCCTCGCCTCGCTGGGACGCACCAAGGAGGAGATCGAGATGCTCGAGCAGGCCGGTGCGATCGCCGGGCCGCACCGTCAGGGCGCCCGCGGGAGCTTCCTCTCGTGAGCGCGGCGTCGCTCGACGCGCCTGGCGATCGCCCCGAGGCGCTCCAGGCCAGCACTCTGTGCGAGGCCTTCCAGCGGACCGCCGCGCGCTGGGCCGCGCAGCCGGCGCTGCGCGCCTACGGCTCCGACGCGAGCTGGAGCTGGGCGCAGTACGCGGCGGCCGTCCGGCGCCGCGCCGCCGGACTCGCTGCACTCGGCGTGAAGCGCGGCGACACGATCGGCTTTCTGCTCTCCAACCGGCCGGACTTCAACCTGACCGACGCCGCCGCGATGCATCTCGGCGCGATCTGCTGGTCGATCTACGCGACCGCCGCCCCCGAGCAGATGGAGCACATGCTTCGCAACGCGCGGAGCCGGATCGTCGTCACCGAGCAGGCGCTGCTGGAGCGCCTGCTCGCGGTGCGCGGGAGCGCGCCCGAGTTGGAGCAGGTGGTCGTCGTCGACGGCGCCGCGCGCGACGGGCTGATCTCGCTCGAAGATCTGGAGGCGCGCGGCGACCGCGGCTTCGACTTCGAGGCCGCCTGGCGCGCGGTTCGGGCCGACGACGTCCTCTGTCTGATCTACAGCTCCGGGACCACCGGTCCGTCGAAGGGTGTCGAGCTGACGCACCACAACATGCTGAGCCAGCTCCGCGCCTTCGACGCGGTGTATCCGATCGCGCCGGGTGGGCGCTGCATCAGCTTCCTGCCGAGCGCGCACGTCGCGGACCGCTGGTGTACGCACTACAGCTCGATGGTGTATGGCTCGACGGTGCACTGCCTCACGGATACCAAGAAGCTCTTCGCGTACACGGCGCAGGTCCGCCCGACCGTCTGGGGCGGCGTGCCGCGGATCTGGGAAAAGCTCAAGGTCGCGCTCGACGGAATGCTGGCGGGCGAAGCCGATCCGCAGCGACGCGCCGTCATGCAGGAGGCGGTCGAAACGGGCCTCGAGCGGGTCCGCGCCCGGCGCGCGGGCGCGGTGCCCGACGAACTCGAGCGCCGCTGGCGCGAGGCGGACGCGCGGGTCTTCGCGCGGATCCGCGCCGCGCTCGGCGTCGACGAGGTCGAGGCGTTCGCGGTGGGCTCCGCGCCGACGCCGCCGCACATCCTCGACTTCTTCGCCGCGATCGGCATCGAGATCGCCGAGATGTGGGGCCTCACCGAGTGCTCGTCCAACGCGGCGATCAACCCACCGGGCGCGCTCCGGCCGGGCACGGTCGGCAAGCCGCTGCCGGGCATCGAGCTGCGGCTCGCGCCCGACGGCGAGATCCTGCTGCGCGGTCCCGTCGTCATGAAGGGGTACCGCGATGAGCCCGCGAAGACCGCCGAGGCGATCGACGCCGACGGCTGGCTACACACGGGCGATGTCGGAACGGTCGACGCGGACGGCTACCTGCGGATCATCGACCGCAAGAAGGAACTCCTGATCAACGCGGCCGGCAAGAACATGTCGCCGATCGCGATCGAGTCCGCGATCAAGGGGGCGTCCTCGCTGATCGGCCAGGCGGTCGCCATCGGCGACGCCCGCCCGTATGTCGTGGCGCTGATCGCGCTCGACCCGGACGTGGCGGCCGGCCGCGCGCACGACGATCCGCAGATCGTCCGGGAGGTGCGGGCGGCGGTCGAGCGCGGCAACCAACGGCTGGCTCGCGTCGAGCAGGTCAAGCGCTTCCACGTCGTGGCCGAGACCTGGGAGCCCGGGGGCCCGTGCCTCACGCCGACCTCGAAGCTCAAGCGCAAGCCGATCGCGGAGCGCTACGCGAGCGAGATCGAGGCGCTCTACGCGGCGGCGCCGGAGTGAGCGGGGAGGGGATCAGCCTCGTCACCGGCGCCACGGGCTTCGTGGGCGGTCACCTCGTCGCGCGCCTGCTGGAGTCCGGGGCGCGCGTGCGGGCGGCGGCGCTGCCGCGGGCGGACGCCGGGTCGCTCGCGGCGCTCGGCGTCGAGATCGTGCGCGCCGACCTCACGGAGCCCGGGACGCTGCCGCCACTCTTCGCCGGACCGGTGGAGCGCGTCTTCCACCTCGGCGCCATCTGCAACTTCTCGACGCCCTACGCCGTGCTGCGACGCGTGAACGTGGAGGGAACCGAGCGGATCACCGGCCTGGCATTGCAGGCGGGGGTGCGGGCGTTCGTGCACGTGAGTTCGACCAGCGTGTACGGGCCGTACCGCGGAGTGCCGTTCGTCGAGGACGCTCCGCGCGAGCCCCAGGACGACTACGGGCGCAGCAAGCGCGACGGCGAGGACGTCGTCTGGCGGCGCATCGCGGAGGGGCTGCGGACCGTCGTGCTGCGACCCTGCACGGTGTACGGTCCCGGCTGCACCGACGGCGCTGGCAAGGCGTTCTCGCGCCCCGGCTCGCTCGCGGCGATCCCGGGCGACGGGAAGCAGCGGCTCTCGAACGTGCGCGTGGAGGACGTCGCCGGAGCGGCGTTGCACCTGGCGGCGCGCGAGGAGGCGCTGGGGCGGGCCTTCAACGTGGTCGACGGCAGCCATCCGACGCTGGAGGAGGCGCTCACGCTCGCGGCGTCGGCGTTCGACACCAGGCCGCCGCGCCTCCACCTGCCGCTGCCGCTGATCGCACTGGCGGCCCGCGCGCAGGACTGGGCGGCGCGCCGCGCGGGCCGGATTCCGGATCTCGAGCTCGACTCCGTCCGCTACCTCGGCGGTGACTACGTCGTCGACGGCACGCGCCTCGCGAAGAGCGGCTACCGGCTGCTCCATCCCGATTTCGCGGAATCGATGCGCGATCTCGGCCGGCGCCATCGGGCGTGCGGCCGCGCGTGATCGACACAACAGGAAGGTGCACTCGATGCAGGTCGTGATCATCACGGGGGTGGCTCAGGGAATGGGGCGCGAAGTCGCGCTCCGCCTGGCGGCGGCGGGCGACGCGGTCGCCGGCTTCGACGTCGACGCCGCGGGCGTCGAGTCGCTGCGAGCGGAGCTGACGGCGCGCGGCAGCGACTGCCTGTTGACGACACTCGACGTCTGCGACCGCCCCGGGATCCTGGCGTTCCGCGACGCGGTGCTGCGCCGCTGGGGTCGCGCGGACGTGGTGCTCTCCAACGTGGGGATCGGGTTCTTCGGCCCGTTCGAGGAGGTCGACCTCGAGAAGGCCAGCCGCTGTCTGGAGATCAACGTGATGGGCACCGCGGCGATCCTCCAGGCCTTCCTCCCCGGCATGCGCGAGCGGCGATCCGGGAAGCTCGTGGCCGTCTCGTCGCTGGTGGGTCAGATCCCGTTCCCGTTCGAGTCGATCTACTCCGCGAGCAAGTTCGCGGTGGAGGGCCTGGTGCTCTCGTTGCGCTACGAGGTCGAGCCCTTCGGGATCCAGGTGGCGCTGATCGAGCCGGCCCAGGTCTCCACCCGCTTCGCGGCGAAGATCCACGCGCTGCCGCCCGAGGGCTCGCCGTACCGCGAGCGCGTCCGTCGCTTCGTCGTCCGCGACGAGGAGCTGATCCAGACCGCGCTGGATCCAGCGGCGGCGGCGGAGCAGATCCTGCGCGTGCTGCGCGCGCCGAAGCCGAGGCTCCACAACACGCTCGACGCGAAGAGCCGCTTCTTCATGGCGCTGAACCGCTTCCTGCCGAGGCGGATTCGCGACGAGATCCTGCTACGTCAGATGAACATCCGCTGAGGGGATCCTCGGCGGCCGCCACGCGCTCCTGCCGAAGGCCGCAGCGCCCGGAGAACGCCATGAATGCCCGGACGGATCGGAAGGATACGCCCAAGATCAAGTTGACGTCCTTCTCGCACGGCGGCGGCTGCGGCTGCAAGATCGCCCCCGGCGTGCTGGGCGAGATCCTGAAGGGCTCGCACGGACTCATCCCGCCGCAACTGATGATCGGCTTCGAAACTTCCGACGACGCCGCCGTGTACAAGCTGAGCGACACGCAGGCGCTGATCGCCACCACCGACTTTTTCATGCCGATCGTCGACGATCCGTTCGACTTCGGCCGCATCGCCGCCACCAACGCGATCTCCGACGTGTACGCGATGGGCGGCACGCCGATCCTGGCGCTGGCGCTGCTCGGCATGCCGATCGACCGGCTGCCGCTGGAGGCGATCCGCCGCATCGTCGAGGGCGGGGCGTCGGTGTGTACGGCCGCGGGCATTCCGATCGCCGGCGGGCACACGATCGACTCGGTCGAGCCGATCTACGGGCTGGTGGCGATGGGCCTGGTCCATCCGGCCAAGGTCAAGAGGAACTCCGACGCCGTGCCCGGCGACGTGCTGATCCTCGGCAAGCCGCTCGGCGTGGGCGTGTACTCGGCGGCGCTGAAGAAGGACGCGCTGGATGCCGCCGGCTACGCCGAGATGATCGCCAGCACGACCCGGCTGAACACGCCGGGCCGACGGCTGGCCGAAATGGACGCGGTGCACGCGCTCACCGACGTGACCGGCTTCGGTCTGCTCGGCCACCTGAACGAGATCTGCCGCGGCAGCGGGCTGGCCGCCTCGCTGGAGGTGGCGCGCGTTCCAATGCTGCCCGGCGTGCTGTCGCTCGCTGCACAGGGCTTCGTCACGGGCGCCTCGGACCGCAACTGGGCCGGCTACGGGAACGACGTCACGCTGCAAGAGACGACCTACGTGCAGAAAGCGCTGCTGACCGACCCGCAGACCTCCGGCGGCCTGCTGGTGGCGTGCGCGCCAGAAGCCGTCGACGCGGTGCTGGACGTGTTCCGCGCCGAAGGCTTCGACCGCGCCGCCGTGATCGGCGAGCTCCACGCCGGCACCGGCATCCGCGTTCGCTGACCCCGGTGCCGGGCGTCGGGTTATTGGTTCTGTCAGGTTGTTCGAATGAGTCGGCGGCGCGGATTCCGTAAAGCGCGCGGGCTGCGGCCCGCCGCGATTGCTCGACCACCCGCGTGGCGACCTCAGACTCCGAAGTCCCAGGACTCGCCGTTCCGGTAGCGCTTGAGCACGTTCTTCGCGATCAGGATCCGGTGTACCTCGTCGGGTCCGTCGGCCAGGCGCAGGGTTCGCGCGCCTCGGTACATGCCCTCGAGCGGCGTCTCGCTCGAGACACCGAGGGCCCCGTGCACCTGGATGGCGCGGTCCACCACGCGGTGCATGGCATTCGGCACGAAGATCTTGATGGCCGAGATGTCGGTGCGCGCGTCGAGGCCGTTCTCCATCAGCTCCGCGCAGCGGATCGTCATCAGGCGCGAGGCCTGGATGTCCATGTAGGAGTCGGCGATGAAACCCTGGATGAACTGCTTCTCCGCGAGCGGGCCGCCGTGCACTTCCCGATCGAGCGCGCGCCGCACCATCATGTCGAAGGCGCGCCACATCTGGCCGATGCAGTTCATGCAGTGGTAGACGCGCCCGGCGCCGAGGCGATCCTGGGCGGCCTGGTGACCCGAGCCCTCGCGGCCGAGGCGGTTCTCGTAGGGAACCCGGCAGTTCTCGAAGATGATCTCGCCGTGGTGGCCGTGCTCCTGGCCCCACACCGGAACGCTGCGGATGTAGTTGAAGCCGGGCGTGTCCGTCGGAACGATGATCTGCGTCATGCGTCCGTTGACGTCGGCGTCGCCGGCGTCCTCGGTGCGGCACATCACGATCGCGAAGTCGGCGCGCTTGGCGTTCGACGAGAACCACTTGTGGCCGTTGATCACCCACTCGTCGCCTTCGCGCACAGCCCGGGTCTTCAGCGAGCGCGGGTCGGAGCCCGGCGCATCGGGCTCGGTCATCGCGAAACAGCTCTGCATCGTGCCGGCCACGAGCGGCTCGAGCCACTTCTTCTTCTGCTCGGGTGTGCCGTATTTGACGAGGATCTTCTGGTTGCCCGAATTGGGCGCGAGGATCCCGAAGATCGGGTTCGAGTAGGGGCTCCAGGCCAGGATCTCGTTCATGTAGGCGAGTTTCAGGAAGCCGATGCCCATCCCGCCGTATTCCTCGGGAAGGTGCGGCGCCCACAGACCGCGCTCCTTCACCATCGCGATCAGCGCGGCCCAGCGCTTGCCCGTCTCCGGGTCCCCGCGCCGCATCAGGAAGTGTTCGTTGGGGATGATGTGCTCGGCGACGATCTCTGCGGTCAGCAGGCGGATCTGGTTGGTCGCGTCGTCGAGGGTCGGGATCGGTGCGATCTGCATGGGGTTCTCGTCGGTGAGGGTTGAGGAGCGCGGGTCGGTCGGAGCCCGAGCAGCCGCGTGGAGGCTGCGCCGGACGTGGTCCCTGCCGCAGTGTTTGAACTATCGGCGCGAGCACTGCAAGCTCGGGCGCGACCAGGGGGACGGACGCCCATGACCACCTCGGCACCGGAATCGCGCAGGCCGCAGGACGAGCCCGGATTCGACGCGGACGCGCTGCGCGCCCGCTACCGCGAGGAGCGCGACAAGCGCCTGCGCGACGACGGCAACGCGCAGTACGTCGAGGTGAAGGGCCGTTTCGCCCACTACCTCGACGATCCCTACGCGGAGCCGGGCTTCGAGCGCGCGCCGCTCACCGACGCGGTCGAGGTGGTGGTGATCGGCGGCGGCTTCGGCGGTCTGCTGGCGGGCGCGCGGCTGCGCCAGGCGGGCGTCGAGGAGATCCGCATGATCGACCCGGCGGGCGACTTCGGCGGCACCTGGTACTGGAACCGCTACCCGGGCATCGCCTGCGACATCGAGTCCTACACCTATCTGCCGCTGCTCGAAGAGCTCGGCTACATGCCGAAGGAGAAATACTCCTACGGCCCCGAGATCCTCGAGCACAGCCAGCACATCGCCCGGCACTTCGATCTCTACCGCGACGCGCTGTTCCAGACCCGCGTAGAGGAACTGCGCTGGGACGAAGCTGCGTCGCGCTGGATTCTCTCGACCAACCACGGCGACCGCATCCGGGCGCACTATGTGTGCCTCGCGACCGGCCCGCTGAACCGGCCGAAGCTGCCGGGCATCCCCGGCATCGAGAACTTCGCGGGCCACTCCTTCCATGCGAGCCGCTGGGACTACGGCTACACCGGCGGCGACTCGAACGGCGGTCTCACGGGCTTGCGCGGGAAGCGCGTCGGCATCATCGGAACCGGCGCGACGTCGGTGCAGTGCGTGCCGCACCTGGGTGAGTGGGCCGAGCAGCTCTACGTGTTCCAGCGTACGCCGTCGTCGATCGACGTGAAGAACAACCCGACGACCGACCCCGCGTGGGTCGCCGCGCAGCAGCCGGGCTGGCACCAGAAGCGCATGGACAACTTCAACTCGCTGGTGTCGGGCATCCCCCAGGCCGAGGACCTGGTGCACGACGGCTGGACCGACCTGATCGGGAAGCTCCTCGTCGGCATCCGCGACGGACGCAGCGGCGACCCCTCGGCTGCCGGCATCGCCCGCGCGGTCGAGCTGGCGGACTTCGAGAAGATGGAGGAGATCCGCGCGCGGGTGGAGTCGGTCGTCGAGGATTCGGCGACCGCCGCGGCGCTGAAGCCCTACTACCGGCAGTTCTGCAAACGCCCCTGCTTCCACAACGAGTACCTCGAGACCTTCAACCGGCCGAACGTCGAGCTGGTGGACACCAAAGGGAAGGGCGTCGAGCGCATCACCGCGAAGGGCGTCGTCGCGGGCGGCCGCGAGTACGAGGTCGATTGCCTGATCTACGCGAGCGGCTTCGAGGTCGGCACCGACTACTCGCGCCGCGCGGGCTTCCAGCTCTACGGCCGCGACGGCACGAGCCTCAGCGAGAAGTGGGCTGGCGGCGTGCGGACGCTCCACGGCATGCACGTCCACGACTTCCCGAACTGCTTCCTGATGAGCAATCCCCAGGCGGGCTTCACGGCGAGCTACCCGCACATGCTGAACGAACAGGCGAAGCACCTGGCGTACATCATCCGCAAGGGGATCGACGAGCAGTGGAACGCGCTCGAGGTGACACCCGAGGCGGAGCAGGCATGGATCGACCAATGCCTCGCCAAGGCGCGCAACCTCGGCGACTTCTTCGAGAACTGCACGCCCGGCTACTACAACAACGAGGGAAAGCTCGGCGAGCGCAGCGCGCAGGACGGCTTCTACGGCGGCGGCCCCGTCGAGTTCATCGGGATCCTCGAGGCCTGGCGCGCGGCCGACGCGCTCGAAGGCATGGAGCGCCGCTAGGCCGCGACGAGGCACTCTCAAGCGCTGGCCAGGCCGCCGCGCGTCACTTGCTGCACGCGGGCTGCACCTCCGTTGCGCGCTGGATCGTGCGTGCGTGAAGCGAAGCGCGGGTAGTGTCGATCTGCTTCGCGACCGCGAACGCCTCGACCGTCGTCTTCTTCGACCCCTCTCAGGTTGCGGAGAGCGTTTCGTCCGGGGTTACCTCCGACACCATCAGCAGCAACGGGTATCTCTTCACCTACACGCGGGACAAGTTGTTCACCGGTGGCGTCGGGATGACCGAACCGATCGGCCGTGCGGAGCGCGTTTCGTGGCCCGACGGAGTGGAAGCGCAGGCCGTGACGACTCCGCCCCCGGGCGTGACGGACTACAAGGCGCGCATCGCCCTCTATCCGCTCTACTTCGATGTCACCGGCTATTACGGCATCGAGTTTTCCTATGATGAGTCGCCAAACTATCTGGGCAGTACGGCGTTGCTGAAGGGATTCGACACCTACAAGATCGGACTGTGGGTCGATTTTGCGCTGACGGGTCTCACGCTGGAAGCCGCGCCCGTGCCCGAACCTTCGACCTCCGCCTTGTTGGGCCTGGGAATCGTCGCGCTGCTAGCCGCCCGCTCTCGAAAGTAAAGAAGCCGCGGGAGTCGTGCATGGGCGCACCAGCACCTCCTGCCCTTCGCGAGCGACGGATCGGATCTCACCAACGGCTCGCTCGGCGTTATCGGGTGGCCGGACGTGCAAACGCCTGCAGCAGCGCGCTGACGCCCTGCGTCGACATGCGCACCGCCTCCTCGCGCGTGAGCGAGCCGTCGTACCACTGCTCGAGAACGGCGCGGCCCGCGGCGACGATCATTCGCGCGAGGATCGCCGCTTCGGCTTCGCTCACGCCGGTGGCCGTGGCGATGTGCAACTGCCAGGGAGCGACGAGGCGATCGAGGATCCACCGTCCGAGGCGCGCCACCTCGGGATCGGGACCCCGCGAGTCGAGCAGGTGCCAGGGTCCGGCGCCCTTCGCCTCGATCGTGTCGCACACCGCGTCCACGAACAGGCGGGCGCCCGCATCCAGGCTGCCGGGAATGCTGCGCGCAGCGCTCTCGCCGAAGCGCCGCGTGAGATCCTCGGCCAGCTTCAGCAGATGACGTCGCCGCTCCTCCGGCGACAAGCGCCGGCCTCCATCCCTCTTGCTTGACACCTTGTCTCCCACTACTTTACAAGTTGTAACATTGAATCGACGGCGCGCGCCAATGCGGACGGAGGTTGTGCGGTGAAGCTCAAGTCGCGGGGTCTCGGGCGCAAGGAACTGGTGATGGACTTCCGCGAGTACACCGTCGCGCGTGACGGCCCGGAGTTGGTCATCGGCGGCACCATCCACGAGCCCGTGCATTGGGACTTCTCGATCCGGCTCTGCGAAGACGATCTGCCCGGCATTGCGCGCGTTGCGCTGCAGCCGCGGATGCTCGGCTGGTTACTGCGAGCCGCGTTCCGGCGCGACCGGCATGCGCACTGGAGCCAGGACCGCGCGGCGCACCTGGCCGACGCCCGGGCCCGCCGCGAGGCCGCCGACGCGAAGCTCTCCGCATCCGCGCAGCCTGCGACCGAGGGCATGCGCAGCGAAGGGGCGCACCGGTGAAGGACTACGACGTGATCGTCGTCGGCGGCGGCATCAACGGACTCACCGCCGCGGCCTATCTGGCGAAGGCCGGCCTGTCGGTGGCGGTCTTCGAGGCGCGTGGCCAGTGCGGCGCGCACTGCGACACAATCGAACTCGGTCTTCCTGGTTTCCTGCACAGCACCCACGCGGCGTGGCTGGTTCCTGCCATGAGCCCGGCGATGGCCGACCTCGACCTCGAACACCACGGGCTCGACCTCTACGGCACGGACGTGTTGTTCGCCAAGACCTTCCGGAACGGAAAGAACGTGGTGCAGGCGCTGGATCCGGCCGTGACGCAGGAGAGTTTGTCCCGGATCTCGAGTCGCGACGCAAAGACGCAGGCGACCATCACGCAATATCTCGGAGAGAACGCGCTCGATGCGCTCGAGATCAACCAGCAGATGCTCTTCAGCGCGCCGAGCGCTCGTTTGCTCGACCGACTCGCGGCGTTCCAGGGAGGATTGCTCGAGCGGCTCGGCATCGCCCTCAGCGGCGACGACCTGCAGCGGATGACCGGCTTCGAGGTCTTCGAGATGCTCTACGAATCCGAGGAGGTCCGCACCACACCGGCGGCGCTGGGCGAGTTCACCGGGCAGTGGCCGCTGCACCGGCGGGTGGGGTCGCTTGCGCTGAACCTCGGTGCGATGTCGCTGATGCCGGTCCACACGGCGCGAGGCGGGTCGCACGCGCTCACGCACGCACTGGTGCGCTGCTTCGTCGCGCATGGCGGCGACATCTGGAGCACCTGCCCGGTCGAGAAGATCCTGGTGCGCGACGGCCGCGCCCACGGCGTGCGGCTGTCTCCCGACGCGCTGCTGCCGGGCGAAGAGATCCAGGCGCGGGTCGTGATCTCCAACGTGACGCTCGCGCCCACGTTCCTGCAGATGGTTGGAGAAGACGTCATCGGGCCCGCGCGCGCGCGGCAGATCAAGGGCTTCAACTACGACGATCCGCAGCTCCTCGGGGTCTACTACGCGCTCCGCGGCGATCCGGAGTTCGCCTCGGCGGCGCACGATCCTGCGGTGCAGCGCTCCTGGGTCGGCTATCTCGGCGGTGAGTCGCTCGACGAGATCCGCTCGGGCCTCGCGCAAGTCGCTTCGGGCGTGATCCCCGACGACATCATGGGCGGCTGGTTCCTCCCCACGCGGGCCGAGCCGTCGCAGGCGCCGCCGGGCTGTCACGTGGGATTCGTCTGGATCAGCGTGCCACCGAGTCCGCGGCGTTGGCGCGGCCGGAGGCTCGACGGTTGGGACGCCTGGCGCACGCTCGCGGAGCCGCTGGCCGAAGCTGTGACGGCGCGGATGGAGGAGTACGCGCCGGGCTTCCGCGACCTCGTCCTCGAACGCCACGTGAACACACCCATGAACCAGCAGGACAGCAATCCGTCGGCGATCCGCGGGAACATGATCGGCGGCAGCGCGATCCCCGAGCAGTACGGGCTGAACCGCCCGCTTCCGGGCATCGTCGTGGGCGGCGCCTCGCGCAGCTTCCTGCCAGGTCTCTATCTCTCGAACTCCATCCATCCGTACGGCGCTACGCATCTCGCGACCGGCTACCTGGCTGCGCTGGAGGTGGCCGAAGACCTCGGCCGTCGCGACGCCGAATGGTGGCGCGCAAAGCCGATGATGTGGTTTCTCGAGAATCTCGGGCGCATCCCGCTGAATGCAGGCGTCGCCGAGAAGTGGCAGCGAAAGGCGGGCGCCGGGGTGCCGCGATGACGGTCGCAGACACCTACGATGCCATCGTGATCGGCGCCGGCCCCAACGGCCTCGTCTGCGCCGCCTACCTCGCCAAGGCCGGCAAGCGGGTGCTGCTGCTCGAGCGCCGCTTCGAGACCGGCGGCGGCCTCAACACCGACGAGTACTTCGGCTACCGGCTCAACCTGCACGCGATCTATCACATGATGGGCGAGTTGATGCCGGCGCATCGCGATCTCGGCCTCGAAGAACTCGGCGTGCGCTACCTCCAACCGCCCGTAGCAGCGGCGTTCCCGTTTCGCGACGGAACTTCGCTGCTGCTCTCGCGCGACCCCGCGGAAACGGCGAACTCCATCGCCGCCTTCTGCCCTTCCGACGCCGCAGCCTACACGCGGATGTGGGCGGAGTTCACGCCCATCCTCGAGCAGTACCTGATTCCCATGACGTACCGGCTGCCGAATCCCCCCCTCGATCAGATGGTCGAGTTCGGTGAGACGCCCGCCGGCAGGCGTCTCGCTGCGATCTCCGAGCTGAGCTTCGTCGCGATGCTGGACGAGTACGGCTTCGAAGATCCGCGCGTGCGCATGGCGCTGCTGTCGCTGCCTGCGATGTGGGGCCTGCATCTGGGGGATCCCCTCGGCTACCTCTACCCGCTCTATCTGTGCCGCATGCTCTCGGCCAGCATGGTGAAGGGCGGATCGCACCGGCTCTCCTCGGCCCTCTACCGCTCGCTCCTGCGCAGCGGGGGCCGGGTGCTGGATCAATGTGAAGCGGCGCGCATCGTGCTGCGCGACGGTGCAGCGGTTGGTGTAGAGACCACGGACGGGCGGCGCTTCGAGGCGCGCGCCGTCGTCTCGACCCTAGACCCGGAGCAGACGTTCCTCCGGCTGCTGGACGAGCAGGAGTTGCCCGGCGATCTGGGGCCGGCCGTACGCGGGTGGGAATGGGAGGAGCGCACGATGTTCGGGCTCCACCTCGGACTGCGCGGCGGTGTCGGGTGGAAGGGCAAAGATCCACGCATCGCCGACTCGATGATCGTGTTTTGTGGCCTCGAGACCGAGGACGAGCTGCTGGAACACCTGCGTCGCCTCGATGCCGGAGAAGAGCGCGACTGCGCCTGGCTGCACGTCACGGTTCCGACGCGCTTCGACGCGACCATGGCCCCCGCCGGCCAGGAGCTGGTGCGGGCCGAGGCCGTGGTCCGCTACGACGCGCCGTGGAAAGAGCAGGGCGCAGCGTTCGGCGATTCCTGCATCCGTCTACTGCGGGAGTACGCAGATCTCGGCGAGATCGTCTTCCGCCGCCAGACCACGCCGCTCGACATCGAAGCGAAGCTCACGACGATGAAGCGGGGTTCGATCAAGCACGGCGCCTACACACCGCTGCAGATGGGCTACATGCGCCCGAACGACCTGTGCTCGCGCAGCGAGACGCCGATTCGCGGCCTCTTCGTGGGCGGCGCGTCGACGTATCCCGGCGGAATGATCCTCGGCGCGCCGGGTTTCCTCGCGGCCGGCGTCGTGGGGGACTTTCTCGAAGCGGCACCCGGCTGACCGCGCCTCGCCGCAGCCGGCGAGGCGCGACGCTCGTTCAGTGGCTCCGCATCTGCTCGAGCAGCTGGGCGCTCGCCTTGCCGTCGACGGGCAGCCCCTGCGCGCGCTGATACTCCTGGATCGCAGTGCGCGTCTTCGGGCCCATCGAGCCGTCGGGAGATCCCGCCGGGAGATAGCCGTGGCGGACCAGTTCGCCCTGGATGTCGTTGACCAGATCGCTGCGCGTGGCGCTGCCGCGTCGCTGCTCGTAGAGATCGTTCGGCTGGGTCGCCCCGATCTGCGCGACGAGCTTGTTGTGCGCGTCAAGCAGCGCGGCTGCGATCAGCTTACCCTCTGCGGTGTTACCGTAGCCGCTCACGCCGCCGAAGCCCGCGACGCCGCCGCCCCAACCGCCGAGCCCGACGCCGCCGCCGAAGTCGCGCACCTTCGCCGAACCTTCCGAGACGCCGACCTGGACCCCACTCTGCGCGTCGGTCAGGAACAGCGTCGTCTGGGCCTCCTTGATGCGCATGCTGCCGAGCGCGCCGCCGATGATCGCTCCGCTGCCGCCGCCGACCAGGCCGCCGATGGCCGTGCCCAATGCAGCGCCGCCCGCGTTCGGGTTGGAGAAGATCACGTTGGGCGTCAGCAGGTACTGTGTCGTCACCATCTTGCCGCGGGCAGTCTGCGATCCCTGCCGCAGCATTCCGCTTTGCCGCAGGTACTCCTCCTGCTCGATGTTGCGCATCGCGGCTCCGCGGTCGACCACCTTGAAGCAGCCCGACTGCGACATGATCAGGCGCAACATCGGGAGCGGGGACGAGAGGCCGAGACTCTGCAGTCCTGTCAGTGCCTCGGGGCTGGCCTCGACGAGCGCGGCCGTGCCGATCGGACGGCTGCAGCGCACGAGCTGATGGGAGGCGCCCTGGGCACCGGCGGAACCGCCGGATCCCGTCACCACAGATCCGCCCTGGCCCAGCTGCGGAGTCCCCTGACAGGCGACCACGGCGAAGGCCAGCACGAATGCCACGCTCGAGCGGGTGGCCGCACGCTTCCCGCGCGGGCGCAGCGCACCCGATCCCGCAAAGAATCCCCAACGCGTCCGCTTCATCGATCCCCCCACCTTCTGTTGCGCATCGCTGCGATTCGTCGCCGCAGGGTCGTCGCGATCCAGCGATCGCTAACGGTCCTTTGCTCCTGCGTCCTTCTTCTCGATCGTGTAGCCGCCGCCGAAGTTCGGCTTCACTTCCGTCTTCGATCCATCCTCGGTCTCCACCGTATAGCCGCCGCCGAACTTGGGCCGCACCGTCGTCTTTCCGGGGCTCTCGACCTCGTGGACGATCACCGGGTCGGGCAGCGGCTCGCGGCGCTTCTTGCCCTCGAGATCGACGATCACGCCGGGCTGGGGCTTGCCCACCTTGCCGTTTTCAATGGGGACGCCGACCACGACATCCGTCGTCTGGGCACGGGCCGCCGGAGTCGTCGCAAGACCCGCGAGCATTGCTGCGACGAGACCCGCACGGAGCACTAGCGCGCGCATGGAGCACCTCCACAGTTCTAGAGCGCGCACAGAATGCCGCGGATCGGGCGCGAGCGGCAGCCCCCATCCGGGCTCGGTTGCGGTCTTGCGCAGCCGTCCGTCATGCTCGCAGTGCATCCATGCGCAACAACGCTCATTCGCACCCTCACCATCCCAGCGAGCCTGTTCGGCTGCTCGTCAGCGATGTTGAAGGGCGCATCTTCGATCATCCGGATCTGCTGCTCGCCGGCGTGCGCGGCGCGCGGGCCCGACGCCGATCGACTGCGGAGCGACTGGATCCCGCTGCCGCGCGGCAGCGATCTCTTCACGCTGCCCGGTCGCGCGCCGGTGGGGCTCGATCCGCGCGACGCTCGCGCCGGTCGCCGTCGTCGCGTTGGGAAGGCGGCGAGGCGCGCGCGGTCGCGGCGTTCCTCGCGCCGGCCCACACCGCGGGTCATCACGCGGCGTGGCGCACGCGGCGAGGCGCACCGACGCTTGCCGCTCTACGCATACACGGCGGTCGGCTGGGCCGACGACCAGTACTGGACCAGCGCGTTCCGCTCCGACGACGACCGCCGCCAGGACCCGTGGCGCTTCTCGCAGCCGCGCATCGAAGCCGGCGTCGCGCAGATGAAGATCGAGCTGCCGCGCAATCGCGTCGCGCGCCAGCTCGAGCGCTGCGCGCTCGAGTACGGCTGTCGCGCGGCGCAGAACTTCTTCCTCGGCCGTCACGAGGGACCGCTGCCGGTCTCGATCGCGTGCAACGCCCAGTGCGTCGGCTGCATCTCGCTGCAGCCGGACGGCGAGTTCCGCGCCAGTCACGACCGGCTCGAACATCGCACCGACGCCGCGCGAGGTGGCCGACGCGGCGCTCGCGCACTTCGCGCACGTGCCGCGCGGCGTGGTGAGCTTCGGACAGGGCTGCGAGGGCGAGCCGACGCTCTTCGGCGCGATCCTCGTCGAGGCGACGCGCCGGATCCGCGCTGCGGGCGCGCGCGGCACGATCAACCTCAACACCAACGCCAGCCGCCCCGACGTGGTGCGCGCGCTCTGCGACGCCGGGCTCGACGCGATCCGCGCCAGCCTGAACTCGCCGCGCCCGAAGGTCTACGCCGCCTACTACAACCCGCGCGGCTACTCGGCTTCGCCGACGTCGAGGAGAGCATCGCGACGGTCGTGCGCGCGGGCGGGCACGCGTCGATCAACCTGCTCTGCTTCCCGGGCGTCACCGACACGGACGCCGAGCTCGACGCGCTCGTCGGGCTCGATCGAGCGCACGGGGCTGCACTGCATCCAGCTGCGCAACCTGAATCTCGATCCCGAGCTGTACCGCCGCGCGCTGCCGCGCGGGACGATCCGGCCGGGTCGCGGCATGCGCTGGCTGCGCGACGCGCTCGCGCAGCGCTTCCCCGAGCTGCGCTTCGGGTACTTCAATCCCGCCGTGCGAAGCGCGCTCCGTCGCGCGCGGCGCAGCGAAGCGTTCGGAGCCGCGCAGAGTCGCCGAGGCGACCGCCGGCAGATCTCGTCGGCTAGACTGCGGCGATGACGCGACTCCGCGTGCACTTCATCCACGGTCACGAGGGCTCGCCCGCAGGGCTCGCAAGGCGCGCGCGCTGGCCGCGGCGTTCGAGACGACGACGCCCGCGATGGACACGGGCAACTTCGATGCCTGCGTGGCGCTCCACGCCGAGGCGATCCGCCGCTTCGAGCCCGACGTGCGTGGTCGGCTCGTCGTTCGGCGGCGCCGTCGCAGTGGCGCTGCTGCAGCGCGAGCGTGGAGCGGACCGACGCTGCTGCTCGCCCAGGCCGCGCAGCGACCGGGGCTGCGCGGCCGGCTCCCGCCCGGCGCGCGCGTCTGGCTGGTGCATGCGCGCGGCGACGACGTGGTGCCGATCGCCGACAGCCGGCGTCTCGCGCGCAGCGGCACGCCCGGCTACGTGCGCCTCTTCGAGGTCGACGACGACCACGCGCTGCACGAGTTCGTCGCGAGCGGGCGGCTGATCGAGACGGTGCGAGGCGCTGTGGCAGGCGCGCGACGATGCTGCCCGACGGCGGACGCGCGCCCGGTCGCTTCGAGCGCTTCGTCGCGCCGTTCTTCGAGGAACCGACGCTGTGGCCGGTGCTCTTCGTGCTCGCCGCGCACGCGGTGCTGATCGGCGCGGTGCTGATCGCGCTCGGGCTGCGCTCGCACAACGTCTTCGCGCTCGGCGCGCTGGCGATCGCGCTGGTGATGACGGGCGACGTCCTGTTGCGGCGCATCCGCGCGGGCGTCTTCGGTCGACTCGGCTGGAGCGTCGTCTCGCTGTGGGTGCTCTCGGCGATCAGCGCGGTGCTCGCAACGCGCTTCGACTTCTTCTGATGCGGGGACCACGCCGGCGCGCGCTGCTGGCGCTGTTGCTCGTCGCGGCCTGTCGCCGCGCTGCGCGCCGTCGCGCAGATCCGCGCAGCCGGCGCCGAAGCCGTTCCTGCTCGACGCGCCGGGTCTGCGCGTGCTCACGCCGGCGGATCTCGTCGCGCGACCGCCGCGCTTTCCGTTTCCGGTCGGCGAGCGACTCGAGTACGCGGTCTCGTGGTTCGGCGTGCCGGCAGGCGCCGTCGTCGATCGAGGTGGCGCGCTTCGTCGAGGTGGACGGCGCGCGCTACGCCCACGTCGTCGCGATCGCGCGCACCAACAAGGTCTTCTCGGCGTCTACGAGGTGAACGACCGCAGCGAGGCGTGGATCGACCTCGACCGCTTCGTCGACGGTGCGCACGCGCGCCGTCGAGAAGCACGCGTCGAAGCACTTCGACGAGTCGGTCCGCTACGACGCCGCCCACGCACTTCCTGCATCGGCCAGCTCGACAAGCTCCACAAACGGCAGCGTCGCGAGCTCGTCTTCGACTTCGGGCCCTTCGCCTACGACACCTCGGATCTCGTCTACCTGCTGCGCGCGCTGCCGCTGGCGACCGGCTACGCGATCGGCGTTCCCACCTACGCCAACCACAAGGTCTTCGAGTTCCGCATCGAGGTGGGGGCACCGCGCACGATCGCGACGCCATGCGCTCGGCACGCATGCCCGCACTCGCGGTGCGGCCCTCGACGCGGCTCGACGGCACGCGACTACGCCGTCGGCGACGGCGTGGTGTGGGTGAGCGGTCCCGGCGCGCGTGCCGGTGCGACTCGACGGCTGGATCCGCACCGCGCAGAGCAGCTTCCTGGTGCAGGGTCTGCGCGCGGTCCTCGTGCGCTACGTCGCCGAGCGCGCCGGGTTGGACGCCGGCGCGCGATCCGCGTCGTCGATCCCGTCACGCAGATTCCGCGCGACGCACGACGGCGTCCCGCGATGGGAGCCGCCCCCGGCGGTGCGCGCGGCCCGTGCCGCCTCCGGTGTCGCGCCGCATGACACGACACAGTCATTGCCCACGGAGATCCTGCCCCGCTAGGTGATATGCTCGGCCGCATCGTGCTCGAAGTCGCGCTGATCCTCGCTCCTCGCGCTCTTCGCCGCGTTCGCGGCGCGGTCTTCTGCGGAACGCGGGACCGGTCGCTCACTGGGTGACGGGCTGGGCGGCGGCGGCGATCGCGGGCGTGATTCCGTTCGCGGTGCCGACGTATCCGAATCTCGACTCTGCTCGCGCATCCGCTCGGGAGCTCTCTACGCGGCGCTGCTGCTGTCGGGCACGCTTGCGCTTCGCGCAGACGCCGGATCCCGAGCTGGTTGCTGCCGGGTGCGCTCGCGTTCGGGCTGCTGCGCGCGCTCGTCGCGTTCCGCTTCGGCGATCCGGCCGGGTACGCACTCGGACTCGTCTGCGAGCCGTTCGCCGTGTTCGCCGCGGCGATCGTCGCGTTACGCACGGCGCTGCGAGCCGGCGAGTACGGCGTCGCGGAGCGACTGCTCGGCGCCCGCGCTGGTCGTGCTCTGCGCGACGGGTGCCGTTCCATCTCGGGTGGCTCGCCGCGGGCCGCCCGATCCTGCGACCTCGTCCCGCTCTGGCTCGTGGTCGCGCCGCCGGTGCTCGGCATCCAGATCCAGGCCGCGGCGGATCGACTGCGCCGCTCGGTGCGTCGCGGGCTCGAGGCGCGCGTCGCGGCGCGCACGCGCGAGCTGGCCGCGAGCGAGGAGCGCTACCGCACGATCACCGAACTCGCGTCCGACTTCGCCTTCAAGTTCCGCATCGACCGCGACGGGAATCTCACGCGCGAGTGGATCGCGGGCGCCTTCGAGGCCACGCTCGGCTGGCGCCCCGAGGATCTCGACGGCCACGGCTGGTTGCCGCCTGCTCGAGCCCGGTGCGCGCGAACAGATCGGCTCGGAGTACCGGAGCATCCGCCGGGCAGCCGGCCGTCGCGCTCGACCGCCGCCTGCGTCGGGAAGCGACGGCCGGCCGCGCTGGATCCAGTTGCGGCTCGCACGCGTGCGGGCTCGACGCAGCAGGGCAACGTCGAGGTGACTCGGTTCCGCGCGCGACGTGACCGAGCTGAAGACGCGCGGAGCAGGAGAGCGAGCGGCTGGCGCGGCACGTCGAACAGGTCCAGCGGCTGGAGAGCCTCGGCATTCTGGCGGGCGGCATCGCGCACGACTTCAACAACCTGCTGACGGTGATCCGCGGCAGCGCGCGGCTCGCGCTCGACGAGCTGCCGGACGATGCGCCGGCGCGCCCGCGCGTCGCGCGCATCGCCGAGGCCGCGCAGCACGCCGCGTCGCTCACCGACGCAGATGCTCGCCTACGCGGGGAAGTCGTCGCCGAGCGAAGCCCTCTCGATCTCGGCGCACTGGTGGCGTCGATGGCCGATCTGCTGCGCGCGTCGCTGCCGGAGCGCTGCGAGCTGGTCGTCGAGCGCGGCAGCGACCTGCTCGACGATCGAGGCCGACGCGAGCGGCATGCAGCAGGTGCTCTTGAACCTCGTGCTCAACGCTTCGGAGGCGCGGGACGACGCGGCCATGCGCATCGTCGTGTCGCACCGCCGTCGTGCAGATCTCGCGCGAGGAACTGCACGACGCGTTCGGCAACGCAGACGTCGCGCCCGGCGACGTCGTCGAACTCGCGTGCAGCGACGACGGCCGCGGCATGGACGCCGCCACGGCTGCACGCGTCTTCGAGCCGTTCTTCAGCACCAAGTTCTCGGGCCGCGGGCTCGGCATGGCGGCGGTGCTCGGCATCGTGCAGGCGCATCGCGGTGCGATCTGCGTCGAGAGCGAGGTGGAGCGCGGCACGCGCGTGCGGGCGCTGTTCCCGCCGAGCGCACAGCGTCCCGAGGCGAGTCCGACGCCGCGCGCACCGGCTGCGGCCGCGAACGGTGGAACCGTGCTGCTCGTCGACGACGACGAGGGCATTCTCGAAGTGACGAGCGCGGTGGTGGCGCGCGCGGGTTTCCGCGTGCTCGTCGCATGCGGGGGTCGCGAGGCGCTCGATCGCCTGCGCGAGGTCGGGTGTCGACGGCGTCGACGCGGTCGTGCTCGATCTCGCGATGCCCGACATGAGCGGCGAGGAAACCTTCCTGCTCCTACGCGAACTCCGCGGCGACCTGCCCGTGATCCTCGTCACCGGTTACGACGCCGCCTCGCTCGCCGATCGCTTCGCCGCCCACGGCCTCGCCGCGTTCCTCCACAAACCCTGGGAACCCGAAGACCTGATCGCCACCCTCCGCAAAGTCGTTGACTCGGGTTGACTTGGGGGCGTTGACTTGGGGACGTTCCTGGTGCGTTGCCTTAGTTGACTTCAGGAACGTCCCCAAGTCACGATGCACGGGCGCGCCGGCCGCGGCGCAAGGAGGGCGCGCTCGCTTTCCAGGCACCTCTGCGCGGCAGTCGGGCAGCGATCGGCGCAATTCCCAGCGAATCGTGCGGAAAAGGGCGCAGTTCAGCTCGATCGCGTACACGCGCGCAATGGCACGCGCATTGCTCTGGGTGGTTCACACGGGACGCGATCCCGGGGAGGAACCCATGAGCAAGTGGAATCGTCGGGCGGCTCTGACGGCTGCCCTGTTGCTGTGCGCGCTGCCGGCGTTCGCAGCGGATGAAGCGACGCCGGACGCGCTCGAGAAGTTCTCGGCCGCCGCATCGGATCTTCGCATCGGTGTCGACACCGTCTGGGTGCTGGTCACGGCGATGCTGGTGTTCTGGATGAACGCCGGCTTCGCGCTCGTCGAAAGCGGGCTGTGCCAGGCGAAGAACACCACCAACATTCTCGCCAAGAACTTCATCGTCTTCGCTGCCTCCACGATCTCGTTCTGGGTGCTCGGCTGGGGCCTGATGTTCGGCGACGGGAACGCGTTCGTCGGGCTCCACGGTCTCTTCTTCGTGGGCGGGGCCGACAACTCGCCGGCCCTGGGCGAGGCGTACGCGGCGATGAATCCGTTCTCGACGACCGCGTACCAGGGCGTCTACAGCGGCGATCAACTGGACCCCGGTGCCGCTCTGGGCGAAGTTCTTCTTCCAGCTCGTGTTCGCGGGGACGGCGGCGACGATCGTGTCGGGCGCGGTCGCCGAGCGCATCAAGTTCGGCTCGTTCCTGGTCTTCAGCTTCCTGCTGGTGGCGTTCGTGTACCCGATCACCGGCCACTGGATCTGGGGCGGCGGTCTGCTCGGCGCCAACAACTTCCGCGACTTCGCCGGCTCGACGGTCGTCCACTCGGTCGGCGGTTGGGCGGCGCTGGCGGCGCGATCCTGGTGCTCGGCCCGCGCATCGGGAAGTACGGCAAGGACGGCAAGGTCAACCCGATCCCCGGCCACAGCATGACCTCGGCCGCGCTCGGCGTGCTCATCCTGTGGCTCGGCTGGTTCGGGTTCAACCCGGGCTCGACGATGGCCGCGATGAACGGCACCGCGATCGCGCACATCCTCGTGAACACCAACATGGCGGCGGCGACCGGCGCGCTCGGCGCGACGGCTGACGGCCTGGATGCTGCTCGGCAAGCCGGACCTCTCGATGATCCTCAACGGCTGTCTCGCCGGACTCGTCGCGATCACGGCGCCGTGCGCGTTCGTGTCGATCGGCGCGGGCGCAGTCATCGGTCTCATCGCCGGCGTCCTCGTGGTGCTCGCGGTAGTGGTCTTCGACAAGGTCAAGCTCGACGACCCGGTCGGCGCGCTCTCGGTGCACCTCGTGAACGGCATCTGGGGCACGCTCGCGCTCGGTCTCTTCTACGACAACGACGTGGCGACGAACATCGCCGCGTTGGCCACCGGCCTCTCGCGCGGCGCCCAGTTCCTGGTGCAGCTCAAGGGCGTGCTCTACGTGGGCGCCTTCGCCTTCCCGTCTCTCGATGCTCTTCTGGTACGCGATCAAGCTGACGATGGGCGTTCGCGTCTCCGAGGAAGAGGAGTTCGAGGGACTCGACGTCGGCGAACATGGCAACCAGGCCTATCCCGATTTCGCGACGCACGCGAGTTCCTTCGGCGGCACCGGGATGCCGGCGCACGTGGAAGCACGTGCCCGGGCAATGGCTCGGACGCCCGCCACGGCAGAGCCGTAGGCGGGAGGAGAACGCAGTCATGAAGAAAATCGAAGCGATCATCAAACCCTTCAAGCTCGACGAGGTGAAGGCAGCCCTGATGGAAACCGGTGTGCAGGGCATGACGGTGACCGAAACCCGCGGCTTCGGTCGCCAGAAGGGTCACACCGAGCTGTATCGCGGCGCGGAGTACGTGGTCGACCTGATTCCCAAAGTGAAGATCGAGGCCGTCGTTCCCGATGCGCTGCTCGAGAAGGCGGTGATCGCGATCGCCCAATCGGCGCGCACCGGGCGGATTGGCGACGGCAAGATCTTCGTGAGCGACGTCGCCGACGCGGTGCGCATCCGCACCGGCGAGCGATCGGAGGGGGCCATCTCATGATTCCCAGTTCATGATTCCGCACCACGGCCGCAGACGGCCGTGCGCCAACACGGGTCAGGGGGCTTCGAGTGGATGAGGCGGAGGTAGGCGCAGAGGCGGAGGGGCTACTCGACTCCGAAGCTGGCGAGTGCCGAGCGGACCTCGCCTTGAACCCGGCCCTGGTTGCGCTGGGCGTCTTCCGGCCTGGCGTTGACGACCGGCTTCAAGTGCCCGTCCAGCCACAGCGTGAGTGCGTCGCCCTCGAACAGATAGCCGCCGGAGGTGGCGCGCACCCAGAAGAGCCGGCCGTCGCGGAAGTAGTAGGACGACGCGGCCGCGAGTCGGCCCGCCTGCGACGCTTCGGTCACCGTCAGCTTCACCGGCGCGTCGTCGCGGAGCCAGAGCCGCAGCCGTCGCGGCTCGAAACCCGATCGCTCCGGACCGTCGGTGATCTCGCGCATGTCCAGGCGGTCGAGGCGCGCGTCGATCGCGCGCGCCTCGTCGCGCGCCGACTTCGCGCGTGGATCCAGGTTGGGCGGATCGGGATCGGCGTTGCGCGAGGAGACCGATGGCGTGACCGCTCCGCCCGCGCTCACGCGTTCGAGCTGTACTTCCACCTGCGTCGGATTGCCCGCCGTGAGCACGCGCAGGTCGAAGGGACTCGCGAACCAGACGTCCTCGTCCACGCGGATCCGCACGCGCAGCGCATAGCTGTGGCTCGACTGGATCGAAGCCGAGTCGTAGCTGAGCGAGAACGCGATCGGCACCTGTCCGGGCTCGTCGATCAAGCGCTCCGCGATGAGCGGAGCGGTCACGTCCTCGTCGGTGTCATCGACGAGTTGCACCTCGACGCGTGCACTCGGCGGCAGCGCGATGCGCTCGCGGTAGGTGATGGTGCCCGCGAGGTTCGCCGGAACGCGCTTGGCCTCGGGCTGCGCGCACGCGATCGCGAACACGGCGAGCAGCACGGACGAAAGGGCGACGGGGACCAATCGGACGATGGAGACGCGCACGGCGCCGCAGCTTAGCCGAGGTGCGTGCTAGCGCAGCGGACCGACGGAACTCACCTCGTAGCGGCGAATCGTCATGCTCCGCACGCCGAGCCCCGCGATGGCGGTCTGGAAGGCGGCCATGTGCGGCGATGCGAAATGCGCGTCGAGCGCCGCTTGTGACTCCCACTCCTCGAAGACCCGGAAGCAGCCGGGGTCGCCGAGGTCGCCCGAGAACACGTATTGCGCGCAGCCGGGTTCCTTGCGGGTTTCCTTCGCCATCCGCAACGCGGCGGCGACCGCCGCCTCGCGCCTGGCGGGGTCGATCGCGATCTCTCCGGCGATGACGAGCATGGAGTCTCCGATTGCGGGTCAGCGAAAGAACAAGAACGTCGCGAGCGCGAAGATCGGGAGCAGGATCGCGGACGAGTAGGCCATGTAGCCGAAAAAACTGGGCATGCGCACGCCGCTTTCTTCGGCGATCGCCTTCACCATGAAGTTTGGTCCGTTCCCGATGTACGAGTTGGCGCCCATGAAGACGGCGCCGCACGCGATCGCCGCGAGCGTCTCGGCCGCTTTCGTGCCGAGTTGGAGATACTCGGCGAGGTAGCGACCTTCGAGTGCGACGCCGTCGAGGCCGCAGGCCGCGGCGGCGAAGGTCAGATAGGTGGGCGCGTTGTCGAGGAAGCTGGAGAGCAGTCCGCTCGCCCAGAAGAATTGCCACGGATCGCGCACCGGCAGGCTCGCCGCGTTCTGGTTGAGTAGCAGCAGCGCGGGCGCCATCGTGACGAAGATTCCCGCAAACAGGACGGCGACCTCGATGATCGGGCCGAATCGGAAGCGGTTCGCGGCGCGCAGGTGGGCCGGCGTGGTCGTGTAGGCGGCCATCGCGATCGCGATCATCGCGGTTTCCTGGAGCCCCGTGAGCCACGGTGCGCCGCCGCTTCCGAGGCCGCTTCCCGACGCGTAGATCACCGCGACGATGCCGGCCAGGAAGGCGAAGTTGTGGGCGCCCTCGATGCGCAGCGGCTCGTGTTCGATCAGCTCCTCGAGCAGCGGTTCGGTCGTGGCGACCTGCTCGCGGTTCAGTGCGATCTGGTCCCAGATGTTGAAGACGACGAGCAGCGTGCCGTTCACGAACAGCCACTCCTTCCACAGCCCGAAGGTCCAGCCGAACGGAACGCCCTTCAGGAAGCCGAGGAAGAGCGGCGGGTCGCCGAGCGGCGTGAGCAGCCCGCCGCAGTTCGACACCACGAAGATGAAGAACACCACGACGTGGATCTTGTGTTTGCGCTCCTCGTTCGCGCGCAGCAGCGGGCGGATCAGCAGCACCGACGCGCCGGTCGTGCCGATCCAGCTCGCGAGCAGCGCGCCGAGCCCCAGCAGGCCGCTGTTGACGATCGGCGTGCCGGCGAGCGAGCCGCGCACGACGATGCCGCCGGTGACGACGAAGAGCGAGCCGAGCAGCGCCATGAACGAGGCGTACTCGAGCGCCTTGTGACCGAGTTCCTGGACCCCCTCGGCGCCGAGGCCGAAGACGAGATAGAGCGCGGCTGGCAGCGCGAAGAGCGCCGCGACGAGACCCTTGTTGCGGTTCAACGCCCAGAAGGGTTCCGCGGCGAGCGGCACCACCGCGATCGAGAGCAGCATCCCCGCGAAGGGCAACGCCGACCACCAGGGAAGTGCTTGTACGTGCTCCACCGAGCGCTCTACAGCAGCGAGGGTCGCGCGCCAACCTCGACGGCCGCCACGTAGCCCCAGTCGACCATCAGGTTCACGCCAGAGACGAAGCGCGCAGCGTCCGAGTTGAGCAGTACCAGCGGCTCGGCCATCTCCTCGGCTGTCGCGTTGCGGCCGATCGGCGCGAGGAAGTGCTTCTCGAGGAAGTCCTTGGAGACCTGGGCGTGGAAGCTACTGAGCATCGGCGTGTCGGTCGGCGCGGGCGAGAGGCAGTTGATGCGGATCTCGCGCTGCACCAGCTCGACGCTGCGCGTCTTGGTGTAGTAGATGATGCACTGCTTCGAGAACAGGTAGCCGTTGTTCTTGTCGGCGTTCGCTTCGAGCCAGGCCTTGCCGGCGTCGAAGTCGGTGGTTGCGCAGAGTGCCTTCACGGTGTCGAGGTTCTTCTGCCAGCCCATGCCCGCCACCGAGGTGATGCTCGCGACCGCGCCGCCGGACGGGATGCGCGGCAGCAGCGACTCGGTCAGGTGCCGCAGGCCGACGAAGTTCACGAGCGTGGTGTCGAGGTTCGAGAACGGCGGGCCGGGCAGGCCGGCGCAGTTGAAGAGCCGGTCGACGTGGGCGGGCAGCTTCGCGACGGCCGCGTCGATCGACGCGCGCTCGCGCAGGTCGACGACGGTCGCCTGCGCGACCGGCGCCGCGACGGGCTTCACGTCGAGCGCGTACACCTCGGCGCCCAGATCGACGAGCGTGCGCGCGACCGCCGCGCCCATGCCCGTCGCGGCGCCGCTCACCACCACGGTCCTGCCGCTGATAGCCGAGAATGTCCCGCACCCGTCGTTTCCCCCGGAAAGTGGATCGCGATGCTACCGCGCCACCTGCTCCAGGCGAGCGAGTCCCGAGTCGCCGGCGTTCTCGGCGGCGCCGAGCGCCGCACGCGCGATCGAGCCCGAGCGGTCGAGCTGCTCGATCGCGGCCTCGAGATGGCGGCCGAGCACCTCCATGTACTCCGAGAGCGCCTTGTGCACGATCGCGAACGAGACGGCGTCCTTGAACGCGGACGGTCGCCGCAGCAGCGTGGCGCCGAGCAGGCGCAGTGTGAACCAGGCGCGGCGTGGACCCGCACGCAGCACGGTCTGGACGAGGATGCGCCAGAGCAGCACGAGATCGCCCTTGCGGATGTTCGCGCCGCGCGTCACCTGCTTGCCGCGGCTCACCAGGAACTCCATCGTGCGTCGGTGGAAGTTGCTGAACTCGTAGAGTTCGCCGATCAGCCGGCGGTAGCCCTCGTACAGTTCGCGTCGCGACATCAGCTTGGGGAGGATGTTCGAGAACACGAACTGGTCGCCGGTCGAGTCCGCGAGCAGCCGGCCCTCGCTGCGCGACGCGCTCGTGCAGCGGCGTCTTCGGCATCGCCTGCAGCATGCCCGTCATCGAGACGGGGATGCGCGCGTCCTGGATGAAGCGCAGCTGTTCGGCGAAGATCGTCGCGTCGTCGGCGTCGAAGCCGACGATCATGCCGGCCTGCACCTGGATCCCGTAGGAGTGGATCCGGCGCACGCTTTCGACGAGGTCGCCGCGCGTGTTCTGGGTCTTGCGGGTCTCCTGCAGCGACTCGACGCGCGGGCTCTCGATGCCGATGAAGACGGTGGTGAAGTTGGCGTCGCGGAACAGCGCGAGCAGCTCGTCGTCCTGCGCGGCGTTCAGCGAGACCTCGGTGTTGAAGTCGATCGGGTAGCCCTGTTCGCGGCCCCAGCGCGCGATCTCGCGCAGCAGATCCTTGGCGAGTTTCTTGTTGCCGATGAAATTGTCGTCGACGATGAAGACCTGCTTGGCGCCGAGCCGGTGGCACTCCTCGATCTCGGCCATCACCTGGTGCACCTGCTTGGCGCGCGGGCGCCGGCCGTAGACGACGATGATGTCGCAGAACTCGCACTGGAACGGACAGCCGCGCGCGAACTGGATCGTCATGGCGTGATAGCGGTCGACGTGCAGCAGGTCGAAGCGCGGCACCGGCGACAGCGAGAGGTCGGGCTTCTCGGCGGGGCGGTACTCGCTCTTCCAGGTGCCCGCCGCGAAGTCGCGCAGGAAGACCGGCCAGGTCTCCTCGGCTTCGTCCACGAAGAGCACGTCGCAGCAGCCGCGCCACTCCTCGGGACACAGCGACGCGTGCGGGCCGCCCACCACCACGAAGCGCCCGCGGCGCTGGAACTCCGCGATGATCTCGCGCATCCGCGGCTCGTGGATGATGTAGCCGGTGACGCCGACGATGTCGGCTTCGACGTCGAAATCGATCGCTTCGACGTTCTCGTCGCAGAGCACCACTTCGTGCTCGCGCGGCGTCAGCCCGGCCAGCGTCGGCATCGAAAGGTTCGGGAAGATGCACTGCTTGCCGAGCGCGGGCAGGATGCGGTCGTAGGTCCAGAAACTGGGCGGG
The DNA here is from genome assembly GCA_963801625.1 of uncultured delta proteobacterium. Lineage (GTDB taxonomy): Bacteria > Myxococcota_A > UBA9160 > UBA9160 > PR03 > PR03. Next base: position 280,686 of record CAWDFQ010000002.1, read on the forward strand.
TTGCGGGGCGTGACGAGATAGATCTTCATGGTCCCCTCCACGAGCGGTCCGTGGCCCTGTAGCGTGCCCGCAATGCGTCGCCCCCGCGCGTAAAAGTTTGGTGAACTCAGCGGTCTGGGGCGCGGCCTCGCACGGCGCCGCCGCCGTTGCGTAGAATGCGGCCCCGCCCACGAGGAGAGCCCGATGCTCGACCTGCACGAACTCGAGGCCATCAAGCGCCTCAAGTACAGGTACTTGCGCTGTCTCGACCAGAAGCTGTGGGACGAGATCGGCAGCTGCTTCACGCCCGACGCGAGCTGCTCCTACAGCGGCGGCAAGTACGCCTTCGACGGCCGCGACGCGATCGTCGAGTTCCTGCGCAAGGCGATGGGCGCCCCGAGCTTCCACTCGAGCCACCGCGTCCACCACCCGGAGATCGAGTTCACGAGTCCCGACGACCGCCACCGCGATCTGGGCGCTCGAAGACCAGGTGATCGAGACGAAGGCGCAGATCACGATCCGCGGCGCGGCGTTCTATCGCGACGAGTACGTGAAGTCGGGCGGCGCGTGGTTGATCCGCTCGACCGGCTACCAGCGCACCTTCGAGGAGATCGAGTCGCGCGCGGACCGGCCGAGCCTGCGGCTGACGGCGAGCGCCTGGGAGCCGGTCGGGAAGACCGAGTCGTGAGCGGGGACGAGCGGCCGCTGGTCTTCTCGCATTTCGACGCGACCAAGATCTCGGGGCAGGGCGCCTGGGAACAGAAGCGCCGACTCGCCAGCGCGATGCGACTGGTGATCGAGCGACTGGTCCCGAGCAATGCGCCCGAGGAGGAGCTGCGCCGCGCGGCGGACGGGCTCGAACGCTACGCCGAAGCGCTCGCCGCGCACCCGCGTCTCAAACACTTTCACGGGTATGCAGAGTCGGCCAACGCTGGCGACGTCGGCGCGTTCTTCGACCAGAGTCCGATGATCGGCCTCGCCAACCCGCTCGCGCCGCCGATCACGATCGGCCGCTCGGGGCCGCTGACGGCGATCGCGTCGGTCACCTTCGGCTCCGCCTACGAGGGGCCGCCCGGCTGCGTGCACGGCGGCTTCGTCGCAGCTTCCTTCGACGAGGTGCTCGGTTACGTGCAGTCGCTCGGCGGCAATCCCGGCATGACGGCGCAACTCACGGTGCACTACCGCCAGCCGACGCCGCTCCATACCGAGCTGATCTTCGAGGGCGAACTGGTGCGCACCGAGGGGCGCAAGATCTTCTGCACCGGCAAGGTGCGCGCAGGTGGCGAGCTGACCGCCGAGGCCGAGGGCCTCTTCATCTCGGTAGACCATGCCCGCTTCCTGGCGCTGCTCGAGAAGCGCGAGCGGCGCGCAGAAGAGCGCGGCGAGGGCGGGCAAGGCTCGGCGGACGACTGAGCTGCATCGCTGCCACCAGGGGCGGACGCGGGGCCACTCACCCTCCGGCATGCGGGCATTGAAACGACACTCGGTGCGGCTCTGGGTCCTGCTCTCGGTTGCAGGAGTCGCGTTGGCGGGCACGGCGAGCGCCGCGCGGCTGGTCGGCGTCTCGTTCTCGGACGGACTCGTCTACGACGTCGACCGCAGACCGGAGCCGCCACGAATCCGCGCTCGTTCTCAGAGAGCGCCACGACGCTCACGCTCTACGCGGGCGTCGAGGTCGATGCGGGCGGATCGCTGCTGCTCGCGACGCACGAGTCCAACCCGTCCTTTCCGAGCCAACTGTTCTCCGCCACCTACGGAAGCTCGGACGTGCAGTCGCTCGGAGCGTTCGGTGCGCAGGTGGGCGAAGGCGATCTCGCGCTCGACCCTTTGAGCGGCGACCTGTTCGCGATCGGCCTCACCAACCTGACCCTTCCCTTGACGCTGCTGCGCATCGATCTCGCCGACGTCGGCGCGGGCGCCACGGTGGTCGGCGAGATCGGTCCAGGCGACATCTCTGCGCTCGCCTTCGACGCCGCAGGCACGCTCTACGCGATCGACACCGACACGGATACGTTGCTCGTGATCGACCCGACCGACGCGAGCACGCTGCCGATCGTCGACCTCTCGCAACCGCTCGGCGCGCTCGCCGGCATGGATTTCGATCCCGCGACCGGAACGCTCTACGTCGCGGACGGCGGCGGCGACGGCAACGACGCGCTCTTCACGCTCGACCCCGCGACGGGAGTGCTGACGCTCGTCGGGTCGCTCGGACTCGCGAACGGACTCTCCGGGCTCGCGGTGCCGGAGCCGGACGCCGCCGCGCTCGCCATCGCCGCCATCGCGGCGCTCGGCGGCATCGCAGCTCGCCGTCGGTAGCCGCTACGCTCCGCGCGCCACACGGAGGGTGCTGCGATGAGCGAAGCCGAAGCGCGCGAGGTCCACACCTTCTGCCGCGTCTGCGAGCCGGCTTGCGGGCTGGTCGCGCGCGTCGAGGGCGAGACGTTCGTCGCGCTGTCGCCCGATCGAGAGCATCCGGTGACGCGCGGCTTCGCGTGCAACAAGGGCATCGCCGGCGTCGACGTGCACCGCGACCCGGATCGCCTCGATCATCCGCTGCGCAAGAAACGACGGCGGCTTCGAGCGCGCGAGCTGGGACGACGCGATCGGCGCCGATCGCTTCGCAGTTGCGCGGGATCGTCGATCGGCACGGCCCGAACGCGGTCGCGTACTACATGGGCAATCCGACCGCGTTCAACACGCTGGCACGGCCGGCCGCGTCGGCGCGTTCTTCGCGCAGCTCGGCGTGCGACGCGCGTTCTCCTCGGGTACCCAGGACTGCGCCAACAAGTTCGCCGGCGGCGAGGCGGTGTTCGGCTCCAGCACGATCCACCCGATCCCCGATCTCGACCACACCGAGTTCCTGCTCGTGCTCGGCGCCAACCCGCGCGTCTCGCACGGCTCGTTCCTCTCGGTGGCCGACCCGATGGAGCGGCTGCGCGAAGCGAAGCGCGCGGCGCGAAGACTCTACTTCGTGAACCCGCGCCGCATCGAGTCGGTCGCAAACAGCACCGGCGAGTGGATCGCGATCCGCCCCGACACCGATGTCTACCTGCTCGCGGCGCTGCTCTGCGAGATCGACGCCGCGGGCGACTTCGACGAGCGCGCGCTCGGCGCAGCACGGCAAGAACGTCGAAGCGCTACGCGCATTCGTCCGACAGCTACCCGGCCGCGCGCGTGGCGGAGGTCACGGGCATTCCGGCCGACACGATCCGGCGACTCGCGCGCGAGTGGAGCGCCGCGGGCGCGGCGTCGGTGCACATGTCGACCGGCGTGAACATGGGCCGCCAGGGAACACTCGCCTACTGGCTGGTGCAGATGCTGTCGTTCGCGACCGGCAATCTCGACCGCCGCGGCGGCAACCTGCTCTCGGTCGGCTTCTACAAGAGCGCGAAGGCAGGTCGCCGCGATTTCGCGAGCGGCTTCTTCGACAGCGAGTTCGGCCGCCTGCGCAAGGGGCCGTTGCCGGGCAACCTGCTGTCGCAGTTCATCACCGAAGCGCGCGAGCCGGTGCGCGCACTCTTCGTCGTCGCCGGCAATCCGCTGCTCTCGATCGGCGGCGAGGCGAAGCTGCGGAAGGCGTTCGAGCAGCTCGAGCTGCTCGTCTGCATCGACCTCTACCGCAACGCGACCGGCGAGTACGCCCACTGGCTGCTGCCCGCGACCGACATGTTCGAGCGCGCCGACATCAACATCACCGGGCTCGGGCTCCAGCACCAGCCGTGGGTGCAGTGGACCGATCCCGTCGTCGCGCCGCGCGGCGAGCGCCGCGAGGAATGGTGGATCTTCGGCAAGCTCGCGCAGGCGATGGCGCTGAAGTCGCCGTTCGACGGACCCGGCGCGCCCGACCTCTGGTCGCGCATCGACCACATGCTGCGCGGCCGCGCCCTCACGCTCGAAGCGGTTCGCGAGCTGCCGCACGGCGCCGTCTTCGAAGACGGCCTCGAAGCCGGCGCGTTCTTCGACGAGCACATCCAGACGCCGGACCGCAGAGTGGATTGCTGCCCGCCGGGCTTCGCCGAGGCGCTCGCGCGCGCCGAGAGATCTTCGGCGAATTGGAGGGCGAGGGCGCCTCGCGCCTGAAGCTCATCACGCGCCGCGATCCGTTCATGCACAACTCGTGGTACGCGAACCTGCCGGCGATGAAGCGCGGCGCGCGCGATCGCAATCGGCTTTCCGTGCATCCCGACGACCTGCGCGCGCGCGACCTCGCAGACGGCGCCAGGGTGCGCCTGTGGAACGAGCACGGTGCGATCGAGGTCGAAGTGGAGAGCGACGACAGCCTGATGCCCGGCGTCGTCGCGCTCACCCACGGCTGGGGCAACCAGCGCACGCCCGGCATGCGCGTCGCGCAACGCACGCCCGGCGTGAACGCGAACGCGCTGCTGCCGGTGGGGCCCGACAGCTTCGAGCCGCTGTCGAATCAGGCCTTCATGACCGGCGTGCCGGTCTCAATGACCCCGCTCTCATGATCCCGCTCGCTGCCGGACGGCAGCGAGCCGAACACGGGTCAGGGGGCTGCGAGCTCAGCGTTACTCGAGATGGCTGCGCAGCATCCAGGCGTTCTTCTGCGCGACGTCCATCCGGCGCGTCGCGAGGTCGGCGCTGGCCTGGTCGCCGGCGTCGTCGGCGGCGTCGAAAAGCGCTTGCGCCGCCGCTGCGACGATTCCGTTGTCCTCGACCAGTTTGCGGATCATCTCGACCGCCTTGGGCACGCCGCGCGGATCCGTCACGTGCGACAGCTTCGCGAACTCTGCGTACGAGCCGGGCGCGATCTCGCCGAGCGCACGGATGCGCTCCGCGATCTCGTCCACCGCGAGTGACAGCTCCGTGTACTGCGTCATGAAGAGCCCGTGGAGCGTGGTGAACATCGGTCCCGTCACGTTCCAGTGGTAGTTGTGGGTCTTCAGGTACAGCGTGTAGCTATCGGCGAGCAGCCGCGCCGCCGCCTGCACCACCGCGCTCGTTCCGCGACTTTTCGCCTTCTTCGTCTTCTTGGGCATGGGCGTCTCTCCTGTGTGATGCATCGAGCATAGGCTCGACGGCAATCGCGGTCGAACCACGACCCTCCAGTCTGCGTGTCTAGAACAGCAGGATCTCCGTTTCGAGCGTGGCGAGATCCAGTACGCCCACCGCGTTGTGACCCGGCTGGTGACCCGCGCACTCTCCCGGGTTGAACACCAGCCGCCCGTCGCTGCGATCGATCGTACGCCGATGCGTGTGCCCGTGCAGCGCGACCTCGTGCTCCACGTGTCGCGCAGCGCCGAGCTCGCGCGGATCGTGCACCACCACGATGCGCCGCTCCGCCCACACGAGCTCCAGCGGCGGATCGCCCAGTTTCATCGAGTAGCTCGCGGCCGCCGCCTCGAGCGCCATGCGCTCCCCCGCATCGTTGTTCCCGAAGACGCCGTGCAACGGCGCGTCGAGCCGCGCCAACACCTCGAGCGTCTTCGCCTGCGTGATGTCACCCGTGTGCACCACGCGCTCCACACCAGCCCGGTTCAGAAGCTCGACGATTCGAGCCACGTTCGACAACTGATCGTGCGTATCCGAAACGACGCCAATCTTCACGGCGACGCCCCACCTACCTCCAACGCGACTGCGGAGCAGGGCGCGGGGTGGGAATCCGGAGGCGAAGTCAGCCGGGGGAACCGAACGTGTCGTTCGACTGGATCTCGCAAAGGAATCCTGATGGTCTCCGCAGCCGTGCAACGCTCGAGCGGTTCCCCCGTTCGCCGGAGGATCCCACCCCGCGCCCGACCCAGCCCCAAACGCCCCCTCTGAGTCCGCAGCCGACTAGGCCACCTTCTCCAGGATGTGGATCGCACAAGCCGAGCCCAGCCCGATCACGTGCGTCATCCCGAGTCGCGCGTTGGGCACCTGGCGCTTGCCGGCTTCGCCGCGCAGGTGCGTGGAGATCTCGTAGATGTTCGCGATCCCGGTCGCGCCGAGCGGGTGGCCCTTCGAGAGCAGACCGCCCGACACGTTGACGGGTACCTTTCCGCCGAGCGCCGTTGCGCCGCTGTCGATCATGTGCCCCGCTTCGCCGTCGCCGCAGAGACCGAGGTTCTCGTAGTGCAGGAGTCTCCGCCGTCGCGAAACAGTCGTGCAGCTCGACGAGGTTGATGTCCTTTGCGCTGAAGCCCGCCATCTCGTAGGCCTTCTTCGCCGCCTGCCGCGTGCAGGTGTTCACGTCCGGCATCACGAGGTCGCGCTGCTGCCACGGATCGCTGGTGAGCACGGACGCCTTCACGCGCACCGCGCGCTTCATCAGCCCCAGCGCGCGCACCTTCTTCTCCGACATGATCACCGCCGCCGCCGAGCCGTCGACGTTCACCGAGCACATCAGCTTGGTGTTCGGGTACGCGATCATCTCCGCGCCCATCACCGTCTCGAGCGGCGTCTCGATCTGGTACATCGCCTTCGGATTCAGCGTCGAGTGGTGGTGGTTCTTCACCGACACCTTCGCGAACTGCTCGAACGTGGTGCCGTACTTGCGCGCGTGCTCCTGCCCGGCCTCGGCGAACACCGCCGGCATCGTCATCGAGCCGAGCAGGCCCTCCTTCGGAATCCCGCCGCCGCCGCCCGCCGCCGCCGAGCAGGCCGCCGCCCATCTTCTCGACGCCGACCGCGAGCACGGTGTCGTAGACGCCGGCCTTGATCGCCATCCAGCCCTCGCGGAACGCCGTCGCGCCGGTGGCGCAGGCGTTCGCGCAGTTCACGACGGGAATGCCGGTCTGGCCGATCTGCTGCAGCACGCGCTGCCCGACCATCGCGTTGGCCTGGCCGAGGTTGCCGCAGTAGAGCGCCTCCATGTCCTGGATCTTGAGGCCGCAGTCGTCGAGCGCCATCAGCGCCGCCTGCGCGCCGAGCGCCTCGACGGACGGGCCGGTGCCCGCCTTCATGAACTTGATCATGTCGATTCCGACGACGTACACGTCGCTCATGCAGATCTCCTCGTGGATGGTTGCTGGTTCGCGCAAGCCTGATGGGGTCTCGCCGCTCGCCTTCGGCTCGCTACGCGGGAAACGGGGCTCCTTGGCTCCGATCGGACGCTGCGCTTCGTGTTCGACCGAGCTGGCGCCCTACCGAGGCTCGAAGAAGTACGAGAGGTACGAGTTGCCCTCTCTGTCCTTGCGGCCGAGCGCGTCCTTGTACACGACGCGCACCGGCATCCCCATCTTGATCTTCGCGGGGTCGGGATCGACGCCGATGAGGTTGCCCTTCACGGTGCCGCCACCTTCGAGGTCGACGATCGCCGACACGTAGGGCACCTGGATGCCGGGGAAGGAGCGACAGACGATCGAGTAGACGTAGAGGTTGCCCTGGTTCGAGAGCTTCACCGGCGCGATCTTGCCGCGCGCACCGCATTTCGAGCACACCGCGCGCACGCCGAGGTAGACGGCGCCGCAGCCTCCGCACTTGTGGCCTTCGAGGTAGGGCTCCCCGCTCTCGGGGATCTTCAGGAAGTCGACGGCGGGCAGGGGGTTGGACATCGGATCGGATTTTCCTTCGGTTTGCGACTCGGTTGATCGGCGAGTCAAGCGGGCGGAGAATGGCAGCCGCGGCGGGGAGGGTCAACGGACCTCCGCAGGGCGGGACGGGTACGCTTCGCCGCCACGGCCGAGCTTTCGACCGGTGCCCTTGGCGACCCGGAGGCGCCGAAGCTGGGCGACCGGCCGCTCGCCCAGGTCCCTCGGCTCACGGTGTTCAGCAGCGGAAGAAGCTACTCCGCTTGCACGCCGAACTGCCGCATGTACGCGCTGAAGCGGTCGAGGACCTGCGAGCGGGCGAGGCCGACGTCTTCCATCGAGTGCTGCCTGCCGCGCTTGCCTTCGGGCGTCTCCTCCATCCACGCGCGCATCCGCTTCTCGGCGTCTTCCGTGAGCGCGAGGTCGAAGCGGTCGTAGATCCGGCGCACGGCGGTGATCGGATCGGCGACGAAGTCCCCGAAATGCAGGTCGAGGAACTGCGACGCGTCGTGCTGCTTCCGAACCTCGATCGCGCGTTCGGCGCCCGACGCCCAGGCCTCGACCTGCTCGCGCGCGATCGCCGCGCGGTCGATGTCGCGCTCGAAGAGCGCGCGGAAACCGGCGATGAGGTCGATGTACGACGCGAGCACCTTCGAGGGATCGCGGTGCGTCCACACCACGCAGGCGTCCGGGTAGACCTCGAGCAGGTCCGCGAGGTGCTTGATGTGAACGGGGTACTTGAGGATCCAGCGCTTCTCCGGGCTCGTCGACCCGATCAACTTCACGAGTGCGCGGTGGCGCTGGTAGCTCGCCGGGTGGCGCGTGTTCTCGTACCAGCGCACGTAGCTGGGGAGCGTCGTGTTCACCTCGAAGTAGTCGTCAGTGAACGACTGTGCGAGCAGGTGCCGGCACTCCTCGGCGAGGTCGGCCTTCATGAAGTGGATCGCGCGAAGCTCTGGGTCCATCGAGTACATGCCCTCGATCTCCTCGTGGGATTCCCGGTAGTCGGGAAGCGCTTCCCACGTCGCCCGCGGCGGGCGGGGCTGCGGGTGCGCGGCGAGCCAGTACTCGAGCACGTTCCGGTTCGGGTCCTGCCCGAGAAGATGATGAAGCGAGGTGCTGCCCGTCCGCACGAGCCCGAGCACGACGATCGGGCGGCGGATCTCGTTGCTCTGTGCGGCGGCGTGCGCTCCGAGAAGCGCCTGCGACCGGAGACGCGTCTTCAAGAGGCCCGCGATCGCCATGCGCGTGAGCATCCGACCCTGCTCGTGGAGCTTTGCTTCGCAGTCGTAACCGTCGAGCACGCGCCGCAGGCCCTCGAGGTAGGAAGGGTCGCCGAAGTCGTCGAGGCCCGTCTCTCGCATCGCCTCTTCGTGCAGCGCCCGCTCGCTCTTCGCGAAACTCTCTTCGTTCGGGCTCATGCCTTGCCCCTCTCGATCTGCGCCTTCTCGTCGCCCGCAACGCCGCCGCGGGCTCGGCTGCGCACGAGGTCTCCGATCGCTCCCTCGAACGCCTCGATCGTCGTCGCAAGGTCTTCTTCGGTGTGCGCGAGCGAGAGGAAGAACTTCTCGTGCGCCTTCACGATGCCCCGTTCGAGCAGGCACTCGACGAACCGCGCGTGCGTCGCGCGGTCCGCACCGAGCGACGATCGGAAGTCCGTGATCTCGTGGTCCGCAAAGAACACCTCGAAGACCGGGGGCTCGCCGAGGATCTGCGCCGGAATGCCCGCGTCGCGGAGGAGACGCCCGAGCGCGTCCATGAGCGTGCGGCCCGAGGCGAAGAGCCGCTCGTAGGCGCCGGGCTTGCGGAGTTCCGCGAGCGTTGCGCGCGCCGCCACCGCCGAGATCGGATTCGCGCTGTACGTGCCCGAGAGGCGCACGTGCTCGCTCGTTCCTGCCCGCGCCGGGTCGATCCGGTCCATCAACTCCGCGCGGCCGCAGAGCGCCGCGATCGGATGCCCGCCCGACAGGCTCTTGCCAATCGCGCACAGATCGGGAACGACGCCGTAGTACTCCTGCGCGCCGCCGAGGCCGAGCCGGAAGCCGGTCACGACCTCGTCGAAGACGAGCGGGATGTCGCGGCGGCGCGTCATCTCGCGCAGACCTTCGAGAAAGCCCGGTACGGGCGCGATCGTGCGCTGCAGCGGCTCGACGATCACGCACGCGAGCTCGTCGCGGTGCCTCTCGAGGAGAGACTCCGTCGCCTCGAGATCATTGAATGGCGCGATCAGGACATCGCGCACGACACCCTCCGGAATGCCGGCCGAGTTCGGAACTGCGTCCGGAAGCGACGCGAACTCGCGCGTCCAGTGCGTGGAAAGCAGCGCCCAGTCGCTCATGCCGTGAAAGGCGCCCTCGAACTTGAGGATCTTGTCCCGTTTCCGGTAGGCGCGCGCGAGGCGAATCGCAAAGCTCGTTGCCTCGGCGCCGACATTGTGGAGCGACACCTTCTCCGCGCACGGAACGGCCTGTGCGATCTCCTCGGCGAGCAGGATCGCGGGCTCGTTCAGCAGCAGGTACGTGCTGCCTCGCTCGAGGGCCTCGCGAACCGCACGCACCACCGCCGGGTGCGCGTGGCCGAGGAGCATCGGGCCCGAGCCGAGGAGGTAGTCGATGTACTCGTTTCCCGACGCGTCGCGGATCCGCGCGCCGCGCGCCGACTCGACGACGATCGCGTGCTCGGGCGAGAACGTGGGCGTGCGAACCCCGGCCGGTAGAAGCCGTCTCGCCTTCTCGAGTAGCTCGGTCTCGCGGGCCGATCGCGGTCTTTGGTACAACGACTCCCCTCGTGCGTCGCCCACGATAAGTGCTCTCGGCCAGGCTGGGAACCGTGGAGGAGCGGACCGGACCCCTACGGGTGACTCAAGACGGCTCGGGTTCGACGGCGTGCGCGCGCACGGGATCGGGCACGGCCTGCTGCCAGCGTCCGGAGCGGAAGCGCACCGTCAGCAGGATCGCCTTCACGATGTAGTCGGCGATCAGCGCGGCGAAGATCCACTCGACCGCAAGGCCGAGCCACGCGAACAGGATTGCGAGCGTGACGCGAGCGCCGATCAGCCCGGAGAACACCGCGATCAGCGGGAAGCGCGTGTCGCCGGCGCCGCGCAGCGCGCCGCCCATCGCGTACTCGATCGCCATCAGCGGCTGCACCGAACCGAGGATGTAGATGAAGACGACGGTGAGCCGGACGACCTCGGGGTCGTCGATCATGAAGCGCGCGAGCGGCTCCGCGAACACCACGATCACGAGGCCGAAGGCGGTCTGCGCGATCAGTGTGAGGCGCAGCGCACGCCAACCGCTGCGTGTCGCGCCGACCGGATCGTTCGCGCCCAGCTTCTGGCCGACCAGCGTGGACGCTGCGATCGAGAAGCCGAAGCCGACCAGGAACGAGAACGCGAGGATCGTCACGCCGATCCCGTAGGCGGCGTAGGGCGCGGTGCCGTAGAGCGACACGATCCACAAGAACACCAGGAAGCCGCCCTGCCACACCAGCTGTTCGAGACCGGCCGGGTACCCGATGTCGAGAATGCGGCTCACACGTCCGCGTTCCCACGAACCCGACGAGCCGGCGCGCAGCACGAGCTTGCCGCGCCACCAGAGCAGCATGAAAGCGATCGCGCCCACCGCGAACGCGATGCCGCTGGCGATCGCCGCGCCCGCTACGCCGAGCTGCGGCATCCCGAAGCGACCGAACACGAGCCCGTAGACGAGCCCGACGTTCACCACGTTGGTGAGCGCGCCGATCACGAGCGGCGTACGCGTGTCGCCCGCCGCGCGCAGCGCGGCGCCGAGCGCGAAGTGCACTGCAAAGGCGATCTGGAACGGCGCGAGCCAGCGGATGAAATCCGCCGCGAGGTCGATCGTGTGCGCTTCGAGGCGGAACACGCTGGCCAGCGGATGCGGGAAGATCAGCGCGGGCAGACTGACCGCCACCGCGATGCCCGCACACAGCGCGAGCGACGCGCGCGTGACGTGCTCGGCCTCGTCGCGGTCGCCTGCGCCCCACGCGCGCGCCACCAGCGCGGTGGTGCCCGCGGTGACGGCCATCAGCAGCGCCTGCAGGATGAAGTAGATGCGGTTGCCAGTCGTGACCGCCGCGACCGCCGGTGCGCCGAGCGAGCCGACGATCTTGGTGTCGACGAAGCCGACCAGCGACGCCAGCAGATTCGTGATGATGGCGGGCCAGGCCAGCTGCCAGATCCCGAGCGCCGGGCCGGTCTTGCGTTGCGCATCTTTCACGGCTTCAGGCTTCGCCCGCGATCATCCAGGACTGCGGATCCTCGGGGACGGACCGCTTCCCCTCGCTGACCCCGTCGAGGTGAAAGCGCTGGATCGCTGCGGTGCGGTGGCGTGCGATCGGCTCGGTCGAGAGGGCGGGGAGGGAACTCACGGCGCGCGATTCTAGCTGCGCTCGAGCTGGCTGCTGCGGGTGCGCTCTGCGAGAGTCCGCCGCCGCGATGAAAGTCTCGATGACGCTCCCCACGATGGCGCCCGGCTGCGACCGCGCCGCGCTGCTCGACTGGTGCCGGCGCATCGACGCGGGCCCCTTCGAGAGTCTCGCGGCCGGCGAGCGCGTGAGCTTTCCCAACCTCGAGGTGGGCGTTGCGCTCGCGGCGGCTGCGGCGACCACCGAGCGCGTGCGCATCGTATCGACGCTCTTCGTCGCGCCGCTGCACTCGGCCGCGCTGCTGGCGAAGCGCGTCGCGTCGCTCGACGTACTGGCGGGCGGTCGCTTCACGTTGGGGATCGGCGTGGGCGGTCGCGAGGAGGACTACCGCGCGAGCGGCGCGTCGTTCGCGCGGCGCCACGCGCGGCTCGATGCGCTCGTCACCGAAATGCGACGCATCTGGGCGGGCGAGGCCGTCGTCGCGGGCACCGCCCCGATCGGTCCGGCGCCGCTTCAGGCGGGCGGTCCGCCGATCCTCGTCGCCGCATCGGGTGCGAAGCCGCTCGCACGCGCCGCGCGTTGGGCGCACGGTGTGCTCGGCTTCGACCTCGGACCCGACCCCGCGGAGGTCGAGCGGGGGGTGCGCGCCGCGCACGCGGCCTGGCGCGACGCCGGTCGCCCCGCAGCGCCGAAGTGCACCACGAGCTTCTGGTTCGCGCTCGGCCCCGACGCGCGCGAACGACTCGACGCCTACGCGCGTCGCTACCTCGCGGTCTTCGGCGACGCCGCGGCGCGATCACTCGCCGCGCGCTGTCTCGCCGTGGGTGAACCCGCCGTGCGCGCTGCGCTCCGGCAGCTGCGCGACGCGGGCGCCGACGAGTGCTTCCTGGTGCCGACCAGCGCCGGCGGCGCCGAACTCGACCGCCTGCACGCGTTGCTCGGCTGAGGCGCTGGTCTCGAGACGGGTCTCGGATAGTCTAGGCCCACCGTTTGCTACGCGAGGAATCCGCGATGCCCACCCTCCACGACTTCTCGGCCCGCAGCATCTCTGGCGAAGACTCGTCGCTGCGCGACTACGCGGGCAAGGTCGCGGTCGTCGTGAATGTCGCTTCGAAGTGCGGGCTCACGCCGCAATACGCCGGCCTCGAGAAGCTCTACGAGACCTACCACGCGCGCGGCCTCGAAGTGCTGGGCTTTCCGTGCAACCAGTTCGCGGGCCAGGAGCCCGGCACCGACGCCGAGGTGCAGGAATTCTGCAAGCTCCGCTACGGCGTGAGCTTCCCGCTGTTCGCGAAGATCGACGTCAATGGTGCGACGCGACACCCGCTCTACGCATGGCTCAGCGCGGAAGATGCGGCGCCCGAAGGTCCCGGCGACGTCAAGTGGAACTTCGGCAAGTTCGTCGTCGGCCGCGACGGCCGGGTGAAAGCGCGCTTCGCACCGACGACGGCACCCGACGATCCGGCTTTCATCGCGGCGATCGAGCAGGCGCTCGGCTGAGTGCCCGAGGCGATCGGCACTGCGCTCTGTCGCATCGACGAGACCACTCACGGCGCGCTGTTCCGGATCGACGACGGCCGCTGCCTCGCGGGCCCCTGCCAGGGCGACCGGCTCGAGCCGTTTCCGATCGCCGTGCGCGACGGCGTCGTCTACGCGCTCGAAGAGTTCGCCGCGGACTTCGAGTGAGCTAAACAAGCTCGACTTGGGACTTTCCAACGGAAGGAGAAGAAGATGGCGATCAAGGTCGGCGACAAGATTCCCGCGGCGACGCTGAAGGTGCCGACGGCGGACGGCATCCAGGATCGCAGCACCGAGCAGATCTTCGGCGGCAAGAAGGTGGTGTTGTTCTCGGTGCCCGGCGCGTTCACGCCAACCTGCTCGATGAAGCACCTGCCGGGCTTCGTGCAGCAGGCGGCGGCGATCCGGGCCAAGGGCGTGGACACGATCGTGTGCATGTCCGTGAATGACGCCTTCGTGATGGGCGCCTGGGGCAAGGACCAGAAGGTCGGCGACGCGGTCGTGATGGCGGCCGACGGCAACGGCGAGTTCGCAAAGGCGCTCGGCCTCGACTTCGACGGCAGCAACTTCGGCATGGGCCGGCGCTCACAGCGCTTCGCGCTGATCGCCGAGAACGGCGTCGTCAAGCATCTGGCCGTCGAAGCCCCGGGCAAGTTCGAGGTGTCGAGCGCCGAGGCGGTGTTGAAGGCGCTCTGAGCGGCGAGCGCGGATTCGGAGGGAACGAAGTGCAGGGTACGCAGCGGTTCGGAGCGATCGGCGGTCGCGCGTGGCTCGGCTTCCTGCTAGGGGGCGCATGCGCGCTCCAAGCGGAAGCGGTGCGCGCGCAAACCACGCAAGACAAACACCACCTGACGGCGACGGCGGGCAACCAGTTCCACGCCGACACCGAGGTCGACCGATTCGATGGCCACGCCGAAGCGGTCTGGCAGGGCGGCGTGCAGGGCACCAATCCGACCTTCTTCTTTCACGAGGCCGTGGTAGACGGCGACTCCGGGTTGATGTCGATCTTCTCGAGATTCTCGCTGGCCGGGGGCCCCGCGGACACGGAGTTCGCCCAGGGGAACAACGCCTCGGGGGCCACCATCGAGGAGACGATCGACCCGGGCACTGCGACCAGCGACACCGTGACCGTCACCGCGCGGCTCGTCTGGAGCGGCTCCGGTTCTCTCGCGAGTGGCGGTGGCAACGTCGACACCGGCCTGGTGAGGGCCGGGCTGGTCGTGGACGGCTGCGCCGTGGGATCCAAGAAGGAGTTCTCCTCGACTCCCTCCCAGACCGGCGACGACAGCGATTGCGTGGGAACCGCGACAAACTTCGGTCACGCCGGCGGCGGGGCGCTGACCGTCACGCGGATCCGCGACGCGGCTGGCATCAACAGCGGATCCCGCTTCTTCGTGACGGCGTCGATTTCCGGCGAAGCGGGCACCTTGAGCGGGCTCGAGTACTTCGACAGTGGTGAGTACGAGGCTTCGGGACAGCTTTCGATCGAAGTCTCCGGCGCGCCCTTCACCTATTCCTCGCCCACCTTCTTGACGGTTCCCGAGCCGGGCGAGGCAGCGCTCGCCGCGGCGGCGCTCGCGGCGCTGTCGGCGCTCGCGAGGCGCCGGGGGTCAGTGCTCGCGTAGTTCCAGCCTTCCGATCTGGTTGCGGTGCACCTCGTCCGGGCCGTCGGCGAAGCGCAGCGTGCGCGAGTCCGCGTAGAACGACGCGAGCGGGAAGTCGGCCGAGAGGCCGGCGGCGCCGAACACCTGGATCGCGCGGTCGAGCACGCGCAGCGCCATCGCGGGCGCCGCGACCTTGATCATCGCGATCTCCTTGCGCGCGCCCTTGTTGCCCACCGTGTCCATCATCCAGGCGGCCTTCATCACCAGCAGCCGCGTCTGCTCGATCTCGATGCGCGACTCGGCGATCCGCTCGAGCGTCACCGTCTGCTCGGCGATCGGCTTGCCGAAGGCGACGCGCTCCTTCGCACGCCGGCACATCAGTTCGAGCGCGCGCTCGGCTTTCCCGATCAGGCGCATGCAGTGGTGGATGCGGCCGGGGCCGAGCCGGCCCTGCGCGATCTCGAAGCCGCGGCCCTCGCCGAGGATCAGGTTGTCGGCGGGCACGCGCACGTCGCGGAACTCCAGCTCGGCGTGGCCGTGGGGCGCGTCGTCGTAGCCGAACACCGTGAGCGGGCGCACCACGCGCAGGCCCGGCGTGTCGCGCGGCACCAGGATCATCGACTGCTGCTCGTGGCGCGCCGCGTCCGGGTTGGTCTTGCCCATCACGATGAAGATCTGGCAGTGCGGATGCGGCGCGCCGGTGATCCACCACTTGCGGCCGTTCAGCAGATACGAGTCGCCGTCGCGCACGATCGACAGCTCGATGTTGGTGGCGTCGGACGACGCGACGCCCGGCTCGGTCATCGCGAACGCGGAGCGGATCCTGCCCTCGAGCAGCGGTACCAACCACTGCTTCTTCTGCGCGGCGGAGCCGTACTTCGCGAGCAGCTCCATGTTGCCGGTGTCGGGCGCGGAGCAGTTGAAGATCTCCGGGCCGATGAACGAGCGCCCCATGATCTCGCACAGCGGTGCGTACTCGAGATTCGTGAGCGCGGCGCCCCACTCGGGGTCGGGCAGGAACAAGTTCCACAGGCCTTTCGCGCGCGCCTTCTGCTTCAGCTCCTCGAGCGGTGGCCACGACTCGGCCCAGCGATCGGGCTGAGCGGCGAGCCACTCCTCGAAGCGGCGCTCGTTCGGGTAGACGTGCTCGTCCATGAACCCGAGCAGCTGGCGCCGCAGTCCCTCCACGATCTCCGAATACGCGAATTCCATCTACAGCGCTCCTCCGAAGCGATCGCCGAACGCCATGCTCTGGACGGGACGGCGCGTTAGCGGACCATGCCCCTTGCTCGCCGGCCAGCCGATCGGCACGAACGCCGCGGTGGCCCACGGATCGGGAATCTCGAGCAGTGCGCGCACCTCCGGCTCGGCCTTGCAGAGCAGTGTGGTGAGCACGCAGCCGAGTCCCTCGGCGCGACACGCGAGCAGCAGGTTCTGGACGGCGGGATAGATCGACGCGCCGCCCACCACCGACGGCCGGCCGAGGCCCTCGTCGGTGATCGCCATGCGCCGCGCGTCGAAGCAGAACACCGCGATCACCGGGGAGACGTCGAGGTGTTCGGCCAGGTGGTCGGCGGCGGCGAGCATGCGGTCGCGTTCGCCGCGGCGTCGCCGGTGAGCCCGGCCGACGCGCGCATGTTCTCCTTCTGGTAGTCCTGCCAGAGCGGCAGGTACAGATCGCGCAGCGCGCGACGCTTGGCGGCGTCGCGCACCACCACGATCCGCCACGGCTGCGCGTTGCCGCCCGTCGGAGCGAAGGTCGCGGCTTCGAGCACGCGCCGCAGCACGTCGTCGGGAATCATGTCGGGCCGGTGGCGCCGCACCGCGCGACAGGTTCGCATCGCCTCGTAGAGATCCATCTCGTGGGCACCTCCGTCACCGCGAGTTTGCGATGGGCGGCGGAGCATACCGCTCACGCTCTCAGGGCCCCGCGCGTTCCTGCGACGTGCGGGCGGCGCTGCTGCCCGACCGGATCAGACCTTCCGGATCTCGACCCGCGTGTCGCGGTCGTTCATGCCCGGTTGACGAGCCCCGAACGTCGCATCGAGGTACGGGTAGCCGCCCGCGAGTCCGAGCGGGTTCAGGGGCGTGGCGATCACGTTGCGGTGTCCGATCCCGCCCTCGAACTGGTAGTCCTCCCAGGCGTGGTACATCACGACCTGGCCGGGACGGATCGCCGGGGACACCTTCACGCGTACCAGGAAGCGGCCGACGTCGTTCGAGACTTCGACGCGGTCCCAGTCCGCGATGCCGCGGGCGCTCGCGTCCTGCGCGGAGACGTAGAGCGCCGGCGCGCCGCGCTGCAGCCGCAGCATCAGCGCGTCGGCGCGCTGGAGCGAGTGGATGCTCCAGCGCGTGTGGCCACCGGTCATCTGCAGGGCGTAGTCGCCCCCCGCCTTCGGCGGCTCCTTGAAGGCCGGCAGCGCCTCGCCGAGTTCGAGGTACCAGTCGTGATCGATGTAGAACTGCACACGGCCGCTGAGCGTTGGCCACGGCTTCTTGTCGCGAACGTGCCAGAGGTACGGCGTGATGGTCTCGCCGGGAGCCCAGTCGGTTGCCGAGGCGGCGTTGATCGGGCCTCGGCCGAGCGAGGTCACCTCCGCCCAGCCGCGCGCCGTCGCCGCTTCGAAGCTCGAGGTGTCGAGGTTGGTCGAGTTCTCGATCAGCAGGCGCGCGAGCTTCTCGGCGTCCTGCGCGCCGAACTCGCCCTCGCGCGTCACGACGTCGTGCGCGCGATCCAGCCGCTGCGTCTCTCCACGGCGCCCGGTGAAGGTCGAGATGCCGCGCTCCTTCGCGCGCGCCTGGATCTTCGCCGCGAGCAGGCACGCGATCTCCCACTCGTCCTTTGCATCGCCCGCACGGTCGACGGCCGCCTTCGCCGCGTGAACCAGCAGGAACTGGTTGATGAAGCTCGAGGCGTTGGCCTTCTCGTACGAGGCCGCGACGGGCAACACGTAGTCGGCGAAGCGGGCCGTCGAACTCATCCGGATGTCGGTCACGACGACGAGGTCGAGCTTCGGCCACAACACCTCACGCAGCTTGTGCGCGCTGCGCACCCGTCGCAGCGGGTTCCCGGCCATCACGAGCAGCGCTCGGGGGTTCTTGCCGGGGGCCGGCTCCACCAACTGCCATTTGCGATCCAGCGCCTCGCGCACGTACTCGCGCACGTCGCGCGGAAGCGTCGGATCCCAGGGAGCGGCCGAGACGTCGATCACGCCGCCGTGGAGCTGCCAGAACAGCGTCGAACTCGACATTCCCTTCGACTCGACGAACGCCTCCGAGAGCCCGCGGAGCACCTCGCGCGGCGGCGGGCGCCGCAGCAGATGATCGCGCAGCAACGCGGCGGCGTGTCGTCGCGTGAACTTCGCGTCGGGCGTGAGCAGTCCCCGGTGGTCGCCGAGGATCGGGCCGTGCCCGTCGGGTGCGAGGTTCGAGACGGAGACGTAACCCGCACCCTCGCTCCCCAGGTGCCCGCACAGCACGAAGACGAGGATCTGCGCGCGCATGATCGCGTCGCCGTGGTAGATCTTCCCGAGGCAGAGTGACTCGACGTTCGACGCCGCCTTCGCCCCCGCCAGCATGCGCGCGAGACGGCGGATCGTGCCGGGCGGCGTGCCACAAGCGCGGCTGGCAACCTCGGGCGTCCAGGGCGCCAGCGCGGTCCGGAGCAGCTCGAAGACCGGCTGCACGGGTACGCGACCCGAGAGCGTGTCGACCTCGAAGCTGCCCTCGAGGGCCGGGTCGCTCGCGCCGAGCGCGAGGCTGTCGGTCGGCGCAATCTCGATTGCGCCGCGTGCGCGGTCCCAGCGGTACAGCGTCTCGTCGGATCCGCCCGCCACCCGGTCGGACTCCCGCAAGAACTTCTTCGTGTCGAGCCGGACGAGGAACGGGAGGTCGGTCTGCTCGCGAAGCAGCGCTTCGTCGTACAGCCCCTCGTCGAGGATCAGCTTCGCCATCGCGAATGCGAGCGCGACGTCGGTGCCGGGCCGCACCGGGACGAAGAGGTCCGCATGGACCGCCGAGGCGTTGTAGTCGGGCGCGATCACGACGAGCGTCGCGCCGTGGTAGCGGGCCTCCAAGACGAAATGGACGTTCGGGATCTGCGTGCAGGCGGGATTTCCACTCCAGACGAGGATCAGATCCGAAGCGAAGAAGCTCTCGGTGGAGCGCGCGGTGACGATCCCGCCGTAGGTCACGGCGGCGCCCTGCTGCTGATCGCCGATCTCCGGGTTGGGGTCGAGCATCACGCAGTCGAGGGCTTCGGCGAGGCGTTGCGCCGCGGCCTGCGCCGTCGTGCCGATGCCGTTCGTGCCGACGTCCATCACGACCGAGTCGGGGCCATCCTCGACGATTGCGCTCACCAGCCGGTCGGCGATCTCGCCCAGCGCGACGTCCCAGGAAACCTCCTCCCACGCCCCTGATCCGCGCTCGCCTTTACGGCGCAGCGGGTGGAGGACGCGCGAGCCGCCGGCTTCGAGCGCGCTGTACGCGCAGCCCTTCTGGCAACCACGCGGGTTCGGGTCCGGCACGCCCTCGTGGAGCGCGGGATAGGCGGCCGCCTGCTCCTCGCGCAGGAGTTCGCCGTCTTTCACGTAGACCTCGAACAGGCAGTGCGTCTGATACGCGCAGTTGTTGAAGTGGCTGGTCTTCGCCGCGCGGTCCCACGTCCACTTCGCGCGCCAGCGGTCACGGTAATCCGAGGCGTTCGCGGAGGCGGGTGCGTGCGCCGTATGCGCGGTCGCATTTTCCGCAGCCGGCTCGTGCGCGCCCCGCTCGCAGCCGCCGCTCGCCGGCAGCGACGCTGCGGCCGCCGCAGTACCCACGACCTTCACGAAGTCGCGACGGGACAGCTCGGACACGATGCCTCCTTCCCCTGCTGCAGAGCGCGGCGGGCGATCGCCGCAACGATACGGGAAGCCGAACACGAAAGGCGAGACCGGATCGCGCCGAGCACGAATCCTCTCTCGGCGACCGGCCACCACCGACTTCGAAGCAAGTTCGTAGAACAAAACGCGCCGTGTAGTAGATTGCGCAATGCACCAAGGTCCTCGATCGTGCAGGAAACGGTGTGTTGCAACCCGCTCCTACCCGATCAGGGGCTCTTGTTGGTTCGACCTTCGTGAAGGATCCGGGCAGGCCTGGGGTTGACGAAATCGCTCTCTGAACGCTCGTGCTCCCAGGTGGCGCACACCGAACGCAGCCTGCAACAGCGCGTCGACTCCACGATCTACACGCCACAGGTCTGTCGAGGCGTGGCGTGCCTGCTGGTGGCCGTCTACCACGGCGCGGGCCTGGTCGACCACAAGTACGGCGAGACGTGGCTGCTCGGTCTGGCCGGGTTCGGCTACTCCGGCGTGCACATGTTCTTCGTGATCAGCGGGTTGATCATCTACCACGCGCACCGCCGCGACTTGGACGATTTCCGCAACGCTCCGCGCTACCTGCTCAAGCGGCTGGTGCGCATCTACCCGATCTACTGGATCGTGTTCCTGCTGCTCGGCGGCCGCAAGGTGTTCTGGGGCCGCCTCGGGATCGGCGACTTCCTGAGCAATGCCCTGCTCTTCAACGCCGGCAAGTCTCCGATCGTCGCGGTCTCCTGGACCCTCACCTACGAGGTGATCTTCTACGGCATCTTCGTTGCGTTCCTCGTCAGGCGGAGTCTGGGCGTCGCGGTGTTCGCCGCGTGGTTCGTGCTGATGGTGCTGAACCATCACTACGCCTTCTACCCCTTCGGCGAATGCGTTGCGCTCGACCTGCTCAATGTGCTGTTCCTGTTTGGGCTGCTGACTGCGCTCGCGGTGATCGCAGTGCGCGACAGGCTGGAAGCGAGCCTCCGCGACCGGATCGGCCTCGCCAGCCTGGCCGCCGGCACCGTCGTCTTCGCCAGCACGGCCTGGTACTTCCTCTCGCTGCCGGATCCAAAGATCTACGTCTGGAACAGCCTGCCGCTGACGCTGGGCTTCGGAACCGGCAGCGCGCTGCTGCTCTTCGCGTCGGTGTCGGGAAGCATCGAAGCGTTCCTGAAGCGGCGGCGGCTGTTGCTGCTGATCGGCGACGCCTCGTACTCGATCTACCTGGTGCACCTCTATTTCCAGAAGCGCACGTTCAACGCGATCCGCTCGCTCGGCGGGGTGCCGGACGGCGAGACGACCCAGGCCACCGCGCTCCTGCTGCTCGCCGCGGTCCTCGTCGTCTCGGTCGGCTGCGGCATTCTCATCCACAAGCTGGTCGAGAAGCCCGTGCTGGCCAGATCCCGCGTGTGGCTGCGGATCGGGAAGAGCGTGCGCTAACCGGCGCCGAGGAACGGCGCGACGGACTCGCGCCACGCGCGCTCGGGATCGTCGAGCATGCCGAGGCGCAGCGCGCAGTCGTGGAGCAGCACGCGGTCCGCCGCGGGGCGCCGCGGCGCGCGCGGGTGGATCGCGTCGCTCGCGAGGCCGCCGGTGATCTGTAGGAACAGCGCGGCGCTGTGCTTGTAGGCCGGAATCGGTTCGCGGAAGCCGACGTTGCCGAGGTGCTGGAGCGCGTCGTTGCGCGCGAGGAAGGCGACGTCGCCGCTGGCGAGCGCCGCGTCGCGTTCGGCGAAGCGCTCGGGCGCGAAGGTGGCGAGGCCGAGCAGGTAGTCGCTGCCGTACGCGACGAGGTCGATGCCGAGGTCGTTGCCGGTGTAGACGCGCCACGACGGCCGCACGCGATCGCGCGTCGCGAGGCGCCGCAGCTCCAGCGCGCGGTCGAGCGAAGAGTGCTTGGCGCCGATCAGCTGCGGCACGTCGAGCAGGCGCTCGAAGGTCTCGTCGTCCCAGATCTCGCCGTGCGGGGCGAAGCGCGGCGACAGTTCGAAGGCGAGGGCGCCCTGCGCGGTGGCGCGCGCGACGTCCGCGTAGAGCGCCGCCTTCTCCGCCGGCGCCATCGGCCTCATCGCGGGGCACTGGACGATCACGGGGATGGCGCCGCGCCGCTCGATGGCGAGGATCGCGTCGCGGTACGCCGCGCGCGGATCGGCGGCGCCCGGCGCGAAGGCGCCGGCGTAGAAGCGCCGGCCCGGACCGAGCGCCGCGCGCGTCGCGTCGAGCACCGCGTCGCGCTCGGCGGGCGCGAGCAGATCGCCGAAGCCGGTGTCCATGTTCACCGCGACGTCGAGGCCGGCGTCGCGCGTGCGTGTCAGGTGGCGCTCGAACGCGCCCCAGTCGACGGCGCCCGCAGGCGTGTACGGCAGCAGCGTCGCGGCGATGCCGTGCGGGCGGCGCGCCTGCAGGCGACCCCACGCGCCGGCGAGCGACGACGGGCTCATGGGCGTGTCGCGCGTTTGCGCGGCGTCCAGCGTCTCGCGCTCCGGCCGCTCGCGGTAGAAGTCGTCGAGCGGATAGCAGCCCGACACGAGTCCGTTGCGCGGAGCCGTCGTGCAGTCGCTGAAGGTGCGGCAGACGAGCTTGCGCGCGAGCGCGCGACCGGCGAGCGCGTCGGCCGGCAGCTGCGGGTAGCAGAGCATCATGCGCCCGAGCCCGACCGCGTCGAAGAAGCCCGCCGCGCAGACACGCCTGCGCGACGTGCGGAAGCCACTCCTGGAGATACGTCCAGCCCGACGACACGACCACCGCCTCGGGCACCGCGGCCTTGATCGCGCGCGCCGCATCCAGCAGGCGCGCAACGCCGACCAGCGGATCCTCCGGCGGCGGGTAGCCGTCGGAGGGCGGGAACAGTGCCGGCCGCTGTGCGTGGGGCGCGTAGTAGGGACTCGCGGCCGTCACGTTGATCCACGCGACGCCGCTCGCAACGAGCTCGTCGCACCAGTTCGATCGGCTCGGCGAGATCGATCGCGGGCGGGGTCCGCCGCGTCGATGCCGAAGCCGCACGCGTAGGGCAGGGCGTGCGCCTCGGGCTCGCCGGCGCCGCTCGCGCCGCGCCGGTGCGGCACCACGTCGAACGACCGAGAGCCGCACGCCGATGCGCAGCCGCGGCGCCGCGTCGCGCACGGCGGCGACGATCGCGCGCACGAGCCGCGTGCGTTCGGCGAGACTCGGCCCGCCCCAGCGGCCGCGTCGCGCGCGCGCCGACAGGAACTCGTGCAGCAGATAGCCGTGGCAGTGCTTCACGTCCACGAACGCAAAGCCGGCGCTGCTGCGCGCAGGCCGCGGCGCGCGCGAAGTCGCCGACGAGTTCATCGACCTCGGCGTCGGCGAGCACGGCGCCGTCGTCGGCGATGCCGACGCGGCGGTCGAGGAGCGGATGGCGGTACGCGACGCGCGGTCGTCGCACGCCCGGCTGCGGCATCGACCAGCGTCCGCTGTGGGTGAGCTGGAGGCCGACCACCGGCTCGGCGTGCCCGGCGCGCGCCGCCTCGGCGAGCACTTCCTCGCGCAGCTTCGCGAGCGCCGGGACGCTGCGCTCGGAAACGACGAGCTGATGCGGGTTGGCGCGCGCGTCTTCGTGCACGGCCGCCGCCTCGCCGCCCCAGATCCATCCGGCGCCCGACGCGCCGAAGCGTCGCCAGCGGCGCCGCGTCAACTCGCTCGGCAGCCCGTCGGCCGTGCCGTCCCAGCCTTCCATCGGCTGCACGACGAAGCGGTTCGGCGCGACCAGTGGCCCGTCCGGTCCGGCGCCGAGCGCGAGCGGGGCGGCGAGTGGCGCGCCCGCAACCGTTTCGAGGGAGTCGTCGCACGGCAGCGCGATCCCGAGCGCGGCGAAGCGCGCGCGCAGCGCCGCGGCGCTGCGCAGCGACGCGATGCGCGGGAAGTGTTCGCTCAAGCCACGCCCAGCTCGGCGAGCGTGCGGCGCAGCCACGCCGCGTCCTCGGCGAGCTTGTCGTCGACCGGGCGCGGCTCGAACGAGAGGAACTCGATCGCGAGCGGTCCCGCGTAACCCGCCGCGAAGGCCGCGCCGAGGATCGCGCGGTAGTCGAGCACGCCGCCGCGCGAGCGTTCCGCCCGGCGGCATCGGACCCGCGCCGTCCGCCGCGGGTCGCGTGTTCTTCAGATGGAAGTAGCGCGCGAGCGGCACCAGCCGGCGCGCGTCGTCGGGCTGCGCGGCCGCGAGCGACTGCGGCAGGAAATCGAGCACCTGGTAGTTGAGCGCGAAGTTGGCGCGGTCCACGGCGGCGAAGAGCCGCTCGATGCGCTCGGGCGTGTCGGCGAAGGAGCCGAGATGGCGCTCGACGACGACGTCGATGCCGGTGGCAGCCGCGGCATCGCAGGCGGCACGCAACAGCGTCGCCACGGCGGCGAAGCCGCCTTCGGGAGCGCCCGGCGAGCGGCTCCGCCCAGACGCGCAGCAGCGGGCGCCGAGGGCTTCGGCGATGCGCACTTCGTGCACGGCGGTCGCGGCGTCGACGGCCGCCGTGCCGGCCACCTCGGCGCGTCCGAGGTACGAGCCGTAGGTCAGGATCGCGGCGCCCGTCGCCCGCACCGCGCGCGCCGTTTCGCGGTGCACTTCGAGCGGCGCGGCCGGATCGACGTGCGGCGCTCGTGCCGTCGCCTCGATCCCGTCGAGTCCATTGCGCGACGGCCAGCTCCGCGACGGCGGCGAGCGGGCGGTCCATCGCCGAGATCGAGCAGAAGCCGAGCAGCGGCCGGCTCACGCGATCCTCGCGAGGTCTTCGACGCCGGACTTCGTACGCGAGCGGTTCGCCCTTCGCGAAGCGCTCGATCTCGTCGAGTGCGAGGGTCGCCATGCGCTGCGTCTCGCGTGCCCATCGCGCCGGCGATGTGCGGGGTGAGGAAGACGTTGGGGAGGTCGTAGAGCGGCGAGTCGGCCGCGAGGATCTCGGGATCGGTGGTGTCGATCACGGCGTCGATGCGACCGGCGACGAGTTCGGCGCGCGAGCGCGTCGCCGTCCACCAGTGCGCCGCGCGCGGTGTTGACGAGCACGGCGCCGTCGCGCAGCAGCGCGAGGCGGCGCGCGTCGAGCAGGTGGCGGGTCTCGGGCAGCGACGGCGCGTGCAGGCTCACCACGTCGGCGCGGCGCAGCAGGTCGTCGAGTTCGGTCTTCTCGGCCCCGAGTCGCGCTGCCTCCTCGGCGGACAGATACGGGTCGGCGACGAGCACGGAGAACTCGAAGGGGCGCAGGTGCTGCGATCACGAGCCGCCCGATCCGCGACGCGCCCACGATGCCGACGACCTTCCGGTAGTTCCCGATCGGCGGCACCTCGTTCCACCACAGTCGGTAGTTGCGCACTTCGGCGTAGCGGCGCTGCAGGCGGAAGGCGCGCTTGCCGGCCAGCAGGATCGCGGCGAGCGTGAACTCCGCGACGGGAATCGCGTTCGCCGCCGCGGCCGACGACACGCGGATCCCGCGCTCGAAGCAGCGCGGGTCGACGTGGCCCTTCACGGTGCCCGCGGCGTGGATGATGGCGGCGAGGTCGCGGCGCGCGCGCGAGCACCGCGGCGTCGATGCGCGGCGAGCCCCAGCCCGTGAGCAGGATCTCGGCGCGTGCGAGCAGCGACGCGGCGCGCGCGTCGTCGAAGCGCGTGAGCGGCTGCGGGTCGGGCAACAGGCGCGAGCGTCGCGAGGCGCGCGTAGTGCTCGGGCGTGAACAGATCCGGCGTGAGCGCGGGCGCCATGGCGAGCACTGCGATCGGTCGGGCGCGCATTTCCTGGCCTCTCCGCGAGGGCGGTACAGTAGCCGACCGCGTGGACGCGCCTGATCCCAACCAGCACCCGGTCTTCGTGTACGAGCTGCGGCCGCGCAGCGTCCCTCCGGAACTCCCGACCTCGTCCGAACCGGATCCGCACGCGGAGACGCCCTTCGCTGCGAGCTTCGAAGGGCGCCGCGCGGCGTTCCTCGACTGCGTGCGGCGCACGCCGCCGCCGGCGCATCTGTGCGCGGTGTTCCACGAGGTCGCGCGGCTCGCAGCGGGCGGTCCCGCGCACGTCCCGCTCTTCGAGGCGGCGCTCGACTACGTGGACGCCCGCCTCGACTGCGCCGACTTCGTGTTGCACGGCATCCTGCGCCTGCTGTTCCACTTCGGCGGCGATCCGAGGCTGCCGCGTTCGCTCGTCGAGCGCGCCCACGCGAGCGTGCGCGGCTTCAAGTATTGGCCCGACGAGCCCGGCGCGGATTCGCTGTGCTCGTGGACCGAGAATCACGAGATCCTGTTCGCGTCGGCGGCGCTGCTGGCGGGCCAGCTCCATCCCGATGCGGTGTTCCCGAACTCGGGCGCGAAGGGCCGCGAAGTCGCGGCGGCGGGGCGACGGCGCGTGGCGCGCTGGCTCGAGCTGCGCTTCCGCACCGGCTTCAGCGAATGGCTGTCGCACGTCTACTACGACGAGGATCTGGTCGCGCTGCTCGCGCTCGTCGACTTCGCCGGCGAGCGCGAGGTTGCGACACGCGCCGCGATGGTCGCCGACCTGCTGCTGCTCGACATGGCGCTCCACCACTACCGGGGCGTCTTCGCGTCGAGTCACGGGCGTTCCTACGAGCGCTGCAAGATCGCGGCTCGCGAAGAAGGCACCACCGATCTCGCGAAGCTGGCGTTCGGAGTCGGCTCGTTCGCGCGGGTCGAGAACCAGAGCGCGGTCGCTCTCGCGCTCTCGCCGCGCTATCGCGTGCCGGCCGCGATCGTGGCGATCGCGAGCGAGCGGCGCGACGCAGTGACGATTCGCCAGCGCATGGGAATCCGTCTCGACGAAGCGTCGCGCTGGAATCTCGATCCGCGCGATCCCGAAGACATGATGGTGCTGCTCTCGCTGGAGGCGTACGCGCACCCGCGCACGATCGAAGGGTTCGTCGCGCTGCTGGATCGCTTCGGCTGGTGGAGCAACGCGTTCTTCGCGCCGTTCGCGCGGCAGCGAACGCTGCTCACGCTGCTGCACCGCACGCGTCTGCTCCCGATCCTTGCGCAAGCCTTTCGGTGGGACATGAGCCGCAACGTCCGCGACGAGGTCGATCTCGTCAGCTACCGCACGCCCGACTACCAGCTGAGTTCGGCGCCGGACTGGAACCCCGGTCGCGGCGGCGATCAGCACCACATCTGGCAGGCGACGCTCGGTCCCGACGCGGTGTGTTTCACGACGCACCCGGGGCCCAGGAGTGCGCGTTCGCCCGGCTGGTGGACGGGATCGGCGACGTTGCCGCGCGTGGCGCAGATCGAGAACGTGCTGGTCGCGATCTACCGGATTCCGCGCCGGCCCGCGCTCTACGTGCAGAGCCGCAATCTCTTCACGCACGCCTGGCTGCCGCGCGATCGCTTCGACCAGGTGACCGAGCGCAATGGCTGGTTCTTCGCGTGTCTCGGCGCCGGGTATCTGGCGCTGCGCTCGCAGCAGCCGGCGCGCTGGATCGAGCCGAACGAGGTGCGCGCTCCGGGGCGTCACAACGTCTGGATTTGCGAGCTGGGACGACAGGCTACTGAAGGATCCTTCGAGCGATTCGTCGCGCGCGTCGCGGCTGCGCCGCTGCGCTTCGGCCGCGACTCGGTCCGCTACGAGTCGCCCTCGCAGGGACACATCGAGTTCGGCTGGCGCGGCCCGTTGCGGCGCGACGCGCGGGTCGTCCCGCTGCGCGGCTTCCCGCGCTACGAGGCGCCCTGGGTGGAGGCTCCGTTCCCGAGCGACGCAGTCGAGGTGCATGCGGGGGGCGAGAAGCTCGCGCTCGATTGGCCCTCGCAGCGGCGCGAAGCGAGTCGCTTTGCCGGGTGAGATGCGCTCCTGCCGCGCGCGCCGGATCGCCTGCGTTTTCCCGGGTTGGCTCCACGGGGCGAGTGTCCGATGCTGTGGACATGCCCAGTGACTCCCCCGCCCGCGCGCCCGGATCGGAACTCTTCCTGAATCGGGAGCTCTCGTGGCTCGCCTTCAACCGGCGAGTCCTGGAAGAGGCGCAGGATTCCGGCAACCCGCTGATGGAGCGCGTGAAGTTCCTTTCGATCGTCGACTCCAACCTCTTGGAATTCCATGAGGTTCGCGTCGCCGGCTTGAAGCAGCAGGCGGAGGCGGGGATCACCACCCGCGAGCCCGACGGCAAGACGGCCGCGGAAGCGCTCGAGGCGATCGACCGCGTCGCGCGCGAACAGGTGCGCGACCTCTACCGTTGCTGGAACGAAGTCCTGCAACCCGCGCTCGAGAAGGAAGGCATCGTCTTCCCGGACCCCGAGCGGCTGCCGGCCGAGCAACAGGCCTGGCTGCGCGGTTTCTTCCACCGCGAGATCTTTCCGGTGCTGACGCCGATCGCTCTCGACCCCACGCATCCGTTCCCGTTCGTTGCGAGCGGCAGCCTCAACATCGCTGCGCTGCTCGACACCGACGACCCCGAGGAGCCCGTGCGGCTCGCCGTCGTGCAGGTGCCGCGCGTGCTCTCACGCGTATTCCGTGCACCCGGCGGCGAAGCGGGCACGCGCACGTACGTGTTTCTCGCCGACGTGATCCGCTGGCAGCTCCCGGAACTCTTCACGGGCGCCAAGATCCTCGATCACACCGCCTTCCGCGTGACGCGCAATTCGAACCTCTACGTCGACGAAGAAGAGACCGAGAACCTGTTGATCGCAATCGAACTGGAGCTGCGTCGCCGGCGCCGCGGCGATCCGGTGCGACTCGAAGTGCGCGCGCCCGTCGGCGAACGCCTGCGCCAGGAACTCCTCGAAGTGCTCGATCTCGAAGCGCGCGATCTCGTCGAATGCGACGGCCCGGTGAACATCTCGCGCCTGACCCAGCTCGTCGATCTCGAGTCCGACGATCGCTTGAAGGCGCCGCACTTCGTCGCGCCGATCCATCCCTCGCTGCGCGAGCCTGCGAAGCTCTTTCCGACGATCCGCTCCGGCGACGTGATGCTGCACCACCCCTTCGACTCGTTCGAAAGCGTCGTCGACTTCCTGGAACAGTCCGCGCGGGATCCGCGCGTGCTCGCCATCAAGCAGACGCTGTACCGGACCAGCGAGGACTCCGCGATCGCGCGCGCGCTCGTCGCGGCCGCCGAGAACGGCAAGCAGGTCACCGTGCTGGTGGAGCTGAAGGCGCGCTTCGACGAGGCCAAGAACATCCGCTGGGCGCGCCGGATGGAAGAGGCGGGCGTACAGATCGTGTACGGGCTGGTGGGCCTGAAGACGCACTGCAAGCTGATGCTGGTGGTGCGGCGCGAAGAAGACGGCATCCGCCGCTATGCGCACATCGGCACCGGCAACTACAATCCGACCACCGCGCGGCTGTACACCGACTTCGGACTCTTCACGGCGGATCCGGAGATCAGCGCCGAGGTCGCGAGCGTCTTCAACATGTTGACCAGCCTCTCGTCGCGCGAGCGCTGGAACCACCTGCTGGTCGCCCCCTTTACGTTGAGCAGCGGGCTGCTCGAACGCATCGGGCGCGAGGCCGAGAACGCGCGCGCGGGGCGGCCCGCCTCGATCGTCGCCAAGCTCAACTCGATCCAGGACGAGGAGGTTTGCCGCGCGCTCTACGACGCCTCGCAGGCGGGCGTCGAGATCGACCTGATCGTGCGCGGCATCTGCTGCCTGCGTCCGGGCGTGCCGGGACTTTCGGAGCGCATCCGCGTGCGCTCGATCGTGGACCGCTTCCTCGAGCACACGCGTGTCGTGCGCTTCGAGAACGGCGGCCGGCCCGAGTTCTGGATCGGCAGCGCCGACTGGATGCCGCGCAATCTGCGCGGCCGTGTCGAGGTGATGTGCCGGATCCGGTCCGAGTCCATTGCGCAGCGGCTCGAAGAGATCCTCGACGTCTACCGCCACGACGACGTGAAGGCGCGAGAGCTCGAACCCGACGGCAGCTATCGCCGGGTCGCCACGCTGAACGGCGTGCGCGCGCAGGAGTGGCTGATCCAGCGCGCGTTGGCGACGGCCGGCGCGACGCTGGCCCAGGGGCGTCCCGACCGCGAGTGAATCCGTCGCTCGCTCGCTTTCGACGGGGCTGGCCCTGACAGAATCTCGCTCGTACTCATGCTCCGAACTGCCCGTTGCTCGTCGCGCAGCCCCGTCGCAGCGCCGAGGTGGATCAGCCGCCGTCGGCGCGCAGCGCCGACAAGCCCTTCGCCAGGTCCGCGTTGGAGGGATCGAGCGCGCGGGCTCGCTCGTAGGCGGTGCGCGCTTCGGCGAGCTTGCCCTCGGCGTGGAGCTGCTGGGCGAGCCGCACGAACCCGATGGCATCCTCGGGCTTCAGACTGGTGTAGATGCGAAACTGTTCCGCAGCCTCCGCAGGACGTCCGGTCTCGGAGAGCTGCACGGCGAGGTCGTAGCGCGCGTTCGGGTCCTCAGGATCGAGTTCGACGGCATGGCGGTACTCGGCCTCGGCCGCCGCGCCCTTCGAGAGGTCCGAGAGCAGGTTGCCGAGGTTCACGTGCGCGTTCGCGGAGGCGGGGTCGAGTTCCAAGGCCTCGCGCAGGCTGTGCTCCGCGTCCTGCCAGCGCTTCTTGCCCGCGAGGAACGCGCCGTAGGAGGTCAGCGTGACGGCGCGATCGCGCGCATGCCCCGGTCCTTTCTGGAGTTCGAGCACGTAGAGGAAGTCGCTCTCGGTGAGATCCTCCGGCACCTCGCCGCGCCACGCGGCGTTCTCTTCGACGCGCGCGATGCGGGCCTTCATCTTCTCTTCGAAGAGGTCCTCGCGCTGGTTCCCAGCGAGCTCGAGCGCGCGATCGAAGGCCTCCTCGGCCGCCGTGTACTCGCCCTCGTCGATCAGGTGGCGACCGATTTCGGCGTAGCGATGGATCGCGCTGCGGGTCTCCCAGCGGTCCCACAGGTCCTGCAGGGAGGGAATCAGGAACGCGAGGACGATTACGGCCGCGCTGGTCAGGCCGGCGAAGAAGGGCTTCAGGCGGTCGTTCCACAGATGGGCGCGCTCTTGGGACTCGAGATCGGACTTCAGCGCCTCGACCAGGCGCTTCTTCAGCTCGGGATCCGAGAGAATCTCATCGACCGCACGACGCGCCTGGCGCGAAGCCTCATCCTGCTGGCTCATCCGTTCCATCCTCCTCCTCTTCCTCCGACTCCTCCTCGTCCTCCTCCTCTTCGGATTCCTCCTCTTCCGCGTCCTCCTCCGCTTCTTCCTCCTCGCTCGTCTCCTCGCCGGCCGCCTCGTCGTCGCCCTCTGCGTTGCCGGCCTCTTCTTTGGAATCGCCCTGCGTGCTGGCCGCGAAGCGAGCGAACCAGCCTCCCGCCGCGATCAGCTCGGCCACGGTTCCCGACTCGACGATTTCCCCGGCGTCCAGCACCACCACGAAGTCCGCATCCCGGACCATTGAGTAGCGATGCGCGATCACGAGCGTGGTGGGCCGATCGGGCCGTTGCATCAGTACTCCGCGGATCTCGCTCTCGGTGGCGTAGTCGAGGTTCGCGGTCGCTTCGTCGAGGACCAGGATGCGCGGCTGGCTCACCAGCACGCGGGCGATCTGGAGTCGCTGCCGCTCTCCCACCGAGAGACCGACACCGCGCTCACCGACCTGGGTCGCCAGGCCTTCGGGCAACCGCTCGAGGGTCTGCGCCAGCCCCGCCGCGGCGGCGGCGGCCCGCACTTCCTCGTCGCTCGCATCCGGGCGCTTGTAGCGGATGTTGTCGGCGAGTGTTCCGCGGAAGACGGCGCCGTCGGCCGCGACGACTCCCACGGCGCGCCGCACCGCGGTCGCGTCGAGCGCGGCCAGGTTCTGGCCATCGATCCGGATTTCGCCCTGCTGCGGATCGAAGAGGCGCAGCAGCAGGTCGGCCGCAGTCGTCTTGCCGGCGCCCGAAGGCCCGACCAGCGCGGTGACCTTCCCGGGCTGCAACGCGAAGCTCACTCCCTTCACGACCTCGCGTCCTGGGACGTAGCCGAAGTGCACGTTCCGGAACTCCACGGCGCCAGGGCCCGGCTGCAACGCATCGCCGCTGCCCTCCTGTCCGCCCGTGTCGAGCAAGCGCGTCGCTCGCCGCACCGAGGTCAGGTTCTCCTGCAACGTCACGGCGGTGCTCGTGAGCGTCTCGATCGGCGCGTAGAGCATGTCCAGATACGCGACGAACATCACGACGTCGCCGGGCGTGAGTCGGTGCTCGAGGACGAGCCATCCGCCGTAGCCGAGCACCAACGCCTGGCTCAAGTAGCCGAGCGAGTCCTGCCAGAATGCGTAGCGGTTGGCGAGCCGGTTGCGCTGGACGTAGGACTCGTAGGCCGATCCGGACTCGCGCGCGAGCCGACCGAGCTCGCGTTTCTCGGCGCCCGAGAGCTTCACGGTCTTGATGGCGCCGAGCGCATCCTGGATGCGGGCCGACACGCCTTCCCACATCTCCCAGTACTCGGAGAGACCGGTCTCGAGACGCTTCGAGGACCGATAGACCACCCACAGGTAGGGAGGCATGGTGACCAGCGCGACCAGCGTGAGCTTCCAGTTCTGGTAGATCATGATGGCGGCGACACCGATCATTGTGACGATCTCAGGAAAGATCTCTTGCGCGAAGGCCGTTACGATCGGTGCGACCTGGTCCGATTGATCGATCTGCTTGGCGAGCGCACCGCTCGTCCGGCGATTGAAGAAGCTGAGTGGCAGCATCAGAACGTGACCAAAGGTCCGCTGGATCACGTTCGCTTCGATTCGGCTCGCCAAGACGGTCGTGCGTTGGTCTGCAGCGAGCGTGAGCCCATAGGAGATGACATCGACCAGAAACAGCAAGACCACCGCGGCCAGCAGGGTCTGGAGGGCCTGCTCGGGGGTGCGCGGCGCCACGTGGCCGCGTCGATGGGGCTCGCGCGTGTGCTGCGCCTTGGTCGGAGGCTCGTGCGAAGGCTTCTTGGCGCTGGCCTTCGGCGCGTGCCGAGCGGACTCGTCGGGTACGGCCGGCGCTACCCCGTCCTCGTCGCCGAGGGCGTCGCTGAGCAGCGAATCGATGCCGCGCTCGCCACGCTGGCCCACGAAGAGTCCCGAGATGTCGTTGATCGCGACGCGATAGATCATCGGCTCGATCAGGCCGGCACCCGTACCGAGCAGGGCGAGGAAGGCGACCCACGCGAACTGGCGTCGGTAGGGCAAGGCCGCGACGCGCAGGAGATCCCACGTCGCTCGCAGGGATTCGGTGTCGGTCAAGCGGCTCTTCGCGGAGGCGCCGCTCGATTCGTTGAGAGGTGTCGCTGCATCGCCCGGCATCACGCGTCGCCTCCGCGGCGGCGCAGACGAGACACGATTAGATCCAGCGCCCGCACAGCAGCCGGACTTTGACCGCCTGCGTCACGACCAGGAAGTGGACGTCTTGCCGTTGAACCGCGGGTGCTCCTGCTCGCCCGCCACAGCGAGCGCGTCGAGCGCGAGATCCTGCAGCACGGTCCGCCAAGAGTGAGTGCCCCCGATAGCCAGCGGAACGGGCCGGACGCTAGCAGTGGCCCATTGTGGGCGACGCGCACGAACCCCCTTAGAAAGCCTCTGCGCTCGAAGGCCCCTCGAACCCGAGACGGTTTGTACTCTTTCGATGACTGTTGAGGCTACGTTGCACAGCTATCCGGCCGGACGAGGGAGACCCGACGCGTGCGAGCCTGGTTTGCGGGACCGCGTCACTACCGCCTTCTCAAGGCGGGCGACACCTTCGCCTATCTCGGCCTGGGCTGGCTCACGTGGCGCTTCGTGGACGACGAACTCCACTGGAAGCTCGCGGTCACCGCCGTCGGTCTGAGCGGGACGTGGCTCGCATTGACTTCCGTGCGGATGAATCACTTGTTCAAGACCTACTTCGACGTCCTGTCCAGGCTCGAGGTCTTGGTTCCGTTCAGCCTCGGCGCGGGCCTCGCGGTCTTTGCCGTCTTCGACACCCGCTTCCTCGCGACACGCGTGCTGGCGGGAATCGAGATGGCAGCCTGGAGCCTGCTGTTGCTCCGCTATCGGTCCAACCGCCAGCACTTCGTCCGGCAGGGTCACGGACCGGTTCCCACCGGCTGCTGGTTGAGTCCACCGGCCGACGCGTTGCAGCCGGGCGACCTCATCCTCACCAGCGGCATGGTGGCGGCGGGGCTTCGCGAGAGCGTCGGGCACGGCGAGACCGTGGTTCGCGCCCGAGACGGCACGCTGCTGTCCTTCACCTGCCGCATGGATCAGGGCGCGCTGCTGCACGTGGCGGAGGAGTTTCTGTCGGGGCTCCGAAGTCGTCACGGCCACTACATCGTGCTTCGCTTGCGCGAAGGGCTGACCCGCGAGCAGGGGCAGCGCGCCGACGAGATCGCCCGGGAGATGATCGCGGAGAACCGCGCCTGGTGTGAGCGCGCCAACCAGCGTAGACAAACGGCCATCGCGCGTCTGCCGCTGCCCCGTATTGGCAAGGATTGGCTCATCCGCAGCTTGCACGCGTCGGGCTACGACTGGCTGGGCCTGTTCATGGGCAGGCTGGCCCCGCACCGCTGGACCTGCATCGGCGCATGTCTCGAGCTCTACCGGCGTCTGGGAGTGAAGACGAGCGCCTATGGAACGGGTCTGCTCGGATTCGGCACGACCCTCTTCGACCCAATAATGCCGGTGCGATTTCTCTCGGATCCCGCCTTTCGATTGCTCGCCGCGCGATCCCGGCCGGAGCAGGCCGCGTGAACGGCAGCCCTCGCTTCCTCTATCTCGCGTTTGCGGCTGGGGGTGTGCTCCTGGCGCTGCTCGCGTGGCAGGGGCATCACCTCGCGCACTGGCTCCCGCACTTCGAGCGGATGATCGAGAGCCTCGGGCCGTGGGGACCCGTGGTCTTCTGCGTCTCTCTTGTCCTGCTCGAGCCGTTTCTCGTCCCCGACACACTCTTCGGCCTTGCGGCAGGCGCGGCGTTCGGGCTCGTCGCGGGTACGGCCTACTACTTCGCGGCCGTGTACGTCATGTGCCTGGTGGTCCACTGGCTGGGCCGTCATTGGCTGAAGGCGCGGGTGCTTCGGCTGCTCGAAGCGCGCCCCAGACTACGCGCCATGGTGTTGGACGCGCCGCCGCGAGGCGTCCGATTCACGTTCCTCGTCCGTCTCGTGCCGGTAAACCAGGCGATCTTGAGCTACGCGCTGGGCGCGGCGGGGGTTCCGCTTCGCGACGCCGTCGCCGGCAATCTGGGGATGTTCCCGCACATGCTCCCGACGGTGTACTTCGGCGCTGCGGCCGTCCACATGACGCGCATGGCCGGGAAGAGTCACAAAGAGTGGGAGATCGACGGCGTCCTGCTGATGCTGGGCCTCGCAGTCTGTGTCGCCCTCACGCTGCAGATCACGCGGCGCGCGTGGGCCGCGATCGGCACCGGGGCGGCAAGCGACGATGCCGGCGCGTTTGGGCAGGCCTCGTGAGCGGCGGCATGGCAGGCGTCAAGAAGAAGCGGCGTTGGGGCATCCCGAGCGGGATCGCCGGCGGCTCGGCTCAGACCAGCTGGTAGGCGATCATCGCGCAGCCGACGGTCATTCCGGCCAGCGCCGCGAGGAACACCACGTCGGCCCATTGCTCGAGCCGTTTGCCTCGCGCGCCGTGCGAGCGCATCGCCAGGTAGGCGAGCAGACAGGCGGCGAGGAAGCCGAGCGCGTCCACGGCGAGCAGGTCGTCTGTGAGCGTATCGACGTTCTGGAGTTCCTGGACGATCCGCACCAGCCCGATCACGGTGAGGCAGACCCCGACCAGCCCCGCCGAGACGCTGAAGATGTGCACGCAAAGCTCGCGCTGCTCGCGATCGCTGGCTGTCATCGACGACTGCTCGCCCTCTCCGATTCCCGGGTAGCGCCATCGCCGTGGTCTTCGAGGTACTCCTCAACGGTGCCGCGGCCGTTCTCCCGTTCCACCCCGGATTGCTCGTCGGCGCGAACCGGCGTGTCTATATGAAACCACATGCCGACGCTGATCGAGAGCGTGCCGCTGCCGCGTTTCCGGTCTAGATCCAGCGTCTGCGCAGCAGCCAGACTTTGACCGCCTGCGTCACCACCAGGTAGGCGAAGAGCGTCGCGGCGAGCAGCGGCCAGTACGCCCGCGGAAGCTCCACGAAGTGCAGCGCCGACGCCAGCGGCGAGAACGGCAGGTAGACCCCGATCGCCATGATCGTCGCTGTCGTCGCGAGAAGGGCCGGACTCGCGCGGCTCTGCAGGAACGGAATCCGCTGGGTGCGGATCACGTGGATCACGAGCGTCTGCGTGAGCAGCGACTCGACGAACCAGCCGGTCTGGAAGAGTCGCGCGTGGCTCGGGTCCCAGCAGTCGAACACCCAGAGCATCATCGCGAAGGTCGTGTAGTCGAAGATCGAGCTGCAGGGCCCGATGAAGAGGATGAAGCGCGTTATCTCGCGCATCGACCACGGGTGCGGCTTGACGACCTGCTCCGGATCGACGTCATCGCTCGGAATCGCCACTTGGGAGAAGTCGTAGAGCAGGTTGTTGGTGAGGATCTGGAGCGGCGCCATCGGCACGAAGGGCAGGAACACGCTCGCGCCCAGCACGCTGAACATGTTGCCGAAGTTCGAGCTGGCTCCCATGCGGACGTACTTCAGGATGTTGCAGAACACCTTGCGGCCCTGGTCGACGCCCTCCGCGAGCACGAGCAGGCTCTTCTCGAGCAGGATCACGTTGGCGGCTTCCTTCGCGATGTCGACGGCCGTGTCGACCGAGACGCCGACGTCGGCGGCATGCAGGGCGGGCGCGTCGTTGATGCCGTCGCCGAGGAAGCCGACCACGTGGCCGCGCGCGCGCAGCGCCTCGATGATGCGCAGCTTGTGCGCCGGAGTGGCCCGCGCGAAGAGTCTCGCCCGCTCGGCGAGCTCGCCGAGCTCCGCGTCGGAGATCTTCTCGATCTCCGCGCCGAGCACCACGCGCTCGAGCGGGATCCCGACCTGGCTGCAGATCTTGCGGCTCACCAGCTCGTTGTCGCCGGTCACGATCTTGACCGCGACGCCGCGCCCTTCGAGCGCCGCCACCGCCGCCGCGGCCGATTCCTTCGGCGGATCGAGGAAGGCGACGTAGCCCGCGAGCGTCAGCTCCGATTCGTCGTCCTTGCCATAGCGGGCGCGTGGCTCGAAGTCGCGTTGGGCCAGCGCCAGCACGCGGAAGCCCTGCTTCGAGAGGTCCTCGTACTCCTCGCGCAGGTCGTCGAGGAGGAACGCCTCGATCGGGAAGGTCTGCCCGTCGACCTCGAAGCGCGTGCAGCGCCGGAACACCTCCTCCGGCGCGCCCTTGCAGATCAGCCGGTGCCCGCCGCCGGGCGGCTTCACGACCACCGACATCAGCCGCCGCGAGAAATCGAAAGGCAGCTCGTCGATCTTCTCGGTTTCTGGGATCGCGAGCTTCTCGTGCAGCGCGCTGTACTCGAGAACGGCGCGGTCGAGCAGGTTGCGCAGCCCGGTCTGGAAGTGGCTGTTCAGGTAGGCGAGCGCGAGGACGCCGTCGTCCTCCTTGCCCTCTACGTCGCAGTGCCGCTCGAGGATCACGCGGTCCTGCGTGAGCGTGCCGGTCTTGTCAGTACACAGCACATCCATCGCGCCGAGGTTCTGGATCGCGTCGAGCTGCTTCACGATCACCTGGTTGCGCGACATCGTCACTGCGCCCCGCGACAGGCACACCGACACGATCATCGGGAGCATCTCGGGCGTGAGTCCGACCGCCACCGCGAGCGCGAAGAAGAACGCCTCCTTCCAGTCGTGCTTGGTGAGGCCGTTGATCACGAAGACCAGCGGAACCATCACGACGATGAAGCGGATCATCAGCCATGTGAACTGGGCGACACCGTGGTCGAACGCGGTCTGGGGCTCGGGCTGTGCGAGCGTTCCCGCCATCGTGCCGAGGTAGGTGCGGGGACCGGTCGCGACCACCAGCGCGCGGGCCGTGCCGCTCTCGACGCTGGTGCCGAGGAAGCAGAGGTTCCTGGCGTCGAGCGGCTGCTGCTCCGGGCCTGGGTCGCGCTCGAGCGCCTTCTCGACCGGGAGCGACTCGCCGGTGAGCGCCGACTGCGCGACGTGCAGGTCCCGGCACGAGAGCAGGCGCACGTCCGCCGGAATGATGTCGCCGGCCGCCAGCGCGACGACGTCGCCCGCCACCAGCTCGCCGAGCGGCACCTCGCGCGGCTTCCCATCGCGTACCACCGTCGCCGTGACGCGGATCATCGCTCGAAGCTTCGCGGCGGCGTCTGTGGCACGCGCCTCCTGGATGAAGCGGAGGCTCACGCCGAGCACGATCATCAATCCCATCACGGTCGCGGCCCGCACGTCGCCCGTCGTGATCTCGAGGATCATCAACAGCGCCAGCAGCACGACCAGCGGGTTGATGCAGGCGCGCGCCAGCAGGCGAAGTCGCACGAAGCCTTCGGCCCGCGCGACGGCGTTCGGGCCGTCTCGCGCGAGGCGTCGCGCCGCCTCCGCCTCCGAGAGCCCTTCCGGACCCGATTCGAGCCGCCGCAGCGCACTCGCCTCGTCGCCATTGGACGCCTCCCCCAGCAGCGGGTCGATGCCGATGGCCGGGTGGGCGCGATGCAGCAGGGATCTCAGGTTTCTCGGCAGCACGAGGGATCTCTGGACCCGTACCGGTAGCGCAGCGCGAAGGGCAGCGAGAGCACCCACTGCCGCACGGGCGCCTCGGGCACCACGCGAGCGGTGAGATGCGCGGCGGTGTCGGCGGTGCGGGGCCCGCCGCACGAAGGACAGAAGCCGCGGCCCGTGCACGAAAAGGCGACGACGCGATCAAGCCCGCAGCCGTCGCAGTCCATGCACACGAAGTCGCGCGCAAGGATCCCGCAGCGCAGGAAGGCGCGCAGCTCGCGCAGGACGAAGGGCGGCAGCGGCGGCAGGCGCCGGGCAGCAAGCTCGACCGGGCCCGCGCGCTCGGCGTCCGCGTGCTCGAAGAGACCGCCTTCGCGCAGCTCGTCGGCCGCTGAGCGCGGGATCGCGCACGCGGACTCACTCGGGCGCGGGGCGCGCTCCCCCGAGGCGTACCTCGACCCGGCGGACGGATCCGTCCGTCGGGAAGTCGATGGCATCGCCCTCAAAGGGGACGCCGTCCATTGCAATGGCGGCCACGCCGTGGCCGACGCGTTCCGGGTCTTCGACGCGGATCGCGAGCGTGCCCGCCGGTCCCCGGACGTCCGCCTGGTAGCCGTCCCAGTCCGGGGGAAGACACGGATCGATGATCAGGCGTCCGCTCCGCAGGCGCAGGCCGAGCAGGGCTTCGACCCCGAGCCGCCAGGTCCACGCGGCAGAGCCGGTGTACCAGGTCCAGCCGCCGCGCCCGAGGTGCGGCGACACGGACCCGATGTCCGCCGCCAGGACGTAGGGCTCGACCGCGTACCGCTCCGCATCGGCGCGCGCCGACGCGCGTCGGATCGGATCGAGCAGCCGCCGCACGCGCCACGCCCGCTCGCCGTCGCCGATCGCCGCAAAGGCCCAGCCCAGCCATGCCGCGGCATGCGTGTACTGGCCCCCGTTCTCGCGGATCCCGGGCGGATAGGCCTTGATGTAGCCCGGGTCGCGCGGCGTGGCGGCGAAGGGAGGCCAGAGCAGGCGGATCACCCGGTCGTCTTCGCGCACCAGCTCGCGCTCCGCGGACTCGAGCGCCCTGCGCGCGCGCTCGGGGGCGGCCGCACCCGAAAGCACCGACCACGATTGCGCGATCGAGTCGATGCGGCACTCATCGCATGCAGCCGAACCCCAAGGTCGGCCGTCGTCGTCGAAGGCGCGGCGGTACCAGGCGCCGTCCCACCCACTCGTCTCGATTGCCTGCTCGAGCTCGCGTGCGCGCGCCCGCCAGCGGTCGGCGAGCTCCTTCTCGCCGCGGCGCGCGCAGAGCTCGACGAACCGATCGATCGTCGCGATCGCGAACCAGCCGAGCCACACGCTCTCTCCGCGTCCGCGCCGCCCGACGCGATCCATCCCATCGTTCCAGTCTCCCGATCCGATCAGCGGAAGTCCGTGCGCACCGCACGTCACGCCGCGCTCGAGCGCACGCTCGCAGTGCTCGAAGAGCGAACGCCGGTCGTCGCCGACGTCGAAGCGCGCAAAGCGCTCCTGCTCATCAGGCGCGAGCGGTACCGCGCGCAGGAAGGGCACCGCCTCGTCGAGGATCGATTCGTCGCCGGTCGCTTCGACGTAGAGACACGTGGTGTAGGGCAGCCACAGGAGATCGTCGGAGCAACGCGTCCGCACCCCCCGGTCCGAAGGCGGATGCCACCAGTGAAGCACGTCGCCCTCCTCGAATTGGTGCGCGGCACACACCAGGAGATGGGCGCGCGTGCGGGCGGGCTCGGCATGCAGGAAGGCGAGTACGTCCTGCAATTGGTCGCGGAACCCGATCGCGCCTCCCGCCTGATAGAAGCCGGCGCGCGCGAGCAATCGCGACGCCAGGGTCTGGTATTGCAGCCAGCGGTTCGTGGAGAGGTCGAACGCCGGATCGGGCGTGCGGACCCGCACCGCGCCGAGCCAGCGGTCCCAGTGTCGGATGGTGTCGGCCCAACCACGCTCGACCTGCGCAGGGTCCTGCCAGCGCTGGACCAGCTCGGTCGCGTGCGTACGGTCCCGTCCCTGTCCGAGTGCGAACACCACCTCGCCGGTCTCCTCGGGGCCCACGTCGAGGTGGACCTGGTACGCGGCGCAGGGATCGTCGCCAGGCCGCACGCGTCCGCTGAGGCCCCACCGGCCGAGACTCGCGGGCGTGCGCAGATCGCCTTCGCGGCCGAGGAATTCCCGGCGGTCGGCCGTGAGACCATGGGGGGGAAGGCTCGCGGCGAGGAACGCCACACGCTCGGCGAAGTCGGGGTTCCACGGGTTGCGAGCCAGAAGGGCGTGACACGCGGGCTCGTACTCACA
This sequence comes from uncultured delta proteobacterium, assembly GCA_963801625.1. Classification (GTDB taxonomy): domain Bacteria; phylum Myxococcota_A; class UBA9160; order UBA9160; family PR03; genus PR03. The sequence goes on from CAWDFQ010000002.1 coordinate 321,304, forward strand.
GATCACGAACGGACGCGAGACGCTGCGCAGCGCTCCGAGCACCCACTCCGCGTAGAAGGTGGCCGTCACGCGGCGTGGCCGGCGGTCCCGGTTTCGCAGCCGCAGGCGAACGAGCTTCACCGGATCTTCGGGCGGGACGAAGACGAGGAGCTGCTGCTCGAAGCCGTGGCTCGTTCGACGCCACTCCGTGTATCCGGCTCCATGGCGGATCTGGCAGGGGGCGTCCGTCCCCGCTGGCTTCGGCGTCGGGGTCCAGATCGCTGCCGTCTCCTCGTCCCGCAGGTAGAGCACCTCGCCCGGTGGGTCGGCGACGGGGTCGTTCGTCCAGGATGTGAGCCGGTTCTCTCCGCTGTTCCCAGCCCAAGTGAAACCGGCGCCCGACTCGCTGACCACCGAGCCGAACTCCTCGTTCGCGAGCACGTTGCACCAGGGTGCCGGTGTGCTCTGGCCGGGCTCGAGGTGGATGACGTACTCGCGCCCGTCTTCCGAGAAGCCGCCCAATCCGTTGTCGAAGGCGAGGTCGGGATGCCGCATCACGGCCGGCGCCGAGTCTTCTGGATCGGGCCACCGCGAGGCGGCGAAGCGCGGCAGCTCGGCGGGCGGCTTCGCGACGTCGGCGAGCTGCCGCGCGAGCGGCCCCTTCGCGTCGTCCAGGATCACCCGCGCCGCGACCTCGAGCAGACGCCGCTCGTCCTCGCCGATCTGGTCGGCGAAGTGGAGGTGGATGCCGCCCTTGCGACCGAGCAGCTCGTGAGCCCCGCTCTCCTGCAGCGCGGCGAACACCAGCTCGCGCAGCGGCTCCGCGTAGCCCGAGGCGCCCGTGCGCAGGATCACGAGGTCCGCGTGGATCCCGCGCCGCCGCCAGAGCTGATGCGCGCGGACGAGGACACGCAGCAGTGTGGACTGGTTCGGATCGCTCGCTCGCAGCAGAAGGATCGGGAGGTCTCCCGAGAGTCCGAGGCCCCAGAGCCGAGGCTGGCCGAGCAGGTTCTCCGCGAGCGCGGCCGGCGGGGCTCGAAGCGCGCCGCAGGGGTGCAGGAGGAGCGACGCGAGGAGCTGCAGCTCGGGCAGTCGCATCGGCTCGAGGCCGATCTTCTGGAGCTCCTTGGCGGACTCCGTGGCGGCGTCGCGGAGCGCCCACTCCAGCGAGGCGAGCGTCGCATGACGCTCGGCCAGCTCGTATAGCGACTCGCGGGACGCCGACGCCACGGTGAGGAACGCGAGCCGGCGCCGCTCCCGGGGCTCGAGCACGACGCGCACCTGGAGCGCCATCACGGGATCGAGCGTGAAGCCCGTCGAGCCATCGAGGATCTCGCAGGCGCCGCGGGGACGCCGGAGGTCCCCGCTGCGCCCGAGGAACGAGCGCCGATCGGCGTCGAAGCCGGTGATCTCGAGATCGGCGTCGTCGAAGACGAGGCGATGCAAGAGGAGCGGCGGTCGCTCGCTCGCTCGGCGGGGCCGGCGTGCGAACAGGAGTCCCCGCAGGCTGGGAACCCACTCGCTGTGCACGAAGAGCTTGCTGAACGCGGGATGTCGCTCGTCCTCGAGCGGCGCGGCCAGCGCGACCTCGGCGTAGCTGGTGAGGACGAGGCTGCGCGGCTGCTCGCTCTCGTTGACGATGGTGAGGTGACGGATCTCGAGGTCGTCGCCCGGCGCGACCCCCACCTCGAGCCCGATCGCGATGCCATGATCGCGGCGGTGGAATTCGGCCAAGTGCGCGTGGAAGACCACGTGGGACTCGTCGGGCACGGCGGCGGTCGGCTGTCGCCCGACCGACCAGATCGCGCCGCTGTCCTCGTCACGGACGTAGATCCACAGCCCGTGATCGTCTCGCGTTGCGTCGGGCAGCCAGCGCGTCAGCGCGCAGTCGTGCCAGAAGAGCGCTCCCGCCCCGGCCTCCGAGATCCAGCTCGAGAGGCGCCCGTTACCGAGAACATGAATCTGCGGGACGGCGTTTGCGCCGATCGGGATCCAGGGCCCGGGGGTCGGGACGGCCACACGGCGGGGCGTCGGCCCTCCCTGTTCGTCAGCGCGCACGATCTCGGTGGGAAGCTCGCGAGGAATGCGCTCTTGCAGCAGGAGCTCGGCGGCGCGTACGCGACGGTCGGCATGGAAACGACGCACGAGAGCGTCGCCGCAGAGCGCGTTGCCGGCGGCCGCCAGGATCATCCCCTGGTGATGCGCCATGTAGGAGCGCACCGGTGCGAAGCGCTGCCCCTCCGGGACCCGCTCGGGCGTGAAGTCCGCGGCCTCGTAGAACCCGTACGCACCGAGCAGACCGAGATCCTGAAGCGCACGCAGGTTCTCGAGCGCCACGTCCGGGCGCAGCGGCAACGCCAGGGCTGTGGCGTAGGGAGCCACGACCACGTCGCGCGCTAGCCCGCGACGCAACCCCAGGCCCGGGACGCCGAAGGCGCGATAGCGGTAGTGGTTCTCGGGATTGAGGGACGCGAAGCCGGACTCGGAGATGCCCCACGGCGAGCCGAGCCTCGCTGCGTAGCGGCGCTGCGCTGCGACTGCGGTCCGCTCGCTCTGTGCGAGCAGGGTGCCCGGACTGCTCCGCAGCAGCAGCGCCGGCATCAGGTACTCGAACATCGAGCCGCCCCACGAGACCAGCGCGAGGCCGCCCGCGATCTGCGTGATCGGGCGCCCGAGGAAGAACCAGTGCTCGTGCGGAACGTCTCCTTTCGCGATCGCGAAGAAGCTCGCCAGACGCGCCTCGGTCGCGAGGAGGTCGTAGTGATGGGGATCGAGGCGATCGGCGCTCACGTTGTAGCCGATGAGGAAGAGCCGCGATTCCGTGTCGTAGAGGAGCCGGAAGTCCATGCCCGAGGCCACGGCATCCGACCTCGCTGCGATGTCCCGCAGCGTCTCGCGCAGCGCGCGCCGGCTCTCGATACCCTTCTGGAGAGCAACCTCCAGAGCGGTCAGCCATGCGGTTGCCGCCGCGTCGCCTCGGCTCTCCGCAGCAGAGGCGACGAGCTCGCGCGCGGCCGCACAGCGGTCCTCGGTCGCGGCAAGCGGCAGCGTCGGCGGAACCCAATCCTCGAGCTCCCGTGCCAGCTCCTCGCAACCGGGCGGCGACGCATCCAGCACGCTGAGCCAAGGATGCAGCGCCTCCAGATCCCGCTGCATCGCGCGCATGTGATGATGCGCCCGCTCGAGCCACGTGCGGATCTCATGCAGCGCCGCGGATGGGGCCCGGCCGGCAGCTCGATGGCCTGGACGAGCATCGCCTCGAGTGCGGGGCAGTCGCGCTCGCAGAGAAGGTGCAGCGCGGCGCGCCAGGTACCCGGCTCCTCCCGCGCGCCTGCGACGCGCTCGAGGATCGACGCGACGTGCGCGCGAAGCGCAACGGGAGGTTCTCCATGCAGGGACTCGAGCGCCCGCATCAGCAGCTCGAGGGTGTCGGCGAGGCCGTTCCACAGCGCCTGACGCAGCACCGGGCCGGCCGCGAGTTCGAGACAGCCCTCCCGAAGTGCAACCAGGCTCACGGCGAGGTTCCCGCTGTCGACCGTGGAGACGTACCTCGGCTCGAGCGGGTCGAGCGATCGCGTGTCATACCAATTGAGCAGATGTCCGCGGTGCCTCTCGAGACGCTCGAGCGTGTCGAGGCTGTTGCGGATCCTCGCCGCGAACTCGGGCAGCCCCAGATGGCCGAGGTCGCACGCGGTGAGCGACGAGAGGAGCATCATGCCGACGTTGGTCGGCGAGGTGCGATGCGCCAGATCTCCGCGGGGCTCTTCCTGATAGTTGTCGGGCGGCAGCCAGTGATCGTCCGGCCCGACGAATGTCTCGAAGAAGAGCCAGGTGCGCCGCGCCACCCGGCGCAGGAAGGCGCGATCGCCGGCATCCAGCACCACGCGTTGCAGCCTGCGGGGCCTGCCCGTCCACAACGCCACCTCGGGCGAGACGAACCAGAGCAAGAGGAGCGGGGCGGCGCTGGGCAGAGCTGCGGGCCTTGCCAGCACGACCGCCGTCGCGAGGGCGATCGACAGGGCGGGAGCGCTCCACATCTCCCACCAGATGCCGGCTCGCGAGCTCCGCCGCGCGAGCCGAGCGGCCGTATGGGCCGCGGGGCGCCACTCGATCAGATTGCGGTGCGTCACGAAGACTCGCCAGAGCGTTCGGGTGATCGCGTCGATCGCGAGCGCGGCGTCGCGCACGAGGAACACGATCGCAAGCGCCCAGCGCCCCGCGTGGTCCGCGAGGCTTCGCACGGTCCCTCGCACGGCACCGCGTCGCCTGCCGTGTCCCAGACCCGTGACGAACTCCGTGAGGAGAGCGGTCCCGTGCGCCGCCACACCCAGGGCCGTCCACGCCCACGGGTTCCCGGGCAGGACGAGCCAGCCGGCCGCGAGAAGCGCCAGGAGCGCCGGTGGAACGAGGCTACGCCGAAGATTGTCGACGATCTTCCAGCGGTCGAGCGCGGAGAGCCGCGTCGGCAGGCGACTGCCTCCGGGCCCCGGAACGCGCCGCGCGAGCCAGGGCACGAGCTGCCAGTCGCCCCGCAACCAGCGATGCCAGCGCCGCGCATAGCCGAGGTAGCGCAGCGGGAAGTCCTCGTAGAGAACGATGTCGCTCGCCAGGGCGACGCGGCCGTGGATGCCCTCGATCAGGTCGTGGCTCGCGAGCGCGTTCTCCGGCATCCGGCCCTCGAGGCTGCGCCGGAAGCCCACGACGTCGTAGATGCCCTTGCCCACGTAGATCCCGCTGCCGAAGAGATCCTGATAGATGTCCGAGACGGCGCGGGTGTAGATGTCGATCGCGGTGTCGCCCGAGTAGAGGCGCGAAAAGAGCGACGCGCTCCCGCTCTCGGGAGAGATCTCGATGCGCGGCTGCACGATCGTGTAGCCGGAACGCACGCGACCGGTGTGCGCGTCGAACTCCGGCTGGTTGAGCGGATGTGCCAGTGTGCCCACGAGCCGGGCCACGGACCCGGGGGGCACGATGGTGTCCGCGTCCACGGTGACGACGAAGCGAACGCCGCGCAGCGCGTCCGGGTCGCCTTCGTGCACCGAGAACCCCGTCGCCGCCTCGCCCGCGATCAGACGGTTGAGCTCTTCGAGCTTGCCCCGCTTGCGCTCCCAGGCGATCCAGCATCCCTGCACCGAGTTGTGTCGCCTGGATCGGTGCAGGAGGTGGAACGGCCCTCCCGCGCTCCCTCCGTACCGGATGTTGAGCTCGCGGATCCCGTCGACCAGCGCGTGCACGACGGCCTCGTCTCCGGGCATCTGCTCGGCCGGAGCGTCCACGGGGTCGCTGAGCAGCGCGAATCGCAGTGCCGGGTCCGCGTTTCCGACGAAGTGACACGCGAGCTGATCGAGGAGCCTCCGCGCTTCCTCGGGGTCCCCGACCATCACGGGCATGACGACTGCCGTCGCGCACTCCGGCGGGATCCCCTTCGCGAAGTCGAGCTTGGGGAGCACGCGCGGGGACACGAGCAGCGTGGCGATCCAGTGCACCAGCGTGAACCCGAGAAGCGACGCTGGAATCATCGCGAGCGCGACTCCGAGCGCGAGAACGGCGGGCCCTGCTGCGTGCCAGACCAGATAGAGGATCGGCACTGCGATCGCTGCCCCGGTCGAGGCTGAGTAGCGCGGCCGCATAGAGCGGCGCGGCGTGGCCGAGCAACCCGCGTCGCCAGGTCGTCCACCACGAGAGGGGTCGAGCGAGCAGGCGCTCCAGCTCCTCGCGGCCCTCTCCCACCAGCCAGAAGCCAACGTGCCTGGAACGCGCGTCTGGAGCAGCCCGACGCGCCTGCTCGACCACGCGCGCCGCGACTTCGGGCTCGGCATGCTTCGAGCCGTAGGCCAGCTCCTCGATCCGCTTCCGATAAGAATCGCAGGTCTCGAAGTCCATGCGCGCGTAGAAGCCGGCGGGATCCTCTTCCAGGATCGCCTGCACGCGGCTGGTTCTCGCGAAGAATTCCTTCCACGGGATCGAGTCGATCACGCGGAGGAGCGCCAGGGAACGCGCGACGCACTCCGTCTCGTCGAGCGACTCCGAAACCGGCTCTGGCGATGCCGGCGCGAAGGGCGCCGCGAGTGCCGGCACGAGCCGCTCGAAGGTCGTCGCGATCAGCTCGAGACACACGAGGCGCAACATCGTCGGGAAGGCCCACAGCTCCGCGATCGTGAGGGCACCGGGCTCCTGGTACGCATTGACGAAGCGGACGGTCGAAGAGAGCGAGAGCTGGAGGTGGGAGCACCGAAGCAGGCCGCGCGCGAGCGCGAGTACGCGCGGCAGGCCCGCTTCGGGCCCGGCCTCGAGCGCGGCGAGGCGTGCGTAGAAGGGGGTCGGCAGATCCCCCCGGATCAGGGCCACCGCTCGCTCGACGAGGTAGTCGTTGTCGACCAGCCACTCGGCCGCCTTGCCGATCTCCGGCTCGGCGTTCGCGCATGCGATCCGGGCTCGGTCGAGCCACTCCCGCATCGCGCGGACCTGCGTCCACACCGGAGCGGGTCGTGGCTGCCGCGCCGACACCGCATGCCGCTCGCGCAGCTCGCGCGCGGCCGCCTCCAGCGTGTCGGACGCGACGTCCGGCGACGACGCAGGGCTCACGGCGTGGCTTGACTCGGCATCCGTACGCCCTGAACCGTCTCCGCTGCTGCGCCGCGCCGCGCCGAGCCGGAACGGCTGCGTACGACCAGGGTCGGCGTCGCGGCGTGCGTAATGAGATAGGCGGCGACGCTTCCGAGCGGAACATCGGAGTGCCCGCTGCGGCCGTGTGCCGAGAGGATGACGAGATCGACGGACTCGTCGGCGATCAGCCGGGCGAGCCGGCTCCGCGCATCTCCGCCGCGCAGCACGAGCACGCGGAGCGAGAGGTCGCCGGCGGCCAGCCGGGCCCGCAAGCGGTCGAGGTATTCGTTGGCCACGCGCTCGTTGCGGCGCAGGAGCCGCTCCCGGAGCTCGAGATCCTCGGCGTCGAGTGGGCCGATCTCGGTCAACTCGGGGGCCGGCACCACGTGTGCGAGGAGGAGCTCGGCGTCGTGGGCCGCGGCGAGCCGTGCCGCGAGCGGAAGGACGCTCTCGGCACGCGCGGATCCGTCGAGCGGCACCAGGATGCGCCGGTATCGGGCAATCCTTCCGTCCGGAGCGGCCGCCGCCGGCACCAGCAGGATCGACCCGGGCACCCGGTCGACGAGCTTGCGGGCCGTACTCGCCAGACTCCACTCCGTCTGCCCGCTCACGCCATGCGTGCACAGCACGGTGAGATCCACATCGTGGTGCCGCGCCCAGAGACAGATCTGCTCGGCGGCCGGGCCTTCGATCACCTCCGCCTCGACGGCTCCGCCCGCTCTCTCATCTGCCTCGACCAATCCCTCGAGATAGGTCTTGGCCTCCTCGCGGCGAAGGTTCCACTCGAGAGGATCCAGCGGCGCGGAGCCCGGGCCGCCTCCCTCCAAGACCCGCAGCAGAGAAAGCGGAGCTCCGAACCCCTTCGCCACGGCCAGGGCGTGGGGCAGGATGCGCTCGTCGAACTCGGAGCCATTGAAGCAGGCGACGATCCGGCGAAACCCCGCCGGTGCGCGCACCTCTTGTTTCGCTCGTTCGCCCGCGGTTCGCTCCGACGTCTCGGCAGATTTCATTTCTCGCACCTCCGACTGGCGCTACCGCCGCAGCCTGCACGCCGACGGAGAACAATCGATCCGCACGTGGCGGGCCTCCTCCGTTTTCCCCCCATCTCTCAGGCAAGCAGGACTCGGGCCAAGCAGCAGGCGGCGTTGCACGCTCACCTGTGCTTGCCCGGCGCCCACCAGCCACAGGGGGTGTGGCGCACCGCCGCATGGATCCGTCGCGGCGAGGGCGGGGGCGAGTGAGTCTCAGCCGAGCACCACGCGCACCCGATGGATCGCGCCGTCGTCCGCGAGCGGGATCCCAGCGCTGGTCGCCGGAAGCGCCTCGCCGTCGAGCTCGAGTCGCGTGACGCCGCGGCTCACGCCGCGCGGATTCTCGACCGTGATCTCGTAGCGCGCCGAGCGATGCCGGAACTCGATCTCGAAGCCCGGCCACGCGCTCGGGATGCAGGGATCGAGCGCGAGCCTCGCGCCCTGCACGCGGAAGCCGAGGATCCACTCGAGGCCGGCGCGGTACATCCAGCCCGCTGCGCCGGTGTACCAGGTCCAGCCGCCGCGCCCGACGTGCGGCGGCACGGCGTAGACGTCGGCGCAGGCGACGTAGGGCTCGACCTTGTAGCGGTGGACCGCCGCGCGCGTGCTCGCGTGGTGGATCGGGTTCAGGATCGAGAACAGCTCGGCCGCCTTGTCGCCGTCGCCGAGCTCGGCGAAGGCGATCACCGACCAGACGGCGGCGTGCGTGTACTGCCCGCCGTTCTCGCGCACGCCGGGCGGATAGCCCTTGATGTAGCCGGGGTCGACCGCCGCGCGATCGAAGGGCGGCGTGAAGAGCAGCACCAGCCCGTCGTCGCGGCGGACGAGCTGCTCGTCCACGGCCGCCATGGCGCGCGCGCGCGCGGTCCGGATCGCCAGCGCCCGAGAGCACCGCCCACGACTGCGCGATCGAGTCGATGCGGCACTCGCTGCTCGCGGCCGAGCCGAGCGGCGTGCCGTCGTCGAAGTAGCCGCGCCGATACCAGTCGCCGTCCCACGCCGTCTCGCTCGAGCGCGACCGCGAGATGCGCTGCGTGCGCCCGCCACGCCGCGGCGCGCGCGGCTTCGCCGCGCGCCTCCGCCAGCGGCGCGAACGCCGCGAGCGTCGCGTGCAGGAACCAGCCGAGCCAGACGCTCTCGCCCTTGCCTTCCGCGCCGACCCGGTTCATGCCGTCGTTCCAGTCGCCGGTGCCGATGAGCGGCAGGCCGTGCCCGCCGACCGCGAGGCTCCGGTCGAGCGCGCGCGCGCAGTGCTCGAAGAGCGTCGCCTGCTCGTCGGCGATCATCGGCTGGAAGTAGGAGTCGTGCTCGCCCTCGCGCAGCGCCGGTCCTTCGAGGAAGGGAACCGTCTCGTCGAGGATCCCGGCGTCGCCGGTGACGCCGACGTAGTGCGCCGCGGCGTAGGCCAGCCAGACGCGATCGTCGGAGATCCGCGTGCGCACGCCCTGGCCCGAGTGCGGAAGCCACCAGTGCTGCACGTCGCCCGCGACGAACTGCCGCGCCGCCGCGCGCAGCAGAGTGCTCGCGCGTCAGCTCGGGCCGCGACACCGCCAGCGCCATCCCGTCCTGGAGCTGGTCGCGGAAGCCGTAGGCGCCGCTCGCCTGGTAGAAGGCCGAGCGCGCCCAGACCCGGCAGGCGAGCGTCTGGTAGAGGAGCCAGCGGTTCAGCAGCAGATCGATCGAGCGGTCCGGCGTGCGCACCTGCACGGTGCCGAGCACGTCGTCCCAGTGCTGCGCGACCGCGTCGAGAACCGCGTCGAGGCTCGTGCGGCGGTAGCGCGCGACGAGCGCGCGCGCCTCCGCGCGGCTCGCGGCCTCGCCGAGGAAGAAGACGACCTCGGCGACACCGTGCGGCCTCAGCTCGAGCCAGGTCTGGAGCGCGCCGCACGGATCGAGACCCGCGCCGACGCGACCCGAGAGCGGGGCGTCGCCGCAGCAGCGCGGCCGGGCTGATCGAGCGTGCCGTTGCGGCCGAGGAACTCGCTGCGGTCGCCGGTCCACGCGAGCTGTCGCCCAGCGAGGTCCGCGAACGCGACGCGCTCGCCGAAGCCCGTCCGCCACGGATTGCGCGCGAGCAGTGCGCCGGTCTCGGGATCGATCTCGGTCACGACGAAGGGCGCCGACGCGCCGCGCGACGGGCCGAGCACCCACTCGACGTAGGCGGTGACCGAGAGGCGCCGCGCGCGCGCCCGAACGATTCTGGATCTTCAGGCGCGAGATCTTGATCGGGTCGTCGAGCGGCACGTATTGGAGCAGCTCGAGCGCGATGCCGTGCGCGGCGTGCTCGAAGCGGCTGTAGCCCTGGCCGTGTCGCGCGACGTAGTGTCCGGCCTCGCTCGCGAATCGGGAGCGCGGTCGGGACCGAGGAGCACGCCGTCGTCCTCGTCGCGCACGTAGAGCACCTCGCCCGGGCGGTCGCCGACGGGATCGTTCGACCAGGGCGTGAGCTGGTTCTCGCGGCTGTTCCCCGACCAGGTGTAGCCGCCGCCCTCGACCGAGATCTGGAATCCGAAGCCGGGTTGGCGATCGACGTTGATCCACGGCGCCGGCGTCCACTGTCCCTCGCCGAGCATCGTCACGTACTCGCGCCCGCCGCGCGCGCGAAGCCGCCGAGGCCGTTCCAGAACTCGAGCTCCGGACGCGGCGGCGCCGGCTCTGGCGACGCGCTCGCCGGCGGGCGTCGCGGCGGCGCGACGACGGCCTCGGCCCGGCGCTTGAGCTGCTCGGAGAGGCTCCCGCGTCGGCCCAGCAGGACCGCTCGCGCCACGCTCTGGAGCAGGGTGCGCACCTCGACCGAGACCAGGTCGGCGCGCAGAATGAACACCGACCGCGTACACTCGTCCGTCTCGCGGCGCTGTCGCGACTGGCTGGCGCGCACCATCGCTTCGAGCGACGCCTGCAGCTCCTGGGCGTACGAGGGCGGCCGCTCGTTCAGGATGACGAGGTCGACGGCGAGCCGCTTCATGCGCCAGTACTCGTGGGCGCGCAGCAGCTGCCGGAGCAATGGCGAGGTCGTCGGCTTCGTCGATGCGCACCAGGACGATCGGCAGGTCGCCGGAGATCCCATGGGCCCAGAGCGCCGAGGGTCCCTGCTCGTTGCGCTCGAGCATGGCGGAGGACGGCCGCAGCGTCGGATCGGAGATAGAGCACGTGGTTGGCGAGGCGCTGGAAGAGGTGCGCCTCGTCCGGGCCGACACCCGAGGTGGTGCAGCTGGACCTGGGCCTGCGTCCAGGCCAGCGTGACAGCGCGCTCGAACGCCGTCGGGTCCTGGTGCTTGTCGGCCAGATCGAGCACTTCGCCGCGCGACGGCGCGACGAGCGTCCAGAACGCGACGCGCGCCGTCGCGCCGGGCGGGATCCGCACGCGGCAGCGGAGGCTGAAGATCGGATCGAGCACGGCGCCGACCGTGTCCGAGAGCGGCCGGCCGTCCATCACGGAGAGCGCGGTGCGGAGCGTCGCGCCCGCGGCCGAGGAAGCGCGCGCGGTCGGTCTCGATGGTGCAGCGCGCCCACGCGCTCGCCCTCGACCACCGCGAGATGCGCGGCCCAGACCTCCGGCTCGCCGGGCGACCGCCGTCGCCGCGTCGCGAGCAGCGCGCCGATCTCGGGGACGAACTCGGTCTGCACGAACAGCTTGGAGAAGGCCGGGTGCGCCGCGTCGGCGGCGGGCGGCGCGAGCACGATCTCGGCGTAGGAGGTGAGCTCGATCTCCCGGACGCGGCTGCCGAGGTTCGAGATCGACACGCGGCGCACCTCGGCGTCGTCCTCGGCGGAGACGGCGATCTCGAGCGTCGTCGCGATGCGTGCCGTCGCGGCGGGCGATCTCGACGCGATCCTCGGAGAACTCCACCTCGTAGGCGTCCGGCTCGGCGCCGCTCGGCTGGTAGCCGGCCGACCACACCGCGCCGCTCTGCGCGATCGCGCAGGAACACGTACGACCCGGACGCGTCGCAGGTCACGTCCTCGTGCCAGCGCGTCACGGCCAGATCCCGCCAGCGGCTGTAACCCGAGCCGGCCCCGGTGACCATCACGCGCGTAGCGGCCGTTCGAGAGCAGATGCGTCGCGGGGGATCGGATCGTGCGGCGAATCGAAGCGGCGCCGCGCCGGGGGAACCAGCTCGCGGACGTTCGCGACCGCCCGCACTTCCTCGGCGCGCGGGCGGGCGACGGCGACGTCGCGCGGCGTCCGCTCCTGCAGCAGCAGCTCCGTCGCCTGGATCATCGGCTCGGCGTGGAAGCGGGCGCGCATCGCCCCGTCGTCGAGGGCGTTGGCGATCGCGACGACGGTCATCCCCTGGTGATGCGCCATGTAGGCGCGGACGATCGCGACCGGCTCGTCCTCCGGGAGTCGCGCGCGGGGTGTAGTCGAGCGCCTCGTACCAGCCGAAGCGGCCGCGGCCGCCGGCGGCGGCGAGACGCGCGAAGTTCTGCACGGCGCGCTTCCGGATCCACCATCGCCGCGAGCGCCGTCGCGTAGGGCGCGACGACCGCATCGCTCGCCGAGCCCGCGCTTCAAGCCGAGGCCGGGCACCCCGAAGTTCGAGTACTGGTAGGTGAGCTCCAGATCGCGCGCGTTGTACGCCGACTCCGAGACGCCCCACGGCACGCCGAGCTCGGCGCCATACTTCTGGTGGCGGCGCACGACCAGGCGGCTGGTCTGCTCGAGCAGGCTCCCCGCCGGCGCGCGCATCACCAGCGACGGCATCAGGTACTCGAACATCGATCCCGACCACGAGATCAGCGCCGAGCCGCGATCCACCGGCGTGAGCGCGCGCCCGAGGCGGAACCAGTGCCGCACCGGCACGTCGCCCTTGGCGATCGCGACGAAGCTCGCCAGCCGCGCCTCGGAGGCGAGCAGGTCGTAGCAGCTCGGATCGAGCGTGCCGTCGGCGATCCGGTAGCCGATCGAGAGCAGCTGCCGCTCGCGGTCGAAGAGGAAGCCGAAGTCCATCGCCGCCGCCAGCTGGCGCGCCTGGTCGCCGATCGACGCGAGGCGGCGCGACGAGCGATCGGGCGCCGCGAGCGGAGCGCTCGAGCGCGTCGATCTGCATCGCGTCCGGTTCCGGGCCGCGCGCCAGGAGCTCGATCGCCTCCTCGCAGCGATCCGGGAGCTCGGCCAGCGTCGGCATCGAGGCGGAGAGCGACTCGAGCGCTCCGCCGCCCGCGCGAACGCGCGCCCACGGCAGCAGCAGCTCGAGGTCGCGCTCGTGGCTCTGGATCGAGGCGCGGAGCGCCTCCGCCCAGCAGAGCAGGTCGGCGCCAGCGGCGTCGCCGCGTTCGCCGGTCAGCGTGCGGGCGATGTCGGCGGCGGTGTCGGCGTGCGAGACCAGCACCGCGAGCCGCTCGGCGACACCGACAGGCGTCACAGGCACCGGTTCGAGCGCGGCGGCGAGCCCGTCGAGCGCCTCGTCGAGCTGCTTCCAGGTCACGGTCTGCGTGCGCCGGTCCTCGGCGAGCGCCCGCAGCGACTCGCGGGTGAGCGCGAGCGCGTCCGCGATCCCGGCGAGCCACTGCGGTTCCAGCACCGGACGCTCGATCCTCTCGCGACAGGCCCAGTCGAGCGCGATCAGATGACCCGCGAGATTGCCGCTGTCCACCGAGGAGACGTACTTCGGGTCGAGCGGCCGCAGGTCCTGCGTGTCGTACCAGTTGTAGAAGTGGCCGCGGAAGCGCTCGAGGCGGCTCATCGTCTCGAGCGTCGCCTCGAGACGCTCGACGGTGTCGAGCGTGCCGAGCCAGCCGAAGTCGCGGGCGGCGACCGCGGAGAGCAGGTAGAGGCCGAGGTTCGTCGGCGACGTGCGGTGCGCCACCACCGGGCCGGGATCTTCCTGGAAGTTGTCCGGCGGGAGCATGTGGTCCGCGGCCGTGACGAAGGTCTCGAAGAAGCGCCAGGTGCGGCGCGCGACGCCGCGCAGCGCGCGCACGTCCGCGGCGCCGAGCGGCGCGCGGCCCCCGACCGGCGGCGCGCGGCTCGCCCAGCGCGCGATGGCGGGGGACGAGCAGCCAGGCGATCAGGAAGGGAGCAGCGACCGCCACGATCCGCGTCCCGCGCAGCGCGACCGAGGATCGCGACCGCGACGGCCAGCACCACGCCGCCGCCCATGCGCCGGTAGAAGCCGCGCAGATCCAGTCGCGGGCCGAGGCTCGCCTGCTGCGCGGCGGTGACCCACTCGAGCAGGCGGCGGCGCACGAGCAGGCGGTACAGCGTGCGCACGATGGCGTCGGTCATCAGCCACGCCTGGTGCGCCAGGAAGATCGCCAGGAACGCGATCTGCCGCAGGGCGAGCGCGAGATCCGCGCCGACGCGCGAGCAGGTGGCTGCGCTTCGAGATCCCGAGGCGCCGCGGCACGAGGCCGAGCGAAGAAGGGCAGGAAGGCCGGCATCGCGAGCGTCGCGAGGACGAACGCGCTCCAGGCGCCGGGCGACGCGAGCGGCAGCGTCCAGCCGGCCACGAGCGCCGCGAAGGCGGCCGGCGCCGAGAGCGAGCGGCGCAGGTTGTCCAGCATCTTCCAGCGGCCGATCCAGGGGATCGCGCGCCGCTCCGGGTCGCCGCTCGAATCCCGCCCGCGGCCGAAGATCCACGGCAGCAGCTGCCAGTCGCCGCGCGCCCAGCGATGCTGGCGCGCCGCGGCGACGTCGTAGCGGGCGGGAAACTCCTCGACGACCTCGATGTCGGAGACCAGTCCGGCGCCGCGCGAAGATGCCCTCGAGCAGGTCGTGGCTGAGGAGCGTGCTCTCCGGGACGCGCCCGGCGAGCGCGGCCTCGAAGACGTCGACGTCGTAGATGCCCTTGCCGGTGTAGGAGCCCTCCCCGAAGAGGTCCTGGTAGACGTCGGAGACGGCGAACGCGTACGGATCGATGCCGCCGGGACCCGAGAAGACGCGCTGGAAGAGCGACCCCTCGCGGCCCATCGGCAGCGACGGCGTGACGCGCGGCTGCAGCACGGCGTAGCCCTCGACGACGCGTCCGCGTGCGGGGATCGAGCCGCGGGCGGTTCAGCGGGTGCGCCATCTTGCCGACCAGCCGCTTCGCGACGTCGCGCGGGAGCCGCGTGTCGGCGTCGAGCGTGATCACGTAGCGAACGCCGGCCGGAACGGCGGGCGCGCGACCGGCATCGGCCAGGAAGGTCGTGTCGGTCGCGCCGCGCAGCAGTCGGTTGAGCTCGTGCAGCTTGCCGCGCTTGCGCTCCCACCCGATCCACTTGCCCTCGCCCTCGTTCCAGACCCGCCGGCGATGGAGCAGGAGGAAGCGCTCGCCGTCCGCCGCCGGCCCGTGGCGCCGATTCAAGCGCGGCGATGCCCGCGCGGGCCGCCGCGAGCAGCTCGTCGTCGCCCGGCACGCTCTCGGTCGCGGCGTCCGTCCAGTCCGAGAGCAGGGCGAAGCGGAGGTCGCCCTCCGGGCTCGCCAGATGATGCACCTCGAGCCGCTCGATCTGCTCCTCGATCTCCGCGCGCGTCGTGAGCAGCGTGGGCACGACGACCAGCGTGCGCAGGCTCGGCGGCACGCCGTCGCGCAGCTCCAGGCCGGGCAGCGCCTTCGGCGCGAACTGGTTCGTGATGATGCGGTTCACCAGCACCACCGCCGCATCGGATGCCGGGATCAGCGCGAGCAGCGCGAGCAGCGAGCGAGCAGCCGGCGCCGACGTCCCCGATCCCGCGGCGCCGAGCAGCGCCGCGGCGAGCAGGAGCGCGGTCACGACCGCGATCGATCCGAGGTAGCCGAGGATGCCGGCGGCGGCGGTCGCGCGCACGAACCAGCTGCCGCAGCGGAGCGCGAAATCCGAGCTCTCGCTCGAGCGCCGGACGCCCGCTCGCGATCAGGTAGTAGCCGGGATCCTGCTCGCGGCGCGTCGTCGCATCGCCGGCGTCCGGCGGCTCGGAGCCGGCGCGCCGCGCCGCCTCGAGCGCACGCCGGGCGACCTCGAGCTCGGTGTGTCCCGAGCCGCGCGCGAGCTCTTCGATCGCGTGGCGGTAGCGATCGCGCGTCGGGAAGTCCATCGCGGCGAAGTCGCTCTCGGCGCGCAGCGCCTCATCGACGAGGCTGACGCTCTCGAAGAAGCTCCGCCCAATCGATGGCGGACATGCAGGCGCATGCTCGTGATCACGTTGCGGACCGTCACGTTCGCCGCGCCCTGCAGCTGATGCTCCTCGCGGACGATCTCGTCGGCGGTCGTCCCCTGCGCGGCGAGGCGTTCGTCCAGCCAGCGCAGCGCCGGCGTCACGGCGGGATCCTGATCGCGCAGCCGCTGGACCAGCTGGACGGCGAAGGAGCGCGACAGGCGCCGTCGCCTCGAAGGGCCTGCAGCACGACGGCGGCGGGCTCGGCCTCGCCGCGGCCGACTCCGAGGAGCCGATCCGCGAGCGGCGTCGGCCTCCTGGCGCGCCGACGCGGCTGCTCACGATCCGCTCGGCCGAGCGCCGCAGATTCTCGACGAGCACGATGCGCAGCGTGATCGCGACCGCCCAGAGCTCGCCGATCGTGAGCGGCTGCACGCGCTGGTAGGCGCGCACGAAGCGGCACAGCGCCTCGGGGTCGAAGCGGCTGTCGGTGTGCGCGACGAACGCCCAGGCCAGGCCGAAGACGCGCGGATAGCCGGCGAGCGGCCCGTCCGCGAGCTTCGGCAGCTGGCGATAGAAGCCGCGCGGCAGATCGTCGCGGATCTCGCGGATCTGCTCTTCGACGACGTGGAAGTTGTCGACCAGCCACTCGGCCGCCGGCGTGATGGCGCGCTCCTCGCGGATCGCCTCGCCGATCGCGCGATACGCGGCGAGCAGCACCCGGCCGTTGTCGCGGAGCCGCGTCGCGAGCGGCCGGCCACGGGCGGGCCGCGGCGTGACGCGCTGCGCCGCCGCGAGGCTCTCGGCGTGCTGCTCGAGGCGCTCGATGCTGAAGAGCTCGGTGCGGATCGGCTCTTCGCCGTCCCCACGCGGAGTCGTGTACGTATTCCGGAGCGCTCTAAGGAGGGAATGCTTCATGGTCCCCCTTGCGCGGAGAGCGCGCGGAGATCGGATCCCGGGAGCTGCTGGGGCGAGCCGCGATTCAACTATCGCATTCGAGCTGGCACCATCGCCACGAACTCGGCGGCGAGGCGGAGATCACCGTCCCCTCCCGTCCCGAGCCATCACTCATTGGCATCATCTCGCTTGGACGAGTTGCTCGCCGCAGTCGACACAATAGGTGCTTTGCGCACGGCGCATCGTCGCGTGGTTCTCTTTGGGGCACCGACCGGCGCGGATCCTCCCGTTCACCACTGCGCCGCAATGCGAACAGAAACGTACGGTCACTACCGCGCGTCCGTGATTGTCGTTGTCGCAACGCTTCTGCCGCATTCCCTGCTCTCCTTCTCTTCTCTTGGCGTGCGAATCGGAATCCGTCCGCGCCGCTCGATGGATCAGTTTCGCGCGCGCGCTTCCGCCTCGCGCTCTCCCTCGCGTGCCTCGGCCCAGAATCGCGCACGCGCCGCACCAGAGTGGCGCTCGTCGCGGCTCCGATGTGACCAGCGCCGCAAGCGGGCGAGCACGCGACGCAGCAGCTTCCACGACTCGGATCCCTTGCCCATCGCGGCTACTCCCTCTCGAAGGCCGTGATCGCGACACCTCGGGATTTCTCGGTCGGAACGAGCACCGGCAGCGGAGCCCGAGCTGTCGAAAGTGCCACGGCCGCCCGCGTGGACGAAATCCCCCGATGTGCCGGTCGCGCAGGCACACTCCGATGGGAGAAGACAGAGAAGGTTGGGAGACCGAACGCTGAGATCGGCCAGCGGGTATGCCCTGGCGCAGTAGGTAACCGATTGGCGAGCGGATTGCCCGGAGAGCCTCGTCCGATTCCGAGGACTGACCGCAACCGGTGTAGATCGCTCAGCGCGCCTCTGCCGGCCGCCTCGCGGTACGCTTGGGGGGCGCGCTTTGGCGCCGTCGGAGCGAGGGTGCGGGACCCGCGACGAAGCGCGCGACGTCGTCCATGAGCGCCTCGAAGCGCGCGCGGTCGAAGCCGCTCCCCGACATCAGCCAATCGACGTGGGGCGGATCGTGCGCCGGGTCCTGGAAGTGCCCGAGCGCATCGAGGTGGTCGGCGAACGCGCCGTGAATCACGTGGCCCCACGTCTGGGAGAGCGTCGGCACGATGCCGTCGTTCGCGTCCGCGGACGGTATCGACCCGTAGGCGCGTTTCAGCGCCCGCTTCTGCGCGGGCGTGGGTTCCGGTGCCTCGCGCCCCGGTGCCGCCGCGATGAGCTGATGGAGCGCGCTGTAGACGGCGTGCGTGACGTGCGCCGCCGGATCGAGTCCTGCAGCGAAGGTCGCGCGGAAGCTCGGGCGTGCTGCCTGGGTGACGACGGCTCCGTAATGGACACTGTTACGTGCCAGTACGGAAGCGTTGAAGACTTCCATCGCCTCGGGCGTGAGCTGGAGCATCAGTGCCTGGTCGCGGACCACGTCGCGCAGCAAGGCGCGCACCGCACGGCGGCGCCCGACGCTGAAGTCCTCGAGCAGGCGACTGAAGAGTTCGTCGAGGAGTTCGCTGTTCACGACGAGGTTGCCGTAACGCAGGACCATGCCGCCCATCCACAGCAATGCGGAGATGGGCAGGTGCCCGAAGTGCAGCGCGTAGATCGTGTTCAGCGACAGGATCTGCAACAGCTGCTGGCCCCGCAGCGTCGCAAAGAAGGATGCGAGCGGGGTGCCGTGATGCGGCGTCGAGATCGTGACGACCGTGCGCACACGAGCCGCCAGCCTCTCCACGTCGACGGCGGTCGGCAGCAGGGCGCCCGGGGCGGTGAAGAGGCGCACGTCGAGACCCCCGCTCGAGTGGCCGACGAGGTGCAGCGCAGCGCCGCGGTGCGCCGTCTTGTCGATCGTCTCGGCGAGGCGCGCGGCGCGCGTGGGGAGCGACGCGGTCGGCGGCGTCCGCACGATGTGGATGCGCGCGCTGAGGCCCAGCGCTGTGAAGCGCTCCTCGAGCACTCGCCGCACGTGTCCGAAGTAGGTGATCCGCCCGAGGTTGACGAAACCCAGGAAGCCCGGGACGAGGTAGACGTCGTGTGTGCTCATCCGGGAGAACAGCGCGGCGAGGGGCTGCGCAGGGCTGCCAAGGCGCCGCAAACGACGGCAAGGATCGGCGTAAACCTCGGCGAAGTCGTACGGGTTCGGGTCATTGGATCGCGATCATGGACGAAACCCGCAGCGAACACAACGCGCGCACCGACGCGGGAACGAGAGACGGAGACCTACGCTTCGCCGTGCCTGCGGCCGGCAGCGTGAGCGAGAACTCGAAGCCGCCGCGCCAGCAGCGCCCTAGTAAGCGCTACTGACCGGTGAGTCCCTGGCGGTCGCCAAGAAGGCCGCGGCCGACCCCGTCAGCGAGATGGCACGCGCCGACGGCGATGGCCTGCCGTTCGTCCATTCCGGGACGCTGGTGGTGGCGGGCCAGGGCGCCGCGCGCATCCTCGCCACCGGCGCGCAGACGCAGCTCGGCCGCATCGGCAAGGCGCTCGAGAGTCTCGAAGTCGAGAAGACGCCGCTGCAAGTGCAGACCGCGCGGGCGGTGCGCGTCTTCGCAGCGATCGGGCTGGCGGCGTGCCTGGCCGTGGTGGGGCTCTACGGACTGCTGCGCGGCAGCTGGCTGGACGGCCTGCTCGGCGGCATCACGCTGGCGATGGCGGTGTTGCCAGAGGAATTCCCGGTCGTCTTGACCGTGTTCCTCGCGCTCGGCGCCTGGCGGATCTCGCAAAAGCGGGTGTTGACGCGGCGCATGCCCGCGATCGAGACCCTGGGCTCGGCGACTGTTCTGTGTGTAGATAAGACGGGCACGCTGACGGAGAATCGCATGGCGGTGTCCGAGCTCGCCGTGGACGGAGCGCACTACGAGGTGGCGCAAGGCGCGCCGCCGGCGAAGTTCGAGCCCGCCTCGCGCTACGCAGCGCTCGCCTGCGAGCGCGATCCCTTCGACCCGATGGAGCGCGCCATCGTGAGCTACGCCGCCGAGCACGATGCCGAAGCGGCCCGCATCCGCAGAGACTTGGCGCCTCGTCCGCGAATACGACCTGACGCGGGATCTGCTGGCGGTGACGCATTGCTGGCAGAGTGGCGAGGGCGGCGCGGTGATCGTCGCGGCGAAGGGTGCGCCGGAGGCCATCGCGACGTTGTGTAACTCCGATGCGGCGCAGCGGGCCCGCATTCTCGAGCACACCGCGGCGATTGCCGCGCGCGGGCGCCGCGTGCTGGGCGTCGCGCGTGCGGAACTCCAAGGCAGCGACTTCCCCGACCGCCCGGATGGATTCGCCTTCTCGGTTCATCGGGCTGATCGCGCTCGCCGACCCGGTGCGGCAGACCGTGCCGCAGGCTCTGCGCGAGTGCTACGAGGCCGGCATCCGGGTCGTGATGATCACCGGCGACTACCCGGGCACGGCGCTGGCAATCGCCGGCGAAATCGGGCTGCGTTCACCGGGCGGTGTGTTGACCGGCGAGAGACTTGCAGCGCCTCGGCGACGTTCCCTTTCGGGCGCGGGTAGCCGAGGTGAGCATCTTTGCCCGCGTGCTGCCAGAGCAGAAGCTGGCTCTGGTCGAGGCGCTGAAGGCCAATGGCGAGATCGTCGCCATGACCGGCGACGGGGTGAATGACGCCCCGGCGCTGAAGGCGGCTCATATCGGCGTAGCCATGGGCGGGCGCGGCACCGACGTCGCGCGCGAGGCGTCGTCGCTCGTGCTGCTGGAGGACGACTTCGCGTCGATCGTCGAGACCGTACGGCTGGGGCGGCGCATCTACGACAACATCCGCCACGCCATGAGCTACCTGATCGCGGTGCACGTGCCGACGACCGGGATGGCGGTGCTGCCGCTGCTGTTCGGCTGGCCCCTGGTCTTCTTTCCCGTGCACATTGTATTTCTCGAGTTCGTGATCGATCCGGCGTGCTCGATCGCATTCGAGGCCGAGCCCGGGCACCCAGCCTCCATGCAGCGACCGCCGCGCGACCCGAAGCAGCCGCTGCTGGGATCCGCAGCTTCTCGGGCGCGCGATCCTGCAGGGGTTGGCGGTGCTGGCTGGCGTTGCCGTGCTGTATTTCCTCGTGCCCGAGCATGGGTTCGGCGAGGAACGCGCGCGCGCGATGGCATTCAGCGCGATGGTACCGGGCAACGCGTCGCGGACTCTCTCCAATCGTTCGCTGACGCGCACTGGTCGGAGATCGTCAAGGTGTTTTCGCGCGTGCGGTCGCGACGGTCATCCCCCCTGCCAGAAGGCGGCGGGCGCTGGCGACCTCGTTGGTGTCGCCGGAAACCAGCTTCGAGGCGTCGGACGCGAAGAGCACGTAGCGGCCGTCCGCCGCGCGACGGGATTGATTCCTCGGAGAAGGGGATTCGAAGATCGTGGTTGACGCGTGCGCAAATCCGGCTTCTACTCAGCCTCACAAGAATGGCGCCTCGGTCTGTGCGATCAAGCGCGGTAACTCCAGCTCTCACAGCGTCGGGGTCACTTTCAACTTCAAGTTGCGCTCAGGCTAGATTGGCCGCGTCGGAGGCGGGAGCATGGATTCGAGGCAGGTCGAATCGAAGATCGAACGAGGTTGGGAACACGCGTCGGACATTGCGCCCGCGCCGCTCGCCGAAGCGCGCGTGCAACTCCACCACGCGCTGCAACTCGTCGCCGACGTCGGGCGCAAGCTCGCGGACGACGCCGACACGGAATACCTGCCCACCGCGCGTGGGCTCGCCACCGGTCTCGCGCGCGGAGCGCGACCGTTTCGCGCGGCGCTCGGGATCGGCGATTTCACGCTGCACCTGACCGACGCCGAGGGCAAGCCCGCCCGGAGCCTGCCGCTCGCGGGCAAGACCTACGATACGGCGGTCCGCTGGTTGCGCGCGGAACTCGATGCGCTCGGCGCCGACGGTGCGAAGGTCACCGGCAGGACGCCGTACGACCTTCCGCCCCACAAGATCCTCGATGGCGCGCCTTTCGCGCCGCCCGGCGAGGACGTGCTGCGCGAACTCGCCGCCCACTTCTCGAACGCCTGGCGGGTATTGGGTCTCGTCTCCGAGAGCACGCCCGATTGCAGCGCGCCGCGCTGCTCCGCGGCGGCGTTTGCGTACGAAAGCCGCACGAGCCCCGCCGAAGGCATCGACATCGCCATCGGCTTCCGGCCCGGCGACGCCGAGCGCAACGAGCCGTTCTTCTACGTCGCGTTCGCGCCTCGTCCGACGTTCGGGGCCGAGGAGATCGACGATCTCGCCGAGCTGGAAGGCGGCGGCGAGTGGAACGACGAGGACTGGTTCGGCGCCGTGCTGCCGGGATCGGCGTACACGATCTACGACACGGAGTCCGCGCAGGCCGGCTCGGTCCTCGCCTTCTTCGACTCCGCCCTCGAACAACTGCGCACGCTCGCCGGCCTGGAAGACGAGTGACATCGAGGACGAAGGGGACGGTCCCTCCGTCCGCGCACCCAAGTCCGACGCGCCACCGTGTTTCAAACGCGGACGGCGGGACTGTCCCATTCGTCTCTCGGGTGATGCTCGCAGTTACTCCTCTGCTCTGCCCCCCGGCGCGCGTCGATCACAGAACCGGCACGCGACCAGGGGCTCAGCCGCCGTCGCGCACTGCGAGGCTCCTCAGGATCTCGGCATGACGCGCGCGCGAGAGCGGGTAGCCGCGCGCGAGCAGCACGCCGGCGATCAGGAAGCAGGCGGGCGCCACACCGGTCATCCAGCGGATCGCCTGGCGGGCCGTTTCGCTCTGCTCCTCCCCCTTTTGGTAGCCGAGCAGGTCGAGCAGCCCCATCACCAGGAACACACCGAGCGCACCGCCGAGTTTGCGCAGGAAGGTGAAGACGCCGTTGTAGAGACCTTCGCGGCGTTCGCCGGTCGCGAGGTCGTCCTCGTCGATCACCTCGCCGAGCATCGACCACGGCATCAGGTCGACGACGGCGTAGCCGAGCCCCACGATCGGCACCCAGACGAAGATCACCCAGCGCGGCCACTCGGGCGTCGCGAATGAAAGGCCGAGACTGGTCGCCGCCCACCACAGCGAGCCGATCACGAACACCTGCACCTTGTCGCGACCTCGCGCGAGCCACAGCCAGAACGGCAGGGCGAGCACGACCGCCGAGAGGAACAGCAACATCACCAGCTCGAAGTCGCCCGGTCGCAGCAGCCAATAGGTCGTGTAGAGGATCAACAGTGCGCCGGCGAGATCCATCGCAATGCGGCCCATGATGTAGACGGCCGTGAGTTGCATGAAGGTGCGATGGCGCGCGACGACGCGCATGCCGTCGAGGAAGCTCTGCTCGATGGAGCGCGCGCGAAAGGCCGGGCGCTCGAAGGTGACGCGGTACACCGCGAACCACGGCAGCATCAGCAGGACGCCGAAGAGCGCGCCGGCGGCGGCGAAGCCCTCCTTGCCGCCACCGAGCGCCTCGGCGGTCGGCCGCACCGCGACCGCCGCGAAGACGCCGAGCATCGAGCCGAAGGTGCGATAGGTGTTGAGCGAGGTGCGCGCGTCGTACTCGAGCGCCATCTCGGGCAGGATCGCCAGATACGGGACGGTGAGTACCGTCATCGAGAGCGCGTGCGCAATGTAGATCAGTGTGTAGTAGGCGAAGCGTCCTTCTGCCCCGGCGAAAGGCGACTCGACCCACAGCAGCGCGAAGGTGACGCCGTACGGGATCGCGCCCAGCAGGAAATAGGGACGTCGCCGGCCGAGCGCCCAGCGGGTGCGATCCGAGAGCCGGCCCATCAACGGGTCGGCGAAGGCGTCGATGGTGCGAGCGATCAGCGGGATCAGGCCCGCGAGCGCGGCGCGCAGATCCGCGACCTGGGGCAGGAAGTACGAGGCGTAGATCAGCGAGAGCGCGGCGAGCGACGTGTTGAGCGTGAAGTCGCCCGCGGCATAGATGCTCTTGCGCAGCGGATCGAGCCGCGGATCCTGCTTCGGATCCGCCAGCGGCTCGCTCATCCGAGCACGGCCGGGTCGAGATCGACCCCGACCGGGCAGTGATCCGAGCCGCGTACCTGCGGCGCGATCCAGGCGCTCCGCGCAAAGTGCATCGTGGCGGGCGACGCGAGCACGTAGTCGATGCGCCAGCCCACGTTGCGTTCGCGCGCGCCCTGGCGCTGGCTCCACCAACTGTAGTGACCGCCTTCGGGCACGAAGCTCCGGAACGCGTCCACCCAGCCGGCCGCGAGCCAGCGGTCGATCTCGGCGCGCTCTTCGGGCAGGAAGCCGCTGGTCTTCTGATTGCCCTGCGGGCGTGCGAGATCGATCTCGCGGTGCGCGGTGTTGAAGTCGCCCAGCACGAGCACCCGGAAACCCGCGCGGCGAAGTCTGTCGGCGCGCTCGAACAGCGCGCGGTAGAAGGCGAGCTTGTACGGCACGCGCGAGTTGTCGCGCAGCGTGCCGCTGCCTTTCGGGAAGTACGCGTTGGCGACCACGAGACGCCCGAAGCGCGCGAGCAGCAGGCGCCCCTCGACGTCGAAGTGGGGGACACCGAGCGAGCGTTCCACCGCGTCGGGCTTGCGCCGCGCGTAGAGCGCGACGCCGCTATAGCCGCGTCGCTCCGCGGGCGCGAACTCGGCGTGATAGCCGCGCGGTGCGCGCACGGCGGGCGGCAACTCCTCGGGCAGCGCGCGCACTTCCTGCAGGCCCACGATGTCGGCGCCGGCGCGCGCGAGCCAACGCGAGAAGCCCTTGTGCGCGCAGGCGCGCAGCCCGTTGACGTTCCAGGACGCCACGCGCAGTGCGCCCGTCACCCGCCCTCCGTGCAGGAGCGCAGGATTCCCGTGACGATCGCCAGCACGATCCACAAGCCCGCCATCGCGATCTTCATCGGACGCGCCGCCCGCGCGGGATCGGCGGCCGGCTCGTCGTCATCCGGTTGCGTCGGCCAGGGCGACGCCGATCCCGGTCGGGTGACGGGCGCCGGCGCCGCGCCGCCCTCGGCGGGCCGTTCGGGCGACACCGGACCGCCGCAGTGCACGCAACGACGGGTGCCCGGCGGATGCGTGACGCGGCAGTTCGGGCACCACGCTTCGTGCGGGAACGTGGTCGTCATGCGAAGAGCTGCAACGCCGAAGCTGCGAGCAGCCGCCGCACCTTGCGGCCGAGGCGCAACACGCTGTCGTCGTCGGCGACGTCCTCGAGCGCGTCCATCTCGAACCATTCGAGAGCCGTCGACTCGTCGCTCGCGAAGATCGTCTGGCCGGGCGCTGCGACCAGCACGAAGCGCACGTCGTGATGGTGGTGCGCCGGTTCGCTGCCGCGCGCGGGAATCCGATGGACGTCGAGGTCGACCGGCACCGGCGCGTCGGCGGCCCATGCAAAGCGCAGCCCCGCGAGTCCTGATTCCTCGCGCGCCTCGCGCAACGCCACCGCGGCGACGTCCGCCTCGCCGTCCGCGTGGCCGCCCAGCTGGAGCCAGCGGTCGAGCTTGCGGTGGTGCGTCAGCAGGAAGCGCTTGCCGTCGGGTGAGAGCACCCACGCCGAAGCCGTCACGTGACCGGGGAAGCAGCAGCGCTCGAAGCAGTCGCGCTGCGTCTCGACCAGCGCGCGGATGCGATCGGCGCACGCCGCCTCGTCGGGGTGCGCGACACGGTAGCGCGCGAGCAGATCGAGCAGGGGTTTGCGATGCAAAGTGTGTCTCGCGGCGAGCAGCGCTCAGAGATCGGACGCGCGCTGGATGATCTTACCGACGATCCCGTACGCCTGCGCCTCTTCGGGACTCATCCAGAAGTTGCGATCGGTGTCCTCTGCGACCTTCTCGATCGACTGCCCGGTCGCGTCCGCGATGCACTGGTTGAGGCGCGCGCGGGCGCGAAGCAGCTCTTCGGCCTCGATGTGGATGTCCGAAGCGCGGCCCTGCGCGCCACCCATCGGCTGGTGGATCATGAAGCGAGTGTTCGGCAGCGCGAAGCGATCTTCGCGGGGCACCGCCAGGTAGATGTGGACGCCCGCGCTCGCCACCCAGCCGGTGCCGACGATCCGCACGCGCGGTTTGACGAAGCGGAGGATGTCGTGGATCGAATCGCCGGCCTCGACGTGGCCGCCCTCGGAGTGGAGGAACACCGTGATCGGCGCCTCCGATTCGGCCGACAGCGCCAGCAATTGCGCCGTCACCTCCTGAGCGAGCTTCGAAGTGATCTCGCCGTGGATCAGCACGGTGCGGGCCTCGAACAGGCGCTCCGCGATCCTCGGGTGGATCAACCCGACGCTCGGGATCGCGTCTTCCTTCGCACTCATGCGCTTCCTCCTGGTCTCGGCCGGCGGAGCCTAACCCCGGAGTCGATGCCGACAAGACTGCCATGACTGCCTCGGGTAGAGTGCCGCCCCGCCGCGTCCCTCCCAAGTGGTTTCGGAGGCTTCTCCCTTGGCTCCGCAGCGAACCGCGAATCGCCCGCGCTGGGCCGAACTTCCCGACGAGCAACTGCTCGACCTGCGGCTGTGCGACCTGCGCCTGCAGATCGCGGGCTCGCGTCTCGCGCCGCTGCTCGCGCGGCTCGATCGCGACTTTGCGAGCAAGGGCATCGCGCACTTTCGTCCCTACGCGTGGCTCTCGACGGGCTGGTTCACGCCGCACGGAACCACCGGCTTCGCGATCCCGTTCTATCTCGCGCACCCGCGCCTGCTGCGACTCGAGCGCCACCTGATCGGCGAGGCCGAGGGCGGCAGCGTCGCGTCGTGCATGCGGCTGCTGCGTCACGAGGCCGCGCACGCGCTCGACCACGCCTATCGACTCCACCGCCGCCGCAGCTGGCGCGAAGAGTTCGGACCGTTCAGCCAGCCGTATCACGCGACCTACCGGCCGCGTCTCGGACACCGCGGCTTCGTCGTGAACCTCGGCCACGGCTACGCGCAGAGTCATCCCGCCGAGGACTGGGCGGAGACCTTCGCGGTGTGGCTCGAACCCACGTCGCGCTGGCGCACGCGCTACGCGGGGTGGCCGGCGCTGCGCAAGCTCTGCTACGTGAACGAGTTGGTGCGCGAGATCAAAGCCCGTCCCCCCGCCGTGCGCACGCGGGAGCGCGTCGATCCGCTGTCCGAGCAGCGCGTCACCCTGCGCGAGCACTATGCGCGCAAGAGCGCGCGACTCGGGCGCGCTCGACTGCGGGGGGAGTTCCTACGGTGAAGCCGCTGCGCGTGCTCGTGCTCACGCACGTCGACCTGGTGCCGCCCGACTCGCTCGAAGGCCAGAGCGAGAAGGACATCGCGGCCTGGCGCAAGGAGTACGACGTCTGCTGCGGCCTGCGCGAGCTCGGTCACGAGGTGCTGGTGCTCGGCGTCTCGCACGATCTGGCGCCGATCAAGCAACACGTCGAAGGCTTCCAGCCGCACGTCGTGTTCCACCTGCTGATGGAGTTCCAGGACGTCGCCGTCTACCAGGCGCACGTCACCGGTTATCTCGAACTGCTGCGCGTGCCGTACGCCGGCTGCAATCCGCGCGGCCTGCTGCTGGCGCGCGACAAGGCGCTCTCGAAGCTGCTCTTCCGCGTCCACCGCATTCCGACGCCCGGCTTTCCTGGTGTTCGCGCGCGACCGCGCGATCCGCGTCCCCAAGCGCACCGGCTATCCGCTGATCGTGAAGTCGGTGGACGAGGAGGCGTCGCTCGGCATCGCGCAGGCGTCGATCGTCCACGACGAGGAGCACCTGCGCGAGCGCGTCGCGTTCGTGCACCGGCGCGTCGCGACCGACGCGATCGCCGAGCAGTACGTCGCCGGCCGCGAGCTGACGATCGGCGTGCTCGGCAACGAGCGGCTCGCGACCTTCCCGGTCTGGGAGATGTTCTTCGAGAACCTGCCCGAAGGCTCCGAGCCGATCGCGACCGCGCGCGTGAAGTGGGACGTCGCGTATCAGCGCCGCGTCGGGATCGACACCGGTCCCGCCAGGGAACTCGCGCCCGAACTCGGCGCCGAGATCACGCGCATCGCGAGGCGCACCTACAAGGCGCTCGGCCTCTCGGGCTACGCGCGCATCGACCTGCGCCTCGACGAAGCGGGCAAGCTCTACGTGATCGAGGCGAACCCGAATCCCGATCTCACCAAGGCGGAAGATTTCGCGCGCTCCGCCGCTGCGACCGGCCTCGAGTACAACGCGCTGCTGCAGCGCATCCTGAATCTCGGCATGAAGCATCGCTCGCCGTGGAAGGCGAGCTGAACGCGCGCGCACCGGGTTGCCAGGAATTCGCTGCGCGCAATGCGGAGCTCGGCCGATTTTCGGCAACCGCTGTCAGCGGCGTTCCGCCAGACAAGCGCGAAAGGCGGGTGCCAGCGCGCCCTTCGCGTCGAGCGTCTCGATCGTCAGCTCGACGGCGCCGCCCGCATCGGCGTCGAGCCGCGCATAGCCGGACTCCGCCGCGGCGAAGAGCGTGCCAGGGATCGCGTACGCCCAGCTGAGGTTCGGCGCCGAACCGGCTCCGCTCACGACTTCGAAGCGCTTCGCCCCACCACCGCGGAGCACTTGCAGGTCGTGATCGTGGCCCGCGGCGTAGACGAGCGGAGGTGCCGCGGCGAAACCGCGTTCGATCGATTCGATCATCTGCTGGTAGGCGGTCGAGGGCACGTCCTGCGGACTCACCCCGAGCATCCGCGCGACGTGGCGGATCGAGCCGAGCACCGGGACCGGGATCCACAGCGAGCGATTCATCTCGCGGAACGGGAAGAGGTGCTCCTTCCAGCCGAAGCGCGCGCCGTGTGGACCGCCGCTGTGCAGCGGATGGTGTGCGAGCACGATCGCGTGTCGGTCGCCCGCGCCGCGCAGCGCCGCTGCGAGTGCGTGCTCGACCTCCGCTCGATTCGCCTCGGCGCAGCCAGAACTGGTGCCTTCCGGACGCGCAGCCTCGTGCAGCCACCATTGCGTGTCGAGGAAGACGAGCGCGAGGCGCGCGCCGAGCGGCGCCGAGACCGGTCCCGGACAGCCGTCGGGTGGCACTGCGAGCGCGCCGCGCGCCGCCACGAAGCGGGTCTGGCGCTTCACCGCTTCCCAGCCGTCGGCGCCCCCGTTGTCCCAGTCGTGATTGCCCGGCACCAGGTAGCCGCGCGCGCCCGAACGCCGAACGACCGCGAGCTGGGTATCGAGGCGCCGCTCGTCTTCGGCGCGTCCCTCGTGGTCGGATCTGCGCAGCCCGACCGGATAGACGTTGTCGCCGAGGAACGCGATCGCCACGCGCGCCTCGCCGAGCGCGCGCACCCGCTCGCTCGCCTCGGCTGCCAGCGCGTCGAGCAGGGGTTCGGTCGGCGCACGCGGCGCGCCGGCGTCGCCGATCAGGAAGAGCGTCGCATCCGGGGCACCGGCGCCTTCGCACGCGGCCGGTAGCGCCGCTTCAGCGGCGCGCGCAACTCCGCGTGGCGCGCGGTCCGAAAGCGAGACGAAACCGAGCCACGCGACCAGCAACGCGATCCAGATCACGCGGGGCAGTTGCAGTGTCGTCTCCGCTCTACGAGTGCGCAGCTCACGATACCGCGGCGTGCAAAGAGGCGCGGGTCGCGCATCCGACGACGGTCGCGGGCCAGATTCTCTGACACGCACGCCTCCCAGCGCTCACTCCATGTTCGAAGGGCTCCGCTTGGAGCGGATGTCCACCTATGGGCAGGTTTCGATCGTCGAGGCCCGGCGCGATGGGCGGGAGATCAGAAATGTCTCGGGAAGTGCGGCAGTGGAGTCGGAAGCAGATGAGTCATCAATGGAGACGCGCGCTGTACCTGAATCTGGCGCTCGCCATCGGCCTGGCGGCGTCGACTGCGGTGGCCACACCCATCACGGTGGGAGGCGCGGGCGGAACGGCGTTCCAGATCGCCCCGATCTACTTCAAGGGCTTCAATCAGTTCGGCCTGACGGGGCCCGGCGCCGGTCCGGACTACTTCGCCACGAGTCCGGTTCCGTTCCTCTCGGTGGGAAATGCGTCCGGGGTGGACCTGACGCTGACGCAGGGGCTCCAGAAGCCCGCCTACCAGCATCCGCAGAATCCCTCGAACTCGCGGAATCCGAACACCAATGGTGGCGTCTCGACGGCGCCGACGGACGCAGTGCCGTTCGTCGCAGATTCGCGCTGGATCCTCACGAACACGTCCGGCCGCGGGCTCGAAGACGTGCTGCTGCTCTTCACCAAGGCGAGCGGAGCGACCGGTTATCCGTCCGTCGACGTTGCGCTCGACGACTTCCTCTACGACACGTTGGAGTACAAGAGCCAGACGGCCGGAACGCTCTACTTCGGCGCGCTTCCGCTCGGTGACCTGGCGCCCGGCGAGCAGGTATCGGTGCTCGTGCGCTATGTCGTCGCCGATGCGCTGCTCCTCAGCGGCACGAATTACGTGATCCCGCCGTTCGGATTCTCGGCGCTCGCGAAGGGTTCCTACGTGCCGGAGCCGACGACCGCCGTCCTGCTGGCCGCGGGACTCGCGTTGATCGGTCTGCGCGCTCCGCGGGCGCGACAATAGTCTTGCTCGCGAAGGTGCGACACCCGATCGCGATCGGCATCGTCGTGGTAGCGGCGGCGCTGGCTTTGGAAGCGCGCGCCAGCGACGTCGTGGAACGCGCGCGCGCCGAGCGCCTCGCGGCGGCGGGCCGCTGCGACGAAGCGCTGCCGATCCTCACGGGTCTCACGGCCCGCGAACCGAACGACGCGCGGCTCGCGCTGTTGCGCGGCGACTGCGAACTGCGACTCGACCGCTACGAAGACGCGTTGGTGTCGCTCCGGCGCGCGCGGGCGCTCGATCCCAAGCTGCCGGACGTCGACGTCTCGATCGCCGCCGCGTCGTTCCACGCCGGCGATTACGAGGGAGCGCTCAGTGCCGTCGCCGATGCGCGACGTGCGGGTTCGACGCGGCCCGAACTGAATCTGTACGAAGGCCTCGCGCTCTTCGGTCTCCAGCGCGACGACGCCAACGCCGCGCGCTCGCTCGAGAGGGCGGGGCAGGGGGGTGCGCGGTCGCTCGATCCCGTGGCGTCGTACTACGCCGGTATGGCCTGGAAGCGCGCCGGCGACGAGGACCGCGCCCGCGAGGCGCTGCGACGGGTCATCATCGACTACCCGGGCAGCGAGTGGGCCGTCGCGGCACAGCGCGCGCTCGACGGCGCGACGGCGACTGCGTTGCCGGTGCCGAGGATGTGGGCGCGCATCCGCGCAGGCATGGAGTGGAACAGCAACGCCGTCTTCATCGGCAACGGCGTCGCGCTTCCGGAAGACATCTCCAACAAGTCCGACTTTCTCGGCGTCGTGACGGCCGAGTTCGGGAGCGAGTTCTATCGCAGCGGTCCGTGGTCGCTCGGCGCCCGCGCCGACTACGTGGGTACGGCACACACCGAAGTGAGCGATTTCGATCTCCAGTACCCGGGCGTGGGATTGTGGGTCGATCACAGGCTGTCGGACGTCTCGCTGCTGCGCCTCGACTACGCCTTTCATTATGGCTGGCTCGGCTATGACGCGTACGTCACGTCGAATCTGCTGACGCCGCAATGGATGCGCGACTTCGGCAGCCGCGGGTTGCTGCGCGTCTACGCGGAGCTCGCGTACAACGACTTCCACTCCAACGGCGGCGGCGTGGCGGACGGGCCCGGCGCGGTCGGAGATCCCTGCATCGGCGTGACCTTCTGCGGTCCGCCGGGGCTCGACGAAGCGAAGGAGCGCAATCGCGACGGGATCGGCGCCCGCGTCGGCTTCGAACACACGCTTCCGGTCGCCTGGTTGCGCGGGAACGTGTGGGGCGGCCTCTTCTACGAGTTCTACGACTCGCGGGGAACCGAGTACCAGTTCGACGGCTACGGCCTGCGCGCAGGCTTCCGCTCGGAACTCCCGGCGCAGCTGACGCTGTTCGGTGTGGGCTGGCTACACGTACCGCCCCTACCGGCATGCCTCGACCTACCCGGATCCGCGACGACCCGAACATCGCCAACCGCCAGCAGTACGGCCTCAGCGGGGACGACCGCATCGACGACGTCGTCGAAGTCGAGATCGAACTCGAGCGGCGGATCACGGACAACCTGAGCGCCTCGATCCGTTACGCCTATCTGTGGAATTCCTCGAACGTGGCGGTCTACGACTACGACCAGAACGTCGTGGGCGCCTATCTGACGTGGGTATGGAGCCGCTGAAGGGAGAGACGATGCGCAACCGAAGCTGCTGGGCACGAGGCGGGATCCCGTCCGCCGTGTTGGGAATGCTGCTGCTGGCGCTGAGTTCTGCCGCTAACGCCGACACCGTGTGCGTTCCCGGCACCCAGGGTCCCGACGTCGGCATCGTCGTGGCGCTCTCGGGCGACGTCTTCGCCGAAAGCGACGAGTGCGGCGTCCGCACGCGCCGCCCGCTCGCCTGCGGCGCGTTCGTCTACGGCGGGGATCGTCTGATCACCGGCGCGGGCGCGGCGGTTGCGTTCGAGATGCAGAAGACGCGCGTGCAGGTCGCGGCGGACTCCGAGTTGCGCGTCGACGTCGACGCGTCGGATGCACCGGATCTCGTGCTGCTGCGCGGCCGCGTGCGCGTGGTCGATCCCGACGACGTAGTCGATCCCGGCCGGCGCCTCGCGACCGCGGATCTGGTGAGCATCGGGCGCGGCGATACGGAAGCCATCGCGATCGCCGGCGAGCGCTCGACGATCTGCGAGTACGCTCGCGCGCTCGCGCTGACGCCGACTGGCGGCGGAGCCCGGCACACGCTAGAGCCCGGCGCCTGTTCGGGTGCGAGCTTCGCCGCGCTGGACGCCGCCTCGCTCGGCGTGTCGCTGCTGGACGCCGCGCGCTGTGAACTGGCCGACGACCGCTTCGATCCGATCGACGTCGCGTCGGCGCCCGCCCCGGGAGCGTTCCCGTCGCCCGTGCCGCCGCCGCCGCCGCCGCCCAGCTGTGAGGCCGGCATCTGCAACCCGCCTCCGCCGCCGCCTCCTCCTCCTCCTTTCTGCTGCGACCTCATCGAGTCGCCCGGCGTGAACGAGCCGCCCCCGCTATAGCAGGGGTCGCGGCGGAGCGAAGCGCGCGAACCTCGCGGGCGAGGAGGCAGCATGCAGAGGCATGTCGCGACGCGGTGATGACGTGAGCGGTGGACCGTTCGCGGACGTGCGCGTCCTCGATTTTTCGCAGGTGCTCGCGGGACCGTACACGGCTCGCATCCTCGCCGAGTTCGGCGCCGACGTGATCAAGGTCGAGGCGCCCGCGGGCGATCTCACGCGCCTGATCGCGCCCAAGCACGACCGTGGGCAATCGGGTCTCTACACCTGGGCGAATCTCGGCAAACGCAACGTGTGCGTCGACTTGTCGAAGCCGGAGGGAAGGGCGCTCGCGCTCGATCTGGTGCGCGTGAGCCACGTCGTGCTCGAGAACTTCCGCCCGGGCGTCGCCGATCGCCTCGGGATTGGATGGGACGCCGTGCACGCAGCGAATCCGCGCGCGGTGATGGTTTCGGTGAACGGCTTCGGCAGCGACTCGTCCTGGCGCGACCACGGCGCCTTCGCGCCCACCATGCACGCCGCAACGGGCCTGATCGAGTACCAGGCTCGCAAGAGCGGGGCCCCGATGGTCAACCTGCCCGACGCGCGCGCCGACCTGACGACGTCGCTGCACGCCACCATCGGCCTGCTCGCGGCACTCCGCTCGGCGGAGCGGACAGGCGAGGGCCAGCGCGTCGAAATCGCGATGTTCGACGCGGTCTTGGGAAGCTACCCCGAGACTCCATTCGAGCTTCTCGATCCGCCCGAGATCCGCGAGGAACCGCCTCCCTACGACGGCGGCGCGAATGGCTACGTGGCCGTCGCCGGTCCTCCGCAGCACGTCTGGGCGGTGATCGCGAAGGCCTTTGCGATCGACGATCCCGCAGCGCCCGGCGCCGACATCCCGACCAAGGCTCGCTTGCGCCACGCCGCGATCGAGCGCTGGATGGCGGCGCAGCCGAGTCGCGAAGCGCTGCTCGCGGCAGCTCGAGCGCGAGCGCATCGCGTGCGCGTCGGTCGTCACGCTGCGCGAAGCACTGACAGGCGACTTCGCGCGCGAGCGCGAAATGCTGCGCGACGTCGACGACCGCCGCGGCGGCACGCGTCCCGTCACGCGCCTCCCGTACCGCTTCTCCGGCGCCGATGTCCGCGCCATTCGCCCGGCGCCGCGTCGCGGCGAACACAACCGCGAAGTCCTCCGCGAACTCCTCGCCCTCTCCCCCGACCGCATCGCCACCCTCGAATCCACCAAAGTCCTCCTCACCGACTGAGCGTTGACTTGGGGACGTTCCTGCCAGTGTTGACTTGTTTGACTTGGGGACACTCCTGTCCTCGGGCGCGCGGTGAAGTCCGTCCCTCGCGTCCAATTTGTCAACAGACCAGGAACGTCCCCGAGTCACCACCCAAGTCACCCAAGTCAGGCGAAGGGGCGGCCCTCGCGGGCGTAGGCGGCTGCGGCGCGGAAGAGGTTGCGCGCCATCAGGCTCGACTCGCTGGCGGCGCGCTGCTCGTAGAGCGCCGCGACGATCTCGCGCACGCCCGCGTCGTGCGGGTCGGCTTCGAGTGCAGAGTCGGCGAGATGGCACGCGGTGCGAAGCTCGCCGGCCGCGGCGATGCGTTCGGCGCGCTCGGCCAGCGCGCGCGCGCCGCCGGCGATCGCGGCGAACTCGCGCGCCACCGCGTCGCGCGGCGACGGCTTGAGTTCGCTGGGCCGTCCGGTCCACCAACCGCCGTAGTAGCGGATCACGTTGCGGATGATGAACTCCGCCTCGTCGTAGAGTGGTCGCAGCCAGGGTGCGTCGTGCGGCGGAATCTCGACGCGCCGCACGATGTCGACGTGCGGCGGCGAGCCGTCCTCGAGCGCCGCGAGCGTGCGCGCGACGAGCGCATCCAGGAACTCGGCGCTGCTGAGCAGCATCTGCCGGATCTTCTCGGGCTCGCCGACGACGGGACCGCCGTGGCCCGGGCACAGGCTCGTCGCGCCGAGCACGGCCATCGCGCGCAGAGCGCGCGCCCAGTCCCACGGATAGCGCTGCGCCTTCTGCGGATTGCCCGCGTTCGGCATCACCCAGATGAAGAGATCGCCGGTGCAGAGCACACCGCGCTCGGGACACCACACCCAGGTGTGATCGTCGGTCTCGCCGCGCGCGTGGAAGAGTTCGAAGCGCACCCGGCCAACTTCGATCTCGAGGCGGTCGTCGTAGAGCAGCGTGGGCGGCGTCGGCGCGACGCGGAAGCTCTCGTAGGCGGCGCTGTTCGCGGCGTTCACCGTGCCGCCGAACTGGCGCGCGTTGACGGCGGCGTTGTGGCCGGCGGTCTGCGCGTAGCGCGCGAAGCGATCGGGTACCGCGCGGTGCGCCACGACGCGTGGCGCCGGCTGGCCCGGCAACAGGAACGCGTCGAGCCCGTAGGCGTGATCGACGTGCCCGTGCGTATAGATCGCCGTGTGCACGGGCGCCTGCGTGCGCTCGCGCAAGCGCGCGGCAAGGTTGGGCGCGAGTCGCGCGAGTCCCGTGTCCACCAGCACGAGGCCGTCGTCCGTCTCGAAGCCGGTGCACGAAGAGAACGCGCACTGGAAGAAGCTGCGCGGCGCGACCTCGATGGGACCGCCGCCCCAGAAGAAGGTCGCTTCCTCGGGCGGGCGGTTGCCGAGGCTCTGGAACTGCTCGGTCGGGTTGCTCGGACACGCGCTCTCCTCGTCCCTGCCCGAGATTGCCGTCTCACTCGCTGCGACCGTGGCGACCGGCGCCCTTCGCGAAGCGCGTCGCGCCCTCGCGCGTCTCGCCCGACGCGATCACTTCCATCCCGATGCGCGTCTCGTTGGCGAGCGCCGCCGGCAGATCGAGGCTCCACTGCTCGTAGGCGGAGCGACGATCGCCGCGCAGACAGCGCTGCGGGAAGCGCGCGAGTTGCTGCGCCAACTCGCGCGCCGCGGCGAGTGCGGCGCCCGGCGCGACGATCCGGTTCGCGAGCCCCATGCGCAGCGCTTCGTCGCCGGAGACGCCGCGGCCGGTGAGGATCAGGTCGAGCGCGTGGCTCATGCCGACCAGGCGCGGCAAGCGCAGCGTGCCGCCGTCCACCAGCGGCACGCCCCAGCGGCGGCAGTACACGCCGAACACGGCGTCGCGCGCGGCGACGCGCAGGTCGCACCACAGCGCGAGTTCGAGGCCCCCCGCGACCGCGTGGCCCTCGACCGCGGCGATCACCGGCTTCGACAGCCACATCCGCGTCGGTCCCATCGGGCCGTCGCCGTCCGCATCGACGCGATTGCCGGTTCCCGCCGAGATCGCTTTCAGATCCGCGCCCGCGCAGAACGTGCCGCCTGCGCCGGTGAGGATCGCGACCGACAGCGCCGGATCGGCGTCGAAACGGCGAAACGCGTCGGCGAGCAGCGCGGCGGTGGGACCGTCGACGGCGTTGCGCACGGCGGGACGGTCGATCGTCACGACCGCGATCGGTCCGTCGAGTTCGCAGCGAAGCGTGCTCATGCGACGCGTGCTTCGATGGCGCGTCGCAGCCAGCGCAGATAGACGGCCTCGGGTTGCGCGCCGACGAGCACGAAGTCCTGATCGGCGAGGCGCACCGCGGGAACGCCGGTGGCGCCGAGCGCCTGCGCTTCCTCGTGATCGGCGAGCACGCGGCGCATGTGCTCCGGATCGTCGCAGCTCGCGAACGCGCCTTCCGGAAGCTGCGCTTCGCTCCACAGCGCGCGCAGCGTCGCGCGATCGGTGATGTCGCGGCTCTCCGCGAAGTAGGCGCGGAACAGGCGCTCGCGCATCCGGCGACCCTCGTCGGCGCCGAGCGCGGCGGCGGCCTTCGCGACGAGGTGGGGCGGCACGCTGTGCGACGGCGGTCCCGCGTCGCTCGCCCACACCTGGAACGGCGCGCGCGGTTCGTCTTCGGCGACGCGCAGCCAGCTCTGCGTGTAGGCGCGGAATTTGTCGAGGTCGCGCGGCGGGTCACTCCGCCTCTCATGCGGTCGCAGCAGGTAGCTGCGCCACTCGATCGCGAGATCTCCGCCGAGCTGCTCTTGAACGGACGCGAGCCTCGTCGCGGCGTTCCAGCACCAGGGACATAGGAAGTCGGAGTAGACGACGAGGCGGACGGCGCTCACGCCGCCGAGCGTAGTCGCCTCGCACCCACCAGCGCGAGTCCGATCGGCGACCAGTGCGAGGGAGCCCGGCTCGGGCACCGGTACGATCGGGCCGTGGCCGCTCGCGTCGTCGATCAGATCGACGAAGTCGAAAGGCACACCGGAGACATGGCTCGCGACATAGGAACCCTGAGGCAGGTCGGTGAACGCCGTGCCGGCAGCCACCGCAAACTGGAATTCGGCTCCGTTGTTCGGGCTTGCGCCGATGTCGCTCGCGTTGTCGATGTCGAAGCTCACGCCGAAGGGCGAGGCCGCGCCGCAGCAGTTCAGGATCCAGCCCGCCGGGCCGGTCTGATCGGTGACGTCCACCAGGTCGGCGAAGAGGAGTTGCAGCTCGCTGATGCCGTTGCTGTCGCCCGGCAACGGGTCGTAGCTGCCGCGCAACTCGTACGCAAAGAGCCAGCGGGTCGTGTCGCCGAAGAACTCGTCTTCGACGCGTGAGGCGAGGCCGACCGTCCCGCTGGCCGTCGCGACCTCGACCACGTTGCTCGCGATCACGGTGGCGCCGGCCGGGGCGCCGAGCGTCCCGGACGCGATGGCCGCCACGATCGCCGCTCGCAACCCGTTCCAGACCCTGCTTCATCGCAGACTCCTCGCCCGAGTTTCTGGAAGGAGGTGGCCGCGCAGGCCGCCGCGTGGCATCTCCGGGTCCGGCGCTCGCTCTCCACGCTTGGCGCCACGCGGGACGGCGCCGATACTCGCTCGGCCGGCTCGACGAGCCGTCCGGGATTGCCGCGCGCCGAGCGCGGCAACTCGTCGCCTCGACACGAGCTGGAGGACAGGGATGAACGCTCCCCTCGAAGGCGTGCGCGTGGTCGAGATCGCGCACTTCGTCGCCGTACCGGCGGCGGGTTCGCTGCTCGCCGATCTCGGCGCCGAGGTGATCAAGGTCGAGCTGCCGCCGAAAGGCGAGATCTACCGGCGCTCGCGCCCGGTCTTCTCGGGCTTCAAGAGCGATTTCCCGGAAGGCCCCGGCTTCCATCTCGACAACCGCGGCAAGCGCTCGCTGATGCTCGACCTCACCAACTCCGAGGCGCGCAGCGCGCTGCTGCGCGTTGTCGACACGGCGGACGTCGTCACCACGAATCTGCTGCCCGCGCGTCGCGTGAAGTACGGGCTCGATCACGAGGCGTTGCTCGCGCGCAAGCCGAAGCTGATCTACGCGGCCATCAATGGCTACGGCCATGGCGGCGAAGAGGCCGACCGTCCCGCCTTCGACTACTCCGCCTACTGGGCGCGCAGTGGCATGATGGACCTGATGCGAGACGAGGGCGTGCCGCCGTCGATGCTGCGCCCCGGCGTCGGCGATCACGCCGCCGCCTCGAACCTGGTGATCGCGATCCTCGCCGCGCTGCGCATGCGCGACGCGACCGGGCAGGGCCGCTACGTGGAAGTGTCACTGCTCCAGACGGGCCTCTACATCCTCGGCTGCGACATCGCGATGGGCCTGGTCGCGCGCGAACCGATCAAGCGCCACGACCGCAAGGCGACCGCCAACGCGCTGTGGAACAGCTACGAAGTTGCGGGCGGCCGCTGGATCATGCTGGTGATGATCGACCCGACCGTGTATTGGCGCCGTCTCTGTGCGGCAGTCGAGCGCCCGGATCTGCTGGACGACCCGCGCTTCGCCGAGCCGTTCACGCGCGCGGCAAACGGCGCCGCACTGATCGCGGAGCTGGAGCAGGAGTTCGCGAAGCACACGCTCGACGCGTGGCGCACGCGACTCGACGCCGCGGGCCTGATCTGGTCGCCGGTGAACCGCGTCGACGAAGTGCTCGACGATCCGCAGGCGCGCGCGATGGGCTACTTCGCGCCGCTCGAGCATCCCAATGTGGGCCGCTTCGAGAGCCTCGGACCGCCGTTCCGGATGGAGGGTCTGAAGCTCGGCACGCGCCGCGCGTGCTCCGACGTCGATGCCGACGGCGAAGCGGTGTTGCGCGAGGCGGGCCTCGACGAGAGCGAGATCGCGAAGCTGAAGGGGAGCTGAGCAGGAACGCTTCTGCCAGGGACCCGGCGCCCATCGTGATGGGAGGCGGTTGAGGCCGGCGATCTGCTCGAGTCGATCCAGCCATCGGGGGACCGCATGGCGGATCGGGGGACCGCCTGCATGCGGAAGGCCGCGCTCACGTGCGAGGGCGCGGCCTCTCGACGGCGACAGCGCGAAGCCGTCGCCGGCCGGCGCTCGCCGGTGTCGGGGCGACGCCGCTCAGCATGCGGCCGATGAGGCGCGTCCACGCCGCGCGATCCGGTGCTTCGAGCCCGAGGCTGCGCGTGACGATCGAGCCGAACCCGAGGATCAGCAGCAAGCGCACGACGGCTTCACTGGAGACGTCGCCCGCGACGACGCGTTCCTCGCGGGCCCGCTCGATCATTGCGGCGAGCACGTCGGTGCGCTGGCGAAGGGCGCCCGTGAGCTGTTCGCGCAGCTCGGGCTCGCGCCGCGCCGCCAGCGCGGCGTCGAGCAGCAGCACCTCCGTGGGATGCAACTCGCCCTCGACCAGGATCTCGCCGAGCGCGCGCAGCATGCTCTCGACCGGCAGCTCGGTGTCGGTCAGCAGCGCGTTGCTCACCGCGTCGACGCCGTGCGCGCCGAGGGCCTTGACGAGCAGATCCGCCTTGTTGCGGAATTGCGAGTAGATGGCGCCGGTGGTGACGCCGGCCTTGCGCGCGATGTCGACCACCCGCGCGCCGTCGTATCCGACATCGAGGAAAACCTGTGCCGCGGCGCTGATCAGCCGATCGCGCGTCGTCTCGGGTTCGCGCCGGGCCTTGCCGCGCCGCTTCACGCGCGCGCCGGCTCCCGGCGCAGGCGGAAGGCGAAGGCGTTGAGCCGCCGCTCGTCGAGCGGCGCGCCGTCGTTGTAGACGAACAGCATCGGAATCTCGGCCTGGTGACGCAGAATGCTTTCGCTCACCAGCGCCGGACCGCAGCCCCACGGGCTCACGATCACGGCGCCGTCGCAGAGGCGTTGCTTCCAGTAGTGCAACACGCTGCCGATCGTCACCGGCGCCTCGCCGCGCGGATGGCGTCCGAGCACGCGGTCGCTCTCGGCGAGGAGCGGCCTGACGGCGCCGTCGGGGATCCACGGGTGCAGCTTCCGTACCCGGTCGTATTGCTTGCGCCGCATCCGGCGCAGGCCCATCGCCACCAACGCGCGGCCGCGTCCTTCGCCGGTCCGCGCGATCTCGCCGGGCGCTTCGGTCGCGGCGTATTCGAGCAGCGCCTGCGATGGCTCGATCGCCACCTGCAGGCCGCGCTCGTTGAGACGCCGCACGATGCCGCCGTTGGCGAATTCGTTGATCTTGACGGCGATGTCGCCGGCGAGCAGAACGGTTCGCCGTTGTGGGTTGCGCGGCGCCCGCGCCGCCACTGCGGCGTAGGCGCCGGCGGCCTGCTCGACGAGATCTCCGAGCGCGCGCCGGTAGCGCGACGTGTCGCGGAAGCCGGCGAACACGCCCCGGAACACGGGAGCCTCGGAGATCTTCTCGAACTCTTCGAGCAGGGCTGCGTGCAGCTGGTCGACCTCGCCTGCCATCGTCTCGAGTGGGCGGTGGTATGCCACGAGCTGACACAGGATGTCGCTCACGGTCGACGACAAACCCGTTCGAGTGAGGAACGACGGACCGAGGCCCTGCTCGGCCTGGATGTCGCGCATCGTGACCCGATCGCCGAGGCCCAGCCGTTCGAGCGAGAGCTGGTCCTTCGCGGAGAACAAGCAGTTGCGGCAGACGCCCTGTCCGGTCACCTGCACCAGCACGCGACTGCGTCCGTCGTCGTTGTGCTCGAGGTGATCCCGGAACGAGCCCCAGAACAGCTGGTAGGGAATGCACTCCTTGCCCGAACAGTCGCGACGACCGACGCGGAGTCGTTCGGCATCGGAAGGACTGGGCGCGACGGCGTCGAGACCGAACGCCCGAAAGTTCGCAGCCATCACCGTCGCGTAGGGTTCCCCGAGCGCGGGCGCCACGAACTGGCGCTCGTCGTCGGGTGTGATCGGGAGGTTCGGCAGCGGTTCGAGCATCCGCAGCCGCGACGCCGGCGCCGGTGTGGGCCGCCCGTCGTGTCGTTTCACCGTGTGCAGGAAGGCCTGAACCCGAGTGGTGTAGCCAGCCGTGCCGCCGTGTCCGTCGCTCTCGAGAGTCGTGTGCGGGTGACCCTCGAGCAGCGCGGTGAAGAACTGCTCTCCGAACGACGCGGGATTGCAGCTGAACGACGACAGCAGCAGCGGGTAGACGTCGCCCCGCTCGCGGGCGGCGAGCCCGGCGCGCAGCGAGCGGCGCGCATCCGACCACGGCACGCGTGTCACGGGATGCGTGGCGGCCGGGATCGGGAAGCAGTCCATCGGCAGCGGCAGCACGCCGTTCTCGCGCAACAGGCGCGGGATGCCGGCGTTGATGACGGGATCGTGGATCACGTGCAGCGGTCCGCAGACCGCGACGACCGGCAGGCCGGCCGATCGGCCATAGTCGAGCGTGCGGCGCCCGATCTCGAGCAGCGCCGCTTCGTAGCGAGCCTGCGCCTGGGCAGCCGCGCGAGCGGCGGTCGTGACGCGCGCGCGGTCGGGCTCGGCGCCGAGCAGCGCCCGCGCCGCCGCGAGGAGTTCTGTTGCGAAAGCCTTGCTCTGCGTTCCCGCGTCGAACGAGAGCACGGAACTCACGACGCGCAGGTTGCGGCCCCGCGCCCGCAACGCGGCGCAAACCATCTCCGGCTGGGCCTGCTCCATCGCACAGGTGCGCCCGCAGCCGCCCGCCTCGCTGTCGGTGCTGAGGACGGTCGGAAAGAACACGCTGTCGGCGTCGGCGTCGAGGATGCCGTGCGCCGCCTTCACCGGCGCGCAGGCGTCGTACGCGTAACAGCGCTCTTCGCCGCGCGCGAGCGACTGTCCGTCGGGCGCGAGCACGCGCACGCCGAAGCCGAGTCCGGCCACGAACTCCACCAGCCACGGGACGAGACCGAAGCAGGCGCCGGCCATTGGGACGCCGATCACGCGCACCGCCCGGGCGCTCCTCGAGATACGGGGCCAGCAACGCCTGCCGCTCGTCGAACGCCGACGGCGCTTCCTTCGGGAGCTTCGCGCGCGCGCCGGACGCCACCTCGTACTTGGGGCACGCGCCGCCCGAGAGCACGGTCTGCTCGCCGCCGAGCACGGCGACGCGCGTGCGCGCGATCGTGCAGAGCGTGGCGCAGCGGCTGTCGCGGCACTGGAACTCGTTCTTGGCCACGACCTCGGCGCCCAGCACGAGCTCGAGTCCGAAGCGGGGCGCCGCCGCGAGCGCCTCCGCTCCGAGTTCGTCGATCGCGCACAGGCCGATGCCCCATGCGCCCATCGCGCCGGGATTGGGCGGCACCACCACTTCGCGACCGGTGACCGCAGCCAGCGTCCAGGCGAGCGACGTTCCCGACGCCGGCTTGCCCTGGAAGAAGATCGCGCTGTCCGAAGGTGCGCTGGCCCATCACGCGGTTGATGTAGTTGTGGATCACCGAGTACTGGAAGCCGGCGAACAGATCGCGCACCTCGAAGCCCTCGTTGTGGGCCTCGGCGGCGGCGTCGGCGACGAAGACCGTGCACATCTGGCCGAGATCCGGCGGCCGGCTCGGCTGTCATCGCCAGGCCGCGTGAACTCGCCGATGTCCGGGACGCCATAGAAGAGCGACTGCTCCTCCAGGAACGAGCCGGTTCCGGCGCTGCACGCCTTGTTCATGTCGCTCTCGACGATCCGGCCCGCCTCGATCTGGATGAACTTGGCGTCCTGTCCGCCGATCTCGACCACGGAGATGCTCTCGCCGCCGCGCTCGTCGCAGCGGATCGCGGCCGTCGCGTGGGCGACGATCTCGTTCAGTGTCACGATGCGGCCGGCCGCCTCGGGGAAGGCGGCGCGCACCACGGTCGCCGCGGCCTCGCGTCCCGAGCCGGTGAGGGCGATCGCGCGCACGTCGGGCGTGGCTGCGCGCGAGCAGCGGCGCGGACGAGACGCTGAACGGCGTCTACCGGGTTGCCGCGGGTGCGATCGTAGACGTCGAGCACGAGTTCGCCGGTGGCGAGCGAGGTGAGCACGGCCTTGCTGCCGGTCGAACCGAGGTCGAGGCCGAGGACGCTGGGGGCGCGATCGGCGCCGCTCGCGACGGGCGCCGCTTCGAGACAGCGAACGCGATCCTTCCACTCGCTGGCCGGCCGCAGCACGGTGAAGCGCGTCCGTGTATGAGAGAACAGCGCCGCGGGATCGTCGGGAAGGCGCTCGAGAGGCTCGCCCCGACACTGCTCGGCCGCCAGCAGTGCGGCGCCGATCGCCTCGAGCAAGAGGAAGGACTCCGGCACCTTCACCTCGGCGCCCACCGCCTCGCCGAGCG
Organism: uncultured delta proteobacterium; assembly: GCA_963801625.1. GTDB lineage: Bacteria > Myxococcota_A > UBA9160 > UBA9160 > PR03 > PR03. The sequence continues at coordinate 364,314 of CAWDFQ010000002.1, forward strand.
CGTCGACCAGCGTGCGGATGCGCGCGCAGCCGCCGACGGCGTAGACGGGGCCCTCGACGCGCGCACGCGCGAGCAGGGCCGCGACGTAGCGCGCGATCGAGCCGAAGTAGCCACGGAACAGCGCGTCGGCCGGACGGCCCTGGTTCCCGAAATGTGTCATCTCGCTCTTGGCGAAGACCGAGCAGCGCGCCGTGATGGGGATGGTGTCGCTCGAGCCGCGCGCCAGTGCGTCGGCCTGCTCGATGCTGAGACCGAAGCGACCGGCGATGCGGACCATCGTCTCGCCGGTGCCCGACGAGCACTTGTCGTTGTCGACGGCCTGCACCCGTCCGGTCCGATCGCGCGTGAGCACGCTGTAGCCGCGCGCGCCGACGCTGACGAGGTTCAGCGGGCCGCGAAGCTCGGGCAGCCGTTCGATGGCGGCCGTCAGGCAGGCGTCCTCGGGGAGTCCGCTGATGACCGGCGCGCGCAGCTCGTCGGCGTAGAGGCCGGTGGCGCCGAGCGCGTCGCAGTTCGCGATGCCCGCCTCGCGATACCAGGCGGCGAGGAGTTCGGCCGGCCGGCCGTCGTGCGCGGCGCTGTGCCGGGCTTCGATGCGAACGCGGTCGCCGTCCACCGAGACCACCACCAGCTTGGCCGCGGCCTTGCCGAGATCACAGCCCGCCACCCGGACCGTGCGCTGCGTCGAGTGGCCCATCAGCAAACTCCCTGCCCGGCTCGAGGGCGCGAAATTGGTCGCGCAAACGATGGATAAATTTTTTATGATCGGCAAGGCGGCGCACACTGCCGTCCGAAATCGGGCTGCGCCCGGGAGAGGGGAGACGATGGCCGAGCGCTACGACGCGATCGTGGTGGGGGCGGGAATCGGAGGGGCGACCTGTGCGGCGCTGCTCGCGCGGCGCGGGCTGCGCGTGCTCGTGCTCGACAAGAACTCGCTGCCGGGCGGCAAGGCCATGACGGTTTCGAAACGCGGCTTCCGCTACGAACTCTGGCCGATCGTCGGCGGACCCGCGATCGGATCGCAATTCTCGCGTGTGCTCGACGAACTCGGCCTCGCGAGCGAGGTCGAGATCCTCGCGCCCAGGGAGAAGAGCGTGCTGCTCTACCGCCGGGCGGATGGCGAGTGGGCTCGCAGCGTGGGATCGGCGCGGCCGGAGGACGCGGACCCGATGGAACTTCCCGCGTTGCTCGCGCTCGGCGAAGCCGACTTCGCCGAGGTCGCGCGCGCGCTGATGGATCTGCTCGCAATGCCTCCGCACGAGATCGACGCGCTCGACGACCTCTCGTTCGCCGATCTGCTGGCGCGCTACCGGCTGCCGCAGAGCGTGATCAGCTACTGGGGCATGTGGGTCAACATCGTCTTCGTGGTGCCGCTCGATCTCGTCGCAGCGAGCGAGGCGGTGCGCACGCTCCAGGATTTCTCGCGCGGAGGCGCGGGTCGCTACCACGCCGGCGGTTTCGGACGCATGGCGGAGGTGTTCTGCCAGTCAGTCGAGCGTTGCGGCGGGCGCGTTCTGCTGCGCACGCGCGTCCAGCGCATCGCCATCGCCGACGGAGTCGTGACCGGGGTCGTGACCGATCGGGGCAGCTTCGAAGCTCCGATCGTGGTGAGCAACGCCGGCATCCAGCCGACGGTGCTGGGGCTCGCGGGCGAGGAGCACTTCGACGGCGGCTATCTCGCGCGCGTCCGCGGCCTGGTGCCGTCGTGGGCGATCGTCGGGCTGCGCTACTTCCTCGACCGCCCGTTCTTCGAGCACGGCATGTACATCGCATTCTCCGACGAGAACTACCTGCACGCGGCGCGGCTCGCGGAGATCAAGGCGGGCAGGTTTCCCGACGACGTGCTCGTGTTCAACGTCGTGCCATCCGTCTACGACGCGAGCCTCGCTCCCGATGGCAAGCAGTGCGCGCTGGTGGGGACCATCTGCACGCCCGACCCCGACTTCGCGCACGGCGACGCACTCCTCGATCGCCTCGACGCGACCGTCCGGCGGCTGTGGCCGGGCATCGAAGGCTGCATCGCGTCGGTCGACCGCTACCTCGGATCCGACGTCTCCTCGCTGACGCGCGACCGCGCCGTGCCCGCCCAGGGCGGAGAGTGCATCGGGCTCGCGCAGATCGTCGGTCAATGCGGCCGGCACAAGCCCGACGCCCGCACTCCCGTCCGCGGCCTCTACCTGGTGGGCTGCGACGCCGGTGGCTACGGATGCGGCACCCATCAGGCCGCCGACTCGGGCGTTCGAGTCGCCGACATCGTGACCCGCGAGCACCGGACCCGCGCCGCGATCTAGTGATGGGCGCTGGTTCTACCGGCTTGCTGATCCCCGATCCCGGCTTTGGCGCTGCGGAACCGGCTCGAGGGCTGGGGATCAACGTCGCCGCGCGAGCCGCCGGGAGGCGCCCCATCTCGCTCAACACAGATTGCAGGTCGGCCGATGCACGTTCGTGTCCATCGGCACGGGCCCCGTTGCCCGCTACGAACGCTACGCACTGATCTTCGACCCGAGCCACTCGCGGCTCGGGACGGAAGCGCTCGCGCTGGTCGAGCGCGGCATCGATCCGCTCTTTGCGAGCGACCCCGATGAGGCGCAGCTGCTCGCGCTCCAGGAGACCGGCCGCGTCGGCGCGCTGATCGTGCCTGGCACGCTTCCGCTCTCGCTGCTCGACACGCTCCTCGACCGCATCAGCCCGCAGCTCTGGGCGGGTCGGGCGGCCGTCGTCGTCGTCGATCCGCCGGCGGATCGCGCGCTGCTCCGCGCGCTGCGCGATCGCGACCTCTCGTGGCTGCTGCGCGAGCCCTACGACGCTGCGGAGTTCCGCTTCGTAGTGGCGGCCGCGCTCGCGACCGACGACAAACTCGACCCACGCAGCGGACTGCGAGTTCCGATCTCGATGCCCGCGGTGGTGACGGTTGGCGGCGCCCGCCGCGACAGCTTCGTGCGCAATGTGTCGATCGGCGGCGCCTACGTTGCACTCGAAGCGCCGCCGGATGCCGGCGCGTCGGTCCGTCTCGCGCTCGACATTGGCGATCATCCGCTCGAGGTGAACGCCGCCGTCGCCTACTGCCAGGCGACCGGCGCGGCGGGTCGCGCGGTGCGCGAGAGCGGCATGGGCGTGGCGTTCCGGGGTCTCGACGAAGCAGAACGCGCCGCGATCGCGGCCTTCATCGGCGAACGCATCAGCAGCTTCCGGCTCTGATCCACGCGAGGCTCCAGCAATGAGTCGGATCGCCGCCGCCTGAGCTAGCCTGGCGCGTCGATGCGTCGCCTCCCGTTCCTGCTCGCCCTCGCCCCGGCCCTGCTGGCATTCGGCACCGGGCCCTGCGTGTTCGAGAAACACCCTGGTGTGGCGATCCGGCTCGACCCGGACGCCCCGCACCAGGTGATCGACGGCTTCGGCGGCTCCGCCGCGAACGAGTCCGAGCTGCGCGGCATGCCGGAGCCAGACCGCAGCGCGGTGATGGACCTGGTCTTCGGCGACCTCGAGCCCTCGGTGGTGCGGATCAAGCCGCGCCCGGCGATCGAGCCCGCCAACGACGACGCCGACTCGGGCGTCGTGAACGCGGCCGGCTTCGTGCGTCCCGACGACCACCTCTGGCAGCTCGACGAGATCTTCGCGCGCGGTGCGCCGCGCCTGATCGCCGCGCTGTGGACGCCGCCGGCCTGGATGAAGACCAACGGCTCGGAGCTGCGCGGCAGTCTCAGTCCCGGCATGGAGAGCGAACTCGCCGAGTTCTTCTCTGTGTATGTCGGCTACGTGCTCGACGCGGGCTATGCGATCGAAGGTCTCTCGATCCAGAACGAGCCCGAGGCCAAACCGCCCTGGGACTCCTGCTATTACACCGCAGCGCGGTATGCGGCGACCGCCGAGGCGGTCGCGCAGCGACTGGCCGCGGACGGGCGCCCGGTTCCGCTGACCGCGCCGGACAACGCGATCGCGTCGTTCGCCCCGGTCTTCCTGGCGCCCCTGCTCGCCACGCCCACGGCCGGGCCGTCGACCGCGGCGGTCGCCTTCCACGCCTACCAGTACGACTACTACCAGGCCGACGAGATCGGAGCCTCGATCGCTTCGCTCGCCGCTGCGGTTCCGAGCGGTCTCCCGCTGTGGATGACCGAGTACTCGAACACCACCGGCGTCGGGTACGGCTCCTGGGACGAGGCGATGGCGCAGGCCGAGCTGGTACACGCAGCGCTCGTGAACGGCGCGAGCATGTACGTGATGTGGAACCTCTACCGTCCGGGCGGCCCGGGCGAGGCGCTCGTCGTGATCCCGACGACTCCCGGCACCGCGGGCTACACCGTGACGCCCAAGTACTGGAGCTTCCGCCAGTATACGAAGTGGGTGCGGCCGGGCGCCGTCCGCATCGGCGCGACCAGCGCCGACCCGGAGGTGCTCGCGTCCGCCTACCGAGACGCCGCTGCCGGCACGATCACCGCCGTCCTGATCAACCGGCGCAGCGAGTCGCGCTGGGGCGTGATCAACGGCGCGTGCCTCGGCGCCGCGCAGCGCGTGGTGCGCTCGTCACAGACCGAGTCGGGCGTCGAGCTGCCGCCCGAGGCGCCCGACCGCTTCGACGATCGCGCCGTGTTGCTCCGCCCGCGCTCGGTCACCACGCTGGTGTGGCAGGACTGCGCGGCCCCGTAGATAAGCCGCCGCCAGCGCGAACAGCGCGGCGATGCCGGGCGGCAGCGCGCGCACCGCGAATTCGCGTCGTCGATCCGACTGCGCAGTGCCGCGGCGACACGCTGCGAGACGCGCTGCCTCAGGGCGCACACGCGAGCTCGAAGCGGGGTGTCAGCGTCCCCGCCAGGCCGCCTCGAGCAGGCCCTCGAGTTCGCGCACGAGGGGCATGCGCGGATTCGTGCGCAGGCTCGGATCCTCGAAGGCCGCGCGCGCGAGCTCTGGGATCGCGGTGCGGAACTCCGCTTCCGCGACACCGCACGCCGCGAGCGAGCGCGGAATGCCGATCTCGTCGAGCAGCGCGTCGATCTTCTGGAAGAAGCGCTCGCGGCGCTCGTCCTCGTGGTGTCCGCCGAGACCGATCACCCAGCCGAGCTGCGCGTACTTCTCTGGCGCGACGTACGCGCTGTAGCCGGGCGCGGGCATGAACTTCGTCGGAAGCGACGCGTTGTAGCGCATCACGTGGGGCAGGAAGAGGCCGTTCGCGCGCCCGTGCGAGATGCCGAAGCGCGCGCCGACGGCGTGCGCGAGCGCGTGATTCACCCCGACGAATGCGTTCGAGAAGGCGAGGCCGGCGAGCGTCGCAGCGTTCGACATCGCCGTGCGCGCCTCGAGGTCCGAACCGTCGCGCACCGCCCGGGGCAGCGCGTCGAGGATCAGCCGCACCGCCTGCACACAGAACGCCTCCGTGTAGGGTGACGCGAAGATCGAGACCGCGGCCTCCACCGCATGCGTGAGCGCATCGACGCCGGTGTCGGCCGTGGCGTCCGGCGGCAACGAGAGCGTGAGCAGCGGATCGACGATCGCCATGTCCGGGACGAGCGAGTAGTCGACGAGCGTCACCTTGCGTTTGCCGACCGAGATCACGCTTGCGGGCGACACCTCGGAGCCCGTTCCCGCCGTCGTCGGAATCGCCACCAGCTTCACGCGGTGCGCGATCTTCGGGTACTGCGCCACGCGCTTGCGCGCGTCGAGGAACGGCAGGGAGAGCTCGCGCAGCGTGAGTTCCGGGATTCTCCCAGAACAGGCGCATCGCCTTGGCCGCGTCGAGCACCGATCCGCCGCCCACGGCGACCAGCAGATCGGGCTTCATGCGCTCGAGCGTCTCGACGCCGGCGCGGATCAGCGCCTCGCCGGGCTCGGGCTCGACGTCTGCGAAGACGTGCACCGCCATGCGGCCGAGGTGGCGCTGCACTTCCGCGGCGACCCCGCGTCGCTCGAGGTCGGAGTCGGTCACGATCACCGCGCGCGACGCCTCGAGCTGGCGCAGGTTCTCGAGCGCGCCCGCGTTGAAGTAGGTATCCGACGGCACGCGAAACCACTGGGGCGGCGTCATGCGCCGCGACACCGTCTTCACGTTCAACAGCTGGCGATAGTTCACGTTCTCCGTCGTCATCGATCCACCCCACGTGCCGCACCCGAGCGAGAAGGTCGGCGTGAGCGAGTTGTAGATGCCGCCGAGCGCGCCTACCGCGGTGGGCGCGTTCACGAGGATGCGTCCGGTGCGGACCGCGAGGGCGTAGCGGTCGACGACCTCCGCATCGCGCGCATAGATCGCCGAGGTGTGACCCAGGCCTCCGCGCTCGGTGACCAGCTCGCAGGCGCGGATGCCGTGCTCCTCGCTCGGCGACCGCACCAGACCGAGCACGGGCATCAGCTTCTCGTGCACCAGCGGGTGAGCGCCGAGCGCGTCGAGCTCCGACGGGAGCGGTGCGAGCAGCAGCTTCACCGCGTCGGGATCGCCGTCGAGTTCGATCCGCGCGAGCTCGGCGAGACGCCGCGGCGACTGCCCCACGGCCGCGATGTTGGGCTCGCCGCTCTCGGTGAACGCGAGCTTCGCCAGGCGTTCCGTCTCGTCGGCCGTGAGCAGCCGCGCCCCCATGCGCTGGAACTCCGCCACCGCGGCGTCGTAGATCGCTTCGTCGATCACGCAGGTCTGCTCCGCCGGGCAGATCACCGACGCGTCGAAGGTCTTCGAGATCAGGATGTCGACGACCGCTCCGCGCACGTCGCAGCTATGGTGCAGGTACACCGGCGCGTTCCCCGGCCCGACGCTGATGCACGGCTTCCCGGCCTGGTTCGCGAGCTGCACGATCTTCGGCCCACCCGTGGTCCAGATCATGTCGATGTCGGGGTGATGGAAGAGATGGTGGGTGACCTCGCGCGGTGCGTCCGGGATCACCTGGAGTGCGTCGGGCGGAAGTCCCGCCTGCTCGCCGGCCTTGCGCAGGATCTCGACCGTGGCGAGCGCGCAGCGGATCGCGCGTGGCGAGGGCCGGAACAGGATCGCGTTGCGCGTCTTGGCGGCGACGATCGCCTTGAAGAGTACGGTCGAGGTGGGGTTCGTCACCGGGAGGATCGCCATCACGACGCCCACCGGCTCCGCGACGTACTGGAGGTTCCGCTCGGGCTCCTCGTCGATCACGCCGACCGTCTTCTTGTCCTTGAGATAGTCCCAGAGGAACTCGGTCGCGACGTAGTTCTTCACGACCTTGTCCTCGAAGACGCCGAAGCCGGTCTCCTCGGTGGCGATCCCCGCGAGCGCCACCGCCGACTCGAGCCCCGCCACCACCATGGCCTGCACGATGCGATCGACCTCGGGCTGGCCGATGCGGCGGAACGCATCGGCCGCGGCGCGGGCGCGGCTCACGACCGCGTCGATCTGCGCGGCACGGGCGGGATCGAGCGGGGAGTCGGGCGAGGAGGAAGCGGGGGGTGTCACGACGGGGTACCTCCGATCGCGCCACGCCGAACGCCGGGGACGAGCGCGCCCCAGAGAAGACTTCATCTGTTCGCGGGGCACAATCAGCAGATCGGCAAGTCAGAAGATCGGCAATCGCGGCGCAGGCGCCAGAGAGCGCCGCCAGCGAGGGACCGACCCCCGATGCGCCCCTCAGCCGAGCGGACCCTGGTACACCTCGGCGAAGCGCACGCCCAGCTCCTCGGGCATGGCGAGGTTCGCGTCGCGATCGGTCTTGACGCAGATGACGGTCGGCGCGGCGGACTTGCGCGCGCGCTCGACCGCGGGCGCGAGCTCGTCGCGGGTGCTCGACGAAGATGCCCTCGCAGCCGAGGCCCTCGGCGACGCGATCCCAGCGCACGGTGCCCATCTCGGTGCCGAAGGTCCGACCCTAAAGGATCCGCTCGTTCGGCTCCTCCATCGTCCACGAGCCTTCGGCGAAGACGACCGTCGTGATCTTCAGCCCCTCGCGCGCGGCCGACTGCATCTCCATGAAGTTGAAGCCCGCGGCGCCGTCGCCGGTGACGCACACGACCGTCGCGCGAGGGATCGGCGAGCTTCGCGCCGATGGCCGACGGGATGCCCGTCCCGAGCATGCCGAGCTCGAGGATGCTGTGGTACGAGCGCGGTCGCGTGGCGGCAGGAAGCCGCGCGCCCAGAGCGACGTGATGCCGCCGTCGGTCACGTAGACCGCGTCGCGGCCGAAGCCGCGGCCGACCGCCTGCATGACCTCGGCCGGATGGATGCCCGGTCCGCTCCACTGTTCGATGCGCTCGAGATTGCGCTCGGCCGCCGCGCGGCCGAGTTCGCGGTAGCGCGCCAGATCGTTCGCGCTCTGCGGCTTCGCGGCGCGGCCCGCGAGCAGGCGGCCCAGCGCCTCGAGCGTCGCCTTCACGTCGGCGACGATGCCGAGGGCCAGCGGCCGCGTGACGCCGAGGTGACGCGGGTCGACGTCGATCTGGATCAGCTTCGCGCGGGCCGGGTCGCCCCAGTACTTGTCGTAGGGCAGGTCGAGGTTGCCGATCCGCGAGCCGGCGACCAGGACCACGTCCGCCTCGCGGCGCGCGGCGTCGGCGCCCGGGCCGTAGCCGTAGAGGTGCTGCGGATGGTCGAGCGGGACGGTCGCGCGCCCGGCCATCGTCGGGATCACCGGACAGCCGAGCCTCTCGACGAGACGCAGCAGTGCGTCGTTCGCGTCGGCTCGGTCCACGCCGGCGCCCGCGACGACGAGCGGCCGTTCGGCGCGCGCCAGCAGCTCGGCCGCCTCGCGCAGCTGTGCATCGGAAGGCTGCGGCAGCGACGCGCGATACTGCGCGGGCGGCCGGATCGGCGCCGCCGCGGGATCGCCGGTTGCGTAGACGATGGGCATCGGGAACTCGATGTGCACCGGTCCGGGCCGCCCGACCCACATCTCGCGGAACGCCATGCGCACGACCTCCGGGATGCGCTCCCACGCGAGGATCGGCCCGCCCCACTTCACGGTCGGCTTGAAGACGTCGAGCTGGTCCTGGCCCTGGAAGGTCGACGGCGGCGAGGGATAGACGATGCCGAGGCGGTGCTGCGCGGTGATGACGAGGACCGGCACGCCTTCGTGTCGCGCGGTGATCACGCCGGGAAGCAGGTTGGCCGAGCCGGGACCCGGATTGCCGATCACGGCGGCGACCCGCCCGCTCGTCTTGTAGAGCCCCTCGGCCATGTGGACCGCCGCGGCCTCGTGACGCACCGGGACGAAGCGGATGCCGTGGTCGTCGAGGGCTGCGAGGATCGGATCCACTTCGGGGCAGGGCAGTCCGAACACGAACTCGACGCCTTCGTTGGCGAGGCAGCGCACGAGCAGCTCGCCGCCGCTGATTTCCGTCATGGGGGTTCTCCTCGGGCCGCGGGAGCCCGATTCTACGCGTCCGAGCCGCAGAAGGTCAGCTGCGGCAGGGCCCCGCGGCAGCGACTCGCGAATCCTGCTCGCTCGCACCTACGGGCGCGTATGTCCGATGTCATACCGGCGCGGGGGCGCTCCTCCCTAGCCTGCATCCCGGCTGGCGCATGCGGCGAGCCGTCGCAGCCAGCGCAACGCGCGCCGACCACTGGAGGAGCACCATGGCAGCAACGACCGGTTCTTGGGCTGACGCCTATCGCAAGAAGTGGACGTGGGACAAGGTCGCGTGGGGCAGCCACTCCGTGGATTGCTATCCGGGCGGATGTCCCTGGCGTGTGTACGTGCGCGACGGGAAGGTCGTGCGCGAGGAGCAGGCAGCCGACTGGACTCCGGTCGAGGCCGGCATTCCCGACATGAATCCGATGGGCTGCCAGAAGGGCGCGAGCTGGAGCCACTGCCACTATTCGCCCGACCGCGTGACGCAGCCGATGAAGCGCGTCGGCGAGCGCGGCGACGGCAAGTTCGTGCCGGTCTCGTGGGACGAGGCGTTGACCGACATCGCGAACTCGATCCTCGACGCAATCGAGGATCAGGGTCCCGAGTCGATCCTGACGCCGCTCACGCCGGAGCCGGGTGCGGCGCCCGCGCGCCAGTTCGCGCTGGCGCTCGGCACGCCGACGACCGACGGCAACGCCGAGTTCCAGGACTTCAGTCCCGGCTTGCACGTGACGTTCGGCCTGTTCAATCCGACGTCGTCGATGGACGATTGGTTCCTGGCCGAACTCACGCTGATCTGGCACGCAAATCCGGTCTACACCAACATTCACTGGTATCACTACCTCGCCGAGGCCCGCTACAACGGCGGCGAGGTCGTGACGATCGCGCCGGACTACAGCCCGTCGGCGATCCACGCCGACTACCACGTCCCGGTGCGCATCGGCACCGACGCCGCGCTCGCGCTCTCGATGTGCAAGGTGATCATCGACGCGGGGCTCTACAAGAAGCAGTTCGTGCAGGAGCAGACGGACCTGCCGTTGCTGATCCGCAAGGACAACGACCGCTTCCTGCGCGGCACGGACTTGAGCGATGGCGAGCGAGAGGACCAGTTCTACTGGTGGGACACGGTGACCAACACGCTCACGAGTGCGCCCCGGCACACGCTCGCAACGACCGGCGTGGATCCGGCTCTCGAGGGCAGCTTCCAGGTGATGCTCAAGGACGGCAAGACCGTGGAGGTGGAGCCTGCCTTCGTGAAGCTACGGCGCCACCTCGAGGCCTACGAGCCCGAGAAGGCCGCGAAGATCTGCGAGCTGAACGCAGACAACATCCGCAACCTCGCGCGCAAGATCGCGACGCGGAAGACCAAGATCTTCCTCGGCTGGAACTCGGGCAAGTACTACCACGGCGACCTGATGGAGCGCTCGATGGCGCTGCTGCTCGGCCTCACCGGCAACTGGGGCAAGAAGGGCACCGGCACGCGCTCGTGGGCGATCATGGGCATGGACGGCAGCGCGTTCATGGCGCGCAAGGACGGCCCGGGCCAGGAGTCGGCGCAGCGCCTGATCGCGGGCATGATCGCGATGCGCAAGCTGCTCTCGGGCGGCGACCCGACGCTCACACCCGAGATGCTGCAGAACCGCGGCGCCGAGCTGGCGGCCGAGGTCGGAGGCCAGGGCGCGATCATGCCGCCGGCCTTCCTCTGGTACGAGCAGTTTGGCTACAAGGATCGGTGGAACGACCCGGAGAACCACGACCCGTCCTTCAAGCGCAGCTTCGGGGAGTACCTCGACGAGGCGGTGGAGAAGGGCTGGTGGGACGCCCGGTACTCCAAGGCCTACCGCGAGATCGAGCCGCGCGTGCTGATCGAGGCCGGCGGCAACATGATCCGGCGCCAGCGCGGCGGGCGGAAGATCCTGGTCGATCACCTGTGGCCGAAGCTCAAGATGATCGTCTCGATCGACTACCGGATGTCGACGACGGGGCTCTACTCGGACTATGTGCTGCCGGCCGCGCAGCACTACGAGAAGTTCGGCAACAGCATGCCCTCGGTGCACCACCTGAACTTCGTGCTCTGCGAGCCGGCGACGAAGCCCCACGGCAATTCGCTCTCCGACTGGGAGATCGGCGTGCGGCTGCTCGAGGCGGTCGAGAAGCGCGCCGCTGCGCGGGGCATGAAGGAGTTCAAGGACTTCAAGGGCAACGTGCGGAGCCTCACGGGTCTCGTGGATCTCGTGACCTTGAAGGGCGCGGTGCGCGACGAGCAGAAGCACTTCGAAGAGTCGGTGCGCGACAACGCCGTCTACGGCGTGCTGCCGAAGGGCACCACGCTGGAGACGCTGCGCGAGAAGGGCCACGTGCGCTTCGCCAACTGGGGCATGGTGGGCCACGGCGTCTCGCAGGGTTCGACCCTGAAGGCCGATGAGGTGCACAACCCGCTTCGTTGGCACACCGAGGACAAGGTTCCGTACGACACGCTTGTGCGTCGGGCCCAGTTCTACATCGACCACGAATGGTTCCTGGAGGCGGGCGAGGGATTCCCGACGCACAAGGAACCGCCGCCGCACGGCGGCCGCAACCGGCGCTTCCAGATGACCAGCGGCCACAACCGCTGGAGCATCCACTCGATGAACATGACCAACAACGTGATCCTCAACACCCACCGGGGTGAACCCTTCGCGTTCCTGAACGACCGCGACGCGGCGGGGCTCGGGATCGCCAATGGCGACAAGATGCGGGTCACGAGCAACGCGGGGTCGATGCTGATCCAGGCCAAGCTCACGGCGTCGTGCCGGCCGGGCCAGGTGATCGTGTACAACGGCTTCGAGCCGTACATGCACGAAGGCTGGGACAGCCAGGCGGACGTCGAGCCCGGTCACGTGAAGCCGCTCGGTCTGGTCGGCAACTACGGCCAACTCAAGTACCGGATCTTCTCCTGGCAGCCGATCCCCGCGGATCGTGCCGTCCGGGTCGATATCGAGAAGGTCCGCTGAATCGACCCTCACGCCCGGGGGCCAGCGGCCCCCGGGCCCTTTGCAAGGAGTTCATCCGATGGGAACGATCACCGCTTCGAAGCGCCAGCTCGCCTGGGTCTTCGATCTCAACAAGTGCATCGGCTGCCAAACCTGCTCGGTCGCCTGCAAGGTGCTGTGGCCCGGCGAGGATCCCGGCACCGAGCAGCAGTGGTGGATGACGGTCAACACACAGCCGGGTCGCGGCACGCCGCGCGACTGGGAGGACATGGGCGGCGGCTTCGACGCAAAGGGCAAGCTGAACCTCGGCCACCTCGCCACCGACGAGGAGGTCGGCGGCGGCTGGAACTTCAACTACGACGCCGTGCTGCGTGGCGAGGGCGGCAAGGGCCGCACGCACCTGCAGAAGATTTCCGGTTCCAAGACCTGGGGCATGAACTGGGACGAGGACGAAGGCGGCGGCGAGTTCCCGAATGCCTACTACTTCTACCTGCCCCGCCTGTGCAACCACTGCACGCAGCCTTCCTGCCTCGAGGCCTGCCCGAACTCCGCGATCTCGAAGCGGGAGGAGGACGGCCTCGTGCTGCGGGACGAGGACAAGTGCAAGGGCGCGCAGATGTGCCGCCGCGCCTGCCCGTACAAGAAGATCTACTTCAACAAGATGCGCAACGTGAGCCAGCACTGCATCGGCTGCTTCCCGCGCATCGAGCAGGGCGTGGCGCCCGCGTGCGTGCGCCAGTGCCCGGGCCGGGCGGCCTTCATCGGCTTCCTCGACGACGAGGGCAGCGCGGTGCACAAGCTGGTGCAGAAGTGGAAGGTGGCGCTGCCGCTGCACCCGGAGTTCGGGACGCACCCGAACGTCTACTACGTGCCGCCGCTCGCGCCGGCTCCGCTGCGCGAGGACGGCAGCTTCGACGAATCCGGCGAGCGCATCCCGAAGGCCTATCTCGAGAAGCTCTTCGGTCCCACGGTGCACGGTGCGCTCGACGTGCTGAAGACGGAACTCGATCGAAAACGGCGCGGTCAGGACTCCGAGGTCATGGACGCACTGATCCTCTACCGCTGGAAGGACGCCCTCGGGCATCTGACCCGCGATCCCGCCGACATCGTCTGGAAGTGAGCCGACGGGGAGGCGGCCGATAGCCGCCTCCCCGACCCGGTGCCGTGGAGCTGCGGGCGCGGATTCGTCACCACGTTTCGCGATTCGCGGAGACGGAGCGATGGGAAGACGGCGCGGTTCCACGGTCGTTCTACTCGGCGCGACGCTGCTCGGCGCGGTTGCCTGTTGGGCGCCCGCGAGTGATCCGCAGTACATCACCGACGAGCAGGGCCGTGCGCTGATCCTGCACGGACTCAACGTCTCGAATTCCGCGAAGTACGACCCGCAGCGGATGCCCTGGGTCGGCCCCGACGACGTCGCCCGCATGAGCCGCGACTGGGGCTTCAACTTTGCGCGCTTCCTGCTCTCGTGGGACGGGCTCGAGCCCACGCCAGGCATCTACGACGAGGCCTACCTCGATCGCGTCGCGGAGCGGATCGAGTGGTTCCGCGCCGCCGGCATCTACGTCGTCCTCGACATGCACCAGGACGTGTACGGTCCGGTCGCCAGCGACGGACGTCAGATCGGCGGCAACGGCGCGCCGCCCTGGGCGTTCCAGCATCCAGGGTTGGGAAGACTACTTCGGCGACTTCCTGCGCGTGTCCGATCGCCTGGCGAGCGGGTGGGCCTACTGGGAGTACGGCCTCGGCGGCTGGAGCCCGATCGACGCCGATCGGAACGAGAAGGATCCCGTGAACGTGCTGGTCCGCGCCTACCCGCAGCGTATCGCCGGTACACCGCGCTTCATCGACTACGACCCCGATGCGCGCGTGCTGCGACTCGCGTTCGAAGAGAAGCCGGGCGTCACCGGGCCGACTGAAATCTACGTGCCTGCCGCTCGGTTCTTCCCGAGTGGATTCGACCTCTCGGTGAGCGACCCCGCCGGCACGTGGTCGTCGGGCTGGGATCCGGATCGCGAGATCCTGTCGATCTCGACCGACCCGGGCACGCCCCTACACATGGTCACGATCATCCCGAACGATTAGGCGCGGACTCGGATCCACTCGCGATGCGTCACGCCACGCCCGCGACCAGTTTCTCGCTCGCGTCCCATAGCCGCTTCGCCGCCGCGTCGTCCTGCGCGTACGTGGCCGGCTTCTTCTCGCGCGACTTCGCGAAATAGCGCCCGCTGACGTTCGCCACCTCCGGCGCCGTCGCGAGGAAGACGCCGCTGCTCGCGCCCTGTTCGGGTGTCAGCATGAAGAGCCCGGCCACTTTGCCGACGAGGCGCGTCCACGACGCGTCGGTCTGGCCGAGTCGCGTCGCGACGGCGCCGGGGTGGAAGCAGTTGGCGGTGACACCCGAGCCGTCGAGTCGTCGCGCGAGTTCGCGCGTCCAGAGGATGTTGCAGAGCTTGGATCGCCCGTAGGTCTTGAAGGCGCCGAAGCTGCGCTCGCCCTGGAGGTCGTCGAAATCGAGCGCGCCGCCGAAGCGATGCGCTTCCGAAGCGGTGCTGACGATGCGCGACCCGGGTGTGGCGCGCAGGCGGTCCAGCAGTCTGCCCGTCATCACGAAGTAGGCGAGATGGTTCACGCCGAACATCGCCTCGAAGCCGTCGGCGGTGAGTTCGCGGCGCAGTTTCACGACGCCGGCGTTGTTCCAGAGCAGGTGGATCTCCGGGCAGCGCGCGAGGATCGCGTCGGCGGCGTCGCGTACTTCGGCGAGCCTGGCGAAGTCGCCGCGCACGATCTCGATCGGTGCGTTCGGAGTTCGCGCGTGGATGGCGCGAAGCGCGTCGTCGGCGCGCGCGGGATTGCGCGCGACGAGCACCAGGCGCGCGCCGCGCGCGGCCAACTCGACCGCGCCGGCGAGCCCAATGCCAGAGGTCGCTCCGGTCATCACGCAGGTCTTGCCCTGCAGGGATTTGGTTGCGTCGGTCGTCATCGGATCCCCTTGTTCGGCGGGACAGGCGCTTCGCGCCCTGCTTGATGACCCGGCGGGCCAGGCGCTTCGCGCCCTGCTTGATGACCCGGCGGGCCAGGCGCTTCGCGCCCTGCTGTCCGAGGTGTGTCCCCCAACTCCACAGCCAGTCCACGAGGAGGACCGTCCCCTTTCTCCCCTTTCTCCGTGAGCTTGGCGATGAGGGATTCACGGGTGTTGCAGGTGGGGTCTTCGAGGACGCAGTCGGTGAGGAAGTGGAGGGCGGCGCCGACGGCGGGGCCGGGGCCACAGCCGAGTGTGGCCATGATGGTGGCGCCGTCGATGGCGAGCACGCCGGCGCGCTGGACGCGATCGATGCGGTCGCGCAACGCGGCGAGTGCGGTTTGCTGCGCGGTGGCGCTCTCCGTCTGGCTGGCGGGCGTCGCGGCGATTTCGGCTTCGCGCAGGGCGAACAGTTGCGCGAGGCACGTCTCGCCCACGCGGCGCACGAGGCGTCGCACGTCGACGTCGCCGCGCAGGCGGCGCGCGTCGATCGGGTGCAGCGCGACCATGCGCGTGACCTCGGCGACCACGCGTCGCGGGAACCGCAGCTTCAGCAGGATCGACTCGGCGTGCGCACCGCGCAGCCATGCCGCGAGGCGCAGAGAAAGGTCGGGCGGCAGCATCGCAATCACGGGACCCGCGCCTACCGCGGTGCCCGGCGCGATGTCGGCTTCGATGCCGGTGCGGCGCAGTAGCGCGAGTGCGGGCGCGACGCCGGGCGCCAGCAGCAGCGCTTCGATCTCGCGGCGCACGCGTTCCCGCGCGACGCCGCGCAGCGCAGCGCGCGCCTCCTGCATGGCGGGCTCGATCGCCGCCTCGGGTTCCAGTCCGAGCGCGGCGCTGATGCGCGCCGCGCGCAGCGCGCGCAGCGGATCTTCGCCGAAGCGCTCGCGTGCGGAGCCGACGGCGCGCAGTCGTCCCGAGGCGAGATCCTGCGCGCCGCCGGAAGGATCGACGATTGCGCCGCTCGCAGGATCCCAGGCGATCGCGTTCACGGTGAAGTCGCGGTGCGCGAGGTCGTCGCGCAGCGTCGGACCGGCGCGGAAGCTGGTGACGTCGAGCGGGCCGGCGTGCGTGGGCAACATCACGGTGCCGTGTCGAATCCCGGTCGGTACGGCTCTTGGAAAGAGCGCGAGCACCGCTTCGGGCGGCGCCGACGTCGCCACGTCGAAGTCGGCGACCGAGACGCCACGCAGCAGGTCGCGCACGCAGCCGCCGACCAGCCAGGCCTCGTGTCCCGCGTCGCGCAAGACCTGCAACGCGTCGCGCACCGGCGACGGGAACAGCTTCGGCGCGCAGCGAACTCGTCATCTCGCGCAGTCTACCCGTGCGATCGTGCAGGAGCCCGGTGGATCGCTGGGTTATGCTGCGGTCCTTCACGCGGGAGGATGCGATGGAACGCGCTCCGGGACGCGCACTGGGACGTGAGCTGGAGTTCGCGAGCGGCGGCGACCGCGTGCAGGGATACGTCGCCACACCGGCGAGTGGCCGCGGTCCCGGCGTCGTCGTGATCCAGGAGTGGTGGGGTCTCGTCGACCACATCCGCGACGTCTGCGATCGCCTCGCGCGCGAGGGTTTCGTGGCGCTCGCGCCCGATCTCTACCGCGGCGAGACGGCGAGCGATCCCGATGCCGCCGGTCGGCTGATGATGGGACTCGAGATTCCGCGCGCGGCGCGCGATCTCGACGGCGCCGTGCATGCGCTGCAGAGCCAACCCGAAGTCGTGGGCGCGAAGGTGGGAGCGATCGGCTTCTGCATGGGCGGGCAACTCGCGCTCTTCGCGGCCACGCGCAACGCGAAGATTGGCGCCGTCGTCGATTGCTACGGCGTCCATCCGAACGTGAAGCTCGATCTCGCCGGACTCGAGGCGGCGGTGCTCGGCGTCTTCGCCGAGCGCGATGGTTTCGTTCCCGCCGAAACGGTGCGCAAGCTCGAAGCCGACTTGCGCGCCGCCGGCAAGCGCGTGCATTGCACGATCTACCCGGGCGTCGACCACGCCTTCCTCAACGACACGCGCCCCGATGTCTACGACGCCAATGCCGCCGCGCGCGCCTGGGCGGAGATCGTGGCGTTCCTGCGCGCCGAACTTTCGTGAGCACGCCCGGCGCAGTCGCGCGTGAGCGAACACTCGTGCCGCGCCCGCGCGCGCGAGAGATGGGGCGCTCGGGTCTCGTCAGGCGACTGCTCCCGCCCCCGCTGCGCAAAGTGCAGGACGATCTGGAAGCGCGACTCGCGCGGATTCCCACGACGCTCAACGAGTTCGGCGTCGACCCGTTCGGCTACGAGCCGCGCTTCGCCGCGCAGGTGCTGTTGCCGATCGCGCTCGCCTATCGCTACTGGCTGCGCGTCGAAACCACCGGCATCGAGCGCGTGCCCGAGGGCCGCGTGCTGCTGATCGCGAACCACGGCGGCAACACCTTCGCCTGGGACGGCGCGATGCTCAGCATGTCGATGCTGCTCGACGCCGAGCCGCCGCGCGTGGTGCGCGGCATGGCCGAGTACTACCTGCCGACGCTGCCGTTCTTCGGGACGCTGATGCACCGCGTGGGTTCCGTCGTCGGGACGCCGTCGAACTGCGCGCAACTGCTCGATCGCGGCGAGGCGATCATGGTGTTTCCCGAAGGCGAACGCGGCTTCGTGAAACCCTACACCGAGCGTTACCAGCTCCAGCGCTTCGGGCTCGGATTCATGCGCCTCGCGCTCGAGACCGATACGCCGATCGTGCCCGTCGGTATCGTCGGCAACGAGGAGCAGTCGCCCGGCCTGCTGCGGTCGCGCTGGCTCGGCAAGCTGGTTGGCGCGCCGGTGGCGCCGATCACGCTGACCTTCCCGTGGCTCGGGCTCGCGAGCTTTCTGCCGTTGCCGGTCAAGTTCCGGCTGCATTTCGGCGAGCCGTTGCGCTTCGACGGCGACCCGAGCGAAGAAGACGCCGAGATCCAGAAGAAGGTCGACGTCGTGAAGGACGCGATCCGCGCCGGCATCGCCGAAGGCCTCGCCGCGCGACGCGGTTGGTTCGCCTGATGGGCCGGGTTCCGGTTTCCGGCGCAGCGGGCTGGGCGACGTGGCGATCCCGCGCGCGGCCCCGTAAGGTCCCGGCGTGATACCCGAAATCGACAGACGAACGTTCCTGCGGGGCGCCACCGGGGCCGGCGCGCTGCTGGTGTTCGGCGGGGCGCTGCCGCTGGGCGCCTGCGTCTTTGCCCAGGCGAGTGATCCGCCCGCCGACCTCGCCGTCCTCTCGCCGCGCGCATGGGCGACGCTCGCATGCTTCGCCGACCACGCGATCCCGCGCGGCGGCGCCTTCGAGACGGGCGCGTCGGACGTCGGCGTCGCCGGTCTGGTCGACGGCTGGCTCGTCGGAGCGGATTCGCATCTCGTTACCGATCTGCGTCGCGGCCTGGCGCTCCTCGAGTGGGGACCGCTGCTGCTCGGATTCGACGCGAGGCCGCTCACCGCGCTCCCGCCCGAGTCGGCCCGAGCCTATCTCGCTTCGCTCACGACCAGCCGGCTCGGCTTCGTGCGTCAGCTCCACGCCGCGCTCTCGGAGTTGTGCCTGCTCGCCTTCTACTCGACGCGCAGCGCCTGGCGTGCGATCGGTTACGACGGCCCGATCGTGCTCGGGTTGGCCGAGTCCGTGGAGTTGGAGCGGCGATGATCATCTACGGGAGCGAGCGGGTCGAAGACCTCTCACTGCGCTGCGACGTGGTGGTCGTGGGCTCGGGCGCCGGGGGCGCAGCGGCTGCGCGTGTGTTGGCCGCCGCCGGCGCGAAGGTGGTGATCCTCGAGGAGGGCGCTTACCACACTTCCTTCGACTTCAAGCAGCGCGAGCGCGAGATGCTGCCGATGCTCTACCGCGATCGCGCCACGCAGCGCACCCGCGATCGGCTCGTGAACGTGTTGCAGGGCCGCTGTGTCGGCGGCTCCACCGTCGTGAACATGGCGGATTGCGCGCGCGTTCCGCAGGCCGTGCTCGAGCACTGGCAGCGCGATTTCGCGGTCGAGATCGACGCGGCCGACTTCGAGGCGGCGAGCGAGCGCGCCGAGGCAGAGCTCGGCGTGGCCGAGATCGCCACCGACCAGCTCAACGCGAACAATCGCAAGCTGCTCGCGGGCGCCGAGCGACTCGGCTGGCGGCGATCCCGCTTCCATCACAACCGAACTGAATGCACCGGCTGCGGCTTCTGCCTGATCGGCTGCGCCTTCGACGCGAAGCGCTCGGCGCTGGTGACGCTCGTGCCCGCCGCTCTCGCCGACGGCGCCACGCTGGTCTCGAACGCGCGCGTCGAGCGCGTCGTGGTGCGCGACGGGCGCGCGGTCGGCGTGCAAGGCGTCCTCACTGAGGAACACGGCGACCGCCCGGCTGCGCGCGTGCGCCTCGAGGTCGCAGCCGACGCCGTGTTGCTGGCCTGCGGCGCCGTGCACACGCCGCTGCTGCTCCAGGCGTCGCAGATCACGAGCGCTTCCGGCCAGATCGGCCGCAACCTCTCGCTGCAGCCGCAGCTCCCGGTGCTCGCCGTGTTCAGCGAGCGCATGGTCTCGTTCCGCGGCATCCCGCAGTCGGCCTACTGTGATGAGCACCTGGTCTTCGACTCCCGCGTCGGCATGACCGGCTTCGCGATCGAGGGCATCGCGGGCGGACCGGTGCAGACCGCCGGGCTCGTCGGTGCGAGCGGCCGCGACCACAAGCGCTGGATGGCGCGTTTCGCGCAGACCGGCTCGTGTCTCGTGCTGGTGCCGGACCAGCCGGTTGGGAGCGTCGCCGCCGACGAGGCGGGCCGCACGCGGATCGACTACACGCTTCAACCCGACGTGGCGCAACGGATCCGCGACGGAGCGCGCGCGGCGGCGCGCCTCTACCTCGCGGCCGGAGCCGAGGTCGTGGTGCCCGCCCTGCGGCCGCTCACCGAGATCCGCAACGAGGCCGACCTCGCGCGGCTCGACGGCATCGCGGTGAATCCGGACGCGACCACACTGCTCTCCGCGCACCCCCAGGGCACCTGTCGGATGGGCGAAGACGCACGTCGCGCGGTCGTCGATTCGCGCGGGCGCTTCCATGGGCTGGAGGGTCTGTGGATCGCCGACGCGAGCGTCTTCCCGACCTCCGCATCCACACACACGATGATTCCGATCATGGCTTTCGCGGATCTCGCTGCGCGCTCGATCGCGCAGGCGCGGGCGGATCGGACGATCTAGTCCCGGTTGCGCGATCCGGTGTAGCGCTCGACCTGCATGCGGCGCGGGGTTTCGTCTACGCTGTACGTTGTCGTCATGAACGGCTCGCGGCGAAAGGCCGCTCCTGTGTCTCGATTCGGCGGAGTCGTTGCCGCAACCCTCTCGGACTCTTCGCGTGTAGCTGACTCCGAGTCGCGTTCTTGCGCAGGCCGATCTGAGAGCGCGGAAACCGCTCGACAGGGGTCGAGAAAGAGTCGCTGGATTCGACAGGAATCTGTCGGGAGTATGACGTCGGTCATGCAGCGAGTCGCCGGCGGCTGCAATGCTCTTGGTGATGCGCAAGGGAAGCCGTCCAAGCACCGATTGCCGCGACCGAGCCCGCCGGGTTTCGAGCATCTTCTCCCCGGCGAGTGCTTGCCGTGACGCCGGTATCGGCCCCTGAGTCTTCGCTTGCAATGCCTACGCGTTGGATCGCGAGGACGTCGCAGCTAGCACACTCGCGCGGGTTCCGGCTGGAGGATCGAGCATGGCAAGAAGAAATTTGCGCGACGCCGAACACCTGGTTCGACTGGCATTGCTCTTCCTCGCTGGCGCGCTGGTGTTCCTCGGGATACGCGCTTACTTCGTGCCGGCGGGCTTCGGTGAGTTGGGCCATTTCCGTACCGGGGCGCTCCAGGACACTCGAAACAGGCCGCTCCATTTCGCCGGCCGCAACAGCTGTGGCGAGGCGGACTGCCACGAGGACGTGGCGGCTACGCTCGCCGCCGACAGCCACGCCCGCGTGAGCTGCGAGTCCTGCCACGGCGCTCTGGCCGCGCACGCAGCCGACCCGGAGATCGCCAAGGCGGCTGCAGTCGAAGAACTCGATCTTTGCTCTCGCTGTCACGCCTCCAATCCGGCGCGGCCTGCGAGCTTTACGCAGCAGGTAGAAATCGAGCCCCACCGCGAGGGGGCGCTTTGCAGCGAGTGTCATCCCGCCCACGAGCCATCGTCGTGAGTCGATCGCGCGAGTGCGCTCTGCCTGCGAGCAGCGCAGCGGAAGGAGAAACGCATGAGCCTTGATCGCCGCCAGTTCCTGGTCGATGGGACCATGTTCATCCTACTGACCGGCGCAGCGACGCGCGCCTGGCCGTTCATCGAACAGGGACGCCCGCAGGACGCCCCCGGTTACGACACCGCCAGTCATTGGTGGGCAATGTTCGTCGATGTCGAGAAGTGCATCGGCTGCGGCCGTTGCGTCGACGCCTGTAAGGTCGAGAACGACGTGCCGTCCGAGCCTTACTACTTTCGAACCTGGGTGGAGCACTACACCATCCCGCCGGTCGATCCGGAAGACGCGACGGCGCACATACTCCCGATCGTCGACTCGCCCAACGGGGGGCGTGACGGCTTTCCCGCTGAGCCCCCGATCGAGGGCGCCAAGTCCTTCTTCGTGCCCAAGATGTGCAACCACTGCGCGGATTCGCCGTGCACCCAGGTCTGCCCGGTGGGGGCCACCTTCCAAAGCCCCGACGGCGTGGTGTTGGTGGACAAGACCTACTGCGTCGGCTGTCGCTACTGCGTGCAGGCCTGCCCGTACGGCTGCCGCTTCCTCGATCCGCGCACCAACACGGCCGACAAGTGCACACTCTGTTACCACCGGATTACCAAGGGGCTGACTACCGCCTGCTGCGAGGTCTGTCCGACCCAGGCGCGTGTGCTGGGCAACCTGCGGAATCCCGACGATCCGATTCACCAGCTGCTGAGAGAGCACAAGGTCCACGTGCTCAAACCCGATCTGGCGACCGGCGCCAAGCTCTATTACAACGGTCTCGACGGCGCGGTGCGCTGAGGGAGGTTCGTCGTGCCTGGTGTGGAAGGCTTCATGTACCCGAACGAGATGGAGCTCCAGTGGAGCATCATGATCGTTCTCTATCCATACCTGACCGGCTTGGTCGCCGGAGCGTTCATCCTGGCGTCGCTGGAACGGGTGTTCAACGTCGAGGCCGTCAAGCCGACCTACCGACTGGCTCTGCTGACGGCGCTTGCGTTCATGCTGATCGCGCCGCTTCCGCTGCAGCTACACCTCGGCCATCCCGAGCGCTCATTCGAGATGTTCCTGACGCCGCATCGCACCTCCGCGATGGCGATGTTCGGATTCGTCTATCTCTGGTATCTGCTGGCGGTGCTGGTGATCGAGATCTGGTTGGAGTTTCGTCCGCACATCGTCGCGCAGGCACAGACGGCGAGCGGTCTGTTGCGCCCGCTCTATCGCGTTCTGACCCTGGGTTCGTACAACGTCAGTCCGCGCGCCCTCGAGATCGATGACCGCGTCGGCCGCTTCGTCACCGTGATCGGAATTCCGTCCGCCTTCCTGCTGCACGGCTACGTCGGTTTCATCTTTGGCTCGGTGAAGGCAAATCCCTGGTGGTCGACACCGCTGATGCCCGTCGTCTTCCTGTTCTCGGCAATCGTCTCCGGGATCGCCGCGGTGCTGCTCATCTATCTCGTCTATTGCAAGCTCGCCAAGATCCCGATCGACATGCCCTGCGTCGACAGCATGGCGAAGTACCTCTACTACGCCTTCCTGGTCGACTTCTCGCTCGAGATGCTCGACCTCATTCACCGGATCTACGTGGCCGACGAGTCCTTCAGGAGCCTGGACTTCATGGTGAATACGAAGCTTTATGGCTCCCAGGTCGTTGGACAGATCGGGCTCGGCACCCTGTTGCCGATCGCGTTGTTGGCGCTGACACAGCTCGTGTCGTTGTCGATACGGGCGCGAAGAAGACTCTATGTGGCGGCGGGGATCCTGACACTGGTCGGTATCTTCTTGATGCGCTGGAACGTCGTGATCGGTGGCCAGCTCTTCTCCAAGAGCTTCCTCGGCTATACGTCCTACAAGATGGGCTTCGCAACGCGCGAGGGCCTGTTGCCGGCGCTCATCGTGATGGTTCTGCCTCTGCTGGTTCTCTGGATCTTGGTTCGGCTCTTTCCGCCGATGGAGGAGCAGCGCCCGGCGCCGCACTGAGCCAAGGGAACAGGCAGAGGCGCGAGTTGTGTCATTTGTCACGGTTCTGGCGAGGGGTACGACGTGAAAGAAGTTCGCATAGGCAACGAATAGCTACGGAGCGGAATGTGTTCGAGTCGTGGAAAATCCTGTTCTCGGCCTCTTTAGGCATTCTTCTTTTCGTCCATGTGCCTCTAGGGCTGGCCCAGGAGATCCCGGCTGAAACCCCGGCAGCCGCAGTGGAGCCTTCGAAGAAAGCCAATTCACACCCGGTTTTCACGACTGAATCTCGGACCGATGTAATGGAAGCAGGGGAGTATTATCCGTGCAGCGACTGCCATGACGGAGTAACTCAAAAACCCAATCCCAAGATTCGTGTGCTCGAAGAAGAACATGACACCCTCGAACTTAAACACGGAAACGACACGTTTTGGTGCCTGACCTGCCACAACAAGGATGAACGTGATTTTCTCATTGGGATGAAAGGCGACCGAATCAGCTTCAACGAATCGTATACGTTGTGCGCACAATGCCATTCTCCCCGTGCCAGAGATTTTCTCAAAGGCGGACACGGGAAACGTGTCGGCACCTGGAATGGTGAGCGGGTGCTAAAAGCATGCGTGGAATGTCACAACCCTCACGAGCCTTTGATAAAGCCGCGACAGCCGGTAGCACTCCCGCTTTTGCGCAAGGGCTTGATACCGGCCAACATTGAAGAAACAACGCACCCGACACCTTGGGAAAAAATCCGCATCTCTCGCGGCTGGAAGAAAAAAAAGTGAGTGCCCCATGAGTCATTCTAGCGACGATGAGAAAACAGGTTCGTTGTCACGCCGCGATCTCCTTTCTCGCATCGGCCGGCGCAGCGCGTCTCAATTGCAGGCGGCTAGCGCCCCAGTGGCGCGGGAGAAAGATGCGGAGACATCGGGCACCTTGCGCGAACACAGTCGGGATGAAATCAGACGGCTGATCGAAACTTTGTCGGCCCAAGAGACGGCCAGCTCCAAGAACCGGCGAAAAGAGTGAGGATTCCCGTGCCAGGCACGCCCGAAAACAAAAAAGGACCGGATACCCCCGCCGCGCGGCAGGAGCTGAGTCGGCGTGACGCTCTCCGTATTCTCGGGGTCGGAGCGGCCGCGCTTGGAGTCTCCGCTGTCGCCCATGGGAGCGAGCCCGCGAAGCCTTCTGCAGCGCCGGGTGGCACTACGCTCATGGACAAGGTGGGTGAATATTTTCAAGATCAGTACCAGCGGATGACCAAGGAAGAAATTGACGCGGCCATCGGACGTCTCGAACGCAAGTACAAGACGCAGCTGGGCGTCGATGTGAAGGTGGCTGACACGCCGCCCATTCCAGGGGTCGTTTTCGGTTACGCCTTGAATTTGAACAAGTGCAAAGGATACCGCGAGTGTGTGAAGGCCTGTGTTGCCGAAAACAACCAAGGACGCGACTCGCAAATTCAATACATCCGGGTGCTCGAGATCGACAAAGACACCGCGAGCCTCGAAGAATCAGATCACTACTACGATCACGAGGTACCGGCGCCTGGGAAATATTACATGCCGGTGCAATGTCTCCAATGTGAAAATCCGCCTTGCGTCGCCGCGTGTCCCGTCAAGGCCACGTGGAAAGAAGTCGATGGCATCGTGGTCATTGACTACAACTGGTGCATCGGTTGCCGGTTTTGCCTTGCCGCTTGTCCGTATTGGGCCCGTCATTTCAATTGGAGCGAGCCGGTGATTCCCAAAGAAGAGATCAATCCGGTGACTCATTATTTGAGCAATCGGCCTCGCCCCAGAGGCGTCATGGAAAAGTGCACCTTTTGCCTTCAGAGAACACGCAAAGGCAAGATGCCCGCCTGCCAAGAAGCCTGTCCGAACGGCGCGCGCGTTTTCGGCAATCTTCTCGATCCGGAAAGTGAGATCCGCTACGTGCTCGAGAACAAGACCGTCTTCCGGCTCAAAGAAGAACTCAACACGGAACCGAAGTTCTGGTATTTCGTAGATTGAGAGTTTTACATGACCCTGTTGATTGAATTCTGGATGAGGTGTTTCAAGGAGCTCTTGAAAGGAGGCGGGCTATACAAGCTGTGGCTCGGAGGTCTTGCCTCTTTCGTAGTGATAGGGCTCGTCGCCTACACTCGACAGGCTAGCCAGGGGCTCATCGTCAGCGGAATGAGCGACCAGGTTTCCTGGGGCGTCTACATCGCGAATTTCACATTTCTCGTCGGAGTGGCGGCGGCGGCCGTCATGGTGGTGATTCCGGCCTACATTTTTCATGACACAGCCGCAAAGTCGGTGGTGCTTCTTGCCGAGGGAGTGGCCGTTGCGGCTTGCATCATGTGCTTGCTCTTCGTCGTCGTCGACATGGGCCGTCCCGATCGTTTTTGGCACTTGATTCCCGGCATCGGCCGGTTCAACTGGCCCCACTCCATGCTCGCGTGGGACGTGATCGTATTGAATGGCTATCTCGTGCTGAACCTGTTCATTCCCATGTATGTTCTTCATAACAAATATCAGGGCAACGAACCGGACATCAACAAGTATTTCCCGTTCATCGTGATCGCCATCTTTTGGGCGATTTCCATTCATACGGTTACCGCATTTCTTTTCGTGTCGAATCCGGCGCGGCCTTTCTGGCATACGGCACTTTTGGGGCCACGGTTCATCGCCTCGGCTTTCGCGGCCGGACCCGCTGTCATCATTCTCGCACTCCAGGTGATCGCGGCGAAGACTGACTTCAAGGTCGGCAAGCAGATCATTCGGAATTTGGCCATCGTCACAACGGTCGCCATGCAGATCAACCTTTTCATGCTCGGCGCTGAAATCTTTACTGAATTTTACGCCGCCACCGCCCATTCGGCTTCGGCCCATTATCTTTTTGTCGGGCTCAACGGGCGCCACGCGCTGGTGCCGTGGATCTATTCGGCGATCACCATGGAACTCATTGGCGTCACGATTTTGATGATTCACCCTCTGCGGGAGCAAACGCGATTGATGAACGTGGCCTGTGTTTTCGCCATCGTTGGGATTTGGATCGAGAAAGGGATGGGGCTCATCATTCCGGGATTCGTTCCAACCCCGCTGGGTGAGATCGTCGAGTACTCGCCGACAATGATCGAGGTGCTGGTTAGCCTTGGTATCTGGGCCATCGGATTCATGGTTTTCACGTTTCTCGCAAAGCCCGCCATCGCCATCGAAATGGGACGGCTGAGATCTGCAAATGCAGTGACCCACCCGGTAACCCCGGCGCATTGATGGGTGCTCTCATGAAATTGGTCAGCGCAGCACGAAGGCCGGTTCTAATCGCGGTGTTCAGCCTGGTGATGGCATCGTTCGTCATCATGGGAAGCGATGCACACGCCAGAGATTCCTGCGTTGAGTGCCACAAGAATCCCGATTTCATGGTCACGAACAAGAAGATCTACGATTACTTTCAGCGATGGGTCGCATCGCCGCACGGACAGGAAGATGTCACGTGTTCCGATTGTCACAACGGCAATCCTGGAGCGGCAGACAAGCAGGCAGCCCATGCCGAGATGCGGGCGAGCGGGGGATCACCAGGGACGGTTTCCTTTCAAGACGTTCCGAAAATTTGCGGAGAGTGTCATGAAGATAATTACAATGCCTACATCAAGAGTAAGCATTTCAAGCACTTGGTGAAAGAGAGTCAAGAAGGCCAGGGACCGAATTGCGTGACGTGCCATGGTTCGGTAAGTGCCAAAGCTCCTGATGTGAACACCGTTCGGGAGATCTGCGTAAAGTGCCACAACAAGAAAAGCGATAACCATCCGGACATTCCGCAGAAAGCAGAGGGTCTGCTCAATGACTTGAATACCATTCGCGCTTTCACGCGTTTCATTGGGATCCGTGGAGATTCAAAAGACATTGACTTCAGCAAAAACGTCTTGCAGCCAAAGGTCGATACTCTCGCTATCACCTGGCACACCTTCGACTTGAAAAATATCGAACCTGCGACCAGCGAGTTGCTGACGCAGGCCAAAGAGAAGCGGAACGAAATGAGGCTGAAGCGCCCGGCAAGAAAAGGCGCTTCGCAATTGGCCCCTTAGCCTATCCAAGAGCTCCTGCCGATCGCAGCGTGAGCCAAGCACAGGCGAGATGCAGGAAGGCTTCGGGGTTGGCGGCCTTCTTCTCCCAACGGATCAGCAGTCGGCGGAACCGGTTCATCCACGAATGACTGCGCTCGACCACCCGCTGTGCACCGACATCGTGATGGCGCGCATCCTACGCGGTGCGCTGCGCGAGCTCTGGGCGGCGACTCCCTACGGTTTGGCCGCGAGCACCTTCACGTAGGCCGCGATCGCGGCGAGCTCCTCGTCGGTCACCTTCTTGTTGACGTTCTTGTGCTTCTTGTTCGTGCGGACGTTCTTGGTGACGAAGGCTTCGCCGTCCTTGGCGATGAGCTTGGCGTTGAGTTCGGCCTCGTGGTAGTTCTTGGCCTTCGCCGCCTTCCCCTTCTTGGTGTCAGCGTAGCCCGTCTCTCCGTGGCAGGGGGCGCAAGTCTTGTTGAAGAGTTCCTTGCCGTCCTCGGCGGCGACCGCTCTCCTCCCGCTCGCGAGGGTTGCCAACAGCAGGACCGATGCTCCCAACGCAATCCACTTTCGCACGTCAAATCTCCTTCAGGTGTGAGGTAATGATAGCCAAATCGAGGCGTCTGTTCCGGTAGCGCAGGCTCAGACCGGAGGAGGCGCCGGGCGCTGCTCCTCCATCGGTGGGAAGATCCGAACCCGGGTCCAGAGGACCACCAGCGGCAGTACCATCACGATGAGCGCCGGCAATAGCCCCTCACGAGTTGCAAAGCCCATTTTGTAGGTCGTGAAGCTCTTGGGGAAGAGCTGGTGGCCACCGATCGCGACGTTCCAGCGCATCAAGAAGATGCCGATCAGCGTCAGAATCCCAGCCACCACATTGAGCCTCCTTCGCGCCCGGATCGACAACGACACGAGCTGCGTCAGCGCCAACAACGCGATCGGCACCAGCGTACCGAACCCTATCTGTCCGACGATCTGGGAGCCGTAAAGCTTCGTCACGCCTATCGGCTTCCCTCAGCCAGCAGTCGGTGATAGGGGGAAGGGGCGCCGTGGACAGCTCGGCGGAGCATGAAGCCGAACATCTCTGTTTCCTGCCAGCCTGCGACGATCGAAGCGGTAGACGAATTCATCGAGGTAGCGCTGCAGGTGCTTGCGCACTGACACCGTGGAACGTGCCTCGCAGCCAGGTCTTGAGGTTGCCGAAGATATTGTGGCTCCACGGAAGGATCTCGCCGGCGCGCGTGGGATCGGCGCCTCGGACGAATCGCTCGTGGCGCACCCCCTCCGATCCCAAGCGCCGGTAGGCTTGGAAGCCGTTGGTGCGCATCGTGGGCTGGTGCGCGTCGATCACGGCATGCTGGCGCTCCTACTCGAGCTGGCCGGCGGCAGGGCGATCGCCTTTCCCTTCGCAGGCAATCCGATCCCTACTGTCGAAGTCCTGCTCAATCTGCTAACCAACCCGTCCACTGCTGAAGGAGATTCGACGTGCGAAAGTGGATTGCGTTGGGAGCATCGGTCCTGCTGTTGGCAACCCTCGCGAGCGGGAGGAGAGCGGTCGCCGCCGAGGACGGCAAGGAACTCTTCAACAAGACTTGCGCCCCCTGCCACGGAGAGACGGGCTACGCTGACACCAAGAAGGGGAAGGCGGCGAAGGCCAAGTCCTACCACGACGAGGAACTCAACGCCAAGCTCATCGCCAAGGACGGCGAAGCCTTCGTCACCAAGAACGTCCGCACGAACAAGAAGCACAAGACCGTCACGAAGAAGGTGACCGACGAGGAACTCGCCGCGATCGCGTCCTACGTGAAGGTGCTCGCGGCCAAGCCGTAGGGAGGCGCCGCCGAGCGCTCGCAATTCGATCGGCACTAGCGCTCCACCGGCATCAGGGGCGCGAAGACCGGCACCAGGTCGGGGCCTTGGCGGATCGTGTGGCCGCCGTCGACGCGGATCAGCTGGCCGGTGATCAAAACCGCTTCGTCCGCGAGCAGGAAAGCGACGAGCGCCGCGACGTCCTCGGGCGTGCCGAGTCGCGCGATCGGCATGCGGCGCAGGTATTCGTCCACCACGGCCCGGTTGCCGACCAGCATGCGAGTTTCGTCGGCACGAGGCTCGGCATCACGGCGTTGACGCGGATTCCGTGCTCGCCGAGATCATCGGCGGCGCAGCGCGTGAGCATGTTGACGCCGGCCTTCGACGCGCAGGCGAAACCGATCCCGGTGCCGCCGCCGGTCACGAGTGCTGCGCGACCGCCGAAGCCGGTGCTCGCTGCGGCACTCATCTCTTCTCCGTCGCGCATTCGAAGCCGAGGGCGACCGAGTTGATGCAGTAGCGTTGGCCCGTCGGCTTCGGGCCGTCCGGGAAGACGTGGCCGAGATGGGCGTCGCAGGCCGCGCACAGCACTTCGGTGCGCTCCATGCCATGACTGCGGTCGATCTCGGTGCGCACGCGGCCTTCCGCGACGGCGCGCGTGAAGCTCGGCCAGCCGCTGCCGGACTCGAACTTGTCGTCCGACGCGAAGAGCGCGGCGTTGCAGCAGACGCAGCGATAGACGCCGGCCTCGTGGTGATCCCAGTAGGCGCCGGCGAAGGCGCGCTCGGTGCCCTTCTGCCGGGCGACGGCGAACTGCTCCGGCGTGAGCTTCTCGCGCCACTCGTCGTCGCTCTTGCGGACCTTGTCGCTCATGCCGTTCTCCTCCTCGAGATCGCCCGAGCTTTGCGAGGTTGCAGGCGGCGTGCCAGTCGCCAGCTGCCGAAGCCGCGCGCGCATGGCACCGGGCTCAGCGAGACGGTATGTCCTGTCCGTGGATCGGATCGCGCGGCTCGTCACGAGACATCCGCGTTGGGTAGTGGGGGTCGTCTTCCTGCTTTCGCTCGCGCTCGCGCGCGAGCTGCGCCACCTGCGCCTCGAGGTGCGCCTCTCCGACGAGGTGCCGGCGGGGCATCCGTACACGCAGATCGACGATCGCCTCGCCGAGCGGCTCGGCGCGCACCAGACCGCGATCGTCGCGGTGGGCGTGCGCGCGGGCGATGTGGTGAACCCGGACACGCTCGCGCGGATTCGCCGCTTGACCGACGGCATCGCGAAGATTCCCGGCGTGGTGCCGTCGAGCGTGCTCTCGCTCACCGCGCCGCACGTGAAGGCAGTGGAAGCGGACGGCGAGGCGGTGCGCGTCGAGGCGCTCGTGCCCGTCGAAGTTCCGGGCGACACCGCGTCGCTGAAGATCCTGCGCGAGCGCATCCTCTCGTTTCCGATGTACGTCGGCACGATCGTCACGCCCGACGCGAGCGGCGCGATGATCCTCGCCGACTTCGAGAACGACGCGCACACCGAGGCGCATCACCGAAGCGCTCGAAGCGCTCGCCGCTCGGGAGCGCAACGCGACGACGGAGATCTGGGTGGGCGGCCAGCCGCCCGCGCTCGCGGCGCTGAACGGCGCGACGCGCGGGATCATCCCGCTCGTCGCGCTCGCGCTCGCGGTGATCGCGCTGGTCCACTACGAGGCGTTCCGCACCGCGCAGGCGGTGATCCTGCCGCTCGTCACCGCGGCGCTCTCGGTGGTGTGGGCGATGGGAATCACGGCCGCACTCGGCTTCAACCTGACGCCGTGGACGGCGATCACCGCGGTGCTGGTGCTCTCGGTCGCGGCGGGTCACGCCGTGCAGATCCTGAAGCGCTACTACGAGAGCTATCACGAACTGGGCGAGAATCGCGCGGCGGTCGCCGCGTCGCTCCGCCGCATCGGGCCGGTGATGGCGATCGCGTGCAGCATCGCCGCGGCGGGATTCGGTTCGCTCGCGACCTTCGGCATCCCCGCCGTGCGCGATTTCGGCCTGATGGCGGCGTTCGGGATCCTCTCCACGCTCGTGCTCGAGCTGACCTTCATCCCAGCCTGCCGCGCGCTGCTGCGGGCGCCGCGCTCGGCCGAGGCGCTGCGCGAGCGCAGCCACACGCTGCTCGACCCGGCGCTCGACGGCCTCACGCGCGCCGTGTTGGCGCAACCGCGCGCGGCGCTTGCGCTGCGCAGCGATCGCCGTGACGCTCGCGTCGCTCGGCATCTACCGCATCGAGGTGAACAGCGCGTTCCGCTCGTGGTTCGACGCGGACGCCCCGGTGATCGCCGCCGACAACGCGATCCGCGCGCGCTTCACCGGCACCTCGACGATCCGCGTGCTGATCGAGGGCGACGCGCCCGACGCGCTGCTCGATCCGCAGGTGCTGCGCGGCATGGCCGCGCTGCAGCGCAGCTTCCGCGAGGAGGAGGCGATCACCAGCACCGTCTCGCTCGCCGACTACGTGCAGGTGATGAACCGCGCAATGAACGACGGTGCGCCCGAGGCGTACGCGGTGCCCGACAGCGCGCGAGGCCATCGAGCAGTACCTGCTGTTCTTCGAGCCGAGGCGACCTGTCGCGCGTGGTGAGTTCAGACTACCGAACCGGCGCGATCCACGCGCTCTCGCGCAAGGACCGCGTCGCGTGGGTCGAAGCGCTCTTCGCGAAGTTGCGTATCGTCGCGGCGCGCGAGTTTCCGCCCGGGGTGCGCGTTTCGGTCGGCGGCGGCGAGCTGGGACAGGCAGCCGCGAACAACTCGACCGTCGTGCGCCACAAGCTCGAGAACATCGGGCAGATCGCGACGGTGATTTTCGTGCTGTCGGCGCTGGTGTTCCGCTCGCTCGCCGCCGGCCTGCTCGTGCTGGCGCCGCTGCTGTGCGCCGCCCTCGTGAATCTCGGCGTCATGGGCTGGATCGGGAGCTGGCTCAGCTTCGCGACGGCGAGCTACACGGCGATGGGCGTCTCGCTCGGCGCCGACTTCGCGATCTACCTGCTGTTCCGTCTGCGCGAGGAAGTGCGCGCCGGCCGAACGCTCGAGGATGCGATCCACGCGACGATGCACAGCTCCGGCCGCGCGATCTTCTTCGTCGCCTCCGCGATCGCCGCGGGCAACGCCACGCTGCTCGCCTCCGACTTCGCGCTCTGGCGCCAGCTCGGCGGCTACGTCTCGCTGATGATGACCACCAGCTGTCTCGCGACGCTCACCGTGATCCCGGCGCTGGTGCTGATCTTCCAGCCGCGCTTCCTCGACGCCAGCACGTCCCCGCCCGCGCGTTGCGGGTGAGGCCCCCGTTCGTCGTTCCCAGCCCGACGGGCGCGGCGTCGAACCCAACTGCGGAGGATCCCCGATCTGCGTGCGGTCATACCAGAAAGCCGGCTTGCGGATGATCATGTCTCCGCGTTCGAGCAAAGGGAGAGCTGCGATGGATCGCCTCGATATCACGCAAGAGCTTCGCGACGAGCACGACTTGATCCTGGACTGGATCGAGCTGATCGGGGAGCTGGCTCGGCTCTCGCGGGGGTCGTTCGCGGAAGCACCGCTTGCGATCCACTTCCCCGTGGTCGACGAGTTCCTCGGCCTATACTCGGATCAGTTCCACCACGCCAAGGAAGAGGACGTGCTGTTCGGCGTGCTCGAGCGCGCGATCACCCACTGCGGGCCGATTCCGGTGATGCTGCACGAGCACGCCATCG
Organism: uncultured delta proteobacterium; assembly: GCA_963801625.1. Lineage (GTDB taxonomy): Bacteria > Myxococcota_A > UBA9160 > UBA9160 > PR03 > PR03. The sequence continues at coordinate 397,334 of CAWDFQ010000002.1, forward strand.
GACGCGCGCTTCGGGCCCGCATGGGCGAGGCGTTCCGCGCTCGCGATCTGGAAACCCTGCTCGGTGCGAGTCGCGACTTCTGCGGCCTGCTGACCCAGCACATCGCCAAGGAGAACAACGTCCTCTACCCAATGGCAGAGCAGTCTGTTCCCGACGAAGAACGCCGCTCGATCCAGCAGGCCTACGCCGCCGCGGCCCTGCGCCTCGGCGCGCGCGCACTGCGCGAACGCTTCGAACGCGAGCGCGACACGCTGCGCGCCAAGCTCGGATAGCGCCGCGCTCCACGAAGCGCCGCGGAACCCGTCCGCAGCGCTTCGTCGCTCAGAGCGGTCGCTGGCCGCGTTGGTGGGCGAGGAAGCGTTCGAGCCGGTCCACGAGCGCCGCGAAGAACGGCAGCGGATTCTGCTGCGCGAGCCGCTCGCGCAGCTTGGGCACCCAGCGTCCCGGGTGGCGCTCGAGGAAGTCGCGTCCGGCTCGCTGCCACGGGCCCGGATCGCGGCCATCGCGCCATGCTTCGGCCTCGCGGAAGGCGAGGAAATGCAGGAACTCGAGCTGCGTCGAGATGTGGTCCGGCAGCTCGCGCGGCGCCTCGGCGAGCGTGAGTCCGAAGTGGTTGTAGAAGCGCACGCACTCTTCCATGGTCTGCATGCGAGCGCTGTTGTAGAGGCCGCCGTAGAGCGGGCAGGGGGGGCCCCCGGTGCCGACGTCGAAGAGCCTCGTGTACTCGACGGCGAGATCGTCGTCAGTCGCACCGGCGTCTTCGAGCGACGACCATTCGCCCGCCGCGAGTGCCGGGTCGACGGCTCCCAGTGTGGCGCGCAGCGCCTCCGCGAGCGCACCGCTGCGCACCGTCGCCACGAACTCCGCATCCGGGTAGTCGAAGGCCCAGACCAGCGCGGCGTAGGCCCGGCTGCGCGTCGCAGCCTGCTGTGCTTCGCCCGTCATGTCTTCGAGTCGAATCATCTCTTCGATGGGGATCGCTTCCGCCACGGTGTTCTCCTTCATGCGATGCGTTCCACTTCCACGGTACCGCCGCGCGGAGAGTGTCCGGGTGCTCCGTAGATGACCCGGTAATGGAGCTGGTCGTAGTCGCCGAGCAGGTGCAATGCCTTCCACGGAGCCACCACCGGCTCCTGCTGCCCCTTCCAGCCTTTGTGCTGGTACGGCTCCCAGGCGTGGTAGATGATCGTCTGGCCCGGCTGCACGCTGGCGGCGACCTTGGCCATCGCCTGGAAGGATCCGTGATCGTTGAAGACGCGGACCTGGTCGCCGTCTCGGATCCCGCGCTTCGCGGCGTCGGCCGCCGCTACGTAGAGCAGCGGCTCGCCGCGCTGCAGGCGAAGCATCAGCGACGAATCGCGCCAGGCCGCGTGAATCGACCAGCGCGTGTGGCCGCCCGTCAGACGCAGCGGATAGTCGCCTCCGGCGCGCGGCGCCTCCTTGTGTACGGGGAGTGCCTCGCCTGCCTCGAGGTACCAGGGATGGTCGATCAGGAACTGCTGGCGACCGGTGAGCGTCGGCCACACTTCCTTGCCCTCGACGAAGCGTGCATGCGGATACAGCGTGCGTCCCGGCTTGTAGTCCGTGGCGACCGCGTAGAGCGGGTGCGGGTTGCCACGCTGCTCGACGATCGGCAGCATGCCCCGCTTCACCAGCTCGTCCCATCCCTTCTTTCCCGTCACCGGCGTGTTGCGAAGGATGTAGTCGAGCGCGGCCTTGGAGTCGTTCTCGTGGAAGCGCCCGCCGTCGCTCCAGCGCTCATAGAGCGTCGAAAGGTCGACGCTGCCGCCCACCACGTCCTTCACCGTCGAGACGCCGCGCTGCTTGGCGCGCTCCTCGATCTTGCGAGCCAGCAGGCCGAAGATCTCCCACTCGGGCTTCGACTCACCGAGCGGATCGACGGCCTTCTCGCACGCGAGCAGGTACGGCAGGTAGGCCTGGCTGTACTTCAGCGAATCGCGCTCGTAGTAGCCGGCCGTCGGCAGGATGATGTCGGAGTTCAGGCCCGAGGTGCTGACCTTGAAGTTCACGTCGACGACCATGCGCAGCTTCGGCCACAGGTGCTTCTTGGCGATCTGCGGCGACGGCCAGCGGCGCAGCGGGTTGGGGCCGGTGAAGAGGAACACGCGCGGCTCCGTGCCCGGTCGCGGACGGATCGGAATCCACTCCTTCTCGACCGCTTCCTTCATGTAGGCCGACGTCGGGCGTGGCAACGCGGGATCGTTCCACTCGGGCTTGTCCCAGATCTCCGCGTAGCCGGCGTGCGCGTAGAGGAACGGCATCAGCGGCACGTCGCCTCGGGTGCGCGTTGCCTCGATGATCAGGTTCTCCATGTCGCGCCAGCCGAAACCGCCGCTGATCATCCGCCAGGCCGCGCGCATCTGCATGCGCAGCGGCAGCACGTCGCGTCCGCCGGAGAGCTTGTCGAAGCCCTCGACCGGCCACCACGACGCGACCCGCAGTCCACCGCCCGACTTGCCCTGGTTTCCCGTGAGCGCCATCAGCAGGATCTTGGCGCGCTGGAAGAGGTCGCTGTGGTAATGCTTGCAAGCGCCCCACGACGAATAGATCATCGCGCGCGGCGCCGCAGCCAACTCGCGCGCCACGCGCCGGATCGTGGCGGCGCCGACCCCCGTGATGGCCGCGGCCTTCTCGGGCGTGTAGCCCTCGTTGAGGTGTTCGCGCAGTCCCTCGAGCATCGGCCGCACGCCGATCGACTCCCCGTTCGCGAGGCGCACCGTGCGACGGCCGGCGAGCGCCGGGCGCAGCGAGCCGAGTGCGATCGAGGTTCCGCCTTCGCCGCGCGAGCCCGGCACCGGCGCGAGCGCGTCGCGCGCTTCGTCCCAGAAATACAGCAGCGCATCGCTGCCTCCGGCGCGCAGGTCGGACTCGCGCAGGTAGCGACCGGTGTCTTCGCGCACGAGGATCGGCAGGTCGGTCTGTTCGCGCACGTACTCGACGTCGTGGAGTCCCTCGGCGAGGAGGACCTGTGCCATCCCGAGGGCGAGCGCAGCGTCGGAGCCGACGCGCGGGTTGAGCCAGGTGTCGGCGTGAACGGAGGTCGCGTTGTAGTCCGGCGCGATCACGACGAACTTGGCGCCCCGATAACGCGCCTCGTGCATGAAGTGGATCTCGGGGATGCGCGTGTAGGACGGGTTGCCGACCCACACGATGATGTAATCGGACTTGAACCAGTCGTCCGAAGTGCCCTCGACGTTGTACATGCCCCAGGTCTGCACCGCGCCGTAGGGCATGTCGCCGACTCCCGCCCACGAGTCGATCACGGTCGAGTTGAGGAAGCGGAACATGCGCATCTCCGACGCGGTATCGGCGCCGAAGTCGATGTTGGTGGTGCCGTGGTCGTAGATGATCGCACCGGTGTTCTGTTCGAGCGAGGCGTCGATCATGGCGTCGGCGATCTCGCCGAGCGCATCGTCCCAGGAAACGCGCTTCCAGCTTCCCGAGCCGCGCTCGCCCACGCGTCGCAGCGGGTGCAGCACGCGCGACGGCTCGTACATCAAGTGCGTGTAGCAGGCGCCCTTCTGGCAGCCGCGCGGGTTGAAGTCGGGGACTCCCGGCTCCGAGGCCTCGTAGATCGCGTTCTGCTCCTCGCGCCAGGCCACGCCGTCCTTCACGAAGACGTTCCACGAACAGGCCGAGATGCAGTTGGCGCGCGCATGCGAGGTGTGGACCACGTTGTCCCAGGTCCAGCGGGCGCGGTACAGATCCTCGAAGCCGTCGTACGTGACGGGCGCCGCGACGACCGTCTTCGGTGCCGCTCCGGGTGTCCCTGGCGCGGCCGTCTTCGACCGCAAGCGCCACAGTCCGAGGCCGACCGCTGCGGCGCCCACGGTGCCGCCGATCACGAATTGCCGGCGCGAGAACGACGATCGACTCATGCGGGTGCAACCTCGACGCGCGTGTCGCGATCGGTGTGGCTCGGCTGCAGGCAGATCGTCATCGGCCGCAGGTGGAACTGTCCGCCCGGCGAGTTCGACGGGATTCAGCGGGGACGGAATCAGGTTCTGGAAGCCCTTGCCGTCCGCGGAACTGGTAGTTCTCCCAGGCGTGGTAGAGGATCAGCTGTCCGGGGCGCAGGGCGGGTGACACCTTCGCCATGATCTCGAACGAGGTCGAGGTCGTTCCAGCACGCGGACGTGCATCGCCGTCGCGCGATGCCGCGCGCCTCGGCGTCCGTCGCGCTCATGTAACGATCACGGGCTCGCCGCGCTGTTGGCGCAGCATCAGCGTGTCGTCGCGCCAGGCGGCGTGGATGCTCCAGCGCGTGTGGCCGCCGGTGAGCTGGAGCGGGTAGTTGCCGCCGGCCGTGGGCGGATCCTTGTGAACCGGGCAGCGTCTCGCCCATCTCGAGGTAGAGCTCCTGGTCGAGGTAGAACTGGATGCGCCGCGACAGCGTCGGGTAGGGCTTCTTGTCGATGACGTGGTCGGTGAACGGCGTGATCGTGTCGTCGGCGGTGATCGTGCGTCGCGTTTCCGATCGAGACGATGCTGTTGCCGACGCCGGTGAAGCGCGCATAGCCCTTCTTCTTGATCTGCTCCCAGCTCACGCCTTCGAGGTTGCTGGCGTTGTCGATCAGCTCCGCGCGACCTTCTCGTCGTCGGTGGGACCGATACTCGCCGTCCGACGAGAACTGGTCGTCAGAGCCCGGCGAACGAGCGCGATCGCGGCCGGTGCGATCCTTGAAGTCGGTGATGCCGCGCGCCACGGCGCGCTCGTCGACCGCACTTGGCGAGCAGCGCGGAGATCTCCCAGTCGGACTTCGCCTCGAAGAACGACGCCGCTTTCTCGCCGGCGTGGATGAAGGGCATGAGCGGCGTCACCCACTTGTGCTCGGTGTGCTCGTACCAGCCGGCGGCCGGCAGCACGTAGTCGGAGTGCATCGCGGTCGAGGTCATGCGCCAGTCGATGGTCACGATCGTGCGCAGCTTCGGCCACAGGTGCTTCGAGCAGCAGCGGGTAGGAGCGGATGCGGCGCAGCGGATTGCTCACCAGGCGAGAACATGACGCGCGGGTCATTGCCGGGCTTCGGCCAGACGTACTGCCAGCCCTTGGCGAGCGACTCGTCGAGCACCTCGCGCACCGGGCCGCTTCAGGTACGGGTCCCACTCCTGCAGCGACGCGCTCGCCTCGAGCAGCCCGCCGTGGATGTACCAGAAGAGCGCGCCGCGAGCACTCCATGGCCCGTCTCGTAGCCCTTGCGGCTGCGCTCGTAGACGATCATCTCGTCGGTGAAGCCGGCGCATCTGCAGGCGCGTCTCCTCGTACAGCTCGCGAGCGCCGATGAGCCCGCGCAGCGCCGAGGCCGAACATCGAGAGCACGAAGCTTCTCGAGCCCGTCGTGCATGAGGAACGGGAAGCCGACGAAGCCGCTGCCCTTCTTGCCGAAGTTCCCGGTCAGCGCGAACACGCAGCGCCTGCGCGCGTTCGATCAGGTTGCCGTGGTAGTACTTCGCGAAGTTGCTCGTCGTCACCATCGACGCGGACTTGGCCTGCGCGAGGCGGCGCGCGAGGTCGCGGATCTGCGGCGCCGGCGTGCCGCGAAAGTTCAGCGGCCGTCTCGGGCGTGTAGGCCGCGAGCTGCTCGCGCAGCAGCTCGAAGACCGGGCGCACGGCGACCGTCTTGCCGTTGGCGCAGTGTCACTTCGAAGCGGCCCTTCGAGCGAGGGTGCAGGCCTTCGAGCGCCAGGCTGCGCGTCGGCGCGGGCACGACGCCCGGCGTCCGGATCGTGCAGGTACAGCGCGTCCTCGCTCCCGCCCTCGTCGAGGTCGGCGCCGCGCAGGAAGCGGTGCGTGTCCTCGCGCACCAGCAGCGGCAGGTCGGTCTGCTCCGGCACGAAGGCGCGGTCGATGAGGTTTTCGGCGACGAGCACGTGCGCCATGCCGAGCGCGAGCGCCGCGTCGCCGCCGGGCTTCACCGGGATCCAGCGGTCGGCGTGGATCGCGCGAGGCGCTGTAGTCGGGCGTGATGCAGATGAACTCGGCGCCCTTGTAGCGCGCCTCCGGTCAGGAAGTGCGCGTTCGGAATCTGCGTGTAGCAGCGGGTTCGCAGCCCCAGCAGAGGATCAGGTCGGAGAAGAAGTAGTCGTCGGCCGAACGCTCGAAGACGATCTTGCCGAAGGTCTCGGCGGCGCCGCGGTGCCCGTCGCCGATCTCGGTGTTCATGTCGAGCGCGGTCGAGTCGAGCAGGATGCGCGAGCCGGCCCTGGCCGGCCATCTGCGTCCCGAGCGAGATGCCCGGACCGAGGTCCCAGATCACGCGATCGGTGCCTTCCTTGACGATCGTGTCGATCATCGAGTCGGCGATCTCGTTGAGCGCCTGCTCCCAGGAGATGCGCTGCCACTTGCCCGAGCCGCGCTCGCCGACGCGCTTGAGCGGGTACTTGACGCGCGTCGGGTCGTACATGCGCTCGCTGAAGCAGGCGCCCTTCTGGCAGCCGCGCGGGTTGAAGTCGGGGACGTCGGGGCGCATCTGCGGGTAGTCGGCGGCCTGCTCCTCGCGCCAGACCATGCCGTCCTTCACGTAGACGTTCCACGCGCAGTGCGCCTGGTACCAGCAGTTCACCCAGTGGCTGCTGCGCACGACCTTGTCCCAGGCCCAGCGTTCGCGGTAGACGTCGCGCCAGTCGCCGTAGACGAGAGGCGCCGCCGTTGCCGCGGCCCCTGCCGGAGCCGCGTACGCAGGCTCAGCCAGGCGCAGCCGAAGCAGTCCGAGCCCCAGCCCCGCACCTGCAAGCCCGGCAGCGCTGATGCGCAGGAAGGTCCGCCGGTCGAGGTGCGGTCCGCCCGTCACGTCCGCTTCCACTCGATGCTGGCCGGGTCGCGATCGAAGCCGCCGAACATGTCCTTCCACTTGTACGCGATCAGGATGTCGAGCACCTCGGACTTCTGTCCGGCGCGCGTCTTCGTCATCTCCCCCTTCAGGGTCGCGAGGACTTCGAGCACGCGCGGGCCGAACAGCGAGACCAGGTATTCGTCCGGGATGCGCGGTTGGCTCTCGTCGATCTCGCCGTTCGCGTCGAAGCGCGGCGGCGCCAGCGGCGGCACGTAGAAGACGTTCGGCTCGGTGCCGAACTCGGAGTGCAGCGGCAGCGCGACCTTGTACTTGTCGACGAGCTTCCAGATCGGACCGTTCTGGTCGTCGCGGTACCCGACGAAGCGCACGCGACCCGGACACTGCCGCGCACATGCGTTTGCCACGCCCTGCTCGATGCGCGGGAAGCAGAAGATGCACTTCTGCCCGACCTTCTTGACGTGGTTCCAATAGATCTTCTTGTACGGACACGCTTCCATGCAGAAGCGATAGCCGCGGCAACGATCCTCGTTGATGAGCACGATCCCATCTTGCTCGCGCTTCTCGATCGCCTGGCGCGGGCACGCTTCGAGGCAGGCGGGGTGCGTGCAGTGGTTGCAGATGCGCGGCAGATAGAAGTAGTACCCATTCGGGTATTCGCCCGCGCCCTGGTCCTCGTCCCAGTTCGGTCCCCACTCGGGCTGCTCGCCCTTCACCTGCAGATGCGCCTCGGATCCCTTGCCGCCGAAGAAGACTTCCTCGTGATTGAACTCCCAGGCGTCGCCGAACTCCTTGCGTGTCGGAATGCGGCTCGCTTTCGGCTGACCGTCGCGGAAGCCGCCCCCCATCTGCTCCCAGTCCTTGGGCGTGCCGAGACCGGGCATGGTGTTCACGGAGTTCCACCACATGTAGTCCATGCCCTCATCGCGCGTCCAAAGCCGTTTGCACGAGATCGTGCAGGTCTGGCAGCCGATGCACTTGTTCAGGTCCAACACCATCGCGAGCTGTCGCTTGACCTCGCTCATGCTCACCCCCTCGCGAGTTTCGTCGCGTCTAGGACCAGCTCGCGCCAGTCGCCCGAAAAGGCCTTGATGCCACCCCGTTCACTGTTCGCGCCGTCCCACACCGCCACGGCGAAGCCGGTCTTCGTGCCGACCTCGAGCTGCGCCACGAGCTCCTTGGTGTCGACGCGCAGCGCGCGCGCAATCACGACCCGCCAGCGGCCTTCCTTCCAGACGCCGCGCCCGCGCACGAGCTCGACGTCGATCGTGCGCGACGCGCCGATCCCTTCCCCGATGACGTGTCGGCCGCCGTCGGCGTCGGCGCGCCAGTACCACGCGTTGACCGGCGCAGTGGGCGCCCCCATCGTCATCGCCACCGATCCGGGCGTCGACGGCAAGAGCACCGCCGCGGCGTCGGAGAACGAAGTCGTGTCGGTGAGATCGCGGTTTTCGATGGGATCGGCCCACTCCAGCCGGAAGGCGAGTGCGCTGCCGGTGTGGAGCGCCGCAACCGTGATGCTCTCCACCGCGCCGATCTTCTTGCCGGTCCAGGTGGTGCGGATGGCGGCGGTGGGCTGGAGCCCTACCGGGGTGCCCATCATGGCGATCGTCTCAGGCGCCGTGCTCCGCCACGGCGCTGCGTCTGCGTCGAGCAACGCGTCGACATCGACATTGGCTGCGTACGGGACAAGCATGCTTTCTCCTTGCGCTAGTGCGCGCTAGTGGCAGGCACCGCGAGATCAGCCAGCGTGGGAATCGCACGGCCCTGCAAGCGGGTCCGCGCAGCGAGGCGTCGCGCCAGCCGCTCGATCAACACGGACGGGAACGGCGGCGGGAACTCGGCGGTCGGCGGCGGCGCCGTCACGATTTCGAGGAGGGGACCCGCTTGCACGAGTTCCACCGCGAGCCCCTCGCTTTCCGGGACGACTGCGATGCGCGGGATCGGCTCCCAGGAGAAGCCCTCGGCGAGCACGAGGTCGAGACCGCCGGGGAGCGTGGCCATCGCGTCCGCCAGCGAGACGTCGCGGCCGGCTTCGCCCTCTCGACGCCAGAAGCTCGCGATCTGATCGCAGGAGATCAGCGCGACGGCGCTCGCACCGGACTCGAAGAGCCGGTAGGAGTCCTTGCCCGGTCGATCGGCGAGGAATCCGTGCGAGGCGTGCTTCACGCAGCCGACCGTCAGGCCGCGCGCGCTGAGTGCGGGGACCAGGCGTTCGAGCAGCGTGGTCTTGCCGACGCCCGATCGTCCCACGACGCCGACGACCGGCACGAGCCACTCGGTTCCTCGTCTGCTTCGCGTCTGCACTCTCACGTCGCCTCCCGCGCGATTCACCGGAAACTACGGCAGCTCGTGCGGTGGCTGGCATGACCCAGGTCATACGGCTCCGAGACTGGCGACGGGATCCCGGCCGTCAGCCCTGGCTCAGGCCCGGCGGGCACGCCACGCGGCGTCGCTGCGAAGCGGACTCGACCCGCGACGGCTTGCTCCGGGCCGGACGCATGCGAATGCGACCCGCCGATCCGATCGGAAACAACAGTGTTTGGTGTCAGATCGCCGAGCGAGACGAGGAAGACGCGGCGGTCGGCGGTGTCGCGGTCGGCGCGTTTACGGTGCGCGATCCACCAGCAGTCGAGAGCGACACAACCACCGCTGAGCAGCGCCGTGTCGAGTAGCACGGGGAGCGCGAGCCGCATTCCGGGCCTGCCCGCGCGCGCCGGTTGCGGCTCGGCCCTGGGACAGGTCATATCGCACGGAGTCTGAGAGCGCGGAGCCGTCGTCGGTTCGCCCGGTGCGCGCGCATGGCGGATCGCGGCGTCGACCGAACTCAATGGACTTCTAGCTCCAGGTATCGATCATGTTCCTTCCGCTAGGCTTGGCTCTCAATCATTCTGAGCCCCTATAACTCGGGTAGTCGGGAGCCGACGAGAGGGCGGACAACCAAGAGCGATGGATGGATTTCTTTCTCAGACTGCCGAGTACGCGCTGCGCGCGGCCGCTTGGCTGGCAATCCACTCCCCTCGGGATCCCGTGCGCGCGCGCGATCTCTCCGAAGGGAGTGGGATTCCGCCCCACTACCTCTCGAAGATCCTTCGCCGGCTCGTGCTCGCCGGCCTGCTCGAGTCCCAGAAGGGGCACGGCGGCGGGTTCATCCTGGCTCGGCCGCCCTCCGAGATCCATTTCCACGACGTGTTGGCGGCGGTCGACGCCTATCCGACCCCCGACCGCTGTGCGTTTGGGTGGGGAACGTGCAATCCCAGCAACCCCTGCCCGTTGCACGAGTCATGGTCGCAACTCGGCGAGTCGTTCCGCGATTGGGCGGCGTCGACGTCGCTCGCCGACGTGGCTGAAGCGGCCGCGCGCGGCGACTCCGGCTCGCGTTCCCACTGAGTGCGGCGCAACTGCGGCTGACTGATATCGGTGTCAGCGCGGCGTCGAGCGCGTCGCTCGACGAAGCACGGCGGGGATCAGCCGCGCGATGGCCGGCCGAGGGACCTGTTCACTTCGCCCGCTGCGCCGCCTCCACGAATTCGAGAGCGGCGCGCACATTGCCGCGCTCGGCGAGATCGCCGAAGCGCGGTGCCGGAATCCTCTCGAACACGTTCTCGCCGCAGATGCGTGCGCCACCCAGCCGGTGATCGCTGGTAACGAACGCGACGAGACGAGCGCGTGGCAGGGGAGTGCCGTACTTGCTCCCGAGTTCCGCCAGGTCGGGCACGCCCTGCTGGCCGCCCCTTCCTGCCAGGGAGTGACATTCCGAGCAGTAGAGTTCGAACGGCTCTGCGCCACCGCGGTCGACCTCCCCAGCTTCCGCGGGCGCCGCCCAACCGGAGATCGAGAGGGAAAGGGAGATTGAGGGGGCAAGTGAGACGAGGGCGAGCGCAGTCGCCCTTGCGAGTCCGCGCATTGGCGTTCCCGTCCTGGAGATGGGGGGCGCGTTCACTCCACCATCGGCCGATCCGGAGGTCGCCGATATGACGCCGGTCATATCGCTGCCGTGCTGCCGCAATCGCGGGGAACCCGGCGGCCAGCATGGACCGCTCGCCGCGCCCGCCGCCTCAGAGCCGGAGAAGAAATCCCCGACCGAGCAGCGCGCAGCCGCAAGCGATGCGACCGAGGGGATTTCTTCTCCGGCTCTCAGGCCGCGGGCTTCGACTGCGCGTCGTCGAGTTCGATCTCGACCGGCACGCCGCGCGGCACGTGCACGGGGCCCGAGAGAAACACGCGCGGGCGTAGATGCCCGTAGTCGCCGACCAGATGAAGCGGCTTGTACGGCGAAGCGATCACTTCCATGTTCCCCCGCCAGCCCGCGAACTGGTACGGCTCCCATGCGTGGTAGACGATCGCCTGCCCGGGGCCCACCGAAGCCGACGGCTTCGCGGTTGCGCGGAACATCCCTTGCCCGTTCCCGACACGCACCCGCGCGCCGTCGCGAATGCCCCGCTTGCGCGCGTCCTCGATCGACATCCAGAGCGACGGACCGCCGCGCTGCAAGCGCAGCAGCATCGGATGCGCCCGCCAGATCGCATGGATGCTCCAGCGCGTGTGGCCGCCGGTCAGGAGGATCGGATACGCGCCGCGCGCGGCGGGCAGCGGCTTCCAGCGCGGCAGCGCCTCGTCGGCTTCGAGGAACCACGGGTGGTCGATGTGAAACTGCTGGCGGCCGGTGAGCGTCGGCCACGACTGTTTGCCCTCGACGTGTACGCGCGAGGGCGAGAGCGTGCCGCCCGGTTCGATTTCGGAGCCGATGCCGCTCGTCGTTCCCCAGCGACCCGCGGTGCGAATCGGGATCGCGCCGGCGCGACGCGCCTCCTCCCAACCCACGCCGCCGGTGATCGGCGACTCGCGCAGGATCGTGTCGATCACGGCGACGTCGTCGCCGGGGCCGAGGCGGCCGTCGTCACTGAAGCGATCGTAGAGTGTCGCGGGCGCACCGCCGATCCCACGCGCCTGTGCGCGCTCCTGGACCGTGCGCGCGAGCAGCGCCATGATCTCCCACTCGTTCTTCGATTCGCCGAGCGGCGGCACCGCCTGATCGCCGATCACGACGTAGGGCGCGAGCGCCACCGAGTACTTGATGCCGCGCTTCTCGTAGTAGCCGGCCGCCGGCAGCAGCAGATCCGACTTCATGCCGGTCGTCGAGAGGCGGAAGTCGATCGCGACGATCAGGTCCAGCTTCGGCCACAGCACGCGCTCGACCACCTGCGGCAGCGGCCAGCGGCGCAGCGGATTCACGCCGCTGGTCACCAGCACGCGCGGCGGTCGATCCGGCGCCGGTCGCACGCGCGCCCAGCCGCGGTCGATGGCGTCGCGCAGGTACGCGCGCGCCGGGCGCGGCAGGGTCGGATCCGCCGCGTCGGCGATCGGGTCCTGTACCGCGTCGAGGCCGCCGTGGACGTAGAGGAAGAGGTGCGAGGGCGTCCACGTCAGGCCGCCGTCGATCGTCGCTTTCGCGATCGCGTCCTCCATCGCGCGCGGCGGAGGCGTGTAGACGCGCAGCACCTGGCGTTGGAGCCACGACGGACCGCTGCCCGGCAGCAGCGCATCGCCACCATCGAAGGGGAGCCACGCCGCGAAGCGGACGCCCGAGCCGGTGCGACCGTGCTGACCGCGCAGCGCCGAGAGCAGGATCAGCGCGCGCTGGAGCAGGTCGGCGTGGTAGTTCCTGTTCGAGCCCCACGAGGCGTAGATCAGCGTGCGAGCCGATCCCGCGAAGAGTTCCGCCAGACGTTCCTGCACGCCGGGTGCGACGCCCGTGATGGTCTCGACGTGGGCGGGATCGTAGGCGGCGAGCCGCTCGCGCAGCAGGTCGATAACGGGGACGACGGCGACCTCGCCCGCCAGCGTCGCAACGGTGTGTCTACCGCTGAGGGACGGCACGAGTGCTTCGAGCGCCAGCGACTCGCCCAGCCCGCGCGTGCCCGGTGCCTCGGCGGTGCGCCCCGTCACTTCGTCCCAGACGTAGAAGACGTCGTCGCGTCCGCCGGTCTCGAGGTCGGCCTGGCGCAGGAACCGGTGGGTGTCGGTGCGCACCAGGAAGGGCAGGTCGGTCTGCTCGCGCAGATACGAGGCGTCGATGGCGTTGCGCTCGAGCAGCGCGCGGGCGATCCCGAGCGCCAGCGCGGAGTCGCTGCCCTGCCGGGGATGCACCCAGAGTGACGCGTGCAGCGCGCTCGGCGAATAGTCGGGCGCGATCGTGACGACCGTCGCGCCGCGGTAGCGCGCCTCCGTCGCGAAGTGCGCGTCGGGAATGCGCGTCGACGCGGGGTTGCAGTGCCAGAACAGCAACGTGTCGGCGCGCGCCCAATCGTCGGCGCTGCCGTCGACGAACGAGGTGCCCCACGTCTGCACGGCTCCCATCGCGAGGTCGCCGGTGCCGCCGAAGCCGTCGAGCAGCGTGGCGCCGAGCAGACGAGAACAGACGCATCTCGCCGGTCAATGCCCGGACCGGCAGTCGACGTTCGAGGTGCCGTTGTCGTAGATGACGGTCTCGGGCCCCCCTGCCGCGCAGGCATCGATCACGGCGTCCGCCACGCGCGTGAGCGCGTCGTGCCACGAGACGCGGCGCCAGCGTCCCGAGCCGCGCGGACCCACGCGCTCGAGCGGATGGACGATGCGATCGGGGGCGTGCATCAGGTCCGAGTAGCAGGCGCCCTTCTGGCAGCCGCGCGGTGCAAAGTCGGGCAGGCCCGGGGCTTCGCGCGCGTACACGTCGGCCTGTTCCTCGCGCCACACCATGCCGTCTTTCACGTACAGGTCCCAAGCGCAGGCGCTGAAGCAGTTGGCGCGCAGATGCGTGCCGCGAACGACGCGGTCCCAGCGCCACGCGGCCCTCCAGAGATCGCCGACGCCCTGGTAGCTCGCAGCGGCTGCGGGGATCGCGCTGGTCGCGGCCGTCGCGATGCCACCCGGAACCAGCGCTCGCAGCGCGAGCGCGACGCCGCCGACCGCGCCGGCGGTCAGCACTTCCCGGCGCGTCAGTGCCGTCACGGCGCTACACCGCGCTGTCGAGGCGCGCGACATCGACGCGCGTGTCGCGGTCGGTCTGATTCGGCTCGTAGTGCGCGTAGCTCCAGTGCAGGTGGCCGTAGTCGCCCACCAGGTGCGGGATCTTGAAGGGACTCGGCGCCAGGTACTGGTGACTGCAGCCGTTGCGGAACTGGTAGGGCTCCCAGGCGTGGTGGATGTGGAGCTGAGCGGGCCGGATCGAGCTGGCCAGCTTGGCGCGCGCGACGAAGGTGCCGAGATCGTTCCAGACGCGAACCAGATCGTTGTCGGTGATGCCGCGCGCTTGCGCATCGGCTTCGTTCAAGTACACGACCGGTTCGCCGCGCTGGAGCCGCAGCATCAGGGGCTGGTCGCGCCACATCGCGTGAACGCTCCAACGCGCATGGGCGCCCGTCAGTGTGAAGGGGTGCGAACCGCCGGCGGCGGGCGGCGCCTTGTAGGTGGGCAACTGCTCGCCGACCTTCGCGAACCACGGATGGTCGATGTAGAACTGCTGGCGGCCGGTGAGCGTCGGGTACGGCTGCTTCTTCTCGACGAAGTTGCGGAACGGCACCACGGGCTCGACGGCGCTGTATTCCGAAAAGATTCCCGCCGTCCCGCCCGGCGTACCCAGCGACGCGATGCGCCGCGCCCCGCCGTCGCGGCGCAGGTCTTCGAGGGCGATGCCCTTCGTTGCGGCCGAGACGGAGAGGATGAAGGCTGTGACGGCCTCCTGCGCATCCGGCGCGAAGCGCCCGTCGTCGGTGAAGCGCGCGTCGAGCGCGTCGATCTCGCAATCCTGGCCGCTGAAGCCGCGCACGCTCGCAATGCCGCGCTGACGCGCCACCTGCGCCACGTGCGTGGCGAGGTTTGCGAACAGCTCCCACTCGGGCTTCGCTTCGCCGAGCGGCGCGCTCGCTCGATCGCCGAGCGTCACGTAGGGAACGAAGGCGGCGATGTACTTGATGCCGACCTTCTCGTACCAGCCGGCCGCGGGCAGCAGGATGTCGCAGTAACGACTCGTTTCGTTCATGCGGAAGTTCACGTCGACGAGGAGCCTCGCCTTCGCGAACAACGTGTCGCGCACGCGGTTGCCCATGCGTGAGTGGCGCAGCACGTTGCCGCACAGATTCACGATCACCTCGGGCGGCGCGGCGCCGGGTGCCGGGGACATCGGGAAGTGTTTCTTCGCGAGCGCCTCGGCGAGGTAGGGCGCCGCGCCCTCCGGCAGTGCCGGGTCGCCGTGCGCGGCCGCGAGCTCGTGTTCGCCGAGACCGCCGTGCACGGCGTGGAACAGCGAACTCGGCACGTACATCGACTCGAACTGATGCCGCACGGCCTCGGGTTGCACGTAGGCGCGCCCGGCCGTCACGGCCAGGTCGAGCAAGCCGAGCCCGTCCTGCATCGCCACGAGCCCCAGTCCGTCGAGGGCGACGAAGGCGCCCGAGCGCCAGCCGCCGCCCGCACGCCCGAGGTTGCCGGTGAGCGAGGCGAGCAGGATCTGCGAGCGCTGCACGAGGTCGGAGTGCAGGTTCTTGCAGTTGCCCCACTGCGAGAGGATCAGCGCGGCGCGCGCGTGGGCGAACTCGCGCGCGAAGCGGCGGATCGTCGCGGCCGAGATGCCGGTGATCGCCGCCGCGGGCTCCGGGCCGAGTGCGGCGAGCTTCTCGCGCAGCGCGTCGAAGACGGTTCGCACCGCCACGCGCTCGCCGTTCGCGAGCGTCACCTCGGCCTGTACCGAGAGAGCGGGGCGCACGCCCGGGGCGATGGCCAGGGTTGCTTCGTCGCTCCCCATCGAGCCAGTCGCCAAGCGCGGCGCGGCTGCGATCTCGTCCCAGACGTAGAAGGACTCATCGCCGCCTCCGTCGACGAGGTCCGACTCGCGCAGGAAGCGCTGGGTGTCGACACGCAACAGGAACGGCAGATCCGTCTGCTCGCGGACGTACGAGGCGTCGAAGAGTTTCTCTTCGACCACCACCTGGCACGCCGCGAGGGCCAGTGCGGCGTCGCTGCCGGGCCGCACCGAGAGCCACAGGTCGGTGTGGATCGCGCTCTGGTTGTAGTCCGGCGCGATCGCCACGACGCGCGCGCCGTGATAACGCGCCTCGTGGACGTAGTGGGCGTCGGGGATGCGTGCCACGGCCGGGTTGAAGGCCCAGAGCACGAGCAGCTCCGAACGGAACCAGTCGTCCGAGCTGCCGTCGGTGTGGGGCGTGCCGAGCGTGATCGTGCCGCCCACGGCGAGATCGCCGATCTGCGCCATGGAGTCGGTGATGGGCGCGCCGATCTGCCGGAAGAAGCGCAATCCCGCGGCCGTGTTGGCGCCGAAATCGACGTTGGGACCGAGCTCGAGCAGGACGCCCTCGCCGCCGCGCCGTCCGAGCGTGTCCACCATCTGCTCGGCGATCTCGCCGAGCGCTTCGTCCCACGAGACGCGCTTCCAGCGCCCCTCTCCGCGCGCGCCGACCCGCTTCATCGGGAAGCGCAGGCGGGAGGCGCTCTGCATCAGGTCGCTACAGCTCGCGCCCTTCTGGCAGCCGCGAGGATTCCAGTCGGGGACCGAGTCGTTCGACGCCGTGTAGGGCGACGATTGCTCCTCGCGCCAGACGATCCCGTCGCGCACGAAGAGGTTCCAGGCGCACGAAGACACGCAGTTGACGTTGGTGTGCGTGCCGCGCACCACGCGGTCCCAGCGCCATTTGGCGCGGTAGAGGTCGCGGAAGTCGGTGTAGGCCGGAGCCGCTGCAGCGACGGCTTCGTTCGGCGCGAGCCAGACGAGTCGATCGAGGCCGAGCGACAGGCCCAGGCCGATGCCCGTCGTCTGCAGGAATGTGCGGCGCGAGAACAGCGGATTCGGCACCTGGTGTCATTCCTCCCGGTCGAAGGGGAGTGCGTCGAGCCCGGCCACGATCGCCCCGTTTCGCCGGCGCATCGTCAGACGCCGAGGATCGTCACGCACATCGCAGCGGCGTCCGTGCCAATGTTGCCGCCACCGTTGTGCGCGAGGGCGATGCGCGCGCCCGCCACCTGCCGGTCCGTGACGCGTCCCTGAAGCTGCTCGACCAGCTCGACGATTTGCGCGACGCCGGTGGCGCCGACGGGATGCCCCTTGCGCAGCAGGCCGCCCGAAGTGTTCACCGGAATGCGACCGCCGAGCCGGGTCGCGCCGGACTCGACCAGCTTTCCGCCGTCTCCCTTCGGGCACAGGCCGAGCGACTCGTAGGCCATGATCTCGGCGGGCGCGGAGGCGTCGTGACACTCGATGACGTTGATATCAGAAGGTCCGACACCTGCCTCCTCGTATGCCTCCTGCGCGCAGACTTCGACCGTCCCGGGCTCGTCCATCCCGTGATCCCATCCGGAGCGCAGCACGGAGGCGCGCACCCGCACGGGCTTTGCGACACCGATCTCGCGCGCCTTGCGCTCGGAGACGATCACCGCCGCGGCGGCGCCGTCGCCGATCGGCGAGCACATCGGCCGCGTGAGCGGCGGCGCGATCATCGGCGCCGCGAGTACCTCGGCGACCGAGAGCACCTCGCGGAACTGCGCGCGCGGATTCATGCTGCCGTGGTACGAATTCTTGGCCGACACCGCGGCGAATTGTTCGACGGTCGTTCCGTAGCGCTGCATGTGGGCGCGCGCCGCCGCCGCGTAGATGTCCATGAACATCGAGCGCTTCTGGCCCGGGGCGCCGCTCTGTTCGCCGCCCGCGCTTCGCGTGGCGGCGCGCAGCCGCTCCATGATCTCCTGGAGCGCTTCGACGTCGACTGCGCCGCTGAAGGCGGCGAACGACTTCTGCTTGTCGGCGTGATAGAGCTTCTCGACGCCCAGTACGAGCACGCAGTCGTAGAGTCCCGCGGTCACCATCGCAGATGCCTGATTGAGCGCAGTCGAGCCGCTGGCGCACGCGTTCTCGACGTTCACGACCGGCAGCCGTCCGAGTCCGATCGAGCGCAGGATGACCTGACCGCGGATGCTCTCCTGTCCGGTCACCAGACCCGCGGCGGCGTTGCCGACGTAGGCGGCTTGGAGATCACCGAGGGTGATCCCGGCGTCGGCCACTGCCGCCTGTACGGCGCTGGCGCCGAGCGCCTTGAGCCCCGTGTCGAGATGCTTGCCAAACTGCGTCATCCCGACGCCCGCCACGATCGCCTTGCTGCGCATTGTCCGCGTTCTCCCTTGCGATGGTCTCAGAGCAGTCCGTGCCCCTTGATGCCGAGCGCCTTCTGCAAGTACTCGAGCTCGGCCTCGCGCCACGGTTGCGGCGCGGGGTCCTGCAGCATCTGGTCGTTCTTCAGCTCCTCCACCACGGCTTTCGATCGCGGGAACGGGGTTCCGAACGCATTCATGTGGAAGAGCTTCTCGAAGGGCTGTCGCGGACGTTGACCGCCCGCATCGGGACTCTCGGCCGGGTAGCCGACGGTTTGCAGCAGAAGGACACGTGCGGTGTCGGGAAGTCCCAGGTTCTTGCGAATCTTCTCGGTGTGCGGCGTGCCCAGGCAGCAGGTGCCGAGGCCCTGTTCGAACGCCATCAGCGTCGCCTGCGCGATGCCCTGGCCACAATCGACCTCGCTGAGTCCGGGCTCCTTCAGCTTGTCGGTGATGCTTCGGAACACGGGAATGAGTTGCTCTTCGAGGGCCTTGTGCTTGCCCTCGCCGAAGCCCAGCGCGCCCACCTTCAGCAGCTCGCGCAAGCGGTCGGCCTGCTCGTCCACCGCCGAGGTGTCGAGGAACCAGACGATCACGACGGGCGCGATTCGAATCTGGAATCCCGCGATCGGCGCCATCAACGCGTCGAGCGCCTCCGGTGTCGCGCTGTCCCGGAACACCACCACGGCGCGCAAGCTCTGGACGTTGCCCCAGTGCGACGCGATGCGGGCCGCCTCGAGCATGCGCTGGATTTTCTCGGGCTCGACCGGCTTGTAGGGCAGCAGGAAGCGGGTCGACCGCCTGCGTCCGATGACTTCTCGCAGCTCCATCGCGGAGACCTCCCCGGCGCGGCGTGGCCGCACCGCCCTCACCAGAGCTTCTCGGCCCCGACCAGACTCAAGAGGTCGTTGCAGCCGTCCTCGATCATCGAGGCGCGCGCGTCACGCAGCAGCTTCTCGATCGGGTACTCGCGCGAGAGCCCGTTGCCGCCGTAGATCTGCAGCGCGTTGCTCGCCACATCGAAGGCCGTCTGGGTGCAGAACACCTTCGATGCGATCGAGTACTGGACCAGCGGCGGATGCGTGGCGTTGTAGGACGCGACGCGCCGGGCGAGCCCGCGCGCGGCTTCGACCTGCGCGAACGCCTTGAACAGGCGCGACTTCACGCTCTGGTGGCGGAAGATCGGGGCTCCACCCTGGACGCGCTCGTGCGCGTAGGAAAGTGCGTGCTCGAGTGCAGCCCGCGCGACACCGACGAAGATCGTCCCCATCGCCGCGTTGGCCATCGCGAGCACCTGCTCGACGACGAAGCCGTAGGCCTCCTGGCCCACGACCATGTAGCTCGCGGGTATGCGGACGTCGTCGAAGAAGATCTCACCCTGATTGAGCGCTCGCTGGCCGAGCTTGTCGAGCGGCTTGCCACGTGACACACCAGGCAGATCGAGCGGCACGACGGCCACGCCACCGCCCTGGAAGCCGTGGTCCGGGTCGATCGTGCAGAACAGCGCGGCGACCGTCGCGATCGTGCCGTTCGAAACCCACGCGGCCTTCTGGCCGCGGATCACCCACTCTTCGCCCTCTTTGCGCGCAATGCAGTTGGCGCGCAGTTTCGCGTCGCTGAAATGGGGTTGGTCGAAGGCGAGCGTGTCGCTGCCGTGGTCGGGCTCGGTGACCGCCCAGCAGCCGATGTCGAGATTTCCCGGCGCGCAGAAGCGTTCGATCAACTCCGGCCGACCGGAAAGCTTCGCAAAGAAGCGATGGAAGCCCGAGACGCCGAGACTGATGGCGAGGCCGGAGTCGCCCCAGCCGAGTTCTTCGTTGACGAGGAAGCGCAGTCGTACCGCCTGCGCAGGAGTGGTGTCGGGATCGGGCGACTCGAGGGCGTCGAAGTCGAGCTCGCGGAAGCGATCGAACACCTGCCACAGCACCGATTCCTTCGCGATGACGTCGGCTGGATCCTTCAGCTTGTCGAGCTGCGTGCCAGCGGGCCGCATCACTTCTTCGGCGAACTTGTGGGCCTGATCGCGGACTGCGCATTCCGCCTCGCTGAATTCGCTCTCGATGTCGACGAGCGCCATGGACGACTCCTTTGAGGGCGATCCGAATGTCGGCCCATGGGAGACCATCCGTTATGACGGCGCTCATACGGAATCCGGGGCGCGGCGAACGGCTAGCGTTGATCTGCGAGACGGCGCAGCGCGACCGGGTCCACGACGTGCAGCAGTCCGACTTCGCCGCGCAGCAATCCTTCGCGCTCGAAGCGGCGCATCACGCGAATCGCCGTCTCGACGGTGGTGCCGGCGGCCTCGGCGAGCGCGCGGCGCGTGATGTGAGCCTCGCCTCCACGTGTCGCTTCGAGCAATGCGCGCGCCAGACGCGCCGGCGCCGGATCGTGTGCGAACGAGCGCAGGCGCTCGTGCGCTTCGTGCAGCCGGCTCGAGACCACACGCAGAACCTCGACTCCGATCTGGGGCTGCTCGACGAGCAGTCGCAGCAGCGTGCTGCGCGGCAGACACCAGGCCGCGCCGCCGGTCACTGCCTCGGCACTCGCCGGGTAGGTCTCCTGGTCGAGTGCGGAGATCGCGCCGAAGATCTGGCCGGGTCCGAGGGTTTCGAGTGTCGTCACACGACCGCTCGCTGACGCCTTATAGAGGCGGACCTGGCCGCGCCGCAGCAGCCAGAGGGACTCGGCGGGCTGGCCTTCGAAGAAGAGGCGGCGCTGTCGCGCGAAACGCCGTTCTCGAAGTTGACCACGGATCCGTGCGAGCTGTTCCGTCGTGAGAGCGCGGAACAGCTCGGCCTTTTCGATCGCGATCTCGGGCTCGGACTCGGCCTCGGGCTCGGAGGACCGGCTGCCCATGCGCTCTACCATTCGATGTGGCCTCGGACTCCGTGGCTTCCGCGGATCCCGTTATGATGCGGATCATAACCAAGGCGCACTCCCCGGCGCACGATGGCGCGCAGGGGAAAGCGCCGATGGCGGAACAGCAGGATTCCTATGAAGGCGCCTTCGCGGCGCAGCACAGGAAGCTCGACACGCTCTTCGTGGGCCTGCTCGAGGCGTTGCGCGCGGGTGGGGTAGCCGAGACGATCCGGGCCGACTTCAGGCGGCTGCGCGAGACCGTCGAGGCGCACGTAGATCAAGAGGACCGGCTCTACTACCCGGCCGTGGGCACGCTGCGCCCGGTCCATCGCCCGGCGCTGGACGGTCTCGTGGTCGCGCATGAGATCTTCCGCGCCCAGCTCGGCGCGATCGAGGCGAGCCTGGCCGATGCGGAATTTGCAGAGGCCGAGCGCGTACTCGGCGAGTTCGTCGAGGGCTTCGCCGCACACGAAGTCGCGGAAGAGGCGCTGCTGCGCCGGATCGATGCCGAGATCCTGGAGGCGCTCGCCGGCGATCCGCGCTGAAAGTTCGCGACGCGAGGTCCCAGCAGGCCGCGCCCCGTGCGTTCTCACGGCAGGATCTCGTCCACCAACCCCCAGCGCTTCGCGGTCATCGCGTCGAGTCGGGCTCCCGAGAGCGCGAGCCACGCGGTGCGCTGCCGGCCGATCCGGCGCGGCAGGCTCACGGTTCCGCCCGCTCCCGGCACGAGGCCCATCGCCAGCTCGGGAAGCTGGAAGAACGCATCGGCCCTCGCGACGACGTGATGCGCAAAGGCCGGCAGCTCGACGCCGGCGCCGACGCACGCGCCCTGCACCACGACCCGCGTCCGGCCCGCGCACGCGGCGACGAGGCGTCCGACGTTGCGCGTCGAGCGAACCAGGTGCGCGGTTGCGGGATCGGGCAGGGTGCCGAACTCGGTGAGGTCGCCGCCGCTCGAGAAGGATGCTCCTGCGCCGCTCAGCAGGATCTCGACGACCGACGGGTCCGACACCGCGACGTGCAGGGCCTCGGCGAGTGCGTCGCGCATCGCCGCCGAGAAGGCGTTGTGCTGCTCGGGGCGGTTGAGTACGAGGAAGAGTCGATCGTCGCGGCGCTCGACGAGGACCGCGGGGACGTCGCTCGCCGCGGCGCGCGGGCGCTGTGGGTTGGCCTGCCGCCAGGCGGCGAACTCGGGCCCCGCTTGCAGCGTCGAGTAGACGAGCGACTCCGCCACGAGTCCATCGTGCAGCTCCAGCCGTTCGCCGAGCCGGAGCAGCTGCGCGAGCGCGGTCGCCGCGATCGGCGTGCGCGCCACCGCCGCGAGCACGGACGCAGCGTCCGCTTCGGACGTGGCGACGACGTCGAAGCGATCGAGCAGCTCCGCCGCGGCAGCGCCCGGCTTTCCCCTGCACAGTGCGACGGAGGGGCACGCGAGCCGACTGAGTGTCGCGCGTGCGACGGCGAGTTGCGCAGCATTCGGATCGGTGTCACCCGAGTCGAAGTCCACCGCGAAGGCGTGCCCGCCGAAGAGCACGGAGTGCTCTTCGATTGCGTACGGCGACGCGAGGGAGTCGAGCGCCTCGGCGAGGGAAAGAACGACGGCGACGGGCTCCGCGCCTACGGTATTTCTCCCGAAAGTTCCGCCTTCACGCGCCTGCGAAGGAGTTTCCCCGTCTCGTTGTAGGGAAGCTCGTCGCGGAACTCGATGCGCTGCGGCGTGCGCGACGAGCGAAGCCGATCGCGCACCCACTGCTGCAGATCTTCGACCGTGGCATTCCTGCCGGGGCCCAGCACGATCGCCGCTGCGACCGCCTCGCCCCATTGCTCGTCGGGGATCCCGACCACCGCGCAGTCCGCGACGGCATCGTGTTCGAGCAACACATCTTCGATCTCTCCCGGCGACATGTTCTCGCCGCCGCGAACGATCACGTCGTCGATGCGGCCGTCGAGGAAGAGGTAGCCGTCCACGTCGACGAAGCCGCCGTCGCGCGTCGGGAACCATCCCTCGCGATCGAGCGTCGACTTTCTGCCGAGGTACTCGCCCGACACCTGCTCGCCCCGCACGCAGACCTCGCCTTGCCGGTCGGGTCCGAGACGCCCGCCCGCCGGGTCGCGGATCTCGACCTCGACACTCGGCAGCGGGCGCCCGACGGACGTGAGTCGGCGGCGGATCGCAGGGTCGTCGCTCGCCGCGGCCGCGCGGTGGTCCTCGGGGCCGAGCACCGCGATCGTGGAACTGGTCTCGGTGAGGCCGTAGGCGTTCGTGAAGTCGGTTCTGGGCATCAGCTCCATCGCGCGCTCGATCACCGGCAGCGGCATCTTGCCGCCGCCGTAGGAGAGCGCGCGGAGGTGGGGGAGGCCGGCATCCGACTGCGCCGCGAGGGCGTCTACGATCCGCCCGAGCATCGTCGGAACCACGAACGCGTGCGTGATCCGCTCGCGCCGTGCCGTCTCGATCCAGGCTTCGGCCGAGAAGCCCGGGAGCTGCACGATACGCCGTCCTGCGTAGATCGAACTCGTGATCGCCGCCATTCCGGCGATGTGATACGGCGGCACGCTCACGAGCGCGGCCTCGTCCTCGCCCGCGGCCCCGAACTCGACCGACCCGAAGATGTACGAGACGAGGTGCTTGTGGCGGATCACCGCCGCCTTCGGCGCACCCGTGGTTCCGCTCGTGAAGAGCAGGATGGCGATCGCGTCGGGATCCATCGGCCAGCTCGGCTCGCGCACCGGCGCGCCGAGGACGCGCCGCAGGAAAGTCTCGCGCGCCACCACGGTCGTCCCGGGAAGCTCCGCGAGCGCGTCCGCGCGCTCGGGCGCCGCGACGAGGAACGACGGCGCGATGCGTGCTGCGAGCGCCTCGATCTCGGCGTCGGCGAGGCGGTAGTTGAGCGGCACGAAGGGCCGTCCCGCCCACGCGCTCGCGAACAGTCCGATCGGCACCGCGAGGCTGTTCACGTCCAGCAGCGCCGCGTTCTCGCAACGCGACGCTTCGAGTTCTGCCGCCGCCGCGCCGGCCGCGTCGAAGAGCTGCTGGTACGTCAGCTGCTCGGCGCCACTGCGAACCGCCACGCGATCCCCGAAGCCCGAGACCGCCATCTCGAGCAGCATCATGAGGTTCATCGGTCAGTCCGACGACGGCAGCGGCTTGGCTTCCTTGAGGACGAGCGCAACGCCGCCGGCCGCGAGCGAGCCCGCACCCGCCTTGATGCAGAGCAGTTCGAGCTTGCCGTCCGCGCTCACGTAGCGCTTGCCGAGCGTCGTGCCCTTGGCCGCCTCGGGCGAGATCGAGAGCCCTTCCGGCGCCGTTGCCGTCGCGTCGATCATCGGGTGGCCGCCGCAGCTGCAGTCGACGTCCGCGTCCGGGGCGGCCACGACCATCACCTGTGTGTTGCAGACTGCGCTCTTCAGCCGAGTTCCGGTCTTGAGCCGAGCCATCACCTTGCCTCCAACGAAAGAATGAGATGCAACGGGATCATTCCCGATCCCCCTTCTCGCCCTCGGCCCAGCCCTCGCGGAGCGGCACGAGAAAATGCATCGTGAGCCGGCGCGAAGCGAATTGCCAGCCGTCGCCGGCGCGAACGTAGCGGTCCTCGTAGGAGCCCGAGCCGATCAGGCTCCTGCCATCCCGCGTGACGCGCAAGTCGAGGTTGCAGCTGCCGGTCGCGCGATCGCCGTCGAGGTCGATCACATGGTTGTGGAGGAACGGCTGGAAGTCGGAGGCCGGGAGGATCGCGCGATACGCGGCGCGGATCGCGTCGCGGCCGACGAGCGGAGGACGGTCGCCGGTGTCCATCACGCCATCGTCAGCGAAGAGATCCGCGGCGCCGTCGGCGTCCCTGCGCCAGACGCAATTCGCGTAGCGGCAGGCGAGGTCGCGGATCGCCTCGAGATCGAGGAGCCTGCGGAGGGCGACGTCGGTCGGCACGCTCATCCCGGCTCCTCGATCGCGTCGGCGACGATCTCAGCGATGTCCCTTGCCTGTGTCGAGCGCGCCGGGTCCACCGCGGCCAGCGCGTCCTCGAACATCTGCATGCAGAACGGGCAGGAGACAGCGGCGGTGCTCGCCCCAGAAGCCATCACTTCCTCGACGCGCATCCGGTTGATGCGGGTCTGCGGGGCGTCGTCCATCCACGCGTAGCCGCCGCCCGCTCCGCAGCAGAGCGCGCGCGAGCGGTTGCGCGGAAGTTCCTGGAACCCGCCGTCCGTGGTGACCGCACGCAGCACCTCGCGCGGCGCGTCATACACGTCGTTATGGCGTCCGAGATAGCAGGGATCGTGGTAGGTGAGCGAGCCGAGCCGCTTCGAGAGCCGCAGGCGTCCCGAGCGGACGAGTTCCGCGATGAGCTCGCTGTGGTGTACCACCTCGAAGTGCCCGCCGAAGTCGGGATATTCGTTCGCGAGCGTGTTGAAACAGTGCGGGCACGCCGTGACGATCTTCCGGACGCCGTAGCGCTCGAGCGTCTCGAGGTTCGTCTTCGCGCAGACCTGGAAGGTGACCTCTCCCCCGACGCGCCGCGCGGGGTCTCCGCTGCAGCACTCTTCGGCGCCGAGCACGGCAAAGTCGACGCCCCCGGCCTGTAGCACCTTGGCCACCGCGCGCGTGACCTTCACGTTGCGGTCGACCATGGCGCCGGTGCAGCCGACCCAGAACAGCCACTCAGCGGTGTCGCCATTGCCGAGGACTTTCAGGTCGAGGTCCGCGAACCACGCCTCCCGGTCGCCCGCACGGCCGACCCACGGGTGCATGCGGTCGTCAAGACTCTTGAGCAGCTGCTGCACCTCCGCGCTCATGCGCGAGTCGGTCATCACGAGTGCGCGCCGCATCTCGACGATCTTCGGCACGTGTTCGATGTAGACCGGGCACTCGCGTTGGCACGCGCCGCAGGTACGGCAGCCCCAGAGTTCCACCTCGAGCACCGCCGGTTGCGGATCCCCGCCGCCGCCGACGCCGTAGAGAGGCGGAAGCGCGGGGGAGGGCGCCTGCGCGCCGCCGGCGCTTCTCGCGAGCAGCGACGGTCCGAGCGCGGTCAAATGATCCTTCATGTCTCGGATCAGCTTGCGCGGAGAGAGCGGCACACCGCTCTGGTGCGCCGGGCACACCTCCTCGCAGCGGCCGCAATTCATGCAGGCGTCGAGGTCGAGAAGCCCCTTCCAGGAGAATCCGTCGATGGCCGTCGTGCCGAGGCGCTCGAGGGCGTCCGGATCCGATTCCGCCAGCGCATCGACGTCTGCGTGGACCAGGCGTCCGGTCGGGCCGAGGTCGCGCAGGAACACGTTCGCCGTGCCGTAGAAGGCGTGCGCGAGCTTTCCGAACACGAAGTAGCCGAGGAAGGCGAACGCGGTCAGCGCGTGGAACCACCAGAAGAAGCGGTGCAGCGAGCGGAGCGCCGGCTCGCCGAGGCCGGCGAGCGGGAGCGCGACGAGCCGCCCGCCCGGCGACCATCGCGCGAGATCCGGCTGCTGGGCGAGTTCCGTCGTCGCAATGCGAATCCCTTCGACAACGAAGCCCTGCACGAAGACGAGGAGCAACAGGCCGAGCGCGATCCAGTCGTCGAATACCGAGTGCAGGCGCGCGGGATGCACGACCGCGCGACGCCAGAGCAGCACGATGAGGCCGCCGATCGCGAGCAGACCGAAGAGGTCCGAGAGCAGCGAGTACCAGAGGTAGTAGCTGCCGCGCAGGAAGTGGATCCCCGTCCACTCCTGGACGGCGATGTGTGCAGTTGCGACGACTTCGGCGAGGAACCCGTAGAAGAGCAGCAGGTGCGCGACGCCCGGAACCGGGTCGCGCAACGACCGCCGCTGGCCGAAGACTTCCGCGAGCAGGCCGCCGAGACGCGCTCGCACGCGGTCGCTTCGCGCCTCGCGATGCCCGAGTCGCCAGAGCCGGACGCGCTTCCAGATCCCCCACGCGACGAAGCCCGCCGCGACGGCGGCGAAGACGTAGATCAGTGCGCCGCCGGCGATGTTCCAGTAGATCTCGCGGGTGAACACCGTGGTTGGCCTTCCGTCCTTGAACATATACGATACGTCGCGTATAGAAATAGTTCGAGCGACAGCGACGCACGACTAGCATCGCCGGTGGCAGCGTTGTCGGCGAGGGCGTTCGGGATCCCGAGGATCCGACCGGAGCGGCGGCCATGGCCTTGGAAATCCGAGAGACGTTTCGCGTCGCCGCGCCGGTCGATCGCGTTTGGCGATTCCTGATGGACCCCGCCGAGGTCGCGAGCTGCATGCCGGGCGCGTCGCTCGACGAAGTCGTCGACGCGCGAACGTTTCTCGGCACCGTTCGGATCCGGCTCGGGGCGATTTCGGCGAGCTACAAGGGCCGTGTCCGCTTCGACGAGGTCGACGATGCCGGGCGCACGATCCGCGCCGTCGCCGAGGGGCGTGAAACCGGCGGTGGAACCGCGAAGGGAACGCTCACGAGCCGCCTGTCGGCGCTTCCCGACGGGAGCACCGAGGTGATCGCCGAGGCGAGCGTTGATCTCACGGGACGCGTCGTGCAGGTCGGACGCGGGATGATCCAGGGTGTCTCGGCGCAGCTCTTCAAGGAGTTCGTCGCGCGGGTTTGCGCGAAGCTCGAGATGCCGGTCGGAGAACTCGCAGCGGCGACGCCGGCGGGCGCGCCGGCGCCCGCGGAGCGCGAGTCGATCCGCCTGCTGCCTCTCGTGTTGAGCGTGCTCCGCAATGCGATCGTGCGATTCTTCCGGCGGCTGCTCGGCCGTCCGGTCCCTGGAGGGCCGCAGGGCCCGAGCGCGTGAGAGAATCACGGCACCGTTTCTCGAGGGAGGCATCCGTTCATGGCTCGCTATCTCGTAGCCTGTGACGCCGGCGGCACGATGACCGACGTGATCGTCGTCGATGAGCGCGGCCGTTTCGTGATCGGCAAGGCGCCGACCACACGCTACGACGAGAGCGTCGGGTACATGGAGTCGCTCGAAGAGGCGCTCTCCTACCTGCGGATCGGCGCGAAGGACCGCCCCGCCTTCTTCCGGGACATCGAGACCGCCATCTACACCGGCACCTCGATGCTCAACGCGCTGCTCAACCTCGACGGCCTGCCGACGGGCCTGCTCGTGACGCGCGGCTTCGAAGACATCATCGTCCAGGGGCGCGGCTCGCAGAGCTTCATCGATTGCCAGTGGTCCGAGATCACGCACATGCAGTACCGCAAGCACCGCGTTCCGCTGGTGCCGCGCCGGCTCACGCGCGGAGTCACCGAGCGCATCGACCTCTTCGGGCAGGTCGTCATCCCACTCTACGAGCACGAAGTCGAGCAGGGAGTGCGCGATCTCCTCGAAGAGGGGATCGAAGCGCTCGCGATCGTGTTCCTGCAGTCGTTCACCAACGACGCGCACGAGCAGCGAGCCGCCGAGATTGCGCGCCGCGTGATCCGCGAGGCGGGACGCAGTGTTCCGGTGGTGGTGTCGTGCGAGGTCGCTCCGACGCTGCGCGAGATCTCCCGCGCCAACGCGACGGTGATCCAGGCCTACGCCTCGGAGCCCGCGCGCAAGCAGTTGGTGCAGGTCGAGGAGAAACTCGTCGCCGCCGGCTATTCCCACTCCCTGAAGACGGTGCTCTGCTACGGCGGCGTCACGAGCATCCGCTATCCGCGGCTCTTCGAGACGGTCATGTCGGGCCCCGTCGGCGGAATGATGGGAGCCGCGTACGTCGCGAAGGTGATCAAGGAGCAGAACGTGGTCTGCTCGGACGTCGGGGGCACCAGCTTCGACGCCGGCGCGATCACGGCGGGGATCCTGCCGATCGACCGCGAGCCGCCCTTCCAGCAGATGTACGTGAACGTCCCGATGCTCGACATCCGCTCGATCGGCGCGGGCACCGGAACCTACATTCGTGTCGATCCGGAAACACGTCGCATCAAGCTCGGTCCGGACAGCGCGGGCGGGACGCCCGGTCCGGTGTTCCAGGAGACTGGCAACGACGACGTCCCGACGGTGAACGACTGCAACCTGCTGCTCGGGGTGCTGAATGAGCACTACTACCTCGGCGGCCGCGTGAAGGTGAATCCCGAGAAGTCGCTGAAGGTGTTCCGCGAGAAGATCGCGGATCCCCTCGGCCTCGATCCGTACGTCGCGGCCGAGCAGTGCGTCGACCTCGTCAACGTCATCATGCGCGAGCACCTGGTGCGCAGCCTGATGGTCGGGCACGACCTCCGCGACTACGTGCTGCTCGGCTACGGAGGCGGCGGACCGCTGCACCTGCTCGGGTACGCGGGAGACGCGCCGTGGAAGGCGGTCGTCACGGTGCCGCACGCGGGCGCGTTCAGCGCCTGGGGCGGCGCCTGCATGGACTACGCGCATCGACGCCACAAGAGCGTGTCGGCCGTGTTCGCGGCCCGCGACGGCTGGGGACCGCCCGCGAAGGCGGTCACGGCCGCCTGGCAGCAGCTCGAGGAGGAGTTGTCGAAGGAGCTGCTGCAGGAGGGATTCTCGCGCGATCAGATCGCGATCGAGCAGATCGCGTACATGCGCTACTTCGGCCAGCTGAGCGATGTCGAGGTCACCTCGCCCGTCTCCCGGCTGCACGGCGACGCCGACGTCGACCGCTTGATCGCGCGCTTCGAGGAGGTCTTCACCACGATGTTCACGCTCGCGGGCAAGCCGCCGCAGCCGACCTACCACGTCGCCGAGGTGAGCGTGGTCGCGAAGGTCGCCACCGTGAAGCCGAAGCTCGCGCGCCACGCGCTCGAGGGGAAGAAGCCGCCGACGGCCGCCTCGAAGGGGACGCGCCGGGTCTTCCAGAAGGGGCGCTGGCACACCGCGCAGATCTTCGAGATGAGTGAACTGCGTGCCGGCAACGAGATCGGCGGCCTCGCGGTGATCGAGGCGCCGAACACGACGCTCTTCGTGCCGCACGACTGGCACGTGCGGATCGACGAGCACCTGATCTACTGGCTGACGCGAAAGGGCGCCTCGAAGCGGGTCGCGACCCGGCCGGCGCCGGCGCGACACGCGAAGAAGGGTGGCAAGCGATGAGCCCCAAGTCGAAGGTGATCGCGCGGCGCAAGACGGGTTCGAAGCCGGGCCGGAGTCAGCGCGCACGCGCAACGCGGGGACTCGCCGATGGAACCCTGAAGGAGCAGCTCGAGCGCAACGACCGGCTGCTGCGCGAGACGGGGCACCTCTTCGGCCTCGAGAAGATGCGGCGGAAGGAATCGGATCCGGGAACCTACGAGGCGATCTGGCAGATCCTCCTCAACATCTGCAACACCGGCCACGTGGTCGGCTGCAGGGTGTCGAGTTCGCCGATCGCCGCGGAGGGAGGAGACGCGCTCTGGAGTCTGCACCTTCCGACGGGAGAGGCGATCTGCACCTCACGCGGGATCGTGTCGCACCCGGGCCTGCTGTCGCTGCTGCTGCGCTCGTACATCGAGTCGGGTTACGAGGAAGACCCCGGATTCAGCCCAGGCGACATTTTCGAGAACAACGACCCGCACTTCGGCGGGATCCACTCCGCGGATTTCCAGACGACCGTCCCGATCTTCTACCGCGGGAAGCTGATCGCCTGGACCGGCTCGGTGACCCATGTGATGGACGCGGGTTTCGTGCTTCCGGGCTCGATCGGCTTCATGAACCCGGACTGCTTCTCGGATGGCGTTCCGGTCGTCGCCGAGAGGATCGGCCAGAACGATCGCTTCCATCCCTGGTACGAGAAGCGCATGCGCTCGCGCACGCGCGTCCCCGACTGGACGATGGGGGACGCGCGCGGCCGCCTCGCCGGATGCCTCACGATCCGCGACCGCCTGATCGCGCTGGTCGAGAAGTACGGACTCGAGTTCTTCGAGGACGTCGCGCGCGAGTACATCGAGGACAGCCGTCGCTACGCGGTGTCGCGCGTGCGGACGCAGGCGACCCCCGGCCGCATCCGCAAGTCGAACTTCAAGGACCTGGCGATGAAGGGCAAGCGCGTGCTGCTCCCGCAGCAGAACGTCGACTGCCTGTTCAACCTCCCGCTCGAAATCACGATCGACCGGGAGGCGAAGGTGGCGATCTCGCTGCGCGGCGCGAGCGGCTGGGTCCCGTTCGGGGAGAACATCACCCCGAACGCGCTCGTCTCGGGGATGCTCAACGCCTACTCCCACGTCGTCGGCTTCGACATGTTCAACTGGGGCGCCGTGGCGGCGTGGAGCCTCGACGAGCCGCCGCCCGGCTCGTGGGCCAACCCGTATCCGGTGAACTACTTCGCGGCGTCCGGTGTCGCGTGGGCGCCGGCCGTGGTGTGGATGAGTTCGCTCTACGAAGCGTTCGGGCGCAGCTACTGGTCGCGCGGTTTCGTCGAGGAAGTTGCGGCGGGCGGGGCCACGACGATGACGGCGGAGTTCTCCGGCACGAACCAGTACGGGATCTACACGGCGGGGCTCACCCTCGAGCAGGCCAGCAACGGCGGCCCCGCGCGCGGCATCGCCGACGGCGAAACCAGCGCGTGGTGCCTCTACACGCCGAACGCGGACTTCGGCAACGCGGAGGTCACCGAGCTCTACTATCCGATCCTCTACCTCGGCCGGAACATCGAGCCGGACTCGGGCGGCTACGGCAGGTTCCGCGGCGGGCTCGGTCACACCGCCGTGTGGCTGGTGAAGAACACGGCCGGGATCGAGTACCAGTGCGGGTGCGCGGGGATCCGCTCCAAGGTGTGCGGGAACCACGGCATGTTCGGCGCGTATCCGACCTGGCCCGACCGGCCGTCCTACGCGAGTGGCACGAACGTGAAGGAACTCGTCGACGCTCGGCAGCCGCTCGTCCACGAGCGCGGTGACCCGGAGCAGCCGGACCTCGTCACGAACATCCGGGCCGATGTCGTCGAGTGGAACGTGATCGCGCCGTTCGTGACGCCGGGCGATCTCCACGAGTGGGACGTGATCGTCCACCCGGTGTCGGGATCGCAGGCGCTCGGCGACCCGATCGAGCGCGACCCCGAGTCCGTGCGGCGCGAGCTCGACGACGGTTGGGCGCGGGAGCGAATCGCATCCGACGTGCACGGAGTCGTCGCCCACTTCGACGCGAAGGCAAAGCGCTGGGTGGTGGACGGCGCCGCGACCGCGAAGAAGCGGGACGCGATCCGCGAGAAGCGCAAGCAGCGCGGCATTCCGTTCCGCGACTGGTGGAAGCAGGAGCGCGAGAAGATCCTCGCGCGAGAGAACATGGCGGACGCAGTCCTCGCGATGTGGCGCAGCTCGATGGCGCTCTCGCCCGACTACGCGAACGAGCTTCGAGCCTTCTGGAAGCTGCCGGACGACTTCACCTTCTAGCAGGGCGACGGCCGTTCGCAGCAAGCGAAGCCGACGCGTGTAGGAGATTCCATGTCGCACTACGACTCGTCCGAACTCGAACGGCTCATCGACGGCGAGCTGCCCTGGACGCGCGTCCAGGAGATCATGAAGGACGCCAAGGACGGCGACCGCTTCGAGAAGTGGGTCGCGATCCTGCAGCAGCGCGTCCCCTGGAAGGAGAAGATCCTGCTTCCGCTGACGACGGCGCTCTTCATCGTGCAAAAAGGGAAGAAGCGCATCGTCAAGTGCCGCTGCGGCCACGAATTCGGCGACTACCGGGTCAACTGGAAGCTCGAATCGCTGATCCACGTGCTCGAGACCGAGGAGCAACTCCGTGAGGTGTACCGCGGCCGCGAGCAGCCGGATCCCTCCTGGATCCAGATCCGTGAGTACACCTGTCCGGGCTGCGGCACGCAGCTGGAGGTCGAGGCGGTGCCGCGCGGTTGCCCGCCGGACTTCGAGTTGCTGCCCGACCTCGACACGTTCTACCGCGACTGGCTGGGCCGGCCGCTTCCCGACGAGGTCGAATTCGCGGACAAGACGCTCGAAGCCGTCCGCAACTGGCGCAGCGAGTCGCGATGAGCGGCGCGCTCGACGGGATCGTCATCCTCGATCTCACCCAATCCTTCTGGGCCTCGCTCGGCGTGGCGCTGCTCGCCGATTTCGGCGCGCGCGTGCTCCGGATCGAGGACGCCGCGGCGCGGGGCGCCGGCTCGGGCTCCGACGCGGCGCGCGCGCGAACGCCCTGGGACTGGGAACGCGAGCTCGCGGACCGCAACAAGAAGAGTCTCGCCGTCGACGACCGCCGCCCGGAAGGGCGCGAGATCTTCGAGGCGCTGGTGCGGCGGGCGGACGTGATCGCCGTCGATCGGCCGCTGCGCGAAGCGGCGGAGCGCGGCTGGGACTATGAGACGCTCTCGTCGCTGCGGCCCGACCTGATCTACGCGCGCGCCAGCGGCTTCGGCCCGCAGGGGCCGGACCGCGATCTCCCGGCGCTCGACGAACTCGCGGCGGCGCGCACCGGGATGATGCCGATCCTGCCGCAGCCCGATCGTCCGCCCGTCCATCCGGGTCACGGCCCGATGTACAGCGCGGTGATGCTCGCGCTCGGCGTCGCGGCGGCGCTCCACCACCGCGCCGATTCGGGCGAGGGGCAGATCGTCGACGTGTCGCTGCTCGCGGGCAACATGTACGGAGCGAGCCTCGACCTGCAGGCCTACCTGGCGATCGGCGGCGAGCGGATGCTCGCCCCGGTCTCGCGTCTCGACATGGGCAACCCGATGAGCGGAACGCTCTACCCGACCGCCGACGGCCGCTGGGTCACGCTGACGATGCCAGACACCGATCGGTGGTGGCCGGGCTTTGCCCCGCTGGTGGGAATCGATCCGAAGGATCCCCGCTTCGAGAATCACGAGAAACGCTGCGACGTGAACCGTCTCGAGCTGATGCAGGTGCTCGAGCGCGCATTCCAGGAGCGCCCTGCGGCGCACTGGCGTGATGCCTTCAATCGCAACCAGCTCTCGGCCGACGTGATCGAGGACTACTCCTTCCCGGAGCACGACGAATCGGCCTACCGCAACCGCTACCTCCTCGATCTCGAGCACCCGAGCTTCGGCCGGGTGAAGTCGCTCGGCTTCCCGATCTTCCTTTCGGACGGCACGGCGCGGCTCGACCGGCTCGCGCCCTGCGTGGGGCAACACACGGGCGAGGTGCTCCACGAGTGGCTCGGCATCGACGAGGACCGGATCACCGAGCTCCGCACCCACGGCGTCGTGGTGTAGGGAGGACGGCGGGCATGCGCGCGGCACTCGAGGGAATCCGGGTCATCGACCTGACCATCTGGTTCCAGGGCCCCGTTGCGGCGCAGCACCTCGCGGACTTCGGCGCCGAGGTGATCCACGTCGAACGCCCGAAGGGCGGCGATCAGGGTCGCGGCGTGCGCAGCATCAAGGCGCTGCCCGTCGGAGATTGGAACCAGTACTTCCTGGTCATCAACCGCAACAAGAAGAGCCTCGCCGTGGATCTCAAGCAGCCGCGTGGCCGCGAGATCCTCTACCGGCTCGCCGAGAAATCGGACGTCTTCCTCTCGAACCTCGCCGCCGAGAACCTGGCGGCCTGGGGGCTCGGCTACGAGGAGCTTCGCGCGGTGAACCCGCGCCTCGTCTACGCGATCACGAGCGGCTACGGGCGCTCGGCCACCACGACCAAACCCGCGTTCGACATGACCGTGCAGGCGCTCACGGGGATCATGAGCCGGCTCGGGGAACCCGGCGAGCCTCCGATCTATCTCGGGATGGGATCGGGCGACGCCTACGGAGGCCTCCTCGCGGCGCTCGGAATCCTCGTCGCGCTCCAGCAACGCCGCCACACCGGAAAGGGTCAGATCGTCGACGCTTCGCTCTACGGCGCGCAGCTGCTGCTGGCGGCGCCGACGCTGCAGGCGTACCTCGCGACGGGCGACGAGCGATTCTCGCGGCAGCGCTCGCGCCGCACGCCCGAGAATCCGCTCTGGAACACGTACCCCGCGCAGGACCGCTGGCTCTTCCTCTGCGTTCCGAACGACGACGCGAGCTTCGCGCGATTGCGCCGCGCGCTCGGCGATCCCGCGTTTGCGCGCGACGCGCGCTTCGGCTCGGCCGCGGGACGCCGCGAGCACGCCAGCGCGCTCGTCGACGCGCTCGACGCGCTGTTCCGCTCGCGCAGCGCCGACGATTGGATGGCGCAGCTGCGGGCCGAAGAGCATCGCGGCGAGCCCGATCGGAACGCTGCGCGACCTCTCGAACGACCCGCAGGCATGGGCCAACGACTACTTCCTCGAAACCTTCTGCGAGGAGGTGAAGCGAAAGGTCACGATCCGCGGTCTCCCGATCGGTCTCTCGAAGACACCGGGCCGCGTCGAGAGCCTCGGCCCCGAACTCGGACAGGACAGCGAACTGCTGCTCGCGGATCTGCTCGGCTACTCGTGGGACGAGATCGGCGCGCTCAAGAACGAGAAGGTGATCCCGTGACGCAGCCGGCGGCGCGGCCCGCCGCCCATGCCGGCGGACCGCTCGCGGGCATCCGCGTGCTCGACCTCTCGACGATGCTCGCCGGGCCCTACGGCGCGACGCTGCTGGGCGACCTCGGCGCCGACGTCGTGAAGGTCGAGTCTCATTACGGCGACGAGAGCCGCCACCTCGGCACCGAGAAACGCGGCGAGCGGAGCCCGTTCCTCGCGCTCAACCGCAACAAGCGGGCGATCGTCCTCGATCTCGCGAAGCCGGCGGCGCAGGAGGTGTTCGCGCGGCTCGCGAAGACGTCGGACGCGCTCGTGACGAACGTGCGCGAGCCGGCCCTCTCGCGGCTCGGGATCGACTACGAGTCGGTCTGCCGCCACCGCCCGGACGTGATCTGGGTGGGCGTGACGGCGTTCGGGCCCGACGGCCCCTACGCGGGCCGGCCCGGCATCGACTTCCTCGCGCAGGGGTACGCGGGGCTGATCGCGGGCAACGGCGACCCGAGCACCGCGCCGGTACGCGTCACCGCGCCGCTCGTCGACGTGATGACCTCGATGTGCGTCGCGACCGGCGTGCTCGCCGCGCTCCGCGTCCGCGACGCGACGGGGCAGGGCCAGCGCATCGACGTCTCGCTGCTCGACGTGCTCACGCACGCGCAGGCCTCCGTGCTGCAGAGCTACCTGCTGGCGGGCGAGGTGGTGCCGAGAACGGGCAACCGCAGCCACTTCTTCGCACCGTCGGGCGTCTACGAGTGCGGCGACGGCCGCAGCCTGTGTCTCACCTGCCCGTCCGAGAAGTTCTTCCGCAACCTGTGCCGGGCGCTCGGCGTCGCCTGGGCCGACGATGCGCGCTTCGCGCGCATCGAGGATCGACTCGCGAACCAGGACGCGCTCGACCTCTTGATCGCGACCCGCTGCCGGGACTTCTCGCGCGACGAGCTGCTCGAGAAACTCATCGCCGCCGACGTGCTGGCCGCGCCGGTCAACGAGATCCCCGACGTCGTGCGCGATCCGCAGATCCGCCACAACGACATGATCGTGACGACCGACCACGCGAAGCTCGGCCCGCTCGAGGTGACCGGCGTCCCAATCAAGTTTCGCGGCACACCCGGCAGCGTCCGCCGCGCCCCCCCGTTGCTCGGGCAGCACACGCGCGAACTCCTCGTCGAGCTGGGCTACGCGAACGCCGAGATCGCCCGGCTGCTGGACGCAGGCATCGTCGCGGAGCCGGAGGCTTCGGCGGGAGACTGCCCCGGAATTGGTTCCACTTCTCGGTAGCCGACGCGTGAGGCGCGGGGGCGTGAGGTTCGGCCAGAACGTCCTCGGCGGACGAAGATCGGCGGCTTCGCGTTGGAGCGTCGAGGCCGCCTGCGGATTGTTCTGGCCGAACCTCCCGCCCCCGCTACTTGCCATTCGATCCGGGACATCTGCTGCTGACGACGGAAAGCCGAGCGCGGGCGGGGGACTCGGCCGAAACCCGCGAAGTCCTCCGGTCATCAGGCCGGCAAGCGGTCGCCAGCGCTCGCCGCCAAGCTGCACGCGTCCGTCCGCCGAGGACGTTTCGGACGAGTCCACCGCCCGCGCCGCCCGCGCGACAGCCGGGTGCGTGCGCGTAGGCGCGCCGGTGTGTGGATGGCGCCAGCCCTGCGCGCAGCCCGGGTCGTGCTCCGTGTCGATCATGTCCTCGAGCACCTGCTCGATCTTCCGCTGTGGACTGGTGAGCAGATCGAGGCACCCGCGCAGCGACTTCTGCGGTCCCACGTAGAGCACGTGGAGGATCGTTCCGGCGAGAATCTCCTGCGCCGTCAGGTCCCAGTGATCCTTCCCTCCGTCGCCGTCGGGATCGACGAGCACGTCGGCGATTTTCTGGACGTCGCGGATCTCCTTCGGTCCCTTACGCACCTCGAGGAGTGGGTTGTACCGGGCGGCGGAGCCGTCCTCGCAGGTGGGATCGAACTTGAGGCAGACGCTCCCGAGCTCGCGCCGCCGCCAGCCCGCGGTGAGTGCCCAGTTCTCGCCCTTGATGTCGTCCACAAGTACCGAGTGCGGC
This sequence comes from uncultured delta proteobacterium, assembly GCA_963801625.1. Taxonomy (GTDB): domain Bacteria; phylum Myxococcota_A; class UBA9160; order UBA9160; family PR03; genus PR03. The sequence continues at coordinate 434,485 of CAWDFQ010000002.1, forward strand.
CAGGAGAGCAGCGTCGGAAGCACCCACCCGACGCCCTTACCCGAGCGCGCCGGCGCGAAGCCGAGGACGTGCTGCAGGCCGTCGTGGCGCAGGGGGAGAATGCGGTCGCGGTGCATCCAGCCGCCGACGTAGACGCCGGCGGAGTGTAGGAGCCCCGTGGTCTCAATTTCGTCCGCCTCCGCCCAGCGCGCGGATCCGTGGCTGTCGCGTGCGACCGCCGACCTTGCGCGCGCGGCGCACCGCGAGGGCCAGGCCGACGAGAAAGATCAGGTGGGCGGGGACGCCAATCAGCCAGTGGCCGGTGCGCCAGATCGGGTCGGTCGCGGCGACGTGGCCGAAGCGGAGCTCCCAGACGAAGAAGTCCCAGGGCGCGTAGATTGGTGCGAAGGCGCAGACGACGCAGATGAGAGTCAGGGCGAGCAGGGCAGGGGCGAAGCGACGCGTGCGGGCGTGTGTCAGCCCTCCGAGGGCGAGCGCTCCCGCGACGATCGAGCCGGCGAGGAGCCACGCTCGCAGCGTCGATCCAGGTGCGAAGAGCGGCGGCCCGAGTGCCGGCTGGTAGCCGAACTTCCAGGCGACCCACTGCGTTCCGGCCTAGAGGACGAGGAGGAGGCCGCCGAGCACGCCGACGAGCGAGCCGACGAAGATTCCAGCGGCGGTGTTGCGCTGACCGGAGGAGGGGGAGGCGGTAGAGGCGAGTGGCGGACACGGCGCGGTTCCCTGAGGCGGGAACGCCGGTCATCCGAGGGGTGGTGGGAGTGTATCGCGGCGGGTGCGGTCAGCGTCTGCGGCCGCGGTCTCGCTCGTGACTCGACGTCGTCGAGCGCCCTCGACGGGATCGCCATCCGCTGAGGAGATGTGGACGGGCGTTCGCGAGCGGAAGGGGAACGCGCCGCCTCGGACCTCCCAGTAGGGCGTTCTCGAGCGCACCCGAAGCGCCTGCGCGCGGGTACGAGCAGGGCATGAAGCTGGCAACCACCGGCTCGGTTGGTGTCGCAATCCCCTCCTTGCCGTCCCCACTCATATGGCACTCACCGTGCGTCGGAGCCGGCGTACGCGCCCCGCTGCCCCGAGCAGAGTGTTCTCTACGGCGTCGTCAGGCGGGAGCTCGAGACCTTCCTGGCGAAGGCTCGATGGGCGGGACCAGCCCGTCCCCCGCTTCATCGAGCAGGAGCTCCGGGACTACCTCCGCTGTGGTGTGCTGGCGTTCGGCTTTTTGCGCGTGCATTGCGACGACTGCGGGCTGGATCGCCTCGTTCCGTTCTCGTGCAAGCGGCGCGGCTTCTGTCCCTCCTGCGGCGGGCGGCGCATGGCCGACACCGCGGCGCACCTCGTGGACTGCGTCCTCCCCGAGGTGCCGGTCCGCCAGTGGGTCCTCACGCTTCCCTATCCGCTTCGCTATCGCTGCGCCTACGACGCGAGGCTCACGAGCGCCGTACTCCGCGCCTTCCTCCGCGCCCTCTTCGCCGAGCTCCGCCGGCGCGCGCGCCAGCAGGGGAGCGCTCCTCGCGGCCAGTGCGGCGCGGTCACCTTCATCCAGCGCTTCGGCTCCGCCCTGAATGCGAACCTCCACTTTCACACGCTGGTCCTTGACGGGGTCTACGCCAGCACCGAGCGGCAGCCGACGCACTTCCTTCCCCTGCCCCCACCGAGCCATCACGACGTCGCCCGGGTGCTGGCGGGCACGGCGCGCCGGATCACGAGACTGCTTGCGTCGCGCGCCGAGGGCGACGACGACGCGCTCGCCCGCGACGAGCCCCTGCTCGCGACGCTCGCGAGCGCATCGCTGCGCACCCGCATCGCGACCGGTCCCCACGCCGGCGAGCGTTGGCGGCGGCTTGGCGATCGCGTCGAGCGCGCTCACCTGACGCTGCAAGACCGGCTCGTCAAGGAGCTCCGGCTGCGCGAGATCCGCGATGTCGAGGCCGCGAACGCCTTCGCGCCGGAGTTCATGGCGGACTACAACCGCCGGTTCGCGCGCGCTCCGCGAAGCGAGCACGATGCGCACCGCCCCCTGCAGTCGTCCGACGACCTGGCCCGCGTCTTCAGCTGGCAGGAACTCCGCTTCGTCTCGAAGAGCCTGCCCCTCAACTACAAGCGGGTGTTGTACGTCCTGGACCCGACCGAAGCCGCCCGGGCTGCGCGCAGCAAAGCGGTCGGCATCGAGGAGCGGGAGGACGGCTCGCTGCGCTTCTGGCACGGCGAGCACGAGTTGCTGGCCACGGCCTTCCCGAAGGAGCACCGCGTGCAGCAGGGAGAAGTCGTCGAGAACAAGCGGCTCTCGGTTGCGCTGGACTTCATCAAGGAGCAGCAGCGCGAGCGCATCGAAGCGAAGGTCGCGAAGCCGTCCACGACCCGGCGGGACGCCCGTCTGCTGCGCGCCGGAACGCCGCGGCGCGCCGCAATGGGCTCCTCCGCAGAGACCCGACCGTGACTGATTGAAAGGGGAAACCGGACATTTCTACTTTGGAGAAAACCGGACATCTGTACTTTGCGTCGACACGCCAAGAACGCAGCTCAAAATCCCTATGCCCCTGCGAATCTTATTGCTTCAGGGTTCGCAAGAGCGCAGATTGAGAACTGGTGCCCGGGGTCAGCGCCATGCCCCCATGCAGTGTTTAGAGGCCGAGAGCGCCCGCGGAGACGAATTCTCGACGAGTCCGGTACACGTGAAGGAGTCGCCTTGCGGTCCGTCCGCTTGATCCGTCGCACCGCGCTGAGCGCGGCTCTCGTGACTGCCTGGTTCACTGCCGGCCCCGCGCGTTCGGCGGGCCCGGTGGTGGGCTGGGGCTATAATGGCGCCGGCGAGACGAGCGTGCCGACGTCAGTTAGCGGGAAGGGCACGGCTACCGCCATCGCCGTCGGCAGGCGCCACAGCTGCGCGATCCAGGCGGGCACCAAGGCCGTCGTCTGCTGGGGCGACGACACCTACGGCCAGGTGACGCCGCCCGCGTCGGTGGACGGCACGGACGGGACGGCCATCGCGATCGCGGCTGGCCATGACCACAGCTGCGCGATCCAAAGGGGCACCGGGAACGTCGTCTGCTGGGGCGACAACACCTTGGGCACAGCGACGCCGCCTCCGTCTTTGGGCGCGGCCACTGCGATTGCAGCCGGCTTCGGTCACACCTGCGCGATTCAGGCTGGCACCGGGAACGTCATCTGCTGGGGCGCCGCCAGCGACCCACCGCCTCCGTCGGTGGACGGCACGGCCGGCACGGCCACCGCCATCGCGGCTGGCGAATACCACAGTTGCGCGATTCAGGCGGGCAGCAACGCGGTTATCTGCTGGGGCTTTGGACTCTTTGCGCCGCCGCCGTCGGTGGACGGCACGGATGGCACGGCCACCGCCATCGCGGCTGGCGACACCTACACCTGTGCGATTCAGGCTGGCACCGGGAACGTCATCTGCTGGGGCGCCGACTACTTCGGCCAAACGGTGCCGCCCGCAGCAGTGGACGGCACGGACGGCACGGCCACCGCCATCGCGGCTGGCGACACCTACACCTGTGCGATTCAGGCGGGCAGCAACGCGGTTATCTGCTGGGGCTTTGGATTCTTTACGCCGCCGCCGTCGGTGGACGGCACGGACGGCACGGCCACCGCCATCGCGGCTGGCGAGACCTACACCTGCGCGATTCAGGTTGGCACCGGCAAGGTCCTGTGCTGGGGCGGCTTGCCGCCTCCTCCTGTGGAGGTAAGCGGCCCGACCGGCAAAGCGAGCGCCATAGCAGCCGGCGATGGCAGCTGCGCGATCCAAAGGGGCACCGGGAACGTCGTCTGCTGGGGGGGCTTCGACGTTACACCGCCGCCGTCGGTGGACGGCACGGACGGCACGGCCACCGCCATTGCAGTCGGCCTTTACAACGCCTGCGCGATTCAGGCCGGAACCAGGAAGGTCGTGTGCTGGCCGGACACGGTTCCTAGCTCGATTCCCCCGTCGGTGGACGGCACGGATGGTACGGCCACCGCGATCGCGACCGGGGGCGGGCACAGCTGCGCGATCCAAACGGGCACCGGGAAGGTCGTCTGCTGGGGATCGAACGATTACGGCCAAGCGACGCCGCCTGATACGGTGGACGGCACGGATGGTACGGCCACCGCGATCGCGACCGGGGGCGGGCACAGCTGCGCGATCCAAACGGGCACCGGGAAGGTCGTCTGCTGGGGCGCCAACTACCAGGGTCAGGCGACACCGCCGCCGTCGGTGGACGGCACGGACGGCACGGCCAGCGCCATCGCGGCGGGCGGCGATAGTGTCTATCACACTTGCGCGATCCAGGCGGGCAGCGGCAACGCAGTCTGTTGGGGCCACTTCCCCTTCGACGATCCCGGCGAAGCGATGCCGCCCGCGGAAGTAGACGGCACGCTCGGCACAGCTACTGCGATCACAATCGGGGCCGCGCACAGTTGCGCGATCCAGACAGGCACCAGGAAGATCGTCTGCTGGGGTTCCAATCTATACGGCCAGGCGACACCGCCCGCTTCGCTATCGCTCTACGGCACGACTGGCACGGCCACCGCGATTGCGGCCGGCGCTCACCACACCCTCGCAATCGTCCCCGAGCCCGCCTCGGCTCTCTTGGGCGCGGTCAGCGTCGGATCGCTGCTGGCGGTCGCCCGATGGAGACGCCGCGCGAGCTAAGAGCAGCCCGCGCGCCGACACCGAGTAGTTTGGCGCGGCCCCCGGCGATGTTCGAGCACCGCGCCCCCCGGCGACGTGCAAACGCGACGCCGCCGCTCTGGAAACGTTCGCGAGCCGGCAGGCGCGGGCCGCCGGTGGCGCTTGATTTCACTTGTAGTAAAATTGCCGCCGTGTCGATGCGCAGACCCGGCGGCTACCGCCCGGGGGCGGGGCGCAAGCCGCTCCCCGAGGACGTTCGGCTGCGGCATCGAGTCGTGGCGTTCCTGAACGACGCGGAGCACGGCGACGCGGTCGCGGCGGCCGAGGCCGCGGGCATCCCGGTCGGCGCCTGGGCGCGGAGGGTGCTGGTGCGCGCGCTCGCACGCCGGGCCCGGGGGCGGTGAGATGGGCTTCTACGTTCGCAAGGGGGAGTCGAAATGAGAGGCCAGATCGAGAAGCGCAGCGAGGGGGTCTACCGGATTCGCTGGTTCCGCGGCCGCGACGCCGCGGGCAAGCGCGAGTACGGCAGCCGCACGATCCACGGCACGAAACGGGACGCCCAGAGTGCGCTCCGGGAGATTCTGCGCCGGGAGGAGCAGGGGGTAGCGGTCGTTTCCCGCGGCGAGACGCTCGACGCTTTCCTCGACCGCTGGCTCGCCGAGGCGGCGCCCATGAAGCGGCGGGCGACCACGGTGACGCACTACCGGGAGGTCCTGGCCCGCTACGTGCGCCCGTACCTCGGCCTCAAGCGGCTCGACCGACTCTCCGTCGTCGACGTGCAGGCGATGATCGGCGCGCTGGGGTGCGAGGGGCGACCGGTCACGGGCGAATCGAAGCGGGTGGACCGGCGTGGGCGTCGCCCGGCTGCGCGCCCGCTCTCGCCGCAGACGATCCGCTACGCGAACGCCGTCCTGTCGGCTGCGCTCGGGCAGGCGGTGCGCTGGCGGCTGATCCCGGCGAACCCGACACGCGACGTGGAGCTGCCGCGCCGCGCGAGCACGCGGACGATGCGCGCCCTTGCGCCCGAGGAGTGCGCGGCGTTTCTGCGGGCCGCCACGGGCCACCGGCTGGAAGCGTTGCTCGTGCTGCTGATCGGGACCGGCCTGCGGCCCGGCGAGGCGCTCGGCCTGCGGTGGAACGATCTCGATCTCGACCGGGGGACACTTCGCGTCGAGCGCACCCTCGGCCGGCGCCAGAAGGGCGAGGCTTGGCGGTTCGAGGAACCCAAAACGGCCGGCAGCCGCCGCACGATGCCGCTCCCGGCGAGTGTCACGCGGGCGCTGGTGGCGCACCGGAAAGCGCAGGCAGCCGAGCGGCTCCAAGCCGGGGCGACCTACCTGTCCGACCTCGACCTTGTGTTCGCCACGTCGATTGGGGCCCCCCTCGACGAGCGCAAGGTGGTGAACCGGGTGTTCAAGCCGCTGCTCGCGACCGCCGAGCTGCCCGAGACGGTCCGCCTCTACGACCTTCGCCACACGGCGGCGACGCTCATGCTGGCGTCGGGGGCGCAGGTTCGCACCGTCGCCGATCGCCTCGGCCACGCCTCGGCCAAGATGACGCTCGACGTGTACGCCCACGTACTCCAGCCGCAGCGGGACGATCTCACGGCCAGCATGGAGGCAGCGCTCTTCGGTGGATAGCGGGCCAGGCTTCATTTGCCCGTGGTCTCCCCGAATTCGCGCCGAAGCGTCGCAACGACTTCGCCGAAGGTTTCCTTGATGTTGCTCCGAGCGAAGCGAATCTGCTCGATACCTTGGATGTTCGAAAACGTTTCTGTCCCTTCCTCGACGAGAACGATTGCGCGACTAAAGCCGAGCCGCCCCTGGAATAGGCCAGCCTCGTGAATGACGTTCTGGCGCGCTCGCATCTCACCCTCGGCCATCTCATCCTCTCCTGTAAGCACGAGAACGGCGAACGAGCTCCTGCGAAGCATGTCTTGAAGAACGTCTCGAATGGCATGCCCCGCTCGCGCACCAACTTCGTACGCCTCAACTTGGAATCCGTGCTTGTCGTGGAGGTGGTCCTTGAGATCGCGCCACGCCGGGTTCCTGCCGTGACCGACGAAGACAACAGGGGGCGGTTCGGGCGGCGGAGGCGGCAGCCGCGAAGGCTTGAGGTTGCGCTCGAACACCTCGAATGCCTCCTGAATTCGAGCGCGAAACGGGGCTTCAATTTCAACTTGAACCGCACGACTATCAAAGCAATGCACGTACAGTTTGTGACCGGCGAGCTCTCGCCTGTAGATGGCGGGTTGCAACGAGCGTCGATAGTCGGCGAAGAATTCCTCCTCGGTATCGTGCGTCCAGGCGCCTTCCGGAACGTGAGCGGTCATGGCCCCGCTGGGCTTCCCACTAAGGCCCGAATGGAGCACGGCGGTCGCTTCACGAAGGACTTCAGCTGAAAAGCGGGTCCGGGGATAGGTTCGGGAGAGCTTCATCGTTCACCCATAAGAACGGCCTGAACAGGTCTTCGTCGGCGCAGCGTCTCGGGTCCCGCGATAGATCGCACGACGCGGTCGAAACCTCAATGCACCCAACCGGCACCCAGAACGCTCAAGGGCGGCCCGGTAACCCTAGGCCGCCCCTCGCGCATCCAACCCGTGCGTGGGGCTTCCTGCCTCATTTCGTCCGTGCTTGACAGAATGCTGCTTATCGGACCTCGCCAAGAACGCAGCTCAAAATCCCTTCCATAGGGTCGGAGCGCAAGACACACTTCCCCCGTCGCCACGGATTCTTCGATCCGGGCGTCTGCTCCCGCTCTGGCTGGGCGTTCTCGAGTTGAGAGTTCTTGCTCGTGGCCCCGCTCGAGCAGCTGCGGAACCGCGACGAGCGGCTCGGTCGGAGGATTCGGTTCGAGGGCAACTCCATCGCGTCGCGATTCGTCGGCGTGCGGGGTCTCCACGGAAACGTGGGAACCATCCTTCCATCTGGGCCTCGGTCGGCCATCGCTTCGTTCGGTTCTTCGGAGGGGCATAGCTTATGCCTGGGACCTTGAGGCACGGGGCCGTCGGCCAGGGATTTTGTGGATGCTCACCTCCGCGGCCACGCAAAGCGTGGCGTGCGAACTCTCTTCGCGGCTGCGTGCTCGGAGCGTTGCCTTGTCACGGACTCTCCCGATCGAGCCATCGCCTAGCCCTCGCGGGTCTTCGGTGACAGGCTGGCTCGTTCGGGGTCGTACTCCTCCTCGTCTTTCCACATCCGCAGCACCGTGGCTGCGATCATGCGCGCCAAGCTCAGCTTCGCGAGCGTCGGCTTGGTGCCGCCGTCGAGGAGCCGCTGGTAGCGCTCGTAGATCGGGTCCTTGTGGCGCTGCGTGATGACCGTCGTCGCGGCGCCCTTGAAGAGGTGCTTCAGGAAGCGATTGTGTTGGCGCGAGAGGTCTCTCGTCTGCGGGACCCGGGCCTTGACCCAGCCCCCGTCGGCCGCCTGAAGCCAGTCCGAGCTCGAGCGGGTCACGATGCCCAGCCCGCAGTAGCTCCAGAACTGCCGCTTCGTTCGAAAACGGTGAGGCGTCACGACGATCGGGACGACACGAGCCGCTCGGATCGGTCCGAAGCCGGGAGCGGTCTCCAGGATCCCCACGATGGGATGCTTCTTCGCCTCGCGCAGCAGGTCGGCCTCCGCCTCGTCCTTCTGCGCCCGCAGGAAGTCGAGATGAGCGTAGAGCCTTGTTGCTCTCGCCTGCGCACTGGAGGGGAGCTGCTGCTGCCACGCCTCGCGCGGACGGATCCCGTAGACGTTCTCGCCCGAGACCCGCACGCCGCGTGAGCGGTACAAGCTCTTGATCCTCGACTGCGTCCGCACGACGTCGCCCACGAGTGTCATGTGAATGCGCGAGAGCTCGCGCAATCGCGTGAACTCGCGCGGCGCCTTGAAGACCGACTTGTCGAGGTTGCCAACGCGCAACTTCTCGGCCAAGCCGTACGCATCGCGCTTGTCGCTCTTCGGCCCCCGGCTCTCCGTGATCCCGGCAACGACGATCTCCTCCACGTGAGGGCTCAGCGTCTCGTACAGCCAGGCACTCTGAAGACCCTCTTCGAACACGAGGTGCTTGCGGCCTGGGATCATTCGCACCGCTTCGACCAGGGCCTGGCCGTTGGTCTCGACGGGGAAGTCCCGCAGCTTCCGACCCGTCTCCGAAATCACCGCCAGCGTGCAGCTCGCGGCGTGCACGTCCATGCCGATATACCGTTCCATCGGTGTCTCCTCTCGTTGGGGATTGTTGAATCGCCAACTCGAGGATCTCCGACGAGGCCGGGAGGCACCAACCTTCGCAACCTCGGGGACCTACGTCGCTGCGCGCAGACGCCATCCCCTTATGATGCTTATGCCCGGATCGACTTCCTCGCGCAGGGGTACGCGGGGCTGATCGCGGGCAACGGCGACCCGAGCACCGCGCCGGTACGCGTCACCGCGCCGCTCGTCGACGTGATGACGTCGATGTGCGTCGCGACCGGCGTGCTCGCCGCGCTTCGCGTCCGCGACGCGACGGGGCAGGGGCAGCGCATCGACGTCTCGCTCCTCGACGTGCTCACCCACGCGCAGGCATCCGTGCTACAGAGCTACCTGCTGGCGGGCGAGGTGGTACCGAGAACCGGCAACCGCAGCCATTTCTTCGCACCGTCGGGTGTGTACGCGTGCGGCGACGGCCGCAGCCTCTGTCTCACCTGCCCGTCCGAGAAGTTCTTCCGAAACCTATGCCGGGCGCTCGGCGTCGCCTGGGCCGACGATGCGCGCTTCGCGCGCGTCGAGGATCGGCTAGCGAACCAGGATGCGCTCGACCGCTTGATCGCGGCCCGCTGCCGGGATTTCTCGCGCGACGAGCTGCTCGAAAAGATCATCGCCGCCGACGTGCTGGCCGCGCCGGTCAACGAGATTCCCGACGCCGTGCGCGATCCGCAGATCCGCCACAACGACATGATCGTGACGACCGACCACGCGACGCTCGGCCCACTCGAGGTGACCGGCGTCCCGATCAAGCTGCGCGGCACGCCCGGCGGCGTCCGCCGCGCGCCCCCGGTGCTGGGGCAGCACACGCGCGAACTCCTCGTCGAGCTGGGCTACGCGAAGGACGAGATCGCGCGGCTGCTGGACGAGGGCATCGTCGCGGAGCCGGAGGCTTCGGCGGGCGAGCCCGGAATCGGTACCACTTCTCGGTAGCCGACGCGTGAGGCGCGGGGGCGTGACGTTCGTCCAGAACGTCCTCGGCGGACGGGCGTCGCAGCTCCGCTTTGGATCTTCGAGACCGCCTGTGGATTGTTCTGGCCGAACGCCCCGCCCCCGCTACTTGCCAGTCGTTCGTTCCGAACATCTGCTGTGAAGACGGAAAGCCGAGCGCGGGCGGGGGACTCGGCCGAAACAATCCGCAGGCGGCCTGCCAACTCTCGCTGCGAAGCCGCTGATGCTCGTCCGCCGAGGACGTTTCGGACGAGTCCACCGCCCGCGCGCCTCGCAGCAACGAGCCAAAGCAGCTGCGGCTACTTCCGCCGCTCCCACTCGTCGAGGAGCCGCTGGCGCATCTCCGCCTCGTGCTCGCGAATCTCCCAGAAGCGCGGCTTGCGCTTCTCGACGAAGGCGGCGCCGCCTTCCTTGCCTTCCGGGAGATCGAACCAGTCCGGGTACATGCTGCTCGAGATCACACCCATGTCTGCGTAGCCGTCCATCATCTGGTCGAAGCTGGCCTTCAGGATCTCGAGGCAGCCGGGCGAGAGGCGCAGCATGTCCTCGCACCACGCGATCGACCGCCGCTTCGAGTTCCGCGCGCGGAACCACCTCGTTCACGAGGCCCATCGCGAGCGCCTGGCTCGCCGGGTAGCGGCGGCACAGCATCCACATCTCGCGCGCCTTCTTGGCGCCGACGACGTTCGCGAGGTACGGCACGAAGAAGCCGTCGGCCGGACTCGAGACCTTCGGTCCGGCCTGGCCGAAGCTCGCGTCGTCGGCGGCGATCGTGAAATCGCAGCAGTAGGCCATGTGGTTGTGACCGCCGAGGCAGTAGCCCTGCACCTGCGCGATCACCGGCTTGCGCGAGGTTCGGATCAGCCGGTTGTGCGGGTAGCGGAAGTAGAACGCCTCGCGGAGCCCCCAGCGCTCCCAGTCGACGTCGCCGCCCACGCCGAAGTGCTTGCCCGCGCCCGCCACGATGATCGCGCCGAGCGACGTGTCGTGGTTCGCGTCGTAGAAGGCGCGGAACATCTGGTCGACCGTGCGAAGCGTCATGACGTTGAACTTGTCGGGCTTCGTCGATCGTGATGCGCGCGACGCCGCCGCCGAGGTCTTCGTGTCGCTTCTTCTCGTAGACGATCTCGTCGAACTCGAGTCCGTCTCCGCTGACGCGCTCCCAATTCGTCCAGCCCATCGCAGACCTCCCGTCACCGGCTGCTGTCGCCGGGATGGCGCTACTTCTTCAGCACGACGGCGGTCGCGTTGCCGCCGAGGCCGATGGTCTGCGCGAGGCCGGCCTTCGCGCCGGGCACCTGCCTGCCGCCGGCCTCGCCGCGGAGCTGCCAGGTGAGCTCGGCCACCTGGAAGACGCCCATCGCCGTGGTCGCCTCGCCGAACGACTGGAAGCCGCCGCTCGGGTTGATCGGGAGCTTCCCGGTCGGGCCGGTCTCGCCCTTCTCGACCAGCCGCTCGGCCTCGCCCGGCGCGCAGAATCCCCACTCCTCGGGGAATGCGAGTTCGTAGTACACGGTGTTGTCCTGGAGTTCGACGAGGCTCATGTCGCGCGGGCCGAGACCGGCGCGCTCGAAGGCCGTCTCGACCGCGAGCTTCGCCTCGCTGTGAAGCGTCGCCCCGCTCGGACTCACGGCCGCCAGGTGACGCGTGATGCCGTCGTCGAAACGGGCGGTGGCAACCGCGCTCGACGCGACCCAGACCGGCTTCGTGGTCTTCTGCTTCGCGAACTTCGCCGAGCAGATCACCGCCGCCGCGGCGCCGTCGCTCACCGGGCAGATTTCGTAGAGGCGAAGCGGGAAACAGACCATCGGGGACTCGATCACCTGCTCGAACGTGAACGGCTTGCGGAAGCGTGCGATAGGGATTGTGGACCGAGTTCGCGTGCGCCTTCACCGCGATCTTCGCGAGGTGTTCCTCGGTCGTGCCGTGATCCTCCATGCGCCGGCGGCAGAGCATCGCCCAGAAGGCGGGCCCCGAGACGCCGACACAGCGCTGCCTCAGGAACTCGGGGTCCGTCACTTCCTCGACCCCGGAAGTCTGGATGAATCCCTTGGGCATCTTCTCGCCGCCGACGACGAGCACCACGTCGTGGAGTCCGCTCGCAACGAGCGTGTAGCCGATGTTGAAGGCGTTGCCGCCCGCCGAGCAGCCGGCCGAGAGGTTGTAGACCGGGATGCCGCTCGATCCCATGTCCTCGACGACGTCGTTGCCGTTGAGTCCCCAGCCCTTGCCGCCCGAGAACCGCGAACTCGCGGCCGCCACGGCCTCGATCTCGCGCCACGCAATGCCCGCGTCTGCCAGCGCCGCGACAACGGCCGTGCGACACAGGTCCGTGACCGACTTCTCCGCGAACTTCCCGAACGGGTGCATTCCCACCCCGAGGACCGCCACATCTCTCACGACTTCTCTCTCCCCTGGTTGGCGTGCATTTTGTCCTGGACCGTCGGGGCGCTGCCCGCACCGCGGCTCAGCACGGCCGGAACTGCCACGTCACGACGTCGCGTCCCTCGGCGTCGCGGTAGAGACGGTCCACGATCAACTCGACCGGCATGCCGCCGTGCAGCTTCGAGAAGTCGTCGGTCGCGATCCGGCCCAGCACGCGCAGCCCCTCGGCCAGGTCGATCATGCCGAGCGCGTACGGCTGGTAGGGCTCGTCGTACTTCGCGGGCGGCGGCGGCGGATAGTTCTGGACCGCGCAGCTGAAGAGCACGCCGTGCGGACCGAAGGTCGCGTCTTCGATGCGGCTCTCGTCGCAGCTCCGGGTTGTGACACACCGGCGACTTCGGGAAGTACGGCGTTGCACACGTCGTGCAGCGCGAGCCCAGCAGGCGCGGACCTTCGGCCGTCTCGCTGAAGAGTCCCTCGATCACGGGAATACGCTGGCTCATGGAATCTCTCCCCGGCTGGCAGGTTAGGGGTTGGCACGGCGCGCGCGCGCCGCGCGGATCAGCTCCGGCAGGATCTCCCGGCAATCGCCGACGATGCCATAGCGCGCGTACTGGAAGATCGCGGCGTCGCGGTCGGTGTTGATGGCGACGATCGTCTTCGCGGCCGAGCAGCCGGCCATGTGCTGGCTCGCGCCCGAGATGCCCACGGCGACGTAGAGCGCGGGGCGCGTGATGCGCCCGGTGAGCCCCACCTGTCGTCGAGGAATCGACCCAGCCGTCGTCGACGAGCGGACGCGACGCACCGGCCATGCCGCCGAGCGCCTCGGCGAGTTGCTCGACCAGCTTGTACTGCTCCGGGGATCCGAGCCCGCGGCCGCCCGAAACGATGATCTCCGCGTCCTCGAGGCGTGGACCCTGCGCCTGCGCTCGCGCGACCACGCGGATGCGCTCGGCGACACCGTCGAGGTTCACGGCGACATCCGTGACGGCAGGACTCGTCGCCGCGGCGGCGGGCTCGGCGCGCACCGCGGTCGTCGAGACCGCGATGATCGTCGTTGCCGCGCCGCTCACCTCGTAGACGGCGCGCGTGTCGCCGCCGTAGGCAGACGCCGTGACGCGCAGCCGCCCGTCTTCGACAGCGGCGTCCACCCCGTTCATGAGGATTGGAGCGCCGAGCCGGCCGGCGAGCCGCGGCGCCACCAGGCGCACGTCGAAATTTTGTGGGAAGAGGGCGACGCGCGGCGCGCGCGCGCTGCAGACCTGTGCGAGCGCCTCGACGAGCGCGTCGGGTTCGCCGCCCGAAAGTCTCGCGTCGCGCACGCGCAGCAGCGCGCTCGCGCCGTGCCGGCCCGCGACCTCCGCGGCGTTGCGCGGCGTGGTCCCGAGCACGAGCACTTCGAGTTCCGCGCCGAGCGCGTCCTTGAGCCTGCGTCCGATCGTGAGCGTCTCCTCGACGCCCGGCGCGAGCGCGTCCTCGCTCCCGCCCCACGTGCAGACGACCACCCCCGCCATCAGATTCCCCCTTCCTGCGCGAGCCGGTCCACGAGAGCCTGCGCGGCCTCGGCGGGCGCGCCCTCGAGGAACTCGCAGTGGCCCTGCACGCGCGGAACGAATTGACGGATGACGGCGGTCTTCGGCGTGAGATCCGCCGCGCCGAGACCGAGTGCGTCCGCCGTCACGACGGTCGGCTTGATGCGACGCGCCTGGATCTTGCGCGCAGCGGTCGGATAGCGCGGCGTGCCGAGTTCGTTGCTCACCGTGACGACCGCCGGAAGCAAAGCTTCGACGACCTCGTCGCCGTCGGGGGTCACACGCGTGACGCGCACCGCCGCGCCGCCCGCTGCGAGTTCGACCGCGCGCGCGATCGTCACGATCGGCATGCCGAGACGCTCCCCGACGAGGGCCGGGACCACGCCCTGGTCGTCGTCCGACGCCTGCCGCCCGCACAGCACGAGGTCCACCGCTCCCGCCCTGCGGATCCACGCGGCGAGCAGCGTCGCGGTGGCGTGTCCGTCGAGTGTCGCCGGGTCGGCCGCAACGTGCGCGATCTCGTCGGCGCCGAGGGCCACCGCGTGGCGCAGGATGGTCGAGGGATCCTGGCCGATCGATACCACCGCGATCGTCGCGCTGGCGCCCGCGTCGCGCAGCCGCAGCGCGGCCTCGATCGCCTGCTCGTCGAAGCCGTTCATCAGGCGGGGGATCGCGCTCTGCGTGAGCGTTTTCCCGTCGTCGCCGATCACCAGCCGACCCGCGACCGCGAAACTATTCACGGCGTCGGGGTCGAGCACTTCCTTCACGCACACTACGATCCGCATTCGCTCCCTCTCCCCTTCCACGCTGTCACCGCCGCACCGAACGATAGGATGCCGCCAGCATGAAGCACGCACTCGAAGGAATCCGGGTCGTCGAACTCGGCGAAGGAGTCTCGGCCGCGTACTGCGCGCGACTGCTCGCCGACTTCGGCGCCGACGTCGTGAAGGTCGAGACGCCGGACGGTGACGCCGTCCGCCGATGGGGTCCCTTCCCGAACGACGCGCCGGATCCCGAGAAGAGCGGCCTGTTCGCGTTCCTGAATACCAACAAACGCGGCGTCACTCTCGACCTCGAGCGCCCGGCAGGACGCGCAGCGCTGGAACGCCTGGTCGCGAACGCCGACCTGCTCGTCGAGAACTTCCTGCCGCCGCGGGCGCGCGCACTCGGGATCGAGTGGGAGGCGCTGTCGCGCGGGAACCCGGATCTGGTGATGGTCTCGATCACGCCGTTCGGGCGCAGCGGCCCCTACGCGGACTGGAAGGGCTACGACCTCAACGCGTACCACCTCACCGCAGCCGGTCATCGCTACTGCGGGCGGCCGGGCGAAGCGCCGCTCGAGCACGGGACGTTCTCGGCCGAGTTCTTCGGCGCCGCGGCCGCGGCCGCGTGGGGACTCGCCGCCGCGCTCGGGCGCCGGCGCGTGGGGGGCGGTCAGCATCTCGACGTCTCGTGCGCCGAGGCGATCGCCGCCGTCTTCGTCGGCGGGCAGAACATCGGCGCGCTGGCGCAGGACGGAAAATGGGAACACCGCACCGGCGTCGGCATGCCGCTCGGGGCTCCGGCGACGATCCTGCCCTGCAAGGACGGCCACGTCTGGATGCTGGCGCTCGAGCCGGGACAGTGGAACGGCATTCGCCAGGTGATGGGGGATCCCGACTGGGCGCAGGCCGAGATGTTCCAGGACATGTTCGCACGCGCCCAGAACGCCGACGTGATCTACCCGCTCATCGAAGAGTGGACGATGCAGCACGGCAAGTGGGAGATCATGGAAAAGTGTCAGGCGGCGGGCGCGCCCGTCACGGCCGTCTTCTCCGTGAAGGAAGCCGTCGAGCAGCCGCACCTGCGTGCGCGCGGCCATCTCGTCGAAGTCGAGCACCCGCGCCTCGGCCGCGTGCGACACCTCGGCGCTCCGTTCCGGCTCCCCGCGAGTCCCGGTGGGCCGCGGCGTCCCGCGCCGCTGCTGGGTCAGCACACGGACGAAGTCCTGCGCCGTCCGATCGCAGCGGCTCGTGCGGCGGCCCCGCCGCCGCCGCCGCCGAGCGCGCGCGCGCTGCCGCTCGAGGGAATCCGCGTCGCGAATTTCGGCTGGGTGTGGGCGGGTCCCGTGGTGGGGCAGACGCTCGCCTTTCTCGGCGCCGAGGTCTACAAGATCGAGTCGCGCACGCGCATCGACCTGACGCGCACGCTGCCGCCGTTCGGTGGCGGCGTCCGCGATCCCGATCGCAGCCTCTCGAACCACGCCTGCTGGGCGGGGAACGGGAGCGTGACGCTCGATCTGAAGAAGCCCGAGGGACAGGAACTCGCTCGACGGCTCGTCGCGCACTGCGATGTCGTGATCGAGAATTTCGGCCCCGGCGTGATGGACGGCCTCCAGCTCGGCTGGGACGAGCTCCGCAAACTGCGCCCCGACCTCGTGATGTTCTCGATGCCCGCGGCGGGGCTCGACGGGCCCTTCAAGGACATCCGCACCTACGGGCTCTCGCTCACCAGCACGACCGGACTCGACAGCCTCACGGGCTACCTCGGCGGGCCGCCGATCCCCGTCGAGAACGCGTTCTCCGATCCCTACAACGGAATCCTCGGCGCGTACGCGATCCTCGTCGCGCTCGCGCACCGCGATCGCAGTGGCGAGGGGCAACACGTCGACTATTCGCAGCAGGAAGCCGTGATGCAGATGATCGCCCCGGCCTTCATGGACTACGTCCTGAATGGCCGCGTGGCCGGCCCGATCGGCAACCGGCATCCGCTCGCCGCCGGCGCGCCGCACGGCGTCTTCCCGTGCGCGGGCGACGACCGCTGGATCTCGATCGCGGTACTGAACGACGACGAGTGGGGCGGGCTGGTGCGCGCGATGGGCGGTCCCGACTGGGCGCTCGACGCTGCGTTCGCGACGGCGGCCGGGCGCGTTCGCCACCTCGAGCGGCTCCACGAGCAGCTCGCCGACTGGACGCGCGACCACGACGATCGCTCGCTCGCCGCGTCGTTGCAGCAGCACGGTGTCGCAGCCGCGCCCGTGCTCTCCGTCGGCGACCTGCTCGACGACCCGCATTGGCGCGCGCGCGGCACCTTCATCGAAGTCGTCCACCCGCTCGGCTTCAAGGAGACGATCTACGGCGCCTACGTGAAGACCAGCCGCAGCCGCGTCGAGGTGCGTCCGGGGCCGCAGATCGGGCAGGACAACGAGCAGGTGTTCCGCGGCCTGCTCGGTCTCGGGGCCGACGAATATCGCCGCCTGCTGGACACGAAGGTGATTCATTGAAGGCGGGGACATCGAACGAGTCACGACCTTTCTAGCTGATGAACTTCGTTCGCCTGCGGCTCACTGCGCGTCGGCCGACTCCCGAGTCGGCCGACTAGCGACCCTTGAACTTCGGCGGCCTCTTCTCCGCGAACGCGCGGGGGCCTTCCTTCGCGTCCTCGGAGGCGAAGACCTTCGCGGAGAGCGCCCGCTCGAGCACGAAGCCGGGCTCGACCACGAGCGCGCGCACGGCGATCTCCTTGGCGGTCCGCACCGCGAGCGGCCCGTTCTTGCAGATCTTCTCCGCCCACTCGATCGCGCGGGGCAGCAGCCTCTCCAGCGGGACGACCTCGTTCACGAGACCCACCTCGTAGGCGCGCTTCGCGTCGATCGGTTCGCCGGTGAGCAGCAGCTGCATCGCCATCGCCCACGGGATCTGCTGCGGCAGCCGCACGTGCGAGCCGCCGGCCGGGACGAGTCCCCAGCGCACCTCGCCCAGGCCGAAGCGGGCGTGTTCAGCGGCGATGCGCAGGTCGGTGGCGAGCAGCGTCTCGAGGCCGCCCGCAATACACAGGCCGTTGACGGCCGTGATGATCGGCTTGAAGACGTCGCTGAACTGCCGCTTGGTGGGGTCGTCGTAGCCGAGCGAGTCGCCGGCCGTCATGGCGGGGATGGCCTCCTTGAGGTCCATCCCGCAGCAGAATGCCTTGTCGCCCGCTGCGGTGAGGATCGAGACCCACAGCTCGGGGTCGTCTTCGATCTCGGCGAACGCGTGGTCGATGCCGAGCAGCATCTCCTTCGTCAACGCGTTCATCGCGTCGGGGCGGTTGATCGTCACGATCGCGATGTGGTCGCGCTTCTCGAACAGGATCGTCGGGGGAAGCTGCAAGACGCGTGTCTCCATGCGGTTGGGAAGATCGGCGTGACTACCCGAGCCTGCGGAACTTGGGAAGCGTCACCTGGTCGGTCACGTCCTCGTAGACGACTTCGACCGGCATCCCGATGGCGAGGTCTCCCGGCGGGCAATCGACGACCTCGGAAACGAGGCGCACCCCCTCGTCCGTCTCCACGACGACCGGGGCGATCGGGGGATCCGAGGGGAATGCGGGATGCATCGAGCGGACGGCGACGACCCACGTGAAGATGCGTCCGTGCCCGGTCGACGGTTCCCAGCGGAAACTCGCGGAGCCGCACTCGCCGCAGCGTTCGCGCGGGACGTGGCGCCACGCGGAGCACGCGGAGCAGCGCTGGAAGCGGAGTTCCCGGGCCTTGCAGAAGCCGTAGAACTCCTTCGCGAGCCCCGTCAGCTGCGGCAGCGGCGGGGCGCTCATGACGCGGCCCCGAGGATCGCGATGCTTCCGTCGCCGAAGTCGCCGAAGCCGGTCACGACGCCGAGTTCGGCGTCTGCCACCTGTCGCTCTCCTGCGTCGCCGCGCAGTTGCCTCACCGCCTCGACGATGTGGCTCATGCCGAGCACGTGCGCTTCGGAGAGCAGGCCGCCGTGCGTGTTCACCGGCAGCTCGCCGCCGATCTCGATGCGGCCTCCCTCGACGAAGGCGCCGGCTTCGCCGCGCTTGCAGAAGCCCGCTTCCTCGAGCTGCTGGAGCACCTCGAAGGTGAAGCAATCGTAGATCTGCGCGAAGTCGATGTCGGCGGGACGCACGCCCGCCGCGGCGAACGCCCGCGGCGCGGCGCTCGTGAGCCCGATCCGGAAGATGTCCTTGCGACCGACGATCTCGTCGGCGGGGCGGGGCTGCCCGGCGGCAGCGCCGAGGATCCGCACCGGTTTCCGTGCGAGGTCGCGCGCGCGTTCCGCGGTCGTCACGACGACCGCCGCGCCGCCGTCGGTCTCGAGGCAGCAGTCGAGCAGGCGATAGGGGTCCGCGATCATCGGGGACGCCAGGTAGTCGTCGATCGTCATCGGCTTGCCGCGCATCACGGCGTTGGGATTCGCCTGCGCGTGCTTGCGCATTGCGATCGCGACGGCGCCGAGCTGTTCGGGTCGCGTGCCGAACTCGGCCATGTGTCGGCGCGCGAGCAGCGCGTACCACTGCGGCGGAGCCGTGAGCCCGTACGGGATGTAGTAGTCGCGCGCGATGCCGCCACCCGGGATCGACGCCACGTCCGCCATCACGGTCTGCCGGGCGCGAGCGCCCGAATAGCCGTTCCAACCCGCGGGCAGTAGCACGGAGTGCGCGGCGCCGGAGGCGACGGCGAGCGACGCATGGAGCAGCGACGCGACCGGGCTGGCGCCGCCCATGTGCACGGTCGACGCAAAAACGAGTTCCTCGAGCCCGAGGTTGGTCGCGATCTCCTCGGCGCTCGAGAGGTTCGGGAACGGCATCAGCCCGTCGATGTCGCGGATCCGCAGTCCCGCGTCCTCGATCGCGCGGACGGCGGCGTCGAGATGGAGAGCGAGCGGTGTCGGCGCCCATGCTTTGTCGCGCGCGTAGCGCGTCTCGCCGATCCCTACGATGCAGGCGCGATCGGTCATCCCCGCGTTCCGCTTCTCGCCTCCATGCGCCCCCTCACTTCTTGCTGGCCGCGACGCGCTTGCTGGGATCGATGCCGGTCAGCTTCGCGAGGTTGAGCCCGAGGATCTTCGCGCGCGTCTGGTCGGTGATCTCGGGGTAGCCCCAGCCCTCGCGGACGTCCTTGGGAATGTCGAAGTTGCGGACGTAGTCGGCGACCTTCGGCATGTCGTCGAAGGGGAGGTCGAAGCCCAGCACGATCTTGTCCTCGGTGGCCCACTCGAGCGCTTCGCCGATCATGTGCCAGCCTTTTTGGGGCGCGCGCGCGAACCAACCGACGATCCCCGAGAGGCTGATGTAGAGGTTCGGGTGCTTCGCCGCGAGCCCGAAGAGTTCCTCGTGGTACGGCCAACCCATGTGGTAGGCGATGATCTTCAGGCCCGGGAAGTCGAGCAGGATCTCGTCGAGCTGCGCGGGATGCGTGTTCCGGCTCGGCTGCGGCGGCACGTACGCGATCCCCGTGTGCATCGTGAGCGGGATGCCGAGATCCTGCGCCTTCTCGTAGAAGGGCCACATGCGCCGATCGTTCAGCGGGCCGTCGTCCTCGGGCTGGTAGACCTTGCAGAGCTTCGCGTTGGCGTTCTTGACGAGGTGCTCGAGTTCCCAGATCGCGTTCGCGACACCACGCCGGATCACGGGCCCGCAGTTGGCTTCGATGTACATGCGCTCCGGGTACGGAGCGATCTCGCTCAGGATGAAGCCGTTGGTGGACATGCACGACGAGTGGCCCGCCACGTCCATCATCGACTCGCGCAGCGCGAAGCAGACGTCGACGCCCGCTTTGTCCATCCACTCGATCAGCGCGTGCGCGCGCGGGTGCGGCATCTCGCCGCCGCCGGCGAGACTGCGCCCGGCCCACACCCGCATGATGCCGTCCACGCTTCCCCACCAGCGCTGGAACTGCGGGTAGTAGGACATCTCCGCCATCGACTGTTCGTTCATGAAATGGCACTCGGTCATTGCGACGAACGGATCGGTCTTCGCCATGGGTAGGCGCCTCCTAGGGGTTGGGCTTCGCTTGTTGGAGCAGCTTCCACAGCCGCTGCGGGCTCGCAGGGGACTCGGTGGCGCGCACGCCGAGCGGCGCGAGCGCGTCGTTGATCGCGCACAGGATCGCGGCAGGCGTCGTGTGCATCGCCCCCTCGCCGACGCCCTTCGCGCCGAGCGGCGTGAACGGGGAGGGCGTCACGATGGCGGCCTTCTCGGTCATCGGCACGTCGTGGATGGTGGGCAGCAGGTAGTCCATGAAGGTGGACGTGAGCGGCTGTCCGTCGTCGTCGTAGACGTATTCCTCGAGCAGGGCCGCTCCGACCCCCTGCGCGACACCGCCCTGGATCATGCCCTCGACGTTCGCGGGGTTGAGCCGCATGCCGCAGTCGTCCGCGATCCAGTAGCCGTCGATCTTCACCTGCGCGGTTCCGGTGTCGATCTCGACGCGGACGAGGTGACACGCATTGGCGGCGGTGAGGTAGCTCTTGGCGCGCCCGTTCTCGTCCGCCACCGTGCGCCCGGGCGCCGTCCAGACGTAGGTCGCCTCGGGGTTCGGCTCGACGCCCGGCGGCAGCAGGTCGCTGCGCGTCAGCATCACAGCCGCGACCTGGGCGACCGGCATCTCGGCGCCGGCTACGCCCTGGATGCCGAGCTTTCCGTCCATCAACGCGACGGCGGACGGATCGACCTGCATCAGGTGCGCAGCCACCCGCACGAGCTTCTTCGTCAGCAGATCCGCGGCGCCGAGCAGCGCGCCGGTGAGCGCCACACCGAGCCGGGATCCCCCGGGCCCGAAGTGCGGCGGCGCCGCGAGCGAATCCTGCGCCACCACCCGCACGTCGTTCATCTCGACGCCGAAGTAGTCGGCGAGCAACTGCGCCGCGATGGTGTACTGCCCCTGTCCTTCGAGCGAGAAGCCGACCTTCGCGACGACCTTGCCGAACAGGTCGATGGCGACGGTGGCGCCCTCGGGCACGCCCATCATCGGAACGCCGACGATCGCGTAGGCGTTCCAGTCGAACACGCCCGGCTCGATCGTGCTGACGATGCCGAGCCCGACGAGCCGGCCGTCCGCGCGCGCCTTCGCCTGTTCGTCGCGCAGCTTGCGGTAGTCGCCCATCTCGAGCACGCGGTCCAGCGCGGCTTCGTAGTTTCCCAGTCGTACTCGTTCCCCGTCGGAATCTCGTACGGGAAGCGGTCGGGCGGGGATGAAGTTCTTCCGGCGCAGCTCCGCGGGGTCGATGCCGAGTTCGCGCGCCGCGATGTCGATCATCTGCTCGAGCACCCAGTTGTGCGGCGGCGGCCCCATGCCGCGGTAGGGGCCGGTCGGGAGCTTGTTCGTCAGCACCAGGGTCAGGTCGTACTCGGCGGTGGGGATCGTGTAGCAGCCGGTGAACGACGTGAGCGGCTTGGCGGAGCTGATCGCGCCGGCGCCCTCGGGCGTTCCGCCGAGGTCGTCTACCAGCTTGACGCGCAGCCCCGTGAGGGTTCCGTCGCGCGTTGTGGCGAGCGACGCCTCGTAGTGTCGATCCCATGCCTGGCCTGCGCCGCCGAGCAGGTACTCCATGCGGTCCTCGATCCACTTGACCGGACGTCCGCCCGACTTGCGCGAGAGCATCGCCGCGATGCAGGTGCCGCGGGTGCCGCCCTTGCCGCCGAAGCTGCCGCCGTGCGGGTGGCTGATCATGCGGATCCGGTTGGCCGGGATCTGCAGTACCGCGGACACGCCGAGCGCCATGTAGCCCTGCGTCTGGTAGCTGCCACGGCAGGTGAGGGCGCCCTCGACGGTGTCCCACTGCGCGATCACGCCGAAGGTCTCCATCGGGTTTGCGCCGAGGCGGTTCCAGCGGAACTTCTCCGAGAAGACGCGGTCGGCGTCGCGGAACGACTGGTCGACGTCGCCCCACGAGAACTTCCGCTGGTAGACGACGTTCGTCCCCTTCTCCTCGAGGATCAGCGGCGCCGAAGCCGTCATCGCCTCGAAGGCGTCCACCACCGGGGTGAGCGGTTCGAACTCGACGTCGATCAGCTCGATCGCGTCTTCCGCCAGGTAGCGGCTCGTCGCCGCGACCGCGGCGACCGGCTCGCCGACGAAGCGCACCTTCCCGACCGCGAGGCAGTGGACTCCCCAGCCGTCGGGGATCGTCGCCAGCGGAGCCGTCCAGCGTCGGGCGTCCTCGCCCGTGACGACGGCGCGGACGCCTGCGAGCGCCTCCGCCCGGCTCGTGTCGATGCGAACGATCCGTGCATGGGGAAAGGGGCTACGCAGGATTGCGCAGTGCAGCATGCCCGGAAGGGCGGCGTTGTCGATGAACTCGACGCGGCCGGAGACGAGCAGCGGGTCTTCGATGCGCTGCATCGGCTTGCCGATGAAGCGCGCCTTGCTCGTGGGAAGGCCTGCGATCGTCTTCGGGATCTCGTCCGGCATCAAGCCTGCTCCGCCGGGATCCCGGCCGGGGCGTTCGGTTCGCGCAGCCGGCGCGCGGCGAGCTTCACCGAGCGGAGGATCGCCTGATAGCCGGTACACCGGCAGAGGTTGCCTCCCAGGAAGTCCAGGATCTCCTCGTCGCTCGGATCCGGGTGGAGTTCGAGAAGCTCGTGCACCGACAGAATGAATCCCGGCGTGCAGAAGCCGCACTGCAGGCCGTGCTCTTCGATGAACGCCTGCTGGATCGGATGCAGCTCCCCATCGCGGCTGAGCCCCTCGATGGTCGTGAGGCTGCGTCCGTCCGCCTGCACCGCGAGCATCAGGCAGGCGCGCACGCTTCGGCCCTCGAGCAGGATCGTGCAGGCTCCGCACACGCCGTGCTCGCAGCCGACGTGCGTCCCGCTCAGCCCGAGGTCGGCGCGCAGGAAGTCCGCGAGCGTCAGGCGCGGCATCCACCAGCGCTTCGTAGGGTGCTCCGTTCACCGTCACGCGAATCCGCCGCGACGCGGCCACGGCCTTCTCCTCCGATGCCGACGTCAAGCCGTTCCTCCCGCGCGCGTCACGGCCTCGGCCAGCGCGCGTTCCACCATTACACCCGCGAGATGGCGCCGATACGCGGCCGACGCGTGCGAGTCCGACAGCGGCTCTTCCACGGCGTCGCGGGCGTGCGCGGCGGCGCTCGCCCAGGTTGCAGCAGCGGGCGGCTTCCCCGCGACGGCGTCTTCGGCGGCGCGTGCACGCAGCGGGACTGGACCGACGCCGAAGAGCACGATCCGGGCGGACCGCACGCGACCCGCGTCGAGAGCGACCATCGCGGCGGCGCCGGCCATGGCGAAGTCGCCGTGTCGCCGCGACACCTCGAGTATCGACCAGCCGGTGCCGGGAGCGAGCGTCGGCACGCGCACCTCGATCAGGATTTCGCCGGGTTCGAGCGCGGTCGTGAGCGTGGAGACGAAGAAGTCGGCGGCGTCGACGATGCGCTCCCCGGCGTCGCCGACGACACGCATCTTCGCGTCGAGAGCGAGTGCGGCTGCCGGGTACTCCGCGGCCGGATCGGCCTGCGCCATCGAACCGCCGACCGTGCCCCGGTTCCGGATCTGCGGGTGGCCGATGAGCCGCGTGGCCGCGTGGAAGAGCGGCTGCCGCGTCCGCACCAGATCCGAGCGCTCGATCGCGCTCTTCGTCGTCATCGCGCCGATCGCGATCACGCCGCTCTCTTCGCGGATGGAGTCGAGTCCTGCGATGCGCCCGAGATCGACGAGCAGCGACGGCCGCGCGAGTCGCATCGCGAGCAGCGGCATCAGGCTCTGCCCCCCGGCGAGGATCTTCGCTTCGCCGTCCTGCGTGCGCAGCAGCGCGAGAGCCTCGGCGATGCTGCTGGGTGCTGCGTACTCGAATGCTGCAGGCTTCATTTGCTCACACTCGGCCACGCTCCAGAGGATCTGCGGGTCGGAGTCATGTCTCTCCCTTGACCCGGATATCGGGGTTCAACACGCTACCAAACTACGCGCGACGGCGGGAAGGATTGCGGGAGATGCGTTTTCTTTGAAAGAGCTGCTGCACGAGATCGAACGCTGGCGGCGCGAGGGCGAGCCGATCGCGCTCGCGACGCTCGTCGCGGTGCACGGCTCGGCCCCACGCCGTCCGGGTGCGCGGATGGCGCTGACCCAGAGCGGCCGCATGGCCGGCTCGGTGAGCGCCGGCTGCGTCGAGAACGACGTCTTCGCGCGTGCGCGCCAGGTGCTTTCGGAGGGGAAGCCGGCGCTCGCTCGCTACGGCATCTCCGACGAGATGGCCTTCGCGGTGGGGCTCTCCTGCGGCGGATCGATCGAGGTGCTGATCGAGCCCTTTTCGGCGACCCCGGCGTGGGAAGCGGTGCGTGCTGCGGTGGAGCAGGGCCGCACGGCGGCGCTGGCGGTGGGCGTCGAGCCCGCGGTGCTCGCCGGACGCGCGCTCGCGGTGCTCGGCGACGGATCGGTGGTCGGCTCGCTCGACCCGGAACTCGACGCGCGCCTCGCTGGCGAGGCGCGTGGCGCGCTGGCCGCAGGCGGTGGTCGCTGCGTGATCCTGCCGTGGCGCGGCGCGGAGGCGACGGTGTTCGTCGAGGGGTTCCCGTTGCCACGGCGCCTGTTCGTCGCGGGCGCTACGCAGATTGCCGCGGCGCTCGCCAAGCTGGCGCGGCCGCTCGGCCATCGCGTGGTGGTCATGGACCCACGCAGCCCCTTCGCCACGATCGAGCGGATTCCTGACGCCCACGAGGTGTTGCGCGAATGGCCCGACGCCGCGCTCGAGCGCGCCGGCCTCGACGCCGGCTGTGCAGTCGTCGTGCTCACCCATGATCCGAAGTTCGACGTGCCGACGCTGACCCTCGCGTTGCGCTCGCCCGCGTACTACGTGGGCGCGCTCGGCAGCCGCCGCACCCACGCGCGGCGCCTGGCGCAACTGCGCGAGGTCGGTCTGTCCGGGGCCGAACTCGCGCGCATCCACGCGCCGATCGGTCTCGATCTCGGCGGCCGCGAGCCGCAAGAGATCGCGCTCGCCATTCTGGCCGAGATCCAGGCCGTCCGGTGTGGACGCGACGGCAGCTCGCTCCGCGAGGGGAGCGGTTTGATCCACGGCGGATCCGAGCCGAGCGGATTCGCGAGCGCGATCGTGCTCGCCGCGGGCCGCTCCACGCGCATGGGTCGCAACAAGGCGCTCGAAGCGCTCGGCGGGCGTCCCCTGTTGCAGCAC
This sequence comes from uncultured delta proteobacterium, assembly GCA_963801625.1. Taxonomy (GTDB): domain Bacteria; phylum Myxococcota_A; class UBA9160; order UBA9160; family PR03; genus PR03. Next base: position 460,126 of record CAWDFQ010000002.1, read on the forward strand.
GTCCTCGACGCCGCCGCGGCATCGAGCGTCGACGAGATCGTGCTCGTGCTGGGTCTGGAGGAGGATGCGATCCGCCGCGCGCTCGTGCTGCCACCTCGAGTTCCGACCCGCGTGGTCGTCGTCGCGGGCGACGCGCCCGCCCAGAGTGCGTCGCTGCGCGCGGGCCTGCGCGCCGTCGATTCGCGCGCGACGCTGGCGGCGGTCCTGCTCGGCGACCAGCCGGGCGTGACGAGCGAGCTCATCGACCGCGTCGGGGCGGCGCTTGCCGTCAGCGGCGCGCCCGCTGCGCGTCCGGTCTGGCGCGACGCGGCGGGCCGGCGCGTGCCCGGTCATCCGGTCTTCCTGGCGCGCAGCCTCTGGCCCGAACTCGAATCCCTGCGCGGTGACACCGGCGCACGACAGCTCTTCGCGGCGCACCCGGAGTGGCTGCACGAGGTATCGATCGGGGGCGAGCCGATCGGCGACGTGGACACGCCCGAGGATCTCGCGCGCGCACGCGAGCGGACGTTGCCGTGAGGAACCGGCGGCCCGATCCGCGATCGAGATCGCCCCGATCTCCGCAGTGCACGACGGGTCCGACGGCGCGGAGCGCGGTTTCCGCTGCGGGCCGCGTCGCGGCTGCGCTCGGCGCCCTCGCGGGCGTTCTCAGCGGCCCTTGAACTCGGGCTTGCGCTTCTCGACGAAGGCGCGGGTGCCCTCGCGCGCATCCTCGGTGTGCGCGGACATGGTGGATGCGACCGCCTCGTAGTCGAGCATCTCGTCGAGCGTCGCGGTGAGCGACTTCCAGACGAAGCGGCGCGCCAGGTCGATCGCGACGCTCGGCCCGTGGGCCAGCTCCTTCGCGTACGCGAGCGCAGCGGCGAGGTCCTGCCCCGGCTCCACCACTTCGTCCACGAGGCCCTCGCGCAGGCAGGCGTCCGACTCGAGGATGCGGCCGGTCGTCACCATCATCAGGGCGGTTGGCAGGCGCACCACGTGCGCCAGCAGCCAGGTGACCCCGCAATCGGGCGCGAAGCCGAGTCGCACCATGGCGGCGCACATGCGCGTCGTCGGGTCGGCGAAGCGGCGGTCGCAGGCGAGCGCGAACGCGAGCCCCACGCCCATCACCGGACCGTGTAGAGCCGCGATCACCGGCTTCTCCACCTCGACGAGCATCCGCACCAGCTCCGCGATCGGGCCGGCCGGCGTCTTGCGCTGGTAGCGCTCCAGCGGCGCGTCGGAGAGCCCGGGCATGCCGCGCTCCGCCGAGCCCGCGAGCCACTCCGCGTCGCCTCCCGAGCAGAAAGCGCGTCCGCTGCCGGTCAGCACGAGGGTGCGCACCTCGTCGCGGGTGCGGATCTCGCGCAGCAGTTCCACGAAATCCCGAGCCAGGTCCCAGGTCACCGCGTTCAGGCGGTCGGGCCGGTTGAGCGTGATGGTCCCGACACCTTCCTCGACGGAAAAGAGCAGATGCTCGGCCATGTTCACTCCCTCGCGCCCAACGCGGCGACGATTTCGCGCACGCGATCGGCGTCGGCGCGCAGCGTGGCGGGAAGGTCGAGTAGCAGGGTCGAGAAGATTCCGCCGCAGCGCGCGCGCAGCTTCGGCACGAGTTCGTCCCAGGTCCCGGTGATCGCCCACTCGTCGAGCATCGCGTCGCTGATGCGCGCGGGCATCTCGGTCCAGCGTCCCTCGCGCGAAAGGCGGTGCAGCTCGGCAGCGGCATCCTGCCAGCCGTGGAACTCGAGCACCGAGTGGTAGGTGGGAGTCGAGGCGTAGAAGGCGATGTGCTGCTTCAGCGCCTGTTTCGCGGCCGCGACGCCCTCGGCGTCCGGAGCGATGGCCAGGAAGGGCGCGCCGATCACGTCGATCTCCTGCGCGCTGCGCCCCGCCAGCGCCGCGCCTGCCGCGACCGCGGGCAGCACCTTCTCGCTCGCGAAGCGGAACGTCGCGATCGGGTGTAGCCGCAGCCCGTCGCAGAGTTCGCCCGCGAGGCGACCCATGTAGGGATTGACCGCGGCGACCTGGATCGGCACGCGCGGATGCTCGATCGGCCCGGGACTGAAAAAGGGCGGGAGCAGCGTGAACGCGTAGTGCTTGCCCTCGAAGCGCTCCGCGCGCCCGCTCTGGAAGCTCCGGAAGATCGCCTGGATGCACTGCACGTACTCGCGCAGCCGGGGGCCCGGTGCGCCGGTCCACGGCGAGGCGTAGCGACGCTCGATGTGGGCCTTCACCTGCGTGCCGAGACCGAGGCGGAAGCGGCCGCTCGAGAGCGCCTGCAGGTCCCAGGCGAGCTGGGCCGTCACCATCGGGCTGCGCGGGAAGGCGATCGCGACGTTGGTGCCGAGTTGCACGTTCCGGGTGTGCTCCGCGGCGACGACGAGCGGCAGGAAGGGGTCGTGGCCCGCTTCGGGCGTCGTGATCCCGTCGAAGCCGAGCGCCTCGGCCTCGCGGGCCTCGCGGGCCACGCGCTCGAGCGTCCACGCGCGCTGCCCCTTCCCGGCATACTGATCGGTGTTCGGCGAGAGAATCACCGTCTCGACGCGAAAGCTCATGGGGAGTCCTCGAGGTTGGCCGGTTCGGGCACGGCGTTCCGGGCCGCGATGTAGCCGAAGGTCATCGCCGGGGCGAGTGTCGCGCCGGTGCCGGCGTAGTGCGACCCATGACGCTGTTCATGCCGCCGGATCCGGCTCGTTGCGCGGCGAAGGGTCGTCCACCACCACCTCGAACGTACAGTTTTGGGAACCGAGCGCGACGGAATCGAGGAGTCGAACGCGCACGGGACCCTTCACATGACGCGCCACGAGGTCGCGTACCCAGTGCGCGGCGCATTGGCACAGACCGGGTGCGAGCGGCACCACGCCGCGTTTCACGAGCGGGCACACGCATTCGCCGCCGTGGATTTCATTCCACTGAATGGTGTCGCCGGCGCGCTGGATCTCGATCTTGCTCGAACCGCCGAGGACCATGCGCTCGAGAAAGGCGTCGAGGTCGAGCGTGTCGGGGATCTGGAACAACTCGACGTAGGCCTGGGCGCAGGATGCCGCCTGGCACGCCATCACCCCGTCGAAGCGGGCCTCGTCGAGGCCGCACAAGCCGTGCCACGTGCCGGCCACGATCCGATCCTGAAAGTTTCGGACCAGCTCTTCCACGGGATCGTCGGCCATGGTCAGCTCCCTGTGGGCCGGCGCCGACCCCGTTGCCCACCATGCGTTGGGGAGAAGGGGGCGGCTATGACGACGGTCATAGCGGGACGCCGCCGGTTGAGCGCAAATTAACGAACGCTAGTTAGTTTGGCTCGCCCCAGGTGGCCCCGGTGGCGCCATGTGGCCCCGGGCGCGAGGGGAAGCCGTGCAGGCCAGGACGATTGCGGTCGAGGCGACGGCGCTCGGCGATCCGGACGCCGCCATCTGGAGCGGCGCCGACGGCGCCAGCGTGGAGTTGGCGCCGACGCCGCGCGCGCTCCAGCCCGCGGCGTATCTCGCCCAGACGGAGCGGGATCGGCCGGTCGGCCGGGTCAAGCAGGTGCGCGTGAATCCGCTACCGCGATGGCCCGCTCCCCAGCTCGCCAAGGAGCATCTGTGGCCCCAGTTCGAGCTGATCGTCCCCTGGGAGGAGGCCGTCTCCAAAGGCGCCGTCCGGATCCAGGACGTCGGACCCTTCCGGGTGCACACCAAAATATGTAGATACTACGAGCCCGGGGACACCGTCTATCCGGGCCAGTGCTTCGTCGAGAAGAAGATGTGCTGGCCCACGCTCACCGGCCGCCAGCGTTGGTCGATCCACTCCACCTTCGCCCAGGAGCCGCACATGCTGCAGCTCCAGCGCGGCGAGCGATTGGAAGAGCAGTCAGGAGCCGGTACCGTCGGTCTGGAAGTCGCTCCACATGCTCCAGTACGGCCAGCTCCACTACCAGTTCCTCTTCGCGGGGCCCCACCACACGCTGCGCGGGACCACCGTGGAGGTGGAGCGCGCATGACGCGACCGGTAATGGTCTCGGGAAGGCACTGAGGAGACGCCGTGCTCTCGAAGATGGACGACTTCCCGCTCCACCAGATCGCCGACACGATCCGGCACGTCGGAACGAGCGATCGCAACTTCTACGATCGCTACTACTTCATGCTGCACGCTTGCAGCGACGAACTCTTCATGGTGATGGGGTTGGGGCAGTACCCGAACCTCGGCGTGCAGGACGCCTTTGCGGTGGTGCGGCGCGGCACCCAGCACCGCGTGATTCGCGCCTCGCGCACACTCGGCGACCGCGCCGACACGACGGCGGGTCCGCTCCGCGTCGAGGTGATCGAAGGGCTGCGCGAGCTGCGCTTCGTGATCGAGCCGAACGAGCACGGCATCGAGGCCGATCTGCGCTGGAAGGGCGCCATGCCCGCCTACCTGGAGCCGCGCCAGCACATCCGCAAGTACGGCCGCACGCTCTTCGACACCATGCGCTTCGTCCAGACCGGCTGCTGGGAGGGAACGCTCGCGGTGGCGGGTGAGACCTTCCGGGTCACGCCGGACCGCTGGTGGGGCGTGCGCGACCGCTCCTGGGGCGTGCGCCCGGTGGGCGAACCCGAGCCTCCCGGCATCCGCCAGGGCGAAGGGCAGATGGATGGGATGTGGAACTACGCGCCGATGCAGTTCCGCGACTGCTCCATCCTTTACATGTGTCACGAGCGCGACAATGGCGAGCGCGTGCTCGAGGAGGGCGTGCGCATCTGGCACGATCCGGCACGCGCGCCGGAGCCCCTGGGTCGCCCCGAGCACGAGCACGTGCTGCGCAAGGGCACCCGCTTCGTCGAGCGCTCGCTGCTCTCCTTCCCGGAGGCGCCGGGGGGACCGCTGCAGATCGCGGTCACGCCGCTGGTCGAGTGCTACGTCGGCATCGGGACTGGCTACGGCTTCGATGCGGATTGGCGCCATGGCATGTATCAGGGGCCGCTCGTCGTGCAGGGCGTCCTGCTCGACACCGAGAAGGATCGCCAGAAGCTCTGGGGAATCTGCGACAACGTCGCGCGCTTCGAAGTCGGGGATCAGGTGGGCTACGGCCTGCACGAGTATCTCTTCCTCGGCCCCTTCGCGCGCTATCGCCTGCCGGGGTTCCTGGACGGCGCCGAGTGAGAAGCGGCTTCGCGAACCGAGAACGCGCCTGGAAATCGAGCGGGACGCGGCGGAAGGGAACCGAGCCATGATGGCAGAGCGTTTCGACGTGATCGTGGTGGGCGCCGGTTTCGGCGGCGCGACCTGCGCGGCGCTGCTCGCCAAGCGCGGGCTGCGGGTGCTGTTGCTGGAGAAGAACAGCCAGGCCGGTGGCAAGGCGATGGTGATCTCGAAGAACGGGTTCACCTACGAGATGTGGCCGGTGATCCACGCGCCGGCGCGCAGCAGTCGCTGCCTGCAGGTGCTGCGCGAACTCGGCGTCGAGGATCGCGTCGAACTCGCGGTGCCCACGGCGCGCGGCGGGATCTACTTCGACGCAGCCGGTGAGGTCCGCCGCTTCCCGAGCGACCCCGACCCGGACGGAACGAAGATCCTGCGCCTGCTCGGAGTGGCGGAAGACGAGCTGCCCAAGGCGATCCAGGTGCTCGCCGAGCTGGCGCTGCTGCCTCCCGCGGAGTCCGCGAAGCTCGACGAGGTCAGCTTCACCCAGTGGCTCGAGGAGAAGGGCGCTCCGGGTCCCGTGCGGATGTACCTGCACGCCCTCGCCAACGGCGTCTTCATGGTGCCGTCGGACGTGCTCCCCGCGTCCGAGGCGATCCGCACGCTCCAGGAGATCATGCTGCAGCACGGCGGCCTCTACGCCAGCAGCGGCGGGATCGGCCGGCTGGCGGAGATCTACGCCGACACCGTGGAGGAGAACGGCGGACGCGTCGTATATCGCGCCCGCGTGCGCGCGATCGAAGTCGAGGCCGGACGCGTCACGGGAGTGCGTACCGACCAGGGCGCCTTCACGGCGCCCATCGTGGTGAGCAATGCCGGCCTCCAGACCACGGTGCTCAAGCTCGTCGGTGAGCAGCACTTCGACAAGAGCTACGCCAACTGGGTGCGCGATCTCGTCCCGTCCTGGGGCATGATCGGGCTGCGCTATTTCCTCGACACCGAACTCCTCGACGAGCCCTACGCGCTGGTCTTCTCCGAGCAGGCCTACTGGACCAGCGAGCGCTGGCTGGGCATGCAGGCCGGGGCGCCGCTGCCGCGCGAAGTGATCATGTGGGTGCAGGTGCCGTCGCAGAACAATCCGGAACTCGCGCCGCCCGGCAAGCAGTGCGTGCTCACGGGCACCTGGTGTTCCCCGGATCCCGATGCGCCCGTCGCCGACAAGGAGCGTTGGTGGCGCAAGATCGACGAGATCATGGAGCGCACCTGGCCGGGCTTCCATTCCCACGTCGAGTCGCGCGAGACGTACGACGCGCGCGACGCGAGTGGCATCTCGCGCGAGCCGGCCTTTGCAGGCGTCGGGGGCGAGTGCATCGGGCTCGGCCAGGTGATTGGTCAGTGCGGCCGCTTCAAACCCGAGGCCAAGGCGCCGATTGCGGGTCTCTTCTATGTGGGCGTGGATGCGGGGGCCTACGGCTGCGGGACACACCAGGCGGTGGAGTCCGGCATCAAGGTCGCCGACCTCGTCTGGAACTACCAACGAGTGCGGCGCGCGGTATTTGGTGCGGTGGCGCCGCGACGAGAGGAGATGCGATGACGACGGGCAGTTACGACGCGATCGTGATTGGCGGCGGACCGGGTGGGCTCGCCTGCAGCGCGCTGCTCTCCAAGTGGGGAGCGCGGACGTTGCTGCTGGACAAGAACGAGCACACGGGAGGCAAGGCGGTCACGCCGTTGCGCAACGGCTTCCGCTACGAACTCGGACCGAAACTCCAGGTGCCAATGCGCGATCCCGCCTTCGCGGCGCTCTTCCGCGAGCTGGGCATGGAGGAGAAGCTCGGCCAGATCCTGCTGCTCGACGGCTCGTCGCTGTCCTACAAGGGCCGCTCGGGCGAGTACAAGACGCTGGTGGCGCCGCAGACGAGCGACGACCCCACGCCGCTCTTCGATCTGATGCAGCTCGACGCGGCGGAGCGCGAGCAGGCGCTCGCGGTGCTCGGCGAACTGGTGCTCCTGCCTGGATCAGGGCTCGACGCCCTCGACGACGTCACGATGGAGGATTGGCTTCGTAAGCGCACGGTCCCGCACGCCCTCTACAACTACATGGCGATGCACGCCAATGCGTCGCTCGCCGAGCCGATCGATCGCGTGGCCGCTTCCGAGCAGATCAAGATCCTGCAGCAGATCGCGACGCGCGGCGGCGGCGGCTACTACCGCGGTGGTTTCGGGCGCGTGCTCGACGACATCGCCGGCGCGATCCGCGCAAGCGGCGGCGAGATTCGCACCAACGCGCGGGTGGGCCAGATCGCGATCCGCGACGGGCGCGTGACCGGCGTCGAGACCGCCGACGGCGAGTTCCGTGCGCCGATCGTGATCAGCACTGCCGGCATCCAGCCGACGGTGCTCAAGCTCGCGGGCGCGTCGCAGTTCCCGGCGCAATACGTCGAGTACGTGAAGGGGCTCGAGCCCGGTTGGGGCTTCGCAACGGTGCGCTACTTCCTCGACCGCCCCGCGATGCCGCACAAGATGTACATGGTGTGGTCCGACGACAGCTGGTGGAACCTCGAGCGCGCGAAGCGGGTATCGGCGGGCCACGAGCCCGACGAGGTGATCATGTTCATCACCGTGCCCTGCAACTTCGATCCCAGCATGGCGCCGCCGGGCAAGCAGTGCCTCGTGGCCGGAACCATCTGCTCCCCGGACCCGAAGGCCACTGAGATCGACATGCTCTACCGCAAGCTCGACGAACAACTCGCGCGCTGCTTTCCCGCGGCGTGGGCGGCGGTCGAGCGACGCGAGGTCGACGGCCCCGCCGAAGTGTCCGCGCACACGCGCGACTCGGTGCTGCCGGGGCAGGGCGGCGAGTGCGTCGGCATCGGCCAGATCGTCGGCCAATGCGGCACGCGCAAGCCGTCGCCGCGCACGCCGGTCGCGGGCCTGTTCCTGGCGGGTTGCGACGCCGGGAGCGGAACGATGGGAACCCACCAGGCAACGGACTCGGGCATGACCGTGGCACGCATGGTTCGCGCCGAACTCGCGGCTGGGAACTAGAGAGCTGGGAGCTGGAGAGAAACCAAGATGCCGCTACCGCGACGCGATCTCGAAGTCACTCACAAGCAATTCGTTCCCTGGGTCCGGAGCCAACTGCCGCACGCACAGGACGTGCGCGTCTCGGAGTTCGGCGGCTCGGGCACGACGGGCTTCTCGAACGACACGCTGCTCTTCGACCTCACTTGGCGCGAGGACGGGCGCGAGCACAGCGAGAGCCTGGTGTTGCGGATCGAGCCCGCCGGGCTCCGCGTGTTTCCCGAGTACGACCTCGGACTCCAGTACGGGATCATGCAGGCGCTCGCGGACACCGACGTCCCGGTGCCGCGCATGCTCTGGCGCGAGAAGGGCGCGGCGACCCTCGGCAACCCGTTCTACGTGATGGAGCGCGTCGAAGGCCGCATCCCCGACGACAACCCGCCCTACCACACGGCCGGTTGGATGACGGAGATCGCGCCCGAAGAGCGGGCCTCGATCTGGTGGAGCGGGGTCGAGAATCTGGCGCGCATCCACCGCCTCGACTGGCGCGCGCTGGCGGTGCTGCCCCTTCCGCCCTGCCGGCAAGACTCCGCTCGAGATGCAGCTCGACTACTACGAGCGCTACATCGCGTGGGCCGGCTTTGCCGAGGGCGGCCGCTTCCCGTTGGCGAAGACGGGGCTCGACTGGCTCCGCTGCCATCAGCCCCGCGAGCGCGAGCCCGTGGGCCTGTGCTGGGGCGACTCGCGCCTGGGCAACATGATCTTCCGCGACGGCCGCTGCGTGGCGGTGCTCGACTGGGAGATGGCGACCCTCGGCAATCCCGCCCAGGACCTCGCCTGGTGGTTGTTCTTCGACGAGCACCACAGCGCCGGCGTGGGCGCGCCGCGCCTGTCGGGTCTGCCCGAGCGCGACGAGACGATCGCGCGCTACCGCGAGTGGTCCGGAATCGACCCGCAGCATCTCGAATACTACGACGTCTTCGCCTGCTTCCGCTTCACGGCGATCCTCGGACGCCTCGGCCAGCAGTTGAAACAGCACGGTGTACTCCCGCCGGAGTCCGATTTCGAAGTGAACAACACGTCGAGCAAGATGCTCGAAGCGCGCCTCGCGCGGGTCGGCGACTGACGCTCGTCCTACCGCACGCGCAAGATTCCCAGCATGGTGCGGGTCGACATGGCGACAGACTGGAGTGTCACGCGGCGCAGGTTTCTCCGGGGCAGCACGGCCACCGCGGCGTTGCTGCTGCTGGGGCGTCTGCGTCCCGCGTCCGCTTCGGCGGCGGGAGAAGGCGGCGTGGCCGCGACGCCGGAAGCGTCCCGTGCCCCGTCCACCCTCCCTCTCTACCACGACTGGCAGGACGTCTACCGCGCACAGTGGCGATGGGACCGCGTCGTGCGCGGCACGCACTCGACGGCCAACTGCGTGGCGGCCTGCGCCTGGAACCTCTACGTCCGCGATGGCGTCGTGTGGCGCGAGGAGCAGTCGGCGCCCTACGCGGCGTCGAACGCCGAGGTGCCGGACTGGAATCCGCGCGGCTGCCAGAAGGGCGCGAGCTGCAGCGCACTCGCCATCGGCGAGACCCGGCTCCGCCATCCGCTGCGACGCGTGGGGCCGCGCGGGTCGGGCAGCTGGAAACGCATCGGCTGGGACGAGGCGCTCGGCGAGATCGCAGGCACGCTCGTCGACACGCTCTCGCGTCGCGGGGGCGAGGGCGTCGTGTGCGAACTCGGCGGCAACATGGACTTCGGCCCGACCTTGGCCGGCACGCTGCGCTTCTTCCATTTGCTCGGCGCGCCCGTCACCGATTCGACGGCGCACGTCGGCGACCTCCCGGTCGGCGGCACCATCACGCTCGGCGCCGGCTTCACCGGCGGCAGCTCCGACGACTGGTTCCGCTCGGAGTACCTGGTGCTCTGGGCCTTCAACCCGGCGACGACGCGCATCCCCGATGCGCACTTCCTGAACGAAGCGCGCTATCGCGGCGCGCGCGTGGTGTCGATCACGCCCGACTACGGCTCGAGCGCGATCCACGCCGACCTCTGGCTGTCGCCGCGCCCGGGCACCGACGCGGCGCTCGCGCTCTCCGCCTGCCGTGTGATCCTCGACGAGGATCTCTACCACTCCGACTACGTCCGCGAGCAGACCGATCTGCCGTTCCTGGTCCGGACCGACACGCGGCGCACCCTGCGCGAGTCCGACGTCGTGGCGGGCGGGCGCGACGACCGCTTCGCAATCTGGGACGAAGTGACGGGCGCGCTCGCCTGGGCGCCGGGCGCGACGGAAGACTGGAGCCCGACGCTCGCGCTCGGTGCGTTGCGCCCCGTCCTCGAGCACCGCGGCGAGGTGCCGCTCGCGGCGGGCGGCAGCGCACCGGTCCGAAGCGTCCTATCGCTGCTGCGCGACCGGCTGGCGGCTTTCGCGCCCGAGGCTGCATCCGTCATCACGGGGATCGCGCCGGGACTGATCCGTCGCTTCGCGCGCGATTTCGCGAAGGCGCGCGCGGCGATGATTCTTTCCAGCTACGGCGCGTGCAAGAACTACCACTCGGATCTGATCCAGCGCTCGCAGATTCTGCTCGCGTCGCTCACCGGGAATCTCGGCCGGGCCGGCGGTGGCTGGCAATCGAGCGGATTCCTCGCGCTCGAGGGACTCGGGCTCGTCGGCATGCACGAGGGACTTGGCATCGCTGACCTCGTCTGGCTCGGTGCGCGCTCGTTCGTCGATGCCGCGGGTGTGAAGCGGGATTTCCAGCAGACGCACGTCTCGAGCAGCCTCTTCCACGCGGTGCACGGCGGCGCCGGCGACGCGCAGCTCGCTCCGGAGTACGGCGATCCGGCGCTGCCGCGGCCTCCGCGTGTGTATCTCGACGAGGCGCTCGCCGCCGGCCACTTCCCGATCGGTCCGCCGCAGGGAGCGCCGCCGCCGGAGGTGGTGATCTCGATCTGCGGCAATGTGCTGCGTCACACACGGATGGGACAGCGCGTCCGCGACCATCTCTTCGCCCGCGCCAAGCTCGTGGTCGACATCGGCTTCCGCATGAGCGAGACCGCGCGCTACGCCGACATCGTGCTGCCCGCTGCGGGCTGGTACGAGAAGATCGGCCTCAAGTACCTCGTGACGCTGGTGCCCTACCTGACGCTCGGAGACCGCGCGGTGCCTCCGCTCGCCGAGTCGAAGCCCGAGTGGGAGATCTTCTCGCTGCTGACCGAACGCGTCGCCGCCGAGGCGAAGCGGCGCAACGTGCAGGAAGTGCGCGGCTTCCACGGCGAGCCGACCGACATCTCGCGGCTCGACGAGCGCTTCGGCGACTCCGGTCGCTTCGGTCCGCACTCGGAGGAGGATGTGATGAGTTACATCCTGTCCGTCTCGAGTGCGTCGCGCGGGATCACGCTCGAGGATCTGCGCCGCGAGGGGGGCGCGGTGCGGGTGCGCGCGCTCGGCCCCGAGGGCTCCACCAGCGGCATCTACTCCGAGTACCGTGCCGACGAGCCGATCGTTCCGCTGCGCGACTTCGTCGAGAAGAAGCGTCCCTACCCGACGCTCACCGGCCGCCAGCAGTTCTACGTCGATCACCCGTGGTTCCTCGAACTCGGCGAGGAACTCCCCGTTCACAAAGAGCCGCCGGCCGCCGGCGGAGAGCATCCCTTCACGCTCACCGGCGGTCACACGCGCTGGAGCATCCACTCGATGTGGCGCGACCAGCCGCTGATGCTCCGCCTCGAGCGCGGCGAACCGGTCGTCTACCTGAACGCCGCGGACGCTCGCGCGCGCAACATCGGCGACCACGACTGGATCGAGATCTGGAACGACCTCGGCCGCTTCGTCGCGCGCGCGAAGCCGACCGGCACGATGCGTCCGGGTCAGGTCCACATCCTGCACGCCTGGGAGCCGTTCCAGTTTCGCAGCGGCAGCAGTCATCAGTCGCTGGCGCCGAGCCCCATCAAGGTGACGCAGCTCGTCGGCGACTACGGTCATCTCCACTGGGGCGTGTCGTACTACGAGCCGAACGGCAACGACCGCGACACGCGCGTCGACGTGCGCCGCGTCTGATCGCAGGCGCGGCCGTCGCACCGGGCGGGTTACGCGTCGGGCTCCGCTGGGCTGGCCGCTTGCCGCGACTCGGCGAGTTCCACGTCCACCGGCGCGCCGCGTGGGGAATGGCTCGGTGACCCGTAGAACATCCGGTAGTGGATCTGACCGTAGCCACCGGCCAGGTGGATCGGCTTCCACGGCGCTTCCACCGGCTCCTGCTGACTCTTCCAGTCCCTTGAACTGATAGGGCTCCCAGGCGTGGTAGATGATCACCTCGCCCGGCTGGACGCCCGCGGCCAGCTTGGCCGCCGCCTCGAAGGCGCCCGCGTCGTTGAAGACGCGCACGCGATCGCCGTCGCGGATGCCGCGCGGCGCGCAGTCGGACGGGCGCCAGGAAGCAGGCCGGCTCGCCGCGCTGCAGGCGCAGCATCAGTGCGTGATCGCGCCAGATCGCGTGGATGCTCCAGCGGGTGTGCCCGCCGTTGATGCGCAGCGGGTAGCGGCTGCGTGCGCCCGGCGGATCCTTGTGGACGGGCAGGCTCTCGCCGGCTTCGAGGTACCACGGGTGGTCGATGTAGAACTGCTGGCGGCCGGTGAGCGTCGGCCACGGCGACCTTGTCCTTCGACGAACCAGCGGTGCGGCCAGTGGGTGTCCTTGGGATCGTAGTCGCTGCAGGTGGCATAGATCGGTGACGGGCGCGCCGTACCCGATGATGCGCACGGCGCCCAGCTCGAGCGCCTCCTGCGCCGCTGATCTTGCCCACGCTCGGGCTGCCGCCGCAGGATGTCGTCCATCAGCGTGATCGGGTCGGCGGGATCGTGGGGGTCGAAGTCGCCGCGTTCGGTGAAGACCTCGTAGGCCTTGGCGCAGGTCGAGGGGCCGGTCGTCGAAGCCGCGCACCGATCGTGACACCGCGCTCGCGGGCTCGCCGCGCCACGCGCTCGCTGAAGCAGCCCGAAGATCTCCCAGTCGGTCTTCGACTCGCCGAGCGGCTGGGTCGCCTGGTCCGAGACGATGATGTACGGGCACGTAGCTCTGGCGCGTACTTGATGCCGTGCTGCTCGTAGTACGCCGCGGCCGGCAGCACGTAGTCGGCGTTGCAGCGCCGACGTGCTCATGCGGAAGTTCACCGCGACGATCAGGTCGAGCTTCGGCCACAGGTGCTTGCGCGCGTACTGCGGCGCGGGCCAGCGCCGCAGCGGGTTCGAGCCGGTGAAGATGAACACGCGCGGGCGGCGGTCCGGGCGGCGGGTGGATCTTCGTCCAGCCCCGCTCGATCGACAGCCGCATGTACTCGTCCATGCCTCGCGGCAGCGCCGGGTCGGCGAGATCCGGGCGCGACCACATCTCGCGGTAGCCGCCGTGCACGTACAGGAACGGCATCAGCGGCGTGTTCGGCGCCTTCTCGCTGTACTCGGTGTAGAGTTGCTCGTAGTCGCGCGGCGTGAGTCCGCGGATGGCCTTGGGGATGACCCGCAGCATGTCGCGGATCCCGACGCCGCTTCGAGCCCATCATGTCGAGGCCGTCGAGTCCCCACCACGCCGCCACGCGCATGCCGCCGCCCGGCTTGCCCTGGTTGCCGGTGAGCGCCATCAGCAGGATCATGGCGCGCTGGAAGAGGTCGCTGTGGTGGTGTTTGCAGGCGCCCCACGAGGCGAAGATCATCGCCGTCGTTCGCCGCGGCCAGTTCGCGCGCGAAGCGCCGGATGACCGCGGGCGCGAGGCCGGTGATCGCGGCGGCCTTCTCGGGCGTGTACTCGGCGAGGCGCTCGCGCAGCCGTTCGAAGACGGGGCGCACCTCGACTTCCGCACCCCCCGCCAGCTTCACTTTGTAGTGTCCCGGCGAGGGCGGGCGCAGGGATCCGAGCGCGAGCGAACGCCCTCCGTCGCCGTCGCCCTGGCAGCCCGGCACCGCGGCGATGCGGCCCGCCGCCTCGTCCCAGAAATAGAAGAGGTCGTCGCGGCCGCCGGCCTCGAGGTCCGCTTCGCGCAGGAAGCGCTCGTTGTCCTCGCGCACCAGGATCGGGAGATCGGTCTGCTCGCGGACGTACTCCGCGTCGTAGAGATCCTCGGACGATGATCACCTGGGCCGCGGCCAGCCCGAGCGCCGCGTCGCTCTCGGGTCGGACGTTGAGCCAGAGGTCGGCGTGGACCGCGCGTGGCGTTGTAGGTCGGGCGCGATCACCACGAGCTTGGCGCCGCGGTAGCGCGCCTCGTGCATGAAGTGGACGTCCGGAATTCGGGTGTAGACGGGGTTGCCGATCCAGACGATGATGTAGTCGGAGCGGAACCAGTCGTCCGACGTGCCCTCGCAGTTGTACATGCCCCAGGTCTGCACCGCGCCCATCGGCATGTCGCCGACGCCCGACCAGGAGTCGATCACGGTGGCGCCGACGGCATTCGGTGAAGCGCATCTCGCCGGCCGTCTCGGGCCCGTAGCCGGCGTTGGTGGTGCCGTGGTCGTGCACGATCGACTCGGTGCCCTCCGCCACGCGCGGCGTCGATGAGCTCGTCGGCGATCTCGTTGAGCGCCTCGTCCCAGGAGATCCGCTTCCAGTTGCCCGCGCCGCGCTCACCCACCGCGCTTGAGCGGATAGCAGGAGCCGGGAGGGCGACGTCTGGAGATCGCGTGTAGCAGGCGCCCTTCTGGCAGCCGCGCGGGTTGCCGTCGGGCACGTCGGGGCGCGGCGCGTCGTAGACCGCGTCCTGCTCCTCGCGCCAGACGATGCCGTCCTTCACGAAGACGTTCCACGAGCAGGCCGCGATGCAGTTGGCGCGCGTGTGGGTTCCCTTGGCCACCCGGTCCCAGGTCCAGCGCTGGCGCCACAGATCTGTGAAATTCCCGTAGACGATCGGCTCGACCGGCGTGGCTGCCGGCAGCGGCGGACCCACGCGGGGCGCGGGGCCGCGGCTGCGCAGCTGGCACAGACCCAGGCCGAGCACGGCGGCGCCGGCCCCGGTCCCGAGCAGGAAGTTCCTGCGCGAGACGCCTTTGCGTTCTGCTCCGCTCATACCGGCGTCACCTCTACCCGCGTGTCGCGATCGGTGTGGTTGGGCTGCATGGCGATGATTCCGGGCCGGAAGTGGTACTGCCCTCCGGCCAGCTCCACGGGATTCAGCGGCGCCGGCATCAGCGTCTGGAAGCCCCTGCCGTTCCGGAACTGGAAGTTTTCCCAGGCGTGGTAGAGGATGAGCTGACCCGGGCGCACGGCAGGCGAGATCTTGGCCATGATCTCGAAGCCGTCCAGGTCGTTGAAGACACGCACGTGTGTCCCGTCGCCGATTCCACGAGCCGCGGCGTCCTCGACGCCGATGTACATCACCGGCTCGCCGCGTTGCTGCCGGAGCATCAGCTTGTCGTCCCGCCAGTTCGAGTGGATGCTCCAGCGGGTGTGGCCACCGGTGAGGGTCAGCGGGTAGTCACCGCCCACGCTGGGCGGGTCCTTGTGCACCGGCAGCTCCTCGCCCATTTCGAGGTAGAGCTGCTGGTCCAGGTAGAACTGGATCCGCCGCGAGAGCGTGGGATAGGGCTGTTTCCCGAAGACGTGGTGGGTGAGGGGCGTGATCGAGTCGTCGGCCGGCACGTCGGTGGCGTTGCCGATCGAGCCCGCACCGTGCCCCAGTCCGGTGAAGCGGTGGAAGCCCTTCTTCTTCAGCTCGTCCCATTTGATCGTGCCCACGTTGCTCGAAAGCTCGAGCAGCGCCGCGCAGACCTTCTCGTCGTCCGTGGGCCCGTACTTGCCGCCCGACGAGTACTTCTCATAGAGGTTGTGCAGTGGCCGCTCGTTGCCGCTGCGGTCCACGTAGGAGGTCATGCCCCGCTCGCGGGCCCGGCGATCCAGGACCTGGGTCAAGAGCGAGAGGATCTCCCAATCGGACTTCGCGTCGTAGTAGCTGACGGCCTTCTCGCCGGCGTGGATGTATGGCATCAGCGTCGTCGCCCATTTGTGTTCGGAGCGCTCGTACCATCCCGCCGTCGGCAGGACATAGTCCGCCTGGAGCCCCGTGGAGGTCATCCGCATGTCGATGCAGACGATGGTGCGCAGCTTCGGCCACAGGTTCTTCAGGATCAGCGGGTAGGAGCGAACCCGCCGCAGTGGATTGCTCCCGTAGCTGAAGAGGATCCGCGGGTCGTTCCCCGGCTTCGGCCACACGTACTGCCAGCCCTTCGCGAGCGCCTCGTCCAGCAGCTCGCGGGCCGGCCGCTTCACGTAGGGGTCCCAGTGCTGGAGTTGCTCGCTGGCCTCGATCAGGCCGGCGTGCACGTACCAGAACAGCGATCCGGAAGCCATCCGGCCCTCGGCTACGATGTTGCGGCCCTGCTCGTAGGCGATCATCTCTTCGGTGTAGCCATCGAGCTTCATGCGGGCGGTGTCCAGGACGGTCTTGCCGATGATCTTCGCGGCTGTCGTGTTCATCATGTCGCCCAGCGAGAACATGTCGCGCACGAACCCCTCGAGGCCGTCCGCCGACAGGAAGGGGAAGGCCACGAAGCCGCTGCCCTTCTTGCCGAAGTTTCCGGTGAGCGCGAAGACGAGGGCCTGGGCCCGCTCGATCAGGTTGCCGTGGTAGAACTTGCCGAAGTTGCTGGTGGTGACCGCGCAGGCCGCCTTCGCCCGCCCCAGGCGCAGCGCCAGCTCGCGGATCAGCGAGGGGGGCGTGCCGCACAGGGCCGACGCCTTCTCTGGCGTGTAGTCGGCCAAGCGCTCCAGGAAGAGCGAGTAGACCGTCCGCACGCCCACCGTGCTGCCGTCCGCGAGCGTCACTTCGAAGCGTCCCTCGAGATCGGGCTCGAGTCCGTCGAGCGCCAGGCTGCGGCGCGGGGCGCGGACGATTCCCTTGCGCCGGTCGTGGAGGTAGAGCTGCTCGTCGCTTCCGCCGCTCTCGAGATCGGACTCGCGCAGGTAGAGGCGGGTGTCCTCGCGCACCAGCATCGGGAAGTCGGTCTGCTCGGCGAGGAACGCGCGGTCGATCAGGTCCTCCTTCACGAGGACGTGTGCCACACCGAGACCCAGCGCCGCGTCGCAGCCGGCCTTCACGGGCACCCACAGGTCGGTGTGCACCGAAGAGGCGTTGTAATCCGGCGCGATGCACACCAGCTGGGCGCCCTTGTAACGCGCCTCCAGCAGGTAGTGGGCGTTGGGGATCTGGGTGCAGATCGGATTGCCGCCCCAGATCAGGATCAGGTCGGAGTAGAAGTAATCGTCGGCGGAGCGCTCGAAGACGATCTTGCCGAAGGTCTCCGCCGCGCCCTGGTGGCCGTCGCCGATCTCGTTGTTCATGTCGAGACTGGTGGAGTCCAGCAGCACGGCCAGCCGCTGGTGGGCCGCCGACATGGTGCCGACGGTGTAGAGCGGGCCCAGCTCCCAGATCACGCGGTCGGAGCCCTCGTCGCGCAGCGTGTCGAGGATCGAGTCGGCGATTTCGCCGAGCGCCTCGTCCCAGGAGACGCGCTTCCATTTCCCCGCCCCGCGCGCTTCCGCCCGCTTGAGCGGGTACCGGATCCGCGACGCGTCGTACATGCGCTCGCTGAAGCAGCCGCCTTTCTGGCAGCCGCGCGGATTCGGATCGGGCAGGTTGGGGTTGATCTGCGGATAGTCCGCCACCTGCTCCTCGCGCCAGACCATCCCGTCCTTCACGTAGACGTTCCAGGCGCAGTGGGCCTGATACCAGCAGTTCACCCAGTGGCTGCTCTTGACGATCTTGTCCCAACGCCAGCGCTCGCGGTACACGTCGCGCCAGTCGCCGTACACCGGCGGCGGTGAAGCCGCTGCTGCGAGTCCCGCCGCGGGCGGCTCCGGCGCGCTGCAGCGAAGATTGCGCATCCCGAGCGCGAGCCCGGCCGCCCCCGCGGCTCCCGCCAACAAGAAGGTCCGGCGATCGATTCCGCGCCCCTGCCTCTCGCCCATCTCAGCGCCCCTCCTTCCGGAACACGTTGGCCGCCTGCGGAGCGAACCACTCGAGCAGGATGCGCTCCTGCGGTTTCTCCGAGGCGGTCTTGGGGATCTCGTCGACCACCTGCAGATAGCTGGGTACGAAGTTCGGCTCGAGCTTCGCGCGGCAGGCGGCGAAGACCGAAGCCACGTCGCGCGTCGCGTTCTCGCCGAAGACGACGGCCGCGACGACGTCCTTCTCGCCCGGCGCGCCGGAGGCTGCGGGCACGCCGTAGACGAACACGTCGCGGACGGCGGGGTGCTCGGCGATCGCCTTCTCGACGAAGCTCGGATCGATGAAGTCGCCGTTGTGTCGGATGCCGCCGCCGGCGCGGTAGTCGAAGAAGAGCCACCCGTCGCCGTCGGTGTGGCCCATGTCGCCGCTGCGATTCCAGCCGCCCCGCACTTCTTGGAGCGCCCGGCTTCGGGATTGCCGTGGTAGTCCACCGGCGGCGCTTCGCTGGCGCCGGCGGGACGCGAGCAGATCTCGCCCACGACGCCGGGCGGGCATTCGTGACCGCCGTCGTCGAGGATCTTCATCTCGGTGCCGGGGATGGGCTTGCCGAACGAGCCCGATCGGCCCGTGACCGACCGGCTTGTAGGCCACACCGCCGCCGTCCATGGCGCCGTAGAACTCGAGCACGCGCACGTCGAAGCGCTTCTCGAACGCCTCCCAGATGGCGGCCGGCATGCCGCCGCTCACCACCAGGCGCACCGGGTTGTCGGCGTCGTCGGAGCGCGGCGGCTCGCTGTAGATGCCGTGGCCATGCCGCCGACCAGCGAGAACGTCGTGCAGCCGTGACGGCGGCAGACGTCCCACAGCCGCGACTTGGTGAAGCGGCGGCTGAAGACGCCGCGCAGACCCAGCAGCAGCGAGGGCGCCAGCGTCACCGACTGGGCGTTGCCGTGCGTGAAGGAGAGCCCCGTGTAGGGTCGCTCGTCGGGCCGTAGGCGAAGAGCAGGCCGAGCATGCCGGCGCCGCAGAAGCGCGCGTTGTCGCCGACGATGCCCTTGGGATCGCCGGTGGTGCCCGACGTGTACATGATCTGGAGCGGCGTCGCGGGCTCGGCGCGCGGGTCGAGGCGCGGGACCGGCCCCGCCAGGATCTCGGCCAGCGACTCCACGCCCGCGACGTCGCCGGGTGTCGGTCCGCCCTCGCCGGTCTCGAGCGCGAGGATCCAGCGCAGCTCGGGCAGCTCGGCGCGCACGGCCTCGACTGCGGGCAGGCAGGTAGTCGGCGCAGACGATGCCGCCGCAGCCGGCGTTGCGCAGCACGAAGGCCAGCTTCTCGCCCCGCGTGCGCGGATCGACGGGCACGAAGACGGCGCCCAGCGAGCGAGGCGGCCACGGTCGCCTCCACGAACTCCGGGTGATTGCGCATCATGACGGCGAAGCGGTCGCCCGGACCGAGACCCCGACTCGCCAGCGCCGCCGCGATGCGGCTGCCGTTGGCGTCGAGATCGGCGTAGCGGCGCACCTCGTCGGGGGTGGCGCCGCCGTCGAGGCTCACGTGCTCGAAGGTGAGGACGTCGAGATCGGGCTTCGCCTCGGCGCGGATTCGCATCAGGTCGGCCAGCATCATCTCGCTGCGCTCTCGCATGCGTCTCCCTCTCAGGCCTGGAGAATCGTCACCACCATCGCCGCGGCGTCGTTGCCCTTCTTGCCGCCGCCGTTCTGCGCGAGCGCCAGGCGCGCGCCCTCGACCTGGCGCTTGCCGGATCGTCCCTGCAGTTGCTCGGTGAGTTCCACGATCTGCGCCAGTCCCGTCGCGCCGACCGGGTGTCCCTTGCGCAGCAGTCCGCCGGAAGTGTTGACGGGCTGGCGTCCGCCCAGCCGGCTGGCGCCGGATTCCACGTGCCGGCCGCCTTCCCCTTTCGAACAGAGTCCGAGCTGCTCGTAGGCGATGATCTCCGCGGGCGCCGACGCGTCGTGTACCTCGACGACGTCGAAGTCCCGCGGCCCGATCCCGGTTTCCTCGTAGGCGTCGCGCGCGCAGAGCTCCACGGTGTCGGGTTCGTCGTCGGCGTGGTGGTAGCCCGAGTGCATCGCGATGCAGAGCACCCGCACGGGCTTCGCGATCCCCAGCGCGCGGGCCTTGCGTTCACTCACGACCACCGCCGCCGCCGCGCCGTCACCGATCGGTGAGCACATCGCCCGGGTCAGCGGCTCGACGATCACGCGCTCCGCCAGCACGTCCGCCACGGACAGGCATTCCTGGAACTGGGCGCGCGGGTTCATGCTGCCGTGGAAGGAGTTCTTGGCCGCGACCGCGGCGAACTGCTCCACCGTCGTGCCGTAGCGCTCCATGTGCGAGCGGGCGGCGCTGGCGTAGACGTCCATGAACATCGAGCGGCTCTGTCCGGCGCCGCGCGCCTCGCCGAGGCCTGGAGCGATGCCATCATCTGTTTCAGCTCGTCCACGTCCACCGCGCCGGCGAAGGCCGCGAAGCTCTTCGCCTTGTCGGGATGGGTGAGCTTCTCGACGCCCAGCGCCAGCACCACGTCGTGGATCCCAGCCGAGACCATGATGCAGGCCTCGCGCAGCGCGGTGGAGCCGCTGGCGCACGCGTTCTCCACGTTGACGATCGGGATCTGGCCGACGCCGATGGGGTCCAGGATCACCTGGCCGCGGATCGACTCCTGCCCGGTGACGAGCCCCGCCGCGCAGTTGCCGACGTAGGCGGCCTCCAGGTCGCGCAGCTCGAGCCCCGCGTCTTCGACTGCGGCGCGCACCGCCTCGGCGCCCAGCTCCTTCAGCCCCTTGTCGGGGTGCTTGGTGAAGCGGGTCATCCCAACACCGGCGATTGTCGCATTCGGGCGCACGCGGAAACTCCTTCGCGCTAGATGAGGCCGTCGCCCTTGAGATCGAGGGCGCGCCGCAGATACTCGAGTTCCGCTTCCCGCCAGGGGAGCGGCGCCGGTTGCTGGATCATCCCGTCGCGCACGAGTTCTTCGACGACCTGCTGCGAGCGCGGGAAGGGCTTGTCGTACCCGTTCAGTTGGAACAGTTGCTCGAACGGAAGTCGGGGCCGCTGGCCGCCGGCTTCCGGGCTCTCGGCGGGGTAGCCGACGGTCTGCGTGACCAGTACGCGGCAGCTCGCGGGGAGACCCAGCTTCTGGCGGATGCCGTCCGCGTTGGCCGTTCCCAGGCAACAGGTGCCCAGCCCCTGCTCGAAGGCCATCAGCGTGGCCTGCGCGATGCCCTGTCCGCCGTCTACTTCGTTGAGCCCGGGCAGCTTCACCGCGTCGCCGAGTCGGGAGAAGAGCGGTACCAGGGTCTTCTCCAGCACCTCGCGCTTGCGGTCGCCGAAGCCGACGGCGCCAGCGTCCACCAACTCGCGCAGGCGGCTGGCCGCGTTGTCGCAGGCGGCCGTCTCCACGTACCAGACGATCACCACCGGGGCGAGCTGGATCTGATAACCGCCCACCGGCGACGGCAGCGCGTCGAGCACTTCCCGGGACGCCTTGTCGCGTTCGATCACGATCGCGCGCAGCGTGTTCACGTTGCCCCAATGCGACGCAAGGCGCGCGGCTTCCAGCATGCGCTGGATCTTCTCCAGCTCTACAGGCTTGTGGGGCAGCAGGAAGCGGATCGAGCGCCTGCGACCGATCGTCTCTCTCAACTCCATCGACGTTCCCCTCGGATCAAAGCCGCGCGCCGCCGACGATGCTCAACATTTCGTTGCAGCCGTCCTCGATCAGCGAGGCGCGCGCGTCGCGCAACAGTTTTTCGATCGGGTACTCGCGGGAGAGGCCGTTGCCCCCGAAGATCTGCAGCGCCTCGTTGGCCACCTCGAATGCGGTGCTGGTGCAGAACACCTTCGAAGCGATGCTGTATTGGACCTTGGGTGCGCCGGCGGCGTTGAATACCGACACCCGTCGCGCCAGGGCGCGGGCGGCCTCTACTTTCATGAACATCCGGAACAGGCGCGCCCGCACACTCTGGTGTCGATGGATGGGCACTCCGCCCTGGACGCGCTCCTTCGAGTAGGCCAGCGCGTGGTCGTAGGCCGCGCTGGCCACGCCCACGAACAGTTCGCCCATTGCCGCGTTGGCGAAGGCCAGCATCATCTCGAGCGCGATTGCGTAGGCGTCGGGGCCTACCGCCATGTAGCTGGCGGGCACCCGCACGTCGTCGAAGAAGATCTCGCCCTGGTTCAGGCTGCGCTGACCGAGCTTGTCGAGCGGGCGGGCGCGCGCGACGCCGGGCAGGTCCAGCGGCACCAGGAAGACCCCGCCTCCCTTGAAGCCCTGGCTCGCGTCGAGGGTGCAGAAGAGCACCGCGATGTCCGCGATCGAGCCGTTCGAGACCCAGGCGGCCTTCTGCCCGCGGATTACGTAGTCGTCGCCGTCTTTGCGGGCGGTGCAGTTGGCCCGCAAGGACGGATCGCTGAACTGAGGCTCGGTCACGGCGACCGTGTCGCTCCCGTGGTCGGGCTCGGTCAAGCGCCCAGCAGCCGATCGTGGGGTGGGCGGGATCGCAGAAGCGCGCGATCAGCTCGGCGTTTCCCGCGGTGCGGACCCACATCTCGTGGAAACCGCAGAGGCCCAGCGTGATGGCGAGTCCCACGTCACCCCACGAGAGTTCCTCGTTCACGATCGCGCCCAGGCGGGCGCGGGCGACGGCGTTCACGCTGGGATCGCCACGCAGCCCCGGGATGCCGAGTTGGTGGTACTTCTCGAAGACCTCCCAGAGGATCGAGTCCGGCGCCACCACGTCCGCCGGGTCGACGAGCTTGTCGAGCTTCGCGCCGGCGGGTCGAAGAACCTCGACCGCGAAGTTGTGGACCGTGTCGCGGACCACGACTTCCTCTTCCGTGAGCCCCACCTCGATGTCGATCGAACCCATGGCTATCTCCTCGCCCGCGGTCCGGCCGCCGCGGCGCTCGCGACGACCGACCCCGCGGCATCCTGCTTCTCAGCGGTCTTGGGCTGGATGGCTTCGCCCATGAACGCGGCGGCTTGGCGCAACCAGCGCTCCAACGGGAAACCCGGGTCGTTCAACCAGTTGGTGATCGACACGTTCAGTGTTCCGATCACCATGTCCGCGAGGAACGTCGGGTCCAGGTCCGTGCGTACGTCGCCCTGGAGCTGACCCTCGCGCAGAATGGCGGCGAACGGATCGCGCACGCGCGCCGCGTACGGGAAGCCGCCGTCGCGGGGGGCGCTGATCCGCATCAACTCGAGCACCACGTCGCGGGCCAAGCCGCGCGTCTGCTCGATCTCGGTGGCCACCGCGTCGGCGAAGCCGCGGATCCGCTCCTGGGCGGTGGCGGGTCGCGCGAGCAGCTCGTTCACCAGCTCCTCGATGCGCTCGAAGACCTCGCTGGTCATCTCGCCGAGCACCGCCGACTTGCTGGGGAAGTAGTTGAAGAAGGTGGCCTGGGCGACGTCGGCGGAGCGGGCGATCTGCTCGATGGTGGTGGCCTCGAAGCCGTGCTCCAGAAAGAGCTGGCGGGCCGCTTCGGAGATGCGCTCGCGCACCTCCCGCTTCTTGCGCTCCCGGCGTCCCTCGGCTGCGTCGACCTGCACGGAAGGGGTACCCCCGCTGTAACAAAAATCTTATAGCTCGCTCCAATAATAGAGCAAGCCCCAATCTCCCACGGGGCGGATCATTCGTCGCTGGGAAGCAGGACGGCCGTCAGGCGTCGGGGGACTCGATCGCTCCGGTCTCGACCGCGTCCCGGATCGCCTCGGGACTCATGCCGAGCAGTTCGCGGAAGACGAAGTCGTTGTCCTGTCCGATCCCCGCACCGGCGCGTCCGGTCCGGCTCGGCGTGCCGGTGAGTCCGAGCGGGATTCCGGCGGCGACCACGCGGCCCTTCGCGAGATGCTCGACCTCTTCGAAGAAGCCGCGCGCCGCGAGCTGGCGATCGTGACGCAGCTCGTCCTCGGCCGTCTGCACCACGCCGGCGGCGATCTCCACACGTTGGAGTGTGTCCATGACTTCGTAGGCCGTGCGCGTGGAGGTCCACGCCGCGATCCCGGCGTCGAGTTCGGCGCTGTGCTCGATCCGCGCCGCGAGCGTCGCGAAGCGCGGGGCCTCCCTCCACTCGGACCGTTGCAGGGCGTCGCAGAACCGATCCCATTCGGTGTCGCTCGCGACGGTGATGGCGCACCAGCGGTCCACACCGCGACACGGGTAGCAGCCCTGCGGCGCCGCGTGCAGCGAGGCGTTGCCGAGTCGTCGCGGCTCCCGGCCCTGCGCGAGCTGCTCCATCATCAGCGGCCCGAGCACGCCGACCGTCGCTTCGAGCTGTGAGAGCGTGATGCGCTGTCCCTCGCCGGTGCGAGCCCGATGGTCGAGCGCGCACAGCACCGCGAACAGACCGTGCAGCGCGCTGAGTCCATCCGGGTATGCGAACTGCGTGAGGGTGCACTCTCGCTCCGGGAATCCCGAGAGCGTCGCGAGCCCGGAGAGGGCTTCGATGTTCGGTCCCCAGGTCACGTAGCGGCTGCAGGGGCCCGTGTCGCCGTAGCCCGAGCTGCTGAAGTAGATCAGATCCGGCCGAACGCGCGCGAGCTCTTCGTAGCCGAGGCCGAGCTTCTCCATCACGCCGGTGCTGTAGTTCTCGATGACCACGTCGCAGATCGAGACGATCCGCCGGGCGAGTTCCACCGCGCCGGGTCGCGAGAGGTCGAGGGCCACGAAACGCTTGCCCGCGTCCCAGTCGGTGAGCCAGGGAGAGAGCGCCGGCTGGATCCCGAGTTCGGGCGTGCGCGGTGGAACGTAGAGTCGAACCACCGTCGGATGCCGGTGCGACTCGATCTTGATGATCTCGGCGCCACAGGAGGCCATGATCCGCCCGATCCAGGGCCCCGCCATGCCGGCGGTGAACTCGGCCACGCGGATGCCGCGCAGCGCCTGCGCCGCTCCGGTCGCCTCGCGATCAGACGACACCGGCGTCCCGCAGCGCATGCAGGCGCTGCTCGGAGATCCCGAGTTCGCCGCCATACACTTCCTGGTTATGCTCGCCGACGCGCGGGGCAGGGCGCTGCACCGCCCACGGAGTCCGCGCGAGTCGGTAGGGCGCGCCGGGCTGACGCAGCGCGCCGGCGTCCGGGCGCTCCACGGAGACGAAGTAACCGCGGGCGTCGAGATGCGGGTCGCGCGCGACTGCGGCGGCCGTGTTCACGGGTGTGAAGGCGATGTGACGGCGCTGCCCTTCGCGATAGACCTCGTCGACCGTGAGCCTGCGCGTAAAGTCCGAGATGAAGAGATCGAGTAGTTCGCGGTGCTCCTGCCGCCGCGAGGACGGCCCCTCGAAGATCGGGTCGAGCACCTCCTCGTTGCCGGTTTCCTCGTGGATCCACTCGGCGAGCGCCTTCCAGTGGTGCGGACGGTTCACCATCAGGTAGACGAGACCGTCGCTGCACGGATAGGCGCCCGAGGGAACCGAGGCGAAGAGGCTCGTGCCCCTGCGCCTGGGAACGATGCCGTCGTCCAGCCATTTCCCGGCGCCGCAGATGTGCGTCACGGACGTCATGGCCTCCTGCATCGAGATGTCCACGTGCTGACCGGATCCCGTGCGCGAGGCGTGGAGCAGGGCGACGAGCGAACTCACCGCCGCGAACGTGCACGCCGAGACGTGCGCCTGCGAGCCGGCCAACGTGACCGGCGGGTCGCTCTCCTCGCCTGTCACGTAGAGTGCCCCGCCCAGCGCGCTCGCGACCAGGTCGGAGCAGCGGTAGTCGCGGTGCGGACCGCTCTGCCCGAAGCCCGTGATCGACGTGAACACGAGCCGCGGGTTCACGAGCCGCAGCGCTTCGTAGCCGAGCCCGAGCGCGTCCATGTGGCCCGACGGGAACGTCTCCACGACGACGTCGGCGCTACGCGCCAGCCGTTCCAGGATCGCGCGTCCCTCGGGTCGCGCCAGATCGAGCGTGACGCCCCGTTTACTCGTATTGGCGTATAAGAAGGAGAAGCTCGTGTCGTCCCCGAGCGCGTCGCGCCAGAACGGCGGAACCTGCCGCGATGGATCGCCGCCGGGCCGCTCGATCTTGATCACGTCGGCGCCCATGTCGGCCATCAGCTTGCCGCAGTAGGCGCCCGAGGCGTCGGCCAGCTCGAGTACCCTTCGTCCGCTCAGCGCGCCTTGCCCACCGACCATCACGATGAGCCTCACCTCTCGCCATTCCCGGAGGTCCGCGGTCGGGAAAGCCGTCGCATCCTACGCGTTCTCCTCCGGTGCGGCGACCGAATCGCCGCCGGCGGCCGAGTGTGCGGAGACGCGCGAGCGTCCTCGTACCGTTCTGCCGGCGGCCGACTAGAGTTCCCCGTCGATGCCCGTTTCGTCGCAGGCAAATCAGGGAACCACCGGACGCTCGTTCGCAGCGTGCGTTGAGCCTCGCGAGTTCGTTCACCTCGAGGGCTCGGGCGTCGCAGCGGATTACGCGGCGGCGTTGCTCGGCGCGTGTGGCGTCGATGTCGCGCGATCGCCCGGGGGAGTCGCTCTGCACCCGGCTCTCGATTGGGCTCGCTCGGGCGCGATGGCGCTGACCGGACGCGCCGACGGTCCGCCGCAGCTCGCGCCCGGTCCACTGGCCGCGTGTGCTCGTGGCGCGCTCACGGCTCTGCGTACACTCGTCGGTACGGGCTGGCGATCGGAGCTGGAAGGGCCCGAATTGCTCGGCGAGCGGGCTGCGATCTTGGGTCTGACGCGTAGGAGTGTCATCTCGGCGGGCGGGAGCTGCCGCCTGCTGCCCAGCGCCGATGGCTGGGTCGCCGTCAACCTCGCTCGACCCGACGACGTGGCGCTGCTGCCCGCGTGGTTCGCCGAGGCCGGCCCCGGCGACGCCCCGTGGGCATTCGTCGCGGAGCGCGTCGCGCAGCGATCGTCTGCGGAGCTGGTCGAGCGCGCGCGCCTGCTCGGCCTTCCGGTGGCCGAGGCGGGCGCGCCGGACGCGTCGCCCCCGCCATGGTGCCGCGTCGCCGCACGCGGTGAGCCCGCGATGCGCACTGCCGGCGAGTCGCCGCTGGTCGTCGATCTCTCTTCGCTGTGGGCGGGACCGCTCTGCACACACTTGTTGGGCCTGGCCCGCGCGCGCGTGGTGAAGGTCGAGAGCCGCGCCCGCCCGGACGGCGCGCGCCGGGGACGGCCGGCGTTCTTCGACCTGCTCAACGCCGGCAAGCGGAGCGTCGCGCTCGACTTCGCTTCGCCGGGGGGGCGCCGCCAGCTGCGCGCCCTCGTCGAACGTGCCGACATCGTCGTCGAAAGCGCGAGACCCCGGGCGCTGGCCCAGCTCGGACTCGAAGCCGAAGCGCTGGTCCGTGCCGTTCCCGGTCTCAGCTGGGTGAGCATCACTGGCTACGGGCGCCGCGAGCCGCAGGCGGGCTGGGTCGCGTTTGGCGACGACGCGGCTGCGGCCGCCGGTCTCGCCGCGGCGACGGGAGCCGGGGAGGGTGCGCCGCTTTTCTGTGGCGACGCGATCGCCGATCCCCTCACGGGTCTACACGCGGCGGTCGCCGCCTGGGCCTCGTGGCGGTGCGGCGGGGGACAGCTGCTCGACCTCGCGCTGCGCGACGTGACGGCCCACGTGCTCGGCTTCGGAGTGGAGTCTTGCGCGGCGCGCGTGCGGCGGGTGGGGAGCGGCTTCGAAGTCGCCGTCGATGGCGAGCGCGCACCCGTGCTCGCGCCGCGCGCCCGGGTCGCGCGCGGCTGCGCGCGACCGCTGGGGGCCGACACGCATGCCGTCCTGCGCGATCTGGGAATTTCGTAGGGATCGCGCGCGCCGGCGCCGGCGTCCCGTCTGCGGCCTACGCCTGCCGCAATGTCTCGACCAGCCGGCGCACGCGACGGCGGTCTTCGTCGGTTCCGAGCGGGAGGTCGGTCGGAAGGTTCAGCGTCGTGAGCACTCCGCCCCACTTTTCCCGGAGCGCATCGCCGAGTTCGTCGAGCGGCGCGATCGTCGCGAACTCGGCCGCCATCTGCTCCGGGATCAGCTTCGTCATCTCGTCCCAGCGGCCCTCGCGCGAAAGCGCGTGGAGCCGCGTGGCGAGTTCGCTCCAGCCGTGCAGCGCGAAGACGGGGTGATAGGTGCGCGTGGAGGCGTAGAAGGCGACGCGGCGCTTGTGGAGATGCTTCTGCGTCTCGAACTCCGCGGTGTCGCGGCCCGTGACGACGATCGGCGCGTGGACGATCGCGACGTCGGTCGGCGCGCGCCCGGCCGCCTGCGCCCCCGCCGCGACGGCCGGCAGCATTACTTCTCGGACGTAGCGCGGCGTACAGACGGGGTGCGCGAAGACCCCGTCGCAGGTCTCCCCGGCCAGACGCGACATGTACGGATTCACCGCAGCGATGTGGATCGGAAGCTGCGGGTGCTCGATCGGCTCGGGCGCAAACACCGGCGGCAGCATCGCGAAGCGGTAGTGCTCGCCTTCGAACCAGCGAGGGGCGCCCGGGTGCTGGAAGCTCTCGAAGATCGCGCGCAGGCACGCGACGTACTCGCGCATGCGCGGGCCCGGCGCGCTCGGCCATGGCACGCCGTAGCGTCGCTCGTTGTGTCCCTTCACCTGCGTTCCCAGCCCGAGCGTGAAGCGGCCCGCCGACAGGCGCTGGAGATCCCACGCCATCTGGGCGACGACCATCGGGGCGCGCGGGAACGCGATCGCCACGCCGGTCGCGAGCCGAACGCGCGCCGTGTGCTCCGCAGCGATCAGCAGCGGGAAGAACGGATCGTGTCCTGCGGTCTCCGAGGACAGGATCCCGTCGAAGCCGAGTTCCTCGATGCAGCGCGCCCGCGAGGCGAGTCCGCCAATCCCGAGTTCTTTCGGGTCGCTCGAAAAGCGATAGCTCTCGATGAGGGCGATTCCGACGCGCACGGCGCGTATGATACGCCGCCGGCGTTCCTACACCGAGGACCCTGCCGTCGAAGCGCGCAGAAGCGTTCGGGGAGCGAAGTCGCTCGCTTTCGCGCGCTTGCTTCGGCTCTCAGGCCTCGACGTCGAGCGCGAGCAGGCCCGCCGAGATGGCCTTCTGCGCCGAGCGGTCGCGACCGCTTCCGTCCCAGATCGCGAAGCCGATCTCGGACGGAGCGCCCGGCTGGAAGCGCACACAACCGGCCTGCTCCGTGGCGAGCGGCCGCTGGAAGACGAGTGTCCACGCGCCGTTTCCATGACGGGCGGCCGCTCGCAGCTCGCTCGCGCTGGCCGGCCGGCGACGACTCGTGGCGAAGCCTTCGGCGAACACGTCGAAGGGTTCCGCCGCCTCTGCGCGCCACAGCCAGGCGTTCACCGGCTTGTCGGGAGCGCCCATGCTGAAGGGAGTCGCGCCGGGAGCCAACGGGAACATCACGGCGGCGGCGTCGGAAAAGCGGTCGAGGTCGGCGATCTGGTCGTCGCGCGTCGGGTCCGGCCACACCAGCCGGAGTGAGAGCAGCGCGCCGTCGTGGGCGGCGCGCGCCTCGAGCCGTGCCACCCGGCCGTGGCCCGTGCTGGCGGCGACGTAGGGCGACACTTCGTGAACCAGCACCACGGGCGCCGGCGTGAGCGGCACCTCTCGCGGCCGGCAGCGCGCCCACGGGGGCGCGTCCGGATCGAGCAGCCGCTCGCTCGCGACGGCGAGCCGATGGGCGCGAAGCGGATCGCCGGCCATGTCTCTTCCCTTCCTTCCGCGGTCGGCGCTGCGATCGCTGCTCAGACGGGATCCCGCGTGAAACCGCCGAAGCGATCGCGCCAGACGCGGCTGATCAGCAGCTCCATCAGCTCCGAGGGCTCCTTGCGCGCCCGTTTCGCCCGCTCCGCGCGCAGTGTCGCGAGCGCGCGATGGACATCGGGTCCGAAGTAGCGCTCCAGCACCTCGCCGGGGA
Organism: uncultured delta proteobacterium; assembly: GCA_963801625.1. Classification (GTDB taxonomy): domain Bacteria; phylum Myxococcota_A; class UBA9160; order UBA9160; family PR03; genus PR03. Next base: position 490,001 of record CAWDFQ010000002.1, read on the forward strand.
TGCGCATCGTCTCGGTCAGCTTGCCCGCCTCGTCGTAGGCGAACGGCGAGAGCGGCGGCACGTAGTACACGTTCGGCTGTGTGCCGTACTCCGGGTGCAGCGGCAGCGCGACCTGCCACTTCTTGACGAGCTGGAACACCTGTCCCTGCTCGTCGTCGAGGAAGCCGTACGCGCGCGTCCTTCCGGGGCATTGGCGATGGCAGGCGGGCGCGATCCCGGCTTCGACGCGCGGGAAGCAACCGATGCACTTCTCGCTGGTGGAGGTCACGGGGTTGAACGCGATCATCTTGTACGGGCACGCCTCGACGCAGTGTCGGTGCCCATTGCAGCGCTGCTGATCGATCACCACGAGGCCGTCCTCGCGCTTGTGGATCGCGTTGCGGGTACAGGCGTCGAGGCAGGCCGGCTTCGTGCAGTGGTTGCACAGCCGCGGCAGGTAGAAGAAGTAGGGATTCGGCCACTCGCCCTTGCCCTGGTCTTCGTCCCAGTTGTAGCCCCACGTGGGCTGGCCGCCGTGGGCGCTGCGCGGCTCGAGCTTCTTCTTCTGTCCGCTCCCCTCGAAGAGCACTTCGTCGTGGTTGAATTGGAACGCGTCGCCGCACTCGACCAGCGTCGTGAGTGTGCCCATGCGCGGGCGGCCCTCGGCGTCGAAGCCCCCGCCCTTGGTCTCGAAGTCGCGCGGATAGCCGCGGCCCGGGCAGGTGGCCACGCTCATCCAGCGCATGTGCTCGGTGCCGGGTCGCTGCGTCCACAGACTCTTGCAGGCCATCACGCAGGTTTGGCAACCCATGCACTTGCCGAGATCGATCACGGCGGCGAGCTGGCGCCGGGACGCCGCGAGAGCCGCTTTGTTGGTGCCCCCCCTCATGCTCCGGCTCCCGTCGTGCTCGCCGTGGCTTCGACCTTCACGAAGTCGACACGCAGCCCGCGATCGCTAGCGGGTGTCGGCGATCCGCTGGCGAAGAGGTGTCGGAGCTGTCCGTAGCCGCCGGCCATGTGGAGGCCCTTGGGCATCCCGACCAGCATCGCGTCGTGCGACTTCCAGTTTGCGAACTGGAAGGGCTCCCACATGTAGACCACCACCTGATCGGGACCGACCGCGGCGGAGGTCGAGACCATCAGCTCGGCCGAGTCGACGTCGTTGAAGAGCCGCACGCTGTCGCCGTCCGCGATGCCCCGCGCCGCCGCCACCCGGTCGTTCACGAACAGCACAGGCTGACCGCGGTGCAGCCGCAGGAACTCCGGCACCGCGATGTGCATCGAGTGGATGCTGCCGCGGATGTGCCCGCTCACCAGCCGGAACGGGTGCATGCCGCCGATCGGCGGCGTCTCCTTGAAGGTCGGCAGCGCTTCACCGGCCTCGAGATACCACTCGTGGTCGATGTAGAACTGCGCGCGCCGCGCATACGTGGCGTACGGGAGACCGCCCTCGACGTGCCATCGCAGGCTGGTGTAGGGCTTGCGCGGATCGAGGTCGGTCGCGGCGGAATGCTGGGTCTGTCCCTTGCCGAAGCCGGCGAACGCGAGCTGGCCCTTCTCCTTCAGCGTCTCGTAGCTCGAACCCTTCGCGAAGATCCCCGTGGAAGCGGCGATCGTCATGAACTCGCGCACCACGTCCTCGTGGCTCTCGAGGTGACCGCTCATCGTGAAGCGATCGCCGAGTTCGTCGTAGGCGCGCAGGGCGCCCGAGGCGTCGGGGAAGGACGCGAGGCCGCGGGCCTGCGCGCGTTCGCGAATCTTTCGCGCCAGCGCCGCGAAGATTTCCCACTCCGGTTTCGCCTCGCCGCGTGGCGCCACGGCCCGCTCGATCAGGGCCATGTAGCGATTCATGCCGAAGGTGATGGTCGTGTCGTCCTTCTCGTAGTACCAGGCCGCCGGCAGCACGATGTCGGCGAAGGCTGCCGAAGACGACATGCGCGCCTCGACGGCGAAGATCAGGTCGAGCTTCGGGAAGAGTTCTTCGACGTAGAGGCTGCGCCCGCTGCGTTCCCGCCGCAGCGGGTTGTGCGCCATCAGCATCAGCACCTTCGGCTTCTGCTCCGGACCGGGACGCGCCTGCTGCGCGTCCCACCAGCCGCGCTCGACCGACTCGCGCAGGCACTGGCCGAAGCTCCGCTGCTCGCTCGGGTCGCGCCATTCCGGCCGATCCCAGAGCTTCGCGTAGCCGGCGTGGTGATAGAACCAGAAGACGGGCGGCACGATCCCGAGGCGCTTCGTTTGCCGGGACATCAGTTCGGCGGTCACCAGCTCCTCGGTGATCTCGCGATCGCGCAGCCACATCTCGAGCTTCACCTTCTCGTGCTCGATGAACATGCCGAGCAGGCCGCCGCGCGCCGCCGGTCGCTCGAGCGTCATCAGCAGGCCGACGTGCTCGACGGGTACCAGGAAGCAATTGAAGCCGGTGCCGGACTTTCCCCAGTTGCCGGTGAGCGCCATCGCCAGCAACAGGCTCCGCTCGTGCAGATCGCCGTGAAACTGTTTGGCGGAAGTGAAGCCGATGTAACAACAGGTGCGCTTGCGCGCGATCTTGCTTGCCAGCCCGCGAATCAGCTCGGCGCCGACGCCGCAGATCGCGGCCGCCTGCTCCGGCGTGGACTCGCGGTCGAGTTTTTCCCGCAAGAGCGCGAGCACGGGCTTCACCTCGACGTTGCGCCCGTCCGCGAGCGTCACGGGGTAGCTGCCCGCGAGCGCCGGCAGTCCCTCGAAGCGGAGCGTGGCGCGGGGCGCGGGTGCGATGCGCTGGGTTCCTTCGTCGAAGAAGAAGAGCTGATCCTCGCGACCGCCGTCGACGTCCTGCGCGCGCAGGTAGCGACCGGTGTCGCTGCGCACGAGCAGCGCGAGATCGGTCTGCTCGCGGACGAAGCCCGCGTCGTGAAGGCCCTCGGCGAGAATCACCTGGCAGATGCCCAGCCACAGCGCCGCGTCGGTGCCGGTTCGCAGCGGCACGTGGATGTCGGCGGTGAGCGCGGTCGGGTTGTAGTCGGGAGCGAGCAGCACGATCTCGCTGCCGTTGTAGCGGGCCTCGGTGAGGAAATGGTAGATCGGCGTCCCGGTCGCGGAGAGGTTCGAGTTGGTGAGCACGATCAGCTCGGCGTCGAAGAAGTTGTCCGCCGAGTAGCCGAGCTGCATGGTGCCGAAGGTGTGGAGGATGCCCTTCAAGTCGTCGCCGATGGCGACGTTGAGATCGGTGACGAGGCCTCCGAGCATGTACGCGAGGCGATGGATGCCGGAGAGCGCGACCGAGCCGGCGTGGATGTGCGGCGCGTCGACCACGAAGCTCTGCGGTCCGGCGTTCTGGTGGGCGTCGAGGATCGCGTCGGCGACGCGCGTCAGCGCTTCGTCCCACGAGATCCGCTGCCAGCGCCCCTCGCCCCGGGCGCCGACGCGGCGCAGCGGATGTAGCACCCGGTCGGGGCTCGCGAGCGCATGATGGAAGCCGCAGCCCTTCTGGCAGCCCTGCGGGTTGAAGTCGGGGTATTCCGGGCTGCACGCTTCGGTGGTCGCGCTCTGCTCCTCGCGCCAGACGACGCCGTCGCGGGAATGAACGCGGAACGAGCACCCACCCGGGAAACATTGATTGGTGTGGGATCCCCAGGTGACGCAATCCCAGCGCCACTCGTTGCGGTAGACGTCCTCCCACGAGTCATAGCCGGGAGCCTCGCCTTCGCGCGGGCCGTCGGCCGCGCGGGCGCGCGCCGCGAAGCCGCCGAGTTGCAGCAGCCCGAGCGAGAGCCCGAGGCTGCCCCCGAGCTTCAGGAAGCCACGGCGACTGAGCGCGGCGGGAGCGGGCGGGTTTGCGGAGCGCGTCATGCTCTCGCTGCCACGGCGGTCGCGCTCAGCGCGCGGCGGCCGTCCGGGCGTGGACCCCCGGCGCGCCGGGCCGGAAGCGATCGAGCAGGAAGCGCTCCTGCGGTTTCTCCGAGGCCGTCTTCGGGATCTCGTCCACGACCTGCAGGTACTGCGGCACCGACGCCGGGTCGAGCGCGCGGCGGCAGGCCTCGAACACAGTATTGGGTTCGAAGCTCGCGGCGTTCGCGGGCACGATCGCCGCGACCACGTCCTTCTCACCCGGCGAGCCCGAGGCCGCCGGCACGCCGTAGACGAAGACGTCCGACACGCCGGGCTGCTCGGCGATCACCTTCTCCACCTTGTCGGGCTGCACGAACTCGCCGTCGTGGCGGATGCCGCCGCCCTTGCGATAGTCGAAGAAGAACCAGCCCTCGGCGTCGCGGTGACCCATGTCGCCGCTGCGCAGCCAGCCGCCCGCCACCTTCGCGCGCGATGCCTCCTCGTTCTTGAAGTACTCGACGTTGGCGCTGCCGCCGGCGGGACGCGAGACGATCTCGCCGACGGCGAAGGGCGGACACTCGTTGCCCTGCTCGTCCACGATCGTCATTTCGAGGCCCGGCGCGGGTTTGCCGAAGCTGCCGATGGGGCCCTCGCCGACCGGCTTCATCGCGAGCCCGCCCTCGATCGCGCCGTACCACTCGAAGACCTGCACGTTGAAGCGCGTCTCGAAATCCTGCCAGATCGCGCGGGGCATGCCGGCGCTGATCACCATCCGCACCGGGTTGTCGGCGTCGTTTGGTCGTCGCGGTTCGGCGTAGATTGCGGTCGCCATGCCGCCGAGCAAGGAGAACGTGGTACAGCCGTAGTCGCGGCACACGTCCCACAGCCGCGACTTCGTGAAGCGGCGGCTGAACACGCCCCGCAGCCCCATGTACAGCGAGGGCCCGAGCGTCACGGCCTGCGCATTGCCGTGCGTCAGCGAGAGTCCGGTGTAGGGCCGATCTTCCGGCCGGTAGCCGAGGATGTGGCCGAGCAGTCCAAAGCCGCCGAAGCGCCCGTTCGGGAACACGACGCCCTTCGGGTCGCCCGTCGTGCCCGAGGTGTAGATGATTTGGAGCGGGTCGGTCGCGCCGGCGGTGCGGCCCTCGACCGGCGCTGCGGACGCAGCGAGAACGTCCCGCAGCGAATCGACGTTCTTCACGCTGGAAAGCGCCGGCGCCCCGCGTTCCTCGCCCGTTTCGAGGCCGAGCACGAAGCCGAGTTCGGGCAGCGTCGCGCGGATCTCCTCGACCGCGGGCAGGCAGTAGTCGGCGGTGATCAGACCGCGGCAGCTCGAGTGGCGCAGGAAATGGACGAGCTTCTCGCCGCGCGTGCGCGGGTCGATCGGCACGTAGACGCAGCCCGAGATCGACGCCGCGATCATCGTCTCCACGAACTCCGGGTGATTGCGCATCATCAACCCGAAGCGCGCGCCGCGCTCGAGTCCGCGCGCGACCAGCGCCGCCGCGATCCGGTTGGCGTTCTGGAGCAGGGCGGCGTAGGTCCTCACGTCCGGCGGCGCGTCGCCGCGCTCGAAGGTGAGGACGTCGAGCTCCGGCTTCTGCTCGGCTCGGCTCGCGATCAGATCGGCGAGGATCGTCTCGTCGCGCTTGTGCATGCCCCTCTCCGTCTTCAGTCCGTGTTCAGTCGGTCGGCATTCGGACGGTCGGGATCTCGCTGCCGGAGGCTGCCTCCCGACCCCGGAACGCCTCAAAAATCCAGCGTAGTCAGCCGCGGTCGGACGGGCGTATGACCATGCGCATAGCTGGGGCGCCGCGCGCCTTGCCGGAGCCAGGGCAGGACACGATGTCCCGCCCGCGTGGCCAAGTGGGGCGCTTTGGCGATCGCGCCGACCGGCCGGCCCGCGCCGGCGCCGCCTCGCTGGCACGCATCGTGCTCTCGAGTGGATTGTCCGTGTGTTGCCGCGCGGGACCTCGAGGACATGGATCGATCGCGGACAACAACCCGCGCCACGCCTCGGCGGGCGCACGAGGAGGGTCGAGGATGCGCGTCGAGCAACTGATGACGAAGGATGTGTCGTTTTGCGATGCGGAAGATCCGCTGAACGAGGCCGCGGCGATCCTGTGGGAGCGCGATTGCGGCGCGGTGCCGGTGGTCGCGCGGTCGTCGGAAGGGCGCGTCGTGGCCATGCTCACCGACCGCGACGTCTGCATGGCGGCGTATACGACCGGCCGTCCGCTCACCGGTCTGCACGTCTACGACGCGATGTCGCGGGCGCTCCACACCTGCAAGCCCGCGGACACCGCCGCCGACGCCGAGGCCGTCATGCGGCAGAACCAGGTGCGCCGGCTCCCGGTGGTGGACGACGCCGGGAATCTCGCCGGGATCCTCTCGATCGCCGACCTCGCCCTCGCCGCCGCAAGCCAGCATGGCAAGCGCCAGCCGCAGATCGGCGAGAAGGAGGTGACGCGGCTGCTCGAAGCGATCTCGGCGCCGCGCGCGGGGAGTCTCGCGCCCGCTTCCTAGACTCGATCCGACATTCCGATGCGCGTTCCCGGGGCCCGCCGTGCGCGGATCGTCTCGATCGATGGAGCGATCGGAGCGGGACGCGAGCTCGCTGGGGAAGAGTCCTCCGCCATCCCACGCGCGCGAGCCAGCTCGTGGCGCGTGCCACCGGCGGTGGCCCGATCCCACCCGGGAGCGGAACCCCCGGCCGCCAGCCGAGGAACCAGGCGCCCGACGACGCCGGGTCCACCTGCGCCCCGCGCGATGTGCGCGCTCGGCAGCGAGCCCGCCCCGGCTCCACCCTACCAGACCTTCTTCTTCCGGCTCACGGCTGTACGTCTTGGCAGCCCCGACGCGACGAGCCACCCGGCGCACGCGCTGGTCTTTCACCGCCGATCGCGGCCGTTCGATCGCGCCCGGCGATGCCGGATCGGGGCTAGTTCGGGTTCGCGGCCGGCGCGACGCGGGCGCCGTCGTGGACGCGGTCGCTCGGGTGCAGGATCACCACTTCGCCGGGACCGAGGCCCTGCTCGATCTCGGCGTCGAAGGCCGCTTGGTGACCGACCTTCACCTCGCGCAGTCGCGCGGCGCCGTGCTCGACGACAAAGACCGCCCAGACCGGGCCGTGCCGGAACAGCGCGCTCGCGGGGATCTGGAGCACGTCGCCGCCTTCCCAGACCACGATGCGGGCTTCGACGCGGATAGCGATCGCCGAGACGCGGCTCGGGCGCGCCGAGGTCGGCGATCACGTTGACGCGCTGCTCTTCGACGCCGAGCGCCGAGATCTTCGTGAAGGCCGAAGGCTCGATCTGGTCGCACGCGGCCTTCGAGGGTTCCCTCGCCGCCCCAGTCTTCGATCGAGGAAGCGCGCGCCGGGAGACACGCGCACGGCGTCGGTCGAGAGGATGTCGACCACGATCTCGAGCGACGCGGGGTCGCCGATCTCGACGAGCGGCGTGCCGGCCGCAACGATGCGCTCGCTCTCCTCGAAGACGCGCAGCACGCTGGCCGGCGACGGGTGCGCGCAGCCACGACGCAGGGCTGCCCACTCCGCGCAAGTCTCGCCCCGGCGCATCCGGATCGGGCGGGTTCGGGCCGCTCGTCGCCAACAGCGCGGCGCGCGCGGCCTCGACGTCGTGGGCCGCGGCGTCGGCGGCGAAGCGCGCCGCCTCGGATTCCTGGGCGGCACTGGTCTCGGCGAGCTTCGCCTTCTCGCGCGCGTCGGTGGAGAGCGTGCCGGCGCGATGCAGCTGTTCGGCGCGCGACGCGTCGCGCTTCGCCTGGGCGAGCGCCGCCTGCGCCCGACGCAGTCCCGCGTCGGCGGCGCGCTGGGTCGCCTCGGCCGCCTCGAGCCGCGCGCGTGCCGTCGCGAGGTCGCGCGGATCGAGCGGCGCGGGCTCGATCCGCGCCAGGGCCGCGCCCGCCTCGACGCTCTGGCCCTCGTCGACTTCGATGCGCAGCAGACGTCCGGTCGTCGGCGCGGCGACCGTGTAGCGCTGGCGCACGCGCGTCTCGCCCTCCTCGTCGATCGTCACGCGCAGGGCGCCGCGCCGCACGGTCGCGACGTCGACGGTGAGCGGCGCCGGCCGGAACAGCCAGAACGCGACCCCGAGCGCGAGGACGCCGAGCGCGACCAGCGAGGCCTTGCGCCGCGCGTCCGTCACCGCCTCACTCCCGCGTCTTCAGCACCGCGACGAGATCGAGGCGGTCGATGCGCCGCCGCACGGCGAGCGCGGAGCCGAGCGCCGACGCGAGCACCACGGCGACGGCAAAGCCGTAGGTGCGCGTGCTCACCACGAGCGGCATGCGGAAGAACTCCCACTGGTAGGCGTTCGCCAGCACGGCGCAGAGCCGATACCCGATCGCGAAGCCGAGCGGGATCGCCAGCGCCGGTGAGGATCGCCTGTTCGCCGAGCAGCAACACCGACACCTCGCCGCGCGTGAAGCCGAGCACCCGCAAGCTCGCCAGCTCGCGGCCGCGCTCGCTGAGCGCGATCCGCGCCGCGTTGTACACCATCGCGGCGGCGATCACCGCCGCGAAGGTGACGAGCACGGTGGTGAAGACGTCGAGGCTCTTCGCCAGCGTCTCCTCGAAGCCGCGCAGCGCCGCGAGCCGCGTCGTCGCCCCGGCGACGGCCGGCATGCGCTTGAGTCTTGCATTCAGCGTTGCGTTCGCGGCGGCGTCGACGCGCAGGAACGCCCCCGAGATCGAGTCTCCCTCGCGCATCAGCCGGTGGAGGGCGCCGGCGTCCATGTAGGCGTTGAGACCGATCAGCTCGTTGGCGACGCCGGCCACGCGCACCTGCGCACCGGTCGCCCCTGCTCGAGCACTTCGATCTGCAACTCGTCGCCCGCCCGGACGCCGAGGATCTCGGCGAGCTTCGCGGTCAGCACCGCGCCTTCGCGCGGGACCGGAACGACGCCGCCGTCGGCGTCGAGGATGCGGCGCAGCTCGCTGCCCGCTTCGAGTCCGAAGAGCACCACGCGGCGCTGGCTGTGCTCGTGGCGCAGGCGCGCCGGCACCACGCGAAACGGCTCGGCGCGCGACACCCCCGGCAACGCCCACAACTCGTGGCGCGTGCGCGCGGGGCGCGGATCGTGGAACAGCACCGTCACGTCCTCGCGCTGCACGCCGCGGAATTGGAAGGTGCCGAGGTAGTCGATCGCGTCGACGAAGTAGTAGCCGACGATCAGGATCGCGACGGCGAGCGCCATGCCGAACACCGAGAGCGCCGCGCGCGCCGGCCGGCGCGTGAGATTGCGCCAGATCATCCGCAGCGACGCGGGCAGCACGCGCGCGAGTCTGGTGCGCTCGAGGCCGCCGGCGCGAAAGTTCGCGGGCGGCTCGGGTCGCATCGCCTCGGCGGGCGGCAGCGCGACGACGCGCCGCACCGCGGACAGCGCACCCGCGAACGCGGCGGCGGCGGAGACGCCGACGCCGATCGCCACGACCGTCGCGCCCGGCGCGTAGCGCAGCAGCGGGAAGCGATAGAACTCGCCGTACATGCGGTTGATCTCGGAGGCCCACCACAGCCCCAGCAGCGCGCCGAGCACGGAGCCGGCGAGCACGCACACGAGCGCCAGCTCGAGGTAGTGCATGCCGACGTCGAGCGACGAGTACCCGAACGCCTTCAGCACCGCGATCTGCTCGCGCTGCGTCGCCACCAGGCGGGCCAGCACGATGTGCAGCAGGAAGGCCGCCACGCCCAAGAAAATTGCCGGCATGATCGTGCCGAAGACCCGATTCTGGCGGATCTCGTCCGACAGGAAACTGTGTGAGATCTGGTCCTTGCGGCCGTAGGCGCCGAGGCCGCCGTAGCGGTCGAGCAGGCGGTCGGCGCGGTCGATCACGTCGAGCTCGCGGGCGCCCGGGGCGAGCTGCAGCGAGACGTCGTTGAAGGCGCCGTCGAGATCGAAGGCCGGCCCCAGCGCGTCGCGGCTCATCCACAGCACGCCGAAGCGCTTGTTGTCGGGGAACAGGTTCGTGCCCTGGATCTCGTAGACGTACTCGGGCGAGATGCCCACCCCGACGATGCGCAGCGACTGCCAACGGCCGCGCAGCACGGCGCCGAGGCGATCGCCCACTTCGAGTCGGTTGGCGTCGGCGAAGGCCTCGCTCGCGATCACCTCGTCGGGACGACCGGGCTCGATCCAGCGGCCGCGACGCAGATGGATGTCGTTCAGGATCGGCGTCCGAATCGCGGGGATCGACACCAGCCGCCCGGTCGCGGGTTCGGCGAGGCCCGGGACGTCGAGCGTCACCTGCGCGACGATGCGCGTCTCGACGGCGGCCACGCCGGGGATCGCGGCCAGCGCCGTGCGCAGCGACTCCGGCGCCCGCTCGAGCGCGACGAAGACGTCGGCGAAGCGGTACGTGGCGTAGTAGCCCGCCTGCGACTCGCGCAGCGATTCGTAGCCGACGCGCGAGGTCACGACGGTCGCGACGCCGCAGGCCACGACCAGTGCGATCGCCACCGCCTGGCCGCGCAGGTGCCAGATGTCGCGGATCAGCTTGCGGTCGAGCGCCCTCACCAGATCAGCTCCGCCGGCGGCCGCCGGCGTTCGTTGCGCTGTACGTCGGCCACGCGGCCGCTGCGCATGCGGACCACGCGATCGGCCATGCCCGCGATCGCGGCGTTGTGGGTGATCACGGCGGTCGTCGTGCCGAGTTCGCGATTGGTTCGCTCGAGCACCTCGAGCACGCGCACGCCGGTCTCGAAGTCGAGCGCGCCGGTCGGTTCGTCGCAGAGCAACACGTCCGGGCGCTTGGCGATCGCGCGCGCGATCGCGACGCGCTGCTGTTCGCCGCCCGAGAGCTGCGCCGGAAAGTGGTCGACGCGGTCGCTGAGCCCCACGCGCGCGAGCGCCTCGGCGGGGTCGAGCGGGTGCGGCGCGATCTCCGTCACCAGCGCCACGTTCTCGCGCGCGGTGAGGCTCGGGATCAGGTTGTAGAACTGAAAGACGAAGCCGACGTGCTCGCGGCGGAAGGCGGTCAGCGCGCGTTCGTCGTCCACGCCCAGGTCGTGGCCGAGGAAGGAAACCCGTCCGTGGGTCGGGATGTCGAGTCCGCCGAGGATGTTGAGTAGCGTGGACTTGCCGCTCCCCGAAGGCCCGAGCAGCACCACGAACTCGCTGCGGTAGAGATCGAGATCCACGTCGCGCAGCGCGTGCACTTCGATCTCGCCGACGCGATACACCTTCGAGACGCCGCGCGCGCAGAATACGACTTCGGCCAAGACTCGAACCTCGCGGATCGGAGTACGGCGCCCCCGGGATCCGCCGCCGAGGTTGCGTCTTGGGTGGTCCTTCTCGCAACCCGTACGACTCTCGGCCGCGCAGCGCGAGCCGGCGCCTCGCGCCGCTCCGAGTGGCGGGCTATAGAGCGCAAGCGATCGTCCGGTGAAGCAACGGGAGGCGGACATGAACCTGGTATGGGCGTTCAACCCGTTCGACGACAATCGGAAGCTACGGCAGAAGGCTCTCGTCATGGCGAAGGCCCTGCTCGGCGCACGCGATCGACTCGAAGCGGTGTATGTCGCCTCGCCCAACGAGATCGCACTCTCGGCTGCCTTCGACGTCCCCGTGGAGCTGCGATTCTCCGAGTATCCGAAGACGCTGGTCGAGAAGGCCGTCCAGAAGCTGGGCTCCAAACAGGTCCGCGCCACCGTTCTTCCCCAGCGCGAGCTGTCGATGACGGCGTCGGCGAGGCTGCTCGCCGCCCATCTCGTGCAGAGCAAGGCGGAGCTCGCGCTCGTCGCGTCGCACGCCCGCAAGGGGGTTTCCCGGCTCGTTCTCGGTAGCTTCGCGGAGGCGCTCGTGCATGCCGCGAAGACGGATCTGCTGGTCTTCCACGAAGCAAGCCGCGCTCTGAAGCATGAGCCCAAGATCCTGCTGTTTGCGCATGATCTCTCCGAGCAGGGCGACCGCGGCTTCGAGAAGGCGCTCCGCTATGCGAAGAAATGGAAGTGCGCGCTCCACGTCATCCACGTCCCGGCACCGTCCTATGGCCTGCATTTCGAGGACCAGGACAAGCGGGTGGAGGCCTACCGGAAGGACGTGGGAGCGAAGATCCGGCGGATCGAAGCCGCGCTGAAACGCGCGCGAGTCGGGGGATCCGTGGTGATCGACGCGCAGTGGGCCCCGATCTCGGAGCTGATCCTCGCGCGCGTCGAGCAAGTTCACGCCGACCTTCTTCTCGTGCTCGCGAAGTCCGGACGCCTCGCCGGCTTGATGGGCGGCAGCGTGACGCGGCAGCTCCTGCGCGCGTCCGTGGCCCCGGTGCTGGTCCTGAAGCTGGGCTGAGCGCTGTGAAAGTGCGAAGGCGCGCATCGTCAAGCTGCTCACACGCCTCTGCCGTCCGACCCTGTTCGAATAGATCAGTGCGACTGTTGACGACAAGGGCTTCGGTTGGTTTCAGCAACTCGATGTCCGCCACCGGGCGTGCCCCAGGAGGCCTATGACGCAGCCAGGAGCACGTTCTGGCGTTCGTCGAAAGCCTGCTGATGATCGTTGACCGCCCCCGGCGCCGAATCGATAACGCTCCCCGGGGCCGATATGATGTCCGGCCCCTCGATGACAAGGGCATCGCTATTGTGCGAATGCAGCAACAAGCTTCCTGCCATAAGCATTGACAGTCCAACGGTCATCAACCGGCGATTCAATAGACTATCCAAGGTGCACCTCCTCTGGGTTTGCGGCTCCACCAGCGAGATATGGATTCAACGCGCCCGACACAGTTGAATGTCTACTCCCGTTGACCCGCGCGCCCAGCCGAGAGTTGCCATAAGCCTCATTCTCGGACAAAAATCCCGCTTGTACTGCTCATGCGCACGTTGCTGGTGTGGGTGTACATGCACATCTGCCGGACCCATTTCATCCGCGGCAGCCAGCTCAGTCCGAAGGAGCTGGCCGTGCCCGGACACCAATGAGACCTTTCTCTGTCGAGTGAGCGAACAATTTCTGCTGACCGCGCCGCGAAAATCCGACCACTTCCGCAAGCGCCTGTGAGAGAATCGGCGCATCCCGGCCGCCGGGGCTGGGGCCATCATCAGGAACCGTGATCCGGAAGCGTGATCATGCAGAGGAGGAAGGCGATGCGTTCGGTTCTCGCGCTGTGTCTGGCGCTCGCGGGGGTGCTCCCCGCGGCTGCCGCCAATGCCTGGTGTCTCTGGGACTGCAGCTACGCGAAGACGAAGTACCCGATCGTGCTCGCGCACGGCATGGCCGGCTTCGACGAACTCTTCGGAGTGTACGAATACTGGTACGGCATCCCGAACGCGCTGCGCGACAAGGGGGCCACCGTCTTCGTGACCGAGGTGAGCCAGTTCAACTCGACGGAGGTCCGCGGCGAGCAGCTGATCGACCAGATCGAGACGATCACGGCGATCACCGGCAAACCGCGCGTGAACCTGATCGGTCACAGCCACGGCGGGCTCGACGTGCGCTACGCGGCGGCCGTGAGGCCCGACCTCGTGGCGTCGGTGACTTCCGTGGGCACGCCGCACAAGGGCGCCGATCTGGCCGACTACCTCGCAGCGAACGTCGAGGGCGGGTCCTTTACCGAAAGCGTGCTCGCGTACTTCGCGAATTCGCTCGGCACCGTGCTGGGTCTGCTCACGGGATCGAGCAATCCGCAGGATGCGATCGCCGGCCTCGGCTCGCTCACGAGCGCAGGCACCGCCGCGTTCAACGCCAGCTATCCGCAGGGCGTGCCGGGCACGAGCTGCGGCGAAGGCGCGACGGTGGTGAACGGCATCCGGTACTACTCGTGGAGCGGCACCGGCATCCTGACCAACGCGCTCGACGTCTCCGATTTCGGCATGGCGCTCACCTCGTTCTTCTACAGCGGGGCGAACGACGGGCTCGTCGGTCGCTGCAGCTCCCACCTGGGCGACGTAATCCGCGACAATTACTTCCAGAATCATCTGGACGAGGTGAACCAGGTCCTCGGGCTGGTCTCGATCTTCGAGTCGAGTCCCACTTCGATCTTCCGGAGCCACGCGAACCGGCTCAAGAACCTGGGCCTGTAGAGGCGGTGCGCGCGCGCGTGCTGATGAGTGTCGCCGGCGTGCTCGCCGGCGGCATCGCGATCTGGCTCGCGGTGCGCGCGCCGGACGAGACGAACGCCGGACCCGCGCGGGATCACGCTCCCGCGCGGGTCGCCGCGCCGTCCGCACTGCGCGACGCGCCGGCGATCGCCGAACTTCCTCCCCTGCCCGCGTCCCTCGCAGGGAGCCGCCCGGACGGCGCGCTCGTGCGCGACGCCGACGGGCGCTTCGTGCCCACGCACGACGCGCTCGATCTCTTCGACTACTTCTTCTCCGCGAGCGGCGAGGAACCCGATGCGCTGATCCGCGCGCGCATCGAAGCCGTCATCGCCGAGCGGCTCGACGACCCCGCCCCCGCGCTCGACCTGCTGGATCGCTATCTCGGCTATCGCGCGGAGGCGCGCGCGCTTTTTGCGGAGGAGAACGCCGCTGCGCTGCCGCTCGAGCGCCGGCTCCAGCGCATCCGCGAACTCCGCCGCGCGCACTTCGGCGAGCTCGCGGATGCCCTGTTCGCAGAAGAAGAAGAGCGCTGGCGCGCGGACATCGAGCGCCTGCACGTGCTGCACGATCCCGCGCTAGCCGAGGAGGAGCGCGCCGCGCGGCTCGACGCACTGGACGCGGAGCTGCCCGAGTCGGTGCGCGAAGCGCGCGCCGCCGCCACGGCCGCGTCGAGCCTGCGCCGCGACGAGTCGCGGCTGCGCGCCGAGGGCGCTTCCGATGCGGAGATCGGCGCGCTGCGCGAGGCGCGCTTCGGTCGCGAGGCGGCCGAGCGTCTGGCCGCGCTCGACCAGGCGCGCGCCGCGTGGCACGCGCGCGTGTCGGCCTACCGTGCCGAGCGCGAGCGCGTGGCCGCCCTCGAACCCGACGACGCCGGGGCGAGAGCCGCCGCCATCGCCGCACTACGCGACGCCCACTTCCGTGGCGCGGAGCGCCTTCGCATCGAGGCGCTCGACCGGCTGGAGGCGCGGACGGCGGCGTCGGCGACCGCCGGCGCGGCGAATCCGACGAACTAGAGATCGAAGCGACGGGATGCCGCGAATCGAAGATCGCTTGCGTGCGCTCGGGTTGTCGTTGCCGCCGCCGATCCAGCTCCCGCCCGGGATCGTCTTCCCGTTCGAGTCCGTCCGCATCGTAGCTGTTGGCTCTCGCGCTGAGCCGAGAGTTGCCATAAGCCTCATTCTCGACAGAATCCCGCTTGTACTGCTTATGCGCCGACGCGCCGCAGCGAGCCGTTGGCGAGGGCGTAGACGCCGGGCGTGCCGCCCAGCCCGAGATCGACGAAGTCGACGGTGTCGCCGCTGATGCACGGATCGCCGGGGATGCCGTTGCCGCCGAAGCCGACGAAATTGCCCGTGCCGTCGGGTGTGGGGACGGTCAGATCGGCGTACCCGATGCGTGACGGGCGGGCACGCCCAGCCGCTCGACGGCTACGGCGACCCGATGGCGCCTACCCGATCTCGCGGCGCAAGCGCCGCCGTCGATCGCTGGGACGAGCGACGGCGCAGGCCGAGCGCACCCAACACCGAGAGATCCGCCATAGCGCACAAGCTTCGGCTGGGCTCGGGCGCCTCGTAGGCGCCGATGTCGACATGGCTGCCCTGGATGCGCGGGTTGCCGTCGAGGTCGGTCAGGAGGTCGCCCGGCACGAAGGCGTCGAAGCCGGCGTCGATCGCGGGCGAACCCGGCCGGACGTGGAAGTCCGAGGCGCTCACGTAGCGCGGGTCCGCAATCTGGAAATCGAATCCAGATCCGGAAGTGGGTTCGACGGTATTTCCGAAGAAGAGGTTGTTGAGGCCAGACATGCTCGGCGTGTAGCTGCTCCGGGCGAAGCCCGTGCCATTGCCGGTAATCACGTTGTTAGAGACCGCGCAACTGATCACGGCTTGCCCCGAGTAATCGACGATCGAGATCCCCTTGGCGCTGTTCGCGAGGGTGTTGTTGACGATCGTCATCGACAGGTTTCCAGCTCCCAATCCGAACCCATCGATCCCGTCGGTCGGGCCCACCGCGAACGGGAAGGTCGTCACGAGATTGCCGAGAACGCGGACGTTCATGGCTGGGGATTCTCCGTACAAGCCGATTCCCGCCCCGGAGATGCGATTGCGGACCACGTCGACCGAAGCATTACCGCCGTCCACCTTGATCGCGTATTCCGTGCTCAACACACTCATCTTGATGGTGTTGTCGGCGATCGATCCGCTCGCCGAGACATCGCTCGTCGCCACGTAGATTCCGGGGACTTGCAGGCTCGCGAACGTGTTGCCCGACACGTCGAACGAGATGGCGCCCAGCACGGCCTGGTTGGGGTCGGCCACTACCCCGATGCCTGCGCCGAGGAAGCTGTTGTTCGTGATCTGGAACGTCGCGGTCCCCGAACTCGACTGTGTGACGCCGACTCCACCCTGGTCGAAGCTGAGCCCGTCGATCCGGATCGTCTGGTCACCATACGCTGTGTTCGCGGTCGCGCGGAGTTCGGCGGGGCTCGAGATGAGTGGGTGGTAGCCGCCCTGCGCCACGAGCGCGAGCGGCTTGCTGAACGCAATCTCTTCCTGGATCGGACCGTCGGTGGCGATGCGGATCTGGTCGTCTGGACCCGCACCGTCGATGCAGGCTTGGAGCGTCGTGTCGCACGGGAAGTCGCCATTCGGCCAGAATCGGATCAGGGGGAAAGCGCTTGCCGGGGGCGCGAATCCGAGCGGGATCGCGATCACGGCGAGCAGCCCGGCGCAGTGGATTCGGATCATGACTGCTCCTCCTCCATCGCCAGTGTAACCGACTCCGATGGAACTCTTTGCCGCGCCGGAGTGCCGAGGGGATGATCTACACTTGCCGCAGCGCGACGTTCCGCAGGAGGCGCTATGCAGTGAGGTTGATGCCGCGCGCTCCATCGCGGGTAGCAGGTTTCCGCGCACCAGCAGATCGGCTCATCAATCCCCAGGTCGAAGAGAAGATCCTGCATCTCGTGCCGAAAGTCGCAGTCGGCGTAGACCTCTTCGCAGTAACCGCGGCGTGGGCAGAGAGCGCGAACACCAAAGCAGCGACAACGAGCAACGTCTCGTCTCCCAGCTTCTGGCAGGAAACCCTGTCGGCCGAGTAACACCGCCCACGGGAACGGATCGGTGCTTTCTTGCGCCGAGCTACCTCCCGCTTCGGGCGCCGCGCCACACGAGGCAGCCGACGAAGAAGCGCCCAGGCGCAGGAGCGCCATGCGAAGGTGGCAGCGCGCCACACCTCTGTGGCAATGCGCTCGGAAGCCCGCCGCCGTCGCGCGCGTCGGAGAGCCCGGTGTTGGCGCGGTTGGTGCTTGGAAAATCAGCCCTGGGCTCGACACTCGCAATCAGGAGGAATGCCATGGAAATCTCGAAGCTCCTCGAATCTCTACAGGGATCGCTCGGGACCACCCTCCCCGCCGTGGTCGGCGCGGTGGCCATCCTGATCCTCGGCTGGGTCGTGGCGATCGTGGTGCGGGCCGGCATCCGCAAGGCGCTCGGCCTGGTGGGCGTCGATAGCCGCATTCAGTCGGGCACCGGCCACGAGATCGCAGTCGAGAGACTGATCGCGTCCGGCGTCTACTACCTGATCCTGCTGGTGGTCCTGGTCGCATTCTTCAACGCCCTCCAGCTCGAGCGGGTCTCCACGTCGCTGCAGTCGCTGGTGGATCGGGTCTTCGCCTACGCGCCACAGCTCGTGGCCGGCGGTTTGCTGCTGCTGCTGGCGTGGGTGCTGGCGAGCGTCCTGCGCTCGATCGCCACGCGCGCGCTCGGCGCGACGCGTCTCGACGAGAAGTTGTCCACCGAGGCCGGCATGCGACCGGTCAGCGAGAGCCTCGGGAACGTGCTCTACGGGCTGGTGATCCTGCTGTTCCTGCCGGCGGTGCTCGGTGCGCTCCAGATGCGGGGACTCCTGGCGCCGGTCGAAGGCATGGTCGACGAGATCCTCGCCATGCTCCCGAACGTGCTGGCCGCGGCCGTGATCGGGCTCGTGGGGTGGTTCATCGCCCGGCTGCTGCGCGACTTGGTGACCAACCTGCTCGCGGCCGCCGGAGCGGATCGAATCGGCGAGCACGCCGGCCTGCGCGGGACGATGACACTGTCACGCCTCGTCGGTCTCGTGGTCTACATCTTCGTCTTCGTCCCTGCGTTGATCGCCGCCCTGAACGCCCTCCAGATCGCGGCCATCTCGGCTCCGGCGACCGAGATGCTGGGCGCCTTCATGAAGGCGATTCCGAACGTATTTGGCGCCGGGCTGATCCTGGCGGTGGCGTGGTTCGTGTCGGGCTTCATTGCGAACCTGGCGACGAACCTGCTGGGAGGCGTCGGCTTCGATGCCTTGCCGGAGAAGGTCGGCCTCGCGCGGGCGTTCCAGGGCGAGACCACGCCCTCGCAGCTGGTCGGTCGCATCATCGTCTTCTTCGTGATGCTGTTCGCGACGGTCGAGGCGGCGAATCGGCTCGGCTTCGCGCAGGTCTCGAGGCTCGTCTCGATGCTGATCGAGTTCGGCGCTCAGGTGCTGCTCGGAGTCGTGATCATCGCAGTCGGCTTCTGGCTCTCGAATCTCGCCCACGACGCGGTGCGCCGCGTGAGCGGTCCGAATGCGGGTCTGATCGCGAACATCGTCCGCTTCGCGATTCTCGGTCTAGTGGTCGCCATGGGCCTGCGCGCCATGGGCCTGGCCGACGACATCGTGACGCTCGCCTTCGCGCTGACGCTCGGCTCGGTGGCCACGGCGATGGCTCTCTCCTTTGGTCTCGGCGGGCGCGAGGCCGCCGGCCGGCAGATGGAACACTGGCTGAGCCGCCTGCGCGGCGAGGGCCAGCGCAAGTAGGGTTCGGTGCAGGCCCGCCCCGAGGGCGCCTGCTCTCGGGGCAGGCTGCGCGAGCTCCCGTCCGGACCCACCCACGACGAGAGCATCGGGCTGTCCGTCGTGCCCGCGCAGGGCGTTCCGCGGCCGCCGGTGCTGGTGGAGTAGAAGTCCGCGCTCACACAGGCGGCGCAGCCGGCAGCCAGAGCGTGAAGACAGCGCCCTGCTCGGGACCGTTCTCGACGTCGAGGCTTCCGCCGCTGCGGCGTGCGAGTTCCCAGCACATCGAGAGCCCGAGTCCGAGCGCTGCGCCCGGTCGGCGCGTCGTGAAGAACGGTTCGAACACATGCGGGAGATCGCGCTCGGAGATTCCCGGACCGCCGTCTTCGACGCGAATCGCAACGCCACCGTCTGCGGCGCGAAGTGCGATCGCGATCGGGACGTCTTTGCCGCCCATCTGTGCCGCGTTGTGGAGCAGGTGCAGCACGGTCTGGATCACGTCCATCTCGGGCGCGACGATGGGTGGCAGCACATCGGTCGCCTCGAGCTGGATCTCGCCGCGGTGTCTCGCGAGCGCAACGGCCTTTTCGACGACGTAGCGCACGCCGAGTCGGCTCGGCACCTGGCTCGAATCTCCGGTCGCGGCGGACTGCGACAGCCGCTCGACGATGCGTTGGATGCGCTCGGTGCCCTCGCGCGCGTCGGCGATCAGATCCTCGCCCTCTTCGGCCAGCGACCGCAGCCGCTCGGGCAGCAGGGCTCGCAGCTCCGGACGACGGAACGCCGACACGAGCTCATCGAGCAGCACCAGGTTCGCCGACACGTAGGTCAGCGGGTTGTTGATCTCGTGGGCGACGCCTGTCGCCAGGTAACCGAGCGCCTCGACGCGCGTCGTCATCTCGAGGCGCAGCTCGGCGGCCCGGATCTCGGTTCGATCGGTGACGACGGCGCCCGTGCCGAAGCGCTGCCCGCGCCGCTCGAGCGGGAACTCGTACACCTCGATCTCCCGAACGCGCGCCGCGCTCGCCTCGGCGAGCAGCCGGCGCAACGGCCGACCCTCCAGCTCCCGAGCACGCAGAATTCCTTTGGCAGCCTCGTTCCAATCGACGACGCGACCGGCGAGATCCGCCACCAACACCCCCGTGCGCATCTGCTCGACGACCTCCGCACGCGCGGCCGGAGTGGAATAGGCGCCCCAGGTCAGGTCGACGACGAGGAATCGGAACGCGAGCGCGGAGAATCCGAGCGCGACCGGCGTCAGATCCCAAGGCGTCGCGCGCAGGATCAGATGTGACACATTCGCGAGCATCGGAAGGAGCACGGCCGCGAACATCAGACCGATCGGCGTCCAAGAGGGATCGGGACTCCGCCGCATCGCACCCAGTACCAGGACCGCACCGACGCCGATGAGCAGCCACGAATACGCCGCGTTCGCGAAGAAGAGTGGCCCGTGACGAATCGGAACTGCGTGCCAATCGACGAAGAGACCGCCCGGCACCACGTAGAGACAGGCGTAAGCGGCCAGGCCGGGCGTGAGAAGCGCGACGAACAAACGCTTCGCGAAAGCGTCCGTGCCCGGGTGGGCTGCGATCCAGGCGCACCAGACCCACGACGCCGGCAGCGAGCAGATTCCGGCGTACAGGATCCGGCGCGCGACGATGACTTCGACCGGTGAGCTCGCATGGTGCACCAGGAGTTCGCCTGCAGACCAGGCGAGCGTCGCGAGCGAGAGTGCGAGCACGCAGTTCAAGGGTTGCCGTCTTGCCCGATCGAGGCCGACATCGAGCGCGATCCAGGCGGCGAAGCCTACCGTCAATAACAGCGCGGTTTCGTGGAGTGTCGCCATCGCAGGCCGAGCGTACCTGTGCGCGCTCCCGTGCTCGCACCCGCCGATTACCGACTGTCAGCCGGCGAAACATGGAGCTGCGGGAAACGCTTGGAGCGCGCAATACGGCGCGAATTCTGCGTAGTGCTGGAGCTGACCAGCAATGGACCTGTAATCAGCGAGTCTTCATCGGCGGCTGCGAGCTTCGCGACGCGTCCGAGCGGACCGCGCTACGCGCGACTCTCCTCGGGTCGAGCAATCTGGCCGGCGGGCGGCAGCCGTTGACCCGCAGAAATGCAGTCATCGGCCCCCGGACTCCCTGCTTGTACGGCTTATGCGCCGGGCTTTGTCGAGAGTGAGCGTTATGACACCTCCCGGCTCAGCGGGAAGGCCAACGGTCGCCACGAAGCAGAGACGTCTGAGTCAGTCGGTCGCTATGGTCGCAGGTCTCGCAACGGTCGTGGGCGTCGACGGACGGAGCGATCTTGGGGGCCGCGGCATGGCGCGCGGGAGCGTAGTCAATTGGATGACTGCATGTCGAAGCGCCCGGCGCTATTGAGGGCAGCGAAAGGGGGAAGTCCCATGGTAGCGAGCGGTGGGTGCTGGATCGGGATCGTGGCCGGGCTCATCGGGGGCGCGCCCGGCGTGGCGCACGCGGCGATGCAGCTCGAGTTCTATTCGTCCGAGGCCGCGTTCCTCGAGCGCCTCGCGACGGAGACCCTGCACATCGTCGGCTTCGACGACGTCGAGACGCTTCCGGATCCAACGAGCTTCACGCCGTTCGCGAGCGATCGCTATCTGGCTTCGGACGGGATTGAGATCGTCGGGGCGGAGGGGCAGTACGCGAGTCAGGGCTTCGTGTGGTCGGACGACTTCGTGCCCGTGTCCGCACCGAACACGTATGCGCCCGGCCCGATCGCTCCGATCGACGCGCCGGCCGACTCCGGAGGGCACGACACGGACGTGCTCCCCGGCGGCCTCGCAGGCGGCCAGGCGCTCTCCGCGTTCGGATGCTGGTTCATCGACGCGGACTACCCGAATCTCGGAGCGAGCGGCTTCTCGGTCTACGACGCCGGCAATGCCTACCTGGGCGAGACCGGCGTGGTATCCGGACCGAACGCATCGCAGCTCTTCGCCGGCGTGGTCGCAGTGGATGCCGACACGCAGCAGCTCGCGCCGGTCATCACGCGGGTGCACATCGTCAACGGCGGCGGGTGGCCGACTGTCGACGCGGGTGAAGGCGTCGTCCTCGACGACTTCACGTTCCCGACGCCGGTGCCCGAGCCCGCCGCGGCTCTCCTGAGCGCGGTCAGCCTCGGATCGCTGATGGTCCTCGCCGGCCGGAGGCGACTCGCGAACTAGAGCGAATAAGCCGTACAAGCAGGGATTCCGGGGGCCGATAACTGCATTCCTGGCAACTCCTGCCTGCGTGCGGGAGACAACGGGTCAACGGCTGGCGCACAACGTGCATCGCAAACTTCGAGTTTACGTTGCACGCGAGCGACGAGCGACGCTGCGATTTCACACAGGGTGAGCACAGGCGGAGTACGCGGGATCTTCGGATCCGAGGAGGATGTGATCGCATGAAGGGAAGGATGCTGCTGGTCGCGGCCATCGTGGTGACGTCGCTCCAGGCGAACGCGCAGCTCTCGGTCAGCATAGTGACGCTACTTGCTGTCAGAGATGCGGACGGGTGGCGCATCGACGGCGAAGTCGAGGGCAGCGGAGTCACATCCGCCGTGCTCACGCCGCCTGGCCGTGCTGCCTTCGCGCTGCCCTGTGAAAGCGACCCGGGCGTGGTCCTGTGCGAGCGGGTCGAACCGGCGCCGCCCGCCCCGGGCTTCGCGAGCCTCGCGGCTTTGCTCGCGGACTATCCGGCCGGGAGCTGGTCGCTCTCGGTGAATGGCGGCGTGCTCACCGCCACGCTGCCGTTCGATCCGCAGGAGCCCAACGGCATCGTCACCGTCACCAATCCGGCGAACGGCGCGATGAACGTGACCTCGACGCCGGGCCTGGCCTACGAGAACGACTGCACGAACTGCGCCTTCCTGCTCTTCATGATCGAGGACGCAGCGACGCTCGGCCTGGTAACCGAGATCGAGGCGATGGTTAGCGGCCCGCCCCCGCTCCCGTCGGGCCAGCTCGATTTCGCCGACTTCTTCGACGGCGCGCCGACTCCGCTCGCGGACGGAAGCTATCGGCTGATCGCCGGCGCCGGAGCCGGCTCGCTCGAGGTGCGCAACTTCGATCAGGGCACCGAACCCGCCTTCGAGTTCCAGTACGGACGTGGCGCGAACCTCGAGACCGCCACGTCCTTCAGCGTTCCCGAGCCGGCCGGCGGCGCGTCCGCAGCGGCAATCGCGCTGCTCGGACTCGCGCGAAGACGACGCGGCGCTGCGATGGGCACGAGAGGGTGAGGTGCCTGATCCACTCCCGCGATGCCACCACTTGGCAACGACGACCGGTCGGGGGGCATTCATGAAGGAGAAGACCGTCTTCGTCACGGGAGGCGCGGGTGGACTCGGCGCCAGCGCCGCGCGCTACCTCGCGGAGCGGAGCTGGCAGGTCTTCGCGGCCGACTCTGACAAGACGGCCCTCCGCGGAATCGCCGAGGAGCCGAACGTCACGGCGGTCCATCTCGACGTGACCGACCCGGCGAGCGTCGAGGCCGCCCGCGGAGTCGTGGCCGGGGTGTGCGACGGCCTCGACGGGATCGTGAACTTCGCGGGCATCCTCGCGGTGGGCTCCGTCATCGAGATCGAGAGCGAGACGATCCGCCGCGTGCTCGATGTGAACGTGATGGGGACGGTCCGGGTCAATCAGGCGTTCTTTCCACTCGTGCTCGCCCGCAAGGGGCGCATCGTCAACATCAGCTCGGAGACGGGTTGGCAGAGCGGGATGCCCTTCAACGGTGCCTACGCCATGAGCAAGCACGCCATCGAGGCCTACTCCGACTCGCTGCGCAGAGAGCTCATGTTCCTCGACGTGCCGGTCATCAAGATCCAGCCTGGGCCCTTCCGGACGGCCATGGTCACCGGGATCGAGCCGGCCTTCACCCGGGCCGCGGAGGCCTCGACATACTTCAAGGACATGCTGAACCGGATCAAGCGTCTGGCCCTGAAGGAGCAGGCGAAGGCCCATGACCCCGCCCTGCTCGCCGAGGTCGTCCACAGGGCGCTCACGACCCGGCACCCGCGGCCAGCATACTCGGTGAAGCCGGATCTCCAGCGGGCCGCGCTCAGCCTGCTACCGGCACGTGTGGCCGATCCGCTCCTGAAGCTGGCCCTCAGGCTCAGATCCTGACCGGCTCGAAGCCTTCGCTGCGTGGTCAGGGCGCGTGTTTCCCCAGAAGAGTCACCGGATCTGCCGCCCGCGACGCCACGGCGGTACACTGATTTGTTCGGAACAGTCGTTCTCAGGACGCTGGCCCCTCCCCACGTCGGGCGTGCCGGCGTAGAAGGATCGCGATGCGCCGCGTGACAAGCCTGGACGCCGGGATGCTCTATGCGGAGACGCGGGAGATGCCCATGCACACCCTGGGTGTCGTCATCTTGGAGCCGTCGCCTGACGAGCCACCGTTCCAGGTGATGCGACGCGTGTTCGAGGAGCGGATGCACTTGCTCGCGCCGCTTCGGCGCCGCCTCGTCCAGGGCCCTCTCCAGATCGGCGACCCGCATTGGATCGAGGACCCCGCCTTCGACCTCGACAATCATCTGCGTCGCGCCGCGATCCCCTCCCCCGGGAGCATGCGCGAACTCGCGGAGTTCGTGGGCGACTTTGCGGGCCGTCTCCTGGAGCGGTCGAAGCCGTTGTGGGAGGTGTTGCTCGTCGAAGGGGTCGAGGGCAGCAGGATCGCCATCGTGGCCAAGGTCCACCACGCCGCCATGGACGGCGGTCAGGTCGTGGCGCGTCTGCTCGGCTGCCTCTTCGACCCCACACCCGAAGGCCGCACGGTGCCGCCGCCCGGGGAGGCGTGGGCGTCCGACCGGGAGCCGTCGCTCGCGTGGTTCGCGGCCGACACCGCACGCTCGCTCGCTACGAAGCCTCTCCACGCGATCCGGGCGATCGGCGACGTCGCCACGAGGATCGGCCAGGCGGCCCTGGGACACCGCGGCAGTCGGGGCAATCCCGCCAGCCTCTTCGAAGCCCCAGCGACGCCCTTCAACGGCGCGCTCACGCAACACCGATCGGTAGCGCTCGCCGACGTTGCCTTCGACGACCTCGAGATCATCAAGCGTGCATTCGGCACGACGATCAACGACGTGGTGCTCGCAGCGAGCTGCGACGCATTGCGGTCGTGGCTGCTCGCCCACGGCGGCCTTCCCGAGCGACCACTCGTGGTCAGCGTGCCCGTCGCCGTGCGGAGCGAGGGCCAGGAGGACGCCGGCAACCGGGTCTCCATGATCCTCGTGCATCTGCCGGTCCGGATCGCCGACCCGGTCGAGCGACTGATGGCGATCCGCGCCGAGACGCGGCGGGCGAAGGCGGAGCACGGTCAGGCCGGCGGTGATGTGTTTCAGCAGTTCACCGATGTCCTCACGAACATCACGGTGCCGTGGCTCCTCACCCATGTGATGGAGCTCTACTCGTCCACCCACGTCGCCGACCAGCTCCCATTCCTCTGGAACCTCGTGATCTCGAACCTGCCCGGGCCGGCCGTTCCCCTCTACTTTGGCGCCGCCAAGGTGGTCCGGGTCTACCCGCTCGGCCCCGTGCAGCAGGGCTCGGGCCTCAACCTCACGGTGCTGAGCACGATGGACCGGCTGTGCTTCGGGGCGATGGCGTGCAAAGAGATGGTTCCCGACGTCGAGGACCTCGCGATCGGCTTCGTCGACGCGATCGAGGGATTGAGAAGGCTCGCAGCGCAGAGGCGTTGATGCGCGACGCGCTCGCAGGTCTGCAGAAAGGCCGCGCCGCCGAACGCTGCTTCTCGTTCGCCGAACTGCGCGAGATCGTCGGCGTCGAGCGGTATGACGCCGAAGCAGGTCGCTACGCCTTCTTCGGCTTCCTCCAGTCGACCGAGATCGGCGGCTCGATCGGGTCGCCCGTTCTCGCTCCGGTCCGAAAGCCGGATCCAATCGGTCACCGCCAGCTCGGCGGGCGAGACGGTGCGCATCCACCTGCTCCAGAACGACGTGAACGCCGTGCATTCCGTGTACGGGACCGAGCTGCACCAGTCGACCGCTCCCTTCGTGGACGCGGCGCAAGGGATCCGCATCGACGTGGTCTCCGAAGGGGGAAGCGACGCGAACGGTCCGTACGTCGACGTGCGGATCGACGTTCCCTGAGCGGGCCGATGCCGCTCACCCGACGATGAAGTCATCGGCCGCGCGACGACGCGTCGAGAAATCGAACGCCGACTGAGCGGTCGAGGGCAGTTCGCCGACGAGGCGCGCGCAGCGGGCCATTCGGCGCAACTGCGGTGCGAAGCCTCACGCGGCCGAGGCGCAGGAGCGCACTCGCATGCGAATGGGCCCACGCCGCGGGGCGACGCGGCCGCCGAGCCTGGCTCGTCGCTTGCACTGCATTCCCTGCGAGGTCTGTCGTGCGAGTCACGCGCAACCCGTCGCTGGTCGCCTTCGTGACGCTCCTTGGAGCGTTCGCGAGCGGCCTGGTCGCGGCGGCACCCGCCGCAGCGGTGCTCCCGGAGAGTCGCTTCTACGAGTACGCCAGTGGGCTCGGCCGAACCGCGGAGGGAGACCAGACGCTCCCGGAGACCGTGTCGCTCGACTACGAAGTCCCCGGGTCGAGATCCGTCGTCACGTCGGCGACGACCACGGGTGGAGCGCTGCCGCGCGCGGAGATGCAGCTCACCGAGATGGCGTACGTCGACCCGTTCAACCCGATCAACGGCCAGGCCTTGGCGACGATCCGATACTACTGGGCGGTCGAGCAGATCGGCGGCGACCCCTTCGACGGAACCGTTCCCGTCGACATCGAGACGCATGGCCGCGTCAGCTCGAGCGTCGAGACGACCGGCGGCGGAATCGGCAATCTGTTCGCCGAAGCCTTCTTCGAAGTCATCAACGACCCGAACCACATCTACCAGGCGAACGCATGCGCGGGGCTCGACTGCGAGCCCGGCGAGTTCCTCATGGACGAGCAGTTCACGGTCCAGGCGACACCGGACGCCGCGAATCGCGTGGAGCTCACCGCGGGCGGCAACGGCTCCCTGCTGGACACGGGGTCCTACTCGTTCGACGGCTTCGTGGATCCGCGCATCGAGATCAGCCCGAGCTTCGCGCGCCGGGCGGACTTCCGTCTGGTGTACAGCAATGGCGTCGTTCCCGAGCCGAGCGCAGGATGGCTGGCCGCCGCCGCACTGGCGGCGATCGCTGCCGCTCGCGTGCTCCTCGGCCAGCGTTGACGCGAGCGAATGACGGTCCGACGAACGCGGCGGCGAGGCACAAGCCGCCCTCGAGCAAGGCCAACGCAAGGAGGAGGCCGAACGCCACGAGGGCGACGCGTTCCAGTAGTCCGCGGAAGCGCACGAGCGCGCCTTTAGCAGGTCATACACCCGGCGGCTACCAGCACACGGCCGGCTTGTCCCAATCGGGCTCCCCAGGTGGGCGACGCCCGAGGAGCGCCGCGAGCTACTCGACTCCGAGCACTTGGCCGCGCTCTACTTCGATGAGCTGGCCCGCCGTGGCCTCGATGGGCTCCGCCAACTCGAAGCCTTCGAGCACCCCGCAGCACTCGAAGCCCTCGCTGTGGTCCTCGCCGAGTACCATGGCCACCCGACGCGACTGATGGACGGCGAGCCGATCCGCCGCGATCGTAACCGCGCTTCGCTTGAGTGTTGCCGGGCCGACGCATTCTCGGATCACGCGCGCGCAGGTTCGCTCCAGTTCGCGAGTCGCCTCCGGCCGGCGAGGACCATCAGCGATCCGAGGCTGACCGCGCTCAGGAGAGCCGCGGCGGGCTCGGGCACCGGCGTCGGGAACGTGAAGTCGTCGAGGACGACGCCTTCACCCGCGTCGACGGTCGGCCACCCGCCGCCGTTGACGATGTGCACCCGCGTGATGACCGGCGCGAGCTGCTGCGTGTCGGCGTTCACTGCGACCACGCCGGCGAAGAGCTGCGATGCGTTCGGTCCGGATACCACGCCGGTCTCGCCCAGGTAGGCATTGCCGGCGTCGTAGACCGAGAAGCCGCTCGCTCCGAGATTCGGGTAGTCCGCGTCGATGAACCAGCATCCGAACGCGGAGAGCGCCTGGCCGCGCGCGAGGCCGCCGGGGAGCACGTCCGTGTCGTGCCCTCCGGAGTCGGCCGGCGCGTCGATCGGAGCGATCGGGCCCGGCGCGTACGTGTTCGGTGCGGACACGGGCACGAACTCGTCCGACCACACGAAGCCCTGACTCGCGTACTGCCCCTCCGCCCCGACGATCTCAATCCCGTCCGAAGCCAGATAGCGATCGCTCGCGAACGGCGTGAAGCTCGTTGGATCCGGAAGCGTCTCGACGTCGTCGAAGCCGACGACGTGCAGGGTCTCCGTCGCGAGGCGCTCGAGGAACGCGGCCTCGGACGAGTAGAATTCGAGCTGCACTACCGCGTGCGCCACGCCGGGCGCGCCCCCGATGAGCCCGGCCACGATCCCGATCCAGCACCCACCGCTCGATACCATGGGTCCCCCTTTCGCTGCCCTCAATAGCGCCGGATGCTTCGATATGCAGTCATCCAATTGACTACGCTCCCGCGCGCCATGCCGCGGCCGCCCAAGATTGCTCCGTCCGTCGACGCCCACGACCGTTGCGAGACCTGCGACCATAGCGACCGACTGACTCAAACGTCTCTGCTTCGTGGCGACCGTTGGCCTTCCCGCTGAGCCGGGAGGTGTCAACGCTCACTCTCGACAAAACCCGCTTCAACCGATTATGGCTCCGCCCAGAACGGCGCGAACTGGAACCACTGCGTCGGATCGCGTCGCACCGCCTCCTCGAGCTGGCGCACGGCCGCACCCATCACGCGGTCGAGGATCTCGGGATCGCGCGCTTCGCACGGCACGTCGATCCGCTCGCCGAAGCGGATCGCGTAGTGGCGCCGGCCGACGCGCGGGACGAAGACGGGGACGATCGGCGATTGCGCGAGCCGTGCGAGCACGAAGGGACCGGACGGGAAGGGCGCCGGCGCTCCGAGAAAGGGGAGCATGCGGAGGCCGCTCGCACCCACAGCGCGGTCGAGCTGAATCGCCACGACCTCGTTGCGGCGCAAGGCGGCGATCGAGCCCGAGCGGCGAGAAGACCGAAGAGTCGGCGTACACGACCCGCACCCCGACCTGCTCGCGCGTTGCGCGCACGAAGGCCTGGCTCGTGGCGTTGACCTCGCGCGCCATCACCACGGTGACGGGCGTGCCGAGGTCGTGCAGCGCCCTCGCGCCGACGTCCCAGGAGCCGAGGTGGCCGGTGACGGCCACGACGCCGTGCCCGTCGCGGAGCGCGAGCTGCACCGCGTCGGGCTCCGCGCGGTCGATGCGCAGCGGAGCCGGTCGCGACGAGTAGTGCTCCATCGCTTCGCTCGTGCAGAACGCGAACTCGGAGAACATGCGCAGCGCTGCCCAGCGGGCGGTCCAGCGATTGCCGGACAGCACGCGTTCGAAATTGCCGATCGCAGCGCGGCGTCGATCGGCGACCAGGGCGAAGAGCAGCGCGGCGATCAGCGGCGGCGATCCCCGCTTGAACCACTCGGGAGCATGAACCGAACCGAGGGAGGCGAGTCTTCGCCAGGAGGCGCCGTCCACCCGCAAGGACTCGATCATCCGGGCCGGCAAGGTGGGCGGCGACATTCGCTCCAGGTACCGAGGGATCGACCGCGCTGCCACCCGCCCTTCATGTCTGCGCAATTGACTTGCCCGCGCGGCGGGCGAGTCTGCGCCGATGTTCGAGGTCGCCGTGCTGATTCCCGCGCTCGACTGCGAGGCGACCCTCGGCGACGTCGTGCGGGGCGCGCGTGCGCACGCCGCGCACGTACTCGTCGTCGACGACGGATCGCGCGACCGCACGGCGGAGGTCGCCGCGGTGGCTGGCGCCGAGGTGGTGCGGCACGCTGCGAACCGCGGCAAGGGCGAGGCGCTGCGCACGGGCATGCGCGCGCTGCTCGCGCGCGGAGCGACGCACGCGCTCACGCTGGACGGTGACGGCCAGCACCTCCCCGACGAGATCCCGGAGCTGCTGCGCGCCGCCGCCGCGGATCCCTCCGCACTCGTGCTCGGCGCGCGCCAGCATCCGCCGGGCTCGCTCGCGCCGATCCGCGTGTTCGGCAACCGCTTCGCGAATCGCTGGGTCGAGATCGCCTGCGGCGCTGCGCTCGAGGACACGCAGTCGGGCTTTCGCGTCTATCCGCTGCGCGAGACCGTCGCGCTCGGCTGTCGCGCAGACCGCTTCGCGTTCGAGACCGAGGTCATCATCCGGGCGGTGCGCGCCGGCATGACGCTCCGCTCGGTGCCGGTGCGCGTCTGGAACGCGCCGCACGGGGAGCGCACCTCTCACTTCCGTGGCTTCCGCGACTCGCTGCGGATCGTGTTCACCGTGATCGCGCTGATCCTGCACCTCTGGTGACGGGCGTGCAGACGCGGATCGCGCGCGGCAACACGCGGATCCGGTACGACGCGGCGCCGCGCAACTCCTCGCCATCCACCAGCGCCGCCACCGGCCGATCGGGCTCGAGCAGGATCTCGCGCGCGCGGCGGAGGAGCGGGCTCGCTGCCACCGTCGCGCCGCGCAGCACGCGCAGATAGCGGATCCACGCCTGCGGATACTCCGCGACGTAGCGCGACGCCGACTCCGTCGCGTGCAGGTCGAGGAGTCCGTCCGCGCACCCGCTCGCGCCGTCGAAGCGCAGCGGACCCGCGTAGACCGGCGCGTTGGTGACGACGGCGTTGTAGAGCCGGCGGCGTTCCTCGACGCCGTCCAGCACGAGCCGCGTTTCGAAGCGCGACTGCCGCGCCGTCGCGAAGCAGAGCGCGAAGCTCGCGAGGTAGAGGCCGTAGTCGGAGTGCGCGCCGATCGCGGCGAGCTTCGGCGCCAGCCGGTTGCGAGCCCGCAGGATCTCGCCGTCGAGCCCGAGCGCGAACGCTCCGAGGAACGGTCGCCCGTTCACGAGCCCCACGTCGACGTCGCGGCGCGCACCTCGCTCGATCGCGTCGAGCGCCAGTGCGATCGCGCGATCGCCGCTGCGCAGCGCGCGCAA
Organism: uncultured delta proteobacterium; assembly: GCA_963801625.1. Classification (GTDB taxonomy): domain Bacteria; phylum Myxococcota_A; class UBA9160; order UBA9160; family PR03; genus PR03. Next base: position 520,652 of record CAWDFQ010000002.1, read on the forward strand.
CCCGAACGAACGCGCCACGTTGTTGCCGGTGCCGGTGGGCAGGATCGCCAGCGACGGTCTCGCGGCTTCCGGGAGTGCGAGCAGCGCGCAGGCCGCGAGGCCGACGGTGCCGTCGCCGCCCGCGACGACGACCAGGTTGGCGCCCGCCTTCTCGGCCGATTCCGCGATGCGGCGAGCATCGCCGCCGTCACCGCAGGTCTCGATCTCGGCCGCGACGCGGGCCGCCATGCGCAAGCCGCGAACGGCCGGCGCTGCCAGCGCGGCGTTCGCCCCTCCGCACGCGCGCGGATTCATCACGAGCAGGACGACAGCGTCGATCAACGGCTTGGCTCCCGAAACGCAGCGCGCCGCCGAACCCTCACAGTCGGGCAACCTAACTGATGGTTGGAGGAATCGTCCCGTGCGTGGGGCTTCCCGCCTCATTTCGTCCCTTGCTCGACAGAATGGGGGTTATCGGACCTTGCCAAGAACGCAGCATGAAATCCCTGTGCCCCGGGTGTTCCACCCGCGCCGGAACGCTGGCCGTGGCACGCCGCGGACGCCGCTCGGTCGCCCTCATCGGATGATCTTGGCGGCTGTCACTTGCCCCACTGGCCCGGGCTCAAACCCGTGCGCGATGGCTTAGCCGAAGGCATCCTGAATCAAGCCAACGACGAGCGCCCACGTGCTGGTTTCGGGGTCGGACGCGCGTCCCGAAATCTCAACCGCTTACTTCTTGCCGCGCTTGGGTTTGAGGTACACGGCTGCGGCGCGATCCAGCACGCGAAAGGCGAACGACTCGGTCAGGTAGAGGTGGACCGTGTCCTTGTCGTGACCCGCGTATCCGACGGACAGATCCTGTCCCACGCTGAGCTGAAAGTCGCCGCCGCGGTGAGACAACAACACGGCGCCGTCGACCTTTGGCGCCAACACCATCGGCCCGTCGAGGAAGTGCTCGACCCGCTCGCGGATCGGGTGGCCATCCTCCGCGGCCTGAGCCAATCCCGCGTAGCAGTCCGGTCCAAGCGCCAACGCATAGGGCCCGTTGATACCGCCGCGTCGCAGCGTCTCGACGGCGTCCCCCACGATGGACGGATAGTCCGCGTAGTCGTCCGGGATGGTAATCGCCGGATGCGGGCTGCTGGGAATGATGCCCTCGATGCCGCCGGCTTTGAACCCGTTGAAGATCGCGGTGTCTTCGGCGTGCGCCGCTTTCTCCGCGGCACTGACCACCGCTGGAAGATCCAGCACCGCGCCGCGCGACGCGTTGTCGAGTTCCATCATCGGCAGCTCGAACGGCACGCGGATCTCGATCAGGGGCACGACCTCGCGCACGCCCCACGGCACGCCGAGGCCGCCGTCGGTCCGGATGGTCAGGTGGCCCGTGTTGACCGCGGCGTACTGCCAGCCGTGCGGGCCGTCGAAATCAACCAGCTTGCGTCCCGCCAGGTTGAGCTGGAGCACCCGCTTGGCTTCGTCGTCGATCTGTTTCCAGGCTTCGGGGGTGATCGGTGCATGATTGCGCTTCAACAGATCCATGGCTCACTTCCCTTTCATGCTGCCGATGCCGAGAGTCTTGATCACCGAAGCGGCCGTACCGTCCGCTTCCGCACCCTTCTCGATCCCGGCGATCGGCGCTTCGGTGAACAGGTACTTCCGCATCATCTGGTCGAAGTGGTCATTGTGACGGCGGATCCATTCCATGAGCATCGTCGCGTGCTCGATCTCTTCGTTCTTGTTGTGCAGCAGCACGTCCTTCAACTGCGGATCGGCACACGCGTCGGCGCGTTGCTGGTACCAGTCGATGGCCTCCAGCTCCTCCATCAGGCTGACGATCGCACGGTGCATCTCGCGCGTCTCCCCCGACAGGAGCTCGAGCGGTTCGTGATAGGTGTCACTCGCCATTCGGTCCTCCCTCAGTGCCCGTTCCCTTATACACTCACCAGCAGGCCGTGCCAGCAGCTACCGCCAGTCATCCTCTCGAACTCGACTTCCGCGCGCAGGCCCTCGATATCCCGGTGAACGACGGCCACGGCCAACTTCTTGCCGCCGCGTCGATAGGTGATCGTGCAGTCGCGCGCGTCAAGCTGCCCGTCGATCTCGGCCTTGTCCCAGCGCTCGGCGTGACCGACATAAGCGAGGCCGAAATCGTACTGCTCGGTCCAGAAGAACGGGACGGCGTCGAACCGCTCCCGCCGTCCCAGCATGTTGCGCGCCGCGGTCTGCCCCTGACGCTCGGCCACCACCCAGTGCTCGACGCGGATGCGCTCGCCGGTGAGCCGGTCCGGCCAGCGCGCGATGTCGCCGGCCGCGAAGATGCCCGGGACGCTCGTTTCAGGTACTCGTTCACCGTGACGCCGCGATCGATGGCGAGGCCTGCCTGTTCCGCCAGTGCGATCGCCGGCCGCACGCCGATGCCGACGACGACGAGATCGGCCTGGAGAGTTTCTCCGTTCTGCAACGTGACGCTGCGCTCGTCTATCGAGGTCGCTGTCGTGCCGAGATGGAACGTCACTCCGTGTTCCTCATGGAGCTTGCGGATGAAACTGTCCGACCTCCGCTCCCAGGATTTTCTCCATGGGGACGGTTTCCGGCGCGACCACATGCACTTCGATATTCCGCGCGCGAAGCGATGCCGCCACCTCGAGTCCGATGAAGCTCGCGCCAATCACCACGGCCCGCTGCGACGCCAGCGCCTTGGCGACAAGCGCGCGGCTGTCGGCCAGCGTGCGCAGATAATGCACGTGCGGGAGATCCGCGCCAGGCACATCGAGCCGCACCGGCTCGGCGCCGGTGGCGAGCAGCAGCGCATCATAGGCATAGCGGCTGCCGTCCACGAGCTGCACGTGCCGGCTCGCCGTGTCGATCGTGGCGACGCGCGCGCCCAGCTTCAAATCGATGCCGTGCTCTTGATAGAATTCCGGCGATCGCAGGGGAATCGCACTCCGCGGGCGCAGTGCCCGCGAGGTAGCCCTTCGAAAGATTGGGGCGATCACAGGGCACTGACTCATCGGCGCTCAGCATGGTGATGCGACCGGAGTAGCCCTCCCGCCGCAGCATTTCCGCAGCGGCGTTGCCCGCCGCGCCACCACCCACGATCACGACCGATTCCGGCATGCCGGCCGCTGCCGGGGCGGATTGCCGCGCTGCGCTCTCGAGCTTTTCTCGGACATACACGTTGCCGTCCCGCTGCTCGACGCGCCAGCAGGAGACCGGGTCCAGCGCCGGCGCGCGGAGCGCCTCGCCGGTGCGCAGGCTGAAACAGGCGTGATGCCAGGGACAACGAACCGTATCGTCCACCAGCAGCCCGTCGGCCAGCGGGGCGCCATAGTGCGTGCAGATGGCACCGATCGCGAACAGTTCGTCCCCGCGCCGCGCGAGCAGCACCGGTTCGCCGTGCGCGTGCCCGAGCAGCATGGCGCCGTCGGCGACGGTCGAGAGTGCGACTCCCTTGGCGAGATCAGGTCCGCTGAGTTTCGTCTCTTGGTTCGCTCATTCGATCTCTCTGACGTCGATGCTGGTCGGCGCACTCCGACGCGAACCGCGCCAGGCGCCTGTCGGATGGCCGCCGGATTTGCTGCCGAACTATCTCGGCTTGCAGGTGCTCAAGAACGTGCCGGACGAGTACCGCGCCTTCGCCGTCCGCTGAGCGGGCTAGCGGCTCCGCCGTCGCCCCGTCACGCCGAGACCCGCCACGCCGAGGCCCAGGATCAGAGCCGTCGTGGGCTCCGGCACCGCCGTGATGTCGGTGCTCGTGATGGTCGCTATCGCGAACTGGTCCGGACCGAGGATCCCCGACAGGTCGACGACGATGTCGCCACTCGTGATCGTCGCGAAGTCGGGCAGGATCTGGTTCGGGGTGAGGCCCGTTCCGGAGAGCGGTCCGGCCACGTCCAAGGCGCCCGACGCGCCGAGCTGCGCCAGATCGACCGAAGCGGTCAGGGTCCAGACACTGGCCGCGTTCTCGATCGCCGCGATGTCCGCGATCAGGCTGGACCCCAGGAGCGCGATGCTCGCAGTGCCCAGACCGGTGGTGGCCAAATAGGTTCCGGGAACCAAGCTCTCGTTCGGCGTATCGGTGTCGAGCACCATCGCGACGGAGAACGGCGTCCCCAGCGGAATGGCACCCGTGGTATCGGCCGTGATGGAGCCGTTGAGGACCACGTTCATCGGCGTCGCCAGCGCCGTGCTCGCGACCAGAAGCGAAAAAGCCGTCACGAACATCGGAAGAGAACGGGATCCTGCGTAGCTCATGATGATCGTCTCCTTTTCCTTCCTATGTCGCGTCGGCCGCCACTGGACAGGGCGAGCGAGCGCACGGGAAGGATTCTGCTGACAGTTCTTCACAACGGGAGTGGACGACCGCCGGCAACGCGTGGCAGGGATCTTGGCCGAATATCCTGCGATTCACGCCATTCTGCCCCCTGGTTCGAATCCAGGCGGGCCCACCTCCCGAGTCCAGCGATCCCGTTCACAGCAGCGCGTCGCGATCTCGCTACGCAGAAATCGTTCCGTTGAACAATGCGTTCGTCGCCGAGCCGTTCCTCGATACCGGCCTCAGAGGTACGACCTCGGCGGCGCGGCCCGAACTCGCGGGATGGCGTGTCCGCGTTTCGCATCGGCGACTTCGGTTACGCCAACCTGACGGACGCGGACTGGCGCATCGACGGGCTGGGGTCGGCGGCGCCCTTCATCGGCCGGCTGTTCAATCCGGCGGCCTTCCCGGATGGGTTCATCAACTTCGTGTTCCCCGACCCGCCCGTGCAGCCCGGGGATCCTGCGGAGAATACGAACGGGTCGCGCTTCTTCTTCCTGCACACCGATGCGTTGTTCTTCGACGAAACTGCCAGCTTCGACCTCGTCGCTGGTTCGGGAGTAGGGATTTCGCCGACGTACAAGACCTACGCCCCTGCAGTTCCGGAACCGTCGTCGCGTGCTGCTCGTGGGGTTGGACCTGGCGGGCACCGGCCTGGCTGGGAAGCGCCGGCGCAGCCGCTGAACGTCGCGTAGCGCGCACGAGTCGAGCGAACGTCGACGCAGCGTTCGCTCGACTCGCCCCACCCTCTCGCGGGCGTGGCTCAGTGCCGATCCTCGCGACCGACGATCTCCTTGCCGACCTGGATCAGCACCGAGAGCGCGGCGCGCGTGACGATGCCGACCGCCGTGAGCCACGTGAGCAGATGGCCGATCCCGTAGCCCGAATAGCGCCGCCAGTAGATCCAGGCGCCCTGATGGAACTTGTAGATCGCCCAGAAGCGCCGCCGGCGGCCGCGCAGCGTGCCGCCGCGATGCTCCATGTGAACGATCTGCGCCGAGGGCACGCACCAGACCTCGTAGCCGGCGTCGTGGATGCGCTTGCAGTAGTCGGCGTCGATGAACCACCAGAGCTTGGGATCCCACTCGCCGACCCGATCGGCCGTCGCGCGCGGGATGATCACGGCAGCGCTCGATACGTAGCCCGCCTGGAACGACGGAGTGTTGGGCACGACGTCGGTCACCAGCAGCTCACGCTGTACGAGCGGCGAGCTGCTGAACCAGCGATGGATCCAGGAGCGCTTGCCGACGAAGGCCGAGCGGAACGACGGTAATGCCTTCACCGAGGCCTGGATGCTGCCGTCTTCGTTCAGGATGAGCGGGCCGGCGGCGCCCGCACGGGGGTTCGCGTCCATGAACTCGACGAGGACGTCGAGCGCGCCCGGCTTCACGACTGCGTCGCAGTTGAGCAGGAAGAGGTAGCGGCCCCTCGCCAGCTCGATCGCGCGATTGTTGGTTCGGGCATAGCCGCTGTTCACTTCGTTCACGCGCAGGACGACCATCGGAAAGCGCTCGCGCACCATGGCGGGGCTGCCGTCGCGCGACGCGTCGTCCGAGACGATCACCTCGAACGAGCAGCGCGGCGGGTGCTCGAAGATCGAGCGCAGATTCGCCTCGAGCAGATCGCGGGTGTCGTAGCTCGCGATGATCACGGAAAGATCGAGCGGAGCGGCCATCGTGCCCGTCGATTACGGTTCCTCGCGATGATCCGCAATCCCTGGAAGAAGCTCGGCACGCGTCCCATCTATGGGACGCCCTGGTTCAGCGTCCGCTGCGACGACGTGGTCCGGCCCGACGGCCAGCGCGGTACCTACAGCGTGGTCCACTCCGAACGCATCGCGGTCGGCGTGGTGCCGCTCTGGGAGGACGGCACCGTCACCCTGGTCGGGCAGTGGCGCTATCCGCTCGGGGAGTACTCGTGGGAACTCCCAGAGGGCGGCGGGGACCCCGCCCGCGACCCCTTGGAAGCGGCGCGCATGGAGCTCCGGGAGGAGGCGGGCATCGAGGCGCGCAGCTGGGCGTATCTCGGCCGCTGCCACACCTCGAACTGCTGGACGGACGAGGTCGGTCATCTCTACCTGGCGCGCGACCTCGTGCAGGGCACGCCCGAGCCGGGCGGGGACGAGGAGATCCTGACCCGACGCGTCCCGCTGGAGGAGGCGATCACGATGGCATCCGACGGCCGCATCACGGATGCCATCAGCATCGTGGGACTGTTCCGCCTGGCGCAGGTCCTGGCCGGAAGAATCGACGCGATTCGCGTATCCGATTCCAGTTAGCGGGGCGGTCGGCCGGGTGCGTTGCGGAGGCGACGGCGCAGCGCGAGGAGCGCGAGCGGGCCGACTGCGCCGGCGGAGGCCGCCGCGGGCTCGGGCACGTAGATCGCATCGAAGTCCGTCGTGAGCGAGCCGGTCGCGGAGGTCTTCGTCGCGGTCAGCTGGATATCGGCCGCGACGGCTCCCACGGGCGGCGAAACGGGGTCCGTCGTGACGAGCGTCCAGTCCTGCGGCGCATCCAGCGTGATGGGGAACTCGATCGGGAAGATCGTGGAGCTGGGATCACAACCCTCCTGGTCGTGCCAAGCCACCACGATGCGGATCCGGCCACTCGCTTCGGCGCTGAGCGAGCTTCGCAGCGCGCCCTCGAAGACCACCGGATCCACACCGCCGAGCGACACGCACTGACCCACCTGGATGGTGGTGGACGTCACTGCGTCGTTAACGAGCCGGAGCGAGCCCGAGGCCGGGTTTTCCTGCCAGTCTTCCGCGAGGAAGCTCGGGGGCGTGTCGCCGACCCAGCCATCGGTCGAGACGTCGAAGTCGCCGTTCGTGGCCAGATTCTGCGAGGCGGCGACACCGGCGAAGAGCAGCGTCGCGGTGAAGGCGCCGAAGACCGCGCCGGAACGCGCCGAGAAAACGAAGCTCATGTTGGATCCTTCCTGAAGCCGCTTGGGATTCGCGGGCCGCCAGCATACGGGCTCGGACCCGCGTCGCCCAGCGTCGGTTCTGCGATTCTGCGGGGCTGGCGAGTCGGGACGGACGACACGATTGCGCACGACGATCGCCTATCTGCCCAGGATCGCAGCCTTCTCGACCGAGCAGGACCGAGGACCCACATGCACACGGTCGGGTGTGCTCGAACCCCGGAAGACGTGTTGGCCAATCTCGAAGTGGCCCGCAGCACCGGCATGGATTTCCTGGCGCAGGTCGGATACTGGGACGAGTCGTCCATCGACGCCGTCGTCGCTGCGCTGCCGGAGGATTTTCCGGTGCTCATCGCCGAGTGGACCGGTAGCGAGGGCTCCGACTGGGGACCGATCGGCTCGTGTACGAGGATCGCAAGCCCAAGCTCGCGTTCTCGGCATTCCAGCTGGTGATGGACGCGTTCTCCGGGATCGACGCGGCGCCCTGAGCGAAGCGTTGCCGACGCATTGCCGGGACACCGGCTCCCCAACGAGAACGGGCCCGGCCCAAGAGGCCGAGCCCGTTCGGGAACGAGCGCTCGGAGCCGATCAGGCCGAGCGGCGGCGGCCCCGGGCCGCGATGCCCGCGATGCCGCTTGCGACGAGCATCAGCGTGCCGGGCTCCGGCACCGGAACCACGTTGAACACCGAGCTGAACGACGCACCGTCGCCCGGCGAGAGCGTGAACTGGATCTGCATCGCGATGCCCGCCCCGGCCGATCCCGCGAAGAACTCGGGACCGAAGGCCGCCGGACCGATCGTCGTAGAGGTCGTCGTCGAGAACGCCTGCGGCGGGTCCAGCAACGTGCGCACGGGCGCGCCGTCGATGATGGCCGTGTAGATCGGCGCTCCCGTGTCCACGAGGCTCGCGCCGTCGCCGGCGACATCCGTCAAGCTGCCCGAGATCGAGCCGTTGAGGATCAGGCCCGGGCCCACCGGCGCAACCGGAACGACCGCAGTGAAGTTGAAGGTCTGGTCGCTCGCCGACAAGTTGATCACCCCGAGCGCGAGCAGAACGAACGGATCCTGGTTGAAGGCGAGGTCGAAATGGTCGATCTGGAAGGTGTCGCCCTGGACCGCGCCTGAGCACAGCGTGCCGCCTGCGGTCGTCTCACAGTTGCCGAGATCGACCGCAGCGCCATTGACCAACAATGCGGACCCGCCCACTCCGACGCCTACCGCTCCAGCCGGAATCGAGAGCAAAAGCGCAGCGAATGCCGCCATCGAACCAAGGAACCATCGCTTGAACATGTAATCTCCCTTGCTGCTCCGACGACGCATCGCCGAATGCCGTCTGTCCCCTCGCCGGGCTACGCCTGCGGCCGAGGGGGATTGTCTCTGCATGTGGGTGTGGACGACCGGCTCGTGACGTGGCAGAGAATCTGCGGCCCGCGGAGCGATATTTGTGTGAGGATCTGGCGCCGCGAGCGCGCCGCGGGCCCTCGGCGGCCGAAATTCGTCGGGACACGCTCGGGTTGCGCAACGGGAGGCCGATGCAGTGGCACTCCCCTGTGCACAAAGACGCAGTCTGGCAGGGATGGGAAGCGGCGCTTAGGCTGCGAACCGGTGACGCGAGGAGCGGGCGGGTTCCATGACGGGCCAGCCAGGGGAGCGAAACATGGATCTCGAAGTCGTTCGTGAGATTTGGGAGATGCAGGGCGCAGTCCCGGCGGGCGCCGCGGACGCGCGCGCCCAGGCCCATCGCGCCGTGGCGTGCCTCGCCGCGGCCAGTCGCGCGCTCCTCGGCGAGGCGGGTTCGCATCTCGATTGGCTCGCCAGTGCGCGCGCCTTCGCGACGCCGGTGATTGCGGGCAAGGTCCGCATCGCCCTTGCGCCGGCGAAGTTGACGCTGTTGCTGACGGACGCCGCTGGCAACGCCGGCGAGACCTTCGCGCTCGCCGGCAAGACCAGCAGCGACGCCGCGAAGTGGGTTGCGGAGCAAGCGCGCAAGTACGGCGCCGAGGTCGCCGGGGAGACCGGCGCGCCGGTGACGTTCGCCGCGTCCGAGGCGCTCGAAGATCTCGCCCGCTCGTTCGCCAACGCCCATCGCGCGCTGCTCTGTGTCGCGGCGATGACGAAGTCCGAGCAGCCCGTGCGCATCGAGCCCGAGACGCTGCACCTGACGGGCGGCGTCGCGTTCGGCGACGGCAACAGCGTCGGCCTCGGCTATTGCGATGGCGATGCCGAGATCCCCGCGCCCTACTACTACGCCAAACCGTGTCCGCGGCCGAAGCAGATCGGCGCGGACTCCCTGCCCGAACTCGAATCGGGCGGCGCGTGGAAGACCGACGGCGCCTGGTTCGGCGGCATCCTGCCCCGCGCCGAGTGGGTCTGGTACGGAGCCGAGCAGCTCCAGGCCGGTTGCGTCGTCGCGTTTCTCGACTCCGCGGTCGACGCATCGCGCGACCTCTTCGGCCGTTGAACGCGATGTCCGGGCGCGACGACGAGAAGGCCCCGGAGCGCCCCGACTCCCTCGTCGATTTCCCCGAGGAGTTCGAGCAGCACCCGGACGCCCCGTCGCGAGATCTCGCCCGCCGCGAGCGCGAGAAGGCCGACCGTGGGGCCGCCGCGGCGGCGCCCGAGCCGGTACCCGAGCCGGCGCCCGGCTCGGCGCTCGCGCGCATCGCGGCGATGTTGAAACGCGTGCGGGACTTGGAGCCGAAGTAGCGGAGGCAGCGCGCTCGGCTCAGGCTCGTCCGCGCAGCAGCTCCTGCACGGCGCCGTACATGGCGAGCGGGACGACGTCGAGGCGCGGCGCTTCGCGCACGCTTCCGTGACCGCGATGCGCGAGTTCCCGGCACAGCGGCAGGCCGGCTCGATCGGAGCCGACCTTCAGCACCGTGAGATGCGCAAAGCGCTTTGCCAGCGGCGTGGGGTCCGCGCCGGCGGTGTACTTGCCGTCGGTGACGAGCACTGTCGAGACGGGGCGGCCGCGGCTGCCGCGCGTCGCGCGCTGCGCCGTCTCGAGTGCGCGCAAGAGACCGGCTTCGAGGTTCGTGTAGGGGCGACCGGGGACGTCGAGCAGGCGCTCGATCAGCGTTTCGACCGAAATCCGCTCGTCGGCTCGCTTGAGCACGTGCGCGGTGTCGTCGAAGCCGATGACCGCCACCGGGTCGTCCGGAAACTGGAGCAGCACGACGGCGACCGCCACGCCCATCAGCGCGAGCTTCTCGCCCTGCATCGAGAGACTGGTGTCGAGACAGAGCACGACCGCCTGCGCGCGCCGCCGCTGGAAGTCGACGACGACGTCTTCGGGCTGCAGCGCCGTGCGCCGCTCGCCGCGCGCGAACGAGAGCGGCGAGCCCTCGAGCGTCTCCTCGATCGCGACCTCGATGCGCGTCGCGTCGGCCGGGGTCTCGCTCCACGGCGACTGGCCGCTGCGCGTCGGGTGGACGATGGCGCCCAGCACGTTGCGTGCGCGGTCCACGATCGCGGCGGCGCTCGTGGCCCGCAGGCGGCGCACGGCACTCTCGTGCGCCGTGCCGCGCGCGAGCGGCATGCCGAAGTCGAAGTAGCGCGTGGCGATGTCCCAGTCGGTCGCGCCGCCCAGCTCGGGAATCAGCGGGTCGTCGTAGCACGCGACGCGCCGCTTCTCGGTGCTCGCGTCGATCCGGGGGTCCGAGCCGCGGCGTTCGGTCTTCGCAGCCGGCGACGCCGTGGGCGCGGCTACGGACGGACTTTTTTTGGTGCTTCGCCGATCTGGGTGGCGGCGGTCCTGGCGAGTTCGGCGACGACGACGGTCGCCGCGGCGGCGTCGGATTCGTCGCCGAAGTCGCGCGCGATCTCGATGCGCGTCGGCAGCGCGATCTCGGTGGCTTCTTCGATCGCGGCGGCGAGCGCGGTGCCGTCGTCGTGGAGCGCCGCGGCGATCTCGGCGATCGCGATCGCGGCGCGCACCGAGGCGCCGCGGCGGATGCGGGGGTCGTTGCGCGTCGCGCGGGCGATCGCGACGGCCGCGGCGGCCAGTGAGCGTCGCTCGGCGTCGCCGAGCTTTCCCGCGGTGAGGTGCGCGAGCACGATCTCCCGCTCTTCCGCTTCGGACTGGTAGCCGAGGGCGACGAGTTCGAAACGGTCGAGCAGCGCTTCCGAGAGATGCGAGGTGGCGACGAACTCGCTCGGGTTCTGGGTCGCGATCACGCGGAACCCTTCGCGAGCGCGGATCGAGCCGAGGCGCGGCACGACGACGAGTCGCTCGTCGATGGCGGGGAGCAACACATTCTGCACGCCTTCGGGCAGGCGGTTGATCTCGTTGACCAGGAGCAGGCCTCCGGTGGTCATCGCTTCGACGAGCGGGCCGGGCAGGAAGGCTTCCGGTCCGTAGCCGCGTTCGATCACCGTGGGCGGGTCGAACCAACCGCTGAATTTCTGTTCGCTGTAGCGACCGTCGCCGTCGACGCGGAAGAGCGGCAGGGCGAGTCGCTCGGCGATGGCGAGCGCGAGGTGCGTCTTGCCGACGCCGACGGGACCTTCGAGGAGCACGTTGCGGCCGGCGCGCAGGCAGGCCTCGACGCGGCGTCGCACATCCTCGCGTCCGATCAGTGGTGTCATACTCACTTCAGCACCGCAACGACTCGATGATCCGAACGACTCGACGCCCGGTCCCGGTGGTCGCGGTAGTCGTCGAGGGTCTCGCGGTGGATTTCGTAGATCGGTTCGGGGAGGGCGTCGAGCGCGAAGAAACCGACCTCCGCCACCTCGTCACCGTCGGGACGCGGCGTGCCCTCCCACTCGTGGGCGAGGACCGCGATCGTGAAAGTCTGCACCTGGTCGCCGTTCGGGTAGACGACGCTGTACTTGGGGTCCGTGTAGACGCCGAAGAGATCGGCACGCAGGATGCGCACGCCGACCTCTTCGGCAGTTTCGCGAATCGCCGCGGCGAGTGCGGACTCGCCGACGTCGACGCAGCCGTGCGGCAGCGCCCAGGACCCGAAGAGCTTCTGCCGCTCCATCAACACGCGCCCCTGGTCGTCGAAGATCAGCGCTCGTACCCCCGGCACGAGGATCTTCATGTCGCCGACCTTGGAACGCAGCGAGCGGATGTAGTCGAGCATTACTTGCCGAGCTCGGGCCAGTACGCCCGCAGCACCTTGCCGTCGCGCTTGATCAGCGTGTAGACGGGCGACTTGTGGATCGCGAAGTAGACCGGTGCGTTGGTCGCGTACTGGTAGTCCTTGCGGATGATCTTGCGCGACACGGAGTTCACCCAGATCGTGCCGCCGTGTTCGGCGTGGCGGCGCTGCGCGATCTCGCGTGCGCTGTAGCCGGAGGTGAAGAACACCTCCTCGCCGTCGTCGGCGTAGGTCGTTTCGAAGCTCTCGAGCTCGGGACCTTCGCCGACTCCGTTCTCGGAGAAGGGTCCCTGCTCGTCGTGGGGAGTGGTCTGGTAACGCGCCATGCCTTGATCCTTTTTCGTCTCGCTCGCGCTTTGTAGGAATAGCGGCGGGACCGCCAAAGCATCTGCTCCAACGGCCCCTCCGCTTTGCGAAGTCGATCCTAGTGCTCGTCGAGGACGTCCCGATTCAGCGAGAAGTCGCTTCCCTTGTAGAGGATCGCGATCTCGGGGCGGTCCTTGAAGGGGATCGTGTAGTGGGTGATCTCCTTCATCTTGAGCACGTTCGAGAGCGCCTCGTCGAGTTCCCAGATGCGGCGTTCCATCTCCGGGTCGAGCCACTCGTCTTCAGTGAACGACTCTACGAGTTCGACGAGGTCCTTGTAGAGCGCCGAGGACTCGTTCTCGAGGTAGACGTTCATCCACCACCAGTAGGCGCAGCGGGCCTTGTCGATCCAGATCCGCTCGTCCGGCGCCCACTTGAGCTTGGTGTCGTGCAGGAAGTTGTGAAAGTGCTTGGTCTCGTCGATCAGGTCCAGTTCCTTGGCGATGTCGTGGTACTCGGTGCCCGGGAACGGGTAGCCGAGCGACATCTTGAGACCGTTCGGCATCAATTTGGAGTTGAGCTTCAGCGTGTCGCGCATCTCCTCCAGTGATTCGCCCGGGTTCGCCAGGATGTTGAACGCAAACGAGCGGAGCCCGATTTCGTGGCACCACTTGAAGACCTGCTCGGTCTTCTTGTTCGAGAAGTCGCGCTTCAGCACCAGCCGCTTGATGCGCGTGGTGGCCGTCTCGACGCCGAAGCGGACCAGGTCGCAGCCGGAGTCCTTCATCACCTCGAGCATCTCGCGGTCCACGTCGAGCACCGTCGTGTTGCACACGAAGGGCGTCCCGATCTCCTTCTTGTAGCGGGCCAGGAACTCCTTCATGTACGGCTGATTCATCGTGAAGGTGTCGTCGTTGAACGAGAACGCCTTCACGTTGTCGTGCTTCTCGAGGATCGACTTCAGCTCGCCGATCATGTCGTCGATGCTGCGCAACCGCAGATAGCCGAGCGCTGTGTTGCCGGAGTTCTCGGCGCCGAAGCCCGCCTGCAGCACCTTCGCCACGCCGTTGTTGTGGCAGTAGGTGCAGCGATACGGGCAGCCGCGGTTGAAGTACATGTTCACCCAGCCGCGGCGGTTGTCCGTGATGCGACGGAACTGCGGCCAGTGATCGATGTCCATCCAGGGGATGCCCATCGACAGGTCCTTCAGCGGGCGCGGCGCATTCGGCTTGATCTTGCCGTCCACGCGGCACCACACGTTCGGGATGTTCGTGGTGTCTTCACCCTTCGAGAACGCGTAGGCCAGGTCGACGATCTGGTCGTCGCCTTCGCCGACGCCGACGAAGTCGATGAAGGGCGCTTCCTTCATCACCACCAGCGAATTCAGCGTGGCGTGGATACCGCCCAGGATGATCGGCACGTGCGGCATCGCCTGCTTCATCGCCTGGAGCAACATCTTGGTTTCGGGGTAGTGATTCGCCCCGGTCGACATCGCGATCATGTCGGGTCCGTAGTCCTTCACGTCGGACACGGCCCGTTCGATGTGGAACGGGTAGTCGAGCCACTCGCTGATGTGCAGGATGTTGGTGTCGTGGCCTGCCGCGCGAAGCGCGCCCGACAGATATGCCTGCCCCATGCTCAAACCGAGCGGGCAGTCGAAATTGGGCCAGATGAATTGAACTCGCATCGTCGCCTCGCTTTCTTCGAGCCACACACCGTGGCTTGCGAACTAGAACGCTCCGTCGCCTCGCAATGAAACCCAGACCGTCTTTCCCAGGATCTTCAGATCCAACCATACGGATCGCTTGCGCACGTACTCGACGTCCCACTCGTTGGTCTCGTGGAACGAGAGATTTCCGCGACCCTGGACCTGGGCCAGGCCGGTCACGCCGGGTCGCACGTCGAGCTTCAGCAGATGCTGTTTCTCGTAGTACCGGATGTTCTCGACGATGTCGGGACGCGGACCGACGAGATGCATGTCGCCGCGCAGCACGTTGAGGAGGTTCGGCAGCTCATCGAGGCTGGTGCGGCGCAGCCAGCGGCCCACGCGCGTGAGCCGCGGATCGGCGAGCAGCGCCGACGCGGGCTGCTGGCGCGGATCCGTCGACGGATTCTTGGTGCTGACGAGCACCTTGATCGGCATCGAGTGCAGCTCGTGATCGTCGTACGTGTAGGCATAGAGTTCGGGAAAGCGCTGGCGCGCGTCGGCGTACATGCTGCGGAACTTGTAGAGCGTGAAGGGCTTCCCGAAGAGATTTTCGCCGCGCTTGTGGGGGCCGGCGTAGGGATGCGGTTCGCCGCGGCGGCGGTTCTCGCCGATCCGTGTATGGCGGAACAGCGCGGGGCCCGGCGAATCGAGCTTGATCAAGATCGCGATCAAGATCATCACCGGCGCCGTCACGAGCAGGCCGGCACCGGCCACGACGACGTCGATGCCGCGGATCAGCAGGGATCCCGGCAGGCTCCGCGCGGGCACGGTGGGATCGGTGTGGTTGACGCGAGCGCCCCCCGAGGGAGGGGCGGACTCCGTACGCGCGTCGCCGCCCTGTCGGGCGCGACCGATTGCTTCGACCCCCTCTACGGGTCGAGCCGAGCTTCCCATGCTCACGCGTCCTTCCATTCACCGAGCTGCCGCACGTTGGATCCTGCTGCTGCTTCTAGTTGTAACGTGCTGCGCCATTGCGCGCCGTCATTCTGTACGCGTCCGAGGGTGAGTGGGATGAATCGGGGGAAAGTGTCATCGCCGGTTCCTTGCGCGCTCCCTGCACTCTCCCGCGCAAGCGGCGTCACTCTGGTCGCGAGCGACCGACCCGCCAGGGCGGTTTGAGCAAGATCGGTACCAACCACCCAGGCGCTCGCTCGGCTCGATCACGTGTCGACCGAACAGGCCTCGCACCCGGTCGTAGCGCCGCTATTTCGCGGCCTTCGGCTTCTCCAGGTCGGACGTCAGTTGCAGCTGCTCCTTCTGCTTCTGCTCGAGCGCGGCCTGGATCTGCTTCTGCTCCTCCTGGTTCTGGAGCAGCTTGTCCTTCACCGACGCCTGGTCCGGTACGGCCTGAAGCTGGCGCTGATCGGCCTGCTTCTGCTGGAGCGCAGCCTGGAGCTGCTTCTGCTCGGCCTGGTTCTGCATCAGGTGGTTGTGCAGTTCCTGCTCGTGCACGGCCTTGATGTTGGTCTTGGCGCCCCCCATCTCCTTCTGCTGGACCTGCTGCGGCGTCTGCGCGCTCGCGACACCCGCGCCGCCGATCGAGAGTGCGAGTGCCAATGCGCCCAACTGAATCATGCGCTTCATCGTTCTCTCCTCGAAAATCGGGGACGTGCCAATCTCGACGCGAAACATACCCCACGCAGATCGTGTGTCTCGCACGATCCGGCGTCACTCCGCCACAGGGACGGAGCGAGCGGTCGCAGCGCTGGGAAGCGGCGGATCACGGGATCCACTTCGGGAACAGCACGTTCGTCCCGAACGGGAACATCGTGCTGCCGTCGTCGCCGCCGGCGACGCTGCCGAGCCAGGAGCCCGGCTGCACCGCGGAGCCGATCCCGAAGTGGTAGAGGAGGACGCTGCCCTTCCAGTCCGGCACGATGCTGGTGCCGCCGATGAAGCTCACGAGGGTCGGCGCGCCGCCTGCGACCGGCTGCGTGTGGAGATCCTGGCAACGGTCGCCGCCGCCCGACCAGTTGGGCCCGCACACGCTTCCGTCCGGCATGCGCAGCCGGATCCGCGAGTAGACCACCTTCGAGCCGTCGGGCGAGTGTTCGGGGTCGTGCACGCTGTCGAGCCAGATCGCGCCGCCCTGGATCACGACGCGCGGCTGGGTGCCGTCGATGCTCGTCTCCATGATCTCGAGGTTGCCGGTAGACAGCACCAGCGTGTTGAACGCGAGTTTCGCGCCATCCTCGGAGACCGAGACGTCGGCGGCGCCCCGGTTCGGGAGCTGCGTCACCTGCCGCCAGCTCCCGAGGTCCGCCGCGATTCGGAACACCTCGGACTCCTCGGCCGCCCGCGGATCGCTGGCATCGCCGAGCGAGGCGCCCGCGGAATAGAGGTCCCCGTTCGGG
Organism: uncultured delta proteobacterium; assembly: GCA_963801625.1. Classification (GTDB taxonomy): domain Bacteria; phylum Myxococcota_A; class UBA9160; order UBA9160; family PR03; genus PR03. The sequence continues at coordinate 537,344 of CAWDFQ010000002.1, forward strand.
GCGAAATCGATGCCGCCCACGCCCACCCGCGCGAAGCCCGGCAGCAGGCGGTAGACCAGCCGCGAGGGGAGATCGCCGTCGGACGACGGCGTCGAGCGGGCCCATCGTGACGTAGACCTGCGAGCCGTCCGGGTGCACCGCCGTCGCCATCGGTCCGGGCCCGACGTGGACGGCGGCGACGACGGCTTGCGTAGCCGTGTCGATCACGGACACCGCCTCGCTGCCGCGCGCCGCGACGTAGGCGAAGGGTGCAGCCTGGGCCGACGTCCTGAGCCTCGAAGCCGCGGATCGCGCACTGATCGTCGCCGCCGGCATCGACGCTCCCGCGGGCGCGATTCCGATCGGCTCGAGCCATGCGTTCATCGGTGACGCGTTCGCGGCCGTCGCGCCGGGCGCGACGGCCGGCCTCGAATACGACCTGCGCTGGCGGAACGCGAGCACGGGCGCCGCCGGCGTCGTCGCGACGAACGGCCTCGGGCCGAAGCGCGGCGAGCTGCTCGGCACGCTCGCCACGGCCGGCCTCGCGGCCGGCGACTACTTCGCGATCCTCGAGCTGCGCATCGCCGGTGCCCCCGCCGTCACCGTCGCGCGGCCCTTCCGCCTCTCGATGCCCTGAGCGGATCGGCGTCGAGATCCATCGGGTCTGCGCTTCCCGAGCGCGGACGCTAGAGGCGTTCTGCGATCACGATGTCCTGGAAGCTCAAGCCTCGCTCGCGGCCACACCACGAGCCGAAGTGGATCGGCTCGACCAGCGACAGGCCCCGCGACGCAAACAGCTCGCGCACCACGGCCTCCGGGTAGCCGACGGCCGCTTCGGGGATCGCTGCGCTCTCGGTGCGACATACACCAATAGGATGTCGGAGTGTGAGCACGCCCTTGCCTCCGTCGATGCAGCGCTCCGCCTCTTCGTTCAGCAGGAGCATGCTCGCGAGGCAGCGCGAGCCGGGCGCCAGGACGCGCGCGAGCTCGCCGACGTAGTTCGCGAGTTCGTCGGGGAGCATGTGGGTGAAGACCGACGTCGCGAACGCGAAGTCGAAGGACGCGTCGCCGAATGGAAAGCGGTACTCGGATGCACGAGCGCGACCCGCTTCGTTGTAGAGCGAGTTGAACACATCGGCCTGCTGGAACCGGAAGTTGGGATGGCGCGGCGTGATGTTCCGCCGGCACCAGTCGACGCCCACCGCGACGATGTCGAAGCCGTCGTAGCTGCCGCTCGCGTCGAGATGGCGCGTGAGGGGGATCGCCTTGCGGCCGATCGCACAGCCGATCTCGAGCACCCGGTGGTTCGGCCGCAGCCCGCCGAGCTCGACGAAGTACCGCAGAAACTCGGCGCCGTCGCGGCGGAAGTCCGCCTCGCTCTGCGAGCCGTCGAACATCAGGCGCGTCGGCGGGAGCAGATCGCCATCGCCGCGGCGCCGCGGGTGCAGCATGTCGCGCACCCAGGCCGCAAGGAAGCGGCGCGGTGACATGGTCGGAACCGGGAGCACCCGGGATCGCAGCCGACGTTTCCAGGATCGGGTCAAAGCGGCGCCTCCGCTTGGCTTCGAACGAGGCGGGCGCGTCGCACGCACACGGCCAGTGCGCCGAGTGCAGTCAACGCGGTCGCTGCGGCGCCCGGCTCCGGGATCACCTGGAACTCGATGCGCGCCCGGTCGACCTCGCCGCTGTCGAGACGGAACAACAATCCCTTGACCTGCCAGCGCCCGCCGACGGCGCCTTCGGGAACGTTGGCGCCGAGGTCGGCGATCACGGTCCCGTCCCGCGGCGCGAGGTCGATGGCGAGGGGACCGATGAACGCAAACTCGCCACCGCGCGGCGGGACCATCGTCAGCATGATCCCGAAGTTCTGGGTCAGGTCGGTGTCGTTCGAGATCTCGAGGCGGATCGGCAGCGGCGCGCCGGGCAGCAGCGCGGTCGTCGCGGTGGTGTAGAGGCGCAGGTCGAGGTCGGCCCGGCGCTCGATGCGAAAGAGCTGGCCGAGCGTCGCCGACAGCACATAGAGGAGCCCGTCCGGACCGACCTCGAGGTCCGCGACCGAGCCAAAGCCGATCGCGAAGACCGTTTCGGCCAACTCGGTCTCGCCGTCCACGATGCCGTCGCGCGCGGCGCGTCCCTCGAAGTCGAAGCCCGTGCGGGACGCGTCGGGATCGAGGCGGAAGAGGCGTCCGTCCGCGGCGCTGCCGAGAAAGAGCTGGTCGCGGTATTGCTCGCCGAGCGCGTCGGAGTCGAGGAACGTCATCCCGCGCGGCACGATCGGGTCGCGCCACGAGAGCGCTGGATCGACGTAGCTCGATCCGCTCACCGGGGTGAGGCCGGTCGCGGCGCCGAAGCGCTTGGTCGGGCCGACGATGCTCGACCAGCCGCCGTTGGCGCCCGGCGCGAGGAGATTCAGCTCGTCGTATTCGCCGAGCGAATCGTCGCTCGCCCAGAGCGCGCCACTCACGGGATCGAAGGCCATCGCGAAGGGACCGCGCACCCCGAAGGCGAAATAGCGCTCGAAGCCTCCGCCGGCCGACACGAACGGGTTGTCGGCCGGGACGCTGCCGTCGTCTTCGAGGCGGAGCACGCCCGCAGAGCCGTCGGCAGCCGGACCCGACGCGAAGTTCTGCGCCTGGCCAGCGGTACCGACGTCGCCGAGCGAAACGTAGAGCCGGCCGTCGGGGCCGAAGGCGAGCATGCCTCCCTCCTGCCCGTGGTCCGGTTCACTCGGGAGGTCGGCGATCGTCGTCGGCTCGACCAGCGCGCCGCCGCTCCAGCGGGCGCGCACGACGCGGTTGGCGACGGGCAGCGGCGGGTCGCCCTCGAGCGCGGTGAAGAGGAAGTACACGAAGGCCGGCTCCGGAAAGCCCGGGTGCAGGACCATCCCCCACGGCCCGCCGTTGGCATCGCTCACGTCGAAGCTCAGCAGCGGATCGGGATCGAGTACGCCCGCCGTGACGTGCCGAACGTGACCGTCCTTCTCGAGCACCAGCAGATCGTCTTCGCCCAGGAACGCCATCGCCATCGGCTCGGCGAAACCGACGGCGACTTGCACGACGCGCAGCGCCGGGTCCTCGAGCACACGCTGCTCGATGGCTGGCACGCGCGCGACGAACGCGTCTCGGATGCCGGCGCGCGCCGGCTGCAGCGGGTCGTTGGTCGGGAAGTCGTCGGAGAACGTGTCGCCCACCACCCACGCCGCACCCTCGCCGTCGAGCGCGATGCCGAGCCCGCGATCGCCGTCCGTGCCGCCGAGGTAGCTCGACCAGCGCCGCCGCCCTTCCGGATCATATGCGGCGACGAAGGCATCCACGTTGCCGCCGCGATCGCCCTGGAAGCCGAACTTGATCGGGAAGGTCAGCGAAAATGTGTTGCCGGTGACGAACGAGTTGCCGGAGGCGTCCGTTTCCACACCGAGCCCGACGTCCGCCGAGTCGCCGCCGAGGCAGGTGCTCCAGATGCGCGCGCCGGAGGCGTCGTACTTGGCGACGAAGGCGTCCACGAAGCCGCCGAACGGCTCGATCGTGCACGGGAAGTCGCCCGAGAAGGTGTCGCCGACGACGTAGGCATTGCCGAATGCATCCACTCCGAGGCCGATGCCGCGGTCGGTCTCCTCGCCGCCGAGGTACGTCGAGAAGGTGATCGAGGTCGCGCCGGGCGCGAGCCGCGCGAGGAAGGCATCCACGTTGCCGCCCGGCGCGGGCTGCGCGGGATTCACGGTCGGGAAGTCGTTCGAGAGCGTGAAGCCGGTGACGTACACCGCGTCGTCCGCGGCGACCTCGATGTCCTGGCCCGAGTCGAGCGCGCTGCCGCCGAGGTACGTCGAGAACGCCAGGCTGCCGTCGCCTCCGTCGACCGACGCGATCCAGGCGTCGAAGAATTCGATGCCCGCCATGGCGGCCTGGAGCGGATTCGCAAGCGGGAAGTCGTCGGATTCCGTGTCGCCGGTGAGCCAGACGTTCCCCGCCGAGTCGAGGTCGACGCCGAGCGCGAAATCGAACTGACTTCCGCCGAGGACCGTCGTGAATTCCAATGAGGATCCATCGGGCGAAAGCTTCGTGACGAAGGCATCGAAGTCGTCGCTTCCGGCACCCGGCTCGATGCGCCCCGGGAAGTCTGCGGAGGCGGTGAAGCCCGCGACGTACGCGCTGTGCGTGGCGTCGATCACGATCGCCTGGCCGGAGTCGAGTCCCGTGCCGCCCAGGAACGTGGACCAGAGCACCTCCGTGCCGGTCGGGTCGAGTTTCGTCACGAACGCGTCGGCCAAACCCTGCTTTTCGCCCTGAACGGCGCCTTCGATTGGAAAGTCGGAGGAGTCGGTAGTGCCCGTGACGTAGATGCCGGTGTCGTCCGCGGCGACGCCCATGTTGTCGAAGCCGTCCTCGCTCCCGCCGCCGCCGAGGTAGGTCGAGACGCCGAGCACGGGGTCGATGACGAGCGGACGCTCGCGGTCGTAGGCCGCGACTTCGAAGCCGACGCGGCGCTCGCCGAGGAGTCGCCAGCGCCCCGCAACGCGATCGCGCGAGCCGTCGCGTTGCTGATGGAGCACGGGCGCCTCGAACACGACACGGCCGCCGTCGAGCCCCAGCACCAGGTCGCCGCGCTCGATCGAAACGCGCTCGGCGCCGTCGATCTCGAGAACGATCGCCGCGGGGTCGGCGTCCGGGGCCACGACGAAGTCGTACTCGAGGCGGTGTTGGTCGCCGTGGTAGACGAGGTCCACGCCCGGCCATACTTCGCGATACACGACACGTTCATAGGTCGCCACGCCGGCATGCCAATGCCTGGGATCGGCGCCGCGCAGGTGGTGGACGACGCCACGCGCCCGGTCGAGGCCGACCGGCAAGGATGTCGTGCCTCCGATCGGGCGGGTGCGCAGGATCGCTGCGCGGCCGGCGTTCGGTGGGCGCACCACGAGCACGCTCTCGTCGCGAGTCAGGAAGGTCGACCAGCCGTGGCCCCGCGCGACGAAGGCAACGCGCGGGTCGCTCTGCCCCTGGTTCGATTCGAAGCGGAGCGGGAGCGCTGGCAGTGCCCGCGAGTCGTCCGCAGGGGCCAGGGCGAGCGGACGCGCGGCATCGCCAAGCGGCAGCAGCGCCAGCGCGAGTCCGAGCGCCGCGAACAGGGTGGGGAAGAGGGATCGCATCACGTTAGCCTTGTGGGTAGCCCACGCCGCGGTCTTGGTGACTGGAATGCGCGCCGAGCCGACTCTCCGCGCGTACCGTGGGAGGGTGCGCTCGTTTCTGCGCATCTGCTGCGCAGCCGCCCTCGCTCTCCCGTTGCGCGCCGCCCTATACTGCCGCCCACTCATGGCAGCGCTCGACGCGTCCCGACTCCGATCGGCACCTCGGATCCGTCCCGCCTCGCAGGAGGCGGCGTGACGTCTCCCACGCCGGGGCTCTCGATCGTGATCGTGAACTACAACGGCGGGCGTCTCGTCGAGGCCTGCCTCGCGTCGATTGCGGAGCACGTCTCACGGCGGCCCTTCGAGACGATCGTGGTCGACAACGGCTCGACCGATGGGAGCGGCGACCAGATCGCGAACGGCTTCCCCGGCGTCCAGCTCCTGCGAAGTCCGAACAACGTCGGGCTCTGTCGCGCGTTCAATCAGGGGCTCGCCCGCACGAGTGGGACGGCGGTCCTGGCGCTCGACAACGACACGCGCCTGCTGCCCGGCGCGCTCGACGCGATGCTCGACTTCCTGGACGCGCATCCCGAGGCCGGCGCCGTCGGAAGCGCGCTCCTCAATCCGGACGGCTCGCTCCAGGCCGCCTCGCGGCGCTTTCCGAGCGCGTGGAGCGGACTCTTCGGCCGCCGTTCGCTACTGACGCGCTGGTTTCCGAACAACCCGATCGCCCAGCGCGACCTCATGCACCACGCCGTCGATCAGATGCGGCCCTTCGAGGTGGACTGGCACTCGGCCGCCTCACTGATGGTTCGCCGCGAGGTCATCGATCGGATCGGTGGCTTCGACGAGCGCTTCTTCGTCTACTGGAGCGACGCGGACTGGTGCGCGCGGATCCGCCGCGCGGGATGGAAGGTCTACACGGTGCCTAACGCCCGCATCATCCACGACGAGAGCCTGGCCGGTCGCAAGGGGCGGCCGCGGGCGAAGATGGTGATCGACTTCCATCGCGGCGCATGGCTCTACTACAGCACGCATCAGACGAGTTCGCCGTGGAGCCCGCGCTCGCTCGCGGCCGCGGCGGGGCTCGCCACACGCGCGGCCGCGCTGATCGGATCGAACTGGTTGCGCAGCAAGCTCGCGGCGCCGCCGGGTGGCGCTCCGTCGTGAGCGCGCTGGTCGGCGCCATCCTGGCCGCCGGGCGCGGGACGCGCATGCGCCCGTTCAGCGACTCGACGCCGAAGCCCGTCTTCCCGATCTGCAACCGCCCGCTGATCGCCTACCAGATCGACATGATGCGCTCGCTCGGCATCGAAGACGTCGTGGTGCTGGTGGGGCACCGCGGCTTCGAAATCACGCGCATGCTCGGCGACGGCGCCGAGTTCGGCGTGCGGCTGCGCTACGTCGAACAGACCCAGATGCTCGGCATCGCGCATGCCGTCGGCTGCCTCGAGCCGCACATCGATCAGCCGTTCCTGCTCTTCCTGGGCGACATCTTCTTCGTCGCGCGCGATCTCGCCGAGATGCCGCGGCTGCTCGCCGAGCAGGGCGGCGGCGCGGTGCTCGCCACCAAGCTCGAGCCCGACAGGGAGGCGATCCGACACAACTTCTCGGTGGTGCTCGACGAGCGCGGCTTCGTGACGCGCGTGGTCGAGAAGCCGCGCCACCCCGCGAGCCGGCTGAAGGGCGTCGGGCTCTATCTCTTCGACGTCGCGATCTTCGACGCCGTCCGTCGCACACCGCGTACCGCGATGCGCGACGAGTACGAGCTCACCGACTCGATCCAGGTGCTGATCGACGACGGCCAGCCGGTTCGCGTCGCGAGCGTCGTGGACGAGGACGTCAACGTGACGACGCCCGATGACCTGCTCGAGGTGAACCTGCGCTACGCCAAGAGCGTTCCGGCCGCCCAACTGATTGGCGCAGGCTGTCGCATCCACCCGGGTGCGACGATCGAGAACTCGGTGCTGGGGCGCAACGTCGTCGTGCAGCACCCGATCTCGATCCGCGACTCGCTGCTCCTCGACGACACCGTCGTGGCGTCGCGCACATCGCTCGAGCGCGTGGTGATGACGCCCAGCGGCCAGGTCGCGTGCAGCGATCCGGCGGCCGCGGCGAACAGGGATGAGTAGCGACTTCCGCCGCGCGTGCGTGAGCGGCGGTGCCGGCTTCATCGGATCGCACCTGGTGCGTGCGCTGCTCGCGCGCGGTCTCGAAGTCGTCGTGCTCGACGATCTCTCGGTGGGACGCGCCGAGAACGTGCCGGCGGGCGCGCGCCTCGTGCGCGGAGACGTGCTCGATGCCGACGCGGCACGCGATGCCGCGTCCGGCTGCGACGTCGTCTTCCATCTCGCCGCGCGTGTCGCGATCCGCTCCTCGTTCGAGTTCGCGGTAAAGGACGCGCGCGTCAACTTCGTCGGAACCGCGAGCATGTTGCGCGCTGCGCACGCAGCCGGCGGAGTGCGGCGCTTCGTCGGCACCTCGTCCATGGCCGTCTATGCCGACGCGCCTTCGCCCGATCCGATCCCGGAGACCCATCCGACGGCGCCGATCTCGCCCTACGGCATCTCCAAGCTCGGCGCCGAGCAGCTCGTCCACACGCTGGGTGGACAAGCCGGGTTCTCGACCGCGGTGTTGCGGCTCTTCAATACCTACGGGACGGGCCAGGCGCTCTCGCCCTACGTCGGCGTCGTCACCATCTTTGCCAACGCGCTGCTGCGCGGGGAGGCGCCGTCGATCTTCGGCGACGGCGAGCAGCGGCGTGACTTCGTGCACGTGGAAGACGTCGTGCGCGCCTTCCTCGGCGCGCTCGACGCGCCGGTGGCGGGCGAGACGTTCAACGTCGGGACTGGCGTCGCGACCTCGGTGAACGAGGTCTTCGCAGCCGTGCGCGCAGCGCTCGGCAGCACGATCGCGGCGCGCCCTGCGCCCGCCGTGACCGGTGAGGTCCGCTACTCGATCGCCGACATCGGCAAGGCGCGGCGCCTGCTCGGCTATCGGCCGATGCGCCGCTTCGCGGATTCGATCGGCGAGGTCGTCGCCGAGATCCGGGCCGCTACTCAGCCCTCGTAGTACGCGTGATACGGGTGGTAGCCGGGTCCGTGTTCGGCGTCGTCGAAGCGGTTCATGACGAAGCCGAGCAGCCGCGCGCCGGAGTTGGCGATCCGTTCTTTCGCGAGCACGGCCTCACGCTCGGCGACCTCACCGGCGCCGACGACGAAGACGACGCCGTCCACCGCCGGCGCGAGGAAGAGCGCATCGCTGACCGACAGAGCCGGCGGGCTGTCGAAGATCACCTTGTCGGCGTTCGCGCCGAGCGCGGCGACGACGTCGGCAAGCTGCTGCGAAGCGAGCAGCGGAACCGAGGCGGCGCTCCCGGCGCCGCTCGGCACGACGTGCAGGGCGCCCCGCGCGTCGGCGCCGAGATCGAACGGGCGCGCCACGTCGGCGAATGCTGCACGGCCCTCGAGCAGATCGGCGAAGCCGCACTCGATCGGGATCCCGAAGAGCGTGTGGAGGCGCGGCCGGCGCAGATCGGCGTCGACGAGGAGTACGCGTTCGCCGGCGAGCGCCGCCACCATTGCGAGATGCGTCGCGACGGTGGTCTTGCCTTCCTGCGGCTGCGTGCTGCACACGAGCAGGGTGCGCAGCAGCTTGTCGGAACCCGCGAGCGCGAGGCTGCTGCCGAGCGTTTCCCACGCTTGCGCCACCCGGCGGTCCGTGCGCAGGCGCTCGAGGTAGTCGCGGGCAGAGTGTGACGGAATGGATTCCACCGGAGCTCGCCGGGGGGGCGGTTCAGCGGACACAAGCAACCTGAAGTCGCGGCGCGAAGCGGCCGCAATATACTCGACGACCTTTCGGAGGCCATACCGCATGAACCGCGCGTCCCGATTTCGCTACGTGTGGCCGATCCTCGGCGGGATCGCCGTGGCCGGCCTCGCCGCCGTGATCTTGCGCTACGTGGGCTGACCCGCGTCGGAACCGGCGCGTCCGGCGTAATACGCGGCGATCGCGTCCCAGGCCCGCGCCTCGTCCCAACCGAGCGCGCTCGCGTCGCAGGCGTCGGTGTTGACCCGCACGCGAGGTTCGCTCCAGTCGGTCTGGACCGCATGCTCGAGCGCACAGGCGAGCCCGAGGCGGGTTCGCATCTCCCGCGCGAAACGCTCGGCGAAGGCGCCCTGGCTCTCGATGTAGCCACTCGGGCGCGCGCGCGCCGGCCCTGCAGCATCCGGTAGCGATTCCGCGAAGCGCACGTAGGCGCGCGCCAACAGATCCACGTGGATGTTGTCGCGGACGTAATCGGGCGTCCGCACGACGACGGCTTCGCCCGCGCGCCACCGCGTCACGAGGTGTGCCGTGAAGCGCGCTTCCTCGAAGGGTCCGAATGGATTCGGGATCACGAACTTCCCGAACGCGAGTCCGGCACGCGGCGCCTCGAACGCGAAGACGTCATGGGTGAGTGATTTCGAGAGCCCGTACAGCGAGACCGCGGAGGTCGGGGTGTCGCCGAGTCCCTCACCGCGCTCGAAGACCGAGCCGGTGAGCAGCACCGCGCGGCCGCCGCCCGCCGCGAAGGCCGCGAGGCAGGCGCGCACGTCGCGCGTGTTCGCGGCGAGCGCGGAGACGACGTCGAAAGCGGGACTGCGGTAATCGCCGACTTCTGCACCGTGATGACAAAGCAACTCGAAGCGGCCGTCGCGCAGCCGCGGGCGGAACGCCTCGTCGCCGAACGAAGTGCCGATCAACGCCCGCGACACGGATTGGAGCTGCAGGGCGCGCTCGCGGCGCAGGGCGTCGGGGTAGCCATCGGGCGGCCGCCGGAAGAGCGCCGTCACCTCATGCCCCGCTTCGGCCAGCGCGCGGACGAACCAAGATCCCGTGAACGAACTCGCGCCGGTGAAGAGAATGCGCATCCCGGCCTAATCCGGCGCGCCGAGATGCCAGGCGAGATCGAAGTCCCGGTGTTCCTGGTCACGCGCCGCGATGACCGCTGGCGCAGCCGGCCACGAGATCGCGAAGCGCGGATCGTTCCAGCGCACGCCACGCTCCTGCTCGGGTGCGTAGAAGGAGTCGACGAGGTAGTGGACCTCCGTGTCGGGCTCGAGCGTCAGGAAACCGTGCGCGCACTGCTTCGGCACGTACATCATGCGGCCGTTCTCGTGCGAGAGCTCTGCGCCGAAGTGGCGGCCGAAGGTGGGCGAATCCGGCCGCAGGTCGAGCACGACGTCCCAGAGCGCGCCGCGCACGCAGCTCACCAACTTGGTTTCCGACGCCGGTGGCAGCTGATAGTGGAGCCCGCGCAGCGTGTGGCGCACGAGGTTGCTCGACGCGTTCCCCTGCACGTATTGTGCGACGAGCCCGTGCTCGGCGAACTCGCGCTCGCAGTACGTTCGAGCGAACCAGCCGCGCGGATCCGCGCGGCGCTCGAGTTCGATCAGGAACACGCCCGGCAGCGGGGTCTCTCCGAAGATCACGTCAGCGCCGCCAGGTGCATCACGCAGTCGTGCCCGGCGAGGTCGTCGCTGGTGAGCGCGCGGACGTCGCGGACCAACTCGCGATGGGGCGCCACCGGCTCGCGCCACGCGCAGTGGGCGAAGAGCCCGGGGTCGCAGCCGGTGACCTCGTGACCCGCCGCGCGCCGGACGTCGACCAGGTGGGCGCCGATGTAGCCACGGTGACCGGTGACGAAGACCTTCACGTAGACCTCCTTCGCTGCGCGTCGCGGACTTCGCTCGACTGGTCGCTCGAGTCGACAGCGGTCTACGCACGGACGCTGAAGTACCCACATCGGCGGCAGCACGATCGAACAGAACGCTGATTGAGCTTCGCGAGGATCGGTACGAGTCGCAAGGGCGCGCCGTTCCTCGCGAAGTGCCGCGCGTCCCGCGTGTGCGCAGATTGCAAGGCCTCTTGTCGGCCGATAGGATCGCCGATTGGAGTTCGTATGGAACTGCTCGAATTCCTGCGTCTCGTTGGCCGCTACCGCACCACGATCGCGCTGATGTGCGCGTCGGCGGCGTTGACGGCGCTTGCGCTCACCTACGTGCTGACGGAGCGCTACTCGGCGAGCGCCCTCGTGCTGGTCCGACCCCAGGAGGAGATGCGGCTCGTCGGAAGCGGGTCGGACAAAGAGACGCTCGATTTTCCGCTGCCGCAGGTCGTGCCCTTCGAGGCGATGACCCGCACGTTCGGCGAGGTGATTCGCTCGGCGGCCGTGGTGGAGCCCGTCGTCCTCCGCCTCGGCCTCGACCAGCCGACCGTCGAAACCGTGTGGTGGAAGCGCCTGAAGACCTGGACCAAGAACCGCCTCTCCGACGCCTGGGCGCTGCTCAAGTACGGTCGCATCGAGGAGCAAGACCCGACCGAGGCTGCCGTCGAGACGGTGCAGAATTTCTTGACCGTCGAGCCGACCAAGGACACCTATGTCTTCGAGATCGCCTATCTCGGTACCGATCCGGTCGTGGCGGCCGCAGTCGTGAACGCCGCCGCCGAAGTCTTCGTCGAGTACAACTGGCAGCTCTACCGCGCCGAGAAGTCGAAGGGTCGCGAGTTCGTGGGCGAACAGCTCACCGAGAGCGAAGCGGCGCTCGCCCGCGCGCGCGAGCCGCTGCGCATGTTCAAGGAGCGCAACCAGTCGGTGCTGCTCGAACGCGAGCTCGCCGCGAAGGTCGAGGCGCTCGCGAACAGGCGCGCCGAACTCGGCCGCACGGATGCGGACATCGCCTCCGCCACCGCCCGTCTCGCCGAGCTGCGGCGCAGTCTGCGGCCGGCTCCTTCGGTCGTGATGACCGCGGAGATCCAAGATCAGATCACCGAGCAGCTGCTCGCCACAGAGGCTGAGCTGCACGGGCTCCAGGCCAAGCGCGAGTCGCTCGCGGGGAGCATCGAAGCCAGTGGGGCCGAGCTGGGGTCGCTGCCGCCCGAGCAGCTCGAGCACTCCCGGCTGCTCGCCGACGTGAAGGTCGCCGAATCTACCCACGAGTTCGTGAAGAAGTCGTACGACGAGGCGCGCATCCGCGAGGCCGAGTCGGTACCCGAGATCCGGGTCGTGTCGCCGGCGATCGCGCCGGTCTACCCCGAGCGGCCGATCAAGATCCTCTACGTCGGCACCGCGTTCGGCATGGCGCTGGTCGTGGGGATCGCGCTCGCCCTCGTCCTCGAGTACCTCGACCAGACGCTGCGAACCACCGATGACGCGGAGCGAGCACTCGGACTGCCGCTCCTCGCGACCATTCCGCCGCTGGAACCTTGACGGCGGCGGCGGACTCGACGTCCAGCCCGTGGCGCGCAAGGGCGCGCCCGGGAATCGGCGCGGGCATCGGGGCAGGGATCGCGGTCGGAATCCTGACGACGGGGTTGTTGTCGCAAGCCTCGCCCGTCTGGGTCTTTCTGGTGGTCGCCGCGATCGTCGGGGCGCTCCCGACCTTCCTCGTGCGCGATCCCGAGGCGTACTGGTTCGGCGTCTTCGTGCTCTCGATGATGGTCGAGGTCCAGAAAGCGTTCGGCGACGGTCTCGAAGTGATGGCTCGCTATGGCTTCGAAATCGAAACGGCGCCGTCGGTCTCGCAGCTGCTGCCCGAGCTGCGGCTCTCCGACCTTCCGCTGCTCGTGCTGCTCGCGCTCTGGGCCTGGAAGGTCGCGCGCCACAGGAAGCCACTCGTCTTTCCGAGGGTCGCCTGGATCGCGGTGGCGTACTTCGCATGGGCGGGCCTGTCCGCGATCATGGCGCCCCACCCCTACCTCGGGGCCGTGGAGTGGATCCGCCACTTCAAGTTCTTCGTCGTCTTCCTCTGGGCCGTGAACAACGTCGACCGGCGCGCTCTGCTGAACGTCGCGGCGGCGGGTGCGATCGTCGTCCTGACACTCCAGGCCGGACTCACGATCACGCGCTTCTCGCTCGGCTTCACGTTCTTGACCGGCAACGCCTTCGGCCGGCAGGACGCGGTCGACAGTACCGAGCATCTCCGGATCGACGAGGGCGGAGGGGGCTCCCGCCGGCGCGCGTTCGGGACGGTGTCGAGCCCGCGCGGGACGGCCGGGCATCTGCTGCTGCTGCTCCCATGGGCCGCTCTCGGCGCGGCGCGGCTGCGTGATCGGCGCGCGCGCACGGTGCTGCTCGCAGCGCTCGGTGTCGGAGCGGCGGCCCTGCTCCTGACCTACTCGCGCGCAGGCCTGGTGGGCTCACTCGTCGGCGCTCTGGTCGGGCTCGGCGTGCTGTTCCGCTGGGGTGTGGTGAGCCGCCGCGGCGTCGTGGCGGTGCTTTTCGCCGGCGTGCTCGCCGGGTTGCTCGTGGGGCCGCTCGCCCACCATTTCCTCACCTCGCGTCAGGACAACCTGAAGGTGCGCGGTGCCCAGTACCGCGCGGCGATCAAGATGGCGCGCGCACATCCGCTGTTCGGTGTCGGCCTCAACAACCACACGCTGGTGCAGCGCAACTACAGCACGTGGGCGACGAGCGTGCCCCTCGACGACCCCGAGAAATCGTCGTTCCTGCATCCGATCCACAGCCAGCACTTCGCGAGCCTGGTAGAAGTCGGCTTCGTGGGGTTCGGCCTGTGGCTCGGCTTCTTCATTGCGCTCGGGCGCCGGGCGTGGCGAGCGCTCGAAGTTCCCGACGCCCTGCTCGCCGTGACGCTCGGCGCTTCGCTGGTGGGCGGAGTTGCGCTCTTCACGCAGATGCTCGCGGATCCGATTCACGAGGCCACCGTGCTCGGCCTGCTCTGGCTGCAGGGTGGGCTCGTGTGGGTGGCGGCCGAGGCGGCTCGACGCCGCCCCCCCGCGCTCGCCGCGGATGCCGAGACCTGAGCGCTTGACGGTCGCGCGCCGCCGCGACCGCACCGCCGCGCAGCTCGCGATGCTGCTCGGCGAGATGGCGATCGTCTTCGCCTCGGGCGTGTTGGTCTACGTCCTGATCTCTCGCGCGTCGGGTCCCGAACTGCTCGGCCAATACTCGCTGGTCCTGTCCTGGCTCACGCTGTTCCAGGCATTTGCGGGCTTCGGCGTCTCGGAGTGGGTCATGCGCGAGATCGGCCGCTCGCCGAAGGACGGCGGGACCGTCGGCGAGGCGCTCGCGCTCGGAATCGTGAGCTCGGTCGGGGCGAGCGCGTTGATGGTGGGAGTGGCCTCGCTCTGGGACTACCCGCACGGCGTGCTGCGCGCGATCGAGATCGCGGCTCTCGCGCTGCCGGCGTTCACCGTCTCGCAGGTGTGTCGAGGTGTCTTCGTCGCGCGCGGACGCAGCCAGCACGTGTTCGCGATTCGCCTGCTGGAGTTCCTCGCGGTCGTGCCGGCCAACGCGGTGCTGATCATCCGCGGCGCCCCGGTCGAGACGCTGATTGCGACGCTCGTCGGCGGCCGCATGCTCGGAGCGGCGGCGTCACTGGCGCTGCTCCGTGTGCATGGCCTGCGCGTCGGTTTTCCGCGCCGGCTTCCCGGGCTCCAGCGCCTCGGCACGGTCGCGCCGTTCGCCGCCTCACAGGCGCTGGGACTGCTCGCGACGAACCTGAACTTGATCATGCTGTCAGCGTGGGCACCGAGCGAGGTGCTCGGGTACTACGGCGGCGCCGCCAAGCTGGTCGACGTACTGCTGCTGTTCCCGACCGTGGTCGGCACCTTCCTGATGCCGCGGCTTGCCGCCAACCCGCCGCGATCCCCGGGCACGGCGGATCTCGAGAAGGGACTCGAGGAGCCGACGCTCCGCCGCGCGCTCGCGGGTCTGTTCGCCGTTGCGATTCTCGCGTGCGCGGGCCTGGCACTGTTCGCCGAATGGGTTCTCCACGCCCTCTACGGCCCCAGTCTCGTGCCGGCCGCGCCGATTCTCCGCTGCCTCATGCTCTATTGTGCGCTCGTCTTCGCCGATGCGATGACGAGCGTGGTGCTGAAGGCGACAGACTACCAGCGGGCCGACGTGGCCCTGTTCGCGATCAACCCGGTCGTCAACGCGGCGCTCAATCTCGCGCTGATCCCGGTGCTCGGCGCGGTTGGCGCGGCGCTTGCCGCCGTCGCCGCCGTGCTCGCTTCGCTCTCGCTGCGTTACCGCCTCATCCGGCAGAAATTCGGGGCGCCGCGTTGGGGTGCGCTCGCGGCGGTTCCGCTGGGGGGCGCGGCGATGGGCGCTGCGGCAACGTGGGCGCTCCGGGGACACGTTCCGGAGGCTGCCCTCTTCGCGGCGTGGACGGTGGGGAGTGCGTGGCTGCTGATGCGGGCCATCGGCGCCCGGCTGGGCGACCTGTGGCAGCTTCGCCGCGCGACGGCGACAGAAGGGAGCGGATCGTGAAGGTGGTGGTGCTTGCGGGCGGGCTCGGGACGAGACTCTCGGAGGAGACGGTTCTCAAGCCCAAGCCGATGGTCGAGATCGGAGGCGTCCCGATCCTCTGGCACATCATGGAGCACTACGCGCAGCAGGGCTTCAAGGAGTTCTACATTGCGCTCGGCTACAAGGGCGAAGTCATCAAGCGCTACTTCCAGGACTACTGTCTGCTCGACGGTGACGTGACCGTCCACATGAGCGAGCGCCGCGTCGAGATCCGCAGCCCGCTCGAGCGGGACTGGGTCGTGCACCTGGTCCCGACCGGCAACCTCACGCCGACCGGCAGCCGCGTGAAGCGCCTCGAGAGCTGGATCGGCGACGAGCCGTTCATGCTGACCTACGGCGACGGCGTCGCGAACGTGGATCTCGGCGCGCTCTTGCGCTTCCACCGCGCGCAAGGTCGGATCGCGACCGTCACCGCCGTGCGGCCGCCGGCACGTTTCGGCGGGCTGGCGCTCGACGGCGACCGCGTGACGCAGTTTCGCGAGAAGCCGCAGATCGGCGAGGGCTGGATCAACGGCGGCTTCATGGTGTTCGAGCCGGAAGTCTTCCGCTATCTCAGCGAGGACGATACGGTCCTCGAGTCGGATGCCCTCGAGCAGATCGCCGCCGACGGTCAGCTCGCAGCGTATCGCCACGAGGACTTCTGGCAGTGCATGGACACGCTGCGCGATCTGCGCCTGCTCGAGGGACTCTGGGAGGCGGGAAGCCCCCCGTGGAAGATGGGGCAGCGCGACCGATGACTGCGACGGTCTCCGACTTCCGCTGCCGCGGCTGCGACAGCACGCTGCGCCAGCAGGGTGAATACCGGTGGCGCGGCGGTCACTTCATCCGTCCCGTGCCGACCGTGACGATCCTGTAGCGGACCGCGACCAAATCATGCCCCCGCTCGCGAGCATCGTCGTGCTGACCTGGAACGGCCTCCAGCACCTCGACACCTGTCTCGGGTCGTTGTGTCGGCAGACGCTCTCCGACGTGGAGCTGATCCTCGTCGACAACGGCTCGACGGACGGCACCGCCGAGTACGTCCGCGAGCACTTCCCGAACGTGCGCATCGAGCGCGTCGAAAACAACCTGGGCGTCCCCGGCGGCATGAACCACGGCATTCGCGCAGCGCGCGGCACGTTCATCGGCATCCTCAACAACGACACCGAGATCGATCCGGGCTGGGCCGAAGCCTGCGTCTCGGCGCTCCGCAACCATCCCGAGGCGGGCGCGATCGCGTCACGGGTGCGTCTGTTCTGGCGGCGGACCCACCTCGACACCGCCGGCGACGTCTTCTTCAGCGCCGGCATGGTCGGCAAGCGCGGCTGGCTCGAAGCCGACGGGCCGCCCTTCGACCACCCGGCGTGGGTGTTCTCCGCGTGCGCCGGCGCCGCGTTCTATCGCCGCCAGGCGCTCGATGCGGCGGGCCTCTTCGACGAGGACTTCGAGGCGTGCATCGAAGACGTGGACCTCTCGTTCCGGATCCAGCTGGCCGGTTGGCGTTGTCTGTACGTCCCGGAGGCGATCGTCTACCACAAGCTCGGCGCCACGGTCGGTCAGGGGCTGGCGCGGCCCGAGCATCAGCTCCGGATGCACCGGAATCTCTGGTACATGCGGATCAAGGATCTGCCGGGAAGCTTATGGCTTCGTCATCTGCCTGAGATGCTGCTCGCAGAGGCGCTCGTGCTCGCGGCGTCGCTGCGCAGCGGACGGATCGGAGTCGCGCTCCGGGCACGTGGGCAGGTGCTGCGAGCGCTGCCTGCGCTGCTGCGAAAGCGGCGGATGATCCAGCGTCGACGTCGAGCCGCGCCGGCCGACATCGACGCCCAGATCGAGCGCGGCTGGATCGCCCACCGCCGCGCGGAAAAGCGGCGCGAGGCGACCGTGAGTCCGACCGGTCCGTGACGGTGGCAGCCCCGAACGCGCGCGCCGCCGAGTCGGTGCCCGATCTCGTCATCTCGATCGGCACGCTCGGTCGGGTCGAACTCCTCGAGCGCTGTCTCGCGACGGTGTACGAAGAGGACGACCCCGAGCTGCGCTTCGAGGTCTGGATCGTCTACAACGGCTCCGAGGATCCGGCGATCGTCCGGCGCATCCGCGAAAAGCTCCCGCGCGTCCGGCTGATCGTGCGGCGCGGCCCGCTCGGCTACTGCGGAACACACAACCTCGTGTTGCGCGAAGCGCCCGCGCGCTACGTGCTGGTCCTCGACGACGATACGCTCGTGCCGAAGGGCCTGCTTCCCGCGATGCTGCGCTTCATGGACGAGAATCCGCGCGTCGGGCTCGCGGGCTGCAAGACGCTGAACGCCGACGGCAGCTACCAGCCGTCGTTCGGCCTGATCCCGACGCTGCGCGCCGAACTCGCCAACGCCTTCCACCCCGACGCATTCTGGCACCCCGAGCTTTACCGCGAGCCGGACGCAGTGCAGGACGTCGAGTGGCTGAACGGCTCCTTCATGCTGGTGCGCCGCGAGGCCCTGCTCGAGGTGGGCGGGCTCGACGAGCAGTACTACACGTACGTCTGCGAGGCGGACTGGGCGGAACGTTTCCGGCGCGCAGGCTGGCGCGTCACCTACGTCGGTACTTCCTCGATCGTGCACGAGGGCGGCGAGCACAGCATCAACAACAAGCTCACCGTGACCAACGCGGCGAATCTGGTGCGCTACCACGCGAATCGTTTCTATTTCTTCCGCAAGCATCACGGCGCCGGCGCGGTCTGGGCGCTGCGGCCGCTGATGGTGATCGGCGCAGTCCTTCGTCTCGTCTTCTACCTGCCGTGGCTGCGCGGCGACGCCGGCCGCCGCGCGGTGGGACGCGCCAAGATCTACGCGTTCTGGCGCGTGATCCTGCTCTCGCTCGGGCGGCGGCCGTGGGAGATGCCGGAAGACCTGCGCCCGGTCGCGGTCTCGAAGGCGCTCTGACGTGCCGCGCATCGGCCTCCACCCGCTCTGGCTCGACTCGGATCCGAACGGCGGCATCGCCACCTATTGGAACCGACTCGTCGAGAACCTCGTGGAGATCGCGCCGCCGGATCTACGCTTCACGATGTACTTCGCGAACGAGGCTTCGATCGCGGCGTCGCAGCCGCCCGCTGCGGTGGAAGCGCGGGTCGTCCGGCCCGCTTCGCTGTGGCTGCGCCTGCCGTTCGCGATCCCGCTCGAGGTCCGGCGCCGGCCGGTGGATCTGCTGCACTTCCAGGCCGTCGCACCGCCGGTGTGCGCGACGCCGTTCGTGCTCACGATCAACGACATCGCCTGGGAGACCAATCCGGAGGTTTTCCCGTGGCCGATCCGGATGCGGCTCAAGCTGCTCGTCGGCCGCGACGCACGTCGCGCGGCGCGCGTCATCACCGTGTCCGAATTCTCGAAACGGCTGATCTGCGAGCGCTACGGGCTCCCCGCGTCGCGCGTCGCCGTGACACACCACGGTGCGGACGAGCGTTTTCGCCGCCTCGCGAACCCGGCCGCGGCGGCGGAGGTACGCCGGCGCTTCGGGCTCGACGGCGGCTTCGTGCTCCACGTCGGCAAGCTCCAGGCGCGCAAGAACCTGGTGCGACTTCTCGAGGCCTTCGACCGCGTCGTGCGCGAGGGCGGCTTCCCGCACAAGCTCCTGCTCGTCGGCAAGCGCACGTGGCTGTCCGAGGAGATCTTCTCGACGCTCGAGCGCCTGCCGTCGCGCGAGCGCGTCGTGGTGACGGGCGAGGTTTCGTTCGACGACCTCGTCGCGCTCTACAACGCGGCCACCGTCTTCGCGTTTCCGTCGCTCGCGGAGGGCTTCGGCCTTCCGCCGCTCGAGGCGATGGCCTGCGGCGCGCCGGTGATCTCCTCCAACGCCTCGTCGCTTCCCGAGGTCGTGGGCGACGCCGGTCTTCTCTTCGACCCGCTCGACACCGACGCGATCGCGAAGGCGCTCGCCGACGTGCTCGGATCGGAGTCGCTGCGCCGGATGCTCGTCGAGCGCGGCCTCGCGCGCGTCGAGCGGTTCTCGAACCGCCAGATGGCTGCGGACACGCTTTCGGTGTATGAGGCGGTGCTTCGCGAGCACGGTCGGCGCTAGCCCCTGCGGCATTCAGGTTCGTGTCATGAAGCTGCGTTCCCGGCCTCGTCTCGATGCTAGGCTCGCGTCTGCGGGAGGTCCCAGTCATGTCGCGCGCTCCGTTTGCCGCCCTCGTCATTGCCGCGATGCTCGCCTTCGGGTGCGTCGGCCAGGCGGCGCAGGATCCCGTCATGGCCCGGGTTCAGCAGAAGGCGAAGCGCGTCGAGACCGCGGCGCCGGCATGGGTGAAAGCGGGCGGCAATCCCGAGCGCCTGCGGCCGCTCTCCGAGCGCGTCGATCGCGCCATGAAGGCGGGGCAGCCGGCGCAGGCCGAGCAGGCGCTCGACGAGATCCTGGCGCTCGTCGATCGCGAGCCGAGCGCGAGCGAAAAGACCGCGCCGGGATCCGGCGGCAGCGAGGCGGCGGTCCAGCGCGTGCAGAGCAAGGCGCGCGACTTCGAGGAGCGCGGGCCGCTCTGGGTTCAGTCCGGCGGCGATCCGCGCGAGATCGACAAGCTCGCCAAGCGCCTCGATCCGCTGCTGAAGGCGGGAAAGGTCGAGGAGGCGGAGGGCGTCCTCGACGAGATGCTCGCGCTGGTCGGCACGGCGGCCAGCAACGCGGTCTCCACCGCGCCGCGTTCGCGCGGTACCCGACAGACGCGGCTCGTCCAGATCCCGCCGAGCGCCGCGATCGTCTTCCACCGCAACGAGCGCATCTACGTGATGGATGCAGACGGCGGCAACGTCACACAGATCAGCTTCGAGGGCGGGCGCCATCTCGAGCACGTCGCTGTGTCCTACGACCGCCGCCGGGTCATCGCCAACTATTTCGCCGACCCGACACGTGGCGGTGCCTCTTCGCGGCTCGTGCTCTTCGACCTCGAAGCCGGCACCGAGACCGACCTGCTGCCCGATTTCGAGATGGCCGGCAACGGCGGCGTCGAGTGGGATCCGTCCGGGAACGTCTATTTCGCCGGCGTGCAGCGCGTACCGATCACGAGTCCGCGCGGTCGCAGCGACTTCATCCGCAACGCAGGCGCAAACGACGTCTGGCGCGTGCGCTGGGACGGTTCGGACCTGAAGCGACTCACCGATACGCCCGAGTACGGAGAGGCGGATGTCTCGGTCTCTGCGGACGGCCGCTTCGTCACCTACATGGCGACGCACATCGACCCGCCGAACGACTCGACGCAGATCTGGAGGAGCAACTCGGACGGCTCAGGACGCCGTTTGGTGTATCAGGGGGGGAAGATGGGCGAGTCGAGCGTCCACGATCCCGAGTTCTCGCCCGACGACCGCTCGATCGTGTTCTCGAAGGTGAATCCCGAGTTCCACAACTTCCGCAGCGACCCGAACGCGAACACCGCGCACGACCTCTGGGTGATCGGCACCAGCGGCTCGGGGTTGCGGCGGATCACAAAGCCGGGGCCGATCTCCGTGATCCCGGACTGGGCCGGTTCGAAGATCCTCTTCCTCGAGCTGACCGATCGCGGCGGCGTGTACCGCGGCGTGTCGATCGTCAACCCGGACGGCAGCGGCTATCGGCGCCTGCGCGACGACGCCAACATCGCCAAGTGGATCCCGCCGGCGCTGTGAGCGCTACGGCGTCCAGAACAGGGTCGGCTGCACGAGGTGCGTGACGTCCGAGATGGTGTCGATCACCGTCGCCCAGACCGTCTTCGGCACATACACGATGTCGCCGTCCTGGAGCAGCATGTTCTGGGCGACGTCGCCGTTGCCGATCACGTCGTCGGCGTTGATCTTGAAGACCTGCGGATCCACCACGCCGCCGCGCACGACGCGCACCCGACTCTTGGCCGAACTGCGCTTGAAGCCCTGGGCCCTCGCGACGACCTCCAGCACGCTCACGTCGCCCTTCAACGAAACGACCTGCGGCGCCGCGACCTCGCCGAGCACGATCGCCTTGCGATCGGTGACGTCGGGGATGATCACTGTGTCGTTGGGTTGCAGCGCCACGTTCTGCGTGAGGTCCCCCTTCTCGAGCAGCTTGTCGAGGCCCACGGGCTGCGCGGCGCCCTCCCGCACGAGCAGCGCTCCGCGCAAGTCGGCGCGCTCGGTGAGACCGCCGGCCGCCGCCAGCGTGCGCAGCAGGCTGCGGTCGGCGCCGAGCGTGACGGGGCCCGGACGCTGGACCTGACCGATCACGTTGACGCGGTGGCTGCCGTAATCGCGTATGACCACGGTGATGCGCGGGTTCGCGAAGGAACCGGCGAGACGGCGCGCGACCTGTTCTCGCAGCTCGCCCGGCGTGAGGCCCAGCGTCTCGATTTCTCCTGCGACCGGAATTTCGATGCGACCGTCGGGCCGAACGACCTGGCGCACGCTCAGCCCGTCGAAGCCGTACACCGAAATCTCGATGTCGTCGTCGATGCCGATGCGGTAGGTGTCGGTGGCCGCGATCCCCGCCGAGGAGACCGGTTCCGCGACGAGAACCGGCGGTCCGGGCGTCGTCTCCGCGACGGCCGCCAGCGCCTCGGCTGCCGGAGGTTCGACGGTCGTCGTCGCGCATCCCGCGAGCGCGATCCCCGTTGCCACGAGTGCCGCGCCGAGCGCCCATCGCCCCTTCACATCCATCATCGAGCCTTCCCGCGCCGAGGCGTCGAGCACACGCGCACCGGCTGAACGGACCGAGGCCGTGCTCGGTCGGGGGCCATGCAGATAATGGGGGGTGGTAAGCGGCGCAAGATAGCCGACCCGCCCGGCGTGGCGAAGCCCCGCTGCGACCGTTGCGCCGTCAGCTGCTTGCAAGACTCGAAACTGCGGACTTCTGCTCGTAGCGAAACAGCGGGCAGACGTGACAGACGGTGTGCACCGGCTGGGGCTCTGCACGGCGTGCGAAGAGGGCGCGGGCCGAGCGGTAGGACACGTTGTTCCAGACCGCGTCGAGACCGTCTTCGAGGATGTTTCCGAAGTCCCATTTGCTCTGTGCGATGGCGCAGCAAGGCGCCACCTCGCCGCGCGGGTTCACCGTCATCGCGCGGTAGAGGTAGAAGCACTTCTCCTCGTGGATGTAGCCGCGGGCGCGGATCTTCTCGGGGTCATAGCTCTTGTACTCGGGCATCCCCGAAAGCCACTGCTCCCCGAGTTCGACGTCTCCGAGATCGTCGAAGGGGAGGCCTGCGCCCGTGACGCGGATCGTGTCGACGCCGATCGCGGCCGCGAGCCGGCGCGACTCGTCGATCTGGTGCTCGTTGTGCTTCATCACCAGGAACTGCCACTCGATCGAAGGCGTCCTGCTGCCGGACGCCTTCTTGTAGGCGCACAGCTCCTTCAGGTTGCGGAGCACGTGCTCGAGGTCGCCGCCGCGCCGGTACTGGGCGTAGACCTCCTGCGTGGTCCCGTCGATCGAGACGACCAGGTGATCGAGCCCGCTGTCCACGACCTCGCGCAGGAAGGAGACGTCCCTCCGCACGAGGTTCAGGTTGGTGGACGTCGCGGTTCCGATGCCAGCGCGCTTTGCCGCGCGGACGATGTCGAGGAAGTTCGGGTTGAGGAACGGCTCGCCCCAGTTGTGGAGGACCAGCTCGATTGCATAGGGCGCGATCTGGTCGATCACCTTCTCGAAGTCGGCGAAGCTCATGAAGCCCTGCGGCCGATCCTGGTCGTGCGTTCCCGTCGGGCATAGCGGACAGCGCAGGTTGCAGATGTTGCCGATGTCGACGGTGTAGATGTACGGACGCGAGCGCAGGACCACATCGCCCCGCGCCTTGGCGAGTTCGGCGCGCCCGAGATTCGCGATCTTGCGGGGCGTGCCGTAGCGCCGCAGCAAATCGATGTGCCGCGCCTTGCGCGTGTAGGCGGGAACACGACCGAGCAGCAGGTTCAAGAAGCCTTCGGCCATCCCATCCTCGCAGCCACCTCGATGCAGGCGGTGTATCCCGAATAGCCCAGCAGGTAGATCATGTCCAGAACGCGGTGTGTTCCGGGCGCGCTGGCGCGAGACGCTGGAAGAGCAGGAAGGCGACCGTGAGCAGCAGCGTTCCGCCGCCCACCGACGCCGGATAGAGCGCCGTCGGTGCTTCCATCACGAACGGAATCAGGCCGACGGCGAGCGCAGGCGGCATGTGGACCCGGAAGATCCGCAGCGCGAGGACGCCCCAGACGAGCGTGCAGGCGACCGCGAACGGTCCCGTGCCGAGATGCGTCACTGCGACGAACCCGCCGAGCGCCGTCACCGTGCACGCGACCGGCAACCAGACCGGACGCACCGCCCAGGGACACGACTCCGGGTGCCAGAACATCTCGTACGCGATCACGATCAGCGGCGGGAACAGGATGAAGTGGAGCCCGGTGAGCTGCGCGACGCTGCCGGTCACGGCCACGAAGGCGAGCAGCGCGACGAGCCATGCGAAACCGTGCGGGCGGCTTTCGAGCACGTCGTCGACGTCGGGCCAGGCGATCCCCGCGGAGTCCGGGTTCCCGCGGTCGGAACGCTTCCGCCAGAGCGTCGAGAGAATCGAGAGCGCGATCACGACGAGCAGCACGGACGGCGGGTACCAGAAGCTCTTCGATTCCAACACCAGCGGCAGCACGCCGGCGGAGATGGATGGAGCGATCGCGGAGCCGAGCAAGCGGATGATCGCGATGCTCACGATCACCACGCCGAGGATCGTGAGGACGTGGTACGGGAAGAGCCGCGTGGCGATCGTCCCGACCAATGCGGTGAGCGTCGGCGTGACGATCAGCAGAATCGGCTGACGGGCCCAGCGGCCCCGCGGCCGGGTGAACACGTCGTGCGAGAGCGCCGCGAGTTCGGGAAAGAGCAAGTAGGGATTCGCGCTCGCCACGCCGCCGAGCGCGACGCCCGTCATGTAGAGGACGCACATGCCTTCGGCGGCCCAGCGACCTCGCCGCGACAGGGAGCGTTCGGGTAGCAGCACCGCAGAATCCAAAACCAGCTCTCCGCATCCGCAAGACTCGAGGAGGCGTCGGCCTGCCGACTAGACGTGGCCTCGCCAGCCGCCGGGCAGGCTCACGACGACGATCGTACTCTCGCTGTTGCGGAGCAGGTACTCGACGCCGTAGCCGAGGAAGGGCCGCTCGGAGAGCTGGCGGAGGCTCGCGGGCAGCACGATCAGGTCGGCGCCGGCCTCACGCGACAACGCGAGAATCTCGCGCGGCACCGAGATCCCGATGCGGATGGCCGTCTCGCTGCGGACGTCCATCTCGCGGGCGAGAGCCAGCGCATCGTCGACCACCTGGCGCGCGACCATCAACGGCGCTTCGCCCTCGGCCCCCGGCGAGTCGTCGGGACGCCACTCGAAGCGCGAGAAGTGCATCTCGTCCTGGGGCGAAGGCGCCGTGACCACGTGCGCGAGCAGCGCCTCGGCGCCGAGGCGCTTGGCGATGCCGAACGCGACCTCCTGCGCAGCGCGGCCCGGCAGACTCGCGATCGCGGGAACGAGCACACGCCGGAAGCCCGGCGTCTCGCTCTCGCTCTGATCCGTCTCGACACCACGGCGGATCATGATCACCGGAACGGGGCTCGCGGCGAGCAGCCGATCGACGAAGCTCGAGTGGGCGCGGCCATCGGTCAGACGATCGGTCGCACCGACCACGATCGCGTTGTAGCCGAGCCCCGCCTGCTCGACGATCGCGGGCAGCGGATCGGCGGCGCCCGAGTGAACGTGCTCGACGGGCTTCGTCTCGATCAGCCTCATCAGGCGGCGCAGATCGGCGGGGGGCCCGTCCTCGCCGGCCGTCATCACGGTGACCTTGGTTCCCTCGGGCCATGCGAGGTCGAGGACACGCGCGGCGAGCACGGAGTTCGGACCGCCGCGCGTCGGCAGGAGCACGCGTCCCGGTCGCACCAGCAGGTTGCTCCCGTGCAGCCGCTCCTGCGCGAGACGCGCCTGCTCTTCCTCCGAGCCCTGCCACCGGCGCGCGGCGATGCGGAGCAGGGGCGGCGCCATCATCGAGGTGGAGAGCGCGATCAGGACCACGATCGTGTAGGACGCCGCATTGAGCACGCCCGCGCCGAGACCGACCGCCGCGACGATCAACTCGACCGCGCCGCGTGCGTTGAGCGCGGCGCCGAGCGCGAATCCCTCGAACGCATGGAGCCGCGCGACCATCGCTCCCGCGAACGCGCCGGCGAACTTGGCGACGCTCGCGGTCCCGAACAGGATCAGGCCCCACTCGAGTACGGTCGGGTCCGCGAGCGCGCCGAGATCCGCGCGCAGGCCCACCGTAGCGAAGAAGAGCGGCGCAAAGAAGGAGCTGGTCAGGGTCTCGATGCGCGCGAACGTCTCGGTCGTCTGATAGCGCGAACGGCCGCACAGGATCCCGGCGACGAATGCGCCGAGCACGGCTTCGAGCTCGAACAACTGCGCGACCGCTCCGAAGGCGAGCGCGAGGAGCAGCGTCACCGATACGCCGCCCGCGACTCCGGCGGCGCGCCGCAGCACGACGCGCAGGATCGCATCGACGCCGCGTTGGCCGACCGCGAACGCGAGCACCATGAAGGCGCCCACCGCCGCGAAGTGGAGCAGGACGGGTGAGAGCGTTAAGTCTCCCGAGCGCGCGGTGCCGGCGACGGCGCCGAGCAGGATCCAGCCGACCACGTCGTTCGCGGTCGCCGCCGCGAGCGTGATCTGGCCGAAGTTGCGGCGCATCAGATCGAGCTCGGCCAGCATGCGCGCGATCACGGGCAGCGCCGAGATCCCGAGTGCGGTGGCCATGAAGAGCGCGAAGATCGTGCGCGAGGCGTTCGGCCCGAGCAGCGTCTCGGGCATCACGAAACCGAGCGAGAAGCCTGCGGCGCAGGGAATCAAGAGGCTACCCGTCGCGACCGCCATCGCCGCACGCCCGAGCCGGCGCACCAGATCGAGATCGGTCTCGAAGCCGGTGACCACCATCAGCAGGCCGACGCCGACCCAGGCAACACCCTGGAGGAGCGCCACCTGCTCGGGGTCTTTCGGGAACAGCCACGCATGGCCTTCCGGCCAGATCGCGCCGAACACCGACTGCGAGAGGAGCAGGCCCGCGCCGAGCGCGCCGATCACCGGCGGCTGACCGAGCCGCCGCGCGAGAGCGCCGAGTCCGTGCGCCGCCGCGAGCAGCACGAGGAGCTGGAACCAGAAGATGAGCAGGTGGTCGTGCACGTTGGCTCAGCGCATCGGCTCTTCGGCCGCTCGGCCGGAGGGCGTCGCAGACTAACGCGCGGCCCTGGGGGCGCCGCGGGTCGCACGATGCCCCGGAATCCGAACACGTCAGCGCGCCGCGCTCGGACGAAGCGGACAGGCCAACGCGTCCCGCACCCACGGGAGCAGCGCCTCGGCGATCACGCCGTGGGCGAAT
Source organism: uncultured delta proteobacterium (assembly GCA_963801625.1). Lineage (GTDB taxonomy): Bacteria > Myxococcota_A > UBA9160 > UBA9160 > PR03 > PR03. The sequence goes on from CAWDFQ010000002.1 coordinate 564,096, forward strand.
CCGCCGGGATGTCGGTCGGTTTCGGAGACGGCGAGGTTGCGGCCCTCATACGGAACCAGCGCGGGTCCGACGTCGACGAAGACGAAGTCGTCCGAAGCCGCGACTTCGCGCAGGCGGCGGTTGCGCACCTCGTCGATCGAGCGGTCGCTGAGGCTGTTGGGATTGCTGGCGAGAATCGCCCGCATGCCGCGCCGTTTCGCTGCCGATCCGATCTCGTGTAGCGCGGCGAGGCTCGCCGCGGTGCCTGGTCGCGAGTCCCAGGCGCGTTGCTCGGCCTCATAGGCGGCGCGGTCGCCACCCGCTGCGCTCGCCTGCCACTTCCAGTGGTTCAGGCGCCACGCGTAGAGCCCGGCGCTGATGAGATTCGAGCGAAACACGACCCAGTCCTTCAGAAAGTTCGCGACGGCACCCTCTACGTGCGAGAAGCTCACATTGTCGTTCTCGACGTAGTAGACCAGCACGACATCGGGCTCGACTGCCAGACCCTCGTGCGTGAAGTAGTCGGCTTCGTCGACCGTGGCGTACCCCGTCACCCCGGCATCGACCACTTCGACCGGGCACGCGAGCTGCGGTCGCAACGCGCGCTCGAGCCGCCGGCTGAAAGTCTCTTCCTCGGCAACTCCCCAGCCGAAGGCCACCGAGTCGCCGAGCACCAGCACGCGCTTCGTTCCGTCAGGTTTGGGCACGGCGATCTCGGGGCTGCGCAGGCCGATCGAATTGATGTGCACCCGGATTCCGAACTTGGTGATGCCGTCGAATCCGGCGCGAGGCTGATAGCCACGGCGCGGGTGGCCGCGATGCACTTGCGGCGAAATTTCCAGGACCTGCGCCGTTCCGAGCACCCACTCGGCGAGCAGCACGCAGACGCCGATCGAGACGATCGCGAGCGCGAGTCCGGCGGCCCGACGTTTCACCTGACCCCCGTCCACGGGGAGGGACGGCCGAGAATACCAGCTGGTGGTGGACGGGAGCGGGCCGTCGATCGAGACTCGAACCCCCGGGGCAAGAACACCACCTCGGGGCGTGCCAGGGCACATACAGCCGGCCCGAAATGCCGCTTATGCACCCGTCACGAACAGCCGGGAGTGGCCATTTCACCACCTTGGTAAGACCGCCAATGCAGCGGGAGATGTGCATGCCGATCGGGAAGCAGCAGCGGGACGAAACAGACGGCGCGACCGAAAAGAAGCCGCGCGCGCTGATCGTGTACGGGAGCAGCAGCGGAACCACGCAAAAAGTCGCGGAAGCCATCGTCGAGGGATTCGGGGAGGAGGGCGCCGAGGCGTCGGCGATCCGCTTCGACCGTCTGGCGCTCGCACCGGGCCGCGTAGCGAAAGCCGATCTGATCGGCGTGGGTTCGCCCACCTATTTCCTGCGACCGCCGGTCTACATGACCGATTTTCTGAACAAGCTGCCGTCGCTCGCGGGCAAGCGCGCCTTCGTGTTCTGCACGGCGGGAATGGACCGGCCGGGCGAGACCCTCGAGCGCCTGCACGCCGGACTCGAGGCGCGCGGAGCGAAGGGCGTCGATACGCGCTGGTTCCGCTCCTCGATGAGCTACTGGCCGCACCGGAAGCGCGGCCTGGGAAATCCGGCCGGTCTGCCCGACGAGGAGCAGCTCGCCCGCGCGCGCGCCTGGGGCCAACACCTCGCCAGCGCCCAGCAGCTCCCCGAACGGGCGCCCGATCCGGTCTCGCTCGCAACGCGTTGGAAGGCCCGGCTGGTCGGCAACGCGAAGCTCCGGCGCACCTTCTTTCCAGGCGTCGAACTGCATGTGCCGCCGTGCACCGGCTACGGGCAGTGCCTGTCGCGCTGTTCCTTCGAGGCGCTCGTGCGCGTCGCCGACGCGGAGATTCCCATCTTCGACCGGAGCCGCTGCGCTCAGTGTCTCGAATGCGTTTCGGTCTGTCCGCGCGGCGCGATTACCAGCGATTCGCGGGTGAAGGAATGGATCTCGACGCTGAGCTATCGGCTCGGCGTTCACTGAGACGACGCGCGCAGCCCGCCGGGCGCGCCGCGCGCTTGCGTCGCGCTCGCGTTTGGCCGATGGGCCGGCCATGTGTGCTCGAAGCGTCATGCGCTTGCTGGTCGCGTCGCTGCTGCTCGGCGCAGCGACCGGTTGCTTCGTCGGTGACGAGATCGACAAGGCCAGCGCCCTCGCGAAGGTACCCGGCGCGGCTGCTCCGGCTGCCGCAAAGCCCGGATCGGCAGAGGCGGCAGCAGCGAAGCCAGCCGCCGGCGCGACCGCAGCGGCGAAGCCCGCGACTCCGGCTGGCAAGAGCTGGTGGGCGACCGCCCGCTCGCTCACCTCGGAAGAGAGCGACGAGGGCATCACTCGCTGCGAACTCGCGGGCCGCGCCGAGTTCATGCTGCGCGACGACTGCCTCGCGCGCGGCGGCGTCCCGAAGTAGCGGCTGGCCGGCGCCGGAATCGAGCCGCGCCGGCGCGACGAAGCGGGGATGAGTGCGTAAGACTGCGGATCCCTCGCAGGCAGGAAGGGACTCGCAGTGTTCCGTGGAAGAACCTGGCGGCGTCTCGCTGTCGTCGCGCTGCTCGTGCTCGCGCCGGCCGCCGCGCGCGCCGGCGATCCCGCCGACGCGCTCCGCGCGATCGTCGACGCCGCCTACCTCGACGGGCTGCGCTGGCCGCGCTTCCCGGACTACCAGACCATCCTGCGCGATCTCTACGAGCCGCGCGAATACGAGCCGCTCTGGCTCGACGGCGGGCGACCGAAAGCGCAGGCGCGCGACGCGATCGCCGCGCTGCAGCACGCGGACGCCAAGGGTCTCGACGCGCGCGACTACGACGCCGCGCTGCTCGACCAGCAGGCGCAGCAACTCGCGGCGCGCGGCAACTACGCGGCTGAAGACCTCGCGCGCTTCGACGTGGCGCTCAGCGTCGCCGTGCTGCGACACATCTCCGACCTGCACATCGGCAGGGTGAACCCGAAGAATTTGCACTTCGGCTTCGACATCGACCCGAAGAAGTACGACCTCGCCGTCCTCGTCGACGAGGCGGTGGTGCACGGACGCATCCGCGAGGTCGTCGAGCAGGCCGAGCCCGACCTTCACGCAGAACCGCCTGCTCGAAGAGCAGCTCGCTCGCTACCGGCAGCTCGCGAACGACACGTCGGTCGGTCCCGTCGTGATCACTTCGAAGACTCACGCCGGGCGATCCACTCGAGCTGGCGCCGCAGCTCGCCAACTGGCTCGCCGCACTCGGCGACCTGGCCGGCGGCACGCTGATCTCCGCCGCGAGCTACGACGCCGCGCTCGTCGATGCCGTGAAGCGCTTCCAGGCGCGACATGGACTCGCGCCGGACGGCGTGATCGGTCCCGCGACGGCGAAGGCGCTCGCCGTGCCGGCCGAAGCGCGCGTGCGGCAGATCGAACTCGCGCTCGAACGGCTGCGCTGGATCCCGGCGCTCGAACGCGGCCGCGTCGTGTTCGTGAACATCCCCGCCTTCGAGCTGTGGGCCTTCGACGAGATCGAGCCGGCGGGCGCGTCGTCCGTGCAGATGGCGGTCGTGGTCGGGCGCGCGCTGCGCACCCAGACGCCGGCCTTCACCGGCGTGATGAAGACCGTCGTCTTCGCGCCGTACTGGAATGTCCCGCGCAGCATCGCCCGCAACGAGATCGTCCCCAAGCTGCGCAAGAACCCCGGCTACCTCGCCTCGCAGAACATGGAGATCGTGAGCGGCGGCGCCGTGCTCGGGACTTCGCCCGACGCGATCGCGCAGCTCGAGCAGGGCAGCGCGCGGTTGCGGCAGAAGCCCGGCCCGAAGAACGCCCTCGGCCGCGTGAAGTTCTTGTTCCCCAACAGCAACAACGTGTACCTGCACGACACGCCGACGCAGTCGGTGTTCCAGCACGCGCGCCGCGACTTCAGCCACGGCTGCGTGCGCCTGGCCGCTCCGGCCGCGCTAGCGCATTGGGTGCTGCGCGCCCGAGGGCTGGGACGAGACGCAGGTCGCGAGCGCACTCGCCTCGAAGGAGGAGATGCACGTGTCGCTCCAGAAACCCATCCCCGTCGTGCTCCACTACACGACGGCCGTGGCGCGCCCGGACGGCACGATCTCCTTCTACGAGGACATCTACCGCCACGACGCCGCGCTCGAACGCGCGCTCGCGGCGGGATATCCCTACCTGCCCTGAATCCCCGGAATGCCCGCGACGTACACCACGCTGCCGTTCTGGATGCGATCGATGATCGCGGGCGCCACGGCGGGATCGAGCGCGGGGCAGCCGAAGCTGCGCCCGACGCGCCCGCCGCTCTGCGCGCGGAACGACGCGCTCACGTAGTCGGCGGGATGCATCACGATGCGTCGCTCCTCGGCGCGATCGTTCACGCCCGGCTCGAGCCCCACGAGTTCGAGCGAATGCCCGTGCTGACCCGAGTAGGTAGTCGCCGGTGAGGAAGGTCCCGAGGCTCGACCGATGACTCGCGGGTTCGTTCCCGAAGCGCACCGCGCGATCGGGATCCTCGTCGCTCGTCGAGCCACGCCCGTGCGACACGAACTCGTGGAACAGCACGGCGACGCGCTGCGGGTCGATCACCCAGAGCCGCCGCTGCGAAGACGGCAGCGAGTAGTCGATCACCGTCAGCGCGCGGTTGTGGACGCGGCCGGCCGCTTCGAGGCGGTGGAAGACGGCGAGCGCGCGGGAGAGCAGGTCGGGGCGGGGGAGAGCGGAGTCGGTTCCGATCGCCGCGGCGCCGCGCGGGGTCGCGAAGAGCAGGGTGGCGGCGACCATCGCCCACGCGACGCGGCGCGCGACGCTGCGCGCAGCTCGTCCCACCAGAAGACCCCCCGTCGGCACTTCCACGGGCCCCACCTAACCAGATCGCTCCGGATCGATCAACGCGGCGCCCCTCGGGTAGTCATCTCGTGGTCATGCTGGGTGCGCCGGACCTGATCGCGCCATCGACTCGCCCGAGCCTGCGCTTGATGTTCTCGATGCCACACAGGGCTCTCGACGTCGCTCGCGCGCGCACGGCTCGCGCATCGGATCGATTCAGCTCGCCGTTCGATCTGCCGAATCCTCGAACGGAGGACGTGCCATGTCGCACGACGCTGCGCCGCGTCTCACCAAGATCGTCGCCACGATCGGGCCGGCCTGCGATGCGCCCGAGACGCTCGAGGCGATGATCCGCGCGGGCATGAACGTGGCGCGCATCAACCTCTCGCACGGCTCGCACGCCGAACACGCGGCGCGCATCGCGCGCGTGCGCGAAGCCGCGCGCCGCTGCGCCGCCCCGATTGCGGTGATGCTCGACACCAAGGGCCCCGAGGTTCGCACCGCGCCCGTCGCGGACGAAGCGGTCTCGCTGATCCCGGGCGACGCGTTCGTGCTGCACGTCGACGGCCGGCTGGCCTCCGCGGCGGGCACGTCAGTCACGCACCTGCGGCTGCCGCGCGAGGTGGAGCCCGGCGCGACGGTGCTGATCGACGATGGCGCGATTGAACTGCGCGTCGTCACGGTGCGCGGCGACGCGGTGCGCTGCGAGGTGGTGCGCGGCGGCGAGCTGTGCGGGCGCAAGAGCGTGCACGTCCCGGGCGTGCGGCTCTCGCTCGAGCCGCTCAGCGAAGCCGACCGCGAGGACCTGCGCTTCGCGGTCGAGCAGGACGCCGATTGGCTGGCGGCCTCGTTCGTGCGCTCGGCCGAAGACGTGAAGCGCATCCGCGAGATCCTGCAGGCCCACGGCGCCGCCATCCCGATCATCGCGAAGATCGAAGACCCCGACGGCGTCGCGAACCTCGACGACGTGATCGACGCCTCCGACGGCACGATGGTGGCGCGCGGCGACCTCGGCGTGACGCTGCCGGTGGGCGAAGTGCCGCTGATCCAGAAGCGCGTGATCCGCGCGACGGTGTCGCGGGGCAAGCCGGTGATCACCGCCACGCAGATGCTCGACTCGATGGAGCGCAACGCGCGGCCGACGCGCGCCGAGGCAACCGACGTCGCCAACGCGATCTTCGACGGCACCTCCGCGGTGATGCTCTCGGGCGAGACCGCGCGCGGCCGCCATCCTGTCGAAGCGGTGCGCACGATGATGGAACTCGCGCGCCAGGCCGAGCGCGCGCTCGACGAGTACGGCGATCTGCAACGCCTGCCGCCGCCGCCGCCGTCATCGGTGACCGACGCGGTCGCCGACGCCGCCGTGAAACTCGCACGCGACGTACACGCAGCCGCGATCGTGAGCCTCACCGAGACGGGCCGCGCCTCGCGCGCCGTATCGAGGGATCGCCCGCGCTGTCCGATCCTTGCGGTCACCTCGGATCCGCGCGTCGTGCGCCGCCTCGCTCTCTGCTGGGGCGTGCAGCCGCTCCTCTACGAAGCTTCCGGCGACGACGACGCGCGCATCCGCTTCGCCGCCGCCCACGCGGTGTCCCTCGGCTGGGCCCACAGCGGCGACCTCGTCGTCGCCACCGCCGGCGTAGCGCGCGCCCAAGGCACCACGAACCTGATCCGCGTGGTGCCGGTGGAGTGAGGCGGGGGGCAGGCTCTGCCCCGCGGGGCTTTAATTGGCGATTCCGCTATTAAAGCAAACGCCACTTTGCTTTAATAACGACCGACCGATCGAAGAGATCTTGAATGGGAGGTCCCCGTGGAAGCGCGGGCCCTCGGGTCAGTGGGTGGTCGCATCCCGTGTCGGCGGCGAGGAGGTGCGTGCCTTCCTCCCGCAGCCGCTCCCTCCCGAGCCGCCCCTCGACCTGGATGGATCGCTTCGCGATGCGCTCGATGCGGCCCTGGTCGCCCTCGGCCGCCTCGACAGCGTGACCGGCCTGCTGCCCGAACCGGCCCTGTTCCTCTACGCCTACGTCCGCAAGGAAGCCGTGCTTTCCTCGCAGATCGAAGGCACGCAGTCGTCGCTCTCGGACCTGCTGCTCTTCGAGATGGAGGAGGCGCCCGGCGCCCCTCTCGACGACGTCGTCGAAGTGTCGAGCTACGTGGCCGCACTCGAACACGGCCTCGCGCGCCTCCGCGAAGGCTTCCCGCTCTCGAACCGCTTGCTCCGCGAGATCCACGGCGTGTTGCTCGCGAAGGGGCGCGGCGCCGACAAGCAGCCCGGCGAGTTCCGCCGCTCGCAGAACTGGATCGGCGGCACGAGGCCCGGCAACGCGACGTACGTCCCGCCGCCGCCCGAGCGCGTCGAGGAGTGCATGGGCGCCCTCGAACGATTCCTCCACGACGACCCGGTCCGAATGCCCGTGCTCACGAAGACCGCGCTCGCGCACGCGCACTTCGAGACGATCCATCCCTTTCTGGACGGCAACGGGCGTCTCGGCCGACTCCTCATCACGCTGCTCCTTCACCACGAGCGCGTGCTGCGCGAGCCCATCTTGTATCTGAGTCTCTTCTTCAAGAAACACCGCGCGCACTACTACGAGCTGCTCCAGCGCACGCGCACATCTGGAGACTGGGAAGCGTGGATCGCCTTCTTTGCCGAAGGCGTGCGCGAAACCGCCGACGGAGCCGTCACCACTGCGCGTCGCCTCGTGGATCTCTTCGACGCCGATCGCGAGCGCGTGCGCGAACGCGGCCGCGCCGCCGCATCCGCACTACAGGTGCACCACGCGCTCCAGCGTCGCCCGGTCGCGACGATCCGGCGTCTCGCGGAAACGACGAAGCTCTCGGTGCCGACGGTCACCGCGGCGCTTGGGGAACTCGAGAAAGCTCGGAGTCGTCGCGGAGCTGACGGGACGCCGCAGGAACCGATTCTTCAGCTATCGGCAGTACCTGGCGATCCTCGCGGAAGGAACCGAGCTCGCCTGACGGCCCGCAAGTTCCTCGGCCTGTCCCGCGAAGAGTCGGCCATCATCGAGATCCGCCTGCGGCTCTGCGACGCAGTCCGATCGAAGCGACTCGCCAAAGGAATCACCCAGCAAGAACTGGCGGCGCGCATCGAGTCCACGCACCGCGTGTGGCGAAGCTGGAACGCGGCGCGGCGAGCTTCGAGATGATGCTGCTGGCGTTGGGGGCGAGTCGAAGGGAGATAGCGCGGGTTCTTGCGGCGGCTTGATCCAGTTCCGTGGCAGAATGCGCCGGCGAGGAGCTAGAACGTGGCGAAGACGCCGGACAAGCCGCTTCCGTCAGGCTTCTACGAGGCGCTTCTCACCGAGGCGTTATCGGAGCGGATCGTGACTTTGCGCGATGCGGGCGGCCAAGCGGAAGTTGAAGGGCTCGACTCAAGCGACAGTCATGAACTCCTGGCGCAGCACATCCATCAGACAATTCGGGGCCATCTCCGCGCACTCACAGGCGAGGGTCGGCTTGCGGCACAAGCCGCGTTGACGAACCGGCTAATCGAGCTTCTCGACGAACCGAGTCTTCTGGTCGTTCCCCCTCCTCAAGCGCTGAGGGCGGTTGTCGATGTCGCATCGCTGCCGCCGGGGCCGCGTTCGACTGCGGTGCAGCGAGCACTCGGGGAGCGCCCGAGCGTCCCGCTGAATCAGTCGGACCTGCTGGTGAACGCACGCGGTGAGCCCGGCGTCGGCCATTCCTTGCGGCATGAGATTCCCTCGGCTGATCGCATCGATCTCCTCTGCGCCTTCATCAAATGGAACGGGCTGCGCGTGATTCTCCCCGAACTGCAAGCACACCGCGCCAAGGGGCGCCCGCTTCGCATCATCACGACCACCTACATCGGTGCGACCGAAAAACGAGCCCTCGACGTCCTCGAGGAACTCGGCGCTGAGGTGAAGGTTTCGTTTGAGACGCAGAGCACGCGGCTTCACGCGAAGGCATGGTTCCTCCACCGCGACAGTGGATTTCACACCGCATACATCGGGTCGTCGAATCTATCCCGCTCGGCCTTGCTGGATGGTCTCGAGTGGAACGTGCGTCTCTCCGCCATCACGAATCCGGACATCCTCGATAAGTTCGAGGCGACGTTCGAGAGCTACTGGCAGGATCCCGCCTTCGAGACTTATTCGGCGAAGCGCGATGGAGACCGGCTTGTGCGCGCACTTAGACGCGCCGCCGGAGGGTCGGAGAAGGCAGAATTCGGCACGTACACCACCCTGTTCGACATTCGACCGTATCCGCACCAGGTCGAGATCCTCGAATCGTTGGCTGTTGCTCGGAAGCGGCACGACCACCATCGGAACCTCGTCGTCGCCGCAACTGGCACCGGCAAGACAATCGTGGCGGCGCTCGACTTTCGCCGGATCAGTCAAGAGGTGCAGAGCGGGTGTCCGGGAGCGCAACGGCCGAGTCTTCTCTTCGTCGCACATCGAAAGGAGATCCTCGAACAGAGTCTTCGGACCTTCCGCACGGTGCTGCGCGACGGGGCGTTTGGAGAGCTGTACGTCGAGGGGCGACGACCGGATGAGTGGCGTCACGTGTTCGCCTCTATCCAATCACTCCATCGAGTCGCGCACGACGCGATCCGCCGCGATCACTTCGACGTCGTGATTGTCGACGAGTTCCACCATGCGGCAGCTCTGACATACGACAGGCTCCTTACGCACTTGCAACCGAAGGAACTCTTGGGGCTTACGGCTACGCCGGAGCGCGCTGACGGCAAGAGCGTTCTGCAGCACTTCGATGGACGGGTTGCCGCCGAGCTTCGTCTGTGGGAAGCGCTTGATCGGCAGCTGCTGTGTCCCTTTCAGTACTTCGGCGTCCACGACGATGTTGACCTGGGGCACATCCAGTGGCGGCGGGGCGGCTACGACGCGTCGGAGCTCGGAAAGCTCTACACGGGGAACGACGCGCGCGCGCGGCTCGTTTGGCAGGCCTTACGCGACAAAGTCGCCGACCCTCGTGCGATGCGTGCGCTCGGGTTCTGCGTAAGCGTCTCCCATGCCGAGTTCATGGCTGATCGCTTCAGTCGTTTGGGCATTCCGTCCCGCGCCGTATCTGCAGAGACGCGCTCCGATGAGCGGACGGACGCATTGCGCGCGCTGCGCGACCGCCGTGTCAATGCACTGTTTGCAGTCGACCTCTTCAATGAAGGCGTCGACGTTCCCGAGATCGATACTGTCATGTTTCTGCGTCCGACCGAGAGCGCCACGGTCTTTCTTCAACAGCTCGGTCGCGGCCTGCGCCATTCGCCTGACTCGGAGAAGTCGTGTCTCACGGTGCTCGACTTCATCGGGCAGGCCCATCGTCACTTCCGCTTCGATCGCCGCTACCGCGCACTGACCGGCACGACTCGAGCCGGACTGAAACGTGCTGTTGAGGACGGATTCCCGTTTCTACCAGCCGGGTGTTCGATGCAGCTCGATCGCGTGGCACGCGACGTCGTGCTCAAGAACATCGAGCACTCGGTCGCGAGCACGAGGCGGAGTCTGGTAGAAGAGCTGCGATCTCTCGGTCGCGACGTTTCGCTCGCCGAGTTCCTCACGGAGGTAGATCTCGATCTCGAGGACCTGTACCGAATCCGAGGCTCGTCGTGGACGGAACTGCGGCGCGCAGTTGCGCTGCCTACAGCGGTTCCTGGACCGGATGATTCATCGCTGTCTCGCGCGCTCGGTCAGATTCTCCATTGGGACGATCCCGATCGTCTCCGTTGCTATCGGAGCTGGTTCGCGAGCGAGCTTCCTCCCGACTGCGGATCATTCTCGGAGCGAGAGCGGCGCATCGCATTGGCGCTCGTCTTCGCTCTTTGGGGAAGAGAGCGCGAGTGGCCTGATCTCCAGTCGGCGTTGACTCATCTGTGGTCGCACGATGCGTATCGGACAGAGTTGGCCGACGTGCTCGCGCTCCTGGAGCAACGTGCACCTCACCTCGGAGAGCCCTTGGCGGCAGCGGTCGCGGGCTGGTCGCATCCGGTCCCGCTCTCCATTCACAGTCGCTACAGCCTCGCCGACGTGCTCACCGCCTTCGATCTGATGAACCTCGACCGGCCCCATCTGATCCGAGAGGGCGTGAAGTACGACCCGGCAACGAAGACAGACCTGCTCTTCGTCACGCTGGAGAAGACCGAGTCGCACTACTCACCGACTACCCGCTACCGCGACTACGCGCTCTCCCCGTCACTCTTCCACTGGGAATCACAGAGCCAGACGCCAGCGAGCAGCCCGACAGGCCAGCGCTACATCCACCATGCCGAACAAGGCAGCCATGTGTTGCTCTTCATTCGCCTACGACACAAGGAAGGCAATCTCATCGTTCCCTACTTCTTCGCCGGCCCGGCCCGCTACGTGAGACACTCAGGCAACAAGCCGATCGCGATCGTCTGGGAACTTACACGGCCGCTGCCGGGTGACCTCCATACTGAGGCGAAGCTGGCAGCAGGGTGACTTGAGTTTCAGCTCCGCCGCCGCCCCAATCGCGCGTCGTACCGAAACGGTCGCGGTCGTCCGATCGCGATTCGCTGGAAGCTCGGGTGTGCGGGGTTCAGCAGGTAGTTCGTTTCTTCGGGCACCACGACGCTCGGCACTTCGAGCGCGACGGAGCTCGCTGCTTGCACCCACGCGTCGCCGAGGGCGCGAACTGCGTCGGGCGGGGGATCGTTGCGCCAGTCGGGCGGGAGGCGGCGGCGATCGAGGCGCGTGATTGCTTGCGCGGGGATGCGCACTTCGATGACGACGTAGTGTTCGAGCGCCTCGGCGATTTCGAGATGGACGAGCAGCTCGAGCGCGGCGAGCGAGCGACTCGAAGAGACGTAGACCACGCGGGTTCCGGGGCTGTTCCAGCGACCCCCGTGCAGGCGGGCGCCCTCGCCGTCGAAGGCGCGCGCGGCGTGGCGCGCCTTCACGAGTCGCCACGCGCGCGGCATCAGGAGAGGACGCCGTGCTCCAGGCGGCCGATCAGGTGTTCCACCTCGCGCGCGCCGACTTCCGTTCTTGCGAAGGCGAGTGGCGCCTCGCCGCCGAGCGCCTTCTTCGGCTCGCGCAGCCAGACGTTGGCGGAGGCCAGGTCCTGTTCGAACAACGCGGCGGCGAGATCGAAGACGCGTGCGATGCGCAGCACGCGCTCGGATTCCTCGGGCCGCAGCCGGCCTTCGAGCTTGCGGCGCGCGAGCGTGCGGGCCGGGATGCCGACGAGTCCGGCCACCGCGTCGAGTGGCAGGCCGAGCGCCTGCTGGAGTCGCACGACGGACCCAAACGCGAAGCCTTCGTCGAGACGATGGACGAGGGCCTTCGTGTCGGTCGTCTCGAAGCCGAGCACGCCCGTGTGCCGCACGCTGCGCGGCGCAATCGTGCTCGCTCCCCGCTCCGCCTTTTCCGCCTTGCTCGCCGCCCGCGCCATGGCTGATCCTCCAGACACACTCTGCCAGATGGTCTGAGGATGCCTGCCATCTGGCAGATTGGCAATCGAACGGTCTGCCGCGCCCGCGTCCGCGCCCAGCCGGCTTCGCGCGCCGGGACTTCGCCGGACGACGCGGCTTGACCGCACTCCGTTGCGCAGGAGACAATCCCGCCACGGAGCCTCTCCCATGCCCGTTCCGATGACGATGGCCGAGAAGATTCTCGCCCGCGCTTCCGGCCGCGCGCGCGTCGGCGCCGGCGAGTACGTGACGGCGCGGGCCGACAAGGTGATGGCGCACGAGGCGTTCGTGCTGTGCGCGCTGAAGTTGTTGCAGCTCGGGATCGAGCGCGTCTTCGATCCCGAGCGCGTGATCGTGATCCTCGATCACTACTTCCCGGCGCCGAGCGAGCGGATGGCGCAGGGACACAAGCTGGCGCGCGAGCTCGTCGAAAAGTTCGGGATCCGTCACTTCCTCGGACACGCGGGGATCTGTCATCAGGTGCTGACCGAGCGCGGGCTCGTGCTGCCGGGCGAGCTGGTGTTCGGGACGGATTCGCACAGCACCACCTACGGCGCGGTGGGCGCGGCGGGCAACGGGATCGGGATCACCGAGATGACGTGGGTGCTCGCGACCGGCGAACTGTGGCTGCGCGTGCCGCCGACGATCCGCTTCGAGCTCGAGGGCGCGCTGCCGGCGGGGCTGATGTCGAAGGATGTCGTGCTGCACCTCGCGGGACGTTTCGGAACGGAGGTGGCGCAGTACCGCGCGATCGAGTTCGGCGGGCCGGTGGCGAGCGCGCTCTCGCTCGCGAGCCGCATGACGATGGCGAACATGGGGATCGAGCTCGGCGCGAAGTTCGCCTTCTTCGCGGCCGACGCGGCGACCTGCGCGTACCTCGCGTCGCGCGCCCGCGTAGAGATAGAGCCGTTCGGACCCGACGCCGGCGCGAGCTACGAGGCGGTGCACCGCGTCGACGTCTCGGCGCTCGAGCCGCAGATCGCCTGTCCGCACAGCCCTGGCAACGTGAAGCCGGTCTCCGCGGTGGCCGGCACGCCGGTACACCAGGCCTTCCTCGGCTCGTGCACCAACGCACGCCTCGAAGATCTCGCCGTTGCGGCGGAGATCCTGCGCGGGCGACAGGTGCACCCGCGCACACGCCTCATCGTGACGCCCGCGTCGCACGCGGTGATGCTCGAGGCCACGCGGCGCGGCTACGTCGAGACGCTGCTCGAAGCCGGCGCGCACATCACGGCGTCGGGCTGCGGCGCCTGTCCGGGCGGTCACAACGGCGTCGTAGGCGCCGGCGAGACGTGCCTCTCCACGACGAATCGCAACTTCCGCGGGCGCATGGGGAGCGCCGACGCGCTCGTCTATCTCGGCTCGCCCGCGAGCGTCGCCGCCGCGGCGGTGGCGGGTGAGATCGTCGATCCGCGCACGCTCTGGACGGGAGCCGTTCCCGTGCTCGACGCGGACGCGAGGAGCGCGGCATGAGCGCGAGCGTGCGCGGGCGCGTCTGGATCTTCGGCGACGACGTCGACACCGACGCGATGGCGCCGTGGAACACGATCTCGTCGCCGTGGGAGGAGCGGCGCGCGGCGATCCTGCGGGCGCGCCCCGAGTTCGTCACGCGCGTGCAGCCGGGCGACCTGATCGTCGCCGGGCGCAACTTCGGCTGTGGCTCGTCGCGCGAGCACGCGCCGGAGAATCTGAAACTGCTCGGCCTCGGCGGCGTGCTGGCGGAGTCGTTCGGGCGCATCTACTTCCGCAACTGCGTCGCGATCGCGTTCCCGAATCTCGCCTGTCCCGGGATCCACGCCGCCTGCGCGGACGGCGACGACGTGGAGTTCGACGTGCGCACGGGCCTGGTGCGCAACCACACGCGCGGCGTCGAGCTCTCCGCGCCGCCCTGGACGCCGGACATGGTCGAGATCCTCGCGCAGGGCGGCCTTCTCGAAGTGCTGCGCCGGCGCGTCGAAGCCGCGCGCACGGCCGCGCCGCGGTGACGCGCAAGCGCGTCGTCGTGATCGAGGGCGAGGATGCCGCGCCCGAGGCGGTGCGACCGGCGCTCGCGGTGGTCGATGCGCTCGGCCTCCCGATCGAGTGGCTGCACCCGCCCGTCGGGCAGGCGGGGATCGAGCGGACTGGCTCGCCGTTCCCCGAGGAGGCGCGCCGCGCGATCGACGCGGCCGACGCGACGCTCTTCGGCGCGACGAGTGGCAAGAGCGCGCTCGCGCTCTTCTACCTGCGCTGGGGCAAGGGAACCTACGCGAACGTGCGTCCCGTGCGCTATTTCTCAGGTGCGCGCAGCCCGCTCGCCCGGCCCGATGGCATCGACCTCGTGATCGTGCGCGAGAACCTCGAAGACCTCTACGTCGCCGCCGAGGGCGACCTCGCCGACCTCGCTCCGCTCGGGCTGCGCAGCCTCACCGCGGGGCGTCCCGTGCACGAGCTCGGCCCGGGCCGCTTCGCGCTGAAGGTGATCACCGAAGCCGGGACGCGCCGCGTGGCGCGCTTCGCGTTCGAGCTGGCGCGGCGACGCCGTGCGCGCGGGCGGCCGGGGCGCGTCACCTGCGGCACCAAGCACAACATGCTGCCGCGCAGCGACGGGCTGTTCCGCGAGGTGGCGCAAGCGCGTCGCAGCCGAGTATCCCGACGTTCCGTTCCAGAGCCTGATCGTCGACGACCTCGCGCACCGGCTCGTCGGCGCGCCGCACGACTTCGACGTGGTGCTGCTGCCCAATCTCTACGGCGACGTGCTCTCGGACGCCGCGGCCGCGCTGGTGGGCGGGCTCGGCCTCGCGCCGAGCGGCTGCTTCGGCGACGGCGCGGCGTACTTCGAGCCGGCCCACGGCACCGCGCCCGACCTCGCCGGCAAGAACGCGATCAATCCCACCGCGACGCTGCTCTCCGCCGCGATGCTGCTCGAACACCTCGGCTTCGCAGACGCCTCCGCGCGCCTCGACGGCGCCATCGCCGCTGTCTACGCGGAGGGCCACGTGCTCACCCCAGACCAGGGCGGCGCCGCGACGGCGACGCAATTCTGCGAAGCCGTAACGCGCGCGCTCAGATAATGGAACGGTGCCGGGCGTCAAGTTATTTCGTTGTCAACTTGTTTGGGAGTCTGACGCCTCGATGACTTGACGCGGCAAAGGCTCAGAGTCGTCGGGCGCGCGAGCGGGCATGTGCGATCCCCAGGAGCGAGGCGAGCGCGGCGATTGCCATCGCGGCACCCGCCGGCTCCGGGACGACGAGGAAGGTCGGCCCCGGGGTGATGTCGGGATTGCTCGACGCGAAGACGTGGCTCGGGAGCACCGTGCCGTCCGCCTCGACGCGAAACAGCGTACTCGTCGTGTTGGTCGCGTCGTTGGCCGCGAAGTAGAAGACCCCCGTCGCTTCGTCGAAGTCCGCGACGCCGCTCGAGTAGCCGGTCGCCGCCATCGGTGCGGAGAGCGCGGTGAGTGCGCCGGTGGTCGGGGCGATCGAGACCAGGACTTTGTTCGGCGACAGGTTCACGATCGCCAGCACCTGCGCGCTCACCGGGTCGTAGGCGAGGAAGTTCGGGGTGAGGCCGAGCTCGGGGATGGCGGTGTTGAGCGTGGCGCTGCCGATCACTGCGCCGGTCGCGGCGTTCACGCGGTAGAGCGCCGGATCCGAGCCGCCGAACACGTTGGCGACCAGGTAGAAGATCTGGTGCGCGGCGTCGAAGGCCGAGATGCCCGAGCTGTAGCCGCCCGTCGTGAATCCGGTGCCGATCAGCGTCATGTCGCCCGTCACCGGGTCGAAGCGGGCGAGGAATCGCCGGTTGTCGGTGGTGCGGCTCACGATCCCGAGGATGCGGTCGTCGACCGGATCGAACTCGAGGAACGACGGTGAGCCATCGAAGTTGACCGGAGTCGTCACGGGCGGAAAGTCCACCGCGGCGCCGCTGCGGAGATCGATGGTCCAGAGCGACCAGGTGCCGGGCGCGCTGTCGGTGCCGGCGACGAAGTAGAGATTCCCCGTATCGAGATCGACGTCGTAGACGCCGCCCGAGCGCGGTCCCGTGTCGAGCGCTTCGCCGAAGGCCGTGACGGTGCCCGTCGCCGGATCGACGACCCCGACGCGCTCGTCGCTGACCGACGTGTCGATGAAGAGCCCGAGCACTTCGGCGCGTCCCGGCGCCGCAGCGAGCACCACGAGCGACAAGACCAGGCCACCAATTCTGCGCGTCATATCAGCCTCCCCTTCGAGGTGCCGGGCGTCAAGTTATTTCTTGTCAAGTTATCGGGCTTCAGACTCCTGAATAACTTGACACCGAAATAACTTGACGCCCGGCACCGAAATCATCCCACCCAGGTGATGGTCCACTCGTGGAGGGTGGTGGCGATGCGGGCTTCGACGGTGTCGCCGGCGCGGTGGCCGAGGATGGCGCGACCTAGCGGCGACGAGGAGGTCACGACGGTGAAGAAGCCGTCGCCTCCCGGTCCCGTCAACTCTTCGCCGGCGCCGGCCGGGGCGAGGAAGACGGTGACGCCGCCGTCTTCCTGCTCCACTTCGACGAGCGCGCCGACGCTCACCGGCGCGCCGCGCGGCAGCGGCTGGGGATCGAAGCTCTCGAGCGCTTTCAGCTCGGCTTGGAGCTGCGCGGCGCGCCGCGCTTGCGCGCGCGCGATGCCCGACTGTTCGATTGCGACGCGCGCGTCGTCGCGCTTCTCGGCGGGCGTCGCACCCTCGCGCGCCTCCTCGGCCGCATCGTCGCGTGCGCGCTCGGCCACCTGGAGCGCGTCGCGCAGTTTCGAGACGAGCTGCGCCACCAGCGCCTGCTTGTCCATGCTTCGGCTACGCGGTTGCCGTCGCCGGAG
The DNA here is from genome assembly GCA_963801625.1 of uncultured delta proteobacterium. Classification (GTDB taxonomy): domain Bacteria; phylum Myxococcota_A; class UBA9160; order UBA9160; family PR03; genus PR03. The sequence goes on from CAWDFQ010000002.1 coordinate 581,138, forward strand.
TTGCTGCGAGCCGTTGCGCGATCAGCGCGTAGACCTCGGCGTGGAAGCCGAGGCCCACGTGCGAGCTGAACACCTCGATGTGCTCGACGTCCGGGTTGCAGTGGTCGATGCAGGCCTGCCACGCGACGACGCCGTCGCGCTTCGAGTAGATCGCTGTGACGGGAATCCGCAGCGGCGTCTTCTCGCGTTCGGCGACTTCCGCCTCGACCGCGTCGAGATCGACGCCGCGCATCCGGTATGTGCGCGCGGCGGTGGTGTACTTCGGACCGCCGACGACCGGCGAGCCGAGCGTCACGACGCGCTCGACGAGATCGGGCCGATCGCGCGCGACTTCGCGGGCGAGGTAGCCGCCGAGGCTCCAGCCGATCAGGCGCACGCGCGCGCCGGTCGAAACCGCACAGCGCTCCGTTTCGGCAATCACGCGCGGCAGCAGCGCGGACACATCGCCGCCGTTGGTCCCGAGACCCCAGCCGCGCGCGTCGTGACCGAGCAGGCGCAGGAAAAGTCGCAACGGCGCGGTCGACCCGTCTCCGGCCGAGAAGCCGGGCAGCACGAGCACGGGATCTCCCGCGCCGCGTGGCTGCGAGGCCAGGCCGGGCAATCGCGCGATGCTCTGCGCAACGTCCCAGAAGACGCGACTCTCGTTGAGCAGCGCCCATCGCGACGGGATCGGAATTGAGAAGGCGGACGTCAATTTCTGCAGCGTTCCCTCTACTTCTTCTGCGTCCAGCGCCCCTTGTCGTAGATCCACTGTCCCGCCGGCGCCCGCTCGATCAGCTTCTGGGCCGACAGCACTCCGACCGCCTCGGGCGCCGTCCCGTTCTTCTTCGCGATCTCCGCGTACGCAGCGCGCCGCTTGGCGTTCACCTGCGCGACGAGCGCCGTCACGTCGGCGCTCGGCGAGGCCGACACCGCGCCGACGTAGCCGTCGCTCTGCTCGCCGACGAGGCCCTGCTGCCGCGCGGCATCGAGTTCGAGCGCCGCGCTCGGCAGCGCCGCGCCGAAGACCAGCGAGCCCAACGACGCACGCACCCACCCTCCACGCACGATGTCGTTGCCACATCAGAAGATGTCCTCCTTGTCCGCGAACACCTGCTCGAGATCCTTGTCCACCTTGACGCGGATCTCGTGTTCGATCTTGATGTTCATGTTGATCGTGATCGGTTCCTTCGGCGCCTCGATCGCAACGCGCGGCGTGCAAGCGCTGAGGAGAATCGCCGCTAGAGCCAGAGCGGCGCACACTTGATTCATGGTCCTGCTCCCTTCGGATGAGTCCGCAACGCAGTTCCCCGCGGCCCTTTGCGCACGATACCGCGTGAAGCGCCGATCACGTCGCGCTTCCTCCACTCATCGGGCTACCCTGGGTCGCACTCATTGAACCGACGGAGAAGAGCATGGCGAAGACCAGCTTCACGGCAATCCGGGAGAAGGAAGGCGACCAGTGGGTCGCCCTCTGTCCCGAACTCGACGTGGCGAGCCAGGGTGCATCGGTAGAGCAGGCGACCTCCAACCTGCGAGAAGCGGTGGAGCTGTTGCTCGAATGCGCGGATCCCAATGAGATCGATCAGCGACTTCATCGGGAGGTGTTCGAGATCTGAAGAGGCGCGCTACTTCCCTTTCCCCTCCGAGAACGCGCGCAGGCGCTCTTCGACCACGTCGGCACACGATAGGCCGCGGTGGCGTCGCGCACGAGGTCGGCGAGGCGGGCTTCGAGATTCAGGTTCAGTTCGACGGGACGGCCGTCCTGGAATCCGGGATTCGCGCCGCGCACGTGCAATCCGATCTTCATCTCGCCCTGCAGCTCGCCGTCGAGCTGCGCTTCGAGGATCTCGTACTGGAAGTCCGAGAACGCGTCGATGGCGAGGCCCAGGTCGTTGGGACGCGACGCGGCGAGCGCGCGCGTCTTCTCGGTCGGCGTGTAGCGGATCTTGCCGCCGCCCTCCGCCGCGTGCAGCAGGCGCCCTTCACCACGATCGACGAGCCCGTGCGCACCAGCGGTACGTCGCCATCGACGAAGTCCGCTGCCCTCGATCCCCGGAAGATCGACGTGCGCGAGCAGCTCGGTGAGATCGAGGCCGCGCGCCTGCAGCGTCACGGCGGTCTGCTTCGCGTCGAGATCGAGCACGACGTCCTGCGCGCGCAGCTCGCCCTCGGCGAAATGCAGCGATCGCGAGCGCGACCGCGACGGTTGCCGTCGCGGCGCAGCGTGAACTCGACGAGACCGTCGGTGAGCGGCACACCGACGTCCACCACACGCCAGCGAGAGGATCTGCTTCTTCGGCGTGCGCAGCGGCGGGCCGCGCAGCGCGATGACGCCGTTGACGCCGCTCATGCGCATCGAGGTCGCTGGTGAAGCTCGCGTCGCGCAGCGCCACGCGTGGCGTCGAAGCACGCGCTCGCCCTGCTCGCGGGTGACCTGCCCGCGCACTTCGACGCGTCCCGCAATCGGCAATCCCGGCTCCGGTTTGAGCAGCGCGCGGAATGCCGGCGCGTCGAGCGATCCCGAGAGCGCGAGCGCGCCGCTCGCGCGCAGCCCGGCACCATCGAGCGCGAGCTCGAGCGCGCCGTCGATCGTGCCGTCCGTGGCGCTCTGCAGCGAACCGCCGAGCGTTCCGGTCGCGACGCCGTTCGGTGTGTCGATCTCGAATGTGGGCCGCTTCGATCGCGATCTCGCTCGCCGGAAGCGACGGAGCGGCGCCCGGCGACGCGCCTCCCGCAAGCAGCGCATCGAGCGCGCCGAGCGAGAGCTGCCCTTCGCGCTGCGTGCCGCGTAGCTCGACGCCCGAGACGCGCAGCGAGTCGAGGCGTCGCTCGCGCAGGCCGGCCAGCGACCAGCTCGCGGTGATCTCGGCGATCGCGAGGTCGGGCGTCTCGGGCGGTCCGAGCGCCGAGATCTGCGATCGCGATGCCGCGCGCATCGACTTGGGTCACGCGCAGCGCGGCAGGCGACACGCCGCGCGCCGCGATTTGATCGAGCAGCAGCCATTCGGCAAGCGCGACGCGTCGTGAGAAGGCAACGCTCGCGGCAATCGCGAGGCCGAGCACGACGAGCGCGAGGACGATTCCGACGGCGCGAACGGCGCGCGACATGGCGGGACCCTAGCAGCGCCGCTAGACCGTTCCGCATGCGCATCGCGCGCCCCCGCGCGCCCGCGCTGCAGCGGAGGTCGCGATCCGGATCGAACCGTCGTCGCTCGCGAGCTGGGATTCCAGCGCGCGCAGGAACTCCCGATGAGCGCGAGCGCGCCGCGCGACGCGGGACGGATCCTGCTCACCGGCGCCACCGGCTACGTCGGTGGGCGGCTGCTGCGTCTCTTCGAAGCCGAGGGGCTGCGCGTTCGCTGTCTGTTGCGGCGGCCCGCGTCTTTCCCGAGCGACCGTCCGCCGACCACCGAACTCGTCCGCGGCGACGTGGGGGATCCCGCGTCGGTGGCGGCCGCGATGCGCGGCGTCACGACGGCGTACTACCTGGTCCACTCGATGGGCGCCGCGGACGATTTCGAGGTGCGCGATCGGCGCGCCGCCGAAGTGTTCGGCGCGGCCGCCGCAGCAGCGGGCGTGCAGCGCATCATCTACCTCGGCGGACTCGGCGACGAGCAGGGCGAACTCTCGGCGCACCTGCGCAGTCGCCATGAGGTCGGCCGCATCCTGCGCGCGTCGGGCGTTTCGGTCATCGAGTTCCGCGCGTCGATCATCATCGGCTCGGGTTCGCTCTCGTTCGAGATGATCCGCGCGCTCGTCGAACGACTGCCCGCGATGATCACGCCGCGCTGGGTCTCGGTGCTGGCGCAGCCGATCGGCATCGAGGACGTGCTGCGCTATCTGCGAGCCGCACTCGATCTCGAGTTGCGCGAGAGCCGCGTCTACGAGATCGGCGGACCCGACCGCGTCTCGTACGGCGATCTGATGACCGAGTACGCCCGCCAGCGCGGCCTGCGACGCTTCCTGATTTCCGTTCCGGTGCTCACTCCGCGCCTCTCGAGCCTGTGGCTCGGCCTGGTGACGCCACTCTACGCGCGCGTCGGCCGCAAGCTCGTGGACAGCATCTGCCATCCCACGCTCGTGGTGAACCCGGCGCCGGCGCGCGCAGGACTTCGCAATTCGTCCGATCGGCGTGCGCGAGGCGATCGCGCGCGCGTTGGCCAACGAGGATCGCGAGCTCGCCGCAGACGCGCTGGTCGGATGCGCTCTCCTCGGCTGGCGCGCCGCACGAGTGGGGCGGCGCGCGCTTCGGCAATCGGCTGGTCGATTCGCGCAGCGTTCATGTCCCGGTGTCGCCGGCTGCCGCATTCGCGCCGATCCGCCGCATCGGCGGCGCCAGCGGCTGGTACTGGGGCGATTGGCTGTGGCGATTGCGCGGCTTCCTCGATCTGCTCGCCGGCGGCGTCGGCTTGCGGCGCGGCCGCTCGCGATCCCGAGCAGCTCGTGGTCGGCGACGCGCTCGACTGGTGGCGCGTCGAAGCGATCGAGCCGGATCGCCGGCTGCGTCTCGTCGCCGAGATGAAGCTTCCCGGCCGCGCCTGGCTGGAGTTCGAAGTGACGCCCGACGGAGACGGCGCAAAGATTCGACAGACCGCGATCTTCGACCCGGTCGGTCTCGCCGGGCTCGCGTACTGGTATGGGATCTACCCGCTGCACGAACTGGTCTTCGCGCGGATGTTGCGCGGCATCGCGCAGGCGGCCTGTGGTCCGCGGCGTGAACTGTCTCGCTAGCGCGCTTCGATCGCCAGCCGCGCGCAGGATCCGACGCGACAACTTCAGGGAGATCGTGCCGTGACGCTGGATCCGAGAACACCCGTGCTGGTTGGAGTCGGCGCCGTCTCGCAGCGCGAGGAAGATCCGGCGCGCGCGCGCGAGCCGCTCGCGTTGATGATCGCGGCGCTGGAACGCGCAGCCGAAGACGCGGGATCGCGCGCGCTGCTCGAACGCGCCGACTCGGTGCGCGCGACGCGCGGTTTCTGGGACTACCCCGACCCGTGTCGTCTCGTCGCCGGACACTTCGGCGCCGCGCACGCGCGCACGGAGATCGCCGAGATCGGCGTGTTGCAGACGACCTCGCTCGCGCGCGCCGCGGCGGACATCGCCGCCGGTCGTGCCGACGTGGTGCTGGTGACGGGCGCCGAGGCGCGTCACCGCGCGCTGCGCGCGACGAAGACCGGCGTCGATGCGCCGCTCACGAGGCAAGCGCCGACCACGCCCGACACGGTGCTGCGCCCGCACGCGCCGATCCTGAGTGCGCCCGAGATGCGCGGCCGGCCTGCTTCATGCCCGTCTCGCAGTACGCGATGATCGAGAACGCGTTGCGCGCGGCGGAAGGCGTTTCGATCGAGAAGCACCGCGATGAGGTGGCGTCGCTGTGGGCCGGCTACGCAGCCGTCGCGGCGAAGAACCCGGACGCGTGGTCGCGCGAACGGGTCGACGCCGCGACGATCGCCGACCCCGCGCGCAATCCGATGCAGGCATTCCCGTACGGCAAGCTGCACTGCTCGCAGTGGAACGTCGATCAGGCGGCCGGGTTGATCTGCGTGCTCGGTCGCCACGGCGCAGTCGCTCGGCATCCCGCGCGCGCGCTGGGTCTTCCCGCTCGCCACGCGCCGACGCCAATCAGATGATCCCGTTCACCGAGCGCCGCGCGCTGCACCGCTGCGCGGGTTTTGCGAGGGCCGCCGAGCGCGTCTTCGCGCACACCGGGCGATCGCTCGCGGACGTCGCGCACCGCGAAATCTACTCGTGCTTCCCGGTCGCGGTGCGAATCCAGATGCGCGAACTCGGGATCGACGACGATCGCCCGCTCACCGTGACGGGCGGGATGGCGTTCGCCGGCGGTCCGCTCAACCACTTCGTGTTCCAGGCGCTCGTGCGCATGGCGCAGGTTCTGCGCGGCGACCCGGGCAGCCTCGGACTGGTCACCGCCGTTTCCGGCATCGTCACCAAGCAGGGCGTGAGTCTGTGGTCGAGCGAGCCGGGCGCTGCGCCCTTCGCGCACGACGACGTCAGCGCGCAGACCGAGCGCGAAACCGCGCGCGTCGAACTCGTCGAAGGGGCCGCACGGCGCCGCGACGATCGCGAGCTACACGGTGCTCTACCAGGGCGGCGCGGCGAAGCGCGCCGTGCTGCTCTGCGATCTCGACGACGGCCGTCGCACGCTGGCGCTCTGCGAGGACGCGGCGCTGATCGCCGTCGCTACGAGCCAGGAACTCTGTGGCCGCGCGCTGCGCATTACGGCGAACGGCGACGTCGCGCTCGCGTAGCCTCAGAAATTCTCGAGCAGCTTCTTCTGCTGCACGCGGTTGATCCAGTCCTCGAGCAGAGGCACCGCGCCGTTGTTCGCGGCGGTGAGCACGTCGAGGTGGGCGTAACCTTCGAGGATGTACACCTCCTCGTCGGCCGCCGGTGTCGCGATCGAGGCAAGATAGGTGTTGAACGACTTCGCCTCCGGCGCAAGGCCGTTCGAGCCGCCGATGCAGATCACCGGCACGTCGACGGCGGCGTTCTGGGTGATCACCAGCGGGCCCTCGTCGCCGGGGTCGACACTGGCGAGGTGCTCCGCCACGAGTGCGCTCGAGTCGCGCCCGTAGCTGAAGTCGAGGCCGGGCCGCGCCGACGAGAAGTACCACTCGAAGCCGTTTCCCTTGCCGAACTGGGTGAACAGGAAGTTGTTCATCGGCGTGACCTCGCGCTCCATGCCGTTGACGCGCGGAGTGTTGCCCGGATCCGACGGCGGCCCGTTGTCGAGGATCGCGCAGCCGGGGCTGACGTTGACCGCGTTCGGGGGGCAGCTCGGCAACGTCGGGTCGTTGTATTCCTTCCACTGCCTCAGCGCGCCGCCGGGCGCGGGGTGCGCGATGTAGAAGGGGATCGAGAAGAAGCCTGCCGCCCTCTGGTAGTAGTTGGTCCCGTTGTCAGTGAAACCCATCGAGACGCGGAACGCGCCGGTCGACGAGAAGTCGTCGTCGAGGAACATACCGGCGATCGCGCGATTCGTAGCGGGAGCGGAGAGCAGCTGCGAAGGCAGTCCCGCGCCGAAGACGGGCGTGCGCTGGATCAGCGCGCGCTCGGTCGGCTGGTAGTACGCCGCGATGGCAGCCACCTCGCCCGACGTGCCGAGATCCTGCAGCGGGATTCCGCTGAAGTCGGAGAGGAACACGTTGGGGCCGCCCGGCGTTGCGAAGCTAGCGACACTGTTTTGATATTGCGCGAGCGTCGGCTTGGTTGCGCTGCCGGCGCCGACGCCGCCGCCTTCCAGCAGGATCAGCCCGTCGATCAGGCTGTGGCCGGCCACGACGACGTTCGGATCCGGATCGAAGTCGTACGCGGCGAAGGTGGACGCCCAGGTCGTGCCCTGCGAGTGGCCGCCGAGCAGCACGAGCCCGTCCGGTCCGACGATTGCGCGGGCGGCGTCGACGAGGAGCTTCCAGTCGCGGAAGTACGTGTCGAGGCCCCACCACGCCATGAAGCGGACGTCGTCCTGCGCCATCAGCGCCGGTCCGCGGCTGACACCGAAGCCGTCCACCAGCGGGATCTGGTCGTCGAAGACCCCGTCGAGATCGAGGTCGAGATCGCCGGGGCCGGGGAAGTCGCCGATCGGGTCGGCGTCGAGGTCGGGGTAGTAGAACTGGACGCCTTCGAAGATCGCGCAGTCGGCCGCGGGCGGGGAGGCGACGCACTCCGGGTCGGTCGCGCCGGCGATGGCGTGCTCGGCGCCGAGCCGGTCCTCGAGCTGGTTGGGGCGCCGGTCCACGGCCCATACCTCGAGGTTCCCGTTGAAACGCCGCACCAGATCGCGGGCGATCGGGTCGTAGGTCGTCGCGCCGCCGAGGAAGCCGGGGATCATGATTGCGATCGCGCGCGGCGGATTGCCGCTCGCGGGGGCGATCGCGGTGCGCACGTAGCTCACCCGGTTCAGGTTCGGACTCGCGCCGAGCAGCGTTTCGATCACCGCTGCGGTCGCGAACTCTTCGGGCGCACCCGAGCCCGGCGTGTGGGGCTCGACGAGTCCCGGCATGAAGATCACCTGCTGCGTCGGGCTGGGCGGGTTCGGGCCCGGACACCTCGCGTTCGGCGCGGACGCCAGGACGCCCAGCAGTACGAAGGCGACGATGGTGGGGCGGCTCATCGCGCGATCTCCCTTCGCGCGCCGCGACCGCGGAGCGCGATCGCGACCACACCGGCGCCGACCAGCGCGAGGCTCGCGGGCTCCGGTACGGCCACGAGCGTGATGGTGAGGATTCCGGCCGGTCCTCCGGAATCGACCTCGAAGCTGGTCGCGAGCTGTTGCAGCACGCTGCCGCTGGGGTCGAAGAGGGCCGTGCCGGTCACATTTGCGATCGCGATCGGAAAACCTCCCGCCGCCCGGATCGACCTCGAGGAACAGCGTCGGAATCAGGAACGATCCCGCGATGTTGACGACGCCGAGACCCGGGCTCGGGCTCGCGGGGTCGAGCCCGAAGGTCGCGCCTGCCGCCCGCCGACGCCGCCAGCCCGATCACGTCGAAGGTGGTGGTCTGGGTCAGCGGCAGCGAGCCGATCGCCAGGTCGATCGTGCCCGACAGGCTCTCCGCCGCTCCGAACTGCGGGGACGATCGAGCTCTGGCCGGGTGCGATCGTGAGAGCGATCGCCGGTGAGGCGACCAGCAGGGCGAGGGCGCAGGCGCCCGCCATGGATCCGAAGGCTCGTCTCGGCGTGTTCACGTCACTCCTTCTCGAATCGCCACGGAGTTCACCCCGGGGGAATCGCGGGACGCAGTTCCCGGCGCGCCTCGCGCTCCGATAACGAGGTGTCTGCTTCCGCGTCGTCGTGGCAGACTCGAGCGCAGCCGGATCCAGACGAGAGCAACCGACGTGCGAAGCGGCCCCCGAGCGCGGGGACGCTGATGTTGCGGCGGTTCGTCTATAGTCCTCCGACTCATGAAGGTCCTCGTCACCGGCGCGCTGGGATTTCTCGGGTGCGCGCTCGTCTCCGCATTGGAACGACAGGGCCACGAGGTGGTCGCGGTCGGCCGCGCCGCGGACATGGCGGCGAAGGCGCCGATCGGGTTCAACGAGTTGGATCTCGCGTGCGGACCGGCGCCGATCTACAACGTCGGTGCGGGACGGGCTACGTCACTCGCCGAGCACGTCGCGAAGACGATCGGCAGGCCGGCTCACGTCCGCCGGGAAGCGGCGCGCCGCGTCGACCTGCACCGCAACGTGCTCGATGTGGCGCTGCTGGCGCGAGACATCGCTTGGAAGCCGTGCGTCTCCCTCGAGGAGGGCATCGCGCGGCTCGCCTCCCACTTCAGCGGAGTGCCGCGGGGGGATCTCGACCCACCGGGTCCGCGCCGTCGCAGGTCCGCTGGATGACGCCGTGACGCAACGAACCGAATCGACACGCCCCGCACCGCATTTCGTGCGCCGCGGCGCGGGCTCGGATAGAAGTCATGGCACCGCGATCTGTTCAGCCCTCGACGAGATCGCACCGTCCACGCGGGCGATGCTCTCGTCCAACTGAGAGGACATCGACTCGATGCGACATAGTATGCTGTCACTTTTTCTCGCGGCCGCCGCTTTCGTCATTGCCGGGTCCGCTGCCGCGAACTTCATCGACTTCGTCGAGGTCGGCGATCCGGGCAACCCGACCGACACCCTCACGAATTGCACGCAGGCGGACTGCGGCTCGGTGGCGACTTCCTACTTCATCGGGAAGTTCGAGGTCACCAATCAGCAGTACGCGCGGTTCCTCAACGCGGTGGCGGACACCGACCCGAATGCGCTCTACAACACCGAAATGACCACCGACGCGCGCGGTGGCATCGTCCGGAGTGGGAGTCCCGGCAGCTATACCTACGCGGCGAAGAACGGCCGCTGGTACAACCCCGTCGTGTTCGTCTCGTTCTATGACACGCTGCGCTTCGCCAACTGGCTGCACAACGGGCAGCCGACGGCCGCGCAGGACCTGGCAACCACCGAGGACGGCGCCTACACGATCACGCAGGGGGGCGTCGCCACCAACACGATCGTGCGAAACGGCGGCGCAGAGTACTTCCTCCCGACCGAGAACGAATGGTACAAGGCCGCCTTCTACGACACCGGACTCGGTAGCTACTACGACTACGCGACGTCCACGAACACGAAGCCCGTCTCCGGCCCGCCTCCGGGGGGGCGAACTCGGCCAACTACTGGTCGGGGACCTTCGCGCTCACCGGGTCGGGCAGCTTCGACAACGGGTTCAACTACCTGTCCGACGTCGGCGCCTACGCATCGGCCGTCAGCCCCAACGGCACGTTCGATCAGGCGGGGAACGTCTGGGAGTGGAACGAGACGATCGCCGATCCGGCCACGTACCGCGTCAGGCGCGGCGGCGACTGGAACGACCAGGACGGCTACCTCTACGCCGGCCTTGGGGTCACTGGCGACCCAGGGCCGTCAGGCGAGGACTACGAAACCGGTTTCCGAATCGCCTCGGTCCCCGAGCCCGGCGCCGATCTGCTCGCGGCTACGGCCGCACTGCTGTTGGCGGCGCGGCGCGGGTGGCGTCGCAGCGCCGAGCGAATCTGGCGGCGTAGCCGTCGCGACTACGAGCTGACGGCGGCGAGTCGCGCCTCGGCCTCGAGCTGGGCGAGCAGCCGCTCTTCGGCGGCCTCGTGCGCCTCGAAGATCGCGACGAAGTCGGTGAGCCGCCCAAGGACGCGCGGACGAGCGCGAGATCCTCGCTCTCGCGGGCTACGCTTCGACGCCCGCAGCCGCGGCGAGCTTCGCGAAGGAGCGGTCCACCGCGAGCGCGAGTTCGTGCAGATCGGGGACGAGATCCCAGTCCGCGCAGAAGCCCCAGGAGAGGGTGTCGCGGTAGCTCATCAGCGCGATGCTGGTCGAAAGGTTCCCCATCAGCGGAATCAGCGGGTGCGACTCGAGGAGCTGCGCGCCGAGCAGGTAGAGCGTCTCGCGCGGGCCCGGGACGTTCGTCACCACCAGGTTGAACGGCACCGAGACGGTCATCAGCCGGGCGCCGAGGGAGAGCAGCGTCGTACCCGTCCACTCGGTGAGCTGCGCGACGGTGTCGGCGGCGAGCGCCGCGTGCGTGCGCTTCAGCTCGGCGGTGGTTTCGCGCACGCGTTCGAAGCGGAGGATCGGATCTCGCTCGCCGATCGGCAGCGGCACCACCCACGCCGAGACGCGGTTGCCGAGCTTGCCGTGCTCGGACGCCTCGCGCAGGCTGACCGGCGCCAACACGCGGAAGTCGAGCTTGCGCAGATCCTCCTGGCGCGCGCGCTTCAAGAAGCGCCGCAGGCCGCCCGCAACGGTGGCGAGCACCACGTCGTTCACCGTGCCACCGAGTTGTTTGGCGACGCGTTTCATCTGGAGCAGGTCCATCGCCAGCCAGTCCACGCGCCGGTAGGGACCGACCGGCTGGTTGATCGACGTACTCGATGCGGCGACGCCGCCCCCGCTCGACACGAAGCTACCCAGCGCACCGAAGCGCGCGGCGAGGCGTTCGCGGGCGTGGTCTTCGTCGCGGGCGAGGTCGACGATTGCGGAAGCGGCGCTGAAGGGCGCCTTGATGACACGCTCGGCTTCTTCGAGTGCGAGCTGCGCAGCGCTCGGAGCCGGTCGCGGCAGCCACGCGTGCGCCGGATCGAAACTCTCGATCGGCTCCGCGGTCAGCAAGGCGGCGAGCAGGTCCATGCCCGAGACGCCGTCGATCATGCAGTGGTGGATCTTCGATAGGATCGCGATGCGATCCCCCGCGAGTCCTTCGATGACCCACATCTCCCAGAGCGGCTTCCCGCGGTCGAGGTGTTGGGAAAAGATGCGGCCGACGGTGCGCTTGAGCAGACGCTCGTCGCCGGGCCGCGGCAACCGCGTATGGCGGACGTGGTAGCGGATGTTGAAACGCGGATCGTCGATCCAGATCGGGTGGCCCTCGATCGGCGTCTGCGCCAGTCGCTGCCGATAGCGCGGGATCGCGTGCAGGCGCGACTGCACGTATTCCTCGATGCGCTCGATGGCGAGTCCGCCCTCGGGCCGGCGCAGCGGCGCAGCCTCGAAGAGCTGCGTTGCGCCGACGTGCATCGGCGAGTTCGGCCCCTCGTAGATCAGGAACGAATGGTCGAGCTGCGTGAGGCGCTGGTAGTAGGTGTCCGACATGGGAGGATTCTCACAGCGAGCGCAGCAGGGCGAACTCGCTCTGCACCGCGCCGACGAAGTCGTGGAGATCGGGCATCGCGTCCCAGTCGGCGTTGAAGCCCCAGAAGAGGCCCCCGTCGTAGCTGAACAGCGCCACGCCGATCGCCTGGTTCGAGAAGAGCGGCACCAGCGGGTAGATCTCGGTCATCCGTGCACCGAGCAGGCTCACCGCGAACGGCGGTCCGGGGATGTTCGTCACGACGATGTTGTAGGCGAGCTGCCGACCCGTGATCTGGGCCAGTGCACCGAGGAACTCTTTGGCGGTCCAATCGCCGATCTTCTCGAGCAGCTCGGCGCCCTTCGCCTGGTGCGACGCCTTGATCTGCCCCATCGTCTCCAACACTTTTCGGTAGCGCTCGCGCGGATCGGACTCGGAGACCGGGAGATCGGCGAGCAGAATCGCGACGCGGTTGCCGAGATCACCGTGCTCCTCCGCAGCGCGAATGTTCACCGGCACCTGCGCGCGGAAGGGCAGATCGTCGACGCCCACGCCGCGGCTTTCGAGGAAGCGGCGCACCGTGCCGGCAACCGTGGCCAGCACCACGTCGTTGACCGTGCCCCCGAGCTTCTTCTTGATCTCCTTCACATCGGCGAGTTCGAGGCGCAGCCAGTCGAAGCGGCGATACGGGCCGATGTCGACATTGAGCGGCGTGGTGACGCCACCCACGAGGCCCGGCGTCAGGAACTCGCGCAGCGATTCGAGACCCTCGCGCAGCGCCTCCGCCGACGCGTCCGGATGCACGACTGCAGAGGCGCCCGCGCGCAGTACCTCGATCGGCATCGCGGCGCGGCGCTTCGCCTCGTCGGCCAGCAGCGTGAGCGGCGTCGGCGCTGGGCGCGGCAGCCACGGTCGCGCGACGGGCACGCCTTCCTGCTCGGCGCGCAGCGCCTCGGCTTCGGCTTCGGGGTCCATCAGCATCGCGATCAGGTCCACGCCCGAGACGCCGTCGATCATGCAGTGGTGCACCTTGGTGATCACGGCGAAGCGGCTGCCTGCGAGCCCTTCCACGAACCACATCTCCCACAGCGGCTTGTGTAGGGTCGAGCTTCTGGGACATGATGCGCCCGAAGAGCCGCTTCAACTGGCGCTCGTCACCCGGCTCGGGGAGTGCGGTGTGGCGCAGGTGGTAGTCGAGGTTGAAGTGCGCGTCGTCCACCCAGACGGGATGGCCGATCAGCGGCACGTGCTCGAGGCGCTGGCGGAAGCGGGGATGGCGCCCGATGCCGGGAGCGGCGAGTCGCCGGATGCGCGCGAAGTCGATGCCGCCGTCGGCGCGGAACAGCGCCCCGCCCTCGAAGATCGAAATGGCGCCGACGTGCATGTGCACGTTCTCGTCTTCGATCTCGAGGAAGGTGGCGTCGAAAGCCGTGAGGCGTTCATAGTGCGAGTAGGACATCAGAAGCCTCGTACCCCTCGCATCCTAGCGCCGCGGCGAGCCGATCCGGATTGATCGGGCCGGATGTCGTGCGACCGACTCTACCGCTCCCTCAGCGGGCGGTCGGGCGCATGCCCAGCAGGTAGCCGATCCCCGTGAGGAGCGGGTGGACGCCCGCCACGAGCAGCGCCGACACGGCGACACGCATCGGGAGCGGTGGCACGAACGCCGCGCAGACGAGCCACCAGCCGATCAGCACGTCGAGCTGATCCCACAGGTAGAAGAGGACCGAGAGCGCACCGCTCGCGGTGTGTCCCGGCGCGATTCCGAGCTGTCGCTTCGTGAAGCTGTTGGGCAGCTCCGCGAACTCGGCCACGGCGCCCGCCGCCGCGCCGAACCAGAGCGGAAGGCTCGTGTAGTCCACCAGCTCGAGCGCCGCGAGCGCGTCGACCCGGTGCAGCACGCGCTGCTGCAGCGCGAACACGGCGGCGGCGCCGACCGCGACCAGGATCGGCCCGCGCCACGTCTTGCTGTGTCCGAACAGCGGTCGCCCGCGCAGCGTGCGCCCAGCGTCGATCGGCCGCGCCAGGAACGCAAGCCAGCCGTACTTCATGCAGGCGCCGTGCAGCAGCGCCGCTCCGAGCAGCGGCAGCAACAGATAGGCGGTACCCGCGAGTTCGAGAGCCAGCAGCGCGATCCTTTCGCATCGACCGAGGCGACGGCTGAGGGGCGCTGGAACCTAGCGGGTACGAGGCTTGGGTCTCCTGGAGACGGGCCCGTCGCTCGGCCTGGTGAGGCGACGTGACGCACTCGGATTCGCCCGTGTGCCGGGATGCGCCGGATCCACCCTGCGTCGCGCCCCTGCGTGTCGCACCACCCGAAAGCGTTCGCACGCTGCGCCGCCAGAGACCGGCACGCCGATTGCTAATGCTGAGCAGCAGGAGGATGACCTCAATGAGCGACAAGCAGAAGAAGCGCGACAAGGAGTCGAGAGAAGTGTCGCCCTGGCGCGAGCCGTTTGGCGAGCTGGGTTTGTTTCGTCAGAACCCACTTTCCCGGCTCTTCGGCGATCTCTGGGACGAGCGCCGTCTCGCTGGCCTGCGCTGGAGCCCTGCGATCGACGTCGGGGAGAGCGACGGCTCCTACTCGATCACCGTGGAACTCCCGGGTGCGAAGCGCGAGGACGTCTCCGTCGAGGTGCACGGCGACGTGATCGAAGTGCGCGGCGAGAAGCGTTCGGAGCGTGAGGAGAAGGACGAGCGGCGTCACATGATCGAGCGCAGCTACGGCTCGTTCTCGCGCAGCTTCTCGATGCCGGCGAACGCCGACGCGGGGCGCATCGCGGCGAGCTTCAAGGAGGGCGTGCTGACGATCGACATCCCGAAGGCGCAGGAGTCGAAGCCGAAACAGGTGGACATCAAGGGGGCCTGAACGCCAAGGTCGCCGCGTGCGGATCCAGCAGGCGTCTGCAGACGCTGCGCTCTCGATGTTGCGCAGCAGCCTCGGCGGCCTCTCGGCAGCCGAGGCCGCGCGCCGCGTCGCCGAGTTCGGCCCAAACGACGTCGAGCGCGTCGCGCGCAAGTCGCCAGCGCTCGCGCTGCTCGGCGAGTTCACGCATTTCTTTGCGGTGATCCTCTGGGTGGCCGCAGGCCTCGCGTTCGCCGCCGCGATTGCGCAGCCCGGCAGCGGCATGGCGACGCTCGGGGCGGCGATCGTCGGCGTGATCGTCGTGAACGCGGTCTTCTCGTTCTGGCAGCAATATCGGGCGGAGCGTGCGCTCGAGGCGCTCGAACAACTGCTGCCCCCACGCGTGCTCGCGCTGCGCGAGGGCGAACCGACGGAGCTCGACGCGCGTGGGCTCGTGCCCGGCGACTTGATCCTGCTCGACGCGGGCGCTCGGGTGCCCGCGGACTGCCGCGTGATCGAGGCGTTCGGCCTGCGCGTCGACAACGCAACGCTCACCGGCGAATCGGTCTCGATCGCGCTCGACGCACGCGCCTGCACGGCCGAGGAGCCGCTGCGTGCGCCGAACCTCGCGTTCGCCGGCACGCTGGTGATCGCCGGTCACGGCCGAGCCGTGGTGTTCGCGACGGCGGGTATGACCGAGTTCTCCCGCATCGCCGGTCTCGCACAGCGGACGCGCGTCGGGCTCTCCCCGCTCCAGCGCGAGATCGTGCGCGTCACCCGCCTGGTCGCGATGCTCTCGACGGGACTCGGGGTGGCCTTCTTCGCGGTCGGACAGGCGATCGGCTTGCCATTCTCGAGCAATGTGCTCTTCGCGATCGGGATCATCGTGGCGAACGTCCCGGAGGGCCTGCTCCCGACCATCACCCTCGCGCTCGCGATGGCCGCCCAGCGGATGGCGCGCCGCAACGCTCTAGTGCGTCACTTGCCATCGGTGGAAGCGCTCGGCGCCGCGACGGTGATCTGCACCGACAAGACCGGGACGCTGACCCAGAATCGCATGGAGGTGTTCGCGCTCCATCTGCATGGCGTGTCGGTTCCCGTGCGCGGCGATGGGGACCTCTCCGCGCTCGCCCCGGCGCACCGCGCGTTCTTCGAGGCGTGCGCGCTGTGCGAGAACCTGAGCGAGCGCGGCCGGGGCACGGCGCACGAGTGGCTCGGCGACCCGACGGAAGTGGCGATCGTCGAGATGGCGCGCCGCGCCTGCCCGGCGCCGCCACAGGCCGATCGCATCGACGAGTTTCCGTTCGATTCGGACCGCCGCCGGCTCTCCACGCTGCACCGGGTGCGCGGCGAACTGGTGCTGCACTGCAAGGGCGCCCTCGAGTCGCTGCTCCCGCTCTGCGAAGCGGTGGAGGAGCCCAGTGGAATCGCCCCGCTCGACGACGCACGCCGCCGTGCGCTCGTGCAAGCCGAGGCGGATCTCGGCGCGCAGGGCCTGCGCGTGCTCGCGGTCGCGTGGCGGCACGTGGA
The DNA here is from genome assembly GCA_963801625.1 of uncultured delta proteobacterium. Classification (GTDB taxonomy): domain Bacteria; phylum Myxococcota_A; class UBA9160; order UBA9160; family PR03; genus PR03. The sequence continues at coordinate 597,613 of CAWDFQ010000002.1, forward strand.
TCCGGGCGAGCCGCGCGAAGCACTCGAACGCGGGCTCGTGCTCGCCGGACTGATCGCGCTCGAGGATCCGCCGCGGCCCGAGGTGGCCGACGCCCTCGCGCGTTGCCGGGTCGCCGGGATCCGCGTCGTGATGGTCACCGGCGATCATCCGCGCACCGCGCTCGCGATCGCCCGGCAGGTCGGCCTCGTCGAGAGCGACACACCGAAGATGATCCCCGGCGATGCGCTGCGCAGGATGTCCGATGCGCAGCTCCAACTCGCCCTCGACGAGCGCGAGGTGCACTTCGCCCGTGTCGACGCCGATCAGAAGATGCGGATCGTGGCCGCATTCCAGCGCAAGGGCGATGTCGTCGCCGTCACCGGCGACGGCGTCAACGACGCGCCGGCGCTCCGACTCGCCGACATCGGGGTGGCGATGGGCATTTCCGGTACGGACGCCGCCCGCGCCGCGTCGGACCTCGTGCTTGCCGACGACAACTTCGCGACGATCGTGAACGCGGTCGAAGAGGGGCGCGCCGTCTTCGCGAATACGCGCAAGTTCCTGACCTACATCCTCACCTCGAACGTCCCCGAGATCGTCCCGTACCTGGCGTTCGTGTTGCTGCGGATCCCGCTGCCGCTGACGATCGTGCAGATCCTCGCGGTCGATCTGGGCACCGATCTGCTGCCCGCGCTCGCGCTCGGCGCGGAGCGCGGGGACCACGACGCGATGGCGCGACGGCCCCGAAGGCGAGACGAGCCGCTGCTCTCGCGTTCGCTGCTGCTGCGCGCGTATGGATTCCTTGGGCTGATCGAGGCGGCGGCGGCGCTGGCCGCGTACGGCTTCGTGTTGCACGCGGGCGGATGGAGCTGGGGCGAGGCCTTGGCTCCAGGCGATCCGCTCTACCGCCGGGCCACCACGGCGTGTCTCGCTGCGATCGTCGCGATGCAGGTCGTGAACGTGCTCGTGTGCCGCAGCGATCGCGAGTCGATCCGGCGCACGGGCATCGGAGGGAATCGGCTGCTGCTCGCCGGGATCGCCGCCGAGCTGCTGCTGATCCTGCTCGCCGTCTACTCGCCCTGGGGTCAGTCGCTACTCGGTACGGAGTCGCTCGGAGCCGAAGTCTGGCTGCTCTTCGTTCCGCTCGCGGCCGCCATGCTCGGACTGGAGGAGTTGCGCAAGTTCTTCGCGCGTCGCTGCGCGTCGCGACCCGCGCACTCGCGGTGATCCCGTCGTCGCCGGCGGAGGCGCATCCTGGGCGTACGGTGGCTGCGCGCCGCGCACGTCGAGGTAGCGGAAGCCGTGCACCTCCTCGATCACCTCCGCGGCGTCGCCGAGTTCGCGGCGCAGGCGCAGCGCGAGTTAGAAGCACAGGTCCGCGCGACGCGCCGTGGTGTGCAGGAGGAGGTCCCCGCCCGTCGCGGGCGCGCGCCGGTCTCCGACGTCGAGCGCGGGGAAGGATTGGAACGCCTTCGGCCGCTTGCCGGCTGAGACGACGTCCCACAGCTCGGATCCGAAGCTCACCGCGCTCACCAGGTGATCGCGCGGCGCACTCTTCGCGAGCGCCGTCGTGAGCGCTGGGACGCGCGCCGCCGCCCGCGCTGCGCGCGCGCCGTTGCGGGCGCGATCGCGCGCACACGCAGGACCAGGAAGAGCGCGCTCTCGCACGGCTCGTGAAGGATGCCACTCTGGGGTCGTGCCACGTCTCGTCCTCAATCGTCTTCGAACAACGAATCGGCGATGACGCGCTCCGCTTCCACCGAAATCGCCGCGAAGGCAGCGTCGTCACCAACGCAGCAGGACGCAGGGAGTAGCATGGCGGCGGCCGAAGGCGACGAAGGGCCAGCTATGCGCGGTCGTCGCGCATCCGGCCCGCTCGCCGAGCGGTAGACTCGCTCGCCCGATCGCAGAGCCCGGCCGGGATCCGCCGTGGCGATGAGGAGCTGCCCGTGGAATTCAACCTCGCCGATCTCTTCGAGCAGGCCGTCGACCACTTCGGGCCGCGCGAGTGTCTCGTCGCGAACGGCGTGCGCCGCACGCTACGCGCGAGATGGAGGAGCGCGCCAACCGGCTCGCGCATCACCTCGCGCGCGCACGGCGTCCGGCCCGGGCGATCACGTCGGCATCTACGCCCAGAACTGCGTCGAGTGGGTCGAGACGCTGTGGGCCGTCTTCAAGATCCGCGGCGTGTGGGTCAACATCAACTACCGCTACGTCGAGGACGAGCTGCGCTACCTCGTCGCCAACGCGGACCTGAAGGCGCTCGTCTTCGCGCGCCAGTACGCGCCGCGCGTCGCCGCGGTGCGCGACGCCATGCCGATCTCGTGCACGCGATCGTCATCGAGGACGGCAGCGGCGAACCGCTCGCCGGCATCGACGCGATCGACTTCGAGGCCGCGATGGCGGACGGTTCGCCCGATCGCGACTTCGCGCCGCGCTCCGGCGACGATCGCTACATCCTCTACACGGGCGGCACGACGGGCCTGCCGAAGGGCGTGCTGTGGCGCCACGAGGACGTCTTCTTCGCGCTCGGCGGCGGCATCGACGCCGCCAGCGGCTGCGAAGGCGCAGCAGCCCGAGGACATGATCGCGCGCGGCGATGCGCCGGGTCCGCGCAACTACTTCTCGATCGCGCCGCTGATGCACGGCGCCACGCAGTGGTCGGTGATGAGCCGCTCCTTCGTCGGCAACAAGAACGTGCTGGTCGCGAAGTTCGACCCGGCCGAAGTGTGGCGACTCGTCGCAGCAGGAGCAGGTGCAGGCGCTGATGATCACCGGCGACGCGATGGGGCGTCCGCTCGTCGAGGCGCTCGACGAGCTCGGCGACGAAGCGCGATCTCTCCTCGCTCTTCCTCGTCACCAGCACCGCCGCGGTCTTCTCGCCGACCGTGAAGGACGACTTCTTCCACCACTTCCCGAACCTGATCATCGTGGACGGCGTCGGCGCGTCCGAGAGCGGCGGCAACGGCCTGCTTGCTCTGCACGAAGGGCAAGACCGCGATGATCGGCGGCGGGCCCACCTTCAAGCCGAGCGCCGGCACGCGTCGTGCTCGACGACGAGATGCGCGTGCTCGAGCCGGGCTCCGAGCGCATCGGCAAGATCGCGCGCACGGGCCACATCCCGCTCGAGTACTACAAGGATCCCGTGAAGAGCGCCGAGACCTTCTTCACCGCGCCCGACGGCCAGCGCTACTCGATGCCCGGCGACTTCGCGCGCGTCGAGGCCGACGGCCAGATGACGCTGCTCGGACGCGGCTCGGTGTCGATCAACTCGGGCGGCGAGAAGATCTATCCCGAAGAGGTCGAGCAGGCGATCAAGTCGCACCCCGACGCCTACGACGCGGTCGTGATCGGCGTGCCCGACGAGCGCTTCGGCAATCGCGTCGCGGCGATCGTGCAGCCGCGGCCGGGCGCCGACGCTCGACGCTCGAAGCGATCCAGGCGCACTGCCGCCAGCACGATCGCCGGCTACAAGGTGCCGCGCCAGCTCACGCTGGTCGACGCAGATCGAGCGCTCCCCGGCCGGCAAGCCCGACTACCGCTGGGCCAAACGCATCGCCCTCGGGCGTTGACTTGGGGACGTTCCTGAATTCAACAAAGTCAACAGGGCAGGAACGTCCCCAAGTCAACGCGTTCCCGAGTTAATCGTCCCCAGGTCGACTAGCCGGCGGTTTGGGCGCCGTCGATGCTGAGGAGGGCGCCGTTGACGTAGCGGGCTTCGGGGGAGGCCAGGTAGGCGACGGCCGCGGCGATCTCCTCGGGCTCGGCCATTTCCGTCAGCGGCATCATTCTCTGGATCAGCGCGGGATCGAAGCCGTCGGGAAAGATCACGTTCGTGGCGAGTGCCGTCTTTACGCCGCCTGGGGCGAGCGCGACGACGCGCAGCCCGCGCTGCGCGTATTCCACCGCCATCGACTTCGTGAGCGCGACGACCGCCGCCTTCGTCGCGCAATAGGGCGACGTGTACGCCTGCCCTCTCACGGCCGCCGCCGACGCCATGTTGACGATCACGCCTTGCGTCGCGAGCAGGTGCGGGATCGCCGCCTGCGACAGGAAGAACACGCTCGACAAGTTGATCGCGACGATGCGGTTCCAGTCGGCTTCGGAGATGTCCGTGACGTGACCCCACTGCAGGATGCCCGCGACGTTGCAGAGCACGTCGAGCCGTCCGAAGCGCGCGACCGCTGCGGCCACCGCGCCGCGACACGCCGCCGGATCCGCGACGTCGAGCCGCTGCGCCGCGGCCTCGCCGCCGCCCGCAGCGATCGCCGCGACCGCCTCGGCGAGCCCCGTCTCGTTGATGTCGGTCGCGAAGACGCGCGCCCCTTCGCCGGCGAGCCGCAGTGCCGTCGCCCGCCCGATCCCGGATGCAGCGCCAGTGACGAGAGCAACCTTGCCGGTGAAGCGATTCATGGGAGCGGGACCATCCCGGACGGGGGTGCGCACGTCAACGCGCGGCTTCCGGCGCCACCCTGCTCTAGGATCGGCGCCGCCGCCGAGGAGCCCGCTCTGCCGCCGCTGATCCGACCCGCCCAATCTGTTCGCGTCTTCGACGAGACCGTCGACGTGCTCGTACTCGGGCTCGGCGCCGCTGGCGCCGCGGCGGCGCTCGAGGCGTCGCGCGCCGGCGCCGACACGCTGGTGCTCGAACGCGCGGGCGGCGGCGGCGGAACCTCGGCGATGTCGGGCGGCGTGCTCTACCTCGGCGGCGGCACCGCACTCCAGAAGGCGTGCGGCTTCGACGATTCGCCCGAGGCGATGTTCCAGTACCTGATGGCGTCTTGCGGCGACGGACCCGACGAAGCCAAGGTGCGCCTCTACTGCGAAGGCTCGGTCGCGCACTACGACTGGCTCGTCGCGCAGGGCGTTCCGTTCAAGCCGGTCTTCTACTACGGCTGCAGCGGCGAGCCGCCCACCGACGACGGCCTGGTCTGGTCGGGCTCCGAGCGCGCCCAGCCGTTCTGCGACAGTCGCGACGCCTGCGCCGCGCGGTCACGTGCCGCAGCTGGAGCACCAGGCCGGGCCCGATCTTGATGCGCTCGCTGCTCGCGGCAGTGGAGCGCAGCGACGTGCGCGTCGCCGCCGAACCAGCGCTGCGTGTCGCTGGTGCGCGACGCGCGACGGCGCGATCATCGGCGCGATCGTCGAGTCGTTCGGCGCGACGCGCGCGATCCGCGCGCGCCGCGGCGTGGTGCTCGCGACGGGCGGCTTCATCAACAACGAGGCGATGCTCGCCGCGCACCTGCCGCTGGTGCGCGCGCTGCAAGTTCCGCGTCGGCGCCGAGGGCGACGACGGCAGCGGCATCCGGCTGGGCATCGCCGCCGGCGCGGCGACGCGCCACATGGACAAGGCGTCGATCTCGCTGCCCGCGACGCAGCCGTGGGGCCTGAAGCGCGGCATCCTCGTCGACGCGCAGGGCCAGCGCTTCGTGAACGAGGACGCGTACTACGGCCGCCTCGGCGAGTTCGCGCTCTTCCATCGCGGCGGTCGCGCCTGGCTCGTCGTCGACGACGCGGTCTTCGAGAAGCCCGAGTACCCGCGCAAGGTCGCCGCCGTCGGCGAGACGCCCGCCGATCTCGAGCGCGAACTCGCGCTGCCGCCCGGCAGCCTCGAAGCGACGCTCGCGCTCTACAACCGCCACGCCGAGCGCGGCGAGGACCCGGTCTTCCGCAAGTCGCGCGAGTACGTGATGCCGCTCGCGACGCCGCCCTTCGGCGCTTTCGACTGCACGACCGAGAGCTCGCTCTACGCCGCCTTCACGCTCGGCGGCCTGCACACCGACGTGGACGGTCGCGTGCTGGATCCCGACGGCGACGCGATTCCCGGTCTCTTCGCGGCAGGGCGCTGCACGTCGGGTCTCTCGGTCGGGCGGCTACTCGAGCGGTCTCTCGCTCGGCGACGGCACCTTCTTCGGCCGTCGCGCAGGGGCCGCCGCCGCCGCGTCCGCATCGTGAGCGACGCGCGCCGGCGCGAACGGCTGCCGCGCTCGCTGCTCTTCCTGTACGGCGCGCCCAGCTTCGCCGGCGCCGCGATGCTCGTTCCGATCTACATCCACCTGCCGAAGTTCTATTCCGACGTGGTCGGCGTGTCGCTCGGCTACCTCGCGATCGCAATCGCCGCGGCACGCGCGCTCGACGCGCTCTCGGATCCGCTGGTCGGTTGGCTCTCGGATCGCTCGCGCTCGCGCTTCGGACGCCGGCGACCCTTCATCGCGTTGGGTGCGCCGCTCTGCGCGCTCGCCTTCTACGCGCTCTTTGCGCCGCCCGCGGCGATGGACGTGCGCGCCGCGCACACCTGGTTCGCACTGAGCTTCGTGCTCTACTTCGTCTTCCACACGCTCTACGCGCTGCCGCACTACGCGCTCGGACCCGAGCTGACGCTCGACTACCACGAGCGCTCGCGCCTGTTCGGCTATCGCGAGGGCTTCAGCATCCTCGGCACGGTGATCGCAGCCGCGCTGCCCGGCGTTCTGGTGAGCGCCGGCGGCATGAGCGAACGCGACGCCTTCGCCGCGATCGGCGCGGCCTTCGCGATCGTGCTCACCGCCAGCTGTCTGCTGCTCGCGGTGCGCGTGCGCGAGCGCCGCGACTTTGCCGAGCGTCCCTCGAACCCGTTCGTTCCGGGCGTGCGGCGCGCGCTGCGCAATCGGCCGTTCCGCATCCTGCTCAGCTTCGTACGTCGTCGGCAGCGCGGCCAGCGCGATCCCCGGTACCTTCATGCCGTTCTTCAACGCCTACGTGATCCGGCCCGACAACGAGGCCGGTTGGCTGGCGGCGTTCCTCGCCGCGTACTTCGGCGCCGGCTTCCTGTTCCTGCCGGCCTGGATGTGGGCGGCGCGTCGCTTCGGCAAGAAACCGACGTGGCTCGCGAGCTTCCTCTTCGGCATCACCGGCGGCGCCGGCATGTTCTTCCTCGATCGCGGCGACACGCTGCCCACGCTGTTCCTGATCGCCTGGTCCGGTTCGTCGTTCGGCGCGGGGCTCTTCCTCGGTCCCGCGATCCAGGCCGACGTGATCGACTACGACGAGCTGCACACCGGCAAGCGTCGCGAAGCGCAGTACGCCTCGTTCTGGGCGATGCTCCCCAAGTTCGTCGCGATCCCGAGCGCGGCGATCCCGATCGCGGTGATCGCGCACGCTCGGCTACGTGCCGAACGTCGAACAGACGCCGCAGGTGGTGCTCGCGATCAAGTCGATCTTCGCGCTGCTGCCCGCCTTCTTCTCCGCGCTCGCGTTCGTCGCGGCGCTGCGCTTCCCGATCGACGAGCGCATCCACGCGCGCATCCGCCTCGGCATCGAGGCGCACGCGAACGGTCAGGCCGCGATCGACCCGCTCACCGGCGACGCTCGTGCTGCCGCCGCGTTCGCGCGCGGTGGACGAGGACACCGGCTGGTTTCTCGACCACTTCACGCGCGCGGAGCTCGCCAGCTACCTCGCGCACGGCAGGACGAGACTGCTGGCGCGCGTCGGGTTCGCGGCGCTCGCATCGCTCGCGGTGTGCGGGGCCGCGAGCTGGATCGCGGCCGAACGCGTCACGAGTCTCGACGCCGACCCGGGCGCGCGTCGCGGTGCTCGCGATCGTCACCGGCGGGCTTCGCGCTCGCCGTCTTCTTCTTCCACGTCGTGCGGCTGCACCAGTCGCGGCGCCTGCTGCGCGGCGACGTGGCGCCGGCGGTGATCGCGGCATGGCTCGAGGGCGAGACGGAAGCGCCGGCGCTCGCCCCCGTCGCGCCCCACGCATTGAGTTAGCCTGCCGCGATGCAGGCGTCGGACGCAGCCCAGATCCTGCTCGTGCGCGCCGTCGAGGAGACGCAGCCGGAGCTGGCCGCGATCGCACGGGGCGGCGGAGGCGGACGCGGCCGCGAGCGCCGAGGACGCCGAGGGCGAAGCGGACGTGGGTCGGCGCGGCGCGCCGCGTACCGGCTCGCGCACGATCTCGCCGGCTACCGCCCGTTGTTGCACCTCGCCGCAGCGCCGCGCGCCCCGCTTGCCGCGCTGCTCGTTCCGTTCGGACTCGGCGCGTTCGCCAACTCGCTCGGTCCCGCGGCGCAGATCCACGTGCTCTACAACCCGATCGCGGTGCTCGTGGCATGGAACCTCGGTCTCTACGCACTCCTCGTCGCCGGGCCGTTCCTGTGGCGAGCCAGGCGCAGCGCGCGGCGAGCGACGCTGCCGCGCCCGGTCGTGCGCACGGGCGCGTCGCTCGCATTCCAGCCGGCGCCGCGCGCGCGCGGTGTTCGCGGCTGGCTGCTCGGCCGTGCGGTTCCCACGCTGTTCCTGCGCTTGCGTCGCTACGCGCGCGACGCGGCGGCGAGCGCCGCGCGCAGCGGGCAAGTGGCGCGGCGCTTCTGGTCGCTGTGGCTCGACGCAGCCGGTGCGCTGCCGGCCGCCGGGCTTCGCCGTCTCTTCCACGCGGCGGCGGCGGCGCTCGCGGTGGGCGCCGTTGCGGGGATGTTCGTGCGCGGCGTCTTCTTCGATTACGCGATGGTGTGGCGGAGCACGTTCATCCGCGAACCCGAGAGCGCGGCGCTTGCGCTGCGCGTGGTGCTCGGCCCCGCGGCGCTCGTGCTCGGCTGGCCGCTGCCCAACAGCGACGATGCGGCGCGCATGATGGACGCCGCGGGCGTTCCCGCGGCGGCGTGGATCGGGCTCTGGGCGATGACGGCGCTGCTCTTCGTAGTCGTTCCGCGCACGCTGTTCGCCACCGCCGCGACGCTGCGCTCGCGGCGGCTCCAGCGCCAGATCGCGCTGCCGCAGGGCGACGCCTACTTCGAGTCGCTGCTCGCGGGCGTGCGCAAGATCCAGATCGAGCGGATCGAGGCGGCGATCGGCAGCGACGTGCGCGGCGCGACGGCGAAGCTCGCCGCCTCCGTCGCCGACTTCGTGTGCGAGCGGCTCTACGACGCGCGCCTCGTCCCGAAGCTGCGCGCCTTCCGCGAGCAGGGCGGCAGCGTGAAGTCGCTCGAGCAGCGATGGAAGCCGAGTGCCAGGCCTTCGAGCCGGAGTTGGAGGCGCAGCTGGTGCGCGCGCGCGCCGACTTCGAGGGAACGCTCGTGGCGGCGATCGAGCGCACGCTCGGGCGCAGCTTCGGCGTCGGCGCGAACGGCGGAGTCGCGCTCTCGGCCGGCGATCTATCGCGAGGTTCGCAGAGTGCGCTCGGCACCTCGCTCGGCCACGAGGTTTCGACGGCGGTGGGCGCCGCGGTCACGGCGGGCGTGAGTCTCGTCGTCGCGACCATCTCGGGCGGCTTCGGCCATCACCTCGGCGCCGCGGTGCTGGTCGGGCTGCTGCACACCACCGGCCCGATCGCGTTCCTGATCGGCGGTCTAGGCGGTCTCGGACTCGCGGCGATGAGCTGGTACGTGGGGCGCGAGCAACTCGCGCAGCGCATGAAGGGCGTCGCGCTGCCGCGCAGCGTGGCGCGCATCGTGCTGCGCGAGGGATCGCTGTCGCGGCTCGCCGCGCAGGGACGCGAGCAGTGTCGCGACGCCGTGCGCCAGCGGCTCGAGCGCGAGCTCGGCGCCGCTCGTGCCGCAGCTCGCGGAACAGATCTGGGCGAAGCTGCGTCAGGCACTCCCGGTCGCAGCGCGCGCACCGAGCTGAGGATCCACAGGAGGCGAAGCGATGGGTGAGGTCGAGTTCACCGATTACCTGGGCGTCCGCACGCTCGGCATGCAGGACGGCGCCTTCGTGCTGGAGCTGGACCTCGAGCGCCGCCACATGAGTCGCGCCGATCGCGCGCACGGCGGCGTGCTCTTCTCGCTGCTCGACACCGCACTCGGTCGCGCCGTCATCGAAGAGCTTCCGCCCGGCCGCGGCTGCGCGACGGTGGAGCTGAAGATCAACTACTTCCGGCCCGTGCAGCACGGCACGATCCGCACCTCGGGCCGCTGCGTGCAGCGCACGAAGTCGCTCGCCTATGCCGAAGGCGACATCGTCAACGCCGAGGGCAAGCTGCTCGCCCGCGCAACGGGGACCTTCTTCCTGACCGACACGATGCGCCAGCCGGAGCGCGAGCGGGTGTGATCCTGTCGATGGCGGGGAGGCGGCGGCTGTGGTCCCATTGCAGGGGAACGGGGGGCTGCCACATGTTGCTTCGAAACTGCCTGTCATCACGTCGGATCGGGATCTTCCTCGCCATCGGGATGGCGCTCGCCGTCCCGCGCGCAGGCGCCGCCTTCGGCCTGGTCCAGACCATCCACGACGACGCCGACGGTCTTTTTGGCGCCTGGGCCGCCGCCGTCAGCCCCGACAATTACAATGTGTACGTCGCCAGCAAGTACGAGAACTCGGTCGCGATCTTCTATCGGGATCCGGCGACGCTCGAGTATCGCTACTACGGCAAGCTGACCGACGGCGTCGACGGTGTGGACGGGCTCGAAGGCGCCGCGGCGGTCGCGGTGTCGCCCAACGGCCTCTACGTCTACGTGCTCGGGCAGTCCGAGAACGCCCTCGCCGTGTTCGAGCGCTACCCGAGCACCGGGACGCTGAATCTCCTCCAGGTGTTGCGGGACGGCGAAGGCGGCATCGACGGTCTGGCGACGCCCACCGGCATCGCCGTGCTGCCGGACGGGGCGCACGCGGGCCGCGTCTACGTGTCGAGCTACGCCGACAACGCGCTGGCCGTCTTCGATCCGGGCTACCCGGGCCTCGACTTCGTGAACGTCTGGAAGAACGGCGTGTCCGGCGTCTCGGGCCTCGCCGGGGCGAGCGCGGTGTCGCGCGCAACGGCTACTACGGCCCGCAGGTCTACGTCTCGTCGCAGTTCGACTCGGCGGTGGCCGTCTTCGCCACCGACTGGCTCGACCAATTCTCGCAGGTGCAGGTGGTGCGGGACGGCCAGGATGGTTTCGACGGGCTCGAGGGCGCGCTCGCGATCGACCTGAGCCCGAATGGCAGGGTGCTCTACGCGGCGGGCTCTTACGAGCACGCCGTCGCCGTGATGGGACGCGATGACAGCACGGGTCTGCTCACCTTCTATGAGGTGCAGCGCGACGGAACGCTCGGGGTGGATGGCCTCGCGGGCGTGAACTCCGTGGTGGTGACGGGCGACGGCGACTACGTCTACGCAGCGGGCTCCTTCGAGCCCGCCGTTGCGATCTTTGGCTTCGACGGCTTCGACTTCGGGCTCGACTATCTGGAGCGCGTGCTGCAGGAGCCCTATCCGCTTCCCCCCTTCTCATTGATTCGCCTGACCGTCGCCGCGTTCCCGGACTCGAGCCAGGTGCTCGTCACCAACTCGTACGAGAGCACGCTGTCGGTCTACGACCGGGACTCCGGGACGGGCGCGCTGAGCCCCGACACGCTGCTGGCGGACGGCGCCGGTGTTCGCGCCATGCGCGGCGCCCAGAGCGTCGTGGCGAGCCCGGACGGCAAGCATGTCTACGCGATGGGGAGTCAGGGCACCCTCGTCTCCAGCTTTGCACGCGATGCAGGGACCGGCGGACTCAGCTTCCTCGCGACGGTCGGCTCCTACGGCGAGGATCCGCACTCCGTCGTCCCGAGCTATCGCACGGGCGCAATGAGCCCCGACGGCAACTCGCTCTACGAGACGCGCTGGCGCGACGACGCGATCACCTTCTACGCGCGCGATTCCGCGACTGGCAATCTCACCGGGGTCGGCGGCGTCGACGACAGCGTGATTCCCGCGATGACGGGTCCGGAGGAGCTGGCCTTGAGCGCGGACGGGTTGAACGCCTACGCAGTAGGCGGTCGCGCGGTCGAGGGCTGGGTGATGGCCTTCGCGCGGAATCCGGTGACCGGCGCGCTGTCGCATCTCCAGACCCTCGATGAGGTCGATGTTCCTGCGCTGAACTTCGCGGCTAGCGTTGCCGTTCCGGCGGACGGCAACTACGTCTACGTCGTGCCCCGCAGCTACGCGGGGCTCTCGGTGTTCTCGCGTCTTGGCGACGGGACCCTGGAGTTCATGCGCTCGTACCCGGACCAGCCCGGCTTCGATCCCTTCGACGCGATCCAGTACGCCTACGACGTCGAAGCGAGTCCAGACGGACTGCGGCTCTGCTTCCTCACCGCGATCCAGGTTGCATGCGCCGTGCGCAATCCGGTGTCGGGCGAAATCAGCAACGTGCAGGCGGCCTCCACCAACGGCCACGGCGGCTACCCCGGTTCCCTCGCCTTCTCTCCCGACGGAAGCCGCGTCTTCGTGGCCGCCTACGACTACCAGGGGGGAGGTGCTCCGCAGAACTCGGCGCTGCTGGCCTACTCGATCGACCCCGCGAGCGGCGCGCTCGCCCGGATCGACGAGTGGGGCACTGACGTCGCCGGCGCCGTGTCGCTCGCGGTGAGTCCGGATGGCCGGCACGTGTACCTGGCGGCCTACGGCGAGGACGCCGTACTGGCCTTCGTGCCCGAACCGGGCGCTGCTGCCCTCGCAGCGGCCGCAGGTGCGGCGCTCGCCACATTGCAACGGCGCCGTCGCCCGGGCTTCCCCGAGAGCGAGGAACGGCGCTAGCGGTCCATCGCGAGCTTGTCGCGCGACGCGAGTCCGGCCGTAGGTTCTACGCGAACGAGTGTGGAATCGACGCGGAAGCGCGGCTCGATCGGCACCGCAGATGCGACCACCGCATCCGACCGGCAGAGCTTCTCCCGGCACGATTTCGAAACGCGATTGCAGCTCGGCGAGCAGCGCGGCGGTCACTTCAGCGCGCGTCGCGGTGCCGAGTTCATCCTCGACGCTCCCGGTCGTCACGGGATTCCACGCGACGTCCATCGCGTCGTAGACCGGTTCCAGCACGTGCCGCACGCGATCGCTGTCGCGTACCACGATCACGCCGCCGACGTGCGCGGCGCCGCGGATCACGCGCTGCCCGACGCCCATCAACTTGCGCTCGCCGCGCGCATTGACGCTGTACGCGCCGGGGCAGTACTCGCCCGGCACTTCGCCGATGCGCGCGTCGACGCCGAGTCGGCGCAGCGCGGCGGCGGCGATCGCCGCGATTTCTGCGAAGCGCGCGCGGATGCCGTCGCGCGACTCGGGCGCCGGGATCGTCCACGCGAACGCGAGCGTTTCGCGGTGGAAGACGGCGGCGCGACCGCCGGCGAGTCGCAGCGCGGGTTCGAAGCCGGCTGCGCGCGCGGCGGCAGCCGCTTCGGCGAAGCCGTCGCTCGCAGCGTCGACACCCGAGAAGGCCAGCACGTCGTCGGGCTGGTAGAGGCGGAACGTTTCCGGCGCCGCGCCCGTCGCGACGAGGTCCAGCAGCGCCCGCGAGAACGCGCTGTCGAACGCCGGCCTTCCCCGGAAACCCGAACTCAAGCAACTGCACGCATCGCCGCACCCGGCGAGGCTAGCGGAGAAAGGGGACGGTCCTCGCCGATGACGGGCAGCGGGACTGGAGGGACACACCTCGCGAAGTGTGTCCCTCCAGTCAAAAGCCAAGCACTGCCGAGGACCGTCCCCTCAGTCTCCCCTCAGTCCCCGCAGAGGATGCGGCCGGCGTCGAGGTCGTAGGGCGCTTCGGGCGGAGTGTTGGGCCGGGGATCGCCGGGGAGCAGCAGGCCCGGGTCCGTGCTCTCGACGTTCGTCCAGGCGGGCGTGCCGTCCAGCATCGCGTTGACCCAGCTCACGATCGTCGGTACGCCGCCGGTCGTGTCGGTGTAGACCTTGTTGCTGCCCCACATCGTGTGCCGCGAGCCGGTGCCGATGTAGTAGCGGTAGTTCGGCGCCTCCGAGGCGGTGTCCTGCACCTGCTGCGCATGATCGAGTTCCACTCGCAGCTCGGCGCCCACCAGATCAGCCACTGCGATCACGTTGTCCGGATTCAGCATCACGTTGTAGAAGCCGGTCTGGCCGCCCTGCCGCCGTCGAAGGCCGTCGCTGTAGTGCGCCGAAGCGGTTGCGCGGATAGAAGAGCGCCGACTTCGGTCCACAGATCCGCAGCGCTGAGTTCGGTGAGCGGATCGTTCAGGCCCGGGATCCAGTCGGGCAGGTTCTGCTCGACGTTCCACTTCGGAGATGTCGTTCTCCAGGAAGTCCCGGGTGATGACGCCGTTGCCGGCGTCGCCGAGCACGTCGAAGTGCGACGACGGCCAGCATGTTCCTGGAGCGGGAGCGAGTTCACGATCGCGCCGTAGGCGCCTGCGCTCGAGCCCGTGACGAAGACCTCGTCGGGGTTCACGAAGTGTTCGCGCGCCCACTTCTCGGCGACCTGCGCGTTCACGTAGCCCTTGTGGTGGATCGTGACGCTCTGGTTGCCGTTCGCGCTCGTATGGTCGACGACCGCGTCGCCCCAGTGCACGTCGCCGGTGCAGTACGACACGAAGACCACGTTCCAGTCGCGGAACGGGTTGTCGGGGTTCGAGAGGTCGGCGAAGCCAGCGCTGGCGCCCGCGGGATTGTCGCCCGGGCCGGTCGACGTCTTGTGCGTGGGCAGCGCTGCACGTGACGTAGTCCCAGCACGCGCCGCCGCCCTGGTAGTACATCAGCAGCTTGTTGACGCTGCCGCGCTTGACGAAGAACACCCACGGCGTGCCGTTCGAGCAGATCGGCTCGAGCGTCTTGCCGTCGTAGGGCACCTCGGCATTCGGCGTGATCATCGTCCACTCGGTCGAGACGCGCGGGGAAACCAGCGCCGCGTAGAGTGCGTCGCCGGCGGCGGCGCCGACGGCTTCCACGGCCTCGGCACCGGTCGGACCGCCGTCGCACGACTTCGCTGCGCCCGTATCCCACTGCTTTGCGAGATGAGCATCTATCACGGAAATGCTCCACTCGAGTTGGCTGCGATCACGGTCGCGGTCGCGATGGCGAAGGTGCGTCGCTTCGGCGTTGAGCAGGTGGCGACACGCCTGTGCGGCGAGCATGGTGCGGCGCGACTCGCAGATGTGCTCCGCTTTGCCTTCATCGACACAGCGCGCGTGTTCGCTGTGCTCGTCTTCCTTGTTCTTGTCGAACTTGCCGTGCTTGTCGGAGTTGCCGTGCTCGTCGTCCTTGTCGTACCGGTCGCCTTCGTAGTGCTTGTCGCACTTGTCATGGCCGTGGCCGTTGCCTCGTCCTTGTACGGCTCCTTCGGAGGTCGCGATCGCCGTGGCGAGATCCGCGGCACCGGCGTCGAGCACGCCGATCATCTCGTCGGAGGTCGCCGTGGTCTCCTCGCAGGAGACGCCCGCCGCCAGCGACTGCTCTTCCGCCTTCATCCACTTCGACGCGAGCCGCTCGCGCGCCTTGGCGAGCCGCGTGTCCGCGGACTGCGAGGGATCGCCGCGATCCCAGGCCCAGACGGCCTCGCGGCAGTAGTCGGCCGCCGCACGCAGCTTGTGAGTGACGCAGACGTCGGTGGGATAGGCGTTGCGGTCGGAGTGGTCGTCGTCTCCGGCCTGTACGGGAACCGAGCAGAACGCTGCCAGCACGGATGCGGCGAACAGCGCGGGGAATCGCAAGCGGACGTGGAACATGGGAGCCTCCGGATGAATCTCTCAGCGAACGGCCGAGGGGTCCAGTATGGACTGGACTCGACCCGTGGGTCAACCCACTCGATTTCCGGCGCCACGATCGTCGGATCCCCTTGCTGGTCTATGATGGGCCGCCCAAACACAGGAGGCGCCCGTGGCGAGCAGCGCAGCTGACCCGTTCGAGGATTTCCACCTGATCCACCCGGATCACTACGCCGCTCGCGGTTACCCCCACCCCGTCTGGGCCCGGCTCCGCCGCGAAGACCCCGTCCACTGGTTCGACCGGACCCAGGGCAAGCCGTTCTGGGCGATCACCAAACACGCCGATATCGTGGCGATCGGGAAGCAGCCCGAGAAGTTCCTGAATGGCCCGCGCCTGGTGCTCTCGCACGAGCCCGAAGTGCCCAACGTCTTCCCGCCCACCCTGATCCAGCTCGACCCGCCCAAGCATGGGGTCTACCGCCAGCTCATCTCGAAGCGCTTCACGCCCCGCTACCTCAAGAGCATCCACGCCGACATCGAGCGCATCGGCAAGCAGATCGTCGACCAGTTGCTTCAGAAGAGCGGCCCGGGCGAGTACGGTGAATGCGACTTCGTGAAGGAAGTCTCGGCGCCGTTGCCGATCGCGGTGATCGCGTGGCTGCTCGGCGTTCCCGAAGCGGACTGGAACCTGCTCTTCGACTGGACCAACCGCACCATCGGCGCGGGCGACCCGGAGTACCAGCAGCCGGGCAAGACGCCGCAGGAATCCGCCATGGCCGCGATGACGGAGCTGTTCGGCTACTTCGCGAAGCTCGTGGAAGAGAAGCGCAAGAAGCCGGGCGACGATCTCGTCTCGCTCTTCGCGCACCTCGAGGTGGACGGCCAGCGCATTCCGGAGATGGACGTGCTGACCTTCTGCCTGATCATCGTGGTGGCCGGCAACGAGACCACGCGCAACGGCACCACCGGCGGCATGCTCGCGTTCATCGAGCACCCGGACGAGATGCGCAAGCTCGTGCGCAATCCGAAGCTGATCGAATCGGCGGTGGAAGAAGTCGTGCGCTGGGTCAGCCCGCTGATCCACTTCGGGCGCACCGCGACCGTGGACTTCGAACTGCGCGGCAACGCGATCAAGGCGGGCGACGCACTCGCGCTGTTCTACCCGTCCGCCAATCGCGACGAGGAAATCTTCCCGGACGGCGACGTGTTCCGCATCGACCGCAATCCGAATCACCACCTCGGCTTCGGCGTTGGCGAGCACTTCTGCCTCGGCTCGCACGTCGCGCGACTCGAGTTGGCGATCGCCTACAAGTACCTGTTGCCGCGCATCGCGGAGATCGAGATCGCCGGCGAGGTCGAACGGCTCGCCTCGTCGCTGGTCGGCGGCGTGAAGCGCCTGCCGATCCGCTACAAGCTCACGGCGGAATGAGCGACGAGGTCACCATCCTCCGCGCGCCCGCGCGCCCCACGCTCGACGAACTCGCCGAGCGCCTGCGCGGACCCCTCGAGGCAGCGGGCGCGGAACGAGCGATCGTGTTCGGATCCTGGGCTCGCGGCGAGCGGATGGCTACTCGGACCTCGATCTCGTCTTCGTCCTGCCGACGGAGCTTCCGCGCTTCGAACGCGGCAAACTCATCTCGCCTATTCCAAACACGCCGATGCGTCGTTGTTCAACGCCCAGGAGTGTTGCTTCAAGCAGCAGTCCATCGGACGAGGTGCTCTCGCAGCAGCAATCGGCGCGGATGCTGGATTTCGCAACGCGCCTCGTGGAATGCGCGCCGGCGGTACTGGGATCTCAGAGCGGATCGACGTAGATCGGCGACGACCAGGCGCGCTCTTCGCTGTCGGCGAGGCAGTCGTCGCTCGCCGGGGTGCGGTAGTCGCCGTAGCAGGGGTTCACCTTCACGCAGCGGCCCGACGCGTCGGTCTCGCAGCGCAGGTTCGCCGCGTTCACCGTGGGGCTCGGCGCTTCGATCGCGCGCACGTAGTAGCTGGCGGAGCGCGGCGCCGTCGCGAACTCGGGATCCTCGAACTGCACGACACAGCCGGCCTGGCTCGGCTCGCACGGGAAGACGCGCCACGGGTCGTCGATCAAGCCGGCGACCGGCTCGCCCGGCTGCGCCTGCGGGCGGATCCGCACGACCTCGATGCGGGTGATCAGCTTGCGCTCGTCGGACGGGTTGAAACACTCGCCGTTGCAGAGGGCTTCGAGACGCGACGCAGTGAGCGTCTGCTCGCTGAACTCCGGGCAGCCGGGCTTCTGTTTCTGCGCACCGACCGCGCGCACTTCGAAACGCGGCGCCGTCGCCATGCGTACCTCGCCGCCCATCGGCACCGCGCTGACGCCACCCGCCCGCGCCGGCGCGTTCAGCAGATGGAACCAGAGCAGGATGCGATCGCCGCTCGTCCCGTAGACCTCTTTGCGCTCGAGGGCGTTCCAGACGGCGTCGCGCGAACGGCCTTCCGCGTGTACCGCGGCGAGACCGCCGGTCAAGAAGAACGACGCCTGCCGCTCGGTTTCCAACACGTTGAGATTCTGACGGGCCGCCACGAGGTCCACCGCGCGCGATTGCGGCTCGGCGGGCTCCGGCTCGCCGATGAGGCGCGTGCGCCACTTTGCGCTCGGCGTTCCGATCGCCTCGGTGTTGCCGTGTCGCGCGAACTCCTTGTAGCCCGTGCCGGCGCGCGCGCGTGTGGTTGTCGCTCGACGCGATGAAGCCGAAGCGGAAGTTCCGCGGACTGGCGGGATCGTCGAAGTTGGTGATCGCGAGCGCGTACTGCGAAGAGCCGCCCGGACGCGAGTTGAACGCGGGCAGGAAACAGTCGCGACACTGGCCGGAGTCGAGCCAATCCTCGGCGCGCACGCCCGGCACCGATCGATGACCGGCGACGCCCGCGTCGGCGTAGTTCTGGCGCGCCTCCGCCGCGCGCTTCGTGCACTCACCGGCGTCGAGGCCCGCTTCGCGACAGCGCGCTTCGATGATTTCCCCCGCTCGCCAGCAACTCGGCAGGTAATCGGGCGTCGGCTCGGGGCAGCTCGGCTTGCCGTTCGCGTCGTACACGACTTCGTGCCAGTCGCGGTACTCCTCCGAGTTGCCGTGACCCGACATCACCTCGATGAGTCGCTGTCGCGACGGGTCGTGCTGCGCTCCGGCGAGCTGCTTGTCCCACGTGATGCCGGGCGGCGAATAGAAGCCCCACGTGTTTCCGTGCGGAATCACGATCGCCTCGCCGCCCCACTCACTGAGCTTGCGAAACAGATCGGCGGGCGTGGCGGCGGATTCGTAGCAATCGGTGGGAAGCTGCTTCGACGAGACGCCTTCCGCGCAGCGCGGCACCGCGCCGATCTCTTCGACGAAGGTGATGAAGTTCCAGTAGCGCTGGCGGTTCGGGAAATCGGCGAAGGGCAGGATGCGCGGCATGCGCCGGCCGGCGTTGCGGAGCGCGTCGGTGGCGAGCCCCGCGGCGCCGATCGGCCGCGCCGGCACGTCGGCGTCGTCGGTCTGGCGAAGCACCACGTTCTTGTGTCCATAGTGCTCTTCGGGCGTGGCGCCGACCTGGCTCCATTCCCAGCCGAGGAAGGCGACGACATCCGGGTTGGCTTCGTCACCGGCGACGGCATTGCACTGGCGGATCGCTTCCTTGGTCTCGGTCCAGCGCTGCGGCGTGCTCGCCTCGGCGTGGTCGTTCACCGACCAGAAGTCGAGCGAGGAACAGAAGCGCGCGTAGTCGCAGGCATCCGACACCGGGTGCGCGCCTTCGCCCTGCAACATCGGCAGCGAGCCGAGGAAGGCGTCGCTCGAGAAGGTGGTGTGGACGTGGAGGTCGCCGAAGAGGATCTGCTTGTCCGGCGGCGCGACCGAGAGCGCCGTCGCGGCGGTCCGCTGCGCCGCTGCGCGCTCGCTGACGACCGTTGCCGGGATCGACGTTGCAGTCGGCTCGCCCGCGCCTTCGTGACGGCCGTAGCATCCGAACCAGGCGCCGGCGACGTAGAGCCCGGCGATCGACAGCAATCCGAGCAACGCGAACAGAACACGGCGGATGGACATGGGAGCGCCCCTTCGCATTCCGCTCACTGTACGCGCTGGCGAAGATCGGGAGCAACCCCTTGCGCCGCGGCTCGAGCCCCGCCGGCGACCCACCGGTGTCGAAGCGCGGGTTGCGCCGCTACGTTGCGCGCTGCGCAGCTAGGGAGTCTCATCGTGATCGAACATGGACGTGTGGTCTCGATCGAATACACGCTGACCCTGGACGATGGGAGCACCGCCGACACCAACGTCGGCGGGGAGCCGCTCTTCTACACGCATGGCGGCGGCGAGATCCTCGAAGCGCTCGAAGAGGCGCTCGCCGGGCTCGATGTGGACGACGAAAAGCGCGTCCGCATCCCGGCCGACCAGGGCTACGGAGCGGTCGATCCCGAGGCGTTCGATCAGATCGAGCTCGACGCGATCCCCGAGGAGGCCCGTCACGTCGGCGTGATGCTGGTGGCGGAGGATCCCGAGGGCAATCAGCGCCCCGTGCGGGTCCACGAAGTGCGGGCCGACGGCGTCGTCCTCGATTTCAACCATCCGCTGGCCGGACAGGCGCTGAACTTCGCGGTCCGCATCGTGGCGATCGACTAGAACGAGTTGCATCCTGCGCGGGACGCCTTTGCGTCCCGCGCAGACGACCTCTAGTTTGCTCGTCTTCTCAACAAGGAGAACTTCATGACCCGAAATCCCAAGGCGCGTCTCTTCGCGGCGAGCGCCGCCGCGTTGCTCGCGGTGTCGAGCGTCGGCTGTGCGACGAGTGGTCGCGTCGAGACGCTCGAGAAGCGCGTCGACGCGCTCGAGACGCGTATCGAGAAGGTCGATGCCAAGGCCGAGCAGGCCTCGGACAAGGCCGAAGCGGCCTATCGCGCTTCCGAGACCGCCGCGCAGCGCGCCGACGACGCCGCCCGCACGTCCGAGGCGATCTTCAAGAAGAGCGTGCACAAGTAGGTGATCTCGCGCCGGCCGGAGGAACCGGCCGCGCCAACACGAGTCAGGTGGCGCAGAGCCCTGCGAGCGCAACTCATGGTTCCGCGCCACGGCCGGACGGCCGCGCGCCAACACGAGTTAGGGGGCTTCGGTTACCGGAGCTAGCCCTTCAGGGGGCATCCCGATCGGCGGGAGCGTGCCGATCGGGACGGGCGTGCCGCGCTGCTCCTCGATCGCGCGGTGCAGCGCGATCGCGTCGACGTACTGGAGCAGATCGAGGGCGCGCAGTCGTTCGACCAGCAGCTGCTCGCGCGCGGGATCCTTGCCGTAGAGATCGGGATGCGACTCGACGTAGAGCGTGCTGCCGCGCTGGCCGAGCTTCACGGTCTGGTAGAGCAGCCGCAGCGGCGTCTTTTCTTTGGTGCGCAGGAAGAGCCGCTCGATCTGGTCGTTGTAGAGGCGGATGCAGCCGTGCGTCGCCAGCCGGCCGATCGACCATTCGTTGTTCGAGCCGTGGATGCCGTAGCTCGTGCCGCCGATCGTCATCCAGTAGGGACCGAGGGGATTGTCGGGACCGGGCGGCACGACGGTCGGGAGCCCCGGTCGCTCCGCTTGGATCGACTTCGGCACGTGCCACGCGGGCTGCTCGCGTTTCTTCCCGATCTTGAACTCGCCCATCAGCGACGGGTCGACCTCGTCGCCGATCGCGATCGAGAATAGCTCCGGCTCGCCGAGTTCGTTCTTCACGGTGAAGTCGTAGAGCTGCATTTCGGGCACGTTGATGACGAGCCCGCGCCACGGCGGTTCGGGCAGGATGTGTTCGGTGGGGAGTTGGACCACCGTGCCCGGGTCCGGGATCCAGACGTTCTTGATGTGGGGGTTCATGCGCGTGATGCGGTCGAAGCCGAGTCGGTGGCGGTAGGCGATGTCGAGCAAGGTGTCTTCGGCGCTCTCGACGATCTCGCTCGACGGCTCGCCGACCACCGCCGGAAGCGCGGCGAGTCGCGGATCGGTGGCAGAGCCCGGCTGTGCGACGGCTCGCACTGCGAGCAGGCACGCCACAAACGCGAACGCGACCCATTTCATGGCGGCGCAGGCTAGCTCACGAACTTCGCGCGGCTGCCGGCCTCGTGATCTCCGCTCGCCTCGTTGCAGCCAGCGCACCGAGATCGGATAGATTCGCGCGCGGATGTTGCGTCGCGTCGTCATCGCCGCCTGCTGCTTCGCATGGATCGCCTGCGCGAAGCCGCCGGTGGCGCCGCCGACTCCGACACCCGCACCGCTGGTGGCGCCCGCGCCGTCGCAGCCCTGCAAGCGCGCCGAGCGCATCGACGTGAGCAAGTCGCAGCGGTCGCTCACGGTCCGCTGCGTGGGCGGCGGGACGCTGGAATTCCCGATCGCGCTCGCGCGCGAACGCGGACCGAAACGCGTCGCCGGCGACGAGCGCATGCCCGAGGGCGATTACCGGATCATCGGCCCGCCGCGAAAGAGCCGCTTCTACGTCTTCATTCCGTTCGACTACCCGTCGCGCGCCGACGCGGACCGCGCCCTCGAGGAGGGTCGCATCACGCAGGACGAGCACGCCGCGATCGTGCATGCACACCGCAAGGGTCAGCTGCCGCCGCAGGACACCCCCCTCGGCGGCACCCTCGGCATCCACGGCGAAGGGCCCCGCTGGCGCGGCGACCTCGCCCTCAATTGGACCTACGGGCTGCATCGCCGTCACCGACCCCGCCATCGCCCAACTCGCCAAACTCGTCCGCCCCGGCACCCCCGTCCACATCGCGGACTAAAGGAGAAAGGGGACGGTCCTCGATGTGACCTGGCGGTGGACTCGGGGGACAGACCTGCCAGAAGGGTGTCCCTTTTCTCCGCGCCCAGTCCACTTCCAGGACCGTCCCCTTTCTCCGTGCTAAGGTGCGGCGCCCACGGGGCTCCCCATTTCCTCCAGCTCGATGGTTCCATGACGACGACCGACCTCTTCGCGGGCGTTCCCGCCCAGCTCGCTTCGGCCATGAAGCGGCGCGGTTTTTCCACCCTCACCGCGGTACAGGTCGCGGTGCTCGAAGCCGAGTGCGAAGGGCGCGACCTGCGCATCTCTTCCCAGACCGGCTCCGGCAAGACCGTGGCGCTGGGAATCGCCTTGGCGCGCCACTTCATCGCTGCCCCGACCAGCGGCCCTGGCGCCGGTCCCTCCGGCCTCATCATCGTTCCGACGCGCGAGTTGGCTGCCCAGGTGCGCGAGGAGCTGCGCTGGCTCTACGAAGAGATCCCCGCGCTGCGCGTGGAAGTCGTGACGGGCGGCATGGACCTCTGGCGCGAGCGGAAACTGCTCGCACAGAAGCCCGGGCTCGTCGTCGGGACGCCCGGCCGCATGCTCGATCACATCCGCAACGGAGCGCTCGACTGCTCGCAGGTCGAGCACGTCGTGCTCGACGAAGCCGACCAGATGTTCGACATGGGCTTTCGCGAAGAACTCGAGGCGATCCTCGAGGCGCTGCCCAGCGAACGCCGCAGCCATCTCCTCTCGGCGACCTTCCCGCCGCAGGTACGACAGCTCGCCAATCGCTTCCAGCGCGACGCGCTCCACCTCGAAGGCACGCGACTCGGTGCGGCGCACGAAGACATCGAGCACATCGCCCACCTGGTGCGGCCAAACGAGTGGTACGCCGCGCTCGTGAACCTGCTGCTGATGACCGAGGGCGCGCGCTGTCTCGTCTTCGTGCGCCGTCGCGTCGACACCGCCGAGCTGGCCGAGCGGCTCGCCGGCGACGGCTTCGTCGCGCTGCCGCTCTCCGGCGACCTCGCGCAGGGCCAGCGCACGCGCACCTTGAACGCCTTCCGCAACGGCAGCGTCCCAATCCTCGTTGCCACCGACGTCGCGGCGCGCGGCATCGACGTGCCCGACATCAACACCGTCATCCACCTCGAACCGCCCTCGGACGCCGAGATGTACACGCATCGCAGCGGGCGCACCGGTCGGGCAGGACGCAAGGGACGCAGCGTGCTCATCGTCCCCCCGTTCGCGCAGCGCGCCGTGGAACGCGCTCTGTACGGCGCGCGCATCAAAGCGGAATGGCAGCCCGTCCCGACGCCCGACAAGGTGCACAAGGCAATCGAGAAGCGAGCGCGCCGCCAGGTGCGCGCACTGCTCGACGCCGAGATGGGTCCCACCGAGACACAGATTGGCTACGCCACGCAGTTGCTCGAAGGGCGCGATCCCGCGGCGGTCGTGGCGACGCTGCTCCGCTTCGCGATTCCGGCGCTGCCGCGCGAGCCGATGGCGGTGAACGCGATCGATCCCGAGGAGGAGCGGAAGCGCTCGCGCGCGCGCGATGACGCGCGCTTCCACTGGCGCAACAAGCAGGGTCCGAACCGCAGCTCTGGTCCCGGTCGGTTCAACAATGCGCGCTCGTCTCGGAACTCCGCCTACAAGAAGCCCTGATCCCGCTCGATGAGGCTTCCCTGGGAAACGCTCTACGCCGCGACGACGAGCGAGGGACGCCTCGAACTCCGCCGCCGCGGCGAGCGCGAGTTCCTGATCACGATCGCCGGCCGCGTGCTGATGAACAGCAAGGCGAGCCTCTCCGAACTCGCACTCGGCCGACTCGCCTGCGAAGCGATCGCGACGCGTCCGGCTCCCCGCGTGCTGATCGGCGGTCTCGGCATGGCGTGCACGCTGCGCGCTTGCCTCGATGTGCTTCCCGCGCGCGCGCGAGTCGTCGTCGTCGAACTCAACGACGTCGTCGTGCGCTGGTGTCGCGAAGGGCCGCTCGCCGAGCTGACGGGTCACGCGACGCTCGACCCGCGCGTCCGCCTGCGAGTTGGTGACGTCGCCGACGTCGTTCGCGAAGCCGCGAGCCCCGGCGCCGATCGCTTCGACGCCGTGGTCCTCGATCTCTACGAAGGCCCGCATCCCGTCTGCCCGCGCGATCACCCACACTACGGACAGGAAGCGCTCGATCGCGCGCACGCCGCACTCCGCGAACGCGGCATCTTCGCGCTCTGGTCCGAAGACCCGAACCCCCGCTTCGAAAAGCACCTTACCCGCGCCGGCTTCGCCGTCCGCAGCGAACGCCCCCCCCACGGCACCCGCCGCCACATCGTGTACCTCGGAGAGCGACGATGAAAGGAGCCGGGCGTCAAGTTATTTTCTGTCAAGTTATTGAGCGACTCGGCGGGTATGCCTCGGTTCCCCCAATAACTTGACAGAAAATAACTTGACGCCCGGCTCCTCTTCCGCGGCGCGCGGCGCGCTGCTCGTACTCTGAAGGAGACAGCGTGACGTATCGCGTGATCCAATGGGCGACGGGCCATCTCGGTCGCGCCGCGATCGAAGGCATCGTCTCGCATCCAGAACTCGAACTGGTCGGCTGCTGGGTGCACGCGGCGGAGAAGGCCGGCCGCGACGCCGGCGAGATCGCCGGGATCGCGCCGCTCGGCGTGCGCGCTACCCAGGACACCGACGCGCTGCTCGCGACCGACGCCGACTGCGTGCTCTACAGCCCGCTGCTCGCGAAACCGCGGGACGTGATGCGCATCCTCGACTCCGGCAAGAACGTCGTGACGCCGCTCGGCTGGTTCTTTCCGGATCGCGCGAGCGCAAGCGTCGCGGAACTCGAGGCCGCGTGCCGGCGCGGCGGCGTCACGCTGCACGGCACTGGCATCCACCCCGGCGGCATCACCGAGCGATTCCCGCTGATGATCTCGGCGCTGTCGCGCAACATCCGTCATGTGCGCGCGGAAGAGTTCTCGGACATCCGCTCCTACGCGGCGGTGGACGTGGTGCGCGACGTGATGCTCTTCGGAAAGTCACCCGAGGTGGCGGCGAAGAGTCCGATGCTGCGCATCCTGGGCGGCGGCTTCGAGCAGTCGATCCGCATGGTCGCGCATGCGCTCGGCTTCGATCTCGATCCCGACGACGCGCACGCAGCATGAGATGGCGGTGGCGACTGCGCCGATCGAGTCGCCGGCCGGCACGCTCGCGCCCGGCACGGTCGCGGCGCAGCGTTTCAGTTGGCAGGGCACCGTGCGCGGCGAACCGGTCGTCACCGCCGCGGTGAACTGGCTGATGGGCGAGCAGCATCTCGATCCGCCGTGGAGCTTCGGGCCCCGTCCCGATGAACTTCGCTCGCCCTCGGCGCGCGGTGCGCCGTTGGCGGCATTCGGCGAGCGCTTCGAGATCGAGATCACCGGCGATCCGCCCGCGAAGGTCATCTTCCACGGCCTGCACCCGACCGACCTGCGCGCCGCGCAGAAGCGCAATCCGGGCATCGTCGCGACGGCGATCCACTGCGTTTCGGCGATCCCGTTCGTGTGTCGCGCCGAGCCAGGAATCCTCACTTATCTCGACTTGCCACTCGTGCACGGTCGCGCGGATGCGTCATTGGGGAGGCTGCGATGAGTGAGTTGCTGCCCGAAGGCGAGAACGCCCGGCGCGCAGTGCGCTGGATCTCTGAACAACTGCGCGAGGAGCCGGAGCAGTCAGTGATGGCGCTGCTCGATCAGGCGATGCTGCGCTTCGACCTGAGTCCGGCGCAGTGCGAGCGGCTGGTCGAGTTCTACCGCAGCGCGAACCCGAAGCGCGGCGCGTGACGCGCGCGTCCTACTGCACGTAGCCGAGCGCTCGGAGATTCTGCATGACCTCGTCCGCGGCGCGGCTCGGCTCGGCGGCGAGGCGATCCACGGGCGTGTCGTCGTAGGTCGCGCGGGTCGCGACCTGGCCGGCGTCGAGGAAGGCTCCGGGCCGGCCCTCCATGTCGGCGCCGACGGGCAGGCCCCACCACGCGAGGATCGTCGGAGTCACGTCGACCACCCGCACCCCGCTGGCATCGGCACCGCGCCGGACGCCCGGGCCCCTCGCGAAGAAGACGCCTTGCTCGGCCGCGGGCGAACTGTGCCCGCCGGTGAGCCAGGTGATCAGCGCACTGGCCTCGAAGCCGTGATCAGAGACGACGATGACGAGGTCGTCCTCCGTGTAGCGCTCGAGCAGCTTCCCGATCAGCGCGTCGGCATACTCGTAATAGCGTCGCAGCGCGCGCGCGCCGCCTTCGCGCTCGGCGGAGTTCGCGCGCAGGGATTCCGGGTAGAGTTCGGCTGGCTCGATCGTGCCCCAGAGCGAGTGCGAGGTTCGATCGATTCCCTGCATCAGCACCATTAGAAGTGACGGGTGCAGCTCCGCCTCCACCTGCAGCGCCACGCGAACCACGGTCTCGTCCACTGCGGAGTAGTTCGAGTGACTCGCGCACGGCCCACTTCGGCAGCGGCCCCTCGGCGAAGGGATTGGCGACATCGGTCAGCGGCGCGTCGATCTTCGCCAGCTCCGTTACGCGGGGCGCCCACTCGCTCGGCCAGGTGATCCGTTGGCGAGCTGCTGTCTTCCGCGGCTCGTGTCGAACTTGGTGCCTTCGAAGAGGGACTGCATGAGCTCCTTGCCCTTCAACCCTCCCGGCAGCGCGTAGTCGCTGATCATTACGCCTCGGATGGGCTCGACCGGATACGTCACGAGCCAGTTGACGACCCCGACGGCGAGCCCGGCGTCGGACGCGATGTTCCACAACGCGTGGACCTTGCGGTCGCTGCTCTGATAGAGCCGGGATTCGCGCCCAGGCTCGGGCAGCGTGATCCAGTTGTAGATCCCGTGCAGTGTGGGCGACTTCCCCGTTGCGATCGTCGTCCAGACCGCTGGCGACAGCAGGGGCTGCTGACTCTGGAGTGGACCCGACGCGCCCGCCGACGCGATGCGCGCGAGGTTGGGGAGCCGGCCTTCCTGGAGCAGAGGCGCAGCGACCCGCAGCGTCGCGCCGTCGATCCCAACGAGCAACACGCGGTGCGTTTTCGGATCGCGGCTGCCCTCGGAGCACCCGAGCGCGGCGCCGAGCAGCAGCGCCATCGCACCGCCGACGGCGCGAACTCCTGGGCGGCGGGACGCTAGCCGGGAGCAGGCGGCGATTGGCTTGGCCTCCGAGCGAGTGGTCGTCGATGGCGGATGGATCGTGCGATCGGCATGCGGCGATTCCCCTGCCGCGCCGCAGACTAGCAGCTGCGGGTGAGGCCGAATCAGGCGATCAGGGCGCTGCTCGATCCGGCGACGCTGCGCTTCGATCTTTCGCCGGCGCAGCGCGCGCGACTTCGATCTCCTCGACCATTTCGTATGCCGCCAGGTCCCATTCAAAGCCGCGCGACCATGCGAGCGCGCGGTCCGACAGGCGCTGCGCCAGCGCGTCATCGACGAGTAGCTCGGTGATCCGTGTTGCGAAGGCGCCGACGTCGCCGGGCGTAACGAGAAGACCGGTCTCGCCGTGTTGAACCGAATCGCGCAGGCCCGGCGCGTCGCTCGCGACCACGGGCGTTCCGAGCGCGTTGGCCTCGATCACCGTGAGTCCCCAGCCTTCCTTCTCCGACGCGCAGGCGCAGACGCGTGCCTGCGCCAGGAACGCGTCTCGCTCATCGTCGCTGATGAACCCCGTGAAGTGGGTGCTTGCCTCGAGGCCGAGCTCGCGCGCGAGCGCTTCGAGACGCGCGCGTTCGCTGCCGCGCCCGATCACGACGAAGTCGGCCGCCGGAACGACGTCGCGAACCCGGGCCATCGCGCGCAGCAACACGTCGACGCGCTTGTAGGCCTCGAGCCGCCCGACGTAGACGACGCGAGTCTTGCGCTCGCGGATCGGAGGCGGCCCCAGGTGTGGCGCGCGGATTCCGCAGTGGCTCACGCGGATCTGCTCGGTGGGGATGCCGCGGCGCACGAGGTCGTCGCGAGAACTCTCGGAGATTGCGACGAAGCGCTGGTGCCGGTAGACCGCCGGGATGGGCCGCTCGGCCAACCAGACTGCCGCGGCGACGGGCCAGGCCACCTGGCTGAACGCCGTTTCGCCAAAGAGGTGGTGGCAGAGCGCGAGCACCGGCGCCGCCGAGTAGAGCGGCGCGAAGAACGGCACCTTGTTCAGGCACTCGACCACCACGTCGAAGCGGCCGCGCCGCGTCTCCCGGGCACACGTCCAGGCGACCGTCGGGTAGTAGCGGGCGAGATTGCCGAGGCGCCAGACCTCGATGCCGTCGATCCGCTCACGCGTCGCGCAGCCGCGGAAGCTCGACGCGGCCCAGGTGACCTCGTATCCGCTCTCGGCCAGCCGCGCGAAGATCTCGGCCACGTGCGTCTCCGCTCCGCCCGCCTTGGGGTGGCGCGGATCTCGTTCGTTGAGCACGAGGATGCGGCCGGAAGGATTCATGCAGCAGGACCCTAACCCAAGACTTGCCTACGCCTGCGCGCCGAGGCTGCCTGCCAGCCCGACGGCGGCGTGTCCTACCAAGTCGGCGACAGGCTCTCGAAGCTGGAGATCTTCGATAACCTGCCCCGTCCGGAGAGGAAGAGATCCTGCACGACACACGGCTCGCGCCCGCTACAGCGCTCGACACGCGTCCGGAGCCTCCGCGCAGGACGCTGACGCTCGTCGAGACTTCGTGCGTCGTCTGCGGCGCCGACGATGCGGCGCCCGAGGCCGCCGGCCGGGACTTCGAGCACGACACGGTGCCGGGCGAGTTCTGCTTCGTTCGCTGTCGCGCGTGCGGGCACCTGTACCTGAACCCGCGCCCCGCACCGGGCGACCTCCCGGCCATCTACCCGGCGGACTACTACGCCTACTCGGACGCCGGCAATCCGCTCGCGCGGTGGCTGCGACGCCTGCGCGAGGCGCGCAAGGTGCGAATCTTTCGCGACGCGATCGGCGACGGCCCGCGCCGCATCCTCGACCTCGGCTGTGGCAACGGCCGGCTGCTCGCGATGTTGCGAGAGCACGGCTCCGCGGGCTGGGATCTCGAGGGCATCGACTTCAGCGAGGACGCCGTCCGACACTGCCGGGAGAAGGGCTTTCGCGCGCAGGCCACCCGCATCGAGGACTTCGACGCCGCGGCCGGCAGCTTCGACGCCGTGATCATGATCCAGCTGATCGAGCACCTCGAAGATCCCCGCGGAATCTTCGAGCGCGTCCATGCATTGTTGCGGCCTGGCGGCGTCTTCATCCTGGAGACCCCGAACGTCGGCGGGCTCGACTACCGCTGGTTCCGCGGCCGCTGGTGGGGGATGTACCACTTCCCGCGACACTGGAATCTGTTCTCGACCGCCGCACTGAGGCGGCTGCTGAGTGACGCCGGTTTCACGGCTCTCCGCGCGGACTACCTGATCAGCACGTCCTCCTGGATCCTCTCGCTGCACAATCTGCTGCTCGACCGAGGCTGGCCGCAGTGGCTGGTGCGCTGCTTCCACTTCCAGAATGCCCGTCCTGCTACCGCCGTTCGCGTTGATCGATCTCGTGCGGATGCGGCTCGGCTTCGATACGTCGGACCAGCGCGTGATCGCGCGGAAGCGCAGCTGAGATCATGGTCGGAAACTCTTCCCGGAGAGGACACGACCCTGCGCGTGCCGCCGACCAACCAGCGCTTCGAACTCTTCGAGTCGCTCCGCGCGATCGCTGCGCTGAGCGTCCTCGTCTTCCACACGGCCGGCTGGTCCGGCGTGAATCTGTTCACCTGGTACGGGGCCTTCACGTCGAAGCTGCACGTGGGCGTGACGTTGTTCTTCCTGATCTCGGGCTTCTTGTTGTACCGCCCGCATGCGGTCGAGATGCTCGGTGGACCCGCTGCACCGCATGCCGGCGACTATGCGCTGCGCCGTGCGTTCCGGATCCTTCCGGCATACTGGGTGGCGCTCACGGTACTGGGCCTCTGGCCCGGACTCAGCGGCGTCTTCACGAAGAACTGGTGGGTCTACTACGGCCTGCTGCAGTCGTATCGCCAGAACTGGTCGATGCGCGGGATCGGCGTCGCCTGGAGCCTCTCGGTGGAGATGGCGTTCTACGTCCTGCTGCCGTTACTCGCGATGGCTCTCTCGCGGGCAGGTCGGCGACTGGATCCCCGTGGCCGCATGCGGCTTCAACTCCTCGCATTCGCCGCTCTCGGGGTGGGCAGCCTGATCTTCCGGGCCGCCATCCATTCC
Source organism: uncultured delta proteobacterium (assembly GCA_963801625.1). Taxonomy (GTDB): domain Bacteria; phylum Myxococcota_A; class UBA9160; order UBA9160; family PR03; genus PR03. The sequence goes on from CAWDFQ010000002.1 coordinate 627,930, forward strand.
GCGGGCCTCCCGGGTCTCTACACCTCGCTTCCGGCAAACCTTCTCGGATTCCTGGCCGGGATGGCGTTGGCGGTGGTCAGCACGTGGTTCGAGGGGCGAGAACGCGAGTGGTGGGCGGCTCGCTGGATCGTCGCTCACCCCGGCTTGTGCTGGGCGCTGGCGGCTGTCTTGTTCACCGCGATCTCGCTCAGCCCCGCGCTTCCCGCGCCCGTTCTCCGGTGTCGCGCAATCCACCTTCGCGTACACCGCCGAGAGCCTGATCTACACGTCCATTGCCTTCTTCGTGATGCTGCCGGCGGTCTTCGGGGAGCATGCAGGGGGCCTGCCGCGGCGCGTGCTTCGAAGTCGCGCGCTTTCGTGGATCGGGAAGGTCTCGTACGGAATCTTCCTCTGGCATCTCCCGCTCCTCGAAGCGCTGCACGTTCGCTTCGTCTCCCCTCTCCATCTCCCGATGGCACAGGCGTTCGTCGTTCTCGCGCTGCTGATCGTCCCGCTGGCGCTCGTCCTCGGCTGGCTGAGCTGGCGCTGGATCGAGGTGCCCGCGCTGCGCGTCGCGCGCTCGCTGGGTGGGCGCGGGACCTTCGCGGCCATCGGAGCCCGGAGCACGGTCGAGCCCGTGACCTCACCCCCTCACACGGCCGCCTACGAACCCGCGCTTCGCGTACTTCGACTCGCTGCGCGCGATCGCCGTGGTGGCGATTCTCGTCCATCACATCTCCTACTACGTCGGGAGCCCAGTACGGCGCGTGGTACAGCGCCTTCTCCGCGCGGCTCGGGGTGGGCGTCACGCTCTTCTTCCTGATCTCGGGATTCCTGCTCTACCGGCCGTACGCGGTGTCGATGCTGGGCGGCCCGCCAGCGTTGAGCGCTCGTGTGTATGCGAGTCGCCGCGCGCTCCGGATCCTGCCCGCGTACTGGCTCGCGCTGACGCTACTCGGCGTCTGGCCGGGCCTTCCGGGCGTGTTCGAGTCGGAGTGGTGGGGCCTGTACGGGCTCCTGCAGTCCTACAGCCTCGACTGGCTCTTCAAGGGGATTCCGCCCGCGTGGAGCCTCTCGGTCGAGGCCGCGTTCTACGTGATGCTGCCTTTCTTCGCACTCGCGCTCGCGCGCGCCGGACGCCGGCTCGATCGCGGGCGCCGACTGCGTCTCCAACTCGTGACCCTTGCAGGCTTCGGCGCGTTCGGCCTGGGCTATCGGGCCTTCACATTCCACCGACACTCGCTCGTGCTGTTGGGCACCACGCTGCCGGCCTTCCTGCTGTGGTTCGCCGTCGGGATGTCGGTAGCGGTGGTGAGCGCCTGGTACGAGGGGCGAGAGCGCGAGTGGGGGCCCACGCGCTGGCTCGCCACCCATTCCGGTTGGTGCTGGGCGATCGCCTGGGCGTGCTGGTGGGGATGTCGCTCTCGAACGTGTTCCCGCGCCCGTTCTCCAAGGAGCCCGATACGATGGCTTCGTATCTCGGCGAGCACGATCTTGTACGCGCTGGTCGCGCTTCTCGTGATGCTGCCCGCCGTGTTCGGCGAACGGGAAGGCGGCCTGCCTCGACGCTTGATGGGGACGCGCGCGTTTCGTTGGCTCGGACGCATCTCGTACGGATTGTTCCTGTGGCACGCTCCGTTGCTGAGCGCGTTCCAGGTAGCGCGGCTGGTCCAAGCTGATCCCCAGCATGCCCTTCCTCTCACTCACTCTGCTCGGCGTGCCGGTGGTGATCGCGTGCGCGTGGGTCAGCTGGCGGCTCGTGGAGCAACCCGCGCTTCGGCTCGCGCACGCGCGTCGCTCGGGTCGGGGGCCTGCTGAGGAACCAAAGTGACTCCCGTCCCGGAAGCCGGCGGCCCGAGCAACGGGTGGAACCGCTTCGATACGGCGATGTGTGTCGCGCTGCTCGGCGCCTTCGTCGGCTCGCGGATCCTCTGGATCGTCAGCCATCCGCGCTCCTCCCAATACTGGGAGGAGGGCTATCGCTGGCTCGCGTCCCAGCAGATCGCAGCCGGTGCGCCGTTGCCGCTGCTCGATTGGCAGGCGGATCACTACCAGGGAGGCTCGCTGGTCGTCATCGGGCTGGCGGTCGCGCTCGGATGGATCGGCGTGGGATCGTTCGCGGCGCTCAAGGTCGTCGCGCTCGGTTTCTCGAGCGCCACGTGCGTCGCTCTATTCGTCATTGGCCGGCTGTTCTTCGGGCGCGCCGCCGGGCTGCTGTCCGGGCTCATCTATCTGCTGGGCCCTCCGCTCGTGGCCTTCTGGGGCGTCGTTGCGATGGGCTTCCATGCGGAGTCGGCGTTGTTCACGCTGCTTGGGATCGGTGTCTGCCTGACACTCGCAAACGGCACCGGGCGCCGGCCGCTCGGCTGGTTGGGCTTCGGCGCGATCTCGGGTCTGGCGATCTGGTTCACGCCCACCGCTGCGATCGGCGTTCTGGCTTGCGCCGTCGCCTGGCCGCTGATGGCCGAGCGTCCGCGGCGCGTGGAACTCGCCGCCGCCGCGGCCGGGTTCTGCATCGGCCTCACCCCCTGGCTCCTCTACAACGCGACCCATGATTTTGAGGGCGTGACGCGCGTCCTCGAAGTCTTTGGCCTCCACGCCTCGGCGGATCCCTGGCGCACCGAGAGTCTTCTGGATCGCGCGCGCGACTTGATGCTGCGCGCGCCTGCGCAGGGCCTGCTCGATCCCGGGGGCGACGGCTCCCATTCCTGGTGGCTGCGTGTCGTCGTCGCCGGCGTGTGGATCCCCGCCGGTGTCGCGCTCGTTGCCGCCGGCCGGCGTGCCGTCGCGACGCTCCACGCGGGGCCGAGGCGTGCGGCGCCCGAGGCCAGGAACGAGCTCGTCTTTCTCGTCTACGGGGTGCTCTTCTTCGTCGTCTATCTCGGCAGCCGCTTCACGCTGGCGGTCGACCCGAGCCCCATCGAGTACCGGCTGATGGTGCCGCTGGCGGTGCTGCTGATCCCACCGATTGCGATCTCCGCCGCGCGCGGGATGACGGCCGCTGCGGCGCGCGGCGCAATCGCCTGGGCTGCGTGCGCACTCGGACTCGTTTCGCTCGGCACAGCGACGCTCGCGTTCGCGCTGCATCACGAAGAATCCGGAACGCCTCTTACACCGGAGAGCGCCGACGTGACCTGGGGCCACATCCTCCAGCGCAAGTACGGCAACGACGTCGCGGCGGCGGTCGCCGAGGTGCGGTGGCTTCCGGAGCAACGTCGCGAGGACGTGCTCGTGGGGATCGGTTGGCGGCTCCAGGATTCCTACCAGCAGATCGGCCGATTCGCCGATCTCACCGCTTCACTCGAACGCCTCGATCCTGGCGACCGCGCCACCGTCGAAAGGGGGATCCGCTACTGGACGGGCGTGCGCCGCGGTCTGGTCGCGGCCTCGCTGGCGAAAACAGACGACGCGGATCAGCGTCGCGCGAAGACGCGCCTCGACCAGCTCGCGGCCTGGAGCTCGTCGCCCGCGGTGGTGCTGATCACGCTGGATACGACGCGCGTCGATCACCTCTCCTGTTACGGCTACGAGCGCGAGACCTCGCCGAACCTCGACGCCTTCTCCGCCCGCGCGGTGCGCTTCGACCGCGCGTGGTCCACTTCCTCGTGGACGCTGCCGGCACATGCATCGCTCTTCACGGGGAAGTACCCCTCGCGACACGGCGCCGATTACGATCCGAAAGGAAGCGCTGTGCTCGGCGACGTGATCGGGCTTCCGGTCGCGCGGCTGATGCGAGCGGGAAAGCTCGCCGACGACAACATCACGCTGGCCGAGCTGATGGCGGAGCGGGGCTACGACACCGGCGCGTTCGTGGCGGGTCCCTGGCTGCATCGCAGCTTCGGCTTGCTCCAGGGCTTCGCGCACAAGGACGACAAGGTCGACACCTTTGGCGGACGCCCCGCAGCCGAGATCACGGCCGCGGCGCTCGCGTGGCTCGGCGGGATCGCGCCCGAGCAACCGTACTTCCTGTTCGCCAACTACTTCGACCCCCACGCTCCGTATGAACCGGTCGGTCGCTACCCGGAGTTCCCGCGCGCCACCGAGCCGCTCGACTACGACTACGCAGCGCTGATGCGCGGCACCGCAAAGCTCGACGACGACGCCCGCGCCGTGCTGCGCGATCGCTATGACGCCGAGATCCGAGACATGGATCGCGAGCTGGGTGTGCTGCTCGCTGCGGTGCGCGCGCGGCCCGGCGGCGATCGCGCGTTGATCATCGTCACGGCGGACCACGGCGAAGCGCTCGGCGAGGAAGGGCGCCTCGGGCACGGCTTCTGGCTCAGCGAGGAGCTCACGCGGATTCCGCTGCTGGTGCGCTACCCGGGCGATCGCGCGGGCGGCACCCGGAGCGAGGAGCCGATCCAACTGATCGACGTGCTGCCGCTGCTGGCACGGGAGCTCGACCTCGTCGTTCCGCAGCAGGTGGAGGGCGTCGAGCAGGGGAAACGGGAGACTGCCTTCCTCGAGCTGCGCCGCGAAGCGACCACCGCACTGCGCTTCGGCGCCGTCTACGACCGCGATCTCGAGGCGGTGATCCGCTGGCCGCACAAGCTGACGCGATCCGACGACGGCACGGAGACGCTGCAGCGTCTATCCCCCGAATCGCTCCGCGAGCAACCCGACCCCGAGACCGGCGCAGCCGTCGAGCTGCGGGAGCAACTCGACGCGCACATCACGAGTGGGCCGAGGGCGCCCCGCGTCGCGCCGCAAGCAGATCCGAAAACCGTCGAGGCGCTGCGCGCGCTGGGCTACATCGAGTGATGTCGGCTTCAATGCCGACGGGATGCATCACGCGAGACGCACCCGTCGCGAGTGCGCCCACACACAGCCCATCACGAGCAGATAGACGATCAGTCCCATCATCAGGGCGCGGCTGAAGCCAAAGAGCAGGGCCATGATCCGCGTGCTGAAGATCCCCAGCACCGAGAAGCATCCGTTGGTGGCCCAGGCCCAGGGGATCAGGTCCGCGGCATCCCGCGCGAGGAGCCGCACTCCGATCGGGAACAGCATGCCCATCAGGAAGGCGAGCGGGAAGATCGACCCCACCGCGGTGCCGATCCGCGCTGCAAGAGAGAACGAGATCGTGCTCGAGAACAGCGGCGCCGAAGCGACTGCGAAGAGGAATCCCACCGCGACCAGCAGCAGCACGATTGCGCTCGAGGCGATCGCGAGCCGCTGCTCCCCCAGACGACTGGTGAGGTTGCTGCCCAGGCCGCTGGCGAGCAGGAAGGCGAAGAGACCCACGCTCAGCCCGTAGATCGGCTTGCCGAGGTACGACTGGAGCTTCAGCAGCGCCGCGATCTCGACCGCCATGTAGGCGAATCCGATGCACGCGAAATAGAGCAGCATGCTCCAGCTCGCGCGGAATGCGCGCAGGTTCTCGGTGCGCCGCGAGGTCAGCAGCAGCGGCGTGAGTGTCAGCAGTGCCGCCATGGCGCCGATGCTCAGACCGAGCGACACCAATGGGTTTCCCGCGAGCAGGGCGACGAGCTGACCCTGCTCGAGTGCGCGACCGAGGTGGCTCGCATCGAGGGCGTACTGGAATGGGCGGTCGTCGGTGGCTGGCCAGATGGAGAAGGGCACTTCCTGCGCCAGGGCCGGCAGGTCGCGATCGGTGGCGATCCGTGCGTAGAGATTCGCTGCGTCGACGCCTTCCCTTTCGTCGGGGTAGAGCGCGACGAAACCGAGGCGCTGGCAGGTCTCGAAGAAGCGCTCGCGCTCCGAAGGACTGATCGGGAGACGACTCACGATGATGTGGACCAGGTCGTAGCGGGGATTGATGACCTTCGGCAGCGCGGCCATCAACACGTGATCCGCGAATCGGGCACCCGGATCCACCTGCTCGAGGGCGAGCCTCAGCCCAGTGAGCGTCCGCAGCGCGGGGATGTAGGGATTCGCCTCGCGGTCAGCGCCCTTCCACAGGTTCGCGACGATGTCGGAGCGGGTCGAATACATCACGTACGAGAACGCGCCATCGTCGTTCAGCCGCTCGAGGTAGGTGCGCAATGCCTCCACCGTGAAGAGGTCGTCGACGCGCACCAGGTCCATCTTTTCGAGGTTGGCTCCCCCGACGATGCTGAACTCGACGAGATCGAAGGTCTCCGGGGTCCGCTCGGCGAAATTGCGGCCCTCGTCCGCGATGGCCTCGACGCGTGGATCCTCGTAGAGCTGGCCGCTGAACTCGCGCAGTTGGTGCTTCATGATGTCGTCGACGACGACATCGCTGAGGTCCACCGCCACGACCCGCTCGGCGCCGTGGTGTAGAGCGGCCAGCACCTCGCGGCCGCCGCCCGCACCGATGTTGAGGACACGCGCATAGTGACGGCCGATCAGGTGGTGCAGGGACGTCAGGTCTGCGTCCAGCCATTCGCCGAGGGTCCGAGGATCACCGCTGCGATCCGTCACGTAGGTGCTGAAGCGCGCGTTGTAGTTGACGAGCTTCGTGGCGGGAATCGGCCCGCGGTAGTGCGGACTCAGCCCCCAACCCTTGAAGTTCTCCCATTGCTGGGGCACGCGATCGCCGCGGATGATCGTCCAGGCATCCAGCGCCCAGCGCTCGTACTCGATGTCGCCCGCCCGGATGGGAAAGCTCCGATAGCTCGGGGCGCTCACCTCGCCCATCGTGTTGAGCGTGGCGAAGCTCAGCAGCGCGGGGCGCACCATGCCCGCCGCCATCAGCACGACGGGCAGCAGCAGCAGCGCCCGCGGCCGCCGCTGCGATCGGAGCAGCAGAAGACAGCCGAGTGCTACGGCGGGTACGGAGCTGGCGACGACCGCCAGCGGCGCACCCAACACCGCGAGCAGAGCGGGACTCGCGACACATCCCAGCGCGGCGCCGAAGAGATCGGCGAAGTAGAGGCGGCCGATCCGGCCGGGCTCACTCCGGAAGATCACGGCGAGCGTCAGTCCGCCGAGAAAGAACGGGACGACGGTGATGTGGTAGACCGCGAGCCGCCAGAGTTGAACCCGCGGGTCCGCTCGCTGGTAAATCAGGTCCCCGTGGCTGATCGGAACCGCCATGATTGCGTACACGCTGGCGAGCAACGACACCGCAAACCAGAACACGAGCGTCGCGGTCAGCTCTCCCGAGTCTTTCGGGCTGCGGAGCGCGGGAACCGAGTACGCGACGATTCCGCCACCCGAGAGGCCGACGAGGGCGATCGCAATGGCGGCAACCGTGTTTCCGGCTCCCAGCAACACGTTGAAGATCGCACTCAGCATGATCTCGTTGACGAGCAGGCCGAACGAGATCGCCAGGATCGACGCAACCGCATGTCGCTGGGAGGTCATCGACGTTGCAGCCGGTCTCGGCTCAGGGTCGAAAGCCTCTCCGCCGCATCCGCGGGGATATTCTCGACGAGTTCCGCCGGATCGACGAGGTGCGCGGCGAAGTCCCGGACATTCTCGGCGGTGGTGTGGAAGAGGTCGCGGGGAACGAAGTACTCGAGATAGGGATAGTCGTCCGTATTGAGCGGAACGTCCGGATCATCTTCGACGTACGCGCGGATCTCGGCGGGTCCCATCAGCAGGTGGCTCAACAGCTCCTCCGGAGAGTGGATGTCGATCGAGGCCAGGTCTTCGCGAACCAGGCGGGCGTCGAATTTCCGCTTCAGCAGACCGTAGTCGATCGAAGGTGAAGTTGTTCTTGCGACGAGCAGTGCATGTCCCTCCACGTACCACAGCGTCGCGTTCGGGAAGACCTCCAGAAAGGTCTTGATTGCGGAACGAAGCCGTCGCGGCGCGATCTGGTAGATGGGCATCCACTGGCAGACGACACCGCCGTCGTTCAGCCGCTCCCGGATCGATGCATAGTACTCGCGGGTGTAGAGATACCCGACGCGTGAGATCTTGGGGTGGATCGGATCCGCGGTGATCATGTCGTAGCGGTTCGTGCTCATCTTCATGAAGAGGCGGCCGTCGTCGATCCGCACGTGGACGATCGGGTTGGCGACGACGTTGCCGTTGACGTCGGCGAGATGGGCCTGGGCAGCCAGGATGTCGGGCGACAGCTCGATCACGTCGATTCGCTCGAGACCCGGATGTCGAGCGGTCGTCTGGAGCGTGATCCCCATCCCCAGTCCGACGACGAGAACGGAGGCCGGATCCTCCATCAGCATCAGCGGAAGGTGGCCCTTCAACACGAAGTGGCGGCGCTGGCGGTAGCCGTTGTCGGCTTCGACGTTGCCGCCGATGATCAAGGACGTCGCGCCCGTTCGCGAACGAACCACGTCGATCGTGTTCTGGACGCCCTCCGCGTGGTACAGGAGTTCCGCGTCGGCGAGCGTGGATTGGTTGAAGTTGAGAGTGGGGCGATACGGCAGTAGCAGGGTGCCTGCGCTGCACAGAAGTGTCACTGCGATGGCAGGACCGATCCTCCGTACCGGCAGCGCGCGCTCGCCGGTCCCAACTTGAACCGACGCGAGGGCGGCACCCACGGCGAGGAACAGCACCGCGATGACCGCGATGCTTGCGTTCGCGCCGAGCGTGGGAATCATCACGAGGCCCGCACTCAGCGAGCCCAGTACGGCGCCGACCGTGTTCGCGGCGTAGAGGTTTCCGGTCCGGTTTCCTACGTGAGCAATGTTCGTGGTGTAGATGCGGAGAGCCACCGGGAATGTGGCTCCCAGCAGCGTGGCGGGAACCACGAGCAGCGGAAACGATGCAAGCAGCGTCGTCACGACGAGCGCGTGGTCCTCGAGGCCCGGCATCAGCGCCGCGACTCCTGCCAGCAGGCGCCCGAAGACGCCGGGGATGGCGTGGAGCAGGAGTCCCAGCACTCCGACGCTGGCGCCGATGCCCAGCTCCAGCATCGCGAACAGTCCAACCGGGTTCTCGTGCTGATCGACGATCCGCGAGATCATCTGGCTGCCCAGGAAGATTCCGAACAGGAAGCACGCCAGTGTCGCTGCGAACGAGTAGACGGTGGCGCTGAAGCTGATCAACAGGATCCGGGTCCAGGCGACCTCGAGCGCGAACGATCCGAAGCCCGAGACTCCGAAGGCGAGCAACGCAGCCGCTGCGATGCGTCTTCGCGCGCCTGGGTCGAGGCCCGGCAATGGGTCGAGGACGAGCCGCGATGCGTCCGGAATCATCCGGGGAAGCATCGAGTTCCAGCCCAGCGCGGCGCAGGTGCTCCCGATCCCGAGGTTGATCGCTGCGGCACACCAGGTCGAGCGCGTCATTCCCAGGTAGGGGAGCAGCGCGAAGCCGGCGGCGAGCGTTCCAACGAGCGCGCCGAGCGTGTTCACCGCGTAGAAGTACGCGCCCAGTTCGCCCAGCACGCTCCGGCTGCGAACGAAGTGCTTCAGGATCAGCGGCAGGCTCGCTCCCATCAGCGTGGTGGGGAGCAGCAGCGTCCCGCCCGCCAACAGGATGCGCATCGCCTGATAGCCCCACGTCACGCCCTCGGAACCACCCGCATAGGCCAGATGCAGCAGCGGATCGAAACTCGCGAGGATCGAGGTGAAGGGAAGCGCGATCACTCCGATCCCGATTTCGGCAAAGCCGTACCAGAGCAACGGTCGCGCCGTGTGTTCGGCCAGGCGACCGCCCAGCAGACTTCCGAGCGCGAGTCCGCCCATGAAGGTGCCGAGGATGATCGACACGCCATACATGTCGCTTCCGAAGAAGAGACCGAGGCTGCGCATCCAGAGCACCTGGTAGACGAGCCCCGCGGACCCCGACAGGAAGAAGAGTCCGGTGACCAACAGGAACACCGTCGATCGGGCCGGCCTGGAACTTCCCGCATCATCGCCCTGGCTCACCGTCTCGATCCACCCGGATGTTTGGGGAAGCGCTTACAATAGGTTGAATTTCTGGGAAATCGGCAAGGGGCACGGACCATTCCTGCGCGATCCACCCTCCGCAGATCCCTCGGACTCCTCTCGATGGGCGCAGGCCTCGTCGCCGTGCTCGAGATGACCGTACGGGTCTACCTCTTCGGTCTGGCGGGTTTTGTTCCTGCGATGGTCAACAGCGTTCGGGGGCTGCCCCAGAGCGGCTACACGCAGCCTTCCGCCGAGCCAAGGCTCGTCTTCGAGTTGAAGCCCAACCTCGACGGCCTCTTCAAACTCGTCCCCTTTCGAACCAACTCGCGCGGTCTGAGAGATCAGGAATACGCGCTGCACAAGCCGCCAAACACCTTTCGCGTCGCCGTCGTGGGATCCTCGTTTGCGCTACCGGCGGGAGTCGCGATCGAACGCGCGTTTCACTCGCTGCTCGAGGATCGGCTGTCGCGCGAGTTCGCGCCGCTTCGCTACGAGTTCATCAATTTCGCCGTCGGCATGTACCACCCGGAGCAGGTGCTAGCGATGCTCGAGTTGCGCGCGCTGGACTACGATCCCGACGTGATCCTCTTCACCGCGACGAAGCTCTCGATGCCGTGGCTGGTCCATGACCCCGCCTCTGAGGCCGGACAGGAGGTCAGGAGAGTTGACCCGGAGATGATCCCGGGGTTCCAGAAGTCATATCCGTTCCTCCGAAGCTTCTTCCGCAGGCTGGTCCTGCAACGGATGGGGTACCCACCGCCCTCGCCTCGAGAGGAGATCGGCAGCATCGAGAAGCTCTTCATCGCGATCGCCGAGCGCGGCTCTCCGCCGCCCCCGATCCAGCCCCCGGTCGCCCGCGTCGCGCCCGCGTATCGGCCCGAGGGCAGCGTGATCCAGCGCATGGCAAAGGTCCGCGAGCGCACCGGCATCCCGATTGCTCTCATCCGCCTGGAGTTCGAAGATGTCGAGCGGCTCCCCATCGATCTCGAGGTCGAGGAGGAGGCGCGGGCCCACGGGATCCCCTACCTGGACACACGCGATGCATTCCGGGGGACGCGCGCCAGCGACTTCTGGATCTACCAACTCGACCCGCATCCCAACTGGAAGGCGCACGAAGTGTTCGCACGGGTGATCGAACGCTTTCCTCCGCTCCAACGGACTGCTCTCGGAACCGACGCAACCATGAGCGCAAGACGCTTCGTCGAGATCCTGTTCCTGATCTTCGTGCCGCTCGCCGTGTTCCTGATCCTCAGCGAGCTCGTTCTCCGCGTGTACCTGTCGAGCCACCTGTTCTACGACGTGGAGATGTCGCGTTACGCGTTGGCGCTCAAGGTGGACTCGCCCAACCCGCTGATCAGCCACCACCATCGGCCCAGTTCGCAAGCCACACTGATGGGCGTCTCGATCCGCACCAACGCGGACGGATTCCGCGACGACGAGTATCCCGTCGCGAAGGGTGATCGGCGCCGGATCATGTTCCTCGGGGACTCGTTGACGCTCGGTTGGGGCGTCGAGAAGGAGCAGACCTTCGAACACATCCTCGAGGGCCGACTGAACGCGATCTCGCCCACCGAGATCATCAACCTCGGCGTCGGCAACTACAACACGACCCAGGAAGTCAATCTGTTCATCGACAAGGGCGTCAAGTACGACCCGGATCAGGTCGTGCTGTTCTATTTCATCAACGACGCGGAGCCGGTGCCCCAGAAGTCGCGCTTCCCGGGGCTCGGGAACTATCGGATCGTCACCTTCTACTGGTCGCGCATCAAGGCGCTGAAGGCCCGACTGTCGGACAGCACCGGATTCAAGGAGTACTACTCGGCGTTGTATCGCGAGGGAAGCGAGGGATGGGCGCGGAGTCAGGCGGCTTGCTCCAGTTGAAGCAGCTGAGCCGCGAGCGGGGCTTCGACCTGAGGGTCGTCCTGCTCCCCGAGCTGCACCAACTGGTCGACTATCCGTTCAGCAGGGAACACGCGATGGTGGCGGATTTCCTGCGGGCGAACGAAATCCCGGTTCTCGACCTCGCACCGATGTTTCGCAACGAGCGGGAACCGCAGACGCTCTGGGTTTCGATGGACGATGCGCACCCGAATGCGCGGGCGCACCGCTTGATCGCGGACTACACACTGGGTTTCATTGGAGAAACGACTGGAACATGGCCGGCGAACTGATCAAGAAATACAAGTGGCATCTCGTCGCAATCGTCGTGCTGTATGCGGCGATCTCGCTCTGGCTGTTCTACTTCACGGACTCGCCGCAGACCGTGCCCTTCGAATACGAGATCCACTGACAGGGTCGACTGGCGCGACGCGGAGCGAGCGCGTCTCATCGCCCAAGCAGGCGTTGAGTGCGCAGGAACTGCTCCACGACGTTTGCGAAGATCGCGTGCGCATCGCGGTTGGGATGTGGATCCAGCTCGTAGATCCAGAAGTCGCGCGGATTCGTGCCCCGAAACGCCGCCCGGGTGTCCACGTAGAACATCCCCTCGCCGCGGACCCGCTGCTCGACGACGCGCTCGACCGCGATGGATCCCTGGCGTCGAACTCGACCCGCACCACGACGAAGGGGATGCCGGTCTCGCGGCTGAGTTCGCCGAGCTTCGCGATCACATCCTGGCCTTCCGGCACCCCGATGGCGCCCTCGAGTTCGCGCAGTTCAAGTGAGACACTCCGTCGATGTCGATCATGCTACTCGACGTTCTGATTCGAGGCTTCGACCGGGACCCGTGCGACACCGCAGTCGAGAAGCGCCCCGGCGCGAGCTAGATTGCCAGCTTGCTCGCGCGACGACCTCTCCGCCCTCGCCCGCACGAGATGAGCGCCCCCACCCACCCGCGTTGGGTCGAGATCGATCTGCTCAAGGGCTGCGCGATTCTATGGGTGCTGCTGATCCATTCGAGGGCGCTCGGCGACAGCCCCGGCTTCCTCTACGTCGTCAACCGCGCGGTGCCGCTCTTCGTGATCCTCTTCGGTCTCAACTCGACGCTCTGGTGGCGCAGCCGCCAGTTTCCGCAGGCGCTCTCCCGCTGGTACTCGACGCGCGCGAAGCGAATCCTCGTGCCGTTCTGGGCGACGCTGCCGGTGTGGTGGGCACTGGCGCTCTATCTCCAGCCCTACGGAGTCGAGTTCCACTGGTGGCTTCCGTTTGCCCAGATCGGCGGCTACACGGTCTCCATTGGCACTGGCTGGTTCGTGACCCTGGTCCTGTTGCTCGCCGTGCTCTTCCCGTGGATCGAGGCGGCCGTGCGCCGGGTGGGCCTGTGGCCCGTTCTGGTGGTCGCGATGGCGGGCGAGTTGGTGGTAGAAAACTTTCACTCCGAGCTGATCGAACGGGTCGGCTTCGTGAACTTCCTGTCATTCCCGCCGCGGCTCCTGGGGCACGTCGTCTTTGGCATGTTGCTCGCGACCTGGATCGACCGCATCGGGCCGCTCGCAGGGCTCGCCGGGGCAGCCCTCTGGGCCCTTTGCGTCGTCGCCCAACAGTCGCAGCTCTGGCCCGCACTCCGCGTCTTCGCCGCGGTGGCGATCGACTTCCCGCTTGCGGTGGCACTTCTCGCCGTGCTCCGGCCGCTTGCGGTGGTGCCGGTGGTGGCGCCCCTGCTCACGTGGCTCGGGTTGAGTTCCTGGGGCGTCTACCTGGGGCAAATGCTCGTCCACAATGCGGTGATCTTCCGATGCGGCTTCACGAGCGATCTGGTGCCCAACCTCGCGGGCTGCCATTTCCCGTTCGCCGGAAATCCGGTCTTCGGGACTTTGGATCGCTGGCTCTACACGCTCCTGCTTCTCGTCGGTGCGATCGGGTTCGTCTGGTTGGGCGGGCAGCTCCTGCGCAGTTACGGCGCGCTCCGGCGCGCCGGCGTCCCGCTTCCGGATCTCGCGCGCTGACCTGCGCGCTGATAGGGTGAGCGCTCCAATTCTCGTGGACAGGCGGAGTGGCGTGAAGTCTGGGGCGGATCTCGGCGCGGCGTGGGCTTGGGGCGTGATCGGAAGCGTGGCCTGCGCATCCGTCGCGAATCTCGAGCCAAACATGTTGGAAGAGGGGCTGCCGCTCCACGTCGCGCAGCGGCTGCTGCAGGGCGATCACCTCTATCGCGACGTGGTCTTCTTCACGGGACCCCTCCCGTTCGAGTTCCTCGCGCTGCTCTTCCGCTGCTTCGGCGAACATCTCGTCGGTCGCCCGCGCCGCCGTGGTGGCGTTGCAGGGCATCGCGACGGCTTCCGTGTTCGGGATCGCGCGGCGTGCCGAAACGGGAGCTTTCGCGCACGTCGCCGCTGCCGTCCAGGCGGCCGTACCGATCCTGGTGTTCCCGCTCTTCTCGATCTACTTCCCCAGCACACTCGCCGCTCTGCTGAGCACGCTCGCGGTGTACGCCGCGGTGCGATCGACGACTTCGCTCCCGTGGGCCGTGTCGGCCGGCGTGCTCACGGCGTGCGTAGCGCTGTGCAAGCAGACGGTCGGCGTCGCGCTGGCGATTCCCCTCGTTGCTGGAGTCATTGCATACGCAGAACCAGGTCGGCGTCTGCGGACCGGTGGAGCGGCGGTGGCGGGCGGAGTTCTCGTTGCACTCGTGACCGTCGCCGCGTTCGCCGCACAGGGCACCGCCGGCGACTTGTTCGAGTCGCTGGTGACGATGCCGCTCATGCTCGGCGAGTCGTTTCGGACGCCGTTCCCGGCGCTCTGGCCGCCCGGAGACATCGGCAAGGACGCATGGAGCAACTGGCCGTACTACCTGCCGCGTCTTTATGTGTTTGCGGTCGGGGAGAACCCAACATCGGTGCGCGGGATGGGTTTCGTCACGCAGGTCCTGTACGCAGCGCCGTTCGTCGCACTCGTGGCGACCGCAGTGCGCGCCGGCTTCGGTCGCTCGATGGCAGCGGCAGTCCTTCCGGCGGCCGCCGTCATCGCTTGCACGGCGGGGATGTTTCCGCGCTCGGATTGGGGGCACCTGGGCATGGTGCTCCCCTCCGCCTGTGTCCAACTCGTGCTGGTCGCGAGCGCCGGTCGATCTGCGGCTGGGTTGCAGGAAAGCGGCGCTCGACGCGCCGCCGCGAGGTTGCTCGTCGCTGGCTTCGCGGCCGCCGCTCTCGCGGCGGCCGCGCTCTACTACAGCGTCGCAGCGCCCCAGCCGTGGGATGCGCGGATTCCCGTGCGCCCGGTGAGCGAGAGCTACCGGACGCCGGCGGTTCCGCGCGTCATCGACTACCTGCGGACGCGAACGAGCCCCGGCGAGGCCATTTTCGTGGCGCGACAGGAACCTCTCCTCTATTTCTCGACCGGTGCACGCAATCCAACGCGTTACGAAGGCATGATGCAGGGCCTCCACGAGCGCCAGCAGGCCGAGATTCTCGAGGTGCTCGCGAGCCTTCGCTACGTGGTCATGAGCGAGATCGACGGGCCCGCCACCGGCTACTACTCCGCGGAGCTTCCCGATGGTCCATGCGTACCTGGAGCGATACTTCAGGATTCCGGCGGATTTCCCGATCGACAGCAACCAGTGGATCGTGGTGTACGAGCGAGGTGTGGACCGCGGCAATCCCGTGATCGATCTGGTCGAGGCGGCGCCGGGTGCGCAGGCATTGGGTGGTGGATCCGTCGGGACGTTCCTCCGAACTATCCCGTATCGAGTCTTCCAATCGGCGCTGAGCGACACCTGCGTCAGCCCGATCCCGGTGCCGGTCGGCCCGGGCGGTGGCGGCGTCGACTTCGAGATCGATGTCCCCGAGCGGGCGCGCTTCCAGACCGACGTCGGCATCTTCGCGGTCGCGACCACGAAGGGCGCGTGGAACCGCTGGTGGGGCGCGACCTACTCGGTCTCGATCGTGCGCGGCGACACTTCCGAGCGAGTGATCGAAGTGCCGCTGCCGCCCGACCCTGAGGGAGAGGGAGACTGGCAGCCGATCGACCTCGACCTCTCGCGCTGGGCCGGCCAGCGCGTCGTGCTGCGCTTGCAGGTAGATCCGGACAAAGCGAGGAACCGCGTGCGGGTCGGCTGGTGGGGAAGTCCGCGGATCGTCGTGTCCGATGCGGCGCCGAGAACCCCATGAGTCGCGTGATCGTGGTCGTTCCCACCTACAACGAAGCCGAGAATCTCCCGCTGCTGCTGCCGAAGATCCTCGATCGCGACGCGCGCCTCGAGGTGCTGGTCGTGGACGACGATTCCCCCGACGGCACCGGGAGGATCGCCGACGAGTTCGCCGCACGGAATCCGCGGATCCACGTGCTGCACCGCAGCGCGAAGAGCGGTCTCGGTGCCGCGTATCGGGCCGGGCTGCGACGCGCGCTCGACCTCGGCGCGGACTTCGTGATCCAGATGGACGCCGACTTCTCGCATCCGCCCGAGGCGCTCGATGCCCTCCTCGAAGAGATCGCGGATCACGACGTGGTGTTGGGCTCGCGCTACCTGAACGGGATCACGGTGGTGAACTGGCCGATCGAGCGGATCCTGATCAGCTACTTCGGCAACTGGTACGTTCGCCACGTCACCGGCATGCCGATCAGCGACACCACCGGCGGCTTTCGCTGCATCCGCGCCGAGCTGCTCGAGAGGATCGGCTTCGAACGCATCCGCTCGACGGGCTACGCGTTCCAGGTCGAGCTGAACTACCGCTTCGTGCGGTCGGGCGCGCGGATCAAGGAGGTTCCGTTCTTCTTCATCGACCGCACCCGCGGCGAATCCAAGCTCAGCCTGCGGATCGCCGTGGAGGCGCTCTGGATCGCCTGGTGGCTCCGCATCGCCGACGCCATCGGGCGCCTCTGACATTCCGTTGGCGCCGCTCACGAAGCCCGCCCAGGTCGAGACCGAAGCGCGCGGCAACGACGGACCGGCGACGGGCGGGTCGCGCAGCGCGCTGTGGGTCGTCTTCGCGATCGGAACGCTGATGCGGCTGAGCAACGCCGTGCTGTACCCGACCTACTTCGGCTTCGACGTCAAGTTCAACTGGGAGTACGTGCAGCGCCTGTGTCTGAGTTGGGAGCTGCCACCGCCCGACGCGGGCTGGTCGTTCGCGCATCCGCCGTTCTTCTATTACCTGGCGGCCGTGCTGGCGCGGGGAGTCGGATGCGCGGAGCCGGCGCCGACCGTTTTCGCCGTCCGCCTGGTCTCGACGGCAGCAGGGCTCGCGGCGATCGCCGCGACGGTGGCGCTGGTCCGCCGCGTCGACCCGGGCAACGGGCGTCGCGCGCTACTCGCGGCCGGCTTGCTGCTCTTCCTTCCCGCGCAGATCCAGATGTCGGCGAACTTCGGCGAGGAGGTGTTCGCGTCGGCCTTCGCGACGGGAGCCATCGCACTCGCCTCCTGGTCGCTGATCACTCCGCACGGCTCCGTGGCGGAGCTGCGGCGCGGCGCGTGGGTGGGGCTGCTGGCGGGCCTCGGCTGGCTCACGAAGTTGACCGGCGTGCTGGTCGTGCCCGCGGTGCTCGGCGCCTACCTGATCGAGGGGCTGCGCCGGCGGCAACTGCTCCGCACCACGCGCCTGTGTGTCATGGTGGCGCTGGTTGCGGGCGTGGTGGGAGGCTGGTTCTACGCGCGGAATCTGGTCCTGTACGGGTACCTCTACCCCTACGACCTCCCCGTCCATGCCGAGATGCATCTGCAAGAGCCGGGCGAGAGGACCCTCCTCGACTACGTCTACGTGCCGCTTTCGACGTTTACCGATTCCGTCAGCCTCGGCCCCGACCTGCTCCACTCGGTCTGGGGTGGCACCTACGTGACGCTCTGGTTCGACGGGCATCGTCACTTCCTGCCCGCGAAAGGCCCGCTGGTGCAGCGGCTGGGCACGGCGGTCCTGCTGCTTGCGCTGCTGCCCACCCTCGCGTTCCTGATCGGTGCGGTCTCCGGGATTCGCCGAATGGTGTTGCGAACCGGAGAGGCGGATCCTCCGCTCTTGCTGCTGGTCGGATTCACACTCGGCGGTTACGTGCTCTTCACCTGGCGCAACCCGTGGTACTCGACGGTGAAGGGCACCTACCTGCTGGGCGCGATGCTTCCGTTCGCATTCTATGCGAGCGAAACGCTGGCGCGCTGGACGGCGGGTCGCGGCCTGCTCCGCACGGCGACCTGGACGGTGCTGGCCGCACTCGCGATTGTCGTGACGCTCGCCTTCAGCTACGGCTTGATCTGGGCGGGCGGCGGGCGCTGAGCGGGTGAGACCGCGGCGCCCGCCGCGCGGCGTCGCAGGATGGTGACGCCAAAGCCCTGGTCTCGGAACGGGACGCCCCCGATCTGTTTCACGACCTCGTATTCGGCGCGCACGAAGTTCATCAGGCGCTGGCCGTTGCGCGGATCCGCGCCGAAGGGGCCGACGCCGAAGTCGCGGTAGGGCCGGTCGACGAGCGCTACGAAGTCGGGCGGGTGGGCGCGCACGTCGGCGAGCATCACCTCCTCGCCGCCCGCCGCGTCGAACTCGGGTGGAAGGAAGAGCCAGTAGCGCGACGGGTTCCGCAGCCGCAGCCAGTAGTTCAGCGACAGGCCCTCGGGAAGAACCAGCAGCGTGGCCTGCGGGGACGCGAGTTCCTCGAGATGTTGGAGCGCCTCGGCGAGCGGCACTCCCTCGTCGCGGTCCACCACGATTGCATCGCTGCCCGTGCCGACGACGAAGTCCTTACGCGCGTAGAGCGCATTCGATTGGCGCCACAGGCCGAGCAGCGCTGCGACGACCAGCGCGACGCCGAGGGCACGCGCCACCTCGCCGCCGCCGAAGCTCCGCCGTGCGAGCCAGGCCGTTCCCTCGACGGCGCCGGCTGCGAGCAGCAGCGTGGCGGGCATCGCCAGCGCGAAGCCGTAGTGCCCGAAGCGAACCTCGAGCAGCACCTTGCCGAGCAGCGCCAGCGCGTAGACGGCGAAGAGTACGAGGGGCGCGAGCTGCGCGCGGTGCGCGACGTCGCCACGAGCGCGGAGCCACGCGAAGGCCAGCGCGGCGGTGCCGAGCGCGCTCGTCGCGGGCAGCGCCCGCGCGGCCGCGAACCACGGCACGCGTGCGCCGGCGAGCGCGAGCACGGCAACGAGCAGGGCACCGAGCGCGAAGCCCAGCCCGCGGCGCCGGGGGCTCTGCGCGAGCGCGCGATCGACGGCGAGCGTGGCGCCGAGGGCCACTGCCACAGCTACGAGACTTCGCGCCGCGGCGAGCGCGTTGCCGGCCGGGTCGCCGAGACCCGAGCGCTTCAGGTAGAAGCGGTCGGCGAGTAAGTGGGCGCCCAGGTAGCGCCAGTTGCCGAGCACGCCACCCTGCGCGATCTCCGCGGGCAGCCGAGCGGCGAGCACGAGGAGCGCGAAGGCGACGAGCGGCGGAACGAGCGCCGCGCTGGCGAGGACGGCCAGGCCGCGCACCGGCCGCGCGCCGCGCGGCTGCGCGAGCGCGAGCGCCGCGGCGGTGGCAGCGGCCGCCGCTGCCGGCACGAACAGCTCCGATTTCGTCAGGAACGTGAGGCCGAGGCAGGTACCGGCCGCCGCCCACGCAGCGGGTCTTCCGGAGCGGAGCGCCGCTCCGAGCGCCGCGATCATCGCGAAGCCGAGCAGCACGCCGTGGGTCTGCGAGTGCTGGTAGGGCGTCACCCAGTTGTAGTTCGCGATCTCGGTGAAGTTGGCGAAGCCGAAACCGACGAGCAGGGTGACACATACAAGAGTCTGAACCAAGCGGCCCGCGGGTGCGAAGAGCCGCCACGTGAGGAAGCAGAGCACCGCGAGGAGCGCCAGGTTGCAGAACACGAGCGTGTCCACGGAGACACCGAAGAGCCGGAACCAGAGCGCGTTCACGAAGGGCGAAAGCGGGCCGTTCCGGTAGGCGATCTCGGCGTAGAGGCGGTCGCCCTCGAGGAGACGCCAGGGCACGTAGAGCTCCGCCCCGAAGTCGATCACCGGGTCGGTCCAGCGCCGCCAGCTCTGCGCGGCGAGGGCTGCGAAGACGGCGGCGACCACGAGGATCGCCCGCCGCGGCGTCAGCGCAGCAGGTTGTATTTCAGGATGCACCAGAATGCCCAGAGTCCGTCGCGCCAGCCGATCTTCTTGCCCTCGGCGTAGGTGCGGCCTGCATAGGAGATGCCGACCTCGTAGATCGAGCACTCGAGCTTCGCGAGCTTCGCGGTGATCTCCGGCTCGAAGCCGAAGCGCTCCTCTTCGATCGTGATGCGCTGGAGCAGCTCGCGGCGGAACAGCTTGTAGCAGACCTCCATGTCGGTGAGGTTCAGGTTCGTGAACATGTTGGAGATCATCGTGAGCAGGCGGTTGCCGACGGAGTGCCAGTAGTAGAGCACGCGGTGGGACTCGCCGCCGATGAAGCGCGAGCCGAACACCACGTCGGCGCCCTGGTCGAGGAAGGGGCGCATCAGCTTCGGGAACTCCGCCGGGTCGTATTCGAGATCCGCGTCCTGCACGACGACGACGTCGCCCGTGGCGGCCGCGAAGCCCGAACGCAGTGCCGCCCCCTTCCCGCGGTTGTGCGGGTGCAGGATCACTTGGTCGATCTCGTCGCGGAGCCGGGTCTGGATCAGCTCCCGCGTGCCGTCGGTGGAACCGTCGTCGACGACGATGATCTCCTTGTTCGGCACCGGCGAGCGCCGCACCGCCTCGAGCACGCGCTCGAGGGTCGTGATCTCGTTGAAGCAGGGAATCACCACCGAGAGTCGCAGCGACGCGAGATCAGCCACGCCGGTCCGCCCCGGCGCCGGGTCGCGCCTGCAGCGCGGGGCCGGTCACCACTTCGCCGCGCTGAACCTGATGCTCCGCGACGGACACTTCAGCCATCTTCCCTCCGCTCTTTACTTCGTAGTAGGCCGCCGACGTCACTTCGCCGCGGACCCCGCTGGCGTACGGCAGCACGAGGTCATACCGCCCATCGGCGTCCGCCGCCGCGCGCGCGACGAAGTGGAAGCTGCGGCCCCGCCGCGTGCGGAGCGCGAGACGCGCCTCGACCACGGTGCCGGGTTCCGCGGCGCCGACCAGTCGCGCGCCGGGAATTACCTCGAACAGCATCCATTGGGGCTCGGATCCGTTCGGCTCGAGCGGCCCCGACTCGTACATGAGTCGGTGTCGAGAGAGCGATGGGACCGCGATCTGCGCCCCGCCGTCAGCGGCTCCGCCGTCCTGGAGGCGAAGCCGCGTGAACAGGGTCTCCGGTCCGTAGCCGTGGCCGTGCCCGGAGCCGGTCGGTCCGACCAGCACGTAGCGCACCCGCAGCCGCTCGAGGATCTCCAGACCCGCGGACTCGCTCGGCGCCGAGAAGTACGCCTCGGCGGCGGAGAAGCCCTCCGTGCCGACGTCGTCGCCGAAGTTGTCCTGAACCATCGGGCGCTGGGCGACGTAGCGCAGCGCGTGCCCGAAACCCCAGGGTCCGAGCACGCCGTACTCGGGTGGCGGGCCGGGTGCGAGCCAGCCCGCGGTGGGCGGCGAGTGCTCGCGGAGCCAGCGCGCGGTCGCGACCGTGAGCGTCATCTTGCGCGCGCGGTTCCGGCCCGCAGTGGGACGATTCTGATACCAGTCGAGCGCCGGGAGGCAGAGGATGATCCCCGCTGCCACCGCGGCCGCGGCCAGCATCCGGCGCCGGCGCGGGGGAGCCGAGGCGAGACCCGCCTCGACGGCCGACGCCAGCAGCAGCGCAAGAGCCGGCGCGAATTCGATGGCGAAGCGTCTCTGGACCAGCGCCAGCGCGAGGAGCGCGATGCTCCACGCGGCCAGCACGCCGAGCTCGGCTCGCCGGTCTCGCTGCGCAAACCAGAGCAGTGCAGCGGCCGCGACGGGGGCAAGGAAGATTCCTCCGGAGAGGATCGCGACACCGTTCCGCAGATCGAAGGCTCCGTTCCGCATCAACAGGGGCTGGGATTCCGACACCACGGACTGGAACTCTTCCCCTCGCGCCAGCCAGGCCCAGGCGTCCGCGGCGCCCGCCCGGGCCAGCTCGGGGAGCGCACCGAGTAGCAGCGCAGCGACGGCCGCGCCGATCAGGGTCGCCCCCGCAGTGCGGCGCAGCAGCGTGCGCGGAAAGCCGATGCGTTGCCAGGCCTCGGCCAGCAGCGCGAAGCAGACGGCTCCGGCGGCGAGCCAGAGCGGCTGGAAGTTCGAGAGCACGAGGGGGCTCACGCCACCCCAGCGGATCCAGGTCTGGCCGAGACAGAGCGGCGCCACCGCTACGGCCGCGAGTGCGTTGGCGGCGGCCAGCCGGCGGGCGACCTCGATCGCATGGCTCCGCTCCGAGCGGGAGAGCGCGAACGCGAGGAGCGCCGCCTGAGCGACACCGACATGGATCAGACAGCCCGGCCAGACGAGGAACGCGGCGGTGAAGGCGAGGCCGAGCCAGGCCGCCTCCCGGCGCCCCGGCCGCACCGCAAAGCCCAGCGCCGCGAAGAGCACCAGCGAACCGACCAGCGACACCGCGACGTGGTGATCTACGAAGCCGACCTGCGAGTAGACGAAGTGGGCCGGCAGCACGGCGAGGAGCGCCGCGGCGGCGAAGGCCGCCGGCGCGGAAAGGAAGCGCCGTCCGAGCAGGAACAGCAGCGCCACGTGAAGGCCGCCGAGCAGCGCCGGAACCCAGCAGAGGAAGCGCTCCATGGCGGCCGGGTCGCCGTCGCCGAGCACGGCGCGCACCAGCGCGGCCAGCACGAAGTCGAAGGTCGGCGACCAGATCGGCTCGCCGCCGCGCGGGAAATTCACGTAGGGATCGAAACCCAGGAACGCCGGGAAATTGTGCACCGTGTAGGCGATGCGGCGGAGGTGGTAGAAGCTGTCGCCTTCGATCGGGAGCACGCCCCCGGGCTCGAGAACGTAGGCGCGATTCGAGGCACGCACCCACACGGCCAGCGCGGCGAGCGATATGCAGAGCACCGCGGTGCGCAGGCGCAGAGAGCGCATCGTCGCGCCGCGCATCTCGTCGGGCGGGTCCACCATATGGCTATGGGCGAGGATGTAGCGCCTCCCCTTCGAGCGGCGCCAGCACGCCGTCGCCGCCGGGCGAGCCCAATCAACGCGTCGGGGGCTCTCTTCGGAGGTGCATCACGACGAGCGCGTCCGTGTCCTGATCCGGGAGCGGCGTCTCGAAGTGGTGAAGCTCCAGAACGATGGGGCTCGCACTGAGCTGCGGGATGTTGTTGAAGCGGATGTCGGCGACGGGGAGCTGCACGGCATCGTAGGCCGCCCGCTGGGCCAGCCACTTGAGCTGGCGTCGCCCCTGCGGCCAGCGTCGCTGGATGATGACGTCCGGCTGGATCGCCATGTCCTCATCGAGGTTCGCGCGAGCGAAGCCGACCGTGACCCGGCTCCCCAGGTAGTACATCAGCGGGACCGATTCGTAGTTCGTCGCGATCACCAGCCCGTCCGTTCGTGGGTAACGCGCGCGCAGATCCGCCACGATGAAGTCGATCGGCCCGCGGTACGGCACGATCATCTCGTGCCAGTGCCCGCGCAGCGCGGGCAGTCGCGGCGGCACGAGCACGAGCGCCAGCACGACGGCTGCCAGCGCAGCGCCCGCCGTCACCCAATGCTGTCGGCTCAAAGCGACGCGCCGGCGCGCGAGATCGAACACCATCGCGGCGTCGAGCAGCAGCACGAGCACCAGCACGGGGCTCAGCACGACGAGGTAACGCTCGTAGCTGAAGGGAAGCTGCTGGCAGATGCCGACGTAGACGACCACGAACAGCCACAGCAGGTTCGAGACGCGACCGCGCTGTTCGAGCGCCGCGCCGAGCGAGTTGGCGCGCGTGGCATGCATCACCGCCAACGCGGCGAGCTTCGCCGCCGCGGCCGGCAGCAGCACTTCCTGCGTGCCGAGGTAGTTCAGGATCAGCGCGAGGTGCCGAAATCCTTCGAAGCGGGGGCGTGCCCACGCGGCTCCGCGCGCGAGTTCGCTCGCGACGTGGAACGTCTCGAAGAACACGATCGCCGGAACGATCGCGACCGCCGAGATCAACAGCGGCAGCAGACCGCGCGCGAGGCGCACGAGGCCGGCGCGGCCGAACTCGCGTCGCCGCGCGAAGAGCGCGAGCTGGTGAAGGCCGAAGGTGGTCGCCAGAGCGGCGTAGGGGAGCGTGAAGACGTGGAAGAGCAGCGTGAGGAGCGTCGCAAGCAGCGCGCAGTGTACCGCGAAACGACCGCGCCCGAACACGTGGAACCGCACGTAGGTCCACAGCGCGCAGGCGACGAGCAGCGTGAAGAGCGAGTAGTGCCGCATCTCGCGCAGGTGCAGCACGAGCACCGTCGAGAGCGAGGCCAGCAGGAAGAAGCCGAGCGCGAAGCCGAGCTGGCGGGTGCGATCGCCGGGGAACAGAGCCAAGCCGAGCGAGAGGAAGACGACGATGCCGGCGAGGCCCGCGAGCGCGAACGGCGCACGCAGCAGCAGCGTCTTGTCGTAGGGGTCCTCTACCTGTCGCGCCGCGAGCGCGCCCAACGTGGCGAAATAGTATTGCCCCCAGGTCGAGCCGATGTAGGCGTCGTACTCCTCCTTCAAGCCGACGTCGAGCGCGGCCTGCAGCTCGAAGACCACGTTCTTGCCGTCGTGGACCTTGGGGTAGCCGAAGTCGAGGATCCGTTCGGCGTACATCGCCGTCTCGGCCTCGTCGTTCCACAGTAATGGGTAGGAGAGGTGCTTCAGCACCAGGGTCGCGAAGAGCAGGGCGGAGAGCGCGACGAGCACAGCCAGCAAGCGCGTGCCGGTCGCGCGATGGGCAGCGAGCATGGCGCGCAAATTAGCAGCTTGCGGCGCGCACCTTGCGAGCGCTCACTCGGGCGCGCGGTCGTCGATGAACCGATGCGACGGGCGCGCTCGCTGCCCGAAGGCGCCGGCAAGCCATGCGCAGATTCGATTTCCCAGCCGGATCGAGGGCCGCTCGATCCATCGGTAGCTCGCGGCCGAGATCAGCAGGGTGCATGCGACGACCAGCGCGACGAAGCCCACGCCCTCCCACACCCCGAGCTGGCGGGGGATCCACCGCGTCAACCAACAGAGCACGCCAAAGTGCAGCAGGTAGCTGCTGTACGAGATGCGGCCGAGGGCAGCCACGGGGCGCGTCGAGAGGATCGCGGCGAAGCGGGACGAATGGATCGCAGCGGCGACCAGCACGCTGCCGCCCACGGCGAAGGGGAGGATCGCCCACCAATCGAACATCTGGATCGAGTAGTTCGGGTACGTGAACAACGCGAGCCCGGCCGCCAGCAGGGCGAGGGCAGCGGGCTTCGGCAACCAGGCGAACAGGCGCGCGACCCGGTCGTGTTCCTGGTAGAGCGCGATGCCGAGCGTGAAATCGAGTGCGTAGCGCTGCCACGCGTAGATCGGGTGCGGGCTCCAGATCGTCCACAGCGAGAGCAGCAGCAACAACGACCAGTGGGTGCGCCCGCTCACCCACACCATCAGCGGGAGCAGGAAGGAGAAGATCATCTCTACCGTGAGGGTGTATCCGTGCGGCAGCTGACCGCCGACGGTTCCGGGGAAGCGCAGCGCAGCCAGCAGGTTCGCGGGAGAGACGTGCACTCGAAGGTGCTCGATGTATTCGAGCGAGACCCCCTGCTGTTGCGCGGGGACCACGTAGGAAAAACTCAGGATCCATGTGAGCACGACGGCGACCATGAAGGGGGGGTGGATGCGAAACACGCGGCGCACGTAGAACTGCACCACGTCCAGCGAGTGCTGGCCGCGCCGCACCGAACCCGCGAGGCAGTAGCCGCTCAGCACGAAGAACAGGTGCACCGCGCCGATCGCGTTGAGCGCCACGGCAAGCGGGCTGTGGAGCAACACGACGCGTCCATAGACGCCGGGAATCTCGATCGCGCCCGTGCTGTGGCCCAGCACGACCGCGAGCGCGGCGAGTCCCCTCAGCCCGTCGAGGGCGACGACTCGATTGGACTTGGTGTTGGGTTGCATCCCTTGCTGGCCCTTCGCTCCGCGCGTCGGTGCGCGATCGGGTTACCTCGATCCGCTCCCTCCGCGCAGCCGCCGACGTTACTCGCTTCCCGGGCGCAACGTATCCACTCGGATCTCCGTACGCGAAGTTCCGACTGCGAGTCGACCTCGAGAAGCAGTTCCTCGGTGCGTGCGATGAACTGTGGTAACTCCATCCCTCACACCGTCGGGGCCACTTTGCTGACTCTCAACGCGAAGTCGACGCGAAAGGATCCCGGCAAGCGCAGCGCGCGCCTGCTGTTGGCGGTGCTGATCGCGCTCGTCGCGCCCGGATGCGACCGCAGCGGCCCGCAGCAGCCCGGCCGTGGCCGCGTGCTGCTGGTCGGGCTCGACGCCGCCACGCTGCGCGTCGCCGCTCCGCTGATGGAGGAAGGGCTTCTCCCGAACCTCGCGCGCATCGCGCAGCAGGGCGTCCACGGCCCGCTCCAGTCATTCCTCCCGCTGCACTCGCCGCGCATCTGGAACACGATCGCCACCGGGAAGGTCCCCGAGAAGCACGGGATCCTGACCTTCACGCATCCGCAAGCCGATGGATCGAGCGCGCTCTATCTCAGTTCGGATCGCAAGACGCACGCGCTCTGGAACATCACGTCGGATGCGGGTCTCTCGACGGCCGTGATCAATTGGTGGACGACGTTCCCGCCCGAACGCATCGACGGCGTGATGGTGTCGGACCACCTGTTTCCGGCAGAGATCGAGAAGAAGCGCCGGCTCTTCAACGTGTCGGGTGCGAGTCCGACGGGACCCACCACCCATCCCGAGTCGTGGGAGCCGCGCGCCCACGACCTGGTACGGGACCGGGGCGTCTTCGCCGACCTTCCGAATCCGCTCTCGTCCGTGACGCCGTTTCCAGAGCGGTTCGGAAGGGACTGGACGACGGAGGTCTTCGAAACCGACAACGCCGTCACGAGGATCGCTCTGGCGGTCGAGCAAGAGCTACACCCGATCGTGATGATGGTGTTCCTGTCCGGGATCGACCGGGTCTCCCACATCTTGTGGGGGGTGCTCGAATCGCCCGATGCCTTCTCGGAGAGCTTTCGTCCCACGCCAGAGGAGCGCGCTGCCGGGTTGGAGGCACTGCGCGGCTACTACGTGCACGCGGATCACCTCGTGGGTCTCCTGCTCGATCGTTATGGACCGCACGATCTCGCCGTCGTCGTCTCCGACCACGGCTTCGAGGCCAGCGAGGCATCCATCGCGACGAAGACCGCCCCGATCCTCTTGACCGGAGGCCACAATTCCGACGCCGCGAGCCGCGGCCTGCTGTTCGCGCGTGGCCCCGGGATCATCCGCGGCGCGGACACCGAGGGCACGACCGTGAACGACGTCACGCCCACGATCTTGGCCTGGCTCGGCCTCCCGCTCGCTTCCGACATGGACGGCAAGCCCGCCGCCTTCCTCCAGCACGCGCTCCTGCCCCCGATCGCGACCTACGACACGAAGCCCGTGGATCGTCTCCGCACCGAATCGCGCGGCGCCGAGCCCGAAGTCCTCGATCGCCTCCGCGCCCTCGGCTACATCGACTGAGAAAGGGGACGGTCCTCGAAGTGGACTGGCTGTGGAGTTCAGGGACACACCTGGGCTCATGTGTGTCCCCTTACTCACCGGCCCGTCCATGAGGAGGACCGTCCCCTTTCTCCTCCTTTCTCCTGCGTCGGTTAGGCTTGTACTTAGACCGCCGCGAAAGGACACCGCCATGCTGCGCAATCTCGGAATCACCCTGGTCGCGCTGCTCGCCCTCGCGGGCGCCGGCGTGTGGTGGGCGAGTCGGCACCTGGTCGCGTCGTCAGCGGCGCCGCCCGAACTCGCGCGCGTCGCGGATCCGGGATCGCTGCGCACGCTGCCGAGCGGTGGTGACGTGGTGGGCTACCTCGGTCGCTACGGGAGTCACGTGTGGCTCGGCATTCCATATGCGCTGCCGCCGGTGGGCGAGCGGCGTTGGCGCGCGCCCGCGGCGCCTGCAGCGGGGAGCGGCACGCGCGAGGCGCTCGCCTTTGGCAATCACTGCCCGCAGTTCGCGAGCGCCTTCGGCGGCGTGTCGGACGTTCCGGCCGGCGCTGTCAGCGGCAACGAAGACTGTCTCTACCTGAACGTGTACGCGCCGCGCATGGAGCGCGCCGCCGCAGCGCAGGCGAAGTTACCCGTGCTGGTCTGGATCCACGGCGGCGGCAACGTGATCGGCTCTTCGAATTTCTACGACGGCGGGCGCATGGCGCAGACGCACGACGTCGTCGTCGTGACGATCAACTACCGCCTCGGTCCACTCGGCTGGTTCCGCCACGCCGCGTTGCGCGAGGGTGCGACACGCGAAGAGCAGTCGGGCAACTTCGCCACGCTCGATCTGGTGCGCGCCCTCGAGTGGGTGCGCGACGACATCGCCGGCTTCGGTGGCGATCCGGGCAACGTCACGATCTTCGGCGAGTCGGCCGGCGGCACCAACGTGTTCACGCTGCTGCTCTCGCCGCTCGCGAACGGACTCTTCCAGCGCGCGATCGTAGAGAGCGGCGGCACCGGGATGGATTCGCTCGCCGAGGCCGAACATTTTCGCGACGACCCCGAGCCGGGGCACGCGCGCTCTTCGAACGAGGTGCTGGCACGGCTTCTCGTCGCGGACGGCAGGGCGGCCGATCACGCTGCCGCGAAGTCGAAACTCGGGTCGCTGCCCGCCGCCGAACTCGCGAGCACGCTGCGCAGCAAGACACCGGCGCAGCTGTTCGCCGCGTACGAGCGCGACGTGGATGAAGGTCTGCTCGACATGCCGCGTGTCTTCGCCGACGGCGTCGTGCTGCCGGCCGGAGATCCGCTCGCGCAGCTCGCGCGGCCCGACGGCTGGAATCGCGTGCCGGTGATCGCAGGCACCAATCACGACGAGAACAAACTCTTCCTGTTCATGAATCCCGCATACGTGAAGCGCTGGTTCGGCGTCGTGCCGCAGGTCAGGGAACCCAACCTTTACCTGGCGACGGCCGACGCACAGAGTGCGATGTGGAAGGCGACCGGCGCCGACGGTCCCGCCGCCGCGATGTGGAGCACCCAGCCGAACGTCTTCGTGTATCGCTTCGACTGGGACGAAGAGCCGAGTCTGCTGGGTCTCGATCTGGGCACCTATCTCGGCGCCGCGCACGGGTTCGAGATCCCCTTCGTGTTTGGTCACTGGGATCTCGGCAAGCAAGGGAGCGTGATCTTCAGTGACGCGAACCGAGTCGGTCGCGAGGCGCTCGCCGAACAGATGATGTCGTACTGGGCGAATTTCGCGTGGACGGGAGATCCCGGTCGCGGTCGCGCGGGCGACCTGCCGGCCTGGAGCGCCTGGGACGGCCGACCGGGCGCGCACAAGTACATGATCTTCGACACGCCCGACGGTGGCGGTGCGCGCATGGGATCCGAGTCGGTGACACCTGAGAGCGTGATCGCGTCGGTCGACGCCGATCCGCGACTCACCTCCCAGCGCGACCGCTGTTTCGTCTACCGCGAGCTGGCCCGCTGGTCGCGCGGCTTCACCGAAGCCCAATACGCGACGGCCGGCCGCCAAGGCTGCGCCCCCTACCCGTGGTGAGGAGAAAGGGGACGGTCCTCCAAATGGACTGGCTGTGGAGTTCAGGGACAGACCTGGGCCGACGTGTGTCCCCTTTCTCCCCAGCCCGTCCATGACGAGGACCGTCCCCTTTCTCCTCCGGGCGGATGCGCTGGTGGTGTTTGGCGCGACCGGGGATCTCGCGTTCAAGAAGATCTTTCCGTCGCTGCACGCGATGGCGCGACGCGGGCGACTCGACGTGCCCGTCGTGCTGGTGGGTCGCGAGGACCTGCCGCTCCGGCAACTGGTCGCGCGCGCGCACGAGAGCATCGAGACGCACGGTGGTGGCGTCGACGAAACTGCATTCGCGACACTCAGCCGCGCGCTGCGCTACGTCGGCGGCGACTACGCGGGCGATCGCTTCTACGAATCGCTGCGTAGCGCACTCGATGGCGCCGAGCGCCCGCTCTTCTACCTGGCCATCCCACCGAGCGCCTTCCCCACCGTCGTCGACGGGCTCGGTCGCTCCGGCTGCGCGGCAGAAGGCGCGCGCATCGTCGTCGAGAAGCCCTTCGGCCGCGACCTCGCCTCCGCGGTCGAACTCAATCGCACCCTGCACCGGCTCTTCCCCGAGTCGGCGATCTTTCGCGTCGACCACTTCCTCGGCAAGGAGCCGGTGCTGAACCTGCTCTACTTCCGCTTCGCCAACTCGTTCCTCGAACCGATCTGGAACCGCCACCACGTCGAGCAGGTGCAGATCACGATGGCCGAGAACTTCGGCGTGCAGGGGCGCGGGAAGTTCTACGAAGAGGTCGGCGCGATCCGCGACGTGGTGCAGAACCACCTGCTGCAGGTCGTCGCGCTGTTGGCGATGGAGCCACCGACCAGCGGCTTCGCGGACGCGATCCGCGACGAGAAGGTGAAGGTGCTGAAGGCGATCCACCCGCTCTCGCCCGAGCGGCTCGTGCGCGGCCAGTTCCGCGGCTATCGCGACGAGCCGGGCGTGGCGACCGATTCGCAGGTGGAAACTTTCGCCGCGCTCTCGCTCGAGATCGACTCGTGGCGCTGGGCCGGCGTGCCGTTCCTGATCCGCACCGGGAAGTCACTGCCGGTCACCGCGACCGAGGTGCGTGTCACTCTGCAGCGCCCGCCGCAGCACGTCTTCGCGGGCATCGAGATGGAACGGGGTCTGCCCAACTACCTGCGCTTCCGCCTCGGCACCGACGCCGAAATCGCGATCGGCGCGCGCACACGCAAACCCGGTGACGACCCGCGCGACGGCATCGCCGGCGAGACCGTCGAACTCTTCGTCTGCGCGAACCGTGGCGAAGGGCTCGAGCCCTACGAGCGCCTGCTCGGCGACGCGATGGAAGGCGACCCGACGCTGTTCGCGCGCCAGGACGAAGTGGAAGAAGGCTGGCGCATCGTCGATCCGCTGCTCACACAAGCTTCGCCCGTTCAGCTCTACGAACCGAAGAGCTGGGGGCCGAGCGAAGCGGAGGCGCTGGCGCCGGGCGGATGGCACGTGCCGGGACCGCCTCAGTGTGTCTGAGCGCTGGTCCCCTCTCAGGCTCCGGATCGCGTCGCCGCCAGGCAGCGAGCCGCAGGCGAGCGAAGTCCATCCGCTAGTACTAGGCGGTTCCCGCTCACCACAGTCGCGGTGGCTTGCGCTGGCAGCTCCAGGCGGCTTCGAGACGCTCGGGCTCGGCGCCCGGCTCTGCCTCGTCGACCTCCTCCTCGTAGGCCGGGCTGTAGGCGCACTGCACCCAAAGCGGCCCCGCGAACTCCAGCAGGAACGAGTCGCCGAGGTCGGTGTAGGTGAAGACTTCTTCGTCCCAGTCGAGCCAGCCGATGTGGGGCTGCTCGATCGCCGGGAGCTGCTTCGGCACGAGCGCGGCGAGGTCACTCGGGTAGGCGTTCTGCTCGGCGTGGTAGCGCTCGATCGCGTCGATCACCCGCGGCGCGATCACTTCGCGCGCCTGGCCGAGGAACCACTCCGCGTGCCACTGGCCGACCTTGACACTGAGGAGTATCAGCATCCCCGCGGCGAGGAACGCGACGGGGTCGGGCCGGCGCGTCGAGGCGCGCCGCAGCACGAGCGCGACGACGAGCGCGGCGGGCAGTGCGAGCACGACGAGCCGGAGCGCCGTCGTCTGCTCGAAGGGGATGCCGTGCAGGACGACGGCCAACCCAGCCGCGGTGAGCGCGCCGAGTGCGAGGCCGGTTGCGCCGCTCCATCGCGCGCCGACGAGGATGCCGGCGCCGGCGCTCAGATGGATCACGGCGAGCACGAGACCGATCAGCAGGAAGCCGTAGAGCGTGACCGTCGGCCACGGGCTCAGGTTCCACTGCAGCATCGGGTTGGTGCCCGTGACTTCGATCGAGAGCGCGTAGATCGGCAACACGAAAACCAGCAGCGCTGCGATCTGGACCACGCGCGCGCGGCGCCGCGCGGTCGCCACCATTGCCGGCGCGAGCGCGAACACCGCCAGGTAGCCGGCCGTCGCGAGCAGCACGGCCGGCCAACGCCAGCTGTAATCCTGCCACGTCTCCACGTCGAGCCAGCCGTAGTAGCTGAACCCGATCAGCGTGACGCCGAGCGCGAGGAGCGCCGCCCGGGTCACGACGCCGCGGAAGAGCGCGAAGCCCACGGCGGTGATGATTGCGGCGGGTGTGGCGAAGATTCCGAGCGGGATCAGGCTGCGCGGCTCGAAGCGACCTTCGTGGCGCGCCTGCACCGTGTCGTCGCCGATCTGCTGGAGCGGCGCCAGGATCTCCCAGTCGAGGCTGCGCGCCCACCCCGCCGGCTTCCACCACATGCCCGGCTGGGCCCGCTCCGACGGCGTCGCGCCCGCACCCAGGAACTCGTAGTAGAACACCGCGAGCCCGAGAAACAACATCACGTACAAAATTCGCGCGACCCGCATTTCTCGCTCCTGATCGGTGCCGGGCGTCAAGTTATTGCGGTGTCAACTTATTGCGCGGCGGGCCTGACCACCAGACGCCTGTTGCCTTGGGGACGTCCTTGAAGGCAATCAAGTGACTTGGGGACGCTCTTGAATTCAACAAAGTCAACGACATCAAGAACGTCCCCAAGTCAACAGGCCGCGGCCGGTAATGAGGGGGAGGTCGAGGGCGGAGAGGAGTCCCGGTGGGGCTTCGCAGACCGCGGGGATCGCGTTCACCAGGCGCGTTGCGGTCAGGATCACGCCGCCCACCGCGTGGTCGCCGTGCTCGTCCCAGAACTCGAACTCGCAACGCATGCCGGGGACGCCCTTCACGAGCACGCGATACGAGCCGTTGCCCTTCGGCCATGCGGGCGCGAGGTCGTCGTCCATGCGCGTCACGTGCTCGACCACCAACACCGGCTTGCCACCGACGATGCCGCGCACCTCGAAGCGCAGCGCGGCCGTTGTACCGGGCTCGATCACGTGGCCCTGGATGTCGAGCCGCTTCGTTGCGGGCAGCCGCTCGCTCCACTCCTCGATGCGATCGAGCGTGAGGCCGAGGCCTTCGGCGAGCAGCTTGATCGTGCCGCCCCAGGCAAAGCCGAGCGCTCCCGGCATCAACAGAATGGGCTTCGCGTCGAGTGGCTTGCCGAAGCCCATCGTGTCGAACAGCACTTCGGGCTGCGCGTAGGTGGCGTAGTTGATGATCTCCTGGATGCGGATCTCCTCCCAGGTTCCGCACAGGCCCGAGAGCACGAGCGGCAGCACGTCGTTCGCGAAACCCGGATCGATGCCGCTGGTGAAGAACGACGAGTTGCCCTTCGCGCATGCCTCTTCGAGCTGTGACGTCACACGCTCGCCGAGCGCGCGCGGGTGCACGAGACCCACGACCGAACTCGACACCACGTTCTTGCCCGACGCGAGAATGCGCGCAATGTCCTTCACCGCGTCGAAGGGGCGCCGATCGGCGGTGGCGGTGTAGACGACGCAGGCGGCGTCCATCGCGAGCAGCGACTCGGCGTCGCGCGTGGCGTGCACACCGGTCGGCGGTCGCCCGCAGAGTTCGCCGGCGTCCTTGCCGTCCTTCGCCTCGGAGCTGACGAAGACACCGGCGAGCGTGAGATCCGGATGATCGAGGATCTGCCGGAGCGCGTAGCGACCGACGTTGCCGGTGCTCCACTGGATGACGCGGTAGGGCATGGGGGCGGGGCTCCTTCGCGTGCAGCTTAGGATGTCGCGGGTGGCTCTCCCATGTCGTCGCGGCGACCGTACAGCTTGGCTTTGCACGCGGGGCAGATGCCGTGCGCGAGCCGCGAACTCCTCTCGTTCGTGAGCAGCCCCAGCCGCACGACGGCGTCCTCCGCTTCGACCCACTCCTCCTCCGGCAGGTGCACGCGCAAACAGAACGAGCACGAGACGAGCAGCGCGTCCGAGCGCGGCGCGTTGCGGGCGAGGAGTCGCAGATGGGGGCGGGGCTCG
Source organism: uncultured delta proteobacterium (assembly GCA_963801625.1). Taxonomy (GTDB): domain Bacteria; phylum Myxococcota_A; class UBA9160; order UBA9160; family PR03; genus PR03. Next base: position 661,498 of record CAWDFQ010000002.1, read on the forward strand.
GCTGCAACGAGGACGCCGCGGAACTCGATGGCGCGCTCGCTCAGCGGTTCGATCTCGAGGCGCATGTGGCGGCGCATCGCCGGGGAGTCGCAGCGGAAAGGCACGAGGATCGGCGCGTCCAGCGCGCGCGCCCGGTGCAACAGCAGCCGGTAGATCCGCTGCGTCTCCTCGCCGGCTATGAACTCGAAGAGCGAACGCCCGACGACGCTCGAGCCGCACAGCGACGCGGCGTCGTTGCTCTCGGCGAAGGCATCCCAATCGCCGCCGACGGAGGTGATCACGTTGTCGCGGTCGATCGTCCAGACGCTCGTTTGCCCCACTTCGCCCATGCCGCCTCCCGCGCGGGCGCCCACACTAGCGACGCGAGCCGAGTTGGTCTATCGCAGGCGGAATGTCGGGTGTCACGGACGTCGATCTCGTCGACCTCGACCGCTTCGCCCGCGGCTTCCCGCACGACGTCTTCACGTTCCTGCGCGCGCATGCTCCGGTCTGGTGGCACCCGCCGCGTCCGAAGGCACCGGGCGGCGAGGGCTTCTGGGTGGTGAGTCGCCACGCCGAGACGCTGCAAGTGTTGCGCGACCCCGCGACCTTCTCGTCCGAAGGCGCGGCCCGTCGCGCCGGCGGCGGGACCACGCTCGACGACCTGCCGCGCGGTGTCGGCCCCGGCGTGATGCTCAACATGATGGACCCGCCGCGCCACGATGCGATCCGCGGGCTCGTCGCCAAGGGCTTCAAGCCGAGCACGATCGCGAAGCTCGAAGCCGAACTCCGCCAGCGCACGCGCGCGATCTTCGACGCCGTGCACGGAGGTCGGCCGACGCGCAGCGAGGCACAGCCGAGCGAAGTTCATGAGTTGGGCCGCGATCGCTGCGACTTCCTGCGCGACGTCGCCGCCGAGCTGCCGCTGCAGATGACCGCGAGCCTGTTCGGCGTGCCGCAGCCCGATCGCCACCAGATCTTCGAGTGGACCAACGCGTTCGTCGACTACTCGGACCGCGAACTCGGCCAGAGTTCCGAGCGCGTGCGCGATGCCGCAATCGGCGTCGCCCGTTACGGTCGCGAGTTGATCGCGCGAAAACGCGCCGAGCCCGGCGACGACATGCTCTCGATCGTGGTGCACGCCGAGATCCCGGACGAGAGCGGTACGCCGCGCCGACTCGGCGACGACGAGATCATTCCGTTCCTCACGCTGCTGCTCGTCGCCGGCACCGAGACCACGCGCAACGCGATCGCCGGCGGGCTGCTCGCGCTGATCGAACACCCGGAAGAGTTCGCAGCGCTGCGCGGCGATCGCTCGCTGCTGCCGCGCGCCGTCGAAGAGATCCTGCGCTGGACGAGCCCGACCACCTACAACCGCCGCACCGCCACGCGCGACGCCGTTCTCGGCGGCCAGCAGATCCGCGCGGGCGACAAGGTGACGCACTGGTACCCGTCGGCGAATCGCGACGAAGCGGTGTTCGCAAGCCCGTTCCGTTTCGACGTGCGACGCGATCCAAACCCGCATCTCGCCTTCGGGCACGGCGTCCATCACTGCCTGGGTGCGAGCCTCGCGCGCACCGAGATCGCCGTGGTGCTGGACGCGCTGCTCGAGCGCTGGAGCGAGGTGGCGCTCGACGGCGACGTCGTCTGGGCGCGGAGCAACAAGCACACGGGGATGCGACATCTGCCGGTGCGCTTCGCAACGCGAGGCCAGGCGCGCGGCGCGCTTTGACGGCATACGTCGAAGCAGTCAATGGAACTCGGGCGGTCTCCCGCTGCGATCCTTGCCGGCGCGGCGGGCGGCCCGGATTCTCCGCCGTTGGCAGCCACGTGGACCCTGTCCGCTCGTTCGTGCCCGGGAGCGCCGCTCGACCCGAGCGCCGCCACGCGGTAGAAGACGGGATCACCGAGGTGCCGTCCTTGCCGCGAGTCACACCACCGTGTCCGATCCCGCCAGCTTCGCCGCCTGGGTCGCGTCGGCTCCCGATCCGCTCGTGCTCGCCGCGATCCTGGCGGGCGCGGCGCTCGTGCTGGTGGCGCTCGGCTTCGCGATCGGCGCCGCAACGACGCGCGCGTCGCTCGGCGCCGCGCTCGCCCGCGCCGGCCAGAACGAGACGGCGCTGCGCGACGCCTTCAAGGCGCTCTCGGCCGACGCGCTTCGCGAGAGCAACGAGTCCTTCCTGGCGCTCGCCAAGGAGCGCCTCGGCGCCGAGCGCGAGCTGACGACCTCCGAAGTCGACAAACGCACGCAGGCGATCGACGCGCTGGTGAAGCCCGTTACCGACACGCTCGGCAAGGTGGACGCGCAGCTCCGCGAAGTGGAGAAGGAGCGCCGCGGCCACTACGACGCCATCACCAAGCACCTCGCGCTGTGGGCGGAGTCGAGCGCGCAGCTCAAGGGCGAGACCGGCAACCTGGTGCGCGCGCTGCGCTCGCCGAGCGTGCGCGGCCAGTGGGGCGAGATCCAGCTGCGCCGCGTCGTCGAGATGGCCGGCATGCTCGACCACTGCGACTTCACCGAGCAGGTGAGTCGCGACACCGAGGAAGGGCGCCTCCGCCCGGATCTCCTGTTGCACCTGCCCGGCGGCAAGCACGTGGTGATCGATGCGAAGGCGCCGCTCGCCGCGTATCTCGATGCCGTGGAAGCGACCGACGACGCCACCCGCGAAGCCAAGCTGAAGGACCACGCCCGCCAGGTGCGCGACCACATCACCAAACTCGGCGCCAAGCAGTACTGGTCGAGCTTCGAGCCGACGCCCGAGTTCGTCGTGCTCTTCCTGCCCGGCGAGACCTTCTTCCACGATGCGCTGCAACACGATCCGACGCTGCTCGAATACGGCGTCGCGCAGCAGGTGATTCCCGCGAGCCCCACCACCTTGATCGCGCTGCTGAAGACCGTCGCCTACGGCTGGCGCCAGGAGAAGCTCGCCGAGAACGCCGAACAGATCAGCGACCTCGGCCGCGAACTCTACGACCGCGTCGTCACGATGGCGGAGCACTTCGCGAGGCTCGGCCGGCAGCTCGACGGCGCGGTCGATGCGTACAACGCGACGGTCGGCTCGATGGAGAGCCGCGTGCTGGTGAGCGCAAGGAAATTCCGCGAACTCGGTGCGGCGACGGGCGAGGAGATCGCGGAGGCGGAGGTGGTGGAGCGGAAGGCGCGGGAGTTGCGGGGCGGGGAAGGCGGGGAGTAGGCGCGTGCGGCCCCCGACCGGGAGACGACACCTACGTTGCCTGTAGACGCCAGAGCCGCGGGTCGCTGTGAAGATGGAGACAGCGGAGAATCTCGATCCGATCGCGGCGCGTCTGGTAGACGAGCGCGTACGGAAACCGGCGAAGGTAGGCGCGTCTCGCCCCACGATGAAGGGACGTCTGCATTGCCGGAAATCGTTCGGTCCGGTCGATGACACTCCACACATCGTCGAGGAACGCGTTCGCGAGCGCAGCGCCGCTATGGCTCTCGTACCAAGAGGTGGCGCCGTCAATGTCGCGGGATGCTTCCTCGGCCAGAACGGCCGAGCGGAACATCGACGACTACCGCCGCATCCTCTCGAGAGCCTCGCGCCAGGGGACGGCGGACTCTGGGTGTCGCTCGAGGTGATCCATCGATTCATCGATGGCGTCGCGCTGCGCCTGCGTGAGCGGCGGCAACTCCGATTCGCTCGACCACGGTCCTTCGAGCTTCAAGATCTCTTCGATCACTTCCTCGAGCTTGCAGCCATCGGGCAACCGATCGAGCAGCTCTCGGACGACTTCCTTTGCGCCCATGGTGATCTCCATGGTGGCCTCCGGCGGGACCGGCGGGGCGAATGCGCAGGCTAGCCCAGCCTGTGAGCCACAGCGCGGACTGGCCCCGAACTGGTTCCGCAAGGCGCGAACTGCATTGAGCGCTCGGCAACCCAAACTCGAGAGGTCAACTACGCTGATGTCGTCTTTCGTTCACGCCGCCGCCGCACACAGCGAGCGGGCAGCGAACTCAACACGAGCGCATCGCGTGCATCGACGCGGCACCGCACGACGCTGATGCGCGCACCCAGCGTGTTCTGAATCGCAACAGCGCCCTGCCTCCGCTTGAACAGCGTCGCCCGCGCGGGCTCGTTCATCACGTAGTTGTCGCTCGACACGTCGTAGTAGAGCGTGCAGCTCGGCGCGAGTGAGCTGACGAGCAGGTACCGCGTCCGGTCATCGGCGTCGCGAAGCCGCCGCTCCAGCTCGCGGATCTGGCTCTTGGTGAGAGGATGAGGATCGACAGCAGAGGCTTCGCTTCGCAAAGAGTGAGGCTTCGAGCGTGTGGTGCGGACCTTGCGACGCTTGTCTCTTGCGAGAGCTGTCATCTCGGGAACCTCGCAACTGGCGAAACGAGAAGAGAGGGAGAGTAGAAGCGAAGACCGCATTCAACCAAGGCGTTGGCGCCACCGCATCGGATCCCGGCTCACGTGAATGCAGCGGTGCACGACGAGCTCGTGATCCTCGATCTCATAGAGCAGCATGTACGGGAACGGCTTCACCAACGCCCGACGCAGGTGACCGTGGACCTCCGGATGGATCTGCGGGAACCGTTCCACCAGGATCAGGCTCGCCGCGACTGCTCGAGCGAAGCGCGCGTCCAGGCGGGGCCCGTCCTCGCTCTCGTACCAGCGTCTCGCTTCTCGGACGTCGATCTGGGCGTCCTCGGCCACGACGGCCGAGCGGGTCACTCCCGATGCCCCGTCCTTCGCAGCGCTTCACGCCATGGCAGGGCGCGCTCTGGATGCTGCTTGTGATGCGCGACTGATTCGTCGAGCGCATCCCGCTGCGCTTGCGTCAGCGGAGGCAGATCGGCTTCGTCGAGCCAGGGGCCGTCGAGCAGCGTGATCTGCTCGATCACCTCGTCGAGCTTGCAGTCGTCCGGCAGGCGGTCGAGCAGCGCTCGGACGGCTTCCTTCGCACCCATGATCATCTCCATGCCGGGTCTCCGCGGGACCGCGGGGCGAATGCCGCGCCCGCACGACAGGCGTGATCTTCGATCAGACGTTGGTGTTGCAAGGCCAGCAGTCCGCCAAGCACTATCCGGAGAGCTTCCGCGGCATTCGCTACCAAGATCCCGAGACCGATAAGCGCCTCCTCTTCATCACGAACAACACCGCGCTCCCGGCTCTGAAGATCTCCGCCCTCTACAAGGCGAGGTGGCTGGTGGAACTCTTCTTTCGCTGGATCAAGCAGCACCTGCGGATCGAGTCATTCTTTGGCACCTCTGAGAACGCGGTGAAATCGCAGATCTGGATCGCCGTGTCGGTCTACGTGCTCGTCGCGATCATCAAGAAGCGGCTCGCCCTCTCGCGCAGCCTCTACGAAATCCTACAGATTCTGAGTCTCAACCTGTTCGAGAAAACCCCGCTGGATGCAGCACTTACACTCACTCCGGCTCCGTCCGAACCGCGCTCGGACCGTAATCAGCTGATTCTCTTCTACTAACGTTGGGACAGGCATGACTCAGAATCCTGAGTAAAATGGCGCAGATCCCCGCGCTCTTCGCGACCAACGCGGTGCTGATCGCCTCCGACGGCGTGCAGGGCGGCGCGACTGCGCGCGCCGCGAACTTCCGAAGCGAATCACCTGCTTCGGCGCAATAACTTGACACGCAAACAACTTGACGCCCGGCACCGTCTCATTTCTGCCCGCCCAGCGCCTCCGCCAGCGCCTTGCCCAGCTCCGCGTCCACCTTCGCCGCGGCGGGATGCTTCTGCACCGCTTCCCACCACTTTGCGAGCGCGGGGCGCGACGCGGTCGGGTCCTTGTCGCCGAGCATCGGGTGCAGCTTGGTCGCGAAGAAGAAGATCGGGAACATCACGCAGTCGGCTAGCGTCAGCGCGCTGCCCATCGCGTAGGGGCCGCCGGGCGCGAGGAAGCCGGCGAGCTGGTCGTAGCGCGTCGCCAGCTCGGCGATCTTCTCGGCGATCAGCTTCGGGTCGCGCGCGGCCGGATCGGTGACTTGCGGGAACAGCGCGTGCAGCGGCGGCTCGACGTAGCCGTCGGTGAAGTGCGTGACGAGCCGCATCCGCGCGCGGGCGCCGGCGTCGGCCGGCCGCAGCGACGGCTCGGGGAAGCGATCTTCGAGGTACTCGCCGATCACGAGCGACTCGGGCAGCACGCTGCCGTCGTCGAGCACCAGCGCGGGAATCTTGCCGGTCGGGTTGATCTGCTTGTATTCGTCGCTGCCGGCGCCACCCGGCGCCGCGATGAGTGCGATCTCGAGCGACTTGGCGTAGAGCTGCACGCGGACGCGGGCGGCGAACGGCGAGAGGGCGGCGTTGTAGAGCTTCAAGCTGGGACTCCTCGGAGCGCGTTGGATCGTGGGGAAGCGAGACTAGCCGACTCGATTCGAGCCGGCCGTGCGCATTCCAGCATCACGCACTCATCACTGCCGGGTAGGCCCGGCCCATCGCGCTCGATCCTGCCGCGGATCGCGCGGCGAAGCGGAGAAGTTCTGCGTCTCGCCCCGCAGTCCGCGTAGAATGCGTGGCTACGGGTCCACCGGGAGCGGCCCGCGGGAGCACGCGTCATGCAAACTTGCCGAGGCACTCGGGTTCGATGCGTCGTGGGTCGCGTTCTGTTGGGGAGCCTCGTCGCGCTCGGCTCGACCGCGGCGACCGAGGCCGCCCGCGCGGCCGATCCGACCGCCCAGGAACTCCACTTTCTCTACGAGGTGAACCGCGCGCGCCATGATCCGCCGGCGTGGGCGGCCGAATATGGGCTCGGTTCGGAGATCGGCGGCGACGGACTTTCCGTGACGCTGAGCGGCGTCGAGCCGCGTCCGCCCCTCGCGCTCAACGCGACGCTGGTGAGTTCGGCGCGCTTCAAGGGCCAGGAGATGGCCACCAACAACTACTTCGGCCATCAGAGCGTGGTCGGTCCCAACTTCTACTGGCCGAATGAACTGGTGCGCAACGTCTTCGGCTACCCGCTGCCGACGATGCTGCCCGATCCGTGCGTGCCGAGCTGCTACTTGCTCGACGACAACAGCAATCAGATCGAATCGCTCGCCGCCGGCTACGGCCCCGGCAGCTCCGACTACACAAAGGGTGTGAACGCCGTGATCGGGCTGATCGTTGACAAAGGCGTTCCGACGCTCGGCCACCGCGTTCACCTGCTCGGGATGGACGACTTCAACGCGCTCTTCGTCGAGGCCGGCCCTGGCTACGGCGTGTCGGCGGCTTCCACCTACCACAACTACTGGGCGTTCCACACCGGCGTGAAGGCGAGCGCCGAGACCTTCCTCACCGGCGTCGTGTTCGACGACGGCAACGGCAACTCGCTCTTCGATCCGGGCGAGGGTCTCGCCGGTGTCGCCGTGCATGCAGGATTGCTCTCCGCGACCACCGGTTCGAGCGGCGGCTACTCGATCTCGATCCCGAGCGGCACGCACGCGGTCACGTGCAGCGGTGGCGGCTTCAGCGGCACCGCATCCGCGAGCGTCGGCGTGATTGGCTTCAACCGCGAAGTGGACTGCATCTCCGGCGAAGCGGGCGCCTTCGTGGACTTCGTCGCCGTGCCGGAGCCGGGCGCGGCAGCGCTCGGACTCGCCGCCGCCGCTGCGCTCGTCGCGACGCGACTCCTGCGCGCAAGCGCGTGAGTCTCTCGGCCTGACCTCGCGCCCGCCCGATCTCGCGCGTCGCCGCCGAGCTCACACGAATCGCGTCACCCGCGCACGCGGCGCCGCGCGATCGCGAGTGTCGCGATTCCGGCGAGGGCGACCTCGGCGTCGGGCAACGCAGCGGGTTCGGGCACGTACACCTCGAGGGCGGGATAGCTCGCGGATCCCGGCAACGTCGCGACGATCGCCGTCGGCGGCGGAGAGCCCGCGGTCTCGACGCGGACGATCCGCGGCGGATTCGAGCCCACGTCGATCGCGTAGAAGTAGGGGACCGGGGCGTCGGGCGGCGTCGCGGCGAGCGCGCCGGGACACGCGAGGTCGCCGCCGGTCGCAAAGTCCTGCGCGACGTATTGGAAGAAAAACTGGTCGTACACGATCTCGGCCACGCCATTGGAGCTCGACGGGCAGGTGGTGTTCGCGCGGCTCACGAAAGGAGAGAAAGGCATCCAGGCGAGGCCGCTGATCTCTCCGATCAGGTCGATGAGCGTGCTGATCGTCCCCCCGTTGAACTGGAGCACGGACTGCCCGACCCCGATGTACCCCTGCACCACACCGGATGCATACAGCGCGAGGAAGAGCCCGTTGCTGCTCTCGTGACCGGACGGATACGGCGTCATCGCCGAGGTGGTGTCGAAGAGCGTCCGCTCCACGCGGTAGAGCGCTCCCTGCGAGCTCACGTAGACGTCGCGGAACCCGCCAGTGCCGGGCGCAGCGGGGCTCACCGCTACGCCGGCCGGATGCGTGCCGAGATCGAGGGGACCGCCGATCCCGCTCGAAAAGAACTCGAGGATCTGCTGCGCGCCGGTCGCGGCGTCGATCTGCACGAGCGTCGCGCCGACGTAGTTCGTCACGTAGACCTGGCCCTCGGGCGACGACGCGATGCCACGCGGAGTGCTGATCAAGTTGCTGAACCCGCCGCGCGGGGCGAAGTCGTCGACGGCGCCGGTGTTCGGATCGACGTGCAGGATCTTCTGATTGGTGGCGTCGACCACCAACAGATCGCCGGGCGCGAGACGGATCGCCAGCGCCGGTGACGTCACGCTCGCGAGCGCAAAGGTGAGTGCGAAGCAGAAAGACCGTCGAATGGCCACTGGTAGACCCTCCTCTCGGGTTCGGCGAGGATATCTCGGATCCCCGTCGCTCCGGGAATGAATTGCATCCCACCGCGGGCGGGCTTGCATCGCCTGCCGCGGATCGCGTGGTTCGTTGCACCCCCGCCCGTGATTCGCATCGACTCGCTCTCGAAACGCCATGGCCGGCAGATCCTCTTCCTCCAGGCGTCGGCGGTCGTGAACCGCGGCGAGAAGGTCGGACTCGTCGGCCCGAACGGCGCCGGCAAGACCACCATCTTCCGCTTGATCACGCGCGAAGAAGAGCCCGACGACGGGCAGGTGTCGATCGATCGCGGCACGACGGTCGGCTACTTCTCGCCGGACATCGGCGAGATGAAGGGTCGGACAGTGGTCGAGGCGACGATCGACGGTGCCGGCCCGGTCTCTTGCCCATGTCGTAGGGACCGCCGGGCGTGAGGAAGCGGACGAGCTGGTCGTAGCACGTGGCGAGTTCGGCGGTCTTCTCGGCGATCAGCTTCGGGTCGCGCGCGGCCGGATCGGTGACTTGCGGGAACATCGCGTGCAGCGGCGGCTCGACGTAGCCGTCGGCGAAGTGCGTGACGAGCCGCATCTGCGCGCGGGCGACCGCGTCGGCCGGCCGCAGCGACGGCTCGTGGAAGCGATCTTCGAGGAATTCGCCGATCACCAGCGACTCGGGCAACACGCTGCCGTCGTCGAGCACCAGCGCGGGGACGTCGCCGGTCGGGTTGATCCGCTTGTACTCGTTGCTGCCGGCTCCGCCTGGTGCCGCGATGAGCGGGATGTCGAGCGACTTGGCGAAGATCTGCACGCGGACGCGGGCTGCGAACGGAGAGAGGGTGGCGTCGTAGAGCTTCAAGGTGGGTCTCCTCGGGGCGCGTTGGATTGGGCAGGTCCCGCACCGTCTTGGCGAGGTCCAGACCCATCCCGTGGGGTCATGCCGCGAATTGCACGACGAAATGACGAAGCAGCGAGGTTCTGGCCGCGCGTCACACTGCACATGGAATGCGCGGCAATGGGTCCATCGGTAGCGGCCCCCGGGAGCACGCCTCATGCACAATCGCCAGGGCTCTCGGGTTCGATGCGTCGTGAGTCGTGTTCTGCTGGGAGCCGCCGTCGTGCTCTGCACGACACAGGCAGCCGTGGCGGTTCCCCCGCCCGATCCGACCACCCAGGAACTCCACTTTCTCTACGAGATGAATCGCGCGCGCCATGATCCGCCGGCGTGGGCGGCGGAGTACGGGCTCGGTTCGCAGACCGGCGGCGACGGGATGCCCGTGACGCTGATCGGCGTCGCTCCGCGTCCTCCCCTCGCGCTCAACATGACGCTCGTGGGCTCGGCCCGCTTCAAGGCCCAGGAGATGGCCACCAACAACTACTTCGACGATCACAGCATGGTCGGTCCCAACTTCTACTGGCCGAACGATCTGGTTCGCAACGTCTTCGGCTACCCGCTGCCGATGCAAATGCCCGCGATGTGCATGATGCCGAGCTGCTACATGATGTACGACGACAGCAACCAGATCGAATCGATCGCCGCCGGCTTCGGTCCCGACCGGTTCGACCTCAGCCAGGGTGTGAACGCCATGATCGGGCTGATCGTCGACACCGACTACCCCAACCTCGCCCACCGCGTTCACCTGCTCGGGATGGACGATTTCAACGCGCTCTTCGTCGAGGCCGGCCCCGGCTACGGTCTCTCGATGGCGGCGCTGTACCACAACTACTGGGCGTTCCACACCGGCATGAAGGCCACCGCCGAGACCTTCCTCACCGGCGTCGTGTTCCACGACGGCAACGGCAACTCGCGCTTCGATCCGGGCGAGGGTCTCGCTGGTGTCACCGTGCATGCAGGATTGCTTTCCGCGACCACCGGTTCGAGCGGCGGCTACTCGATCTCGATCCCGAGCGGCACCCACGCGGTCACCTGTAGCGGCGGTGGCTTCATCGGCACGGCGTCCGCGAGCGTCGGCGTGACCGGCTTCAACCGCGAGGTGGACTTCATCTCCGGCCAGGCGAATGCCTACGTGGACTTCGTCTCCGTGCCGGAGCCGGGCGCGGCGGCGCTCGGACTCGCCGCCGCCGCTGCGCTGGTCGCGACGCGACGCCTGCGGGGGAGCGCCTGACGCTCGCAGCCTGCCGCGGATCGCGCGGTTCGTTACACCCCGCCCGTGATTCGCATCGACTCGCTCTCGAAACGCCATGGCCGGCAGATCCTCTTCCTCGAGGCGTCGGCCGTCGTGAATCGCGGCGAGAAGGTCGGCCTCGTCGGCCCGAACGGCGCCGGCAAGACCACCATCTTCCGCTTGATCACGCGCGAAGAAGAGCCCGACGACGGGCAGGTCTCGATCGATCGCGGCACGACGGTCGGTTACTTCTCGCAGGACATCGGCGAGATGAAGGGCCGGACGGTAGTCGAGGCGACGCTCGACGGTGCCGGCCCGGTCTCCGACGCCGCGCGCGCGCTGCACGAACTCGAGCACGCACTCGCCGATCCCGCGCGCGCGGACGAGATGGAGGCGCTGGTCGATCGCTACGGCGAGGCGCAGGCGCGCTTCGAAGAACTCGGCGGCTACGGCCTCGAAGCGCGCGCGCGCGAAGTGCTCGCCGGTCTCGGCTTCGAGCCGGCGCAGATGGACGGCGACGTCGGCGCGCTCTCGGGCGGCTGGAAGATGCGCGTCGGCCTCGCGCGCATCCTGGTGATGCAGCCCGACGCGCTGCTGCTCGACGAGCCCACCAACCACCTCGACCTCGAGTCGATCCTGTGGCTCGAGGGCTTCCTCGCCAACTTTTCCGGCGCGCTGATGATGACCTCGCACGACCGCGAGTTCCTGAACCGCACGGTCTCGAAGATCATCGAGATCGACAGCGGCGAGCTCATCACCTACTCGGGCGACTACGAGTTCTACGAACGCCAGCGCGCGATCGCCGAGCGCGAGCAGGAGGCGCAGTACGCGCGCCAGCAGGCGATGCTCGCGAAGGAAGAGGCGTTCATCGCGCGCTTCAAGGCGCGCGCCAGCCACGCGGCGCAGGTGCAGAGTCGCGTGAAGAAGCTCGACAAGATCGAGAAGGTCGAGCCGCCGAAGCGGCGCCAGACGGTCGAGTTCGAGTTTCGTCCGGCGCCGCGCTCGGGCGACGACGTGGTGAAGCTCGCCGCGTACACAAGGCGTACGGCGAGCGCGTCGTCTTCGACGGACTCGATCTCTGGATCCGCCGCCGCGAGCGCTGGTGCGTGATGGGCGCGAACGGCGCGGGCAAGTCGACGCTGTTGAAGCTGGTGGCGGGGGATGCCGCGCCCGACGCCGGCCGCGTCACGCTCGGCGCGGCGGTGAAGCTCGGCTACTTCGCGCAGCACTCGATGGAAGTGCTCGACGGCGACGACAGTGTCTGGGAGACGCTGCAGAACGCCTTCCCGAACGCGTCGATCGGCTCGCTGCGCGCGCTCGCCGGCTGCTTCGGCTTTTCCGGCGACGAGATCGAGAAGCGCTGCCGGCTGCTATCGGGCGGCGAGAAGGCGCGACTGGTGCTGGCGCGCATGCTCTACGACCCGCCCAACTTCCTGGTGCTCGACGAGCCCACCAACCATCTCGATCTCGCGACGAAGGAAATGCTGATCCGCGCGCTCGGCGGCTTCGACGGCACGATGCTGCTGGTCTCGCACGATCGACACTTTCTCGCCGCGCTCACCAACCGCGTGCTCGAGCTGGTGCCCGGCGAGCCGCGCGTCTACGCGGGCGGCTACACCGAGTACGTCGCGGCGAGCGGTCACGAGGCGCCGGGGATGCGCAGCTGAGGCGCTCGGCGTGGCTTCAACCCGAAGGCCGCGCGCAGCGGAGCGAAGGGGCGGACGACCGCCGCGTAGAAGGCGAGGGTCCCCCCGAGTGCGGCGCCGAAGACGAGCGCGAGGCGCACGCCCACGGGCAGCGGAAGCGGATCCAGGAAGAAGGCCGCGAGCACCACGCCGAGCTGGTGGAGGATGTAGATGGGCATCGCCGACTCCGACAGGAACTCGAGCAGCGGACCCCCGCGGTGCACCCGACTCGCGGCCGCACCGAGAAGCGCGACGACGAAGCACCAGCCCGCCGCGGCCGGCACGCCGTAGCCCACGATCCGGCCCGCGAGCGGTGGCAGCGCGGCGGCGCCGCCGTGGGTCTCCATCCAGAGGAGCCCCGCCGCGAGCGCGAGTCCGGCGGCGAACGCCGCCGGCCACTGCGCGTGGGCCCGCGCCTCGACCTCCGGGTGTCGGGCCATCGCGACGCCCGCCCACAGGTAGAGCGAGTACTTCGCGAAATTTGCCCAGTCGCCGATCAGGTTCTGCACGCCGGGCCAGTCGGGGCGGAGCCAGCTCTCCGCGAGCACCAGCGGAACGAGCGGTGCCCACGGCCAGAGACCGGCGTGCGTGACGGGGCGCGCGTCGCGCGCGAGCACGCGCCGGAGCAGCGGCCAGTAGAGCAGCGTGAAGGCCAGCAGGTAGACGACGAACCAGAGGTGCGACCACGTGAAACGATCGAGCGACGTGTAGAAGCTCGGCAGGAACGCAAGGAACGACTCGTCGAACGGAGCAGCCACCGGCAATGGCCGTAGTTGCAGCGAGCCGTGCGCGGCTTGCAGCGCCGCGCTCGCTCCGACGCCGCGAATCCCGATCGACACCCCGCTGCGCAGCTCCACGTACTTGAGCACCGGGCAGAGCACCACGCAGCCGAAGAGCAGCGGGATTCCGAGTCGCCGCCAGCGCTCGCGCACGAAGGCGCCGCCGCCCCGCGTCCGCACCGACGCCACCAGCGACCAGCCCGCCAGCAGGAACAGCAGCGGCATGTGCCAGAGGTGAACGAAGCCGGTGAAGCGCTGGATGCCGGGGATCAGGTCCGGGCTCCACACGTGGTACCACGGAGTCGGGTCGTAGACCTTGGCGGAGTGGAACGCGAAGAGCAGGTACACCGCGAAGACGCGCAACACATCGAGGTCGGCGCGGCGGTCGGACGCGGGAGGGCGCGCGCTCAGCGCCGCAGCCCCAACTCGGCGAGCATCGATGCCTCGAGCCCGCGCGCGTCGAGGCCGGTCGCGCGCAGCAGCGCGCGGTCTAGATCGCCGCTGCGGAAGAGCTGTGCGAGCAGCACTCGCAGCGCGCGGTCACCGCCACGAGCTGCGATCTGATCGACGAGCGCCGCCGCCTGGAGGTACGCGAGCGGCGCGTCCTCGGCGGCCAGCTGCATGAGGCTCGGCTCCGAGATCGCTTCGAGTGGCAGCAGCGCGCCGCGGCGGGCGCTCTCGGCGAGGAATGCGCGCTGGCCGCGGCCCAGCGCGGGCCGGCCCGCGGCGCGCGCGGCGAACCACTCGGCCAGACCCTCGTTGAGCCACGCCGGCAGCCTGAGCGACGGCGCAGCCGCGTCGAGCGCCGCGTGCACGAGTTCGTGGAGGAGGGTGTTGGTGAGCCGCTCGGTCACTTGCACGTCGCCGCGCACGCGGATCACGCCGCCATAGAAGCCGGCGGCAGGGAAGGGCAGCAGCGCGGCGAAACTCGCGTCGAAGATCGCCGGGTCGTACACCTCCACTTCGATGCGTCGGCGCGGCCGCAGGCCGAGCGCGTCGTCGATCAGGTCGTAGCCACCTTCGAGGACAGCGAGCACTTCGCGTTCGAAGTGCTTTGCGCCTCGCGGGCCGGTGCGCTGGTCGATCGCCACGTCCTCGCGCAACAGGAAGTGGGTCGAGCGGCGCTGCTCGAAGTGGCCGTCGGCGCCGGCCGCGCGTACCGCGCCGGGTGCCGCCAGGATCGCCATCAACGCCAGCGCGGAAACCGGAACGGCGCGGCGCCGCGAGAGGGCTTCGAGCATCCGGGTAGGCTAGACCATCTGGAGTGACCGGCTTCATTCGCCACGCTCGTGCTCAATCGGAATGAGTACGGGCCCGTGAGGGGGGCGTAGGAAGAAAAGTTCCTGTCGTGTCGTGTCGGCCGGGCAGGATGATCTTTGTGGCAACTCTCGACTCAGCGCGAGAACCAACCGCTGGGGAAAGAAGCGGTCGGCGGCGCCGCGGTGAGGCGCGGCACTGACGCCGGGGCGCACGAGGTTCGACCGCGACGTTGGCGTGGACGCTCACCCCGCCCACGTTCACGCAGCGCTCCTCTTGCAGCATGGGTAGATCCTCGGCGTCGATGCGGTTGCCGAGGCGCGCAACGCGCTGCCGGCGCGCGGGCCCGTCGCGATACGGCTCGTGATCGACGCGGCGTAGAGCGACGCGAGCAGCGGCTCTTTCGCCGCGAGCGCATCGTCGTCTGGCTCGCCGTGCCCGCGCCGCTCGAGCAGGCGATCCACGCGCCGCGCGACTCGCCGCGCGACGCGCTCCACCTCGGTGTCGTCGGGTGGCGGGAGCGGGTGGAAGCGCAGATCTCCCTCACCCGACCGCGCGTGGGCGCCGTCGAGCACGAGCGAGTGGAAGTGAACGTTGAGGTTCGGCGCGTCGCCAAAGCGCTGCACGAAAGTGACGGCGCCGCAGTGCCCGCAGACGGAACCGTGGGCGAGGATCCCGCAGCGCAGGAAGGCGCGAAGCGCGCGCGCGACGAAGCGGGGCCCCGGTCGCTCGCGTATGGACGCGCCGGCCAAGAAGGTCTCGAACTCCTGCTGGCTACGCCGTAGAGGACGCTCTCCTCGGGGCGGCGGCGCGCGTACGCCTGTTCCGCCGCAAGGTGATCGGCTGGGCGATGGAGACGCACCTGCGGACGGAGTTCGTGCTGTCGGTTCTCGAGATGGCGACGACACGACGTCGGCCCACGGACGTGATCCATCACAGCGCCCCGGGCGGTGCACGTCGATCGCGTCCTGCAACCGTTGCTGCCAGCTCGGCGTGCGGCCGTCGATGGGCAGCGTCGGCGACGTCTACGACAACGCGACGGCGGAGAGCTTCTTCGCGATGCTCGAGTGCGAGCTGTTCGAGCGCACGAAGCTCTGCACGCAGGCCGAGGGACAGCTTGCGGTGTTCGAGTTCATCGAGGGCTGGTACAACCCGCTGCGCCGCCACTCGGCGCTTGGCTCTGCAGACCATGCATCGCTCCACTGGGGTGTCGCCCCACTGGGCCGCCTACTTCCACACTCGCAGCGGGCAGTGCCGCGCAGCGTGGACGAAGTCGTCGTCGGTCGTCAGCAGTGTCAGCCCATGGCGGATGCAAAGCTGTGCCAGCAGCGCGTCGATGGTGCCCAGCTGCACGCCCGCGCGGCGACAGCGATTGCGCAGTTCGGCGGCATCAATATGGATTTGCCGGTCGGGGCTGAGCAGCGGCAGCGCGGCAAACCTTTCGATGATGTCCTTGCGCGCGCGCGGTCCGGCGAAACCCTGCAGCAGTTCCTGCAGCACCAGCCCCGTGGTGACGACGATCTCGTCGCCCTCCAGGGCGGCGCGCAACGCCTGTATCTGAGGCACGTCGCCATCGCCGTCGCGGCGCAAGGCCAGCGACCAGACACTGGTGTCGACGAGCAGGGTCACTTGCGGGACCGTTCGGCCTTGTAGTCGAACGACTTGTCCCATTCGAGCTTGCCCATCAGTTCGACCAGCCGTTTCTGGCCGCGCCGGGCAATGAACTCCTCCAGCGCGCGGGTAACCGCAGCCTTCTTGGTGCGTTCACCGCTGACTTCCACCGCGCGTTCAATCAACTCCGGGTCGAGCGATAGGTTCGTTGCCATGTGTGACTCCTCACACACAAGGCTACACAAGACCCGGGCCCTGGCCAAGCCGGTCTCGATTGAGTTCGCGTCGACGCGGGCGGATCCCCGGCATCGAGGAAGGGAAGGCACGGACGCCAGTCCCCGGACATCCTGACGTGGGCGCACGCCGTCTTCGGCAACCTCGTGACCTGGCTGCGCGGCGCCTTCCACGGCGCCAGCCCGAAGCACCTCCAGCGCGACCGCGACGAGTCCGGCGACCGCTTCGGCCGCCGTTGGCGCGAGGGTGAGCTCTCCGCTTTACCACCGCCGGCGGGAGGGAAGAACCGCCGCTTCCAGATGACCAGCGGACACAACCGCTGGAGCATCCACTCGATGAACATGACGAATGACATCATCCTGAACACTCATCGGGGGGAGCCGTTCGCCTTCATCAACGACAAGGAGGCGAAAGAACTCGGCATCGCCAACGGCGACAAGGTGCGCGTGACCAGCAACGCCGGATCGATGTTGATCCAGGCCAAGGTCACGCCCTCGTGCCGACCGGGCCAGGTGATCGTGTACAACGGCTTCGAGCCGTACATGCACGAGGACTGGTACGGACAGGCCGACGTCGAGCCGGGTCACGTCAAGCCCCTCGGGCTGGTCGGGAACTACGGCCACCTCAAGTACCGCCTCTTCTCGTGGCAGCCGATCCCCGCGGACCGCGCGGTTCGCGTCGACATCGAGAAGGCGTAAGCGTCCAACCAACTCGCGACGCCGGCGCCACGGGCCCGGCGCGTTCGAGGAGTTCGAACGATGGGAACGATCACGGCTTCGAAGCGCCAGCTCGCGTGGGTCTTCGACCTGAACAAGTGCGTCGGCTGCCAGACCTGCTCGGTCGCATGCAAGGTGCTCTGGCCCGGCGAGGATCCGGGGACCGAGGCGCAGTGGTGGATGACGGTCAACACGCAGCCGGGCTAGGGAACGCCGCGCGGCTGGGAGGAGATGGGTGGCGGCTACGACGAGAACGGCAAGCTCTCGCTCGGCCGGATCCCGACCGACGAGGAGGTCGGCGGCGGCTGGAACTTCAACTACGACGAAGTGCTCCGCGGCGAGGGCGGTCAGGGCCGCAAGCACCTGCAGAAGATCTCGAGCTCGAAGACCTGGGGAATGAACTGGGACGAGGACGAGGGCGGCGGCGAGTTCCCGAACGCGTACTTCTTCTACCTGCCGCGGCTTTGCAACCACTGCACCGAGCCTGCCTGCCTCGAGGCGTGCCCGAACGACGCGATCTTCAAGCGCAAGGAGGATGGCCTCGTCCTGCGGGACGAGGAGAAGTGCCGCGGCGCGCAGATGTGCCGGCGCGCCTGCCCGTACAAGAAGATCCACTTCAACCGCATGCGCAACGTGAGCCAGCACTGCATCGGCTGCTTCCCGCGCATCGAGCAGGGCGTGGCGCCGGCGTGCGTTCGCCAATGCCCGGGTCGTGCGGCCTTCATCGGCTACCTCGACGACGCGAGCACGGCGGTCGGCAAGCTCGTGAACCAGTGGAAGGTCGCGCTCCCGCTTCATCCCGAGAAGGGCACGCATCCGAACGTGTACTACGTGCCGCCGCTCTCGCCCGCGCCGCTTCGCGAGGACGGGAGCTTCGACGAGTCGGCGTCGCGAATCCCGCCGGCGTACCTCGAGTCGCTCTTCGGGCCTGCGGTGCACGGCGCTCTCGACGTCCTCAAGAGCGAACTCGACCGCAAGCGCCGGGGGCAGGATTCCGAGCTCATGGACAACCTGATCCTCTACCGGTGGAAGGACGCGCTCGGCCACCTGACGCGCGACCCCGCCGACATCGTCTGGAGGTGACGGACGGGATCCGTCTGCCGAGATAGGCGGAGGTCGATGTCCGAGCGGCGGAACGCCGGCGTCGTGCGGGCCGTGATCGAGGGCTTCCGCGGGGGCGCCGCGCGAAGCGCGTTCCGGCTCCTCGAGTTCTCGCTCCAAGACGACCCCTTCACGAGATCGTCGAGGCCGACGGGCCCACGGCGCTCGGGCGTGGGGAAAAGTCGCTGGCCTCGCGCTTCGCCAAGGCGGTGAACCGGGGGGCTCGGACGCAAGGGACCGGTGCTGCGCGACCGCTACCCGAACACCAGCACGCCGAAGCGGTCCGGCAGATGGAAGTCCGGCGGGTCCGCGAGCGTCGGCGACCACGCCGAATACTCGCCGCCGTGCGCCTGGTCGATGCGAAAGAAGTTGGCGCGCCAGCGATCGCCCGCGCGCGGCGCAGCGACGCCGAGCGACGCGAACGGGATCGCCCATTCGGCGCTCCACGATTCGCCGCCTCGTCGCGGCATCCCCGCACGTGCACGGCGTGCTCGAAACCGGCGCAGACCCAGTCGCGGTCGACGCGCATCGTGTCGCGCCGACCGTCGGGACTCTCGACGCGCGCCTCGAACCAGGCGTTGCGCGGGCTCGTCTCCAATTCGAAGTAACGGCGCGGGTCGGCGCCCGGCGCGAGGAACGCTTCGACGACGTCCTCTTCGTAGATCGGCGCGTTGCGTCCCGTGTGCGAAGCGACGATCGCGGCGTCCTCGCAAGCGAACGCGACGAAGAGGCGCTCGCCGTCGTGACAGACGCGCAGCGCCGTCGACTGGAATCCGTGCGGCGCCGCGCGACCGTGCGACGGCACCAGCCAGATCGGCGCGAGCTGCGTCCACGGGGCCTTGTGCAGGTTGCCGTCGACGCGGATGTTGTGCGCCACGCGCGGAACCGGGAGCATCGGAAGCGACACCGTGGACACGCAAAGCTCCTTCGCAACGACCGTGCATGGGTAGCGGCGAGCCGTCGCTCGCGCAGCCCGATCCCGCCACGCTGGCGCGCTGGCGCGAAGTGGCGGAGGCGTTCTCGCTGCCGGGACGCTGGCTCTCGTCGCGACCCTACGGCAGCGGCTGGATCAACGAGACGCTGCTCGTCGAGCGCGAGCACGGCGGCCGCCGCACGCGCTGGATCCAGCAGCGCATCAACGCGCGCGTGTTCCGCGAGCCGGCGCTGGTGATGGAGAACATGGCGCGCGTCACCGCACACCAGCGCGCGGTGCTGGAGCGCGAGGGCGCGCGCGACGCCGATCGCCGCGCGCTGCGACTGGTGACGGCGCGCGACGGCCGGCTCGCCTTCGTCGACGCGGACGGCGAGTGGTGGCGCACCTTCCATTTCATCGAGGGCGCGAGCAGTCGCGACGCGGTGGGATCGGCGCTGGAGGCCGGCGCGGCGGCCGAGGCGTTCGGGCGCTTCCTCGCGCAGCTCGCCGATCTGCCCGGTGCGCGCCTGCACGAGACGATCCCGCACTTCCACGACGCGCGGGCGCGCTTCGAGCAGCTCGTCGCGGCAGCGAAGGCCGACGTGCACGGGCGGCTCGCCGAGTGCCGGCGCGACTTCGAGTTCGTGTTGGCGCGCGAGGGAATGGTCGCGCGCAGCGAGACGCTGCGCGGCGCGGCTGCCCGAACGCGTCACCCACAACGACACCAAGATCAACAACGTGCTGCTCGACGACGCCACCAGCGAGGGCGTCTGCGTGATCGACCTCGACACGGTGATGCCGGGACTCTCGCTCTACGACTTCGGCGATCTGGCGCGACGCGCGGCGAGCCCCGTCGCGGAGGATGAGCGAGATCTCGCGAAGGTACGCGTCGACCCGCGACTCTTCGAAGCGTTGGTGGCGGGCTATCTGCGCGGCGCGGGCGCTGCGCTACTCGCGGTCGAACGCGAGGAGTTGGTCTTCGCGAGCCAGCTGATGACGCTGCTGCTCGGCATGCGATTCCTGGCCGACCACCTGGCCGGCGATCGCTACTTCCGGATCCGCCGCCCCGGCCAGAATCTCGATCTCGCCCGCACGCAGCTCGCGCTGCTCACCGACTTCGAGCGGCAGCGCGACGCGCTCGAAGCGATTCTCGCGAAGGCGGCTACCGCTTCGAGCTGACGCGAAGCGCTCTGCGCCGACCCGCGTTTCCAACGGAGAAAGGCCCCGGACTTTCGCCCGAGGCCTTTCCATTTCGTTCCCGTGCGGGACTAGTAGCGACCGCCGCCGCCGCCGCCACCGTAGCCGCCGCCGCCACCACCGCCGTAGCCGCCGCGGCCACCGCCGCCTCCGCCACGGCCGCCGCCGCCACCACCGTAGCCACCACCTCCACCGCCGCCGCCGCCGCGGCGGTCCTGCGCCTCGTTGACCCGGAGGCTGCGGCCCCCGAAGTCGCGACCATCGAGCGCTTGGATGGCGGCATCCGCGTTCGCGCCTTCGCGCCATCTCCACGAAGGCGAACCCTCGCGGCCGACCGGTTTCCCGATCGGTGATGACGCTCACCTTGTCCACTGCACCGTGTCGCTCGAAGAGCTCACGGATTTCGTCCTCGGAAGCAGTGAACGGCAGGTTTCCGACGTAAAGCTTCTTGCCCAATCGATCATCCTCGTCGCGCCGTCGCACGCAGCAGGCGGACGCGACACTCGCCGTAATCAAGGCCGGACCATCCGAACCATCGATCGCGCGCGAAACACACTGCACCGCCGTCGGATTGGCCGAAAGCCATCTGCCGACGAGCAGGAAAGAGCACTCGAGTCGTAATGAGAGATACGCAGGAAGGATAGAAGACTCTCGCCCAACGTGCGCACTCCCGACCGGAGGCGCCTTCGATCCGGCAGCGTATCAGGCGACCGGCGAGGCGTCACCCCGGCTGCGAGACCCGGTCCGAGGCCGCGAGCGCCGCCGGGGACCTGCGCCCGAGCTGCGCTCGGCGAGGCTCCAGAGCCGCCGGCGGTCCGCCTCGGATTCCCGCGTCCAGGGGAGCCAATGCGTCCGGCGCGGCTCGCGGTCGAAGAAGAACGAGCCCGTGAGGGCGCGGTGCCGTTCGCTCGCGGCGAGCCACACCACCGTGTCGGCGCCCTCGGCCGGGGACCGCAGGATCTGGCGCGCGACCCGCCAGAAGCCGGGAATCGAGGAGCGTACGGCGGGCGTGTCGGCCCAGCCCGTGGGCTCGACTCCGCGGAAGGTTCGGTCAAAGTAGGTGGCGATGCTGTCGCGTCCCCCGATCGGAGGATCCTTGCGTCCCGTCCTCGCAGTAGCGCCGCTCGCGCTTGCGCTCGCTGTCGCGCTGGCGTGCTGCAAACAGGATGCCCCGCCGCCGGCGGCGGATGTGGAGCGCATCGACGGCGGCCGACTCGGGCAGATCGCGCTGTTCCGACCCGACGATCCGCCGGAGGCGCTGGTATTCCTGTTCTCCGACGCGAGCGGCTGGAGCCCGGCCTTCGACGCCGCCGCCGACTCGCTGAGCGACGACGGCGCGGCGGTCGTCGGTGTCGACCTGCCGAGCTACGAGAAGGGCCTGCGCGCGAGCGACGACGGCTGTCACTACGCTGATCGCCGAGATCGAGGCGCTCTCGCAGAAGCTTCAGCGTCAGCTCGGCACGGCCGCCTATCGCAGTCCGATTCTCGCCGGTGTCGGCGAGGGCGCGACGCTCGCGTACGCGGGGCTCGCGCAGTCGCCGGCGGCAACGGTGGCGGGCGCGGTGAGCGTCGATCCCGCGCCGTCGCTCGCTACCAGGGTGCCGTTCTGTCCGGGCGCGCCGTTCGACTCCCGTGCGCGGGCAAGGGCTTCGCCTACGGTGCGCAAGCAGACCTGCCCGGCTGGTGGCTCGTTTCGTCGCGCACGCCGCTCGCTCCCGATCTGGCGAGCCTCGTCGACGACGTCGACGAACCGCCTCCCGTCGAGCGACGCGCCGCTCGATCGCCTGGTCGCGCTGCTCTCGCAGCAGTTCGCTGCCGGGGACACCTCGCCGGCATTGCGCAATCTGCCGCTCACCGAGATCGAGGCCGATCAGCCGGGCTCGTGGATGGCCGTGATCTATTCGGGCGACGGTGGCTGGCGGGATCTCGACAAGGAGATCGGCGAACACCTGGCCGAACGCAAGGTGCCGGTCGTGGGTGTCGATTCGCTCCGCTACTTCTGGAGCGCGAAGACACCCGACGAGATCGGGCGCGACCTCGGCGAGATTCTCAACGCGTACGGCGACAAATGGGGGACGCGCAAGGTCGCGCTGGTCGGCTACTCGTTCGGCGCCGCCGTGCTGCCGTTCGCCGTGAACCGGCTGCCCGCAGCCGCTGCGCGAGCGCGTGGTGCTGGTGTCGCTGCTCGGTCTCGATGCGCGCGCGCCGTTCCAGATCGCAGTCGAGGGCTGGCTCGGCGCCGAATCCGACGAGGACGCGCCGCTGGTGATGCCGGAACTGCTGCAGCATCGACCTCGCCGCAGGTCCAGTGCTTCTACGGCGAAGACGAGGACGACTCGATCTGCCCCGATCCGCAGCTCGCCGGCGCGGAGGTGATCCGACCAAGGGCGGCCACCACTTCGACGACGACTACGCGGCGCTCGCGCAGCGCATCTTCGACGCAGCGGAGCGCCGTGCGAAACGCGAAATAGTGACGCGGCGCGCTACTTCGCGATCGTCCCACCGACGCCGCCGTTCACGAGCGACGCCACGCTGCGTGAGCACGAGCGGCACCGTCAGGTGCTCGGCGCCGCCAGATAGCGCGGCTCCCACACCGGGTCGAACTTCTCCTTCCACTCGCGCAGGCCCTGGAAGTTGTAGAAGTGTTCGCCGTAGCGGAAGAGCAGCGCACCGAGCCGGTTCCAGAGCGGCGCGAGCCGGTGATGCTCGAAGCCCGAGAGCGGCGCCATGCCGAGCGAGAACCAGCGCATAGCCCTGGTCGCGTCCCCAGAACATCAGCTCGGTGAAGAGCGCGTCCATCGTGGCCGAGCGGAGCATCTTCGTTGTAGCGCATCAGGTCGACCGACAGCTCGTGCTTTTCGCCGCTCGGCCAGACGTTGGCGAAGGCGACGATGCGCTCGCCGCGACGGATCACCGCGAGCGGCGTGCGCGCGAGGTAGGCGCGGTCGAAGAAGCCGAGCGAGAAGCGCTTCTCGCGGGTGTTCTTGTGGGGGAGCCAGGCGTCCGAGATCGCGGCGAGTTCGTCGAGCAGCGGCGGCACGGACTCCGGCGCGCAGCACTTCGAAGTGACAGCCTTCGCGCGTCATGCGGTTGCGCGCCGTTCGCAGTTTCGAGCGGCGACCGCCGCCTTCGACCGTGAAGCCGTCCAGCGCCACGCGCGCCTCCTCGCCGAGCTTGCGCAGCGTGAGGCCGAGATCGAGATAGACGGGCAGGTCGTTGGCGGAGACCTCGTAGAACGACGCGCGACCGCCGTGGGCGTCGGCCAGCTCGCGGAAGCGCCAGGCGAGCTCGCGGCGCACGTCGGGCGCGCCCACCGGATCGCCCATCGCGATCCAGGAACGCCCCTCGATGCCGTACATCACGAAGCCCGCGCCGCCTTCGTGCGCGCAGCAGGCGTCTTGTCGCCGAGCAGGGCGAGATGCGCCTCGGCGTTCGGCGCCTGCGGCGACCAGCGGCCGCAGACGCTCGAGTTCGTCGGCCGACGGCAACGCCACGTCGGGCGGCGCCGGCCGCATCAAGCGATACAGCGCGAAGAGCGCCAGCGCAGAAGCCGGCGCCGAACAGCGCGCGCAGCGAGCGCGGCGCGTGGCCGTGAACGTCGAAGCTCCACCACAGATCGCGCGAATACTCGACGTGGCGGTACGCAAAGAGCGTCACGACTGCGGTGCCGACCACGACGAGCGCGATGCCGACGATCCACTCTGCCGAGAACGATTCGCGTGAGCAGCGAGCTGCGCCGGTAGAAGAAGCGATGGCACGGGAGCAGCGCGACCAGGGTGAGCGTGAGAGCAGCGCCGCCTCTTCGTAGTCGAGGCCCTTGGTGATCGAGGCGACGGCGCCCGCCGCGAGGCCGGCGAGTGAGAGGAAGTAGGCGGCGTCGAGGCGCTGCTGCAGCGCGCGCGCGAGCAGCAGCAGCGCGACGCCGATCAGCGAGCCGAGCAGGTGCGAGACTTCGATCAGCGGCAGCGGGATCCAGCGCTCCAACACGGGAATGCGTCCGGGCGCTGCGGGCGTCGCGCCCGACGCGAGCAGCACGATGCCCGCGAGCAGCACCAACGACGAGAAGGCGCGCGGCACCACCTCGGGCACCCAGCGCGCGAACAGATTCGCCTGCCGCGCTCGAACAGCTGCCGGCGCTGCAGCGCCTCGTAGCCGCCGAAGACCACCACCGCGACGACAGCGGCAGCAGGTAGTAGAGAATCCGATAGGCGATCGCGGCGCCGAGCACGACCTGGCCCGAGAGGTACCTGGCGGAGCAGCAGCACCATCACGCCTTCGAAGACGCCGAGACCGCCCGGCACGTGACTCGCGAGGCCGATCACCTGCGCGAGCAGATACGCGCCGAGCACGATCGCGAACGAGAGCCCGTCCTTATGCGGCAGCAGCACGAAGAAGATCGCGGCGGCGAGCGCCCAGTCGAGCGCCGAGAGTGCGAGCTGCGCGATCGTCCAGCGCAGGCGCGGCACTGCGAACTCGAAGCCTCCGACGCGCAGCGGCGAGCGCCTGAGCAACGAGAACGGCATGTAGGCGGCGAGCGCCACGAGCAGCAGCGCGCCGATCGGGCGGCTCGTCGCGAACGGCAGGTGCAGCGTCGCGGGCAGCGCGATCGGGTCGAGCGTCAGCACCACGCCCCCGAGCGCGAAGAAGCCGAGCCAGAACGTGATCAGGTTGAACGCCACGACGCGGGCGATGTCGCCCGGCGCGACGTCGAAGCTGGTCAGGATCCGGTAGCGCACCGCGTTCCCGCCGAGGAACGAGAGGCCGATGTTGTGGCTGAACACGAAGCCGACGAAGGAGGCGAGCGCGACGCGCGGATACGCGAGCGCGCTGCCGAGGAAGCGGAAGGCCAGCGCGTCGTAGCCGGTCAGCAGCGCGTAGCTCGCGATCGTGAGGACGAGCGCCAGCGCGCCATGGCGAGCCGAGATCGACGCGAGGTGCGTCTCGATGTCGGAGAGCCGGTACGCAGCCAGCTCGTGTTGCAGCACGAGGATCGCCACGCCGAAGATGCAGGCTCCGAGGACGGCGGGCAGCGCGGCGAGAACGCGATCGCGCATCAGTTCGCCGCGCGCTCCGCGCTCGATCGCTCGGTCGCCTCTAGAACCATCCCATGCTGGTCCGGTTTCGGCATCGACTTCGTCCTTCCGCCCCGCGCGAATCGCGCTGCCCACGGGGCTGCGCTAGATCCTCACCCTATGATGACTCACGTCCTTCGACGCGCCTTCCCCCGGAAGCGATTCGGCCGGATCCCCTTCGCCGCCACGGTGGTGTTCGCCTGCGCGGCGTCAGCGATTGGGAATCCGAGCCGTCCACCTGGGAGGCGATCGGGCGCGGCCTCGGCCACACCGACGTGAATGACGCGCAGCGCACCGCGTACGAAGCGGCGTGGGCCGGCGGCGACGAAGAAAAGCGGAGCGCGATGGCGCGGGGCTTCGCCAAGGCCCGGTGACGCGCGGGCTCGCGATCGCATTGCTCGGTTGCATCGTGCTGACGGCGGCGCGCGCGCGCAGCGACGGCGCCGCGCCGGGCGACTCCTTCGACTATCTCTACGTCCGCGCGCACGAGGGCGACGCCAGCGGCGGTCATGCCGCGATCCGCTTCGGCGCTTGGACGTACGACTTCCAGCACGATGCCGGCTGGCTCACGCCGCGCCGCGAAGACTCGCGGGCCTTCCAGCACGCATACCGCACGCTCGAGAATCGCAGCATCGAGGTCTCGCGGATCGCCGTCACACCCGCGACGGTGGCGCTGCTGCGCGACAGCTTCGAGCGCCGCCTGCTCGCCCAATCGCGACAGCTCGAAGTGCTGGAGGAGCTGCGCCGCGGCGTCGCGCTGCTCGAAACGCTCTGCGTCGCCGTACTCGCTTTCGTCGCGCGGGAATCCAAGCGCCGGCTCGGCGGCTACGTCGATCCCGCGGCGCACGCGAACTTCATCCCTGGCCGCGGGCTGCGCGACGGTCTCGACGGTGCGCTCTGGAGCGTGCCCGAGCTGTTCTTCGCCAACATCCGCAAGGGCACGAGCGAATACGTGCTGCCCGAGCTGCGTCCGCCTCCGGGCTGAAAGGATCTCGCCCTGGCGGCCGATCGTGATAATCTGCGCGAGCGGGCGATCGTCATCGTCCCGCGAAAATGGAGGGGTGATTTCATGGGCGACAAGTCTCCGAAGGCAAAAGAGAAGGCGAAGAAGCAGGACACCGCCGACAAGAAAAACAAGCAAGCGGCCGCCAGCGCCAAGACGTCGTCGGCGGCGCAGTTCCCCGCGAAGAAAGGCAAGTAGGGCGACAAAAAGGGGCGGCTCGCCTTCGGTGCACGCGACGCGATCGCCGCTGCGCAGCGAGGCGCAGCCGAGCGAAGATCGTGACGCAGCCGAGCGAAGATCATGAGCTAGGCTGCGCGCCGTGGCCGAACCGGGCTTCGACCTCGATCGCGTGATCGCGACGGCCGCCGAAGCGGTCGCACCGCCGGATCTTCCCCGTTTCGTCGCTTTTGCGCGCGCCTATCTGCGCGGTGGAGAGGGCGCTGGCAGCGTCAGCGAGCGCGCGCTCGCGGGCGCCACTGCGGCGGGCTTCGCGTTCGCGGCCGCGCGCGCGATCGGCGAGATCTGCGTGCGCGTCGCGAACCCGCTGGATCGTCCGGGCCGCACCGTGATCCAGATCCTCCAGGACGACCGGCCCTTCATCGTCGACACGCTGCGGCTGGTGTTGCGCCGAGCCGAACTTCGCGAACGGCTCCTGCTGCACCCGATCCTGTCGGTCCGCCGCGACGTCGCGGGCGCCTTGCTCGGCGTCGATGCGACGCCCGCCGCTCCGCGCGAGTCTGCGCTCTACGTCGAAGTCTCGCCGCGCATCGACGACCCGTCGCAGCTCGCCGAACTCGAAACGTCGCTGCGCGACGCGATGGAGAAGGTGCGCGACGTCACCGAAGACCACGCGCGCATGCTGGTCGCGATTTCCGAGTTGTACGCCCAGGTGGACCATGCCGGCCGGACGATCCCCGACGGCGCCGAGCGCGCACGCCGCGTGCGCAGCTTTCTCGAGTGGCTCGTCGCCGATCACTTCGTGCTCGTCGGCTTCCGGCGCTACGCGCTGCGTTCGCCCGGCGACGCAGCGGGTTTCGAAGTCGAGCTGGTCCCGGGGACGGGGCTCGGGCTCTTTCGCGACGACGCGACCAGTCGCCTGCGCACGCCGCGGCGCGGCGCCGAGGTGCCCGAAGAACTGCGCGACATCGTCGCGGACCCACGCATCCTGGTGATCGGCAAGTCGCGCGTCGAGTCGCCGATCCACCGCCACGGACGCCTCGATCGCCTCGCCGTCACGCAATACGACGAGCGCGGCGAACCCTGCGGTCTGGCGATCCTGTTCGGCCTGTTCACGTCGCGCGCGCTGCGCACGCCCGGTTCCCAGGTGCCGCTGCTCTCGAATCGCCTCGAGGAGATCCTGCGCCGCGAGGCGGCCGTGCCGCGCTCGCACCGCTACCGCGCAATCCTCGGCGCCTTCGACTCCGCGCCACTCGAAGTGCTGCTCGGCACCGACGTTGACGGCGTCGCGGCGCTGATCCACGAGATCGTCGAGTCCGAGGGTTCGAAACGCACGAGACTCGTGCTGCGCGCCGATCCCCACGGCCGCTCGCTCTACGCCGCGGTGCTGTTGCCGCGCGAGCGCTACGCCGAAGAGCTGCGCACGCGCATCCGGTCCCGGCTCGTCGCGTGCACGGGCGCCACCTACGTGGACGACCGCGCGTCGTTCCTCGAAGAAGGCGCCGCCGTGCTCCACTACTTCTGCACGACGGCGAGCGGACGGCTCTCGGTGCCCGATCCCGCCGTGCTCGAGGCCGAGATCGAGGAGCTGTCATCGCGCTGGGAGGACCGCTTCGAGGCGGCGCTGGTCGATCGTTTCAGCGAGAGCGAGGGCGGGCTCCTCGCCGATCGCTACACGGACGGCTATCCGGAGCTGCTGCGGGTCGCGACCCATCCCGTCGACGCGGTGCGCGGCGTCGTCGCGCTCGAGGCGCTCGCCGCCTCGGGCGCTCCGCACTTCGCGCTCTACTTCGACCACGACGGCGCGCGCTGCGAGTCCAGCACGCTCGACATCTTCCTGCCCGATCAGACGCTGCTGCTCTCCGACCTGCTGCCGGTGATCGACGGCTTCGGCATCCGCGTGATCGACGCGCAGCAGCTCCGCGTCACACCGGCGGATCGGCCGCCCGCGATGGTCGCCACGCTGCGCGTGTTGCCGCTCGGCGCCACGCAGGACGACCTCGACGCGATTGCGGAGCGGCTCGGCGAGGCGATTCGCGCCGTTCTGCTCGGCGCCGTCGCGAGCGATCCACTGAACCGACTCGTGCTCGGCGCCGGTCTCGCGTGGCGCGAGATCGACTGCGTGCGCGCCTATCTCGAATACTTCCTCCAGATCCAGGGAAGCCTCACGCGCCCGTTCCTGCGCTCGGTGCTGCTCGAGAACCCGCTGGCAGTGCGGCTGCTCGTGCAGCTCCACGCGGCGCGCTTCGATCCCGCTCTCGAAGCCGCCGGACGCAGCGCGCGCGAAGCCCAGTTGCAGCGCGCCTTCGAGGGCTACCGCGACCGCATTGCGTCGCTGAACGAAGACCGCGCGCTCTCGGGTCTCTACGCGCTGCTGCTGGCGACGCTGCGCACGAACTTCTTTGCAAAGCAGGAGCCGCCGCACCGCATCGCGATGAAGATCGACCCGGCGCTGGTGCCCGAGATCGCCCCGCCGCGGCCGCTGTGCGAGATCTTCGTGCACTCAGCGGAGCTGCAGGGCATCCATCTGCGCGGCGGGCCGGTTGCACGCGGGGGCTTGCGCTGGAGCGACCGCTTCGACGACCTGCGCGTCGAGATCCTCGGCCTGATGCGTACGCAGCAGTTGAAGAACGGGCTGATCGTGCCGGTCGGCGCCAAGGGCGGCTTCGTCTTGAAGCGCTCCGGGCTTTCTCCGAGTGAAGCGCGAAAACTCGCCGACGCGCAGTACCGCGTCTTCGTCGCGAGTTTGCTCGACCTGACCGACAACCTCGACGCTTCCGGTCGGGTGCTGCCGCCCGCGGACGTCGTGCGGCGCGACGGCGACGACCCGTACTTGGTCGTCGCGGCGGACAAGGGCACGGCGCACCTGTCGGACGCCGCCAACGCCATCGCGACCGCGCGTGACTTCTGGCTCGGCGACGCCTTCGCCTCGGGCGGTTCCGAGGGCTACGACCACAAGAAGTTCGCGATCACCGCCCGCGGCGCGTGGGAATGCGCGAAGCAGCATTTCGCCGAACTGGGCGTCGATCCCGAACGCGATGTCTTCACGGCCGCTGGCATCGGCGACATGTCGGGCGACGTGTTCGGCAATGGCGCGCTGTTGATGCGCAAGGCAAAGCTGATCGCGGCCTTCGACCACCGTCACATCTTCGTCGATCCCGATCCGGACCCGGAACTCGCGTGGAACGAGCGGCGCCGTCTCTTCGAGCTGCCGACGTCGAGCTGGGCCGACTACGACGCGACGCGGATCTCGGCCGGCGGCGGCGTCTTCTCGCGCGCCGCGAAGCAGATCGATCTGGCGCCCGGCGTGCGCGAGCGCTTCGGACTCGGTTCCGGCCGCGTCTCAGGCTACGACCTGGTGCGCGCGATCCTGGCGCTCGACGTCGACCTGCTCTGGAACGGCGGCATCGGCACCTACGTGCGGGCGTCGCACGAATCGAACGCCGATGTCGGCGATCGCGCCAACGAGCCGGTGCGCATCGACGCCCGCGCGCTGCGCGCGCGGATCGTGGCCGAAGGTGGCAATCTCGGCTTCACGCAGGCGGCGCGCATCGAAGCGAGTCTCGCGGGCGTGCGCATCGACACCGACGCGGTCGACAACTCGGGTGGCGTCGATCTCTCGGACCACGAGGTCAACTACAAGATCCTGCTGGCGCCGTTGGTGCGATCGGGTCGGCTCTCCGCCGAGCAGCGCCACGCGGCGCTGTTCGGCGCGTCGGCCGACGCGTGCGAGAGCGTGCTCGCGCACAACCGCGGCCAGGCGCTCGCGCTCTCGCTCGACGAACGGCGCTCGCGCCGCGAACCGCAGTCGTACGCGCGCGCGGTGCTCGCGCTGTGCGACGAAGCGGACGTCGATCCCGCGGCGCTGGGGCTTCCGGGCGAGAAGCTCGCCGCCGCGCGCGCTGCGCAGGGACGCGGCTTCGTGCGTCCCGAACTGGCGGTGATGCTGGGACTCGCAAAGCTCGTGACGCGGCGCGCGCTGGCCACGGACGCGATGGTCGATGCGGCGATTCTCGCGCCGCTCTTCGCCGGCTACTTCCCGCCCGCCTTTCGCGACGCCTGGCCCGACGCATTGCGGCAACATCGTCTGCGCCGCGAGATCACGGCGCTGGTCGTCACCAACCGCCTGATCGACGCCGGCGGCGCCGCGCTCGTGCCGTCGCTCGTCGCGGAGCTGGGTGTCGCGATTCCGGAAGTCGCGACGGCGCTGCTGATCGCCGAGGACCTGCTCGAGATCGGGCAGCGGCGCACGGCGCTGTGCGCGCTCGCCGCCGCCGTCCCGCGCGAAGCCGTCTACGACGCGTTGTTGGAGGTCGATCGCGGCGTGCGCAGCGTCGCGCGCCTGCTGGTGAAGAGCGGCGGCGCGCTGCTCGACGCCGCGGCGATCGCGGGCCGCCGAAGCGGCCTCGCTGAGCTGCGCCCGCACATCGACGCTGTTTCTCTCCGCTCTCGAGACGGCGCAGGCGCGCGAGCGCGAGGACGCGCTGACGCAACAGGGCATCCCCCCCGAGCTGGCGCGCGACGTCGCGATGCTCCCGCTCGCGGATCGCGCTCTCAACGTGTTGCGGCTCAGCGAGCGGCTGCCGATCGCGCCCGCCGCCGCGGCGCGCGTCTACTCGCGCATCGGCGAAGGGGCCGGCATCCACTGGGCGCACCGCCGCCTGCGCGACGCTGAAGCCAGCGGGTTGTGGGACCGCATGGTGCTGGTCGACCTGCGCTTCGACCTGCTCGACTTGCAGCGGCTGCTCACTGAGTCGGTGCTCGCGTCGAAGCCGGAAGACCCCCTCGCAGCAGCGGACGCCTTCCTGAAGCGTCACGAGGTCCTGCTCGAACAGATCCAGGCGCTCGAGAAGCAGATCGCACCGGGCGACGGTCCGAGCGCGCTGGTGGTACTGACGAGCCGGCTGCGCGGGCTCGCGACCGCGCAGTAGCCGCTCTCGACCCGCGCAGATCCGCCGGCCGATCGCAGGGGTTACGCCGGGCGGGGCAGTCGCCGCACTGCGGGCTATGCTGGCCGCCCCCCCTCGAGTCGCATGCTCCCGCCGCGAGGCCCGTCCGTGTCCGCAACGGTCCCGATCGCGCCCAACGACTTCGACCGCTCGCGCCTCTCCCGGGTGGAGCGGGCGCTGCGCGTGTTCACCGACGTGCGACCCGGAGAAGGGCGCACGGCGCTGCTGATGTTCGCGAACGTCTTCCTGATCCTGTGCGCCTACTACTTCATCAAGCCGCTGCGCGAGGGGTGGATCGCGGTCTCGGGAGTGACGGGACTCTCGAAGCTGGAAATGCGGGCGTACACCGCGTTCGGCCAGAGCTTGCTGCTGATCCCGGTCGTGGCGGGCTACGGGCGGCTGGTCGGACGCTGGCCGCGGGCGGTGCTGATCGAGCGGGCGACGCTCTTCTGCATGCTGAACATGCTGGTGTTCTGGGCGCTCCAGCCGAACTTCCTGCTCTCCCCGTTGCCCTACATCGGGATCGCTTTCTATCTCTGGGTGGGGATGTTCGCGGTCTTCGTGGTCGCGCAGTTCTGGGCGTTCGCGGCGGACCTCTACAGCGAAGAGCGCGGCAACCGCTTGCTTCCGATGATCGCGATCGGCGCGACGGCCGGAGCCGCGGTGGGCTCGCTGCTGCTGGAGAAGCTGGTGTCCTCGGGAACCGTACCGATCCAGCACGTGCTGCTGATGGCGCTCGTGCCGCTCGCGGCGTCGATCTGGTTGACGCGCAGTGCGGACGTGACGGAGGGGGGCGTGGCGGCGCCCAAGCGCGCCCCGATCGCGGGAGGATCGGCGCCGGCCGATCGCCGCGGCGCGCTGCGGCTGGTCTTCGGCACCCGCTATCTGCTCGTGATCGGCCTCATCATGCTCATCACGAACTGGGTCAAGACCAACGGCGAGAACCAGCTCTTCCAGGTCGTGCAGGAGACACTTCAGGGACAGGTGGAAGCGCAGGGACTCGCGGGTGACGCCGTCAAGAGCTTCGTCAAGGAGGGCACGACGGCGTTCTTCGGCGGCTTCTACTTCTGGGTGAACGCGCTCGCGCTGGGGCTGCAGGCGATCGTGGCGTCGCGCATCCTGAAGTACGGCGGCTTTGCTGCACTCTTCCTGCTGCTTCCGGTGATCGCGATGCTCTCCTATTCCGCGATGGTCGTGTTGCCGCTGCTCGCGGTGGTACGCACCACGCAGGCGGCCGTGAACGCCACGGACTATTCGATCAACAACACCGCCCGGCACGTGCTCTGGTTGCCGATGAGTCAGGCCGTCACGTTCAAGGGCAAGCCAACGGTCGATTCGCTCTTCGTGCGCGCCGGAGACGGCATGGCTGCCGTTACGGTGCTGCTGGGGGTTCAGCTACTCTCGGCGTCCATCCGAACCTATCTGATGTTGAACGTCGCGCTGGCCCTCGTGTGGCTCGTCGCGGCGGTCTGGGTGGCACGGGAGCATGGGCGGATGGCCGAGGCGGAGCGTGAGGGGGGAAGTGTCCATGATCTTTCGGGGGATCGGAGAGCTTGCTCAGACGAACGGCTAGTACGGCAATGGCGGTCGCGTTCGTGGCAGCGTCGCTGCTGCCTGCGGTCGCGCGCGCCGGCAGCAACGGCGCGGCGGCGCAGGGCGCGCTGATGGCCGACATCGCGTCTCCCGTGCGCGCGGGTCTGAAGGATCAGCTGCAACTTCGCGATCCCGCGCCGCTCTGGGAGTATCTCGATCCGGACCTCGAGGAAGCCCTCGCGCGCTC
The DNA here is from genome assembly GCA_963801625.1 of uncultured delta proteobacterium. Lineage (GTDB taxonomy): Bacteria > Myxococcota_A > UBA9160 > UBA9160 > PR03 > PR03. The sequence goes on from CAWDFQ010000002.1 coordinate 694,801, forward strand.
GATCGCCGACCTCGGTCTCGAGCAGGCGCTGCGCGAGAAGAAGCTCGCGGTGTCGCTCGTCGATACCACCGATCTCGCGCATCCGCGTGTCGCGGCGCTGAACGGCGACACCATGCTCTACGCGGCGAGCCTGCCCAAGATCGCCGTGATGCTCGGCGTCTTCCAGAAGGCGTCCGAGGGCAAGCTGGTGATCGACGACGAGACGCGCGCGCAGCTGCAGCGGATGATCCGCCGCTCGTCCAACGAGGACGCGACGGCGCTGATGCACAAGGTCGGTCTCGACTACATCGCGCGCACGCTGATTTCGGCGCGCTATCGCCTCTACGACCCGTTCCGCAACGGGGGCCTCTGGGCCGGCAAGGACTACGCGTCGGTGGGCGCGTGGCGCCGCGACCCGATCGACAACCTCTCGCACGGCGCGACGCCGATGCAGATCGCGCGCTTCTACTACCTGCTGCAGACGGGGCGGCTGGTGAACGCGCAGGCGAGCGCGGAGATGAAGGAGCTGCTCGGGCACTCGGCCATCCACCACAAGTTCGTGAAGCGGGCTCGAGTTGACCGATCCGACGGCGGTCGTCTACCGCAAGTCGGGCACCTGGGGCATCAGCCACGCGGACGGCGCGTTGATCGAACGCCGCGACGGCTCGACCTTCATCGCAGCCGCCATCGCGGAGGATCCGCAGGGCGGCCAATGGCTGTCGCAGATCATCATCCAGATGGATCGGCTGGTCGGGCAGCGCGGAAGGCCTGCCGCGTGTGCGTCGCACCAATGTGCCCGGCTCGAGCGGCGCCGCTTCAGTGAGCTCCGGCGGGTAGCACGCCTTCTTCGTCACCCTTCTGCGAGCCGACCTTCTCGGTTTCGCGCGTGGGCTTCGGCACCGCGACGCCATGGCGATCGGCGATCACGTGGTGGATGCGCCTCGCCAGCGCCTGGTGCGTCTCGATCGAGTTCTTGCCGAGCACGTTCGAGAGCAGCGCGACGATGTAGCGCAGCTGCTTGCCGCTCCCGCCGTCGTATTCGACGGTCGCGATCGAGTTCATGTAGTTCTTCGAGTTCCCGAAGTACTTCCCGCACGGGCCGGAGCCGCCGCACGCGTAGAGCGAGCCGGACTTGAAGTAGACGGCCGAGGGGTCGAGCGTCGGTTCTGCCGCGTAGCGGATGCGGATGTCGGTCAGGTAGAGCAGGCGCTTGATTTCGAGGCTCGACCACGGATCGACGAGCTTGCCCTGCTCCATGCGCGTCAGGTAGTGCACCAGCTCGCGCGCCGTCGAGGTGCTGCCGATCGTGCCCGGAATGCGTGCGTGCGCGCTGCGTCGTGAAGGGCGATCCCTGGCGGAGCCGCGCCGCGTCGATGCCGTTCTTGCGCAGGCCGTCGAGGATCGCATCGTGGACCAGCGCGGCCATCGTGCTGGGCGGCGCACCGACCACGAAGTCGTTCGAGCTGCGCTTCCGGAGGCGGGTAGGCCGCGCCGAAATGCTTGATCGCCGCGATCTGGCCCATCACCGTCGAGCCGCCCGCGTTCGAGCTGGCCGAGAGCATCCAGTCGAGCCAGGTCCAGAGGTTTCCCGTCGTCGCCCTGCGACGATTTCGCGCCGGCGGATCGAGGGCGAGCCGCGCTTCCAGAACGGCACGACGTGGTCGTCGGGCACGATGAACGCGTTGCTCGCCGGGATCACGCTGTCGCGCAACGCGTGGTTGCGCGCCTCGACATTCCAGGGATGCACGTCGGCCAGCGCCTGGAATAGCGCCAGCGCGACGACGATCTTGCCGACGCTGCCCGGGATTCTGTTCCGTGCCGCCGTTCACCTCGGCGTAGAAGGGCCGCGCGGGATCGGTGATGTCGAGCACCGCGATGCCGTAGGCGCCGGCGTCTCCGCCGAGCAGCGAGCGGATCTCGGCGCTGAAGGCGGCGTCGGGCGCGGGCAGCTCGAACTCCGGGTAGTCGACGAGTCCGAGTCGGACCTCGTCCATGCGTTTCATCGCACCCGGACGAATCGTGCCGCGCTCGAGCAGCACCTCGTGGGCGAGGTCGAAGGCTTCGAGGCGCGACGCACCCGTATGTTCCCATCCGTCGAGCGGATAGGCGAAGACGGGAGCGGCGACCAGCGCTGTCATGACGAGCGCTGCGACGCGTAGCGCGGCGGTGATGGTCCTCATCGTCCCCCCTGCTTCTTGTTGGGCGCGGCTGTGGGAACGCCGGGCGCGACCGGTGTGGGCAACGCCTGGCCCGGGATTGCACCGAGCAGCACTTTGTCGTCGCCGCGCGACGCAAATGCGGCATCGAGTTCTGCGAGATACTGGCTGCGCTGTGCGCGGCGACTCTCGTTGAACGGGCGAATCTGCAACAGCGCAAGACGCCCGCCGCGGAACGCGAACTCGATGTCGGCCGGCACCGGGTCGCCCGACGCGGTGCGCAGCGACGGGAAGCGCGCCGGGACGCTCTTGGCGAACGCGACGAGCTGCTTGATCTCGCCGGGCGTGAGCAGCATCTCGCCGCCGCTCGCCGGCTTCTTGACGACACCGCCGTCGCTTGCCAGCACGGTGCGCTCGGGCGTGGAGGCCTGCGCGAAGAGCGTCGTCGCGCCGGTCTTGGCGTCGATGCGCAGCGCCTCGGCGGCCTGACCGTCCACGGCGCCACCCACGCCCTCGTTCACCGCGACGGTGAGAAAGGCAGGGTCACCGCTCTCGATGTCCACCGTCACGAGCACGCCCGACTTCTCCGACGCAAACGCGCGTTGTACCACGACGGCGGGGAACACGTACTCGGGCTTGTTCATGTGCGACTGGCGCCACGAGTAGGCGCGCTCGGTGAATGGCGACGACCAGACCTCGCGGATCGCCTGGAGGGTGGCGTCGTAGCCGACCACGTTCGGGATCGTCTGGTTGAGACCCGCGCCGGTGAAGCCGGGGAGGTCTTCGACGTTGGTGTCGCTGCGGACGAAGACACCGCCACGGTCGTCCCCGCCGAAATGGGATTCCAGCTCCGAACGCAGCTGCACCTCGAACGCGGCGCCCGGATCGACCTGCTTGATCCAGCTGCGCAACCGCTCGAGCGTTTCAGCGATCAGCTGCTTCTTCTCCTCGCCCTGCGCGCGACCGATCTGCGCGTAGCGCCCCTTCATCCAGTTCCACGCCGACGGGCCACCCGGCTCGATGGGTTGGTCGAGCACGCGGCGGAACGCGCCGAACGGGATCACGAAGCCGTCGGGAACGGTCTCGCCAAAAGCGAACTTCAGCTCGCCCAGGTTGGATCCCTTGGGGCCCGCGATCCGTCCCGAGTCCCAAGCGCGGATCTTGGTGAGCGGGATGAACTCGACGTTGTCGAGGTCCAGCCGCTTGAGGTCGAGCTCGATCCTGCCGTCGGACGGAGCTTTGCGCTCGCCGCCGAACACCGCGTTCCAGCGCGTTCCATCGGGTTCGAGCTGCACGACACCGCCGGGGCTCACCGCGAGCACGGCGCGTGCGCCCATCGCCTTCTCGATGCGCCGCAATTGCGATTCGCCGATCACCACGTTCGGGATGCCGAGGTTGCGTGCGAGCAGTTGAAGATGCGAGAGCGAAGAGCCTTCGCCACGCGTGAGAATCCCAGCCACCGGTCCGAGGTCTGGCGTCGTCTCCGGCAGCAGGTAGATGCCATTCGGGTCGAGGTCGAGCGCCGACTGGCCGTCCCGTACTTCGCGGATGACACCGCGCGCGAGTCCGGGATTGAGTGCGCGAACTCCTGCGCTGACGCGCTCGCCCATGATTTCGTGTTGAATCCCAGCGAGTGCGTCCAGATCCGCCACGACGCGATCGAGCACGGCGCCGTAGTTCAGCATCGGGCTGCCGCGCAGGCGATCCGGCACGTACTGGCGCGCCGCCGGATCGAGCACCGACCAGCGCTCGATCGTCTTGCCGAGCTGGAACTCGAGGGAACGACCGCCCCACTCCGGGATGCGCGCCAGGTAGCGCACGGCGTCGCGGTACTCGCGCAGCGGCGGGTTGCGATTCTCGATCGCGATGATCGCCTTCTCGACGCTCTCGAGCTGGCGCATCGAGAGCAGGCCGATGCCGTAGAGCGCGTCGGCGTCGTAGCCGAGCAGCCAGAGCCGCGTGCGGCGCGTGAGGCCGTCGATCTTACCGAGCGCGACGTTGCCCGCCGCGAACACTTCGCGCTCGAGCGCGAGGCTGGTGAGCAGCACCTCGAGCGCGACGTCGGGGTCCTCGACCTGCGGGAAGGTCTCACGCAGCAGTCGCAGCAGGCGCGCCGCGGCGGCGAGCTTGCGACCCGGCTTCACGTCGTCCTTGAACTCCTCGCTCTTCTCGCGGAGCTGCTTCTCGACATCGGGTTCGGCAATGATCGGTGCGAGCTTCAGCACCGCCGCGAGTGCGCCCTCGGGCGCGTACAGGCGATCGATCGAGACGGCGAGCGCCTCGTAGCGGCCACCCGTGCGCCCGTGCTCGCGCGCGAACTCGCGCACGCGGTCGGCGTCGGCGGCATCGGGCGCGTTGTGGATCTTCGCGCGCAGCGACATGAAGGCGCCGTCGGCGGCGGCGAGCTGCAGCGCCGTAGCGCGGACCTGCGCGGCGCTCACCGTGTCGACGTGGATCGGCAGCAGACGGACGGTCTCGCGCAGCAGCGCGAAGCGCGACGGCTCGCGCCAGAGCGGGTCGCCTGAGCATCGCACGGACCACGCGTCGCGCCCCGACTTCTTCGTCCTCGATCTGGAAGGCGCCGCGATACGTGAAGGCGCCGCGGAAGATCCAGCCCTCGTCCCAGCCCATCAGGAAGCGCTCGAGCACGATCTGTCGCAGCAGCGCGAGATTGGCGTCCGGGCCGGTGAACTGCGCCGGCTCGAGGTCGGCGAGGATGTTCGCGATCTTGTAGTTGTCGGCGCGAAGCTGGCGGGTGCGGTCGCTCCAGGTGCCGTGCTGGATGCCGCCTCCGTGCGCGCTGCATCCGGCGCGCGGTCCGAGCACGGCGCCGTCGATGCAGAACCAGCCGATGCCCCCGAATGGTCCCTGGGGCGACTGCTCCATCTCTTCGATCCAGCGCGCGCATCACGCCCGGGTCGAGCTGCGCGAACGCGGGAGCGGCGATGCCGCAGGCGAGCGCGAACGCCGCGATCGATCGGGCCGCTGCGCTCACTCGCGGTGCGCCGCAGACTGTCGCGAGCCGACTTCGGCCGGAGCGAATTGGGTGCGCTCGTTGAAGATCTTGGTGGGCGTCCAGCCCTCGAGCTGGGAGAAGAGGCGCATCTCGAACGTGACGGCGCCCGTCGCGTCGAGCACCCAGGGGTCTTTGGGATCCTCGAACCACAGCGTCACCATGTGGTTCGCCTTGTCGCGGTTGCGGCGCAGGACGGCGCGGAAGAGGCTGTCCTGCGGGAAGCCGAATTCGCGCAGGAGCTGGTACGCGATCAGGTCGAGCCCGTCGCAGTCGTCGCCGTTGTTGCCGAGCAGTTCGCCGACCGTCGGCCAGTGGTCGAAGTTGGGATCCTGCGAGTTCGGATCCCACTTGTAGTAGCGGCGTGCGAGGTGCTGGGACCAGTCGGTGACGCGCTTCGCGACGTCGCGGCGTTCCTCGTCGCGGAACGCGCTCATCGTGACCAGCAACTTGCCCGACTGCTCGGAGCTGCGCAGCGAGCGGTCCGTGGGCGGCAAGCGCTTGCCCTCGGATTGCATGCGACCCTGCCACTCGACGACCTTCGGGTACCACGGGTCGGCCTCGTCGTCGTTCGGTGTCGCTGCTCCGAAGAAGTCGAAATGGTGCGCTACCCCGCGGCCCCATTGCACCGCCAGATGCGCAACCGAGGGCAACTGCGACGAGCGCCGCGCATGCGGTTGCACACGCAATCGAGCAAGAGTCGCGTCGCTTCTTCATGAGCGCGCGCAGTATAACGATGAAGGCGTGCGTCGGGAGTCGCTCGAAAGAAAGAGGCGCGGGGGTCTTGGCAACCCCCGCGCCCCGTCATCTCGACTTCGACTTGCTAGTCGAGCGCGATCGAGAAGCCCTGCGCGCCGAGCGTGAGGCCGAAACCTTCGCGCGTCGATGCCAGGTTGATCGTCACGCCGTGCTCGTTCATCATGGTGAGTGCCGAGGCGCCCTTGCCGGCGCTCGCACCGGCCTCGACGGCCACGTACGTGCCCGCGAAGTCGGCGAGGCTCTCCATGTTCTCGACGCGACCCTCGGCAAGGATCTTGGCAGCGCCGACATCGCCGACGCTGAGGCCCTTCACCGAGAACGCGTAGCTGTTGCCTTCGAAGCTGAGCGTGCCGTGGCCCCAGCTGATGCCGATACCGGCACCGATCGACGAGCGCTGCAGCTCGACGAACGCCGGCGGCGGCGCCGTCACCGGAACCTGCTGCACGACGACCGGCTCCGGCGCGATCTCGCGCGGAGCCGGGACTGCGATCACTTCTTCCTGACCGACCGTGTCCGCCTTCGCGACGTGCACCGAGAACATCGGGGCCAGCGCGAGGGAGAGGCCGAGACCAAATGCGTACAACTTTCTCACGTGAGACTCCTCCTGCAGAATTCTTTCCCGTAGTTGGGAAGCGCGTCCGAGATCCCCCGAACCCGGGCGCCCCATCAGACCCGGTGCGGCCAACCAAGCTGTTGGACCAGCGCACCCGAACCTGACAGCGATCACAACGTTGGGGGAACGATTGAAATCGCTGCCTTCCGATCCACAAGGTCCGAGAGGAATATGACGGATTCGCCCGGACTTGTCCCGGACGCGGACGTCGATTTTCGCATCGGCGCCACCGAACTTGCTCTTGAGGCACGGATTGAGCCGAGAGCGCTACACCGCGCATGCATCGACGACCTGTGGGGAACTCCCGCCGGATCTGGCCCAGGGCAGCCGATCGGCGCAGGCCGCCGTCTCGCGGGGCGGCCTGCGCCGATCGTGTTCGGCGTCGCTCAGCCCTGGTCGAGGTACGAAGCGAAGCGCTCGTCGCCGGCCATGGCGCGCTCGAGCGACGCGAGCATCGCGCCTGCGGTTACCGCGTCGCCTGCGTAGAGATCGGCGAAGCGAGCCTGGGTCAAGCGGAAGAACGCGGGCTTGTCTTCGGCCCGGATGCCGAGCAGGGACGCAAATGCGTCGAGCGTCTCGCCACCGCCCTGGGCCATGTCGCGCGCCAGACGGTCGAGATTCGCGCCGGTGAAGATCTGCACCTTCGCGTGGGCGGTCACGGTGCCGCCCTGATGGCAGCCGATCGTGCCGGAAGTGATGCCAAAGGTCTGGTTGCCGAACGTGCCGTTGGTCGTGGCGCCCAGAGCCTTGGGCGCAATGCCCTTGGAGCCGGTCCAGATCTGCGTGCCGAGGCCGCATCCGATGTCCGGATCCGCGAACGCAGCGCCGCTCGGAACCGCGATCAAGAGAGCCGTGAACAGCAATCCGAGAACCGATCGATTCATGGGAAACCCCCTCATAGGATGATGGCAGGCGTGTAGTCCGTGCGGCGCCGAGGGTCAAGCCGGGTACTGCCGATCGCAGCGGCCTGCGCGTGGCTTGGATCGGCTGACTTCGCGGTACGAAGTCCTACGTTTAGGGATAGACCTGCACCGAGAGGGGAATCAAATGACTGCACGAAGATCCGCGAAGAAGAACGCCGCGAAGGCCCGCGGTCGTCGCTCGAACCCGCTCTCTCGCCTGGAGGGGCAGCTTCCCGCGACGCTCCGCGAATTTGCCGCCGAATTGCGAAAGCGACTCGATCGCCTCGAGCGCGATATCACCAAGGCGCGGCTCGAAGCGCGTCGCCGTGCGGCGCGTCTGCTGCGCGAAGCGAGTCACCAGCTCGGTCGACTCGAAGTGGCCGGTGAAGCGGGCTGGCGCAAGCTCGGTGCTTCGTATCAGAAGGATCTCGTCGCGCTGCTGAAGCGGCTCGAAAAGGCGGTCGCACCGCCCGCCGCGCGCAAGCCCGCGCGCAAGAAGAAGGCAGCGAGATCGCGATCTGCGCCGGCCGGGTCCGAAGCGACGTCCTGAGCGGCGCGGCTGGGCGCATCGCTCGGGCGGCTACGCGTCGCGCTCGAACACGACTTCGCGTATCTGGTCGCAGACCTGGAGGCGATACCAGGAGTAGAACTCGCTGCGCCCGCGGCGCTGCGCGTCGCGATGCTCCGGATGGTCGCGCCAGGCGCGTGCGGCTACGTGAGAGTCGAACTCGACCACCGAGATGCGCTCGCCGTCCGGCGCGACGTAGTGCGCGAACGACACGAAGCCGCTCATCGTCCGGGCCAGCGCGAGCATGCGATCGGCCAGCGGCGCGTAGTCGGGGCCGGCATCGGCTCTGAGCCTCGTGCGGAACAGCACCACCACCATCGCGTCTCTTCTACACCTCCGCCGCATACGGCGGTGCGGGGTCGTATTCGATGCCGCGCTGTACCTTGCGCGCGACGTCGATCCCATGGATCTGGCCGACCAGCCACAGCGCCAGGTCGATGCCAGCCGAGACACCGGCTGCCGTCACGACGTTGCCGTCGCGCACATAGCGCCGATTCTCGAGCACCGTCACGTCGCCGCGCTGGCGCAGCGTCTCGACGAAGGCCCAGTGCGTCGTCACGCGACGTCCCCTCGCGAAGCCCGCTTCGTGAAGGAGCAGCGCGCCGGTGCAGACGCTCGTCACCCACTGGCAGCGCTGGCCGGCGTCGCGGAGCCACCCGATCAACGTCGGGTTCGACACTTCCCGGCGCGTGCCCTGTCCACCTGGAACGAGTACGAGGTCGAGCGGCGGCGCGGTCGCGAAATCGACGTCGGGCAGCACGCGCAGCCCCTTGGCGCAGCGGATCGGCCGCGACTGCTGCGCGATCGTGACGACGCGGTCGTCGGGGAAGAGCTGCTGCGCCGTCGCGCTGAACACCTCCCAGGGGCCGACGAAGTCGAGTTCTTCGACGTCGTCGAAGAGCAGGATCCCAATCGTGTTCGACATCAAGGCTCTCCCCGTCGCAGCCGCTCGTAGCGGAGCGCATGCGCGGGAATGGCGATTCCCTCGCGCAGTTCGGAAGCGGCGATCGGCGCGCCCGCGACGAGCGTGAGCGGTACGACGCCTGCCCATACATCGAGAGCATGATCCCCGGCGTCGTCCTTCGGCCCGCCGCTGCGCACCTTCGCCGACGCCTCGTAGATCGGCAGCGCCACGACGAGCGTCTGCGCGAGTTCGGCCGCGCTCGGGCGCCGCGCCTCGTTCCAGCGTCCCGGTACGACGTGCTCGACGATCGCGCGCAGCGCGGCGAGTCGTTCCTCGGCGTCGTCGACGCGCGACGCCGTTCCGAGTACCACGACGGATCGGTAGTTCAGCGAGTGGTGGAATGCCGAGCGCGCGAGCACGAGGCCGTCGAGCAGCGTCACCGTCACGCAGGCAGGCGCACCGGCCGCGAGGGCGCGCAGCATCCTGCTCGCGGAAGAGCCGTGCAGGTAGAGCCGTTCGCCGATTCGCGCATAGACGCAGGGGATCACATACGGCTGGGCCTCGACGGCGAAGCCGACGTGACAGAACAGCCCCTCGTCGAGAATCGCTTCGATCGCGGCACGCTCGTAGACGCCGCGCTCCGGAAGCCGGCGGACGCTGGTGCGGGTCGACGGAGCGGTGCTGCCCATTGCGCTGGCCTCGTTGCGTAGAATTTTGTAACATTACAAAATGACTGAAACAATGATACAAAAAACGATCGCGTCCGCCATCCGGGGTCGGACGGCCCGGGAAATCGCGAGGGACCTCGAGTCGACGATCCGGGACGGCCACGTCGTGCCCGGCGGTCGCCTGCCGGCGGTGCGCTCGCTCGCCGACGCACTCGGGGTGAGTCCCACGACGGTGAACGCCGCCTATCGATCGCTGCGCGCTCGCGGACTCGTCGTGGGTGCGGGGCGCCGCGGGACATCGGTGCGCGGGCGACCGGCGCTGCGCACCGCGCTCGCGACGCCGGTAGCCGCCGGCGCCATCGACCTCGCGAGCGGGAACCCGGATCGGGAGCTGCTCGCCCCGCTCGCTCGCGTGCTCCAGCGCATCGATGCGCGACCGCACCTCTATGCCGAGGAACACGAATTGCCCGCGCTGCGCGAGCTGCTGGCGAACTCGTTCGCTGCCGATGGCATTCCCGCCGAACATCTCGCGGTGGTGAGCGGCGCGCTCGACGGCATCGAGCGCGTGCTCGGCTCGCAGCTGCGGCCGGGAGATCGCATCGGTGTCGAGGATCCAGGCTTCAGCAATGTGCTCGATCTCGTCGCAGCGCTGGGGCTCGAGGTGGTGCCGGTCGCGATCGACGACCGCGGCATCTTGCCCGCCGCGCTCGAGGCGTCCCTCGAAGCGGGCATCGCGGCTCTGATCGTCACGCCGCGCGCCCAGAATCCGACGGGCGCGGCGCTCGACGCGGATCGCGTGCGCGCGCTCCGACGTGTGCTGCGCGCGCGACCCGACCTGCTCGTCGTGGAAGACGATCACGCCGGCGCCGTTGCCGGCGGCCGATGCGCAGACGCTCTGGGAGCGCGGTCGCGAACGTTGGGCCGTCGTGCGATCGACCTCGAAGACGCACGGACCCGACCTACGCCTGGCTGCGCTGGTGGGCGATCGCCGAGACGATGGCGCGGGTGGCGGGTCGCCAGCGCATCGGCTTTCGCTGGGTGAGTCATCTGCTACAGCGCATCGTCGTCGAGTTGGAGTCGGACGCAGCGAGTCGGCGCCGCGTGCAGCGTGCCGCCCGCGTCTACGCGGAGCGCCGCGACGCGCTCGTCGTCGGCTCTCGCTGCGCGCGGCATCGCGGCGCATGGGGTCGTTCGGGGTTGAACGTCTGGGTGCCCGTGCCCGAGGAAGTTCCCGTCGTGCAGTCGCTGCGCGGCGGCGGGGTTCGCGGTGAGCGCGGGCGAGCGTTTCCGGCTGCGCGCCGGTCCCGCCATCCGCGTGACGATCTCGACGCTCGCACCCGCTCGAGGCGCCAGCCTGGCCGATGCAATCGCGGCGAGCCTCGGGTCGCACGGGGCAGCTCTGCGGCTTCCTGAGCACCTGTTCGCCCGTCCGGACGGGAAGACGCTTCGCACAGCCGCGAAATGCGCAGCGAGATCAGCAGCTTCGGGCTCTTGTCGAGAATCGGATCGACGTACAGAATTCACAAGGAATCTCAAGGAGTTGCGGCGACTCTCCGACGAGGAGGATCGGCGCAATCGGCGTTCTGATTCTGCTATGATGCGCGCGCGTTCGAGGCCGGCTCACCCCCCCGGCCACCCTCCGGCGAAGGACGATGAAAGACAAGGACCGTTACTGGGATTGCCTCGATCAGGCGATGGAGGCCTCGCACGGTGGTCGCACCGACGAGGCGCTCGCCTGGCTCGACGAAGCGCTGAAGGCCCATCCCGACGGCGCCGAGGCCCACAACAGCCGCGGCGAGATCCTGTGGGACGAAGGCAAGGTCGACGAAGCGCTCGCCGAGTTCGAGCTGGCGACCCGCGCCGATCCCAAGTTCGTCGCCGCCCACCTGAATCGCGCCGAAGTGCTGATCGAGGAGTTCGGCGCCTACGACGAAGTCGATCGCGCACTGCGATCGCCTGCTCTCCGGCGAAGGCGATCTGCCGCGCCTCGACCGCAACACCGAAGGCCGAGGTCTACTACCTCAAGTCCAAGGCGCTCTTCTACCAGGACGAGCTCGACGGCTCGCTGTTCCTGGTGCGGCGCGCGATGAAGACGGCCGGCGAGCAGGCCGTGTTCCGCGCCTTCGAGGGCCAGATCCTCTTCGAGATGGGACGCTTCGAGGAGTCGCGCCGCCAGCTCGAGCGCGCCGTCTCGCTCGAGCCCGACGCCGCCCACTCGCTCTACTACCTGGGTCTCGTGCTCGAGCGTCTCGGCGACGCCGAGGAGTCGCGAGCGCGCCTTCGCCCGCGCCGCCGCGGTCGATCGCCGACCACTACCCGATTCCCACGTCGATCACCGAGGAAGCCTTCGAGCGCGCCGCCACGCGAGGCGCTCGACAACCTGCCGCGCTCGATCCGCGAGGAGGCCGATCGCGTCCCGCTGCTGATCGAGGACTTCCCGTCCGAAGACCTGATCGAGCAGGAAGACGTGTCGCCGCAGATCCTCGGCATCTTCATCGGCGTGCCGCGCACCGAGGCGGCCGCGACCGATCAGCCGCGCGACCTCGACCGGATCATCCTCTTCAAGCGCAACCTCGAGAAGGCCTGCCGCGACGAGCAGGAGCTCGTCGAGGAGATCCGCCGCACCGTGACGCACGAGGTGGGTCACTACCTCGGCCTCGACGAGGACGATCTCGAGCGGCTCGGCATCGCGTGACCGCGCTGGCTCGCGCGTGGGCCTCGTCGCCGCGCTGCGCGGCATCGTCGGCGACGTCCACTGCCTGGCGCGACCCGACCAGCTGCTTCCCTACGAATGCGACGGCCTCACGCTGCACGGCGCCGTGCCGTCGGCCGTGGTGCTGCCGCGCGACACCGACGAGGTCGCGCGCGTGGTGCGCGCGTGCCGGCGCTTCGGCGTTCCCTTCGTGCCGCGCGGCGCCGGGACCGGGCTCTCGGGCGGCGCGATCGCGATGGAAGGCGGCGTCGTCATCGAGTGCTCGCGGCTCGATCGCGTGCTGCACGTCGACGTCGCGGACCGCTTCGCCGTCGTCCAGCCCGGCGTCGTCAACGCGTCGCTCTCGAAGCTCGTCGCAGCCGCACGGGCTCTTCTACGCGCCCGATCCGTCGAGCCAGCTCGCCTGCACGATCGGCGGCAACGTCGGCGAGAACTCCGGCGGACCCGCACACGCTCAAGTACGGCACCACCACCAACCACGTGCTCGCCGTCCAGCTCGTGCTCCCCGACGGCGACGTCGTGCGACTCGGCTCGCCGACCGGCACGACGCAACGGCCCCGACCTGCTCGGCGCCGTCGTCGGCAGCGAAGGCACGCTCGGGATCGTGACGCGAGATCACGGTGCGCCTCTCGCCGATCCCCGAATGCGTCGAGACGCTGCTCGCCGTCTTCGGCGACGTCGTGTCGGCGTGCCGCGCGGTGGGACGCATCATCCGCAGCGGGCTCGTGCCGGCCGCGATGGAGATCGTCGACCGCCGCACGATCGCGGCGGTCGAGGCGAGCGTCTACGCCGCCGGCCTCCCGCTCGACGCCGGCGCCGTGCTGCTCGTCGAGCTCGACGGCGTGGCGGAGGCGGTCGCGCGCCAGGTCGTGCGGATTCGCGACGCCGCGCAGCTCGAGCAGGCGCTGGCGCGTCGACGTCGCGCGCGACGCCGCCGAGCGCGAGCGCTTCTGGCGCGCGCGCAAGGGCGCCTTCGGCGCGATGGGCCGCCTCGCGCCCGGATCTCTACGTGCACGACGCCGTGGTGCCGCGCGCCAGGCTGCCCGAAGTGCTCGAGCGCATCTGCGCGATCGCCGACGCCCACGGCTTGCGCCTCTCGAACGTCTTCCACGCCGGCGACGGCAACCTGCACCCGAACATCTCCTTCGACCGCCGCGATGCGCGCGAGCTCGAACACGTGATCGCCGCGGGCCACGAGATCCTCGCGATCTGCGTCGCCGCGGGCGGCGTGATCAGCGGCGAGCACGGCATCGGCGTCGAGAAGCGCGAGTACATGAAGCTCGTCTACTCCGACGACGATCTCGAGGCGATGTGCCGGCTGCGCGGCGCCTTCGATCCCGATGGCGTCTGCAATCCCGGCAAGATCTTCCCGACCACGCGCTTCTGCGTCGAGTCGAATCCCGAGGGCGCGCGGCTACGACCGCGTTCCGCTGTGAACGCGCTCTCGCAGGACGACCTCGAAGCGCTACAGACGGCGCTCGGCGACGACGCGGGGCTGACGCGCGCGCCCGTCGAGATCGAGCGGCGCAAAGCTCGACGTCGACGCTCGCGCCCGGCCGACGGAAGACGCGCTCGCGCGCAGCGTCGCGACGCTCGCGGAGCGCGGCATCGGCGCGATCGTGCGCGGCGGCGGCACGCGCGATCGCGTTCGGCAACCCGCCGCGCAGCGCGCGCGCGTCTGCTCTCGACGCAGCGACTCGCCGGCGTGCTCGAAGTCGACGCCGAGGAGGGCGTCGCGCGGGCACTCGCCGGAACGCCGCTCGCGAGCTGCGCGAAGCGGTCGACGCGGCGGGCTGGACGCTGCCCTTCGACCCGCCGGGCGCGCGCACGACGCTCGGCGGCGTGCTCGCGGCGGCGGCGATCGGACCGCGCCACCTCGGCTTCGGCCGCCCGCGCGATCTCGTGCTCGGCCTCGACGTCGTGCTCGGCGACGGCGTGCGCACACGCTGCGGCGGACGCGTCGTGAAGAACGTCACCGGCTACGACCTGATGAAGTTGCAGATCGGCGCGCACGGCAGCTTCGGCGTGATCAGCGCTGCGTGGCTGCGGCTGCGACCGCGAGCCGAGTGCGAGCGCGTCGCTCGCCGCTGCGCTCGACGAGACCGCCGACGCCATGGCGCGCGCCGTCGCCGCCGCGCGTCTCCCGACCGCGCGCGCCTGCGCGCTCGTCGATCCGAACTTCGGTTTCGTCGTCGAGCCGAATCGTGCGCCCACGACCGGCTGGCTCTTGATCGTCGAGATTGCCGGCGACGAAGCCGCCGTCGCGCGCGACAGCACGCGCGGCTCGCCGCCGATTTCGGCGCCGGCGACGCGACGCGCGGTGTGATCGATCGCGTGCGCAGCCTGCAGGGCGAGAACTTCGGGCCGGCTGGACTGCGCTTCCGCGCTAGCCGTGCTGCCGTCGCGGCTCGATCGCGGTGCTCCGACGAGCTGGCGGCCGCCGACGCCGCCCTGCTCGTCTACCCGGGCAGCGGCCTCGTCTTCGGCGCGCATTGCGCTCGACACCATCGCCGACACGGCATCGGCGTCGAACGCGCCTGGCTGGCGATGCGTGCGGCGGCGCGCGCCGGCGCGGGCCACGCCGTTCTCGAAGCGGCACCGGAGTGGGCGAAGGTCGCGCGCGACGTCTTCGGCGAGGCGACCGACGAGTGGCGGCTCGCGCGCGCGCTGAAAGCACGCTTCGATCCGGCGGGCATCCTGAATCCCGGTCGCTTCGTCGGAGGGCTTTGATGGCGGCGTCGCAGCGCGAGCCGCAGCCGGCGATCGCGCGCGCGACACCGACGCCGCCGCTCGCCGATCTCGTTCCGGGCATGCTCGATTGCGTGCACTGCGGCCTGTGCCTGCCGGTGTGCCCGACCTATCGCGAGACCGGCCGCGAGAGCTCGTCGCCGCGCGGACGCATCTACCTGATGCGCGCCGTCGCCGAAGGCCGCCTGCCGCTCGACGCGGGCGTCGCCGAAGAGGCGTACCTCTGCCTCGGTTGCCGCGCGTGCGAGACGGCGTGTCCGTCGGGCGTCGGCTTCGGGCGACTCATCGAAGGCGACGCGCGCGGCGGTCGAGCACGCGGGACTGCGCAGCGGCTTCGCGAAGCGCGTCGAGCGCTTCGCGCTGCGCGAGATCGTGCCGCAGCCGCGGCGCCTGCGCGCGCTCGTCGATCTGCTCGCACTCGTGCAGCGACTGCGACTCGACCGCCTCGCGCGACCGCTGCTGCCGCGCGCGCTGCGCGAGCTCGCCGACGCTCGCGCCGCGGGTTCCGCCGCGCACGCGCGCGGCGCGCTCTTCCGGAACTGGTGCCGGCGCAGGGCGAGCGACGCGGTCGCGTCGGCCTCTTCGTCGGCTGCGTGATGCCCGAGTTCTTCGGCGACGTGAACGCCGCGACCGCGCGCGTGCTCGCGCGCAACGGCTTCGACGTCGTCGTGCCCGCCGCGCAGGGCTGCTGCGGCGCGCTGCACGCGCACGCGGGCGATCCCGGCTTCGCGAGCGACCTCGCGCGCCGCAACGTCGACGCGTTCGGCGCGGCGAGCGTCGACGCGGTGGTGGTGAACTCCGCCGGCTGCGGCGCGGCGATGCGCGAAGCAGGCCACGCGCTGCCCGGCGTCGGCGAACCCTTCGCCGCGGCGGTGCGCGACGTGTGCGAGTTCCTCGACGACGCCGGCCTGCGCCCGCCGACCGGCCGCGTGGAGGGACGCGTCTGCTACGACGACCCCTGCCATCTCGTACACGGTCAGGGCGTGCGCGATGCGCCGCGGCGCCTGCTCGCGCAGATCCCCGGCCTGACGCTCGTGCTGCACGACGATCCGACGAGCTGCTGCGGCGCCGCGGGCATCTACAACCTCACGCACCGCGAGATGTCGCGCGCGGTGCTCGACGCGCAAGATGAAGGCGCTCGCGGCCGCGGATCCCGACTGGATCGCGAGCGGCAACCCGGGCTGCCTGATGCAGCTCCGCAGCGGCGCCGAAGCCAGCGGCCTGCGCGCACGCGTCGTGCACCCGGTGGAACTACTGGATCTCGCCTACTCGAACTCCCCTTGACTAACCTCGCCGCCCCCTTGAGCGTGTTGGCGCGCCGCCGTCCGGCGGCAGTGCGGAAATCATGTGTTGGCGCGCCGCCGTCCGGCGGCAGTGCGGAGATCATGAATTGGTGGATTGGAAGCTCTTCGCCACGATCTTCGGCTCGGTGTTCATCGCCGAGCTGGGCGACAAGACACAGCTCGCGACGCTGCTCTTCGCGTCGGGCGCGGAGACTCCGAAGTGGCTCGTCTTCGCGGCGTCCGCTTCCGCGCTGGTGCTGACCTCGGCGCTCGGCGTGCTCGCGGGTTCGCTCGTGTCCCAGCAGGTGAGCCCGCGCGCGCTGCACTGGGTGGCGGGAGTTGGCTTCATCGCGATCGGTTGCTGGACGCTCTGGAAGGCGTGAGCGCGCGGGCAGGGTGCTACTTGAAGAGCACCGCGTCCGGGCGTCTGCCTCGGCGTCCGCAACCGCGGGAAGGCGCCGAGTCCCAGGTCGGGCAGCGATCCCGAGATCACGATCTCGACCGGCAGGATCGACTCGCGGCTGCGCACCATGTTGTACTTCTCGCGTATGCCGACGAAGGCGTAGGTCGACTCCGCCGTCGGGCGCGTGTCGGGCGTGTCGGCTACGCCGAGGCGCGCGCGCTCGAAGAAGAAGTCGCGGCGCGCGTCGGCGCCCTGCTCGGCGAGCGGGTCGAGCAACGCGTTGCGCGACGAGGTCTCCTCGAGCAGCGACACGACCCGCGACAGCCGCTCGGCCGAGACGGTCTGCCGCACCGTCTTCGGCTCGTCGTCCTCGTCTCCGCTCGGCGCCAGCATCGCGATCTCCAGCACGCGACCGCCGAGCAGCGTCACGCCCAGCGGATGCAGCTCGCCGTTGTGCTTGTCGCCGTCGAGCAGCTCCGGGCGCAGGCCGAGACCGCCGGAACGCCGGCGACGTTGCGGTTCTCGACCAGGTAGCCGCGCGAGATGCGGATCTTCTGCTCGGTGGCTTCGTCGATCTCCTTGTGCAGCAGCTCGTTCGCGCGCTGTCCGGATTTGGTGTCGGGGTAGCGCTCGGCGGTGGCCTGCAGGATCGTGAAGCGGATGTCGCGGCGCTGCTGCTTGCCGGCCTGTTCGATCGATTGCTCGGCCGCCTTCTCCGCCAGTTCGGCGAGTTCGTCCGGACGGCGTGCTGGGGATCTCGGACGCGATCGCATAGGCACGCACCCAGCGCCCCTCGTCGGATTCGTGCTCGACCAGATAATCGCGCAGCTCCGCCGCGTGCTCGCCGTTCGGGTAGCGCTTCAGGTAGCGGCTGGCGGCGATCGCCGGCGCCTTCGCCTCGGGCGGCGCGATCGCGCGTCTGCACCAGCCGCCACGGGAATCCCGCCGAGCACCGGCATCAGCGTCGGCGCTTCGAGCAGCCACTCGACGCTGCGCGGCAGGTCGCGATCGCGCGCGCCGTTCTGGAGCGGGCCGAGCGCGACGAAGCTCGCGGCCTTGCGGGTGTCCTGACCCTGCTGCCGCCTCGAACGCCTGATACGGATTCTGGAACGGACTCTCGACCAGTGCGTCTCGCGTGGCGTGCCATCGGATGCGAGGCCGCGATCGTCGCCGGCGAGCTAGGCGAGCTGCGTCCCACATCGCCGATTCCTGTCCGGCTTCCCCGATCGCGTTGGCGTAGGCGAAGCGCGCGCCGTCGGCGAGCGGGCCGGCGCGATCTCCGGCGAGCAGCGCTTCGCTCTCGGCCGGCACGTCGCCTGCGTCGAAGATCGCCAACATCAGATGCACGCGCTCGGCGGATCGTCCGCGTCGGGCAGCGGACCGCGCGTCGCAGCGAGGCTGTGCGCGAGTTGCGCCTGCTGCGCTCGCCAGGCGCCGCTTCGGCTTCGTCGCGCAGCCGCGTGGCGCGCGCGTCGCCGGGCGCGTAGCGCAGCGCGCGATCGGCGAGCAGCAGCGCGAGCGCGCTCTGGTCGTGATCGAGCGCCTGCTCGGCGGCGCGCACGCTGCGTCGCCGCTTGGTGTCGAACCAGCGCCGCTGGAGCGAGTCGATGCTCATGCGATCAGTTCGCGCGCCTCCGGCGTCTCGGGATGACTCTCGACGTACTGCTTCCAGTGCGCGAGCGCCTGACGCTGCTGCACGCTGATCGGGTCGTCGAGATGCTCGGCCACCGCGACGTTGATCACCGCCTGCGCGACGCGGACCGGCAGGAAGACGAAGCTCACCAGCGAGCGACCGAGCGCCTCGGAGAGCGCGTTCACGTCGCGCGCGATGCGCGTGCGACGTCCCTCGCTGATGCGTTTGTCGGCGAGCAGCAGCGGGTCGTCGGCGACTTCCATCTCGAGCTGCTTGCGCAGCGCCGGGTCGATGTCGTCGTCTTCGAGCAGTTTCGCGGTGGCGCGACGATAGGCGATCGGGTCGTCGTTCATCGAGTCCACGAGGTGGCGCGCGTAGGCGGCGAGGCCGCTCGGCGGCTCGCCCGGCCGCGACGCGCATCTCGCTCGGTGGCCTCGAACGCCGCGAGCTGCGCACGCGCGGCCGTCGGGTCGCGTGCCGAGCGCCGCTTGCGCGAGGTCTGCGCGCGGCGCGATCGGTGTCGTCGGGCAGGTACGCGACGCGCCCTTCGAGCGGCGCGAGCGGCGCCTCGCGCGGCTCGCCCGCGGGCGTGCTGCACGCCGCGAACGGCCGCGCCGAACGCGGCCAACAGCGAGACGCTACTGCGGCGAGAAGCGATCACGGTCCACCCGCAGCGTGAAGGCGAGGAAGGCTTCGAGACGGCGCGCGGCCTCGAGCTTCTCCGGCGTGCCGTCCTGGTTCGCGACCGCTTCGTAGAGCTGCGACGCCGAGTCGACCAGCTCCTGGAAGGCGGGCGGGTCGAAGAGCAGGCTCTCGGGCGGTCGCGACTCCGACGTACTCCTCCGCCATCGCCGCGTAGAGATCGGCGAGATCGAGCAGGTGGCGGTTGGCGTTCTTGCTCTCGCGGTGGCGCGCGACGACGCGCTGCAGCTCGGCGAGCGCGCGCACGTTGCCGTCGGGATCGAGCTTGCGGCGCGCCACGAAATAGCGCGCGCGCGCCACGTCGCGTGCGCTCGACCTCTTCCTTCACGACCGGCTCGAGGAAGGTGTCGTTCGCTTCGTCGCCGAGCGCGTCGAGCAGCGCGAGGCGGCGGTCGTAGTCGGCGATGGCGCGGTTCGGGATCGCTCGGAGCGGGAACCGGCTGCACACCGGGCCGCAGCGGACGATCGGGCTCGTATCCGATCTGGATCGCCTCGACGAGACCGTCGTCGAGCGACGCCGCCTTGCGGGCTTCGTCGCGCAGCGGTCCGTCGCGCTCGGCGGCGAGCCGATGGTTCTCGGCGGCGAGGTCGTAGGCGCGCAGCCGCTCGAGCGCGCGGGCCTTCGAGTAGGCGATCACGTCGTCGAGATTGCCCGCGCGCAGCGAGTCGGCGTGCACGCTCTCGAGGCTCTCGAGGCGGATCAGCGACGCGCGGTAGATGTTGCGACCGGTGAAGTCGCGGCCGGCTCGAAGCGGTAGGTGTCGTCGGGCAGGTGGCGGCGCAGCGTCGCGACCACTTCGAGCACACTCGCCACCGGCTGGTATTGCGGCTGGACCGGATGTCGGCTTCGCCGCGCAAGCCGAGGGCGAAGAGGGCGGCCGCGCAGGACGGCGCGCGCCCTCACGCCTTCTTCCGCGTGGCGAGCGACGTTGAGCATCTTCTCGGTGGCGAGCACCGCCGCGGCGAGCTGATCCGAGTCGACCGCCAGCGTCGAGAAGGTGCCCTCGCGGCTGCTCGCGTCCTGCCAGGTGATCACCGTCTGCACCAACGCGCCGGTGCGGCCGCCGGGCGGAATCCGCACGCGATAGTCGGCGAGCCGCGGCAGCGCGAGTCCGAAGCGCTTCACGGCCTTCTCGAGCGCGCGCATGAAGGCGTCGTAGCCGCCGTCGCCGCTGGCCTTCGCGACGGACGTTTCGCCGCGCACGCTGACTTCGACCTCGGCCTCGGGCAAGTCCCTTCGAATCGACCACGACGCGATACGACGCGACGCGCACCGGGCGCTGCTCGGGGCGCTTCAGCACGTCGGCGATGATGTAGGGCAGGTCGGAGACGGCGACGCTCGCTCTTCTTGTCGCCGAGCGCGACGATGCGTTCGAGCACCTGCGCGCGCTCCGCTTCCGACAGCTCGATGCCGAGCGCCTTCAGGTTGTGGAGCAGCGACGCCTTGCCCGCGAGCTTGCCGAGCGCGTACTGGCGCGCGCGACCGAAGCGCTTCGGCGCCAGCCGGTTGGCGTAGAGGTCGCCCTTGGCGTCGCCGTCGGCGTGGATGCCGCCGGTCTGGGTGAAGACGTCGCGGCCGACGATCGGGCGAGTTCGCGGCGACCATCTTGCCGCTGAAGGTCTCGACCAGTCGCGACGCGTCCACCAGCACGGCTTCGTCGACACCGGTGCGGTACGGGGTGTGGTCGTGCAGCGCGGCGACCACTTCGGCGAGTCGCGTGTTGCCGGCGCGCTCGCCCATCCCGTTGACGCTGGTGTGGACGCCGCGCGCGCCGGCGCGCACCGCGGCCAGGCAGTTGGCCATCGCGAGCCCGTAGTCGTTGTGGCCGTGGAACTCGAAGTGGACGTCGCGCCAGGCGTCGACCATCAGGCCGACGTAGCGCGCCGTCTCGTCGGGCGAGAAGGCGCCGAGCGTGTCGGGCAGGTAGATGCGCTCGACGGGCAGCTCGCGCAGCGCCTGCACCATCGCGAACACGTAGTCGAAGGAATCGCGCACGCCGTTCGACCAGTCCTCGAGGTAGACGTTCACCGCGATGCGCGCGCTTGTGCGCCGCGAGGATCGTCTCCTGCACGCTGCGGCGGTGCTGCTCGGGCGTCTGGCGGAGCTGCTCGCGACAGTGCTTCTCCGAACCCTTGGTCAGCAGGTTCATCACGCGACCGCCGACGGCCTTG
This sequence comes from uncultured delta proteobacterium, assembly GCA_963801625.1. Lineage (GTDB taxonomy): Bacteria > Myxococcota_A > UBA9160 > UBA9160 > PR03 > PR03. The sequence continues at coordinate 716,017 of CAWDFQ010000002.1, forward strand.
ATCCACTCCACCGAGAGTTCGCCGTCGCAGTAGCCCATGATCTCGACGCGCTCGGCGACGCCTTCCCTGCGCGCCCAGGCCGCGACGCGGCGGGCCGCGAGCCGCTCGCCTTCGGAGACGCGCGTCTGCGCGATCTCGATGCGGTCGACCCGCACGTCGCTGAGCAGCACGCGCGCGATCTGGAGCTTCTCGGCCGGCGTGTACGAGACGTCGGGCGTCTGCTCGCCGTCGCGCAGCGTCGTGTCCATCACTTGGATGCGGAACGTCTGGCTCCGCGAGGCGCTGCTTCGGGGCGTGGATTTCGACACGGGCGCCGGAGGCTCGCAAACCCGCAGCCTTCTGCAAGCTACAGTCGTGACGTGACGAACGAAGCCGGTGAGACGACGGAGGCGATCGAGACCGCGGGTCGCGAGTTCGTGGTCGAGCCGGGCGCCGCCGGGCGGCGCCTCGACGTGTGGCTCGCCGAGCGCCTCGGCATCGGCCGCGCGGGCGTGCGGAAGCTGCTCGAAGCGGGCGTCGTGCGCCTCGACGGGCGACCCCTCGAGCGCCGCGACAAGTCGGCGCCGATCGAGGCCGGTCGCCGCGTCGAGGTGACGGGCTTCGCGGCGCCCGACGCGCGCCGCGCGATCGCCGAGCCCGACGCAGCCGCTCACGGTGCTGGCGAGCGGCACGGGCTGGCTCGCGATCGACAAGCCCGCCGGCATGCCGGTGCATCCGCTGCGCACGGACGAGACCGGCACGCTTCTCGAACGCGCTGATCGCGCGTCACCCCGAAGTGCACGGCGTCGGCGAAGGCGGCTTGCGCAGCGGCGTCGCGCATCGGCTCGACGTCCACACCTCGGGCGTCGTGCTGTTCGGCAGCGAGGAAGCGACCTGGCAGCGGCTGCGCGACGCCTTCCGCGCGCACCGCGTCGAGAAGGTCTACCGCGCGCTGGTACGCGGCCGCCTCGAAGGGGAGGGCGAAGCTGCGCGTGTCGCTCGCGGTGGCGCGGCACCGGCCGGCCTTCGTGCGCGTCGTGCCCGCGTCGCAGCCCGGATCGCGCCGCACGAGCCTGGCGTGGCGCGCGCTCGCGCACGGCGCCGACGTGACGCTCGTCGAAGTGCGCCCGCGCACCGGCTTCCTGCACCAGATCCGCGTGACGCTCGCCCACCTCGGTCATCCGCTCTGCGGCGACGTGATCTACGGCGCGGCCCTCGAAGGCGAAGACACGAGCGGCGCGCAGCGCCACCTGCTGCACGCCGCGCGCGTCTGCGTCGACGAGATCGAGGCCGAGAGTCCCGACGCAGCCGACTTCGCCGCTGCCTGCGCCCGCCTGCTCGCGTGACGCTACCGTCCGCAGCGATGCGGATCGTGATCGTCACGGCATCGGCGAGCGGGCGCACTGCGCGCATGGCGGAGGCCGTCGCCGGTGGCGCGCTGCGGGCGACACGTTGCGGAGTGCACCGCGCGCTGGCTCGCAGGGAGATCATGATGGTGCAACTGCCGCCCAAGATATGTCCGCGCTGCGGCGAGGAGTACGTGCACACGATGCAGCGCTGCGTCGACTGTGACGTGCCGCTCGGCAGCGACGCGCCGACCGAAGAGGCTGCATTCGAGATGCCGCCGGTCGAGCAACTCGTCGCGCTGCGCAACGCCGAGGTGCCGTGGATCGAAGGGCTGGCGCACGCGCTCGCCGACGCCGGCATCCCGAGCCGCGTCGAGCTGCCGCGTCGCGAGGACCAGAGCGTGCAGAGCCGCGGCATGGGCGCGATCCGCTGCAACATCTTCGTGCGACCCGAAGACGGTCCGGCGGCTGCGCGCGTCGACGCCGCCTTCGCGCGCACCCAGGTGCCGGATCTGCCCGACGCGGAAGCCGGCGAATGGGGCGAGAGCGAGTCGTGCCCGGGCTGCGGAACGGAACTCGCCGCCGACGCGACCGAGTGTCCTGAATGTGGCCTCTCGTTCGGCGCGGGGTAGGAGCCTGTCCCGGGGACGGGCTGTCGACCGGGGCCGATGCGCGCCCCCGCCTGCGGGCTCTGGATCGTTGCTGCGAGGCGCGCGGGCGGTGAACTCGTCCGAAACGTCCTCGGCGGACGGAGATCGACAGCTTCGCGGCGAGACTCGGGCGGCCGCCTGCCAGCATGATGACCGGAGGGCTTCGCGGGTTTCGGCCGAGTCCCCCGCCCGCGCTCGGCTTTCCGTCTTTCTTTCATGAACGGAAGTCCCGAAACGATGGCAAGTAGCGGGGCGGGGCGTTCGGCCAGAACAATCCGCAGGCGGTCTCGAAGATCCGACGCGAAGCCGAGACGCTCGTCCGCCGAGGACGTTCTGGACGAACGTCCCGCCCCCGCGCCCCACGCGTCGGCTTCCGCGGGACGTGACCCATCTTGGGTCAGTCGCCTGGCGCGGCGCGCTCAGGCTTCCAACGCATCGAGCATCGCTTCGAGAACTTCGTGCAGCCGCGCAAAGCGAGCTGCGTCACGGAGCATCTGGTCGCTCGACTGTACGTAGCGACCCGCGCGGAGATCTTCTGGGCAGTGGCGCACGAGAGCGGCAACGCCGTCGGGCGTCGTCTCGAGATGAAACTGTAAGCCCACGACGCGCGGTCCGAGCGCAAACGCCTGCGTCGTCGCACGCCTCGCTGCGCGCGAGGTGAACGGCGCACGGCGGCAGATCGAAGGTTTCGCCGTGCCAGTGGAAGACTTCGGCACGCGCGGGGAATGCGCGCGCGATCGGATGGGCGGCCGGGTCGGCGACGCGCTCGATCGGAAACCAGCCGATCTCGCGCTCGCGATTGGGCGTCACATTCGCTCCAAGCGCGCTCGCGATCAGTTGCGCGCCGAGACACACGCCGAGGACGGTCTTGCCCGCGTCGATCGCCGCGGCGATCGCGCGCTTCTCGTCGCGCAACCACGGCAGCGCGGCTTCGTCGTTCGCACTCATCGGGCCGCCCATCACGATCAGCCAGTCGTACGCATCCGGCGCGGGAATGCGCGGGTCCTCGAAGAAGCGCGTCCAACCGATTTGCGCGTCGCGCGCGGCGAGCCACGGCTCGATCGCGCCGAGTGCTTCGAAGGGAACGTGTTGGAAGACCTGAACGCGCACCGCGCGCAACCGTAGCGTGACTACTGGGACGTCGCGGCGGACGGTGATCCCGGTGAGCCGGGCCGTCGCAGCAGCGGCACCAGCGGCGCGAGCAGCAGGAAGACGGCGAAGATCATCAGGTAGCAGTCGCGGAACGCGAGCACCGCCGATTGTCCCGTGATGATCTGCTCGATCACCTTGTGCGCACCGGCCAGCGCGTCGACGGCATCTAGGCCGCGCGCCTGCAAGCCGGCGGTGAGCTGCGCGAGGTGTTGTCGCGTCACTTCGGAGAACGGCGACACCGACTCGGCGAGATGCGCGCGGTGCAGCGCGCCGCGATGGTCGATCAGCGTCGCCAGCACGGCGATGCCGAGACTTCCTCCGGTCTGGCGGAACAGGTTGTAGAGGCCGGCGCCCTGCAACACGTCCTGCGGCGGCAGCGCCCGCAGCGTCGCGACGGAGAGCGGCACGAACATCAGGCCCATCGCCATGCCGCGCCCGATCTGCGGCCAGAACAGATCCCAGAAGCCGCTCTGCGCAGTCCAGTGGCTCATGCCCCACACCGCGGGGAGGAACACCGCGATGCCCAGTCCGAAGAGCGGCGCCGGTCCGATCCTCCACACCAGGAGCCCGGCGATCGGCATCACCAGCGCGGTGGAGAGCGTCGAGGGCAAGATCGCGATGCCCGACTGCCACGACGTCCAGCGCATCACGTTCTGGGTGAAGAGCGGGAACAGGAAGACGCTGCCGTAGAGACCGATCCCCATCGCCATGCCGTAGGTGCAGCCCACCACCAGCGCGCGGTGGCGGAACACGCGCAGGTCGACGACCGGGTGCTCGGTGTGCAGCTCGTGCCAGACGAACCAGACCAGCGCGATCGCCGACGCGAACGCCGAGCGCGACGATGAAGTCGCTCTCGAACCAGTCGTTGCGGTGGCCGTTCTCGAGCAGGATCTGCAGCGACGCGATGCCCACCACGAGCAGCGCGATGCCGAGCCAGTCGACGCTCTCGGGGCGACGGAACGTGCCGGCGCGCGGCGTCGGCAGGTAGTTCCAGCACAGGACCGCCGCGGCGATGCCGAGCGGCAGGTTGACGTAGAAGATCCACGGCCACGCCCACACGTCGGTGATCCAGCCGCCGAGCGTCGGACCGAGGCTCGGGCCGAGCATCGCGCCGACGCCGAAAATGGCTTGCCCGGTTCCCTGTCGCTCGGGCGGGAAGGTCTCGACCATGATCGACTGCCCGAGCGCCAGCAGCGCGCCGCCGCCGAGACCCTGGATCACGCGGAACCCCACCAGCTCCGGCAGCGTGCGCGCCGAGCCGCACAGGAACGACGCGAAGGTGAACAGCAGGATCGAGCCGACGAAGTAGCGGCGGCGGCCGAAGCTCGCGGCGAAGAAGCTCGTCATCGGGATCACGATCACGTTGGCGACGATGTAGGACGTCGCGACCCAGGAGATCTCGTCCACGGTGGCGCCGAGGTTCCCCATCATGGTGGGGAGCGCGACGTTGACGATGCTGGTGTCGAGGATCTCGAGGATCACCGCGAGCATCACGCCGATGATCATCAGCCACTCGCGCGAGGTGAGTCCGGGCGAGTGGGCTACGGGCGCGGTGGCAAAGTCAGCGGACGCGGACACGGACGTCGACCGAGAGACCGACGGAGAGCTTCGCGAGGTCGCCTTCCGCGGCGTCGAGCGCGATCCGCACCGGCACCCGCTGCACCACTTTCGTGAAGTTGCCCGTCGCGTTCTCGGGCGGCAGCAGCGCGTACTTGGCGCCGGTCGCGGGCGAGATCGATTCGACGCGACCGTGGAACACGGCGTCGGGGAAGGCGTCGACGCGGATCTCGACGCTGTCGCCCGGGTTCATCGACTCGATCTGGGTTTCCTTGAAGTTCGCGGTGACCCAGTTCGCGGCGTCTTCGGCGAACGGCGACGAGCGGCTGGCCCGGCGCGACGTTCGCGCCGACTTCGACGTTCTTGCGGCCCACCACGCCGTCGAAGGGCGCCGTGACGACAGTGTGCGCGAGCGCCAGCTCCGCTTCGCGCAGCATCGCCTCGGCTTGCCGCACCGGCGCCTCGTTGCCGAGCGCGGCGCGTTCGGCGCGCTCCTGTTCGTGCGCGGCGTGCAGCTCGGCGGCGGCGCCGTCGTGCGCGGCGACCGCGGTGTCGAGCGCGGTGCGACTCGCGACGCCGTTCGCAAATAGCTTCTGCGCGCGCCCGAGTTCCTGTTCCGCGTGGCGCAATTTCGCTTCGACGGCAGTGACTTGCGCGGCCGCCGCGTCCGCCGACGCGCGCGTCTGCGCGATCCGATTGTGGGCGGCGTCGAGGTCGGCGCGGGCGCGCGCCACGCGCACCTCGAAGTCGGCGGGATCGAGTCGCACGAGCGTTTCCCCCCGCAGCACGTGCTGGTTCTCCTGCACCAGCACCTCCGCCACCTGCCCGCCGACGCGCGGCGACAGGAACACCAGGTGGCCCTCGACGAACGCGTCGTTGGTGCGTCTCGAAGCCGCGCAGCACGAGCGCCCAGTACGCGACGGTCGCGGCGATCGCGAGCGTGGCAGCGCCGATCAGCAGCGGGCGCACGCCGATGCGCGCGCGCGACCGTGCGGCGGGAGCGGTGGCTTCAGCCACGGCCGCTCCTTCGCGACGCGTCGGCCGGCGCGTTGCGCACGCCGTCGAGGAAGATCGAGACGTAGGTCTCGGCGACTTCCTCGGGCGACTGCGGGTACTGCTCGCGCTGCCCGAACACGTGCTTGACGATCAGGTGGTCGACGACCATGCCCATGAAGGCGCGGGCGGCGAGCTTGGGATCGATCGCGCGGAACGCGCCCTCGCTTCGTACGCCGTGCGATGTAGGCTGTCAGGAATTCGCGCAGCCGGAGGATGCGTTTCTCCTGGAAGGGTCGCGCCAGCTCGTGACCTTCGAGCGCGGAGTAGAGGATCAGGCGCAGGATCGAGGGGTCGGCCTCGACGCTGCGGAGCAGTGTCAGTGCGAGCACGCTGAAGACGGCGCGGTCGTCGCCCGCCGCGGCGATCGCTTCGACCGGTTCGAGGAGTTCGGCCGACGCCATCCGCTCGTCGAGGATCGCGGCGTACATCGCTTCCTTGCTCGGGAAGTAGCGGTAGAGGGCGGCCTCGGTGATCCCGACTTGCGCGGCGACGTCGCGGGTGGTGGTGCCGTTGAAACCGTGGCTGCCGAAGAGCTGGGCCGCCTCGCGGAGGATCTGGGCGCGGCGCTCGTCGGCGGGGAGGCGGCGGGTAGCGGTCGTGGGGGAGGGAGGATCCGTCATTGAGTAAGCGTTTACTAACCAAATAGCCTCGGGCGGGCAACCGGTGGGGCGGGGAGCGAGGCGCGGGCACAGTGCCTCGCTGCTGCACCTGGCGGCCGCTGCGCGGCCGCAGGTGAGCAGCCTTCGCTAAGAAAGCCTGGGGCCTTGGAGAAGTCTGGGGCCGGGAGGTGTCTGGATGGCTCGGCTCGTCTTGGTGATCGGCAACAAGAACTACTCGTCCTGGTCGCTGCGGCCCTGGCTGGCGCTGCGGATGGCGGGGCTCGACTTCGAGGAGGTGAAGATCGGACTCTATCAGGACGGCAGTCGCGAGCAGATCCTGCGCCACTCCCCGGCCGGCTATGTGCCGGTGCTCCACGACGGCGACGTGACCGTCTGGGATTCGCTCGCGATTTGCGAGTACGCGGCCGAGCTGGCGCCGCGCGCTGGGCTCTGGCCCGACGAGCGGGCCGAGCGCGCCCATGCGCGATCGATCAGCGCCGAGATGCACGCGGGTTTCGCCGCGCTGCGCAACACGCTGCAGATGAACCTGCGCATCTCGAAAGCACGACTGGTGAAGCCGCCGTCGCCCGAGGTGCAGGCCGACATCGCGCGCATCACCGCGATCTTCGAGGAATGCCGCGCGTGCCACGGCGCTGGCGGCGAGTTCCTGTTCGGCCGCTTCACGATCGCCGACGCGATGTTCGCACCCGTCGCGACACGCTTCAGCACTTATTCGGTGCCGCTGCCGCCGCGTTCGCAATCGTACGTGGATGCGCTGTATTCGCTCGCGCCGATGCGCGAGTGGATCGCGGCGGGCGCTGCCGAGCCGGAGCGCTTCCCCGAGGTGGAGGCGCTGGTCGCGCCGCCGTCTTGAAGTCGCGCTGCGCACGGGTCGTGCGCATGAGTCGCGCATCAGTCGCACGATTGAGCGGCCCGGGTCGGGCGAGCCGGTCTGGACAGCGGCGGAATTTCCCACGATCCTGCCGGCATGCACAAATTGTTCTGCTCGTTCGCCTTCTCCCTCGCACTCCTGCTCGCCGGATCGGCTTCGGCACAGGGCGTGTGGAACGACGGATCCGCCTCGCGGCTCCAACATCGCTGTGTCCTCGGCATCGATCTCGTCGACACGATCGAAGACCTGGCGTGGACGTGGGTCGGCTTCTACGGGCTGCCGCAAGTGGGACAGGTCTACTACGCGCGCATCTCGGTCGGAGGGGTCGGCTGCAGCGGGGCATGGGGGATTCCGGAGGTGAAGCTGCCGCGCGGCACCAACTTCGCGATCAGCCCGGCGAACCCCGTGCGCTGCTTCATGCAGGGCGCCAGCCAGCCGTCGCGGAGCCAGCTCACGGACGGTTCGTGTCCGAGCGCGCCCTACGTCGGGCTCTATCCCTATTCGAACAGCTCGTTTCCGAATCCGGGCGGGAGCCCCTACTCCAATCAGTTCTTCTCGTTTCCGCCGGTCACGCAGCCGTACTGGCCGCTGCCGCCCGGCGCGATCCTGACGATCGAGTTCCCGATCATTTCGAGCCAGGCGCTCTCCGGCTTCGCGAGCAACGACTACCTGCTCGGCGCGGCGAACGTACTCGACAACAATCCCGGCGGGCCGACGGTGCAATGGGACGGCCACCCGCAGTACTACAACGGCTACGGGATCCCCTCGTCGGGCGCGTGGCAGGGTGTTTTCGTCACGCAGGGCCCGTACTCCGGGCCGCGCATCGTCTACCCGGAGCCGTCGGCGCAGAACCTGACGCAGACCGCCGCCGTCACGGTCGCGCACGTATACAACACCTCGTGTCTAAGTCCCGACGAGATCTGGTTCGAGCTGTACCCCGCAGACGGGGGGACGGACACGTCGGTGTGGGGGGGCGGCAGCTGCACGGCGCTCGGCGACGGAGGTTCCAGTTGCACCGGGAACTGGAGCGGGCTGCTCGCCGATACCGTCTACAAGTGGCGCGCGTACTTCAATCCGGCGACGCTCGGTTCCTGCACCAACGTCGTCGAGGACGCGAGCTTCAAGCTCTTCCAAACGCCGCCCGAGCCCGGCGCGACCCGTTACACGCTGCTCGCGACCGCGGAAGGCAGCGGCTCCGTCACGCTGCTGCCAGCCGGCGGCTCGTATGCGCCCGGCACACCGGTCACGGCCACGGCGCTGCCCGGATCTGGAGCGTCGTTCGTGCGCTGGCGCTTCAACGACGGGAGCACCTCTGCCGTGAACCCGGTCGGCGTCACGATGAACCAATCGCGCACGATCGTCGCGGAGTTCGTGCCCGAACCGGGTGCGGCGCTTCAGGTGGGCGCGGCGCTCGCGGCGCTCGTTGCGATCGCGCGGCGTCGCTAAGAAGAGACAGCCGGCGCGGGAAGCGCTCCCAGCACCGTGATTCCCACGGCGTCGCATTCGCGCGCGATCGGGTCCTTGTGTCGCCTTCGATCGGCGAACTCGTCCGGCATCCAGCCCACCGGCTGGATGCCCGGCGGCGCGGCTTCGGTCAGCAGCGCGAGCCGCGCACGCGCGTCGGGCGGAAGTCCGCGCGCGATGACGAGCACGTCGATGTCGCTCCACTTATTGAAGTCGCCGCGCGCCGACGAGCCGAACACGACGACCGCGACCAGATCGAGCCGCTTCGCGAGTTGGAGCGCCCAATCGGCTGCGCAGCGAATGCGCGCTTGCTGCTCCGCACGGCGCCGCACCAGGATCGGATGGCTCACGGCCGCCCTCCGAGTTCTGACCAGGCGCGAGCGACCGCTGTTTCGATCACGCGGTCGTCTTCTGCGGCCTGCGCCGAGTCGGCGTCGGTGTAGTGACTCGACGGAGCCCCCGATGCATGGGCATCCGGATAGCGAGTCGGGATGTAGTGGCGCGAGAGCCGGGCCGCGGCATCGGTTGCAGCAGCGGGCCAGCCTGCACCGAGCGCTTCGCGAGCGCGGCTGCACAGCACCGTGAGATCGTGCCCCCACGCCTCGAGTCCGAGCCCGTGCAGGAGCCCCTTCACGATGAGTTGCGCCGCTTGCTCCGAGAGGAAACACGCCCACTCGTGTCGCGCGCCGCGCCGTGCGAGCACGGCCGTCTCCGCCGCGCTCCGCGCCTGCTCACGCCAGCGCTCGAACTCGCTTCGATCGAGAGGCGACACCATTTGTGCAAGCTAGCCCAACCCGGCGCTCGAGCCTGCTACTTCTTGCGCAGGATCGTGAGTCCGTCCGAGACCGCCAGCATCACGCAATCGACGCGCGCGTCCGCCGCCACCAGATCGTTGAAGGCGCGGATCGCGAGCGTGTGCGGATCCTGCTGATCCATCTTCACGACGTTGCCCATCCACAGCACGTTGTCGACGAGGATCAAGCCGTTCGGCCGCAGCCGCGTGAGGATCTCTTCGTAGTAGGACGCGTAGCCGGGCTTGTCGGCGTCGATGAAGGCGAGGTCGAAGAGTGGGTGCTCGGGTAGCGCGCGCAGCGTTTCGAGCGCCGGGCCGATCTTCAGCTCGATCTTGTGCGCGACGCCGGCCTTCTCCCAGAAGCGCCGGCCGATCTGCGTCCACTCTTCCGAGACGTCGCAGCAGAGCAGCTTGCCGTCGTCGGGGAGACCGCGCGCGATGCACAGCGACGAGTAGCCCGTGAAGGTGCCCACTTCGACGGCGCGCTTCGCGCCGATCGCGCGCGCGAGCAGCGTCATGAACGTTCCCTGTTCGGGCGCGATCTGCATCAGCGAGATGCCGCCGAGGCGCTGCGTCTCCTCGATCAGCTCCTGCTGGATGGCATCGGGCCGGGTGCCGTGCTGGACCAGGTAGGCATGGATCTCGGGCGAGAGCTGGAACGACTTGGGTGTGTCGGACATCTCGTCTCCTCGCGGCGCGTGACGCCGAGTCTATCAAAGGCGCCGCAGCCGGATTGCGCAACACGGGGGTAGCCAGCGCCGATGGAGCGGCGTTTCGCGTCACCATTCCGCCGGGCGCGCATCGAGCGCGAAAGCCACCAGCCGTTGTGAAGCGCGGCGGGTCGCCCGCGGTGTGGCTGTGATAGGGTGCCACTGCTCGGACTCGCGACGCCGGCAGGCTCCGTACGGCCGCGCACGGATGTCCAAGGGAAGGCCGACACGCGCCCCGATCGCAGGAGGTGCCAGCTTGACTCGATCCCACCTTCCGCTTCGCGTGGCGAGCCGCGCGGCGCTGGCAGCTCCGGCAATCCTTCGCCCAGCATGGATGGATTGCTTCGCACGGAAGCCAGGGGGTCGTATTCCCGTGTACCGAGGGGCATAGCGGCGCGTGCGAGGCAGCCGGCCGCTCGTGACGTGCGCGCGCATCGTCGTCGTCCTCGCGGCGCTGTTGCTGGCGCCGCTTCCCGGTCGCGCCCAGGACTCGCCGCCGGCACCGAACGAAGACGCTGCGCCCACGCCGGCTACGACGCCCGAGGTTTCCAGCTTCAAGTCCGACGAGATCGGCAACCGAGCCGAGGATGTTGCCGCGCAATTGCGCGCGATGACCGAGGCGCTTGCGGATCAAGCGGCGTTCGCTGCGCTCGAGAGCGAGGTCTTCCAGTACAGCCATCGCATCGCGGATCGTTGGAGGGAGACGGACCAGATCCTCGCCGGCTCGCCGCGGCGTGCCCCGCTCGTGACGCTCGCGAGTTCCTGGCGCGCGCTGCGCACGGAACTCGTCGGGCTCCGGACCGAGGTGGACCGGCGCGCGCAACAGCGCGAGGCCGATCTCGCGACGCTCGACCGCTTGCAGGGGTTGTGGAGCTGGACGCTCGAGCACGCGCGCGCGGTCGGTGCGCCCGAACCCGTGCTCGGCCGCGTACAGGCGACACTCGAGGCGATCGACGCCACGCGCGCGCAAGTCGAGACGCGGAACGGCCGCGTGCTCGTGCTGCAGGATGCGGTGAGCCGCGCGACGCAGGCGTGCGACGACGCCGTCGGGCGCATCGCGGACGCGCGCCGCGAGGCCGTCGATCACATCTTCGTCCAAAACGTGCCGCCGGTCTGGAGCCGTGCCCACCGCAATGCGCCGCTCGAGACCGGAACGGGTCGCGGCGCACCGCCTTCCGGCGCCTACGCTTCGATCCTCGACAGCGTGAAGATCTACATGCAGGCCTACCGGGTTGGCTTCGCGCTGACGCTCGTGATCGCGGTGCTGCTGGTGTGGTCGCTCCACCGTGCGCGCGCTCGGACGTTGCACGGGCAGGGGACATCGCACGCGGCGCTCCCCGCGTTCGTCACCCAGGTTCTTCGCGCGCCGCTCGCGACGGCGCTGATCCTGACCTTGATCTTCTCGCGCCCGTTGCGACCCGACCCGCCGGCCGCCCTGCAACAGGTCCTGCTTCTGATCGGGTTCCCGGCCGCGCTCATCTTGCTGCGCCCGGCCCTGGATCCGCGCCTGATGCACGCCTTCATCGTCAGCAGCAGCTTCTTCCTCGCAGACGTGGTGCGTGGGACCCAGCAGCTGAGTTCCGGCGTCGAGCAGCTGTTCCTGATCGTCGAGATGGCCGCCGCCGCCGTCGTGTTCTGGATCACCGCGGAGTTGCCTACAGCCGTCGGCGCGCTCGTCGCGCATTCGTCGTGGGTCCGCAGCATCGGCCGCCGGATCCTGCTCGCGACCGCGCTCGCGGCCGTCTTCGCCGCGCTGGCGGCAGCGTTCGGCTATCTCGAACTCGCGGACTTCGCCGGCGGCGGCGCGCTCTTCATCTTCTACATCGGGATTGGCCTGCTGGCCTTCCGGGTCGCCTTCGGCGGCGCGCTCTGGCTCGCGCTCGTGCAGAGTCCGCTCGCGTGGCTGCGCGCGATCGAACGCAATTCGATTCGATTGGAGTCGGCGATTGGCCGGACGATCGAGGTGCTGGCCATCGCCATCTGGTTCGCCGTCGCGCTCCAGCGCTTCGAGTTATTCGACCCGGCGCTGGCCGCCGTCGGGCGCGTGCTCGACGCGCGGCTGCAGGCGGGCGAGCTGGACCTCTCCGTCGGGCGCCTGCTCGGTTTCGTCGCGGTCGTCTTCGGCGCGTGGCTCACGTCGCGCGTCGTCGTGTTTGCGCTCGAGGAGGACGTCTACCCGCGCATGAAGCTGGCGCGCGGGCTTCCGTACGCGCTCTCGACGCTGGTCCGCTACGGCGTGCTGCTGGCAGGATTCTTCGCCGCACTCGCGACGCTCGGCCTCGATCTCACCCGCCTTACCGTGCTGGTGAGCGCCTTCGGCCTCGGCCTCGGCTTCGGCATGCAGCAGATCATCAACAACTTCGTCTCGGGCTTGATCCTGCTCTTCGAGCGTCCCGTGCAGGTCGGCGACCTGGTCGAGATGAAGGAGCTGAGCGGCGAAGTGCTGCACATCGGCATCCGATCGAGCCAGATCCGCACCGCCGAGGGCGCCGAGGTGATCATCCCCAACTCGGACCTGATCCAGAATCGCGTCACCAACTGGACGCTCTCGGATCGCAGGCGCCGGGTCAGCCTGGCGATCGGCGTCGCCTACGGCACCGCAGCCGAGCGCGTACTCGCGCTGCTCCTCGACGTGGTGCGGCACGACCCGCGCGCGATGACGGTTCCGCCGCCCGAGGCGCTCTTCACCGGCTTCGGGGCGAGCGCTCTCGAGTTCCAGCTGCGCTTCTGGACGGAGGACTCGGGCTGGATGCGCCTCAAGAGCGACATTGGCGTCGCGATCCAGGACGCGCTGCGCGAAGCGCGGATCGGCATGCCGGTGACGCCGATCGAGGTCCAGGTCGAGTCATTCGCGGTCAGCGATCCGGAGCCGACCACGCGCTGAACGTCGCGGATGCGCGACCTCGCTGTGCCTGCTCTGGATCGTTGCTGCGAGGCGCGCGGGCGGTGGACTCGTCCGAAACGTCCTCGGCGGACGGAGATCGGCGGCGTCGCAGCGAGAGTTGGGCGCCTCGACGTGCCGACGCGAAGCTGCGACGCCCGCCGCCGAGGACGTTCTGGACGAACGTCCCGCCCCCGCGGCTCGGCCGTCGGCTTCCGAAAGACGGAATCCCTCTTGGGTCGATTTTCTAGCGGCCGCCCTGCTTCATCTGCAGCTGCATCGACCGCGCCTTCTCTGCTTCCGCTTCCGGAATCATCCCGGCCTGCTGGTAGAGCATCGAGAGGCTCGTGTGCGCGAGCGGCTCGTCGGGATCGAGTTCGACGTAGTGCTTCGCGGCCTCGATCGCGGCGTCCATCTCGCCGTGCTTGGCGAGCGCCATCGCGAGCCCATTCCAGGCCATCGTCATCGCGGCGTTCCCCTCGATCGCCTTGCGGTACGACGCGATCGCCTCCGCGGTGCGGCCGTGCGCGAAGTGATCGAGTCCGGCCTTGTAGTGGGTGCGCGCTTCCGACATCGAGGGCAGTATACCCGCCATGCCGAAGGCTTCGATTCGAACGCTGCGCCGCGACGAGCGCGAGGCGTGCTCGCGCTGCTCGACGAGTGGCCGCTCAGCGACGGCTGGCGCGGTCGCGACTACTTCCGCCGCTACATCGACTTCGATCCGACCTACGCCGACGAGAATTTCTGGGTCGCCGAGCAGGACGGTGCAGCTCGTCGCGTGCGTGCAGATCTTTCCGCGCCAGCTGCGGGTGCGCGGCGCGACGGTGCCAGTGGGCGGCATCGGCAGCGTCTTCACCACCGAGAAGGCGCGCGGCAGCGGCGTCGCGTCGCGGCTGCTCGAAGCGTCGGTCGCGGCGATGCGCGAACGCGGCATGGAAGTGTCGCTGCTCTTCGCGTCGCGCCACGCCTTCTACACGCGACTCGGCTGGACTGCTCTGGCCGCGGCAGCGGTCGCTGTGGCTTCGCGCAGACGCGAGCGCGACGCCGGATGCGTCGCGCGCGCGTCGAGGCGTTCGACGCGTTGCGCGATCTCGACGAAGTGATGGCGCTGCACGAACGCTACTCGGCGTCGCGCGACGGCACGGTCGTGCGCGACCGCGCGTTCTGGCTGGGACAGCTCGGCTTCGCGGGCAACCCGACGGAGGAGTTCCTGGTCGCGCGTGACGCGTCGGGCCGCATCGAAGCCTACGCACGCGCGAGTCTCTTCGAAGGCTTTTGCGCGATCCTCGAACTGGGCCGCAGCGAGACGCCGACTGCCACCCTGGCGCTCGCCGATCTGGTACAACACAGCATGGCGCCGCGCGACCCCGACCTGTCGGCCGCGCGCGCGGGACGCCCGTCCGCCGAGTTTCGCCGCATGCTGCTCGCCCCCACCCACGACGACGCCGCGCTCGACGCTGCACTCGCTGCGCGCGGCGTGGTGCCGAAGCACTTCGAGGAACGCGCCTCGATGCTGCGCGTGGTGAACGCCGAAGCGCTGGCGCGGCGCTTCGGGGAGGCGCCGCGCGCCGGCGAGTCGCCCGCTTCGATGTTGTGCCGCGTGATGCCACCCGAGCAACTGGTCTTCTGGCCGGCGGATCGGTTCTGAGATATCAGTTTCGTCGATTCCCGCGTAGCGAGGCGCAGCCGAGCGGCGAGATTCATCGAGCTAGAGGTCACGACGGAGGAGTTCCCATGCATCGCACCGCAGTTCTCTCGCTGCTCGTCGCGCTCGCGGTCCCGCTCGCCGGCTGTTCGCGCGCCGAAGGCGGCTCCCTGATCTCGCAGAAAGAACTTTCGGACGCAATCGCCGGCGGCAAGAAGATCCTGCTGCTCGACGTACGGACGCCGGAAGAGTTCCAGAGCAGCCACATCCCCGGCGCGCTCAACGTGCCGCACACCGAGGCGGGGAACTGGCTGCGCGATCAGGATCCGTCTCGCGATCAGGAAGTCGTCGTCTACTGCGAGAGCGGCCGCCGCTCGGCGATCGTGCAGCAGATGCTCGTGAGCGCCGGCTTCACATCGGTGCGTCACCTCGAGGGCGACATGAAGGCGTGGCGCGAATGCGAGAAGTGTGCGAAGGAATGACGCGCTAGCCGCGCTTCCCGATTCCCAGCGCCTTGATTCGCGACGCGAGTGTCGTGGGCTTCATGCCGAGCAGCTGCGCCGCCCCGCTCGGTCCGTAGATCCTGCCGCTCGCCGCGGCGAGCGCGGCTTCGATGTTGGCGCGCTCGCGGCGTTTGCGGTCGGCTTCGGTCTCGATCTCTGCCGTCGCGGCGGATCCCGGCGCGGTGCTGCGCAGCGCGGTCGCGCGCGCGCCGTCGCGATGGCTCAGCGGGGGCAGCGCAGCGTCGAGATCGAGGTGCGTGCCGCGCGCGAGGATCGCTGCGCGCTCGATGACGCTCCACAGCTCGCGCACGTTGCCGGGCCAGTCACGGCGCTCGAGCGCGCGCACGTCGGCGGCCAGAAGGCGCAGCCCGGGCTTGCCGAGGCGTTGCGCAGCCGACGCGAGGAACGTCGCCGCGAGGCGCCCGATGTCATCGCGGCGGTGGCGCAGCGGCGGCACTTCGATCGGAAAGACCGCGAGGCGATAGTAGAGATCTTCGAGAAAGCGGCCCGCCTCGGCTTCGCCGCGAAGATTGCGATTGGTCGCGGCGATCACGCGCGCGTCGGTGTTGCGCGTCCGCTCTTCGCCGACGCGCTCGAAGTCTCCCCGGTGCAATACGCGAAGCAGCTTTGCTTGCAGCTCGAAGGGGATCTCGCCGACCTCGTCGAGAAAAAGCGTCCCGCCGTTGGCTAGCTCGAGGCGCCCGGCGCGATCTCGCAGCGCTCCGGGAAAGGCGCCGCGCACGTGGCCGAAAAGCTCGCTTTCGAAGCAGTCGCGCGGCAGCGCGGCGCAGTCGACGTGCACCAGCGCTGCCTGCGCCCGACCGCTGTGTTCGTGGATCGCCTGCGCGACCGCTTCCTTGCCGCTTCCCGATTCGCCGAGGATCAGCACGTTCGCGTCGGTGGGTGCGACCAACTCGATCTGCTCGAGCACGGTTTTCAGCGCGGTGCTCTGGCCGAGCATCGCGCCGTACGCGCTGGCGGCGCGGAGCTCCTCGCGCAGGTAGTTGCGTTCCAGTTCGAGTTGCTTGCGGAGCTTCACCTCCTCGTCGAAGGCGCGTGCGTTGGCGAGTGCGACGGCCGTTTGCGCGGCGAAGGCGCGCAGCGACTCGAAGACGCGCGTGTCAATCGCCTCGCGATCGAACACCACGAGCACGCCCATCACTTCGTTGCGAAAGGTCAGCGCGTGGCCGGCGAAGCTCTGGATGCCTTCGCTGCGCACCCACTCGGGGCGTGCGATCCAGGCGTCGTCGCGGGCGACGTCAGAGATCCGCATCGGCTCACCCGTGGCGGCGATGCGACCGATCTCATGCACGCCGAGCGGGAAGCGACGGAACTCGCCGTCGAGGCGGCTCCAGGCCACGGGCGATCCGCTGCGCGGATTGCCCGCACTGGCAGCGAGGTGCAGGCAGATCGTCTGGTCGGGGCACTCGACCCGCATCGGGCAGCTATCGCAGATGTCGCCGAGTCCCGTCAGCCAGATGCGGGCGAGCGCAAAGCCGGGGTCGCCCACGAGGCCCTCGACGACCCGGTTGAGCACGGCGTCGGGCGAGCGCGCCTCCGCCGCGGCGAGCGCGACCTGCTCGATTCCTTCAAGCCGCATGGCGAGCGCGGGCCAGCACGAAAACTCGTATCGGTGGAACGAGAAATCGTTGAAGCGCAAAGTGAAGCCCAAAGATTCGTTGGATGGGATGGCGTGCTGCGGGTTACGCTCGCGCGCCGTGTCGATCGACGAACACCTCGCGATCCCCGCCGACCCCGCGTCGTTGCGCAGGCGAATCGCGCCCTGTATCGCGGCGTTGCTGCTGCTGCTGCCTGCGAGCAGCAGCTCCGCCTGGGGACCCGACGCTCACCGCGTCACCGGCGAGATCGCCTGGCGGTCGCTCTCGCCGAAGACGAAAGTGGCGCTGGGCGAGCTGCTTCCCAAGGGCCCCTACGACACGCTCGCGGAAGCGGCCACCTGGGCCGACACCTACGCGCGCAGCCATCCGCGCGAGTACCGCTGGCTCGACCCGTTCCATTACGTCGACGTCGATCCGCACGCCGAGCACGTGGTTGAGGGTCCCCGCTGCGAGTGCGTGCTCGCGGCGATCGAGATCCAGACGGAGCGCCTGCGCAATCCGAATTCGCCACACGATGCGAAGGTCGACGCGTTGCGGCTGCTCGCGCACTTCGTCGGGGACGTGCACCAGCCGCTGCACGTGAGCCATCCCGACATGCGCGGCGGCACGACGATCGATCTGCGTTTCGACGGCGAGAGGGTGACGCTGCACCGGCTGTGGGACAGCGAGCTGCTCGATCGCAAGCTGCGCCAGCGCAATCGCGGTCGCAGCCCGCGTTGGCGCGCGTATGCGCAATCGCTGGTGGATACGCAGGACGCCGCCGAGAGCGCGCGCTGGTCGGCGTCGCTCGATCCGCACGTCTGGGCCGATGAGTCGCTGGCGCTCTCGAAGCAGCCGCTGTTCGCCGTGCAGCGGGACGCGTCACTCGGCGACGCGTACTACGAGCAGGCGATGCCGGTCGTCGAGCAGCGACTCGAGCAGTCTGGCATCCGCCTCGCCGCGCTGCTGAACTCGATCTTCGACCCCAGCCGGGCGGTGCAGTAGCTTCGCCGACCTTCCACTGGGGGTCGTCATGGCAAATCGCGTCGAGATCCACGGCAGCTGCGATGCGCGCTTCGGGCGCGTGCGCGACGTCTTCACGGAGCAGCTCGACAATCCCGAGGAAGTCGGCGCGTCGCTCGCCGTGACGGTCGGCGGCCGCACCGTGGTGGACCTGTGGGGCGGTCACGCGGACCCGCAGCGCACACGGCCGTGGAACGCCGACACGCTCGTGAATCTGTTCTCCACGACGAAGGGCATGGTGGCGCTGTGCGCCCATCGCCTCGCCGACGCGGGCAGGCTCGACCTCGACGCGCCGGTCGCGCGCTACTGGCCCGAGTTCGCGCAGGCGGGCAAGGGCGCGATCCCGCTGCGCTGGCTGCTCGACCACAGCGCGGGACTCGTCGCCGTCGACAAGCCGCTGCCGCCCGCTGCGATGTACGAGTGGGACACGATGTGCGCGGCGCTCGCCGAGCAGGCGCCGTGGTGGGAGCCGGGTACCGCGCACGGCTATCACGCGATGACCTTCGGCTGGCTGGTCGGCGAAGTGGTGCGGCGCATCACCGGAAAGAGTGTCGGAACCTACTTCCGCGAGGAGATCGCCGGCCCGCTCGGCGCGGACCTCTTGATCGGCACGCCGGCCGAGTACGACGCGCGCTGTGCCGAGCTGATCCCGGCGCCGTTTCCGAAGCTCGACGGTAGCGGCGGCGACGACGACTTCTTCGCCAAGTTGCTCGCGACCGCGAAGCCATACGCGATCAAGGCGTTCATGAACCCGCTGCCGCTGCCGGGCGCATTCAACTCGCGCGCCTGGCGCGGCGCCGAGATCCCGGCCGCCAACGGCCACGGCAGCGCGCGCGGCCTGGCGCGCGTCTACTCGGCGCTCGCCGGTGGCGGCAGCATCGACGGCGTGCACGTGCTCTCGCGCGAGGCGATCGACCGCGCGCGCGTGGAGCAGCGCCATGGCCTCGACCACGTGATCCCGATCATGCCGACGAAGTTCGGTCTCGGCTTCCAGATCGGCACCGAGGCCGAGCCGATCGGCCCGAACCCGCGCGCTTTCGGTCACTCGGGCGCCGGCGGATCGTTCGGTTTCGCCGATCCCGAAGCGGGCGTCGCATTCGGCTACGTGATGAATCGGATGGAGACGGGGATCTTCCTGATCGGACCGCGCGCGACGGCGCTGATGAACGCGGTGTTCGCGAGTTTTTGATCCTGACGCGAGGCGGGCGAACCGCGTTGGCTGGGTCGAGAACGTCGACCTCTCGCAGCGCGATCGCTTCAGCTAGATGCCCTTCTCCAGAACGTCCACCAGTCGGTGTCGGTGGAACCCGACCTTCTCGTACGCCTGCAGCGCCGGCCGATTTCCCGGTGATAGCAGCAGCAGGGCGCTCTGCGCGCCCGCTTCGAATTGACGCGCGAGAGCCCACGCCACCAGCGACGAGCCGACTCCGTGATTCTGCAGCGGCGGGTCGACGCCCGACGTACGCCACCCATGGTCGCTCGGGCCAGTGCGTCTCGAGTTCGGCGAAGGCGACGACCTTGCCGCCGTGACGCGCCACCGAGTGCGCGTGGCGAGCGTCGGCCAGCACCGCACGCATCGCCTCGGGCGTGCGCGTCTCGAAGCCGCAGTCCGTGTAGATCGCGAGCATCGCATCCGCGTCCTCGGGCTTCGCGCGGCCGAGTTCGAGTCCCTCGATCGGCATGCGCACGGCGACCGGCGTGTCGTCGAGTCGCATCAGATAGTGTTGGCGCGCGGCGCGAAAGCCGAGCGCGGTGAGCAGCGAATAGCCGGCGCGGTTGCGCACGCCGATCGCCGCCGAGACGAGTTTCACGCCGAGTCGCTCGGAGCCGAGCGCGAGCGCGGCGCGCAGCAGCTCGCCGCCGACGCCGTGGCCGCGCGAATCGCGTGCGACGATCGGACACACGAGGCCGGCGGCGCTTGCCTTCGGCCGCCGCACGAAGCCGGCGCAGCCGACGACAGTGCCGTCGCCCGCCTCGGCGACCAGCAGATGCTTCCTGGGATCGATGCCGTGGCGCTCGAACTCGCCGAACAGATCGCGTTCCGATTCCCAGAGCGGCACCAGCACGAAATCCGTCTCGCCCCGGGCGCAGCTCTTCGCCACGGCCACGAGCGCGCTCGCATCGTCGGGTCGGAACGCGCGGATCGTCATGCAATCCCTCCCCGGAAGCACCCGGTCGCCCATCATAGAGCCACTTGAACCGTGTTGGCGCGCGGCCGTCCGGCCGCGGCGCGGAGTCATGAGTTGCGCACCGCAGGGCAGACGCGCCCCCTGACCCGTGTTGGCGCGCCGCCGTCCGGCGGTGGCGCGGAATCATGAGTTGGCTTTGACATGCGAGTCGACGCTCTCCTAGACTGCTCGCTGCCGCGCCGAGCCATCCTCAGCGCGCGGCCGCATCCCCAATCCACCCCGTGCGCCGCGTTGCCGGTCGCGCGAAGCCAGGAGAAACCCGCAATGGCCAAGCAGTCCAAGGCCGTCCTCTGCCGAGAGTGGAACAAGCCCGTCGTCGTCGAGACGATCACGGTCGAGTCGCCGCGGCGCGGCGAGGTGATGGTCAAGATCGGCGCCTGCGGCGTCTGCCACAGCGACCTCTCCGCCACCAACGGCACCATCCCGCTGCCGCCGCCCGATCGTGCTCGGCCACGAGGCGGCCGGCAAGATCTGCGAACTGGGCGAAGGCGTCACCGATCTCGCGATCGGCGACACCGTCGTCGTCTCGTGGGTGCCCACCTGCGGCAAGTGCCGCTACTGCGTGATGGGCAGGCCGCAGCTCTGCGACGTCTCGGCCAAGGCGACGATCACGCTGCCCGACGGCACCAGCCGCTACAAGGACTCGAAGGGCCAGACGCTCAACCACTTCGCCGGCACCGGCGTGATGACCGAGTACGCCACGCTGCACCGCGACAACGTGATCAAGATCGACCCGTCGATCGGCATCGACAAGGCGGCGATCGTCGGCTGCGCGGTGATGACCGGCGCGGGCGCGGCGCTCAACACCGCGAAGGTCGAGCCGGGCTCCACCTGCGTGGTGTTCGGCTCGGGCGGTGTCGGTCTCAACACGATCCAGGGCTGCGCGATCGCGGGCGCCAACCGGATCATCGCGGTCGACACGTCGGACAAGAAGCTCGAGTTCGCGCGCAACTTCGGCGCGACCGACACGATCAACCCCACCACCGACGGCGACGCGGTGATGAAGATCATGCTGATGACGGGCGGTGGCGCGGACTACGCGTTCGAGTGCATCGGCCTCGGCGCGACGATCCAGCAGGCCTACAACTGCGTGCACAAGGGCGGCATGGCCGTCGTCGTCGGCGTCTCGAAGCCGACCGAGACGGTGACACTCGGCGCGTTCCTGATGCCGTTCCAGGAGAAGATCCTGACCGGCTCGATGTACGGCGGCGCGCGCCCGTCGATCGACTTCCCGCGCCTGCTCGATCTCTACAAGCGCGGCCGCCTGAAGCTCGACGAGCTGGTGACGGCGACCTACTCGATCGACCAGGCCCAGCAGGCCTTCGCCGACATGGTCGCCGGCGTGAATGCCCGCGGCGTAATCGTCTTCTAGGCGACGGCGCGGCCGGAGACACGCGAAGTGGACCGGGCGGCTCGCACGTCCCGGCCCTGCTGCTTCGAGTCCTGCGTTCAGGTGTGGCGGAGCTGCTCGGCACGTGCGACGGCGAGACCCACCACGAGTCCCTGGAGCCAGTCGCCCTTGGACGCTCGGTGCGGAACTCGGGGAGCAGGTCGCGGGCCACGACGCATGGCGAGCTCGACGAGCCTCGCGCGCCTCGGATTCGTCGCGCAGGAGGCGCCGCGCGACCGCCAGAAGGCACGGCGCGCGCTCGCGCATCATCGCGTCGAGACTCCGGTCGGCGTCTTCGCCTCGTCACGATCACGCCGCGGATCCAGACATCGGCGCCCATGACGATCCCTCCGACGGAATCGCAATGCACGCGGTGTGCCGCGCTCTCGCTCGGTGCCTGGATGCGTTCCGGATCTGCGATCAGTCGGAGGGGTCTTCGGGGGCGCGGCGGATGCTGACGCGGGTTCGCATGCGACCGACGAGGCCGGCGAGGTCGAAGCCGCGGGTCGGCGTCCATCTGGAAGTAGTGGTCGCCGTCGTCCTTCACGAGCAGGCGCACGCGCTGGCCGGCGAGCACGGCTTCGGGCGGCTCGCCCTCGCCGGGCGGCTGATCGAGCTTGGCGAAGGCGCGCTTGTCGCCGATGCGCACGAGCCCGACGTGGATCGGCCCGCCGCTCTGCGGACGCCGTCACGTAGATGCTCGTGTACGCCTCGAGCAACGCGCTGGCACCGTGAAGCCCTTCGCGGCATCGACGCCAGTTCCGTAGAGCCGCGCCGGCCCGCTCGAGCGGAACGAGAGCGGCGGCCGCGCGACCGCGTCGGGCTTGCGCTTGCCGTCGGCGCGCTCGATCACCGTCACGTACACGTTGTTGCCCGGCCCGCCGATCGAGTGCGCGATGCCGATGCGCGCGCCGGGCACCTGCGCGCGCGGATTCGGGAACTGACCGGTGAGCTGCAGGAAGCACTCGCCGATCTGGAACAGCCCCGTGCCGCCGACCGGATGACCGCGCGCCTTGAGCCCGCCCGAGAAGTTCACCGGCACGCGGCCCCGGAGGCCCGTGACGGGATGATCGAGCGGATCGGAGGGCTCGCGCCGCAGGCTGCCGACCAGCGCGTCGATCGCCTCGTCGGGCTCGACGAGTCCGAGGTCGGTGAGGTCGATCGGGAGCAGGCTGTTGAAGGCGTCGTGGCACTCGACGTAGAGCCCCTCGAGTTCGCGCGGCTTTGCGATTCCGGCGCGCCAGTACGCGACCTTCGCCGCCGCGCGCGTCGCATCGAGACAGGCCAGGTGGTCGCGGTCGAGGATCGACGACGTTTCGGTTGCGGAGCCGAGCCCCGCGACGCGCACCGCCTGCGGTCGCGCCGTCAGGATCAGCGCGGCGGCGCCGTCGCAGATCGGCGAGCAGTCCTTGCGCATCAGCGGCGTCGCGACGGGCAGGTTCTTGGCGGCGTCGAAGTAGGCGTCGAGCGGCTCGGACCTGCCGTGGAACGCGGCGAGCGGGTTCTCGGCACCGAGCGCGTGGGCGCGAAACATCAGACGCGCCAGCAGATCCGCAACCGGCTTGCCGCGCAGTCGCCGCTCCGCGAGCCACGCCTGCGTGATCAGCGCGATCAACGCCGGCATCGTGAAGCCGAACTGGCGCTCCACCGGGTCGATCGTCTTCGACATGATCGCCGTCGCGACTTCCGTCGTGACGTTCTTCATGCGCTCGCCCGCCAGCACCAGCACGCTCTCGCATTGTCCCGAAGCGATCTTGTAATAAGCCTCATGGAAAGCGGCGGCGCCGGTCGATGAAGCGGTCTCGGAACGAATCGCGGGAATGCCGGTGAGGCCGAGGCGATCGGCGACCTTCGCGGCCAGGTTGGCGCGATTCTCGAACTCCTCGCTGTCCATCACCCCGATCTGGACCGCTTCGAAGGCGCGGACCGGGGAGTCCTCGAGCGCGCGGTGGTAGGCTTCGGCGAATAGATCGAAGATGGAGGCGAAGATGCGGCCGGTGAGGTCCACCTTGGTGAGACCGACCGCCGCGACGTAGACCTCCCGCGCCATCGGCGCGTAGCATAGTCTGCAACGGGGGTGAGTCGATGCGCAGGGTTCGATGGAGCGTGATCGCGCTGCTGGTGATCGCGGCGAGCTATGCGATCTGGAAGTTCGGCGGGCCGCCGTCGATCGCGAAGGGCAGCACGCTCGTGATCGAACTCTCGGGCAGCTACGTGGAAGCACCCGATACGCCCTTCTTCGGCCAGCTCCTCGGCCTGCAGCGCCACTCGCTGCTCGGGACGCTGTCGGAGTTGCGCAAGGCCGAGCGCGACGACCGCATCGAGCACGTGCTGCTCGTGGTCCGCAACCTCCAGATCGGCTGGGCGAAGGCGCAAGAGCTGCGCGACGCGATCCGGGCGCTGCGCGACGCCGGTCGTCATCCCGTCGCCTATCTCGAAGTCGAAGGCTTCGGCGCGAACCGCGACTACTACGTCGCGAGTGCGGCCGAGAAGCTCTACATGGCGCCCGGCAGCGGCGCACCGCTGATCGGCCTCGCCGAGGAGCACTGGTTCCTCGGCGGACTCTGGGACTACCTCGGCGTCACCGTGCAGGTCGCCCAGGCGGGCAACTACAAGGGCGCCGCCGACAGCATCGCCGGCCACTCGATGAACGAGTTCTACCGCGAGCAATCGAACCGGCTGCTCGACTCGTTCGACGGCCTCTTCGTCGGCGGCATCGCGGAGGCGCGCGGAATCTCGGTCGAGACCGTGCGCAAGGTGATCGCCAGCGCACCGTCCAGACCCGAAGTGCTCGAAGAGCTGAAGCTGATCGACGGCGTGCGCACGCGGGCGGCGCTGATCGACGAGTTCGGCAAGGACACGATCGTCGAGGCGGACGAGTACGCGGCGGTCGACGCGGCGTCGCTGGGCTTCGACCCGCGCGCCACCTTCGCGCTGATCTACGGCAGCGGCACGATCCAGACTGGACACGGATCGATGTCGCGCACCGGCCAGCCGATCTTCGCGTCCGAGTCGGTGATCGAGGCGTTGCAGGACGCCGCCGAGGACGACGCGATCCGCGCGATCGTGCTGCGCATCGACAGCCCCGGCGGCGGTGCCTTCCCCTCCGAGCAGATCTGGCAGGCGATTCGCCAGGCGCGCAAGAAGAAGCCGATCGTCGCGTCGTTCTCGGACTACGCCGCGTCGGGCGGTTACTACCTGGCGTCGGCGACCGACGCGATCGTCGCGCAGCCCGGTACGCTCACCGGATCGATCGGCGTCTTCGCGGTGCGACCTTCGTTGCACGGTCTGCTCGAGCGCTTCGGCGTCAACATCGCCACGCTCGACCGCGCCCCGCACGCCGAGATCAACCTGATGATGCCCGAGTTGTCGCCCGATACGCGCGATTGGCTGCAGGCCGACGTCGACGACACCTATCAGCGCTTCCTCGCGCGCGTCGCCGAGGGTCGCAATCGCAACGTCGCCGAGATCGACGCGATCGCCGGAGGGCGGGTGTGGACCGGTGAGCAGGCCGTGACGCGCGGCCTCGTCGACGTGCTCGGCGGTCTGCGCGCCGCGGTGGCAAAGGCGAAGGAAAAAGTCGGCATCGCCGCCGAAGCCGACGTGGCGCTCGCGGTCTACCCGCCGCCCAAGCCGCTCGTCGAGCAGATTCGCGAGGCGCTGCGCGTCGACATCGCGCAGAACGTCGCGGCCGCACTACCCTGGAGCGAAGCCTTCGCGAGCGTCGGTTCCTGGCTCGACGCGACGTCGCGGGCGAGGGTGCGGTGCTCGCGCCGTCGGTCTGGATCGAGATTCACTGACGGCTCGCACTCGCGAGAAGGAGAACGGCTCTTGCGCATGGAGAAGGAGTTCGACGTCGATCGCTCCCGTGCGGAGGCGGCGCAGCTGCTCGCCGACGACGGCGTCCTCTGCGACCTCTTCCCGGACGGCACGACGGAGATCGTCGCGCGCAAGGGGCAGCGCAAGACGATCGCGAGTCACTACACCGCGCTCGGTCGCGAAGGCATCGCGACCTTCCACTTCGACTACGAGCCGGGCGGCGACGTCCGCTTCGAGAAGGTCTGCGACGGTCACATCTGGCGCGAGCTGCGCGGCGCCGTGACGCTCACCGAGCGCAAGCAGAAGACGCGGGTGCGCATCGAACTCGAGGGTCGCACCAAGGCGCTCGTCCCCGAGTTCACGATCCGCGGTCCGATGCAGGATCAACTCGACCAGATGGCGAAGGCGCTGCGCAAACGGCTCGGCGCGAAGGCCTGAAGGTGGCGAGGATCGCGACGCGCGACGGCATCGAACTCCACGTCGAGTCCCACGGCGAGGGTCCGCCGATCCTGTTCTCGTGCGGCTACTCGACCACGCGCGAGAACTTTCGCCCGCAGGTCGAGCCGCTGGTCGCCGCCGGCCATCGCGTGCTGCTCTGGGACTATCGCGGGCACGGCGACTCGGACGCCCCCGACGATCCCGACGCGTACTCGTTCGACCTCGTCCTCGACGATCTCGGGCGCGTGCTGGATTGGGGCGCGCCGAAGACGCCGGCGGTGCTGGCGGGCTTCTCATTCGGCGGCGCCCTGTCGCTGCACTTCGCGCTGCGTCATCCCGAGCGCGTGCGCGCGCTGGTGTTGATCGACACGGGACCCGGCTTCAAGAACCCCGACGCGCAAGCGAGCTGGCTCGCGCAGGTCGAGCGCATCGCGACGAACCTCGAGACGCGCGGCATCACGTCGTTCGTCGAGAGCCGCGCGGCCGCCACCGCAATCGGGCGCCGCCCCGAGCTGCCCGCGGCGCAGCACGCGGCGCGCGCGATCGCGAAGATGTCGTCGCGTGGCGTCGCGAACTTCGGCCGCCGCGTGTCGGGACCGATCCCCGGTTGCATCGACGAGCTGGCGCAGATCGCGGTGCCCGCGCTGGTCGTGGTCGGCGAGGAGGACGAGGCCTACCTGCGCGCCGCCGACGTGATGGCCGCCCGGCTGCCGAACGCGAAGAAGGTCGTGATCCCCCGCGCCGGCCACGTCGTCAGCATCGAAGAACCCGAAGCCCTGAACGCCGCCATCCTCGAGTTCCTCAGCCGCGTTTGAGGCGCCGGTTGTCAGGTTGGTGCCGGGCGTCAAGTTATTGCGGCGTCAAGTTATTGGGCCAGGCGCAACCGGGCGGGGCGGCTCGGGTTGGGTCGGAACAGCGGAGACGGGCTTGCACGACGGCGACGACGACGTCCGGCTCATGCTGGCCCTGCGCGCTGGCGACGAGGCGGCCTTCGACGAACTCTTCGCCCGTTGGTCGGGCCCGTTGCTCCGGTATCTCGAACGCATTGTACGCGACGCCGCCTCGGCGGAGGAACTCGTGCAGGAGACCTTTCTCCGCCTCTACCGCGCACGCGAGCGCTACCAGCCGGACGCCCGCTTCTCGACGTGGCTCTACACGATCGCGACGCGCCTCGCGCTCAACGAGCTGCGGCGACCGCGGCACCGCAGCCCGCACCGCAGCACCGACCAGGAGGACGACGACGGCAGCGTGCTGGTGCTCGCCGCCGACACTCCCCGCGCCGACGACGTCGCCCACGCGCGACGCGTCGGCGACACCGTCGAGCAGGCGCTCGCGACCCTGCCCGAGCGCCAGCGCGTCGCGCTCTGGCTGAGCGCCGTCGAGGGGCTCTCGTACGCGGAGGTCGCCGCGAGTCTCGAGACCAGCGAGAAGTCGGTGAAAGCGCTCGTGCATCGTGCGCGTTGCGCGCTGGCCGAGTTGATCGGCGGAGAAGAGCGATGAATCCGATCGCGGAGCGCTGTGCACCGTTCGACGACGATCTCTCGGCGCTGCTCGACGGCCAACTCGACGCGACGCGCGCCGCCGCCGTGCGGGCGCACGCGGAGTCGTGTCGCGACTGTGCGCAACGGCTCGCGGCGTTGCGGGGCGTCGACGCTGCGCTGCGAAGCGTCGCCGCTGCACCGCTAGATGCGACGCGCAGCGCGCGCATGCGCACAGCGCTCGCCGCGAGCTTGCGCGACGAAGCGAATGGCGCGGCGCCGGGCGCGTCGCCGCTGCACCGCACACCGCCGCGTCGGCGCCGCTGGCTCGCACCCGTGGGATTCGCCGCGGCGGCCGCTGCGGCGGCAACGCTCTTTCTCGTGATGCGAACGCAGCCGCCCGTTGCCCCCCCCGCCGAGCGCGTCGTCATCGCCGCCGCCGAGCGCGTCGCACCGAAGTTGCGCGCCGACGCCGAAGCCGCGGCGCGCGAGTTGACCGCACACCGCGACGCCCCGCTTGGCGCGAGCGCGCCGCCGTCCGACGACGCTGCCGTGACGCCGTCCGATGCGGGCGTGATTGCGCGCGATCTGGACGAGCGATTCGCCGCCGCCTGCAACGCGGGCGACGTCGCCGCCGTGACGGCTCTCTACGCCGACGACGCGACGGCGATCTTCCCGATGGAAGGTGGGGTCGCGCACGGCAAGGCGGAGATCGGCAAGCTCGTGGCACTCGCGTGTCATCCGCCGTCCGTTAGGCAACTCGAACAGGTTGCCGCGCGCTTTCTCACGGCGTCCCACATCTCGGTGATCGGACAGTGGAAGCAGACGCACCCGGGGCCGGACGGTCAACCCGTTGTGATGGCCGTTCGTACCAGCGAGATCCTGGTTCGCACGGCGGCCGGTTGGCGCTTCCTGGTCGATCACGCGTCGGTCGGCGCGCCGCCGCCCGCGAAGCTGTGATTGTCGCGATCGACCCCGTGCAACTCGCGAAGCCGGCAGGCGGGCAATGGCGCCCGCACGAGTTCTACGCCGGCGCACTGAGACTCGTCGAAGTCGAGAAGGCGGTGTACCTGGCGCGCGCCGTCGCGATCACGGCGCCAACGTCTATGACGAAGAGCGACACGACGAAGAGCGCCGCGCCTACGTCGAGCGATCCGTTCGGCAACCGCATCGAGATGATCGAACCGCTCTGAAGGAGAACACATGGGCAAGGTCTTCGATGCGATCGACGAGCCCATGCGCGAGTGGCTGGCGGGCCAGCGCATGTTCTTCGTCGCGACGGCGCCGCTTTCGGGCGACGGCCTGGTGAACCTGTCGCCGAAGGGCCTCAACACGTTTGCCGTGCTCGGCCCGCGCAGCGTCGCGTACCTCGATCTCACCGGCAGTGGCATCGAGACGGTCGCGCACCTGCGCGAGAATGGGCGCATCGTGCTGATGTTCTGCGCCTTCGACGGACCGCCGCGCATCGTGCGCTTCCACGGGCGGGGGACCGTCTTCGAGGCGGGCGCCGCCGGCTTCGAAGAACTCGCGGCGCACTTCCCGCACGACTCGTCTGCACGCGCGGTGATCCGCGTGGACGTCGCGCGCATCGCCGACACCTGCGGCTACGGGGTGCCGGTCTACCACTACGAAAGCGAACGCGACCAACTCGGCGCTTGGGCGGCGCGCAAGGGCGCCGACGGCCTGCGCGCATACCGCGTCGAGAACAACGCCCGGAGCCTCGACGGATTGCCCGGTCTCGCGAAAGGCGACGCCTAGTTGGACCGAGCGCTCGACGGTCTCGTCTGGTACGTGGTCTTCCTGTTCTCGACCTCGCTGCACGAGGCGGCCCACGCGTGGGCGGCGCAGCGCGGCGGCGATCCGACCGCGTACCTCGGCGGGCAGTTGTCGCTCGACCCGCGGCCGCACATCCGGCGCGAGCCGTTCGGGATGCTGCTGCTGCCGCTCTTCACCGCCGTCACGTCGGGCTGGCCGATCGGCTACGCGAGCGCGCCCTACGACCCGGTGTGGGCCGCGAACCATCCGCGGCGCGCGGCGTGGATGTCGCTCGCGGGACCGGCGGCGAACCTGCTGCTCGTGCTGGCCGCGAGCGCGACGATCTGGCTCGGCATCGCGGCGGGCGTCTTCGCGGTGCCCGACACGATAACCGGTTCGTCGATCGTCGCGCCTACGAGCGGGGGATTGACCGCCGCCGCCGCACTCCTGGTGAGCGCCTTCTTCACGCTCAACCTGATCCTGTGTCTGTTCAACCTGATGCCGCTGCCGCCGCTCGACGGCGCCGGCGCCGTCGGGATCTTCCTCTCCGACTCCGCGGCGCGCCGCTTCCAGGAACTGACACGCCACCCGATGCTGGCGATCGCCGGCATCGTGATCGCGTGGAACGTGTTCGGTCCGATCTTCCGGCGCGCGTTCTGGATCGCGGTCGGCTTGCTCTATCCGGGTTCCGGATTCGGGTGAGCTTCCTCGCCGCGCGCCACCACCACGGCGGCGGCGAGATCGCCCGTCACGTCGACGGTGGTGCGACACATGTCGAGGAAGCGGTCGACGCCGAGCGCGAGCGTGGCGGGGCCGGCGTCGACCACCAGCGCGAGTAACATCTATCGTGAGAGTCGGTGCGTCACCAGTGCGGATCGGGCGGGGCGAGTCGGCGCGCGCGCGCGTGGGCGACGAGCGCTCGCAGGCCGCCGCGGAAATTCGATGCGTCGAAGCCGCCCCGGCGCATCAGCTCGGCGAGGTGCGCGCTCTTGAGCCCGAACTCGCAGTAGAGCACGTAGCGCTGGTCGCGGGCAAAGGAGCGGTAGGCGATGAGCGCGCGATCGAAGTCGAGTTGCAGCGCGCCGGGCCAGTGCCAGGCGGCGAAGGCGGCGCGCGAGCGCAGGTCGATCACGGTGGCGTCGCTCGCGATCGTGTCGACCTCCAGCTCCGGGATGCCGCGCGCTTCGACGTCGAGCGAGCGCAGGTCGAAGACCGTTCGAGTCGCGACGGCGTGCCCGAGGATCGCCGGGTCGAGCTGTGCTTCTTCCGCCTCGACGATGCTCGCGCGCGACCTGGTGGCCGGTCGCGTCGCCACCATCGAGCAGTACTCGGCCACCACCGCCGACAACGCGGCGGTGCCGATCTGCTCGGCGAGCCGGATGATCTCGTCCTTGTTCGCGCCCACCAGCGGGCGCAGGATCGGCAGCGCGGTCGCGTGTGAGATCACCGCGAGATTCGAAAGCGTCTGCGACGACACCTGGCCGACCGCGTCGCCCGTGACGAGCGCCTCCGCGCGACGCTGCGCCGCCACCACCTCGGCGGCGCGCAACATCTGGCGCTTCAGGATCAGCTGCCAGTAGCGCGACTTCGTCTTCGCGCGGATCTCGGCCGCCACCGCCTCGAACGCGATCGCGTGCAGGTGCGGGAAGTCACCGTACGACCAGCGCCCGGCCAGCACCTTGGCGACGCGCAGCACGCCGAGTTCGTGCGCGCGGCCGCCGAGATTGCAGAACAGGTAGTCGAGGCGGACACCGCGGCGCAGCAGCTGCCAGGCGGCGACGGCCGAATCGAAGCCGCCCGACAGCAGCGCGATGGCGCCGCCTTCGATCCCGAGCGGCAACCCCGCCGAACCGCGCAGCTCCTCCGCGCACAGGTAGGCGTGACCCTCGTGCAGCTCGATGGCGGCGGTGCATTCCGGATCGTCGAGATCGACGCGCGCGGCGTGCGGCAGCAGCGCGGCGCCGAGCGCGCGCTCGATGGCGCGCGACTCGAGATGGATCCTTGCGCGATCGCCGACGCGCCGCACGCGCACCGCGAAGCGCTTGCCGGCGACGGCGCCCTTGAAGTGCTCGTACGCGGTGCGCACCAGCTCGTCGAGCTTCTCCGCAGGGTGCACCGTCGCAACGGCGAGCGACTGCACACCGAAGACGCGCGACAGCACGTCGGCGGCGCGCACGTCGCGGGTGTCGACGAATACGCGGTTGCGCGTCCGCGAAACGGGCGCCGACACGCCTGCGGCGCGCAGCGCATCGCGCACATTGCGCAGCAGGCGCGCCTCGAAGCGCGCGCGCGTCGGCTTCGCCTTGGTGGCAATCTCGCCGGAGAAGCGCAGCAGCACGACGGTGCGATCGGGGTCGGGCACGAGCGCAAGCTACCGCTACATTGCGCGCCGTGCTGCACTGGGATGGGACACTGATCGAGGCGCTGCTCCTCGATCTCGACGACACGATCCTCGACAACCAGGAGGGGCTCGAAGCGGCGTGGCGCGCCGTCGCCCACTTCCTTTCCACACGGATCGGTGACATCGAGCCGGCCGTCGTGCAGGCGCAACTGCGCGCGAGCAGCGACTGGTTCTGGTCGGACGACGAGCGCCATCGCTGGGGTCGCCTCGACATGCCGGGCTCGCGACGCGCCGTGCTCACGCACGTGCTCGAAAGCGTCGGCCGCCCAGCGCCCGCGCTCGCCGCCGAGGCGAGCGATCTGTATTCGGCTCTGCGCGAGGAGCAGCTCGCGCCGTTCGACGGCGCCCTCGACGCGCTGGCGCGCGTGCGCGAACGCGCGCCGGCGCTCGGCCTCGTCACCAACGGCGCCGCCGCCGCGCAGCGCGCCAAGATCGAGCGCTTCGACCTCGCACGCTTCTTCGACGTGATCGTCGTCGAAGGCGAGGCGGGGTTCGGCAAGCCCGACCGGCGTGTCTTCGAGCGCGCACTCGGGGCCGTGGAGATCGCACCCGCGCGGGCCCTGATGGCCGGCGACAACTACGAGTGCGACGTGCTGGGCTCGCTCGGCGCGGGACTCCACGCGGTGTGGATCGATCGCAAGCGCCTCGAGCAGACGCCGGTGATGCCGCCGCGGCCGCATCGGACGCTCGCGTCGTTCGTCGAGCTGGTGAAGGAGCTCGGAGTCGACGATGCCTGAGCTGCGCTCGGTCGCCGTCGTCGGTGCGTCGCTTGCGGGACTGCGCGCCGTGGAAGCGCTGCGCGCGCGCGGCTTCGAGGGCCGCATCGACTGGATCGGTGCCGAGTCGCACGAGCCCTACGACCGCCCTCCGCTCTCGAAGCAGGTGTTGCGCGGCGAGTGGAGCCCCGAGCGCATCGCCCTCGCGCAAAACGGTCTGGCGAGCTTCGCCGCGCAGCAGCACTTCGGCCGCCGTGCGCTGCGACTCGACCTCGCCGCGCGCCGAATCGAACTCGATGCCGGCGGCGCCGTCACGTTCGACGGACTCGTCATCGCCACCGGTGCGTCGCCGCGCAAGCTGCCCGGTCAACCCGAACTCGCCGGCGTCTTCGTGTTGCGCACACTCGACGACGCGCTCGCGATGCGCGGCGCGCTCGAAGCCGGGCCGCGCGTCGTCGTGGTGGGCGGAGGCTTCATCGGTGCGGAAGTCGCTGCGTCGTGTCGCCAGCGCGGCGCCGCGGTGACGATGGTCGAAGCGCTCGGCAATCCACTCTCGCAGGCGCTCGGTCCCGAGCTGGGCGGGCTCTACGCCGCGCTCCACCGCGATCACGGGGTGGACGTGCGCACGGGAGTCGCCGTCGCCGCGATCGAGGGCGAGTACCGCGTCGAGCGCGTGCGCCTGGCCGACGGCAGCGTGTTGCCCGCGGATCTCGTCGTGGTCGGCATCGGCGTGCGACCGGAAACGGTGTGGCTCGAAGGCTCCGGCATCGCGCTGCAGGACGGTGTCGTCTGCGACGCGTCGTGTGCGACGAGCGTGCCTGGCATCGTCGCCGCCGGCGACGTCGCGCGCTGGATGAACCCGCGCTACGGCGAGTCGATGCGCGTCGAGCACTGGACCAACGCCACCCTGCAGGCGCAGGCCGCCGTCGCGCGGCTGCTGGACGGTCCCGTTGCCGCCAAACCCTTCGATCCCGTGCCGTACGTGTGGAGCGATCAGTACGACACCAAGCTCGCGGTGGCGGGTCGGCCGCGCGCGGGCGACGAGGTGCACGTCGTCGACGGGTCGTTCGAGCAGCGCAAGTTCGTTGCGATCTACGGCAGAGCGGGGCGGCTGGTCGGCGCGGTGGCGATGAATCGGATGCGCATGCACCTGGAGTGGCGAACCGCGCTGGACGAGGGGCTGTCGTTCGAGGCAGCGCTGCGTCGGGCTGCTGAGTAGGAGTCGAGCGCCGAGCCATTCACCCCCACCACCCCAGCGCGCAGCCGTCCTTTCTGCGGTCGCTCGCTCCGACCAGCACGCCGTCGTCTTCGATCGCGATCGCCTGCCCGCCGCCGAACACGTCCGCCATCGCCTCGCCCGGTGCGATCACCTCGTGCCCGCGCGACGCGAGTGCGTCGCCGAGCGTGCCGCCCTCGTCGACACGGAGCTGCGGCGCTTCGATCGCCACCTTGCGCGCGCCCTGGAAGCGGAAGCGCGGCCGGTCGATCGCCTCCTGCGGATTGAGCCCGTGGTCCACCAGGTTTGCGACGAAGTTCAGGTGCGATTGCGGTTGCACGTCGCCGCCCATCAGCCCGAACGCCAGCTGCGGTCGCCCGTCGCGCCGCAGCATGCCGGGGATGATGGTGTGGAACGGGCGCTTGTTCGGCGCGATGCAGTTCGGATGATCGGGGTCGAGCACGAAGCCGGCCCCGCGGCTTTGCAGCACGATGCCGGTGTCGCCGCAACCGATCCCGGAGCCGAAGCCGGTGAAGAGACTCTGGATCAACGAGACCAGGTTGCCGTGTTCGTCGGCGGCGCAGAGGTAGACGGTGTCGCTCACGAGTCCCGCCGCGACGCCTTCGAGCGCGCGCTCGCCGATCTGCGCAGCGCGGCGACGCGCGTAGCCCTTGTCGAGCAGCGCTTCGACGGGCACCCGCGCGTGTTCGGGGTCAGCGATGTACGCGGCGCGATCGGCGAACGCGACCTTCACGGCCTCGATGCGGCGGTGCCAGTCGAGCGCGCTCGACGGCGGCGCGCGGGTCGAAGCATTCGAGAATGTTCAGCGCCTGCAGCGCGGCGAGGCCCTGGCCGTTCGGCGGCAGCTCCAGCACCTCGACGCCCCGATACGTCGTCGCGATCGGCAGGGCCCACGTCGAGGTGTGTCGCGCGAGGTCGCCCATCTCGAAGAAGCCGTCGTGCGTCGCGCGACGCGGCGACGATCGCGCGCGCGGCCTCGCCTTCGTAGAACGCGGCGGCGCCGCCTTCGGCGATCTGGCGCAGCGTGCGCGCGAGGCCGGGTGCGCGGAACCACTCCCCCGCGCGCGGTGCGCGACCGGCCGCGAGCCAGCTCGCGCGGGCGGCGTCGTTGCGCAGCGCGCCGAGCCGCTGGAGCAGGTCCCAGATGTGTGCGACGAGTTCGGTCACCGGGAAGCCGCCGTCGGCGGCGCGGATCGCGGGCTCGAGAACGGTCGCGAGGGGCAGGGCTCCGAAGCGGCGCGACAGCGCTTCCCAAGCGTGGACGGCGCCGGGGACCGTGGCGGAGAGAATGCCGCCCGGCGCGATCGCGCCGAGGCCGCGCGCGCGGTAGGCGTCGACGCTGGCGCCCGCCGGCGCGCGCCCGCTGCCGTTCAGACCGACGACGCGTCCTTCGGCTGCCGACCCGAGCAGCACGAACGCGTCGCCACCCACGCCCGTCATCATCGGCTCGACCACGCAGAGCACCGCAGCGGCCGCGATCGCGGCGTCGATCGCGTTGCCGCCGAGTCGCGAGCATCTCGACGCCCGCCGCCGACGCGATCGGCACGCTCGAGCAGACCATCCCGCGTCGCGCCAGCACGCACGAGCGCTCGCTCCGCCACGGATCCGATACGCGTCCCCGCCGACTCGCGACTGTCACATCGCCACCCTAGCGCGGCTCGCTCGATTGACTTGGGTTGACTTGGGGACGTTCCTGAAGGCAACTAAGTCAACGGGGCAGGAACGTCCCCAAGTCAACACCCGGGGGGTCAGGGGGCTGCGCGGCTCGGCGCTTCGGTGCCGCCCCAGAGCCGGCGCACCGCGAACGACGCGGCGATCGCGAGCGCGCCGGCGAGGAAGAGCACCCACAGGTACTGGTCCGCCTTGGCGGCGACGACCAGTGTGAGCGTGAGAAGCAGTCCCACGAATACGAACGACCAGTCGAGATGGACACCGGCCAGGAAGCAGCCCAACGCGAGCAGCATCAGCGAGTTCAGCCCGGCCGCGGCCTGCGTCTCTACGCCCGTGCCGCGGATGTAGAAGTCCAGCGCGACGAAGCCGGCGATCCCCAACCAATGGAGAACCTGGCGCAGCACCAGGCGTTCACCGGTCTGGCGCGACCGCCGCCAAGCCGTGATGACGCAGAGCACCCCGTAGATCGGAACCAGCGAGATCCAGTAGTTCCTCGCAAGGAGCGGCTTGGCCGTTGCGAGGCCCACGCCAAGCAACGCCAGCACGACCATGGTCAGCGCCACCGCGATGGTGATCTTCCACGAGGCGTGGCCGGTCGGAGTGAGAGGTTGGTCGCTCAAGGTGTTGGGCATCCAGTCGGGGCCGCCGCCGCTGGGAGCAGCGAGCCCTGCTACGCGTGCGGAATTCTGAGCAATCGAGGCTCGCATGCGCTCGGCGCGTTGTCGAGCAACGCGAAGCCACTCCGAGTGATCCCGCGGCGCGGGAAAATCAAGGGGGCGCCGGGGGCGACCGATCCCAATGCAGAGTCGCGGTCACAGGGGGAGCGTGATGGGCGAATACGACGACGGATCTCCCCGCTATCGCGTCGAAGTACTGCCCTGGGCCGAGGTCGGGCCGGACGGGATCGCGTTCAGCGAGGGGCCGGCGCAGCGGACGCTCCCGTGGAGCCGGATCCTGCACGCCCTTGCCGCGTACGTGGGCGAGCCCGAAGGGGTTTGCACGATCGTCTTCGACCTCGTGGTCGAGCGGAAAGAGACCGAATGTCTCGTCCGCCGCTTCGACGCCGACCCGGGTGAGCCCGCCCGGACCGTCGCGCGTGGGCTGCTCGAAAGGCTCGGCCGCGCGCGCTGCTCGCGATCGCTCGCCGGCCTCGCCGCAGAAGGCGTTCCCACGCGTAGCTACGCCGACCTCGATGCGCTCGCCGAAGCCTCGCTCGAAGAACTCGGTCTCTAGCTCACTCGCTCCAGCGCAACGCGGCGCGCTCGATCTGGCCCAGCAGACTCGGCCAGCGGGCGAGCGCACGAGCGGTCCATTGCGCGACGCCACTCACGGACCCGAGTGCTGCCGACGGCGTTGCGCCGAGAGTTGCGAGCGCGGCGCGCGTACGGCCCTCGCGCTCGTAGCGATCGCCGGCGAGCGCGAGGGCGGCGCCGTCGCCGGAGTGGTGCTTCGCCAGCGCGAAGCCGGTCGCGACCAGCGCGGCGGCGCGTCGCAGCTCGAGGCGACGCACGTCGCGCAGCCAGCGACCGGCGCCGCCAGCGTGGATGCGCAACCGCAGCGCGCCGAAAGCGAGCAGACCCATCACGGCCGCCGCGATGCTCCCCCCGTTGCTCCAGATCGCCGTGGCGATCAGCCCGGCAAACAGCGTCCCGCCGGTCGCGACGGCGCGCGGCGCGACTCCGAGCAGCGACAGCGCCGCGCAGATCGCGAGCCCCATCGCCGCGAATCGCGACTGCGCGTGCAACGCCAGCTGCGAGCCACGCGAGGCCGAGGACGCCGCGCAACGCCGCATCGGCACCGCGCAACGTCGCGCCGATCTCTGCGGGCGGCAGTCCCGCCGGCGGGTCGATGGCTGAGCGCATCTCTTCGAACGGACCGGTCGACATCGAGCTCCCCGCGCTGCGGCAGCAGCGTGACGTAGCCTTGCGCCGATCCCATGAAATCTCCACACTCGGTCGGCACAAATGAGGGTTCCTGCGGCCCTCGCGAGGGTGAGGAGAGTCATGAAGCGGAGCAGCGATCTCGCGGATCGCGGTTGTTGGTGTTGTCGTCGCACTCGTCGCCTTCGGCTGCAGCAAGAAGAAGGCCGACGAGGAAGGCCTCGAAGGCGGCAGCGGCGATAGCGAGTTCAGCGACGGCAGCAGCAGCGACCGGACAGCGACAGCGACTCCGCGATGGGCGAGCCCGAGCGCGTGCGCGAGCTCGGCTCGGTCTACTTCGACTACGACAGCGCGTCGATCCGCGACGACGCGCGCACCACGCTCAAGGCCAACGGACAGGCGATCACCGAGCCACTCGGAGTGGAAGACGATCACGCTCGAAGGCCACACCGACGAGCGCGGCAGCGAGGAGTACAACCTCGCGCTCGGCGAGCGACGCGCGAACGCCGCGATGCAGTACCTCGTCGATCTCGGCGTCCCGACCGGGCGCATGATCACGGTGAGCTTCGGCGAAGGCTCGCCGGCCGTGCAGGGCCACGACGAGTCGGCGTGGCGCTGGAACCGCCGCGTGGACTTCAAGGTCTCCCGCCGTAGCTCCGCCCGCAGCTCCGCATCGCAAAGCTCCGAGCCCCCTGACCCGTGTTCGGCTCGCCGCCGTCCGGCGGCGAACGGGATCATGAGCTCGGTCGCGTCCGCGACCGAGCACGATCACGTGGTGGCCGCCGTCCGGCGGCGAGCGGGGTCATGTACTCTGGCGGCGAGCGGGCTCATGAGTTGATACCGTCGCCCCCCACCTCCGAGGGAGACCCCCATGCCCGTACACGGCGGAAAGATCCTCGCGCGCGCACTCAAGAACGCCGGCGTCGAATGCATCTTCACGCTCTCGGGCGGCCACATCATGCCGCTCTACGACGGCTGCCTCGACGAGGGCATCAAGATCGTCGACGTGCGCCACGAGCAGGCCGCCGTGCACGCCGCCGACGCGTGGGCGCGCTGCAACCCCGGCAAGATCGGCGTCGCCGCGATCACCGCGGGTCCGGGCGTCACCGACGGCGTCACCGGCGTCGCCAACGCGTGGCGCGCCAACTCGCCGATCCTCGTGATCGGCGGCCAGGGTCCCTTCGCGAACCTGCGCCGCGGCTCGCTCCAGGAGATGGACCACGTCAGCCTGATGCGGCCGATCACCAAGTGGGCCGACGCCTGCTACCAGACCCATCGCATCGCCGAGTACGCCGAGCTCGGCATCCGCCATGCGGTGTCGGGCATCCCGGGCCCCGCCTTCCTCGAGATCCCGATGGACGTGTTCATGGGGCAGCTGCGAGTGGGAACAGGCGATGGTGCCGCCGATCCGCACCAGCGCCGCCGCGCATCTCGCCCGATCGCGTCGACGTGCGCGAGGCGCTCGAGCTGCTGCGCCACGCCAAGCGCCCGATGCTGATGGCCGGCACCAGCGTGAAGTGGTCGATGGCGAGCCCGGCGATGAACGCCTTCCTCGATGAGACGCACATGCCCGGCTACACCAACGGCATGGGCCGCGGCACGATCCCGCCGAGCTCGCCGCAGTTCCTGAACCGCTCGCGCCGCGAGGCGATGAAGAAGATCGACCTGATCATCCTCGCCGGCTCGCTGCTCGACTTCCGCCTCGCCTTCGGCAAGACGATCCCGGCCGACGCGAAGATCATCCAGCTCGACATGGACGCGACGCTGATCGGCCAGAACCGCTCCGCGGACGTCGGCCTCGTCGGCAATCTCGCCTGCAGCTTCGAGCTGCTGCTCGAGGAGATGAAGAACGCCGGCACCAAGCTCGACTTCACCGGCTGGCGCGACGAGCTGCGCAAGATCGAGGTCGAAGAAGAGAAGAAGGTCGAGGCGGCGCTCAACTCGAACGAGTCGCCCGTCGACCCGCAGCGCATGTGCCGCGAGACGCGCGACTGGCTCGCGACGCTCGGCGACTCGATCGTGATCGGCGACGGCGGCGACATCGTCGCGCACGGCCGCGAAGATCCTGCCGGTGCCGCGCGAGGGCGCCTGGATGGACCCGGGCCCGCTCGGCACGCTCGGCGTCGGCATGCCGTTCGCGCTCGCCGCGCAGATCGCGCATCCCGAGAAGCGCGTCGTGATCATCTACGGCGACGGCTCGTTCGGCCTGAACGGCTTCGAGTACGACACCGCCGTGCGCTTCGGCCTCCCGATCATCGGCGTGATGGGCAACGACGCCGCCTGGGGCCAGATGATGCGGCCGCAGGGCGCCGTCTACGGCTGGGATCGCGCTCGCCGCCACGGAACTCACCTACACGCGCTACGACAAGGTCGTCGAGGCGCTCGGCGGTCACGGCGAGTACTGCGAGCGACCCGAAGAGATCCGCCCCGCGCTCGATCGCGCTGCCGCGTCGGGCAAGCCGGCCCTGGTGAACGTCAAGATTCGCCAGGACAAGGAGTACAAGGGCGGCATCTACGTCTGAACGCGCGTTCGTGGTCGATGCACCGGCCATCGACGTCACGCCGTTGGCGTCGTGGCTTGCGCGCGTCGGGCCGGTCGCGATCGTCGATCTCGAGACGACGGGGCTCCCGAACGACCCGGGCGCGCGCATCCTCGAATTCGCTGCGCTGCTGCTCGATCCGGACACAGCGAAGACTCGCGCCGTATCGACGCTGATCGCGCCCGAAGCCCCGATCCCGCCGGCGATCCAGCGACTCACTGGCATCAGCGACGCGATGGTCGCGGGCGCGCCGTCGCTCGACGCGGTGCGCGAGAGCCTGCGCGAAGAGCTGCGCGGCCGCGCCATCGTCGCGCACAACGCGGATTTCGAGCGCCACTTTCTCGGCCGCTGGATTGGCGGCGAACTCTCGAGCGCCGTCTACCTCGACACCCAGGACCTGCTCGCCGTCGCGTATCCCGATGCGCCGGATCTGCGCCTCGAATCCTTCACGCGTTCGATGTTCGGAACCGAGGAGCGCCACCGCGCGCTCGACGACGCGGCCGACACGCTGCGGGTGATGGCGCGCATCGCCTTCGGCGCGCAAGGGGGCGAGCCGCGCTACGCCGCCGCGCGTAGCGCGCTCGCGAACTACGCACCCGACTCGCCCTGGCTCGCGCTGCTGGCAAGTGCCGGCGAAGCCGGCGCGCGCACTGAGCCGCAGGCGAACGAAGTTACGTGGTCGCTTCCCGCGTACCCGCTCGCCGCGTTCGTCGAGATCGGCGCGAGCAGCGAGCCGGTGGTCGAGTTCGACGAGGCGTCGATCGCCGCCGCGCTGCGCGACGCCGAACGCGGTGAGCGCCACTTCCCCGGCTACCGCGTGCGCGAGGCGCAGGTGGAGCTGGCGCTGCGCTTCGCGCGCGTGCTCGAGCACGGCGGCCGTGTGCTGATCGAGGGCGGGACGGGCGTCGGGAAATCGCTCGCGTATCTCGCCGCCGCGATCCCATTCGCGGTGCGCGAAGCGGAGCGGGCCAGGGAAGCGGGGGTGCGTGCGCGCCCGGTCGTGATCTCGACGCGCACGAAGCTGCTCCAGGATCAACTTCTGTCGAAGGACATCCCCGCCGCTGCGCGCTTCCTCGGTTACCCCGCGCTGCGCGCCGTCTCGATCAAGGGCCGCGCGAACTACGCGTGCGAACGGCGCCTCGCCGCGCGTGCTCGCCGAGGCGCGCGAGACGCAGCTGTTCCCGGAACAGCGCAACGCCTACGCCGTGCTCGCCGCGTGCGCTTCGATCCGCCCGCACGGCGAGCTGGGTTCGAGTGCCCGCGGCGTGGCTGCGACGCCATCCGCCGCTGCTCGATCTGTTGCGACGCTCGGTTGCAGCGCGCGCCGAGCAGTGCACGCGCGAACAGTGCGCGGCGCACGCCCACTGCGCGTTCGGGCGCCGCCGCGCGGCACTGGCACAGGCGCACCTGGTCGTCGCGAACCACGATCTGCTGCTGCGCTGGCCGCCCGACTATCCGGCGTTCGCCCACGCGATCGTGGACGAAGCGCACGAGCTGTCCGACGTGGCGGACGAGGTGTACGCGCAGACGGTGCGTCCCGACGAGGTGCTCGAACGCATCGACGACGTCTTCGGCCGTCCAGCTCATGATCCTCGCCGCTCGGCTTCGCCTCGCTACGCGGGAGAGGATCACCGCTCGGCTTCCCCTCGCTACGCGGACGGGATGCTGCCTGCGGCGAAACGCCGGGCGTTGCACAAGGACGCACTCGCGTGGCGGCGCGGCGTGCAGCAGGAACTCGTCGCGCTCGGCCGCTCGCTCGAGCCGTTCGCGAGCGAGTTCGGCGAGGTGCAGGTGCCCGCGCACGCGGGGCCGGACTTCGCCGCGGCCGCGCACTGCGCGGAGATCGCGGCGCTGCGCATCGACGAAGTGTCGCGTGAGATGGAAGCGGCGGTCGATCCCGAGGAGAGCGTCGAGCGGAATCGCGCGCAACGCCGCGGAGCTGCGCGGCGCCGCGAGCGCATTGCGCCTGGCGTTCCAGGGTTCCGAGGAATCGGTCGCGGCGTTCGAGGGCGTCGACGCGCCGTGGGATCGGTGGCGGCTCGCGGTGCGGCTGGTGTCGCCGGCCGAGGCGTTCCGCGAGAACTTTCTCGAGCGCCTCGAGTCGTTCGCGGGTGTCTCGGCGAGCCTCTTCGTCGGTGGCGACGCGTTCGCGGCGCTCGGCGAGACTCGGCGTGGCGGACGGCGACGCGCACGTCGAGACGCTGTCGGTGCCGAGCCCGTTCCCGTACGAGAAGCACATGCGGGTGGCGGCGCTCCGCGGCGGCGCCGATCTGGTGCGCGAGACGGTGGACGTGCTCGAGACGCTCGCGCGCCGACTCGGCGGTCGCACGCTCGGCCTCTTCACCAGCTTGCGGCGCATGAACGACGTGGCGGCGCTGCTCGCCGAGCGGCTGCGCGCGGACGGCATCGAGGTGCTCGCGCCGCGCCGCGCCTCCGACGACCCGAGCGCGCTGGTCGAGCGCTTCCGCCAGGGCGGCGCGGTGCTGCTCGGTGCGCGCAAGTTCTGGCAGGGACTCGACCTGCCCGGCGATCAGCTCCAGGCCGTCGTGATCGAAAAGCTTCCCTTCGAGGTGCCGACCGAGCTGCGCCGCCGCCGCGAACTGCATCTCAAGCGCGCCGGTATCGACGCCTTCGAGCGCTTCGCGCTCGGCAAGATGCTGCTCAACCTGAAGCAGATGGTGGGGCGCCTGATC
This sequence comes from uncultured delta proteobacterium, assembly GCA_963801625.1. Lineage (GTDB taxonomy): Bacteria > Myxococcota_A > UBA9160 > UBA9160 > PR03 > PR03. The sequence continues at coordinate 758,072 of CAWDFQ010000002.1, forward strand.
CGCAGCGAGGACGACCGCGGCCTCGTCGTGCTCGTCGAGTCGCGTCCCGAGAAGCGCTACTTCCGCCGCCTCGCCGACGCCCTCCCGCCCGGCTCCCGCGTGGTCCTCGCCAATCTCGAAGACCTCGAGTCCCTACTCGCCGAAGTAGCCATCGGCAACCTCCCGCCGCTCTGAGTCGCGTTGACTTGGGGACGTTCCTGCCGGGGTTGACTTTGTTGACTTCAAGAACGTCCCCAAGTCAACAGGCTAAGATGCGGGCGTGTCGGATCGGCCCATCGCACTCGTGACTGGCGCGGCGCGCGGAATTGGCGCTGCGTGTGCGCGGGCGCTCGCGGGCGAGGGGTTCCGCGTCGCGATCCACTACAACACGAGCAGCGAGGCGGCCGAGAAACTCGCCGGCGAGTTGCCCGAATCCTTTGCGCTGCGCGCCGACCTCGCGGTGCCCGGGCAGGTCGAAGCGCTGCTCGAGACGCTGGGCGAACGCGTGGGGCGCGTGGACGTGCTCGTCAACAACGCCGGTCTCACCCGCAACGCGCCGACGCCGGTGATGAAGCTCGACGACTACGACGCGGTCGCTGCACTCGCGCGCGGCACCTGGTACCTCACCAAGCTGATGCTGCGTCGCTTCATGATGAAGCAGAAGTCGGGGCGCATCATCCAGATCTCGAGCGTGGTGGGACACATCGGAAATCGTGGGCAATCGCCGTACACGATGGCGAAGGCGGGGCTCGACGCGCTGACCCGCTCGCTCGCGCTGGAACTCGCCGACCGCAACATCCTGGTGAACTCGGTGGCGCCCGGCTTCATCGAGACCGAAATGACCGCCGCGCTGCCCGACCAGGCCAAGAACCGCATCCTCGAGCGCATCCCGCTCGGCCGCATGGGCACGCCCGAAGAGGTGGCCGAGGTCGTCGCGTTTCTCGCGACGCGCGGCTCCTACATACAGGGCAGCGTGATCCACGTGAACGGCGGCCTCTACGGCGGCTGAGATGCCGCGTTGCCTGGTCGCCGGCTGCGGCTACGTGGGAATGGCACTCGCCGTGATGCTGCGCGACGCGGGCCACCACGTCTTCGGGCTGAAGCGCCGGCCCGCTGGTCTTCCCGAAGGTGTCACGCCGCTCGCCGCGGATCTCGCCGACGCGAACTCGCTGGCCGCGGCGCTCGCACGCATCGAAGCTCCCCTCGATGTCGTGGTCTACGCCGCCGCAGCCGATCACGGCGACGACGCCGCGTATCTCCGCGCCTACGTCGATGGCCTGCGCAACCTCGTGGCCGCGCTGCACGCGCGCGACGCGACACCGGCGGGCGTCTTCTTCACGTCGAGCACGGCGGTCTACGCGCAGGACGACGGCTCGTGGGTGGACGAGTCGAGCCCCACCGAGCCGAGCGACTTTCGCGGCGCGCGCATGCTCGAAGCCGAGGCCGTGCTCGCGGCGAGCGGCCTCCCCGCGGTGTCGCTGCGCCTCGGTGGCATCTACGGGCCCGGGCGCACGCGACTCGTCGAGAGCGTGCGCAGCGGTCGCGCGACGCTGCGCCCGGGTCCTCCGCGCTTCGGCAACCGCATCCACCGCGACGACGCGGCGGGTGCGCTCGCGCACCTAGCGGCGCTCGCGCTCGCCGGCCGCGCGCTGGCATCGCTCTACCTGGGCGTCGACGACGAACCGAGCGACGAGGCGGTGGTGCTGCGCTGGATCGCGTCGAAGCTGGGCGTGCCGGAGCCAGCGACGCGCGACGGCGAACCCGCCGTGGCTGTGCTCGACGCGAATCGCCCGGCTTCCAACAAGCGCTGCTCGAACGCGCGGCTGCGCGCGACCGGCTACCGCTTCCGCTTCCCGACGTTCCGCGATGGCTACACCGAGGCGATCGCCGCGACTACTTCACGGTGATCGTGATCGCGTCCGAGAGCAGCGGCGGCTCGAGCGGGACGTGGTCCTTGTCGGCGAGCAGCAGCTGGAGCGTGTGCTTGCCGGGCGCCAGCGCGACGCTGGCCTCGGTCTGGCCAGCGCCGAAATGAAGGTGCTTGTCGTCCTTCGGGAGCGGCGCGTCGAACGCCGGGACGGGCGAGTCGATGATCAGGTGGTGATGACCCGTGTTCGGTGACGCGATGCCCGCCGGCGCCACACCCATGCCCGTGAGCCCGAAGCGCACCGTCACGGGACTCGCGACCGTTTCGCCGTCCTGGGGCGAGATGATGTACAGCTTGGCGTCCGCGGGGCGCGGCGTGCGCGCGATCGCGGGAGTGGCGGGACTCTTGGCTGCAGTCTCCGCGGCGCGTGCAGCGGGCGGCGCGTAGGAGCCGGCAAGGGCGACGGCGAGAGCTGAAGCAGCGACGAGGGGAAGACGAGGGATCATGGGATCTCCTTTCGTTGACGGCCGCGATCCTACGCGATCCCCCACAGCCGTGAAAGCACGGCGCACGATGGGTGTCGCGTTCACTGCGCTGTCGTTGCTCTTCGCGGCGCTCGTCGCGCTGCATCTGCATGGCTTCTCGCTCGCGGCCTGGCACGAGGTGATCGACGGCAGCGCGCCCAGCGAGATATTGCTCGGCGAGCCGCGCCGGATCCGCTCGGACGACTGGAAGATGCAGCTCCCCTTGTTGCTCTCGCAGACCGTGCAGACGCCGCGTCTTCCGCTGGTGAACCCGAGCGTCGGTCTCGGCCAGAGCATGTTGCTGCCGGTCGAAGCGCCCGTCGCGCATTGGGTCGCGCTGCTCCGCCCCACGATGTGGGGATTCTTCCTCGGGCCCGACCTGGGACTCGCCTGGCTCTGGTGGAGTCGCGTCCTCGGACTCCTCGGCGTGTGGTTCGCGGTGCTGGCAGTGGTGACACGCGGCCGGCTCGCGCTCGCCGCGGCCGGCGCTGCGCTGCTCGCGTGCTCGCCGTTCTTCCAGTTCTGGAGCTTCAACGGCGCGCCGCAGGCGATCAGCATGGGCGCGTCGTTCCTCGCGACGGTCGCACTCGCGCGGGCTCGGAGCGCGCGCGCGATCTTCGCTGCTGCGCTGGCGCTCGCCGTCGCTGGCGCCTGGTTCGCGCTGTCGATCTATCCGCCGTATCAGGTGACGCTCGGCTGGCTCTACGTCGCGCTCGTCGCCGGTTGGCTGTGCGACGCGCGCGACGCGTTGCCGCTGCGTCAACACGTCGCGCTGCGCGCACTCGCGCTCGGCGCGGCGGGCAGTCGTCGCGGTCGCGGTGGTCGTCGCATTTGCCAACGAGGCGAGCGACGCGATCGCCGTGATGCGCGACACCGTGTACCCCGGTCGTCGCCTCTCGACCGGCGCCGAGCGCAATCTCGCGGAGCTGCTGAACGCCAACCTCGGCGCGCCGCTCTGGGCCGAGACGTGGGGGCCGCTCTCCAACATCTGCGAAGCGGCGTCGTTCTGGATGCTCTCGCCGGTACCGCTGGCGTTGCTGGTGTGGCGCCGCTCGCGCGGCGAGCGCATCGACGCGCTGACGGCGGCTGTCGCGCTCTACGCGCTCGCGCTGTCGGTCTACGCGGTGATCGGGGTTCCTCAGTTGCTGGCGCGCGCTACGGCGCTCGGCTTCGTGCCGGGCCGGCGCGCCGTGATCGGGATCGGTGTCGCCGACGCGATCCTGCTGGCTCGCTTTGCGGCGTGCAGCACACCCGCGCGGCAGGGCGAGTGCGGCGGCGCGCTGGCGATCGCGGCGGTGTGGGGGATCGCGCTGGCGGGCTGCTCGGTCTGGCTCGCGCGCGAGCTGCCGGGCGCGCGGCTCCCGGTGCTGTTCGCCTTCGCCGCCGTGAACGTCGCGCTCGCGCTGGCGCTCCTGCGCGTTCCACGCCGCACACTTCCGGTGCTCGTCGTGCTGTCCGCCGCCAGCACGCTCTGGTTCAATCCGCTCGCGGTGGGCGGTGCCGAGTACTTGCGCGACAACGCCCTCGCCCGAAGGATCACCGAGATCGATCGCGCTGCGGGCGGCGATACCACCTGGGTGGCGTTCGGTCGCGACGATCTGCCGAACTTGTTCCGCGCACTCGGCGTGCACGCGCTGAACGGCGCCCACCCGCTGCCGCAGCTCGAGTTGTGGAAGCGCATCGATCCCGAAGGTCGCTACCGCAGCGTCTACAATCGTTACGCGCACGTCGCGTTCATCGCTTCAGGTTCCGGCGAGCCACGCTTCCGGCTCCATTCGCAGGACTACGTGATCGTCGAGATCCGACCGAACTCGCCGGAGTTCCGGGCGCTGGGCGTGACGCATGTGCTGGTCCGCGACGAGGCCGCCACGGCCTTCGAGAAGCTCAGCGGCTTCGAGCCGCTCGCGACGATCGGCCCCAACCACCTGTTCCGCGTTCCGAGGTAGGAGAAAAGGAGAAAGGGGGAGAAAGGGTGGAGAAAGGGGACGGTCCTGGTCGTGGACGGGCTGAGGACTCGGGGGACACACCTCGCGAAGTGTGTCCCCCGAGTCCTCAGCCAGGTCACTTCGAGGACCGTCCCCTTTCTCCGCTTTCTCCGAGGAGGCGGAGTTTGCGGAGGGCGGCGGTGGGGCGCAGCGAGGCGAGGTCGGCGGCGGCGCGGACAGCGAGGTGCAGGCGGACGATCGTCTTGCGCTCGGCGACGCGCGCGGCCTCGCGAAAGTCCAGTTCGCGCGCGCGCGACGCGATGCGGTCCATCACGGCGAACTCCTCTTCGAAGCGCGACAGGTCCTCGGTCTGCAGCGCCGTCGCGCTCGCGGAGTGACGCCGATAGGCGTACGCGCGACGCCGCGTGCCCGCGATCTCCTCGCCGTCGAGCAGCAGGCGCGCGAGCAGTTCGAGGTCCTGCACCTGCTTCCAGGCGGGGTCGAAGCGCCGCGCGCCGAGTTGCTCGCGCCGCCAGGCGAGCGTCGGACACATCACGAAGTCGCCGCGCGCGAGCGCGCGCAGGCCCGGCTCGCCCGCGATCCGCCACGGCTCGCCGGGCGGCACGAGGCGACGCTTGACCGCGTCGGCGAGCGAGAAGCGCGCGCGACCCCGCGCGTCGATGATCTCGGCGTCGCAACACACCGCGACGGCGCGCGGGTGCGCATCGGCCAGAGCGAAGATCACGTCGCAGTAATCCGGCAGCAGGCGGTCGTCGGCGTGGAGCAGCGTCACCAACTCGGTCTTGGCGAGATCGAGAGCGCGGTTCCAGTTGCCGGCGATTCCGAGCGTCGTCTCGTTGTCGTGGTACGCGATGCGCGCGTCGCCGAAGCTGGCGACGAGTTCCGCGACGCCGGCCGTTTCGCCGCGATCGTCGAGCACCAGGCATTGCCAGGCGGCGCAGTGCTGCGCTCGCACGCTCTCGATCGCTTCGCGGAGGTAGGCGAGCCCGCGGTGGAACGGAATCGCGAAGGTGATGCGCGCGCTCACGCGGGCGGTTCGAGACGCCGGTGCAACACGTCGCGCGGGACGTTCTGGAGGTCGTAGGACAGGAACGCGAGCACGAGCTGGATGCCGACGAGGACGGGCAGGGCGGCCAGCATCACGGTGCCGCTGGTGGCGGGCGTATTGTGCAGGTAGCCGTCGTACCAGCGCGTCACGCCGATCCACGCGCCGAACGCGACGAGCGGGATGCCGAGCGCGATCTCGATCGACGCGATGTTGAAGTTGCGCAGATAGTAGTTGTAGAAGATGCGCTTCAAGGCGTTCGTGCAGTGCTTCCAGGCGAAGCCGCCGATCACCCGCCGTACCACCAGCGAGCTTTCCTCGTCGCCGTAGCGTGCGGGGAGCGGCACATCGCAGACCACCGCGCGGATCGTGCCGAGGCGGAACAGCAGGTCGGATTCGAAGAACCAATCGTGCGACAGCTTGTCGAGCGGAAGCTGGCGCAGCACCGCGGCGTGGATCGCGGTGAAGCCGTTGGTGGGATCGAAGACGTTCCAGTAACCGGAGGAGAGCTTGCTCGCGAACGAGAGGATCGAGTTGCCGACGAGCCGCAGCGGGGGCATCGCGCGCAAGCCCTCCAGCTCGAAGAAGCGATTGCCCTTGGCGTAGTCGGCTTCGCCGTCGGCGATCGGTCGCACCAGGCGCGGGATCAGCGCGGGATCCATCTGGCCGTCGCCGTCGAGGCGCACGATCACGCTGGCGCCGTCTGCGAGCGCGGCGCGATAGCCGGTGAGCGTCGCCGCGCCGACGCCGAGGTTGCGCTCGTGGCGCAACACGCGCACGCGCGGGTCCGTGCAGCCGGCTTCGACGGCGTCGCCACTGGCTTCGGGACAGCCGTCGTCCACCACGTAGATGCGATCGACCGAACGTGGAATCGCCGCGAGCACGCCGAGGATGTGGCGCTTCACGCGAAAGCACGGGATCACCGCGGCGAGCATGGTGGCGAGCATACATCCTCTCTTGCACGCGCCGGCTTCTGCGTGGAGCGATAGCCTCGCGCGATGACGGTTGGCTCGCTGGCACGCCGCCTGCTCGGCGACCGCCTCTTCGTGCGGCTCGCCAGTTTCTACCGCGCAATCTTCGTCGACCTCGACGCCGTGGTCGATTGCCTGCCGCGCTTCGCTCCCGGCACCGAAGTGCTCGACGTCGGCGGCGGCGACGGCGCGCTGCTCGACCGCGTCCTCGCGCGCAATCCCGGCACGCGCGCGACGCTGGTCGATCTGGCGCCGCGGGTCGGTGCGGCGATCGCACCGGAGCGGCGCGCGCGCGTGCGTTGCCTGCCCGCGACGCGACTCGCCGCGTGCCGCGAGCGCGGCGCGCCGGCGCCCGACGTCGTGCTCGTCTCCGACGTGCTGCACCACGTGCCGCGGGCGATGCGCGAACCGCTGCTGCGCGACGTGCGCGCCCTCGCGGGCGATCGGCCGCTGCAACTCGTGGTGAAGGACGTCGCGCCGGGAGGCCTGCGCGCGCGGCTCGGCGTGCTCGCGGATCGCTTCGTGAGCGGCGATCGCGGCGTCGAGCTGCTCACGCCCGATGCGGCGTGCGAACTGGTGCGGCGCGTCTTCCCGGAGCTGCGACCGACCGCGACGGCGCTACTCGACCGCGACGCGCCGAACTACTGCCTCGTGTTCGCTGCGCCGTCCGGCCGCGTGCAGTAGTCGTGCTGACGTGCTCACGCGCGCACGAAGCGATAGTCGCGCCAGTTGGGGCGGCGCGTACGGCGCCAGTAGTCGGTCGTGAAGCCGGACCAGTTGTTGACGACCTTGCCGGAGGCGGTCTTGTACCAACTCGAGCAGCCGGCGGTCCAGGCGGTCTTCGAGAGCGCCGTCTGGAGACGTTGGTTGTAGCGGTCCATCACCTCGCGGCGTACGTCCAGCCACGAGGCGCGGCGCTTCGACAATTCCTGGATGCACTGCACGGCGTAGCCCACCTGGCACTCGATCATGAAGATGATCGAGTTGTGGCCGAGGTTGGTGTTCGGGCCGTAGAGCAGGAACAGGTTCGGGAAGCCAGCGACGGTCACGCCCAGATGAGCCTCGGCGCCGTCGCGCCAGACCTCGTCGAGCTCGGCGCCGCCGAGCCCTTCGATCGCGAGCGGCGCGAGGAAGCGGGTGGTCTCGAAGCCGGTGCCGAAGACGATCGTGTCGGCCGGCCGCGCGACGCCGTCCTTCGTCACCACCGCGTCGCGCGTCACGCGCTCGAGCGGTTCGCTGACGACCTCGACGTTGGGCCGCACCAGCGCCTGGTAGTAGTCGTCGGAGATCAGGATCCGCTTGCAGCCGATCGGGTAGTCGGGCGTGAGCTTCGCGCGCAGCAGCGGATCGCTCACCTGCGCGTGCAGGTACTCGGTGGCCGTTCGCGTCATGCGGCGCGAGAACCAGCTCTCGCGCAAGAACGCCAGGAAGCGGATCTCGAGCATCGAACCAGATGAAGGCGCGCAGCGCGCGCAGCAGCAGCGGATGGCGCCGGAAGCGCGCCTTGTCGGCTTCGCTGAACTTGCGGTCGTTGCGCGGGATCACCCAGTTGGCCGAGCGCTGGAACACCGTGACGTGCGCCGCCGTCTTCGCGATCTCGGGAATGAACTGGAGCGCGCTCGCGCCGTTGCCGATCACCGCGACGCGCTCGCCCGCGAGATCGTGCTGCGTGGTTCCAGCGCGCCGAGTGGAAGCTCGTGCCCTCGAACGACGCGAGTCCCGGCAGATCGGGGACGTGCGGGCGATTGAGCTGGCCGAGCCCCGAGACCAGCGCCTTCGCGGTGATCTCCTCGCCGGTAGTCGGTGCGGATGCGCCAGAGGCCGGCGTGCTCGTCGAAGCGCGCGCCCGCGATCTCGGTGCCGAAGCGGATCTTGCGGGAGCAGTCCGTACTTCTCGGCGCAGTGACGCAGGTAGCGCTGGATCTCGGGCTGCGGCGAGAAGGCGCGGCTCCACTCCGGGTTCGGCTCGAAGGAGAACGAGTAGAGGTGCGACGGCACGTCGCAGCCGGCGCCCGGATACGAGTTGTCGAGCCAGGTGCCGCCGACGTCGTGCGACTTCTCGAAGATCGCGAACGACGGGATGCCGGCCTCGAGGAGCTTGATTCCCATGCAGAGGCCGGACACGCCGGCGCCGAGGATCGCGACCTCCAGGCGCTGCTGGTTCATCATGCCCTTCTCGCTAACTCATCGTGAGGCCGCCGCTCACCGAGAGCGTCTGGCCGGTGATGTAGGCCGCTGCGTCGGAGGCGAGGAAGGCGACGGCCGGTGCGACGTCGTCGGGCCGGCCGAGGCGCCGCATCGGGATCGCGCGCGTGAGCGCTTCGGTGATGCGGTCGCCGTCGGCGGTCGCCTCGGCGAGACCGCGGAACAGCGGGGTGTCGGTGGGACCCGGGCACACGCAGTTCGCGGTGATGCCGTGGCGCACCACCTCGCGCGCGATCGACTTCGCGAGCGCGAGCAGGCCGCCCTTCGCCGCCGCGTAGATCGCTTCGCCCGAAGACCCGACGCGGGCCGCGTCCGACGAGACCAGCACGATGCGGCCGAAGCGCGCTTCGATCATGTCGGGCAGCACCGCCCGCGCGACGCGGATCGGTCCGCCGAGATTGATCTCCAGCACGCGCGCCTGGAAGGGTTCGTCGGTATCGACGAACGGACGCATCAGATCCCAGCCGGCGCACGAGACGAGCACGGTCACCGGGCCGAGCCGGTCGCGCACGGCGGCGAGCGCGAGGTCGACCGAATCGGGATCCGCGACGTCGATCGGCACGCCGAGTCCGCCGATCTCCGCGGCGAGCAGCGCGGCACCTTCGCCGTCGAGATCCGCGACGGCCACGGTGCGGCCCTGCGCGGCGAGCGCGCGACACACCGCCGCGCCGATCGCGCCAGCGCCGCCGGTGACGAGTGCAACGCGCGGGTTCGCGGTCATCGCGTCACTTCCTGTGTTTGGAGAAGTCCGGCTGGCGCTTCGCGGCGAACGCTTCGATGCCTTCGCGCGCCTCGGGCGTCTCGACGAACAGGTCGAGGCCCGCGAACGAGAGCGTGCCGATGCCGGCGATCGACTCGCTGTCGGCGTTGAACGAGTGCTTGAGGAAGCGCAGCGCGGTGGGGCTCTTGTCGAGGATCTCGTCGGCCCAGCGCCGCGCTTCGGCGCGCAGCTCGGCGCCCGGGACGACGGCGTTCACGAGGCCCCATCGCAGCATCGTCGCGGCGTCGTATTGCCGGCACAGATACCAGACCTCGCGCGCGCGCTTGTCGCCGAGGATGCGCGCGAGGTACGCGGAGCCGAAGCCCGCGTCGAAGGAGCCGACGCGCGGGCCGGCCTGGCCGAAGCGCGCGTGTTCGGCGGCGATCGTCAGATCGCAGAGCACGTGCAGCACGTGACCGCCGCCGACCGCGATGCCGTTCACCGCGGCGATCACCGGCTTCGGGATGTCGCGGATCACGCGATGCAGTGTCTCGATCTCGAAGAGGCCCGACTCGGACGGGCCGTAGTCGCCGGTTTCCTCGCGCTGCTTCTGGTCGCCGCCGGCGCAGAACGCCTTGTCGCCCGCGCCGGTCAGCACCACGACCCCGACGGTCGCGTCGGCCCAGGCCGCCTTGAAGCACGCGATCAGCTCGTCGACGGTGTGGGCGCGAAATGCGTTGTAGCGCTCGGGCCGATTGATCGTGATCCAGGCGACGCCGCGCTCGACTTCGTAGGCGACGTCGGTCAGCGCGGCGGGGTTCACGTGAGCACCAGCTCCAGCACCGCATCGAGCGACGGCCACAGATCCTCTTCCGGGATGTTGAGCGCCGGGAAGAGCCGCAGCACGGTGCCGGCGGTGACATTCACGAGCACGCCGCGATCGATCGCACGGCGCGAGAGCGTCGCGGCGGCGTCGGCGTCGAGCAGGTCCATGCCGAGCAGCAGGCCGCGGCCGCGCGCACGCGCAGCAACCGTCGGGTGCTCCTCCGCAAAGCGCGCGAGATGCGCGAGCACGCGCGCGCCGAGTTCGGCCGTGCGCGCGACCAGCCCATCTTCCTCGATCACGCGCAGCACCGTGTTCGCCGCCGCGCAGGCGAGCGGGTTGCCCGCGTAGGTGCCGCCGTGGTCGCCGAGCGACACCGTCTTCGCGACGTCTTCGGTACACAGAAAGGAGGCGATCGGGAAGCCGCCGCCGAGTCCCTTGCCGAGCGTGATCACATCCGGCACGACGGAGCTGTGTTCCAGCGCGAGCCACTTGCCGGTGCGGCCGATGCCGGTTTGGATCTCGTCGAGCACGAGCAGCGCGCCGGCGTCGCGCGTCAGTTCGCGCAGCCCGTGCAGGTAGCCGTCGGGCGCGACGTGGACACCGCCTTCGCCCTGCACTGGCTCGACCACGAAGGCGGCGGTGTTCGCGTCGATCGCGCGGCGCGCAGCAGCGAGATCACCGAAAGGCACGAAGCAGCCTTCCTGCACGATGCGCTGGTACGGCGAGCGGTGCTTCTCCTGCCCGATGATCGAGAGCGCGCCGAGCGTGCGGCCGTGAAACGACTGCGTGGTCGAGACGAACTGGGTGCGGCCCGTCGCGCGGTGCGCGAGTTTCAGCGCGCCGTCCATTGCCTCGGCCCCCGAGGAAACGAAGAAGCAGCGCGTGAGCGCGTCGGGAACGACGCGGAGCAGCCGCTCGCAGAGGTCGAGCTGCGGCACCGTGTAGAAGAGATTGGTGGTCTGCATCAGTCGGCCGGCCTGCTCGGCGATCGTCTGGACCAGCGCCGGGTGCGAATGGCCGATCGCGGTGACACCCCAGCCGCCGGTGAGATCGACGTATTCGCGCCCGTCGGCGTCGCGCACGCGGGCGCCGCGGCCCTCGACGATCGCCACCGGAAGCCGCTTCACGACCGGCAGGAACACACGCGCCTCGCGCGCCGCGATCTCGTCGAAGTGGGTGCCCAAACCAGCCTCCGCGTCATTTCGCGCCTCGAGACGATCGAGGGTCGAGGGTCGCGACGGCGGCGTCAACCCCGCTACGCTGCCGCAGCCATGACCGCCCCCCACGCGAACGACGCGGGCTCGCCCGCCGCCCAGCTCACGGACGGCTGGAATCGCTCAATCACGAACCTGCGCATCTCGGTGACGGACCGCTGCAACTTCCGCTGCGTCTATTGCATTCCCGAGGAAAACATCGAGTGGTTGCCACGCGGGCAGCTCGCGTCGCTCGAGGAGCTGGCGCGGATCGCGCGGATCGCCGTCGGCCTCGGCGTGCGAAGGCTGCGCCTCACCGGCGGTGAGCCGCTGCTGCGCAAGAACCTGCCGAGCCTCGTCGCCGAGCTGGCGGCGCTGCCGGACCTCGACGACATCGCGCTCACCACCAACGGCACGGAGCTGCCGCGCCTCGCGCGCGACCTCGCCGACGCCGGTCTCGAGCGCGTCAACGTGAGTCTCGACTCGCTCGACCGCGCCACCTTCGCGAAGCTCGCGCAGCGCGACCTGCTCCCGGACGTGCTCGCTGGCATCGAAGCCGCCGTGAACGCCGGCCTCACGCCGCTCAGCATCAACTGCGTCGTGATCCGCGGCACCAACGATCACGAGGTGGTGTCGTTCGCGCGCTTCGCCCGCGAGCGCGGCTTCGAAGTGCGCTTCATCGAGTTCATGCCGCTCGAGCACGGCCAGCGCTGGGGCGAGCACGCGCTGGTGCCCGGTCGCGAGCTGCGCGAGCGCATCGAAGCCGTCTTCCCGCTGCTCCCCTCGCCCGATCAGGACCCGCACGCGCCGAGTCGCGACTGGGTCTTTGCCGACGGCGCGCCGGGCGTGATGGGTTTCATCGACTCGGTGACGGCGCCGTTCTGCGACGGCTGTACCCGCATCCGCCTCACCGCCGACGGCAAGCTGCGCACCTGCCTGTTCTCGCTGAACGAACACGACCTGCTCGGCCCGATTCGCGCCGGCGCGTCGGACGAAGAAGTCGCGCGATTGCTGTGCGCGGCCGTCAGCACCAAGGAGCTGAAGCACCACATCACCGACGGCCTGTTCGTGAAGCCGAAGCGGACGATGTCGCAAATCGGCGGTTAGCCGGGCCGCAGGCGAGCGGAGTCGAGCGGATCGGAGTAAGAGCCATGGCGGACACCATCCTCCTCGAAGGCATCCAGGTGCCGGCAGCGCTCGGCGTCACCGCGGCAGAACGGCGCATGCGCCGGCCGGTGCTGCTCGACATCGAGGTCGAATACGACCTGCGCGCCTCCGGCCGCAGCGACCGCATCGGCCACACGCTCCACTACAAGCGCATCTTCGAGGTGGTGGAAGACGTCGCCGCGAATCAGCAACACAAACTGGTGGAAGCGCTCGGCGAACGCATCGCGCGCGCGGTGCTCGAGAAGTTCGACGCCCCCGCGATCACGGTGACGGTGCGCAAGCCCAAGCCGATCGCGGGTGTGCTCGAACACGCCGGCGTCCGCATCCGCCGCACGCGCAAGGATCTCGGCCTGGGGTGAGCAAGGCGGAGGTTCAGCAGGTCTCAGGCGAACCGACGGTCGTCCGAGGCGCAATCCGCAACAGGTTCAATCAGGCAATCGAGATCTGGCAATACCAACTGGTCCTGCCGGACAGCGTGGGCCAAACGGTGAGAGACTACTGGTTCTACTTCCTGCGAGATGAACTCGTCCAGTGGGGTGAAGCCGGGGACTGGTCGCGCGAACCAGATCGCATCCATCACTTCGACTTCGAGCCGCATCCGACAGCCCCCCAGTGACCAAGCGCCCTCTGCCCAACACCTATGAGCGACTCTGTTTCAAGTCTCGACTGGGCCGTCCACGCAGCGCCGTTTTCGACCACGGCGTTGGGGGAGTCGATCCGTTCGTGAACGGCGGCGAGATCATTCAGTGACGCGCGCTACCGCGGCGGCGAAGCGATCGAGGGGATCCAGCTCGCGTTCGAGCACGTCGCAGATCCGCGCGTGATCGACATCCATCTAGAGATGCGCGAGCACGTTGCGCAGCCCGGCCCATCCCTGCATCGCGATGCAAAGCTCGGGGTCCAGAACACCTTGGTCTCGCAAGATCTCGAAGGTCTCGCGGTAGGTTCGCGGCGAGCGCCAGCCGCGATCGGCGAGGAGGGCGTCATGAGCGACCAAACGTCCCTTCCGCCAGCCGGCGGCGTTGCGCCTTTGCGTGGATCTCGTTCCAGTGCGACTCGTCGAAGGCGAGCGCGAGCGTGTGTACGAAGAATCGGACGTAGGCACTTTGATCGCGGACGAACAGGCGCTCGCCGCAGAGCGCGCGGTGCGCAACGAGCGGGGGCGCGTCGTTCAATACGACGAGGTCGACTCGATACTCGGCTCGAGCGCGGCGATCAGTTGCGCGCGCTTCGCCGCGCGGCTCGGCCCGTCGAGCGACGGATCCAGGAAGACGGCCAGGTCCCAATCCGAATCGGCGCGCGGCGAACCGCCTGCGCGGGAGCCGTACAGCGTGGCGAACAGCACGGTGGGATCGGCCGCGAGGCGGCTCTGGATCTTCGCAAGGGCGCCGTTCGCAACCTGAGACAAGGCCGCTCTCCTGAAGTTGCGGCAGTCTACGTCGCGTGAACCCCTCGGGGCCACCTCGCGAATCTACGCGCGATCCCGCTACTGTGTGGATTGCCCCGCCCCCCTCGGAGCCTCGATGACCTGGACGCCCTCCGACAAGCCCGCCGTGACGCTCGCCGACTCGCCGCTCGAGGAGATGTCGAAGAACGAGCGGATCAAGGCGGCGAGCCAGGGGCTCTTCTTCGTCTCGGACGGCAAGACCATCCACACCTTCGCGGACGAAATCGACGCGATGACGCGCGGCGAGGCCGAGACGATCGGCGGCGAGGCGAGGGAGCTCTCGAAGTTCTTCGGCGTCTACAAGCAGCAGGTGCGCGGCGAGCGCGGCCGCAAGACCGGCGAGCACATCTTCATGGTGCGCATCAAGTGCCCGGCGGGTGGCGAGCTCTCCGCGAAGCAGTGGGCTGCGCTCGACGACGCGGCCGAACAGTTCGCGGATGGCACGATCCGCGTGACGTCGCGCCAGGGCATCCAATATCACTACGTGCACGGGGCGAAGCTGGCCAAGCTGGTGCGGCACCTGAACCGTCACTACCGCGACGAGGCGACACTCAGCGCCTGCGGTGACGTGAACCGCAACGTGATGGCGTCGCCGGTGGACGGTCTCATGGGGCCGGGCGATCCGCGCGGTCGCGCGCTGGCGGTTGCGCTCGCCGACGCGCTCGCGCCGCGCACGTCGTCGTATTTCCAGGTGTTCCTGTCGGATGACGAGGGCCGCAGCGTCAAGCCGATGCACAGCGACGAGCCGCTCTACGGCCCGCAGTACCTGCCGCGCAAGTTCAAGATCGGCATCACGCACCCGGACGACAACTCGGTGGACGTGCTGACTCAGGACGTCGGGCTCGTTCCGATCCTCGTGGATGGAGGCTGCGACGGTTCGCTCTGGGACGTCCACTCCGGCGGCGGACTCGGGCAGACTCACAACAACCCGCAAACGGCTTCGCTGCTCGGTGTCTACCTCGGGCGCATCGCGCGCGAGCAGGTGATCGATGCGGTGCGCGCGATCGCGACGCTGCAGAAGGAGAACGGCGAACGCCGCGACCGCAGGATCGCGCGCTGGAAGTACACGATCCGCCGCCTCGGTATCGAGCGGGTGAAGCGCGAACTGCGCGAGCGTTTCGCGATCCGGCTGCAAGACGCAGCGCCGCAGCCGCTCGCGCCGGGTCGCACCCATCTCGGCTTCGGCGATGCGCTAGACGGCACCAGCTACTACGGCATCTCGATCGAGAACGGCCGCATCCGCCCCAACGTGCGCCAGGGGATCCGCGCGGCCGCGACGACGCTCGGTCTCGGTGTGCGCATGACGCCGCACCAGGACGTGGTGCTGACCGGCGTGCGCGACCGCGCCGCGCTGCTCGCGATCCTCGACGCCCACGGAGTCGCGCGATCCGAGGTGGTGTTGCGCGCCCGTAGCCTCGGCATGGCGTGTCCCGCGAAGCCCACCTGTGGCCTTGCGATGACCGAAGCCGAGAACGCGCTGCCCCACTACTTCGACGCACTCGAAGCCGCGGGCCTCGGCGACATCGACCTCGAGATCCGCATGACCGGCTGCCCGAACCAGTGCGTGCGCCCGCCCACCGCCGAGATCGGCATCTTCGGCTACGGCAAGAACGACCACGTGATCCTGGCGGGCGGCTCGCGCTGCGGCACGCGCCTCGCGTCGGTGCTCTACGAGCGCATCTCCGAGGAGCAGATGGTGCCCGCGCTGGTCGGCCTGTTCCGCGTCGTCAAGGAGCGCTGCCCCGCCAGTACGCCCCCCGGCGACTGGATCCACGAGACCGACTTCGCCCAGCTACGCAGCTGGATCGGTCTCCAGTGACTTGGGGACGTTCCTGCCCCCGTTGACTTTATTGAATTCAAGAACGTCCCCAAGTCACCATGCTAAGTTCGGGTGGCGCGCCATTTTCGAGGAACCCGTTTGAGCCTGCCGTCGAGCGATGCTCCGATCTCGGTCCGCGAGGCCGAGTCGATCGCGCAGGGCGCGGTCGACGCCGGACGTCTCGATCGCGCGCCCGCCGAGCGGCTCGGCCGGCAGATCCTCGCCGACGCGCGGGTTCTCGAGGCCGTCGCGGCGGCCGCGGCCGACGCGAAGCAGCGCTGGCGCGGCCCGGCGGTCAGCGTCGCGCGCAACGTCTTCATTCCGCTCACCAACCTGTGCCGCGATCGCTGCACCTACTGCACGTTCGCGAAGCGACCCGGCGACCCGGGCGCGAAGTCGTACACGCTCGCGGAAGTCGCCGAGGTCTCGCGCCACGCCGCGAGCGCCGGCTGCACCGAGGCGCTCTTCTGTCTGGGCGACAAGCCCGAGCTGGCGTTCACCAGCTACCGCGAATGGCTCGCCGCGCAGGGCCATCCGAGCACGGCCGCGTATCTCGTCGAGGCGTGCCGCGTGGCGGTCGCGCAGGGCATGCTCCCGCACACCAACGCGGGGCTGCTCACGCAGCAGCAGATGGCCGCGCTGCGGCCGTGGAACGCGTCGATGGGCCTGATGCTGGAGACCACGAGCGAGCGGCTCTGCGAGAAGGGCGGCGCGCACCACGCCGCGCCCGACAAGAAGCCCGCGCTGCGCCTGCGCATGCACCGCGAGGCCGGCGAGCTGCAGATCCCGTTCACGACCGGGATGCTGATGGGGATCGGCGAGACGACCGACGAACGCGTCGACACGCTCTTCGCGATCCGCGAACTCTCGGACCGCTACGGACACATCCAGGAAGCCATCATCCAACCGTTCCATCCCAAGACCGACACCAAGATGTGCGAGCGGCCGTCGCCCGAGGAGGACGACGTGGTCGGCTGGGTCGCGCTGGCGCGTCTGGTGCTCGGGCCCGACGGTGAGCGTCCAGGCGCCGCCGAATCTCGCGAACCTGTCCGGCGAGCGACTGCTCGACCGCCTGCTGCGCGCGGGCGCCGACGACTTCGGCGGGGTCTCGCCGATGACGATCGACTTCATCAATCCCGAGGCGCCCTGGCCGAAGCTCGACACGCTGCGCCGCCGCACCGAAGCCGCCGGCCAGACGCTGCGCGAGCGACTGCCGGTGTATCCCGAGTGGCTGACCGACAAGCCGGACTACTTCGAGCCGTCGATGCGCGAGCGCTGCCTGGCGCTCGCCGACGCGACGGGTTTCGCAACGCGGCGCTCGCACAGCGAGCGCGAGGAGGCCGCATGAGTCTCGAGAAACTCCACGGCGGGATCAGCAAGCCGATCGGCGACGTGCTCGAGCGCGCGCTCGCGGGTCGCGAGCTGTCGGTCGACGACGCGACGCTGCTGCTCGGCGCGTCGGGCGCCGACCTGCTCGCGCTGATGCAGGCCGCCGACGTCGCGCGGCGCGAGGACAAGGGCGACCTCGTCACCTACGTCGTCTGCCGGAACATGAACTTCACCAACGTCTGTTACGTGGGCTGCTCGTACTGCGGCTTCTCGCGACACAAGGACGACGCCGACGCCTACGACCACCCGATGGAAGTGCTCATCGCGAAGGGTCGCGACGCGGTGTCGCGCGGCGCCACCGAGTTCTGCATCCAGGGCGGCATCCATCCCAACAAGGATCACACCCACTATCACGAGATCCTCACGTCGCTGAAGGCTGCCTTCCCGCAGGTCCACATCCACGCCTTCTCGCCCGAGGAGATCGACCACGGCCAGAAGCAGAGCGGGATGGCGCTCGCCGACTACCTGACCTGGCTGAAGGACGCCGGCCTCGACACGATCCCGGGCACCGCCGCCGAGATCCTCGACGACGAGATCCGCCAGGTGATCGAGCCGCGCAAGCTCGGCGACTGCGCGCTGGGTCGAGATCATCGAGGCCGCGCACCGCGTCGGCCTGCGCTCGACTGCGACCGTGATGTACGGGCACATCGAAGAGGCGCGTCACGTCGCGGCGCACCTGGGCACGATCCGCGAGATCCAGAAGCGCACGGGCGGCTTCACCGAGTTCGTGCCGCTCGGTTTCATCCACGAGAAGAACCGCCTCTTCCAGCATCTGCACGCGCGCCCCGGTTCGTCGGGACCGGAGGACATGCGCATCGTCGCGGTGGCGCGCCTGTTCCTGCGCCCGTGGATCCCCAACATCCAGATGTCGTGGGTGAAGATGGGGACCAAGCTCGCGCAGTTCGCGCTGCTCTCCGGCGCCAACGATTTCGGCGGCACGCTGATGGAGGAGTCGATCTCACGCGAGTCGGGCTCGCAGCACGGCGAGAACCTGCCGCCCGAGGATTTCCGCCGGCTGATCCGCGAGATGGGACGCACACCCGCCGAGCGCAGCACCAGGTACGAGATCCTGCGCGTCTTCGCCGATCCCGCGCAGGATCCGCCGAGCCTCGAGCCGGAGCACCGCAAGCGAACTCGCGGGGCCGGCGCGCTGGGCGAAGCAGGGCGAGAAGAATCCGCTGCGCGTCGCGGGGACGAACTCCTAGCGCGTGGCCTCGTAGACGAGCTGCCCCTCGAAGAGCGTGAGCAGCACCTTCGCGCGCGCGATCTCCGCCGGCGGAATCGCGAAGAGGTTGCGGTCGAGCAGCACTAGGTCGGCCGACTTGCCGACCTCGATCGAGCCCGTCTCCGCTTCCTGGTGCATCAGCCGCGCACCGCCGATCGTGTAGGCCGCGAGGATGGTGGCGAGGTCGACGCGCTCGTCCGGGCCGAGCTGCGCGCCGCCGGATGTGCGCGGATCGCTGCGCGTCACCGCGACCTGCATCGCCGCGAGCGGGTCCATCGACGTCACGGGCCAGTCGCTGCCGGCGGCGAGCTGCGCGCCCGCGCGCTCGAGGCTGCCGATCGGGTACATGCTCTCCGTGCGCGCTCGGCCGAGTGCGGACACGTCGAGTTGCATCACGTAGTCGTCCGGGAAGGCCCAGAGCGCCTGCACGTTGGCGAAGACGCCGAGCGCTGCGAAGCGCGGCCGATCGGCGGGAGCGACGAGCTGGAGGTGCGCAATGTGGTGGCGCGCGTCGCGCGCGCTGTTGTGCTCTCGCGCGGCTGCGATGGCGTCGAGCGCCATCCGCACCGCGGCGTCGCCGATCGCGTGGAAATGCAACTGGAAGCCGTCGCGATCGAGCTGCGTTGCGAGCGCGGCGAGTCGCTCGGGCGTGAAATTCGGGATGCCGCGGTCGCTGCTCCCCTCGTAGGGATCGAGCACGTACGCGGTGCGCGACTCGGCGACGCCGTCGACGAAGATCTTGATCGCGCTGGCGCGCACGTGCCGCGTGAAATCGTGGCTGCGGCGGCTCGACAGTTCGGCGAGCTGCTCGTCGCCGCGCGCCGGGTTGAGCCACAGCGACAGCGTGACGCGCGCGTGCAGCATGCCGGCGAGATCGAGCAGGCGATAGGCCCAGTCGTATTCGCTCGCCGTTGCGCGCGCCTCGACGAACGACGTGATGCCGAACTGGTTCGCCGACGCGACGGCGCGGCGCAGGCCGCGCAGCGCGTCGAGCGGGCCGACGTCGAATGCGAGCGCCTGCACCGGCTCCATCGCCGCCTCGCGCAGCGTGCCCGACGGCTCGCCGCTCGCGGCGTCGCGCTCGATCCGACCGCGCGGGGGATCGGGCGTGTCGCGGTCGATCGCCGCTGCCGCGAGCGCGCGCGAGTTCACCCACGCCGAATGGCCGTCCTCCGCAAACAGGAACACCGGCCGGTCCGGGACGACTCGATCCAGATCCTCCTTGCGCGGATTCGCGTCGGGGAACGCACCGAGCGACCAGCCGCTGCCCGCGATCCACGCCGCGTCCGGATGCGCCGCAGCCCAGCGCGCGATCGCCGCGAGGATCGCGTCCGCGTCGCGCACGCCCGACAGATTGCACATGTCCAGCGTGACGCCGCCTTCGAGCATGTGGACGTGCGCATCGGTGAAGGCGGGCAACAACAGTCGGCCAGCGAGGTCGACCTTGCGCGTGTCGAGTCCGAGGAAGCGATCGGCGCCCTCGTCGTCGCCGACGTAGACGATGCGACCGCCGTCGACCGCGACGGCCTGCGCCACGCGGCGCTGTGCGTCCACCGTGTAGACGGTGCCGTTGCGGAACACCCAGTCGGCTCCGCTGCCCTTGCAACCGCTCGCGGTGAGCGACAGCACGGCGGCCAGCAGCACGACGCCGCGTGTCCAGTAACGAGCGTTTCGCACGGGTGCTCCGGCGCGCAGGATGGATCGTCGGGACACCGGGTGCAATCCGCCAAGGTGCGGGTGGGCGAGCGCCGTGGAACACTCCCCGGCCCACCAGAAGGAGCGGGCGTTTGCGGGTTCTCGTCACGGGCGGCGCGGGTTATCTCGGCAGCATTCTCTGCGAGCACCTGCTCGCCGCCGGCCACCGCGTCACTGCGCTCGACGCGCTCCAGCACGGCGTGCCGTCGCTGCTGCACCTGTGCGCGAACGCGAACTTCGAGTTCGTGCGCGGCGACGCGCGCGACGCCGCGCTGCTCGGCCGGCTCGTCGCCGAAGCCGACGCGATCATCCCGCTCGCCGCGGTGGTCGGCGCGCCGGCCTGCGATCGCGACCCGTGGCTCGCGACGTCCACCAACCTCGACGCGGTGCGGCTCCTGCTGCGGCTGCGTTCGCCGTCGCAGCTGGTGGTGTACCCGACCACCAACAGCGGCTACGGCACGCAGTCGGGTGACGTCTTCTGCACCGAGGAGACGCCGCTCGAGCCGATCTCGCTCTACGGTCGCACCAAGGTCGATGCTGAGGCCGCCGTGCTGGCCAGCCCGAATGCGATCACGCTGCGCCTCGCCACCGTGTTCGGCACCTCGCCGCGGATGCGGCTCGACCTGCTCGTCAACCACTTCGTGTACGCGGCCGTGACCGACGGCTATCTCGTGCTCTTCGAGAAGGAGTTCAAGCGCAATTTCATCCACATCCGCGACGTCGCGGACTGCTTCGTGCACTGTCTCGCGAACCCGCAGCGCATGGTCGGTCGCGCGCACAATGCGGGACTCGACAGCGCGAACATCTCGAAGGGCGAGCTCGCGGCGGCCGTGAAGAAGCAGGTGCCGAACTTCCACGTCGTCTTCTCCGAGATCGGCAGCGACCCCGACAAGCGCAACTACATCGTCTCCAATCAGCGTCTGCGCGAAGCGGGCTTCGAGGCGCACCGTTCGCTCGAGGGCGGCATCAACGAGTTGTTGCGCGCCTACCGGATGCTCCCGCTCGGCGCCTTCCGGAACGCGTGACGGATCCGAATCCGCTCGCCGCGATTCCGGTCGCGATCCTGGCCGGCGGCCTCGGCACGCGACTGCGCGCGGCGATCGGCGAGCGGCCGAAGGTCGTCGCCGAAGTGAACGGGCGCCCCTTCCTCGCCCATCTGCTCGACCACGTCGCGCGTTTCGGCTTCCGCGACGTGGTGCTCTGCGTGGGCTGGCAGGCGAATGCCGTCGAGGCGGCGCTCGGCGCGAGCCACGGGTCGCTGCACCTGCGCTACTCGCGCGAGCCCGAGCCGCTCGGCACGGCGGGCGCCCTGCGCCTCGCGCTGCCGCTGCTCGCTGGCCCGGCGGTGATGGTGTTGAACGGCGATTCGTTCTGCGACGCCGATCTCGCGGCGGCCTGGGCGTGGCACCGGGCACAGCGCTCATCGGCGACGCTGGTGCTGATCGAGATGGCGGACACGTCGCGCTACGGCCGCGTCGAAATCGAGCCGGGCGGCGCGATCTGCCGCTTCGTGGAGAAGCAGGACGCCGGCACACCAGGCTGGATCAACGCGGGAATCTATCTGCTCGGCCGCAGCCGCATCGAGTCGATCGCGCCGGGCCGCGCGCTCTCGCTCGAACGCGACGTGCTGCCGGGCTGGGTCGGGACGGGGCTGATGGGCCATCGCGTCCAGGCCCGATTCATTGATATCGGAACCCCTCAATCGTATTCTGCTGCGTCCCGATTCTTCCAAGCGGAAGGCGGGGGGGCCATCGAATGATCATCAGCCGCACGCCCTACCGCATCTCCTTCTTCGGGGGCGGCACCGACTATCCGGCCTGGTACCGCGAGCACGGCGGCGCGGTGCTCGCGACCTCGATCGACAAGTACTGCTACCTCTCGGCGCGCTTCCTGCCGCCGTTTTTCGAGCACAAGATCCGCGTCGTCTACTCGAAGATCGAGAACTGCCACGACATCGACGAGATCGCGCACCCCGCGGTGCGCGAGATCCTGCGCTTCCTGCGTTTCGACCGCGGCGTCGAGATCCACCACGACGGCGACCTGCCAGCGCGAAGCGGAATCGGCTCCAGTTCGTCGTTCTGTGTGGGCCTGCTGCACGCGATGCACGCGCTGAATGGCCGGATGCCGAGCAAGCAGCAGCTCGCCGCCGAGGGCATCCACATCGAGCAGGCCGTGCTGCACGAGACGGTCGGTTCGCAGGACCAGGTGACGGCGGCGCACGGCGGCTTCAACCACCTGAGCTTCCAACCGAGCGGCGAGATCTCGGTGCGGCCGGTGACGATCGGGCCCGAGCGGATGCGCCAGCTCGAGTCGCATCTGCTGCTCTTCTTCACCGGTGTGAAGCGCACCTCGTCGGACGTGGCGCAGAGCTACGTCCACAACTTCGAAGGCAACAAGCGTCACCTGCGCATCATGAAGGACCTCGTCGACGAGGCACTGGCCGTGCTCTCGAGCGATCGACCGGTCGAGAGCTTCGGCGCGCTGCTGCACGAGTCGTGGCTCGCGAAGCGCAGCCTCTCGAAGGAAGTCTCGACCCCCGAGATCGACGAGATCTACCAGAGCGCGCTCGGCGCGGGTGCACTCGGCGGCAAGCTGCTCGGCGCCGGGGGCGGCGGATTCCTGCTGCTCTTCGCGAGTCCGGATCGCCATGAGGTGCTGAAGCAGAAGCTCGAGAGCTTGATCCACGTCCCGTTCCGCTTCGAGTTCGCCGGTTCGCAGATCATCTTCTACGACCCCGAGACGGAGTACGCCGCCGAGGAGCGCGCGCGCGCAAACGGTCCGCCCAGGGTGTTCCGCGAGCGCGGCGGCTGCTGAGCGGTGCCACCTGGAAGCGCAGTCGCGCATCTTCGTCGCGGGCGGCGGCGACGGAGTCGGCGCGGCCGTGGCACGACGGCTGCGCGAGACCGGCTTCGCGAACCTCGTCGGCGCCGGGGACGCCGCGCCCGATCTGCGCGACGCCGAAGCCGTCGACGAGTTCTTCGCGAGCGAGCGACCCGAGTATGTGTTTCTTCTCGGCGGTCGCTCGGGCGGCATCGCGCGCAACCAGCGCGAACCCGCCGAGCTGATGCTCGACAACCTGCGCCTCGAGACGGCGCTGATTCCCGCTGCGCACCGTCACGGTGCGCGCAAACTGCTCTACCTCGCGGCGGCCTGCATCTACCCGCGCGATTGCGAACAGCCGATGCGTCCCGCGCAGCTCGGCACGGGTCCCGTCGAGCCGACCAGCGAGGCGTACGCGATGGCGAAGTGGGCGGGTCTGGTGCTGTGCCGCGCCTTC
The DNA here is from genome assembly GCA_963801625.1 of uncultured delta proteobacterium. GTDB lineage: Bacteria > Myxococcota_A > UBA9160 > UBA9160 > PR03 > PR03. Next base: position 781,347 of record CAWDFQ010000002.1, read on the forward strand.
GCGCGCCAGTTCGGCGCCCGCTTCATCACGGCGATTCCCGCCAACCCGTTCGGTCCGGGCGACGACACGCGCTCCGAGGACGCGCACGTGGTCGGCGCATTGACGCGCCGGATGCACGAGGCGAAGGCGCACGGCGACGCGGAAGTCGTCGTGTGGGGAAGCGGTCGCGCGCGCCGCGACTTCCTCTTCGTGGACGATCTCGCCGACGCGCTGCTCTTCCTGATGCAGCGCTACGACGGCGAGGAGCCACTCAACGTGTCGGGCGCGTCGGACGTCGCGATCGGCGAGCTGGCCGAGCGCATCCAGAAGGTGGTCGGCTTCGGCGGCCGGCTGCGCTTCGACGCGAGCCGCCCCGACGGCGCCCCGCGCAAGACGCTCGACGGCGAGCCGCTGCGCGCGCTCGGCTGGTCGCCGCGTCACTCGCTCGACGAGGCGCTCGCCGCCACCTACCGCTGGTTCCTCGAGCACGAAGCCGGAGCGGCGGCGCATGGCTGAACTCGCGCGCATCTACCGCTCGCTTTTCCGGATCCGCCGCGTCGAGGAGGAGATCGCGCGCGTCTATCCGAGCGACGTGATCAAGAGCCCCGTGCATCTCTCGATCGGACAGGAATCCGTGTCGGTGGGTCTGTGCGAAGCGCTGCGACCGGACGACGCCGTCTTCGGCACCTACCGCAGCCACGCGCTCTATCTCGCCAAGGGCGGAGACCTGCGTGGCATGATCGCGGAGCTGTACGGCAAAGCGACCGGCTGCGCCGGCGGCAAGGGCGGTTCGATGCACATGATCGACGTCGCCGCGGGCGTGTTCGGCTCTTCCGCCGTGGTGGGCACGACGATCCCGCACGCCGTCGGTTACGCGTACGCCGTGAAGCTGCGCCGCGAGCCGCGCGTCGTGGCGAGCGTCTTCGGCGATGGCGCGGTCGACGAGGGCGTCTTCTACGAGAGTCTCAACTTCGCCGCGCTGAAACGCCTGCCGCTGCTCTTCGTGTGCGAGAACAACGGCTACGCGATCCACACCCACCAGCGGCTGCGCCAGCGCGTGCCGGACGCCTGCGCGCGCGCGACGGCGCTCGGCATCCCGAGCGAACGCATCGACGACGGCGATGTGCTGCGCATCGCGGAGCGCGCGAACGCCGCAGTGCTGGCCATGCGTGGCACGGACGCCGGTCCGCTGTTCCTCGAGTGCATGACGTATCGCTGGAAGGAACACGTCGGCCCCGGCGACGACTGGAACCTCGGCTATCGCGATCGCGCCGAAGCCGAGCCGTGGATCCGCAACGACCAGGTGGCGCGCCTGGCGACGTCGATCGATCCAGCGTTGCGCAAGTCGATCGAGGCCGCCGTGGAAGCCGAGATCGCCGACGCCTTCGCCTTCGCCGAGCGCTCGCCGTTCCCAGGTCCCGGCGCGCTGCACACCCAGGTGTTCCGGGAGCGGCAGTGAGCGAACGCGAGAAGAGTTACGTCGATGCACTGCGCGAGGCGGCACTCCAGGAGATGGAGCGCGATCCGAGCGTCGTGTGCTTCGGGCTCGACGTCGACGACCCGAAGGCGATCCAGGGCACCACGCGCGGGCTCGCCCTGCGTTTCGGACCCGAGCGCGTGTTCGGCACGCCGCTCGCCGAGGACGCGATGACGGGCGTCGCGATCGGCATGGCGCTCGCCGGCCTGCGCCCGATCCACGTGCACATCCGCATGGACTTCCTGCTGCTGGCGATGAACCAACTCGTCAACATCGCCGCCAAGACCCATTACATGTACGGCGGTCACGTGCATCTGCCGATCGTCGTGCGCTCGATGATCGGCAAGAGCTGGGGGCAGGGCGCCCAGCACTCGCAGGGTCTCTATTCCTTCTTCATGCACGTTCCCGGTTTGAAGGTCGCGGCGCCGACCAACCCGCACGACGCCAAAGGCTGCTTGGTTGCGGCGATCCGCGACGACAACCCCGTGATGTTGGTCGAGCACCGCCTGCTGTATCCGCACACGGGGCCCGTGCCCGAGGCGCTCTACGAACTGAGGCCCGGTCGCGCGCGCGTGGTGGCGTCCGGCTCCGACGTCACGCTGGTCGGCATCTCGCACATGCTCGTCGAGTGCTTGCAGGCGCGCGCGCATCTCGCCGAGAAGGGCCTCTCGGCCGAGGTGATCGACCCGATCTGGCTGGCGCCGCTCGACACCGAGACGATCGCTGCGTCGGTCGCGAAGACGGGTCGGTTGGTCGCGGTGGACAATGGCTGGACCACCTGCGGCGCCTCGGCGGAGATCGTCGCGCGCGTGGTCGAGCGCTTGCAGGGCACGCGCGAGCTGCGCGTACACCGGATGGGCTTCGCGCCCACCACCTGTCCGCCGACTCCGAGCCTCGAGAAGCTCTTCTACGCCGACGCGCGCACGATCGCCGCGGCGGCATTCGACCTGGTCGAAGGTCGCAGCACCGGTTGGCTGCCCGCCGAGCGGCCCGACGCCGGCGCGATTCCGTTCCGGGGGCCCTTCTGATGCCGTGGCCGCTGATGCGCAACAACATCACGCGCGACGACTTGCAGTCGGTGATCCGCTTCCTGAGCGCCGACGACCCGATCCTCACCCAGTCGAAGCAGGTGGAACTCTTCGAACAGGAGTGGTCGGCGTGGCTGGGCGTGCGCCATTCGGTGTTCGTGAACTCGGGCTCGTCGGCGAACCTGATCACGATGGCGGCGCTGCGCCACCGCTTCGGCCCCGGCGAGGTGATCGTCCCGACGCTCACCTGGGTTTCCGACATCACCGCCGTGCTGCACGCCGGCTTGACGTCCCGTCTTCGTCGACATCGACCCGCGCACGCTCGGCATGGACAACGACGCGGTGATCGAGAAGCTCACGCCGCGTACGCGCGCCGTCTTCCTGACCCACGTGCTCGGCTACAACGCGCTCGGCGAGCGCCTGCTCGATGTCCTGCGCGAGCGCCACGTGCCGCTCGTCGAAGACGTCTGCGAGTCGCACGGCGCCACCTTCCAGGGCCGCAAGCTCGGCACGTTCGGCCTCGCCTCGAACTTCTCGTTCTACTACGCGCACCACATGAGCACGATCGAAGGCGGCATGGTCTCGACCGACGACGCCGAGTTCTACGCAATGCTCCGCATGCTGCGCGCCCACGGCCTCGTGCGCGAAGCCGGATCCGATGCGGTGAAGAGTCGCTATGCCGAGGCGCACCCGGACCTCACGCCCGAGTTCATCTTCGCAGCTGCCCGGCTTCAACGTGCGCTCGACCGAGATCAACGCGGTGCTGGGTCGCTCGCAGCTGCGCCGCCTCGACGCCAACAACGAGCGCCGGCGCAGCAACCTCGCGGTCTTCCTGCGCCACCTCGACGCCAGCAAGTACGTGACCGAGTTCGCGACCGAGGGAAGCTGCAACTACGCTCTTCACGCTGGTGCTGCGCGACCCGGACGACGCCCTGCGCGATCGCGTGATGGCGGCGCTGCGCGCGCGCGGCATCGAGTTCCGGCGCGGCACCTCCGGCGGCGGCAACCAGCTCCGCCAGCCCTATCTGCGCGGCATCGTCGATCCCGGCGAACTCGCCCGCTTCCCGCGCGTCGATCACATCCATTTCTACGGCTTCTACATCGGCAACTACCCCGATCTCGACTCCAGTCGGATCGTCGAGCTGTGCGATATGTTGAACGCGCTACAGAGCGAAATGTGAGCAACGTGCCGAACGACATCGATCTGGTCCTCGTGAACCCGGGCGGTCGCGCCCGCATCTACCAGTCGCTCGCGACCGAGCTGGCCGCCGTCGAGCCGCCGGTGTGGGCGGGCCTGATGGCCAGCTTCGTCCACCAGCACGGCCATTCGGTCGCGATCATCGACGCCAACGCCGAAGGCCTCGGACCCGAAGAAGCGGCGGCGCGCGCGATCGAGATGCGACCGCGCCTGGTCGCGGTGCCCGTCTACGGCCACCAGCCCTCTGCGTCCACCCAGGTGATGCCCGCGGCGAGCGCCGTCACGACGGCGCTGAAGGACCTCGCGCCCGAGCTGCCCGTGCTGATGGTCGGCGGTCACGTCACGTCGCTGCCGCAGCGCACGCTCGCCGAAGAGCGCTGCGACTTCGTCGCCGGCGGCGAGGGCCTGCACACGATGGTGGAGCTGCTCGAAGCGCTGGCCGCGCGCGGCGCGCCCGATTTCTCTCGTGTGCGCGGCCTGTGGACGCGCGACGGCGCCGGCGCGAAGTGCAGCGCGCCCGCTCCGCTCGTGACGAACGTGGACGTCGAGATGCCCGGCGTCGCGTGGGACCTGCTGCCGATGCAGCGCTACCGCGCGCACAACTGGCACTGCTTCGGCGAAGCGAGCCGCGAGCCGTACGCCGCGCTCTACACGACGCTCGGTTGTCCCTTCCACTGCTCCTTCTGCTGCATCCAGGCGCCCTTCAAGAGCGGCGAGGCGCTCGCCGGCTACAAGGACAGCGCCAACTCCTACCGCTTCTGGAGCGCCAAGCGCGTGCTCGACGATCTGACGCTGCTTGTGGAACGCCACGGCGTGCGCAACGTGAAGATCGCCGACGAGATGTTCGTGCTGAACGCGCGCCACGTGAACGCGATCTGCGACGGCATCGTCGAGCGCGGCCTGCCGCTCAACATCTGGGCGTACGCGCGCGTCGACACCGTGAAGGACTCGATGGTCGAGAAACTGGCGCGCGCCGGCGTGCGCTGGCTGGCGTTCGGTATTGAGGCCGCCAGCGAGCGCGTGCGCGCCGACGTGGACAAGGGCTTCGACGACGAGCTGGTGTTCCGCACGCTCGAGAAGGTGCGCGGCGCCGGCATCCGCGTGATCGGCAACTACATCTTCGGGCTGCCCGAGGACGATCACGAGACCATGCAGCAGACGCTCGACCTGGCGATCGAGCTGAACTGCGAGTTCGCCAACTTCTACTGTGCGATGGCGTACCCCGGCTCGCCGCTCTACGAGCGCGCGCTCGCCGAGGGCTGGCCGCTGCCCGAGACCTGGAGCGGCTACTCGCAACACAGCGTCGACTCGCTGCCGCTGCCCACGCGCCACCTTTCGGCCGGCGAAGTGCTGCGCTTCCGCGACGAGGCGTTCCAGACCTACTTCAGGAACCCGAGCTACCTGGCGATGGTCGAGCGCACCTTTGGCGCCGCGACGCTGGCCGAGGTCGCCGCGATGTCGGCGCACAGGCTCGAACGGCGGTTCGCCGCGTGAGCGCGCCCACGCTGTCGGTCGTGCTCTCGTTCCGCAACGAGGCGGACGTGATCCCCGAGTTGATCGCGCGCCTGGCGAAGTCGCTCGAAGGCGCCGGCATCGACTACGAGCTGATCTTCGTGAACGACGCCTCCACGGATCGCTCGCTGGCGCTGCTCGAGGAGCACCGCGCCCGCGATCCGCGCGTGAAGATCGTGAACATGTCGCGTCGCTTCGGTGTGGCGCCCTGCGTGATCGCCGGCATCCACTACGCGCGCGGCGAGGCCGTGGTCTACATGGACGCGGACCTGCAAGACCCGCCCGAACTGATCCCCGCGCTGGTGGCGCGCTGGCGCGAGGGCGCCGACGTCGTCTACACGGTGCGCACCGCGCGCCAGGGCGAGTCGCCGTGGAAGATGCGCGTGACGCGCGCCGCGTATCGCGCGATCCAGCTGACGTCGGACATCGAGATGCCCGTTGAAGCGGGCGACTTCAAACTGCTCTCGCGCCGCGTCGTCGATCAGCTGCTCACGCTCGAAGAGAAGGACCTCTATGTGCGCGGGCTCGTCACCTGGGTGGGATTCCGGCAGGTAGCGGTTCCCTACGAGCGACAGGCGCGCGGCGCGGGCGACACGCACTTCCCGCTCTTGCACAGTTGGGGCCCCGCGTCGTCGTTCGTCGCGGGCGTCACGTCGTTCTCGCACGCCCCACTGATCGCGTTCCTGCTGCTCGGACTGCTGGGCGGCGCGCTGTCGCTGCTCGCGCTGCTCGCGCTGCTGCTCCAGAGTGTTGTCGCCGCGCCCGCATCGGGCACGGCCTGGCTCGTCGCGTACGGATCGCTGTTGTGGAGCACTCTCGCGCTCGGCATCGGAGTCATCGGTCTATATCTCGCGCGCATCCACCGCGAGGTACTCGGGCGCCCGCGCTACATCGTCGAGAGTGCCATCGGCTTCGACGAGCGGGACTGAGCCGACGTCGCCGTTCGCAGCGACGTCGCGTCACACGCCCCCGCCTCGCTGCGCCTGCCTTGGGTCGTTGCTGCGCTCGTTGCTGCGAGGCGCGCGGGCGGTGGACTCGTCCGAAACGTCCTCGGCGGTCGAACACTTGCAGCTTCGCGGCGAGCGCTGGTAACCGCCTGCGGATTGTTTCGGCCGAGTCCCCCGCCCGCGCTTGGCTTTCCGTCTCTCTTTCATGAACGGAAGTCCCGAAACAGATGGCAAGTAGCGGGGGCGGGGCGTTCGGCCAGAACCCGCGAGGCCCTCCGGTCATCAGGCCGGCAGGCGGTCTCGAGGCGCCGACGCGAAGCTGCGACAACCGTCCGCCGAGGACGTTCTGGACGAACGCCACGCCCCCGCGCCTCACGCGTCGGCATCCGAGAGACGGAATCCATCTCGGGTCAGCCTCCTAGCCGATCCCGGTTCCACCGGCGGGCGGCGGACCATCCGGCTCCCAGTAGATCTCGATGCCGTTGCCTTCGGGATCGCGCACGCGCGTCGACGCGGCGCGCGGCGCTTCGTCGAGCGCGCTGCCGAAGCGCTTCGCCCAGATCGCGACGTCGCGCGCCGACTGCACCTCGAAGCCGAAGTGTGCGTTGCCGCCAGCCAGCAGCGGGTCGCCGGGCTCGAACGCGAGCAGCGTGCCGGGCCCGACGGCGAATGCGCCGCGCGCTTCCAGGCCGAAGCTGTCCGCGTACCAGCGCGCGAGTCCTTCGGGATCGCGGGCCGGGAGATTCAGGTGGGCGAGGCGCAGTGGCGACCGCTCGCGGTGTTGGCGCCGCATCGCCGAGGGACGCTGCGGGCGCGCCCATTCGGCGAGGACGCTGCGATCGAGCGGATCGCTGGCCGGCGAGAAACCGCTCCAGGAACGGGAAGTCGTCGAAGCCAAAAAAAAGCTCGCCGTCCACGATGACGGTCGGCACGCCGAACACGCCCAGGGCGATCGCGTCGTCGGTCTGTTTGCGCAGCGCCGCCTTCGCTTCCGGTTGCTGCGCGGCCGCGACGAGTGCAGGGCCGTCGAGTCCCGCCTCGCTCGCGATCTGCGCGACGACGCTCGGGTCGCTCACGTGCCGGCGTTCCGCCCACACGCCGCGCAGCAGTCCGCCGACCAGCCGCGCGCGCGCCGCGCCGCCCATCGGGAGCGAGGTCGTGCGCAGCGCCAGCAGCGGGTTGAAGGGATGGAAGGCCGGCGGATGCAGCGGCACACCGAGCAGCGCTGCCTTGCGCAGGTTGTTCTTCGCCATCCACCACGCCTTGGGCAGCACCTCGGCGGGACCCATCTGACCGTGCGCTTCGAGGAGCCCGGCGAAGAGCACCGGCACCGGCTCGATCGCGCGGTCGAAGCGCTCGGCGAGCGCGGGCAGCTGCGTCCAGGCGAGGTAGACGTTCGAGGAGAGGTAGTCGAGGTAGATGCGGATGGGGGAGTCGCTCATGGCGGCGATTCTAGTCGCGTGGCCGCTATGCTGCGCAGCGCATTCTCCAAACCAAGGAGGAATCGATCATGCGTGTCTTCGCTCTCGCCGCGGCGCTGCTCCTCGCGGGCGCTCCCGCCATCGCGGACGTCACCGTCGAGGTCGGTCACAACCGTATCACGCCCGCCAAGGTCACCATCAAGAAGGGCGAGTCGGTCACCTTCCACAACGTCGACGAGATGCCCGGCGGTCACACCGTGGCGGCCGAAGACGGCTCCTTCCAGAGCCCGCCGCTCGCAAAGGACCAGGACTTCACGCACAAGTTCGAGACGAGCGGAACGCTGAAGGTGAAGATCCTCCAACACCCGACGGCGATCGGCGAGATCGTCGTCGAGTAGCCAACTACCGCGTGGCGACCGCGAGCAGCAGCTCGAACGCGCGCGCGAAGCTGTAGGCGTCGCCGGGCCAGCGTGCGGAGACGTAGTTGCCGTCGACGACCACGAAGGCGGGGCCGGCGTCGCTGGCCGTGTCGCGCTGGATCATCGAGATCGGGCCGCGCTCGAACTGCCCTGCCGGATCGCGCAGCGCGGCCTTCACCTCGTCCTCGACGTACGCCGGATGGGTTCGGTAGTAGCGACCGAGTTTCCACGAGGTGAGCCAGAAGGCGGTGCGCTCCTGATATTTCGCAAGGCAGGTCGTGCGGCGCTCGTACAGGACGCTCTTCCCGGTGGCGGGATCGATGCTGCGCGCGAGCACCAGCACGCCGTGGCAGATCGCGCCGACCGGTCGCCCGCTCGTGAAGAACGCGGCGATGCGACGCTGTAGCGCGTCGGAGTCGAGATACTGGCGCATGCCGGGCGCATGACCGCCGGCAAGCAGCAGGCCGTCGTAGTCGGCGAATTCCGTCGCATCCCACGCACGCGGCGCGCGAAAAGCCGGATCGGCTTCGAGTTCGCGGTAGAACGCGCACGGCTCCGGTTCCGCGCCGAGTTGCCCGAAGAGAACGCCGCGAGAGCAGCAGCGGATCCGCCGAAGGCGCCGCACCGCCCTTCTCGGTGCAGAACTCGACGCGATGCCCAGCGCGCGTCAGCAGCTCGCCACGGCACGGCGACTTCGGTCACGTCGAAGTCGCGGTCGGGGAGGGGGATCAGCACGCGGGGCATGGCTGGTGCTCCGTCGCTCTCAGGCGCCGCGCTGAAGCATGGCTTCGACGGTCAGGCCAATGTCGCGGGCGATCTTGCGCAACAGGATCGGGGAGACGCCGCGCCGCCGTCTTCGAGGAGCATGGCGATGACTTCGCGCATGTTGGCGGCGAGCTCGTCGAGTGTCGCACCCTGCGAGTGCGCTCCAGGGAACCCCGGCACGTAGCCGACATAGAGGCCGGTTTCCCTGCACTTCTCGACGACGGCTGTGAACTTGTGCACTGCGTGCTCCGCCGGAACCGATGGGGCATGACGAGTCTACTTGGGTCTCGGCTCGATGCCACCACACGAAATTCGCGCAGCCAGGTCGCACGAGCGTTTGCTCGAGCCGCAAAGGCGCGCGTCGCGCTCGAAGGTCTCGTGCCGCTGCTCGCCGCATGCGAGCCGAGCCAGAGCGTCGCGCCGTTCGTCGATTCGTTCCTGGTGCGCGGCCGCACGCAGCTGCCGCTCAGCGCAGCGCGCTCCAGCTAACCGCCTGAGCGCTTCACCGTCCAGCCCAGCTTTGCGAACTCCGCCACCAGTATGTCGCGGTGGTCGCCCTGGATTTCGATGACGCCGTCCCTCACAGTACCGCCCGATCCACACAAGCGTTTCAGCTTCGAGCCCAACTCGTCGAGTGCGTCGGCGGCGAGCGGCACGCCGGTCACCACCGTCACGCCCTTGCCCTTGCGTCCCTTCGTCTCGCGACCGACGCGCACGACCGCGCCACTCGCGTCCGGCGCCTTGGGCGCGCGCCGGCATTGGCAGTTCGCGATGGGCATCCTGCAGCCGGGACAGATGCGCCCGTGTTGCGACGAGTAGACGAGCCCGGCGCTGCTTCCAGATTTCTTGGGTTTCATCGTCCGTGCCTCTTCGAGCGCGATGCTCTCATCCCAGCTCGCGCACCGCGCCGGTTGCGCTGCGACTCGCGACGAGCAACCAGAGCATGCCCGCCATCACCGCGACGTCCGCGAAGTTGAAGATGCCGGTGCGCAGCGGGCCGAGGCCGAGACTCACGAAGTCTGTCACGCGGCCATCATGGAAGACGCGGTCGATCCAGTTCCCGAGGCCGCCGCCCACGGTCAGACCCAGCGCGGCGAGCTGGGACGTCGTCACCGTGGTCGCTCGCAGCAGCGACGCAACGAGCAGGAAGAGGCCCAGCGGCACGACTGCGCCGAGCAACACCAGGCGCAGTGTTGCGGGAAGGTTCGCGCCGAGACCGAGGAACGCCCCCTCGTTGTAGGCCAGCTCGAAGCGCAGCGCGCCCGACGCGAGTGAGATCGTCTGCGCCGGATCCATCAGCACGGTCGCTGCGTACTTGCTCGCACGGTCGCAACCCACGCATGTGACCAGAACGGATGCAAAGACGAGCGCTCGCGCGCGATTCATGATTCCACCTCACCCGCAACGAAGTTCACGACGCGAAGAGCCCGGCATCCCTCGGGACGAGGTTCCCTGCTAGTGCTGGGGAACACACTGGAAACACGGCGGCGTTGCGGCGGTTGCACAAGTCGTGCGTTCGCAGACGCCGAGGGGGCCCTCCGGAAGCTGACACTGAACGCCCGCTTCTTCGCAGCGCGCCGAAGCAGGGCCGGAGTGCGAGCCTGGATCGCAGGCCATCCATATGAAAAGCGCGGTGACTGCGATCGCGGCACGGATTCGGTTTGCCATGGGTTGGCCTGAGCCTACCGCGTTCTCGCGTCGCCGCGTGGTAGCGTTCTCTCGGGAGGCACCCCGATGGCGGCCGAACTCGATCACCTGATCCTTCGCGTGAACGATCCGCAGCAGAGCATCGACTTCTATACCCGCATTCTCGGTCTGCACTACGAGGGCGAAAGCGGTCCGTTCGCTGTGGTGCGCGTCACCGATGCGCTGACGCTGCAGCTCGCACCGTGGACGACGCCCGGCGGCGAGCACCTGGCGTTCGCAATGACGCGCGGCGAGTTCGAAGACGTCTTCCGCCGCGCACGCGAAGCGGGCATCGAGTACGGCGACTCGTTCCATACGGTCGGGAACAAGGAGGGTCCCGGCGAGGAAGACGGCGCGCGAGGCCCCGGCAAGGCGCTCTACCTGTTCGACCCGAACAAGCACCTGATCGAGATCCGCTACTACGAATCCTGAGCGGTACCGCCGTCAGCGTCCGCGCTCTCAGCAAGGCTCCTCATCCGCAACGACGACTCGCCCGGCGTGCGCTCGAAGGTGGGCACGCCCTCGGGGAGATGATGGAACGTCTGCTTGTCGATCGTGAAGATCACCATCTGCGGCCCGCCATATACACTCGGATCGTCGAGGGTGCCCACCTTCAGCAGGACAGCGCCGGGAAGGGCGGACGACCGCGCCAGGATGTGCGTGCCGCAGAGCGCGCAGAACTCGCGCGTCACCGGATTGGCGAGGTCGCTGCGCTTGAAGAGCTTCGGCTCCCCTTTGGTGTACTTGAAGCTCGCGGCCGGCATCCCCATCACGGCATTCGGATGCCCGCCCGAGATGTACTGGCACTCGCGACAGTGACACTGCCCCTTGAACAGCGGCGCCCCGTCCGCCGCGAAGCGCAACGCGCCGCAATAGCAACCGCCTTCGATGCTCATGGTTCTCCTCCGCGTCCCAACGGACAGAGGCGCAACTGCCCGCTGCCGTGGTCCAAACCTAACCCGACAAGTTGGCCGATGCGAAGCGGTCGATGTGCGCGACTCTCTACCTCGCCGGCTTCCCGGCTGGACCCACAAGCGTCGGGTCGCGCTCGCGTTCGAGCGCCCTGCGATCCCAGTTCGCGAGATCGGCAGCGGCCGTATACGTCGTCTGCAGGAACTCGAGCAGCGTGCCGTCTGGCGACTTCGACTCGCGGACGATGTCGTACGGCAGGACGAACTCCCGGAGATCGGCGCTGTAGTAGGCGCCGTCTGGAGCGACGCGCGCTTCGGCGAAGCCGGCCGGTTCCGGATATGCGTAGGAGTAGAACGCGGCATGCGGGATCGGTCCGCCGCCCGGCCAGAAACCGCAGCTACTCACTTCGTGCGAGTACGCCTCGCGCGCAACCCAGTCCGGCAGACCCGGGACCGCGCCCGGATGGGGCGGCGCTTCGCGGCCGGAGAATCGCGTGACGGCCAGATCCGGGGCGCCCCAGAAGAAGTGCACGGGACTGCACTTGCCGATGAAGCGAGCGCGAAATTCGCTGAAGACGCGATCGCAGCTTACGAGGATGCGCCAGAACCGATTGGCGTAATCGCGATCGTATGCGCGGTGGACCTCGTCCGCGTCGAAGCGGATCGCGTCGGGAATCTCGCTCGGTCGCCCGTTGATCTTCACGCGAAGATCGAGCGTTCTCATCTCCTCCATGAGCCGCCGGTGGAACGCCGCTACGGACTGCGGCTCGAGCGCGAACCCGGCGCGGCCGCCGTCGCTCGCTCGCACTTGGAGCTGATGCTCGACGAAATCGAAATCGATCTGAAACGCGCGGGTGTCGTAGGGGATGAGTGAAGTGGTGAGGCCCGTGGCCGTCACGTACAGCGTCACGTGCCACGAGTGATTCACCCAGGGACTTTGCGCGAGCCGGACCTTGCCGACGATCTGCGTCCAAAGATGGAGCGTCGCGTACGTGTCGCTCCAGGCCTCGAGTGGCAGGCTCGGCCACGCCGCGGGACGCGAAGCAGCGGCAACCGTCATCGGCTTCTCCTCGTGGCGAAGGGCCCGGTGACGATCGCAGCGAAGCGCAACTCCCTCAACTCGCGACGAACGCCAGCAGGTCGGCGTTGAACTCGTCCGCTCGTGTCTGGGCGAGCCCGTGCGGCGCGCGCAGCTGCAATCAAGGTACGCCCGGCGCCCGTCAGCGAGGGACCGTCCTCATGCGGAATGGAAGACCGCCTGCGCAACGACGATCGCCATCAGCCACAGAAAGCCGGCGATCTGCAGGAAGAAGAACCCGAAGCGAATGGAGACCACCGCATTCGTCTGGTCGAAGCCCACGTGTACCAACGACTGCGCGATGCGCGCAGCGAGAATCGCGATCGACACGGCGCTCGCCACCGTCGAGTCGATCCCGCTCGCGTACAACACCATCACGATGGCGCCGAACACGGGAAGGTTCTCGATGCAATTCGCGTGGGCGCGCATCGCCCGCCGGTACCAGTCTTCGCCTTCGATCCGATCCGACCGGAACTCGCGGATCGGGACTCGGCCGCTGAGAATCCGGCTCCAGCGATAGACCCCCACCGTGCCAAGCAGCAGCAGCACCGTCCAAGCAGCGAATCCGAGCAGCGCCCAGAGCGGAACCGTCACGCAATCCTCCCGCCGACTACGGCTGCGACGGCGCGTTCGGCTGCGGCCGCGCGCGAGCCACCTTACCACGGCCGACGGGGTCCCGCGACCGACTGAAGGGAGGGAGCTCGACCGTCAGCTGCAATGGCGGGTTCGACGGCCTACAGAATACGCTGCCAGTATCCAACATCGATCCACCGGTCGAACTTGTACCCCACCTCCTTGAAGTGAGCGACCTTCTCGAGACCGAACTTTTCGTGAAGAGCCACGCTCGCTTCATTTGGCAACGCAATGCCGCCTATGACGACGTGGATGCCTCGATCTCGCAGGATCGGGAACAGCTGACCGTACAGCTTCGAACCGATTCCTCGCCCCACATGAGCAGGGGCGAGATAGACGGTGATCTCCGTCGAGAACCTATAGGCGCTGCGCCCATGCCACTTAGTGGCGTAGGCGTAACCCGCGACCTTCCCGCCAATCTCGGCCACCAGCCACGGCAGTGATGCTGACCAGACCACCTCGATCCGCTGAGCCATCTCTGACGGAGGAAGGGCCTCTTCCTCGAAGGTCACGACCGATTTCGTAATGTAGTGGTTGTAGATTTCAGTTACGGCCTCGGCATCCGCCATCGTCGCGGCTCGAATCGTCGAATCGTCCTCGGTGCGGCTCAGCATGGTGTGAAGTCCGTCGAACGGCTTGCGGCTCAGCTGTCGCCCGCCGTGCGCCTTGCTAAACCGACCGGCGGCCCGACGCGAAGCCTCCGCCGCACACGCAAAGCTCGACCGGCCGCCGGCCGGAAGCCACCGCGCACCCAAAGCCGCGGGCGGATAGCTGCATGCGCTTGTTAGCCATCGGTCTCCCCGATTTGGTCAATGAGCTTGGATGGCTGCCTTTTGCCTAAATAGCGCGATGCATGCGACGATGAATACCAGCAGCGTGACTGACGCGGAATAGCGACTCAAAGCCAGCCCTCCAGAGGCGAGCGGCTTGTCGAGAAAGTCGCCTACTACGGCGCCGAGCGGCCGAGTCAGAACAAAGGCTGCCCAGAACAACATTTCACGCGAGACATTCGACCAAAAGTATGCCGCTGCGACAAACGCCAGCAGCGCGCTGAAGACCGCCGCCGCGCCCGCGTATCCAAGTCCTGCAGTATCTGCTGTCCAGTCTCCGAGCGCGGTGCCCAGGGTCTGCGAGAACATGATCGTGGCCCAGTAGAACATCTCTGCCTTGGGTGAGCTCACGGACTCCACCGATACTGTGCCCATCGTGCGGAACCACACCACGAGCGAGGAGATCAGGAGCACTAGCAGCAGCGAGCTTCCGCCCGCGTAGCCTATGCCAAGCGAACGGGTCGCGAAATCGGCGAGCGTCGTACCAACCGTGGTAGTTGCGATGATGGTCGTCCAATAGATGAAGGGATGGAAACGCTTGGCAGCGATCTGCACGCCGACGGCGACGACGAAGATCACGGCAAAGATGACTGTGGCCGCGAGGTATCCGAGGTTCATCGACATTGACACCGCATCGCCGCCAGTTTCACCCAGCGTGGTGGCGGCGATCTTGATGACCCAGAACAGCAAGGTGACTTGCGGCACCTTACTCACGCTGCGGTCTGTCTCATTGCTCACGAAGTCTCCCGGATTCAGTGTTCCGGATGGCTAACGGATTGCGGCTGAGCTGCCGCCCGCCGTGAACTCAACGTACACCGCCCGGCGGCCCGCTGCGAAGCCACCGCTGCTCGCGCGGAGCGAAGGCCCCAGCCGCCGGACCGAGCCGCAGGCGCGGCGAAGGCCGCGGGCGGTCAGATGCATGCGCTTGATTCTCATCCGAGGCCTCTCCCTACTCCTACTCTACTTGGAGTAGGCTGGATGCAGGTAGCAACACGCGCGCACCCGCGCAGGGAGAGAACCAATGCGATTCTACACGAACCAGCACCGCCACTACTGTGGCATCGATCTGCACACGAAAACGATGTACGTCTGCATCCTCGACCGCGACGGCCAGGTGCTCGTTCACAAGAACCTGCCTTCGAGCCCCAAAGCGTTTCTGGAGACGATTGCTCCGTATCGCGACGACCTCGTCGTCGCCGTCGAGTGCATCTTCACCTGGTACTGGCTTGCCGACCTCTGCGCCGCCGAAGGCATCGCCTTCGTCCTCGGTCACGCGCTCTACATGAAGGCAATCCATGGCGGCAAGGCGAAGAACGACCGCATCGACGCCTTGAAGATCGCCATGCTGCTGCGCAGCGGGATGCTGCCGCAAGCCTACGGGTACCCGGCGGGCATGCGCGCCACCCGCGATCTGCTGCGCCGGCGCCTGCACCTGGTCCGCAAGCGCGGCCCGCTGCTCGCCCACATCCAGATGACCAACCAGCAGTACAACCTCCCGGCCTTCGCCAAGCGGATCGCCTACCCGAGCAATCGCGAAGGCGTTGCCGATCACTTCGAGGACCGCGTGGTGCGCAAGACGATCGCGGTCGATCTCGCACTGCTCGATCGCTACGACACGCTCTTGGTGGACCTCGAGAGCTATCTCGTGCGTCAGGCCAAACAGCACGATCCGCAAGCCTTCCAGCTGCTGCGCTCGATCCCGGGCGTCGGCAAGGTGCTGGCGCTCACGATCCTCTACGAGATCCACGACGTGAAGAGGTTCGACCGCGTGCAGGAGTTCGCCTCCTACGCGCGGCTCGTGAAGTGCGCGAAGGAGTCGGCCGGGAAGAAGCACGGCACCAGCGGCGCCAAGATGGGCAACGTCCATCTCAAGTGGGCCTTCTCGGAAGCCGCGGTGCTCTTCGTCCGCCACAGCGAACCCGGCAAGGAGCTGCTCGCACGGCTCGAGAAGCGCCACGGCAAGGGCAAGGCGCTCAGCATCCTGGCCCACAAGCTCGGGCGTGCGGCCTACTACATCCTGCTGCGCGGCAAGGCGTTCGAGATCGAACGCTTCGTCGCCACGGTCAACTGAGGGAGCGAGGGATGCGTGAGCCCGTTGCCTAACGAGAGCCGCAAGGGTCGAGCTCGAACGAGACTGCGTCGTCCCCGTGCGCCCTGGAGCGCGAGAAGGCATCAGTCATGAGCCCGAAGATCCGGCAGCCCCATACCTTGATTGGACACGCGCTCTCGCTCCCTCTCTCGACATCGCGTCTCGACTGCTTGCGACTCTGCCCCTCCCCCGAGCCTGGAGACAACGGACCTTCGAGGTCGACGCCATGAGGAGGCCGGCATGAGGGAACGAATGGGCTTCTAGGACGCGGAGGCGATTGCCTCCCCGCTCGATTCGCCAAGCGCGGTCGAGTGTGATCCTCGATAGGTGTTGGGTGCAGAGTCCCGGACGCTGCACCAGATCTTGGAAGCGAAGATGGAGTGCGAAGCCGAGACGAACGCGCATCGCGGAAGCACCGCAGCCCGAGCCGCGGTCAGCGGGACTTGTTTGCCCACTTGACAGGGAGAGGCCTCATAGGTGTTAGATAGCTTTCCGGCTACTGCGCAACAGACGGGGAGCCGCGGAGAAGACCAGCAACGCTTAGGTCTTCGTCGAGATCCGGCCAATGGATACCTTGCCCATCGCCAAGAATCTCGAAGTTGCGTCGCTGCTCCGCCGATGCGTTCAGCAAGCGAGGGAACCAGGCGAGCGGGACACCAATCCGGCGCCCGTCCGCCAGAACGACCGAGAGCTCGTGCTCTGAGACCTGGACTTCCTTGGCGCGGGGATCGACGCTAGGTACGGAAGAACTCACGCCATGACTCCTGGAAATGCTCGCAGTGCTCTTCGACTAGACCTTGGAGCCTTTGGAGCTCGTGGCTCGCGAAGCCCGAGGAGGAAGCTAGCACGACGGGCCGCAGCCAGAACTTGGCGAGGGCCTGCTCCCGTTGGATGTGGACGTGGGCAGGCTCAACACCCTCATTGCTGAAGAAGAAGAACCGATAGGGTCCGATTCGAGCGACCGTAGGCACACACGGAGGCTACCTCGGCCTTCGTTCGCGCGCGCTGGAGTGGCTGCGGCTTCCCATCGGCCGCGTTCGTCGGCAGTCGCTCCCACCTGGGACGACGGAGCGAGACCCTCTCGCTTCCTGCGATCTAACGCCTTGCCGTTCAGCTGCGGGCGGCCGTCTGCGGCCGACCGTCAGCTGCAACGGCTTGTTAGTTTTCGCCCTCGCGCTTTCGCCGCCTTCTCATTTCTTCTTGGGCAGCGAGCTGCTTCCTCGACTGCACGTATTGCACGGTTCGAACCGGCGTCAGCTTCCAATTGCTGGCGACCAGAGGAATCCTCACTTCCCGGTAGTGTCCCCGCGGAACAAACCCAAGCTGGAGGAATGTCAGTTCGCCGAGCGTGGCGGCGAGGTTCGCAAACAGCTCATCAATGGACTTGACTGGCTTGATCCTGGAAAGCCCGCGTGCGAGCAGGTCTTGCACCTCGGTCCGCCATTCGTCGTCCGCGACCTCGACCGTGGCCTTCACCGCAAGGCCAATTGCCGTGAGCAGCTTCTCGGACTCGGCTCGCCACGATGACAACGGACCGTAGTCCTTCACCCGGGCAAGGCTTCCCCTTCCGAGTATCGTCTCGAAGAGCTGCTTCATTGGGTAGTACTGGCTCAGGTCTGCTCGAATGTCTGTCATGGCGTAAACCTAACGGATCGTTGGGCGGCGACTTAGCTGCGCAGAGGGCTGCGATTCCCATTGTGTGCAAGCCACTGTCGATAGCCCTCTACCTCAGGAGACCCGAGGTTGATCGCGTACTCTAGGCCGAGGATCGCAACGACCACGAGGTACTCGCCGTTACCCGTCTGCATGATGTCCCATTCATGAAGCAGTTCGTACGAGTTGCCCGCCTCATCGGTGAAGAGGAACTCGGCTGGATAGATTCGCCGAATGTGAACCGGCCAGCCGAACTCTTGGGCACCCCTACGCACATGGCGGCGAAGTCCATCCAGCCCCGGGTTGCCGACCACCTCATCATTCCAACCAGGCAGCGAAATGCATCTCTGAGCCAATACCTCGATCGCGATCTTGCCGATGAATCGCGACGTGACAGCGTCGGACTCCGGAGACTCAGAGGCCGGAACGACTAGAGTTCCATGGCGATGCGTGAGTATCGACTCGACCCACCGCGCGCCGTCGCGTTCGGCTTGAGGGAATACGTCGAGGCCTCCACTCTCTGATGGCGATAGTTTAACTGCAACACCTGACCGAGGATGCCAACCCTTCGCGGAGGGAATGCGCCCCCGTTTGTTGACGATTCCCATCTGAAAGCGAGAGTATTCCCCGTATTGTGAGGCGAGAAAGGGTTTCTCAACTTCTCTGGCGAGGTAATTGTTGCAGCCGTCACAGACCCAGCCGGGCGGCAACACGTGCTCCTTGTTGCCAAGCGATTCGGGCACAATGTGCTCGACGGAAGCGCTGTGATCAGAGTTTTCTTTGCAGAAGATGCAGCGCATTCTCGGCGCAGTCTCCCGAATGAGCTGGGATCTCTCGGCCGCCCAACGGATCGTCAGCTGCAGCGCCTTGATTCTCATCCGAGGCCTCTCCCTGCGCCTACTCCACTTGGAGTAGGCTGGATGCAGGTAGCAACACGCGCGCACCCGCGCAGGGAGAGAACCAATGCGATTCTACACGAACCAGCACCGCCACTACTGTGGCATCGATCTGCACACGAAAACGATGTACGTCTGCATCCTCGACCGCGACAGCCAAGTGCTCGTCCACAAGAACTTGCCGTCGAACCCCGAAGCGTTTCTGGAAGTGATCGCTCCGTATCGCGACGACCTCGTGGTCGCCGTCGAGTGCATCTTCACCTGGTACTGGCTTGCCGACCTCTGCGCCGCCAAAGGCATCGCCTTCGTCCTCGGCCACGCCCTCTACATGAAGGCGATCCACGGCGGGAAGGCGAAGAACGACCGCATCGACGCCTTGAAGATCGCCATGCTGCTGCGCAGCGGGATGCTGCCCCAAGCCTACGGGTACCCGGCGGGCATGCGTGCCACCCGCGATCTGCTGCGCCGGCGCCTGCACCTGGTCCGCAAGCGCGGCCCGCTGCTCGCCCACATCCAGATGACCAACCAGCAGTACAACCTCCCGGCCTTCGCCAAGCGGATCGCCTACCCGAGCAATCGCGAAGGCGTCGCCGATCACTTCGAGGACCGCGTGGTGCGCAAGACCATCGCCGTCGATCTCGCCCTGCTCGATCGCTACGACACGCTGCTCGTCGACCTCGAGAGCTACCTCGTGCGCCAGGCCAAGCAGCACGACGCGCAAGCCTTCCAGCTGCTGCGCAGGGTCCCGGGCGTCGGCAAGGTGCTCGCGCTCACGATCCTCTACGAGATCCACGACGTGAAGAGGTTCGACCGCGTGCAGGAGTTCGCCTCGTACGCGCGGCTCGTGAAGTGCGCGAAGGAATCGGCCGGGAAGAAGCACGGCACCAGCGGCGCGAAGATGGGCAACGTGCATCTCAAGTGGGCCTTCTCCGAAGCCGCCGTTCTGTTCGTGCGCCACAGCGCCGAGGGAAAGAAGCTCCTGGCCAAGCTCGAGAAGCGCCACGGCAAGGGCAAGGCGCTCAGCATCCTGGCACACAAGCTCGGGCGTGCGGCCTACTACATGCTGCTACGCGGCAAGGCGTTCGAGATCGAACGCTTCGTCGCGACGGTCAACTGAGGGAGCGGGGGTGCGTGAGCCCGTCGTCCAACGAGAGCCCCATGGACCCTGCTCGAACGAGACTGCGTCGTCCCCGTGCGCCTACGAGCGCGAGAAGGCACCAGTCATGAGCCCGAAGATCCGGCAGCTCGCTCGCTTGATTGGACGCGCTCTCTCGCTCCCTCTCTCGACATCGCGTCTCGACTACTTGCGACTCTGCCCCTCCCCCGAGCCTGGAGACAACGGACCTTCGAGGTCGACGCCATGAGGAGGCCGGCATGAGGGAACGAATGGGCTTCTAGGACGCGGAGACGATCGCCTCCCCACTCGATTCGCCAAGCGCGATCGAGCGTGATCCTCGATAGGTGTTGGGTGCAGAGTCCCGGACGCTGCACCAGATCTTGGAAGCGAAGACGGAGTGCGAAGCCGAGACGAACGCGCAGTGCGGAAGGATCGCGGACCGAGCCGCGGTCAGCGGGACTTGTTTGCCCACTTGACAGGGAGAGGCCTCATAGGTGTTGTACGGCCTGACCGCTACAGCAGCCTCTTGAACTCTTCGATGCTGAGCCCGGCGTCTCGAACGATGCCGCCCATGGTGAACGCGTTGACCGGGTTTGCGCGCGGGATGGTGAGGATGCGCGTGCCATCCGACATGACGATGTGCTTGCCTTGCCGGACCACGCGAAAGCCGACGCGCTCGAGGGCGCGAACGGCTTGAAGGTGAGGAATGCCCGGGAGCTTGGGCAACGGCTCAGGCCGAGACTTCGATCTCGCGTACCGTGGCGCCTTCGAGCAGATCCTCCACGCTGGCGAGGTATTCCTTGATGGCATCCTGAATGTTCTGAAGCGCGTCCTGCTCCGTTGCGCCTTGCGACCAGCAGCCCGGGAGGCCAGGAACCGAAACGCTGAACCCTTCCTCTGATTCGCGGAGAGCAATCTTGTACTTCATCGTGGCGCCTCTTCTCTAGCCAGTACGGTAGCCGCTGCAACTCCGATCATGCCAGCCACGTTTGGATGGGAACGTCCGTTCACGACTCTTCGCCCTTGCTCATGCCGTACAACGGCTGGCGCATCAGCTGACGCCCGCCGTGGACCAACCGTACACCGCCCGGCGGCCCGTGGCGAAGCCACCCAGGCGAGCCCGAAGCTCGGACGGCCGCCGGACCGAGACAGGCGTGGACCAGAAGCTGCGGGCGGCCAGCTGCATGCGCTTGATTCTCATCCGAGGCCTCTCCCTGCGCCTACTCCACCCGGAGTAGGCTGGATGCTCATCCGAAACACGCGCATCCGCGCAGGGAGAGAACCAATGCGATTCTACACGAACCAGCACCGCCACTACTGCGGCATCGATCTGCACACGAAGACGCTGTACGTCTGCATCCTCGACCGCGACGGCCAGGTGCTCGTCCACAAGAAGTTGCCGTCGAACCCCGAAGCGTTTCTGGAGGCGGTCGCTCCGTATCGCGAGGGCCTCGTCGTCGCCATCGAGTGCATCTTCACCTGGTACTGGCTTGCCGACCTCTGCGCCGCCAAAGGCATCGCCTTCGTCCTCGGCCACGCGCTCTACATGAAGGCGATCCACGGCGGGAAGGCGAAGAACGACCGCATCGACGCCTTGAAGATCGCCATGCTGCTGCGCAGCGGGATGCTGCCGCAAGCCTACGTGTACCCGGCGGGGATGCGCGCCACCCGCGATCTGCTGCGCCGGCGCCTGCACCTGGTCCGCAAGCACGGCCAGCTGCTCGCCCACATCCAGATGACCAACCAGCAGTACAACCTCCCGGCCTTCGCCAAGCGGATCGCCTACCCGAGCAATCGTGAAGGCGTCGCCGATCACTTCGAGGACCGCGTGGTGCGCAAGACCATCGCCGTCGATCTCGCCCTGCTCGATCGCTACGACACGCTGCTGACCGACCTCGAGAGCTACCTCGTGCGCCAGGCCAAGCAGCACGACGCGCAAGCCTTCCAGCTGCTGCGCAGGGTCCCGGGCGTCGGCAAGGTGCTCGCGCTCACGATCCTCTACGAGATCCACGACGTGAAGAGGTTCGACCGCGTGCAGGAGTTCGCCTCGTATGCACGGCTCGTGAAGTGCGCGAAGGAGTCGGCCGGGAAGAAGCACGGCACCAGCGGCGCCAAGATGGGCAACGTGCACCTCAAGTGGGCCTTCTCGGAAGCCGCGGTGCTCTTCGTCCGTCACAACGAACCCGGCAAGAAGCTCCTCGCACGGCTCGAGAAGCGCCACGGCAAGGGCAAGGCGCTCAGCATCCTCGCGCACAAGCTCGGGCGTGCGGCCTACTACATCCTGCTACGCGGCAAGGCGTTCGAGATCGAACGCTTCGTCGCCACGGTCAACTGAGGGAGCGGGGGTGCGTGAGCCCGTCGTCCAACGAGAGCCCCATGGACCCTGCTCGAACGAGACTGCGTTGTCCCCGTGCGCCCTGGAGCGCGAGAAGGCATCAGTCATGAGCCCGAAGATCCGGCAGCTCGCTCGCTTGATTGGACGCGCACTCTCGCTCCCTCTCTCGACATCGCGTCTCGACTGCTTGCGACTCTGCCCCTCCCCCGAGCCTGGAGACAACGGACCTTCGAGGTCGACGCCATGAGGAGGCCGGCATGAGGGAACGAATGGGCTTCTAGGACGCGGAGGCGATCGCCTCCCCACTCGATTCGCCAAGCGCGATCGAGCGTGATCCTCGATAGGTGTTGGGTGCAGAGTCCCGGACGCTGCACCAGATCTTGGAAGCGAAGACGGAGTGCGAAGCCGAGACGAACGCGCAGTGCGGAAGGATCGCGGACCGAGCCGCGGTCAGCGGGACTTGTTTGCCCACTTGACAGGGAGAGGCCTCATAGGTGTTGTACAGCGGGCTCCCTCTCTTGCCCACTAATGCGACGGGCCGCGAACGGGCGCACATCTCGCACGCGTAAGAGCCGAACAGCTATCCGCCTACTTCCAAGCCGGAGCTCGCAGGACCACGGAGAAGAGATACGCGGGAAGCAGGGTTGAAACCGAGTTGGCGAACAACTCCGGCGTGACCTCACCCCAAGGCAACCGCGAATAGGTTCCGGCCCCAATATTGAAAGTGATGTCGAGAAGCCCGATGTAGAGGCCGGCGCTCGCCGCAGCGACCGTCATGAGGAGACCCCAACGCCGCTCCCGACGCAAACCGATCGCCCCGAGACAGCAACACACGACGATCCATGCATTGCTGGGAATCTGAGCGACCTGGAGCTGACGGCTGCATTCAACTCCTTCGGAGAACCGGAAGCCTCCGAGATACGCGAGCCAATAGGCCGAGGTCCCGAGAGCTGTGAGCCATAGCAATACCTGTGTGAGCCCGAGCGACCGCTCGCCCTTTGCCATTGCGATACCTCCGCACTCAGGAGACACGCTCGAGGAACGCGCGTGCTGGACTCCTTGCAGTCGTCATCGGCAGAGAATCGTGGTCGCGCCCGACTTCGTTCCCGCCGTACAACGGCTAGCGCATCAGCTGACGCCCGCCGTGAACCCAACGTACACCGTCCGGCGGCCCGACGCGAAGCTGCCCAGGCGAACCCGAAGCACGGACGGCCGCCGGACCGAGACAGGCGTGGACCCGAAGCCGCGGGCGGCCAGCTGCATGCGCTTGTTAGCCAGGGCTCTGGCTGAAAGGGTCGAGCCGGCAGCTTGGGTGCGAAGGACGACCTTCGCTCGCGAACCTCTTGCCCACCAACCAGCTCCGGCGGCGCCGCCTCGCTTGAAGCCGGCGCTCGATGCTCGAACCAAGACCGACGATCGCCCGCCGGCGAGCGCAATGCCCGCAGGAACCCGCGCCGCCGGCGCTCCGCGAAGCAAGGAGCCCCGCCTGCAAGCCGAACAACCGAAGCGCCTCTGCGCCCAGGCGGAGCGCCGCGCCGGCCGGACCAACGTTAGGCAGAAGCGAACGAGAACCGCGGCGGCTCGAGTAGCGGGCAACACCGTCGCACACCGCGCGCCGATGCCCGAGACTAGATTGCTTCTTCTTCCCCAAGCGAAGTGATCACTGCCGCTGGCTAACAGCTTGCGCATCAGCTGACGCCCGCCGTGCACCAACCGTACACCGCCCGGCGGCCCGTGGCGAAGCCACCCAGGCGAGCCCGAAGCTCGGACGGCCGCCGGACCGAGACAGGCGTGGACCAGAAGCTGCGGGCGGCCAGCTGCATGCGCTTGATTCTCATCCGAGGCCTCTCCCTGCGCCTACTCCACCCGGAGTAGGCTGGATGCCTATCCAACAAACGCGCATCCGCGCAGGGAGAGAACCAATGCGATTCTACACGAACCAGCACCGCCACTACTGCGGCATCGATCTGCACACGAAAACGATGTACGTCTGCATCCTCGACCGCGACGGCCAGGTTCTGGTCCACAAGAACCTGCCCTCGAACCCCGAAGCGTTTCTGGAGGCGGTCGCTCCCTATCGCGACGACCTCGTCGTGGCCGTCGAGTGCATCTTCACCTGGTACTGGCTGGCCGATCTCTGCGCCGCCGAAGGCATCCCCTTCGTCCTCGGCCACGCCCTCTACATGAAAGCGATCCACGGTGGCAAGGCCAAGAACGACAAGATCGACGCCCTCAAGATCGCCATGCTGCTGCGCGGCGGCATGCTGCCCGCAGGCCTACGTCTACCCGGCCGAGATGCGCGCCACCCGCGATCTGCTGCGCCGACGCCTGCACCTGGTCCGCAAGCGCGGCGAGCTGCTCGCCCACATCCAGATGACCAACCAGCAGTACAACCTCCCGGAATTCGCCAAGCGGATCGCCTACCCGGCAATCGCGAAGGCGTCGCCGAGCACTTCCACGACCGCGTGGTGCGCAAGACCATCGCCGTCGACCTCGACCTGCTCGACCGCTACGACACGCTGCTCACCGAGCTCGAGAGCTACCTCGTGCGCCAGCCAAGCAGCACGACCGCAAGCCTTCCGCTCCTGCGCTCGGTCCCGGGCATCGGCAAGGTGCTCGCCTGACATCCTCTACGAGATCCACGACATCAAGCGCTTCGACCGCGTGCAGGACTTCGCCTCGTACTGCCGGCTCGGTCAAGTGCGCCAAGGAATCGGCCGGGAAGAAGCACGGCACCGGCGGCGCCAAGATCGGCAACGTGCACCTCAAGTGGGCCTTCTCCGAAGCCGCGGTGCTCTTCGTCCGTCACAACGAACTCGGCAAGAAGCTACCTCGCACGGCTCGAGAAGCGCCACGGCAAGGCCAAGGCGCTGAGCATCCTCGCGCACAAGCTCGGGCGTGCGGTCTACTACATGCTGCTGCGCGGCAAGGCGTTCGAGATCGAACGCTTCGTCGCCACGGTCAACTGAGGGAGCGAGGGTGCGTGAGCCCGTTGCCTAACGAGAGCCGCAAGGGTCGAGCTCGAACGAGACTGCGTCGTCCCCGTGCGCCCTGGAGCGCGAGAAGGCATCAGTCATGAGCCCGAAGATCCGGCAGCCCCTACCTTGATTGGACACGCGCTCTCGCTCCCTCTTTCGACATCGCGTCTCGACTGCTTGCGACTCTGCCCCTCCCCCGAGCCTGGAGACAACGGACCTTCGAGGTCGACGCTATGAGGAGGCCGGCATGAGGGAACGAATGGGCTTCTAGGACGCGGAGGCAACGACCTCCCCGCTCGATTCGCCAAGCGCGGTCGAGCGTGATCCTCGATAGGTGTTGGGTGCAGAGTCCCGGACGCTGCACCAGATCTCGGAAGCGAAGATGGAGTGCGAAGCCGAGACGAACGCGCAGTGCGGAACGATCGCGGACCGAGCCGCGGTCAGCGGGACTTGTTTGCCCACTTGACAGGGAGAGGCCTCATAGGTGTTGTACGGCGATGCGATGCCCCGCTTCCGACCGCCGAGAGCCATGCCCGCCTGGAGCAGGAAGCGCATGCGGACCGCCCTCTACCAACTGGCTCCGGCGGCGCACCCCGAAGTGGCAAACCGCCTCGCGCGAGGTGCGGGGCCTGCAAACTACGAGAGTGGGGCGACGCCGGCGCTCGAGCCGGGAGGCGGGACCGCGACCGAGGAACGCGACCAACGTGCCTGCTCATGCTTGAAGGCAACCGCAACCGCCGGCACGAGGGGAGGAGAGAAGAAGTGGAGCCGAGCCGGTTAAGCGAGAGCGAGGAGCCACGAAGACCCACCACCGACCCACGAGACCAAGATCTTCGAGCCAAGGGAACTCTTCTCGCCGTACAACGGCTTGGCGATGAGCTGCGGCCCGACCTGGGAAGCAAGCTCGCCGCCAACCGCCGCGCCTAGAATGCCACTAGAAGGTGGCGTGGCGCCAGCGCAAGGGATGGCAGCTCCATTGCCTTGATTCTCATCCGAGGCCCCTCCCTGCGCCTACTCCACCCGGAGTAGGCTGGATGCTCATCCGAAACACGCGCATCCGCGCAGGGAGAGAACCAATGCGATTCTACACGAACCAGCACCGCCACTACTGCGGCATCGATCTGCACACGAAAACGATGTACGTCTGCATCCTCGACCGCGACGGCCAAGTGCTCGTCCACAAGAACCTGCCGTCGAACCCCGAAGCGTTCCTGGAGGCGGTCGCTCCGTATCGCGACGACCTCGTCGTGGCCGTCGAGTGCATCTTCACCTGGTACTGGCTTGCCGACCTCTGCGCCGCCGAAGGCATCGCCTTCGTCCTCGGCCACGCCCTCTACATGAAGGCGATCCATGGCGGCAAGGCCAAGAATGACCGCATCGACGCCATCAAGATCGCCATACTGCTGCGTGGCGGGATCTGCCCCTGGCCTACGTCTACCCGGCGGGCATGCGCGCCACGCGCGATCTGCTGCACCGGCGCCTGCACCTGGTCCGCAAGCGCAGCCGCTGCTCGCCCACATCCAGATGACCAACCAGCAACACAACCTCCCGGCCTTCGCCAAGCGGATCGCCTACCCGAGCAATCGCGAAGGCGTCGCCGATCACTTCGAGGACCGCGTGGTGCGCAAGACCATCGCCGTCGATCTCGCCCTGCTCGATCGCTACGACGACACGCTGCTCGTGGACCTCGAGAGCTACCTCGTGCGCCAGGCCAAGCAGCACGACGCGCAAGCCTTCCAGCTGCTGCGCTCGATCCCGGGCGTCGGCAAGGTGCTGGCGCTCACGATCCTCTACGAGATCCACGACGTGAAGAGGTTCGACCGCGTGCAGGAGTTCGCCTCCTATGCACGGCTCGTGAAGTGCGCGAAGGAGTCGGCCGGGAAGAAGCACGGCACCAGCGGCGCCAAGATGGGCAACGTCCATCTCAAGTGGGCCTTCTCGGAAGCCGCGGTGCTCTTCGTCCGCCACAGCGAACCCGGCAAGGAGCTGCTCGCACGGCTCGAGAAGCGCCACGGCAAAGGCAAGGCGCTCAGCATCCTCGCGCACAAGCTCGGGCGTGCAGCCTACTACATGCTGCTGCGCGGCAAGGCGTTCGAGATCGAACGCTTCGTCGCGACAGTCAACTTGGAGTGGGTGCGTGAGCCCGTCGTCCAACGAGAGCCCCATGGATCGAGCTCGAACGAGACTGCGTCGTCCCCGTGCGCCTACGAGCGCGAGAAGGCATCCGTTATAGAGCCGAAGATCCGGCAGCTCGCTCGCTTGATTGGACACGCGCTCTCGCTCCCTCTCTCGACATCGCGTCTCGACTGCTTGCGACTCTGCCCCTCCCCGAGCCTGGAGACAACGGACCTTCGAGGTCGACGCCATGAGGAGGCCGGCATGAGGGAACGAATGGGCTTCTAGGACGCGGAGGCGATCGCCTCCCCACTCGATTCGCCAAGCGCGATCGAGCGTGATCCTCGATAGGTGTTGGGTGCAGAGTCCCGGACGCTGCACCAGATCTTGGAAGCGAAGATGGAGTGCGAAGCCGAGACGAACACGCAGTGCGGAACGATCGCAGCCCGAGCCGCGGTCAGCGGGACTTGTTTGCCCACTTGACAGGGAGAGGCCTCATAGGTGT